>NZ_BAMN01000052.1 GCF_000615905.1 Companilactobacillus nodensis DSM 19682 = JCM 14932 = NBRC 107160
TGATGGCGTGCCTTTTGTAGAATGAACCGGCGAGTTACGTTTACATGCGAGGTTAAGCAGAAAATGCGGAGCCGTAGCGAAAGCGAGTCTGAATAGGGCGCTTTAGTATGTAGATGTAGACCCGAAACCAAGTGACCTACCCATGTCCAGGCTGAAAGTGTGGTAAAACACACCGGAGGGCCGAACCCATGTATGTTGAAAAATGCTGGGATGAGGTGTGGGTAGCGGTGAAATTCCAAACGAACTTGGAGATAGCTGGTTCTCTCCGAAATAGCTTTAGGGTTAGCCTCGGGGAATAGGATCATGGAGGTAGAGCACTGTTTGGACTAGGGGCCCGTCTTGGGTTACTGAATTCAGATAAACTCCGAATACCATTGATCTATACCCGGGAGTCAGACGATGAGTGATAAGATCCACCGTCGAAAGGGAAACAGCCCAGATCACCAGTTAAGGTCCCAAAATTCATGCTAAGTGGAAAAGGATGTGGAAACGCATAGACAACTAGGATGTTGGCTTAGAAGCAGCCATTCATTCAAAGAGTGCGTAATAGCTCACTAGTCGAGTGATTCTGCGCCGAAAATGTACCGGGGCTAAGCATGATACCGAAACTGTGGATGCATCGTAAGATGCGTGGTAGGAGAGCGTTGTAAGAGCATTGAAGCTGTACCGTAAGGAGCAGTGGAGTTCTTAGAAGTGAGAATGCCGGTATGAGTAGCGAAAGATCAGTGAGAATCTGATCGGCCGAAAGACTAAGGTTTCCTGGGGAAGGCTCGTCCTCCCAGGGTTAGTCGGGGCCTAAGATGAGACCGAGAGGTGTAATCGATGGATAACGGGTTGATATTCCCGTACTAGTTTATTTTGTTTGAACGATGGAAGGACGCAGGAGGATGATGTGTGCACACAGCTGGAAAAGTGTGTTCAAGCAGTAAGTCTTGGTAAGAGTCAAATGCTTTTACCTTTAAGGACAAGCTGTGATGAGGAGCGAAATTTAAGTAGCGAAGCACAGTAACTCACACTGCCGAGAAAAG
This sequence comes from Companilactobacillus nodensis DSM 19682 = JCM 14932 = NBRC 107160, assembly GCF_000615905.1. GTDB lineage: Bacteria > Bacillota > Bacilli > Lactobacillales > Lactobacillaceae > Companilactobacillus > Companilactobacillus nodensis. The sequence continues at coordinate 1,029 of NZ_BAMN01000052.1, forward strand.
TTTCTAGTTAGAAATAAACTACCCGTACCGCAAACCGACACAGGTAGTCGAGGAGAGAATCCTAAGGTCAGCGAGTGAACTCTCGTTAAGGAACTCGGCAAAATGACCCCGTAACTTCGGGAGAAGGGGTGCTGGTGTAACAGCCAGCCGCAGTGAATAGGCCCAAACAACTGTTTATCAAAAACACAGGTCTATGCTAAATCGTAAGATGACGTATAT
>NZ_BAMN01000051.1 GCF_000615905.1 Companilactobacillus nodensis DSM 19682 = JCM 14932 = NBRC 107160
GGGCTGACGCCTGCCCGGTGCTGGAAGGTTAAGAGGATCAGTTAGCGTAAGCGAAGCTGAGAATTGAAGCCCCAGTAAACGGCGGCCGTAACTATAACGGTCCTAAGGTAGCGAAATTCCTTGTCGGGTAAGTTCCGACCCGCACGAAAGGCGTAATGATTTGGGCACTGTCTCAACGAGAGACTCGGTGAAATTATAATACCCGTGAAGATGCGGGTTACCCGCGACAGGACGGAAAGACCCCATGGAGCTTTACTGTAGCTTGATATTGAGTTTTTGTGTGACATGTACAGGATAGGTAGGAGCCGTTGAAATCGGAACGCTAGTTTCGATTGAGGCATTGGTGGGATACTACCCTTGTTATATGAAAACTCTAACCTACACCATTTAGCGTGGTGAGGGACAGTGTCTGGTGGGCAGTTTGACTGGGGCGGTCGCCTCCTAAAATGTAACGGAGGCGCTCAAAGGTTCTCTCAGAATGGTTGGAAATCATTCATAGAGTGTAAAGGCACAAGAGAGCTTGACTGCGAGACTGACAAGTCGAGCAGGGACGAAAGTCGGACTTAGTGATCCGGTGGTACCATATGGAAGGGCCATCGCTCAACGGATAAAAGCTACCCTGGGGATAACAGGCTTATCTCCCCCAAGAGTTCACATCGACGGGAGGTTTGGCACCTCGATGTCGGCTCATCGCATCCTGGGGCTGTAGTCGGTCCCAAGGGTTGGGCTGTTCGCCCATTAAAGCGGTACGCGAGCTGGGTTCAGAACGTCGTGAGACAGTTCGGTCCCTATCCGTCGCGGGCGTAGGAAATTTGAGAGGAGCTGTCCTTAGTACGAGAGGACCGGGATGGACATACCTCTGGTGTACCAGTTGTGCCGCCAGGCGCATCGCTGGGTAGCTACGTATGGAAGGGATAAACGCTGAAAGCATCTAAGTGTGAAGCCCCCCTCGAGATGAGATTTCCCATTCCTTTATGGAAGTAAGATCCGTTAGAGATTATGACGTAGATAGGCTGCGGGTGGAAGTGTAGCGATACATGGAGCTGAGCAGTACTAATAGATCGAGGACTTAACCGAGTAAGTGGTTTGAAGTGTTTCAATAATTCATTTGATTAGTATCTAGTTTTGAAGGTACGAGTAAGAATAGTGTGGTGGCGATGGCAAGAAGGATACACCTGTTCCCATGCCGAACACAGAAGTTAAGCTTCTTCACGCCGAAAGTAGTTGGTGGGAAACTACCCGCGAGGATAGGAAGCTGCCAC
>NZ_BAMN01000050.1 GCF_000615905.1 Companilactobacillus nodensis DSM 19682 = JCM 14932 = NBRC 107160
GATCAAGTTGGCAACAAGGTCGACGATGTCTCAAAAGACGTTGAAGAAACCAAAACTGAGACTGCTGCTGAAATGAACAGCATTCGATCAGACTTGCATGACTACAAGGAACATTATGATGATATCGAAAAGCAAGTTAACGAAGCACGTGACGATATTTTCAATTTTATCAAACAGCCAAGTGATGCTGTAATTCGATTCAGACCAAATCGTGATGAACCAACGGCTATGTACATTGATTCAAATGCGGGAAGTTCATTTCTACTGAATGGTAATGGTATTTACTATCAGGGTTCTGGTAAGACCGCAATGGATAGTCGGGGAAATATTTATGCCGATAATTTTGTTGGTCAAAAGATATCAGGGATCATGATGGAAGGTGCCGACATTCATGGTGGTTCGATCACTGGAGATGTAAACATCAGTTTATCCGGATCAGGTGGAAATGTTGTTTCAATGACAAGTTATGGTTTTTCAACACCGCGAGCAACTATTACTCAAATTGACGGTTTGCGTGGAATGAGTACAAAAAGTGATGGATATATCTGGCTGGGAAGTTTGCAACTTAAAGATGGTGGCAATGGTCAACTCAGTGTAAATGGAAGGTTGGTTTAGACATGAATAATGATGTAGAAGTTAATGAAGTGATTGGCAATTTAAGAGATCAACTAGATGCTGCCAATTACAATAGGGCAGTTTTGATGGCTCAAGTCGAAAAGGGTAATAAAGTTATTGATGAATTGCTTGGAATTATCAAAGATGAATTACCTGACAAATATGCTGAGTTGACAAAAGAAGATTCGAAATCAGGAGGTGATAAGTAATGTATGTTTATGTATTGCTTGATAAGCGTGGAGTCGTTAAAGACTTTGAAAAGACTGATGATGAATCAGCAACATGGCAGATGAAATTCTACGATGATAAAGAAACAAATGTTGAATTAGAAAAGCAGGGATATATTAAAACGTTCCTGACATCATCTTGGTTCAAGACATTTGAAACATATTACGATCTGTTCACTTTTGATTCAAATGCATTGCGTCTTCCAACAAACGTGCCAAGTATTTCTAATGATGAATTACAGAGTCAGATCATCAATCAAGATGAAAAAATTAACAATCTCACAGCCAATAATCAAACGATTATTAAACAAAACAGTGAGATCGTTCAATTGCTTAAAAATAAATTAGTGAATAGAGAGGAGATAACTAAATGACTTTACCAAAAATTATTCTAGATACAGACAAAACAGTGCCTATTTATGAGTTACCTTTGAAGATTAGACAAGGCGACACAGGCGACGAGCTACAAGTTACTTTAGGGAAGTCATTCGAAAAGTATACTGATTTATC
>NZ_BAMN01000049.1 GCF_000615905.1 Companilactobacillus nodensis DSM 19682 = JCM 14932 = NBRC 107160
TACGGTTGACATTGAACTCATTGCCAAAACACCCGACCAACGACTGATTAAGCAAGTTGTGACTGATAAGTCAGGAAATACGTTCAAGGTTAAGTTTCCAGATGAAATGTACACAAATGTCGGCGTATTCAGAAACATGTATTTCAAGGTTGGGGATGATTCCACATCGGATATTAAGTTAGTCGTGCTGCAAGGGATCGGATCAATAAAAGAAGCGGGCAGTTATATTGATGACTTTGAAACCTTAACTAAGCAAGCCGAATCTTATAGTTTTAGCCTTAAAAGACTTTGCCGATACCGGAAACGCAAAGATTGATAGCAAAGTTGCAGAATTGACTGGTAAGATGCAGAGTTTCGTGGATAAGTCAGAGGAAGACTTAGATGCTGCTAAAGCGGCATGGAACACATTCAAAAGTAATTCAGAGACAGCAGCAACTTCGCAGCGTGACGGTTTCGATACGGAATTTAACAAGCTAATTTCTGATGATAAGGCAATGTTTGAAACAATTACTACTAATTTCAACAAAGTTATTTCTGATGGTAAGGAACAAAACGCAACTAATCAAAAGGACTTTGATGCTGCTGAATCAAAACGTGAAAATGATTTTACTAGCCAAAGTGCAGACTTTGAAAAACGATATGTTGCTCAAGGTTCAGATTTTGAAGATAGATTCAAAAATCTTATTTCAACTCTACAATCTGATTATGACAGCTTTAAGGAATTATTAACTAATGATGTAGCTGATTTAAATAAGAAGTTAACTGATTTAGGAAAAGATGCTACGGCATTACAAACACAAGCGGATAAAATTAGTAGCCAGCTTGATTCGGTTGATTTAACTCAAATGACGACCAATAAAAACGATATTGTTAATTTGCAAACTCAAGTTAATAACAGTGCAGTTGGTACTAATTTACTATTAGGGACGAGTTCGTCAGAAAAGTCATACACAGGTGACTTTTCAACTGTATCCGGTTGGGTTAACGATCCAGCATTAACACCAGTTAATGCTGGGAATACCTATACCTACTCAATATATTTAACAAAATTAACAGGCTCTTTTGCTTTGGGGTATTGGGGATATGACAACAACAAAAAATATGTTGGATGGTTTCCCAGTGCTAATTATTCTTCATCGGGTAAAGCTTCATGGACATTCACAATTCCTAGTGGCATATCTTATATATCTCCACATATTGTGCACAGTTCTGATGATTTCGCTTGCACAGCAAAAGAAGAAAAACTTGAGCTAGGTTCATATGCTACTGATTGGTGTCCTAATCCATCAGAAATTGCGACTAATGATGGTGTTCAAACGGCCATTACAAACGCCCTAGACAAAGCCGATTATTCCACGACCGCAGATGTCGACAGCAAAATTTCTACTGGTGTTGGACAAGCCAAAACATACGCTGAACAAAGCATCAAGGATATTATCGGTGCTGCTCCCGCTACATTGGACACTATTGCAGAGCTAGCCGATGCCGTGACTGAAAACAAAGATGGTGTTCAGGCTATTAATGAGGGAATAACGAAGAAAGC
>NZ_BAMN01000048.1 GCF_000615905.1 Companilactobacillus nodensis DSM 19682 = JCM 14932 = NBRC 107160
ATTCCCGGAGGCTGAGAAATGATTAAAACATATCGGAAAGTAGCAACCATTCAAGCAGAGCAGTTTGATGGTTCAGATGAAATGTTTAAAAAATACAATATCACGCCGCCTATGCCACTAGACCCAGATTATACTATTAATACACTGGAAGGCGATATGGTGCTAGGGGTTAACGATTGGATTGCCACAGGAGTAGATGGCGAACATTGGGCTATCAGAGATGATATTTTTAAGAAAAGTTATATGGAGGTTGGAAACGATAAGAAGATTGTCAAAGCAGTTCAATTTGATTCTTGGGACGAAGAAATGATGTCAACAATCGGAGTTTATACATATGACTATGGCATACACCTGATTAATATTAATGGACTTCAAGTATTTCTTAGTCAAGGTGATTGGATCGTTACTTATCAAGATGGCAGCCAGTTTGTAATTCCTGATGAAGATTGGAAGGCTAAGAAATGAAAATTTATATGTACTTAGTAATGTCTGATTTAGATGTTGATGGTGGCTTTGGTGACACTATACCTACTAAAGAACCTGTAATCAGGAATTAAAGCAATAAAAAAAGCCACTCACAACGTGAGCAGCTAATTAATTGGTTCCGGTAAATCAATTATATCACAAATGGGAGACTAGGATATGGGATTGTTAAGACAAGTTGACACAGATAGAACAGAAAAAAATGTAAAAAATTATTTTGAAAAAGAATTTCCAAGACTTGTTTTACAAGCAGGATATTCCATGCTTGATGTGCAGTCTCCTAAGTTTGATGTGACTGGGATTAGTTCCTTGAGTGGTGACAATGGTACGGAAAATGGAATGATAAGTCACTTTGAAGCACAAAGGTTAGTTAAAGCTACTGTTAAAGCTATCAATAGATGTCCTTTGATTTATAGAAAAATATTAAGAGCGGTTTATTTAAATGATCAGCCAGACATAACTACTCAAATGTCATTAGGTTATCAACACGCACAATATAATGTGAAGAAAAAAAGGGCATATTTATATTTTGCGGATTCCTTCATTAAAATACATGATTTTCATGCATATTTAAAAGAAGACCAAATAAGAGATTGGAAAGAGTATATTTAGAAAATCAGCACTTTACCGGAGTTTTACCAGCACTTTACCAGACAATTACCAGACAATTACCAGACTATTTAAGTGTTATATTAGTATTATCGAAAGATTAAGAGATATGCGGTTACTCTACCGCTTAAAAGGAGCTCATTTGCTAGAAGAGTTATGATAACACTCTTCATTTCGTGAGAACACATGGGTGGGCTAAATTAAAAAAATAATTAGTATTTCCCTTAACAATATTTAAATGTTTTTCCTTCCAATTTAGCTTGAGGTTCGAATCCTCATTCTCACATTGTGAAAGTTGGTTACTTTCACATAGAACATTAGTGCTATAAACTCCTTCAAGAATTTATTAGGCTGGTTAGTTCCAGTCTCATGCTTCGATAGCTCAACTGGTAGAGCATTCGGCTGTTAACCGAACGATTATAGGTTCGACTCCTATTCGGAACGTTGATTGTCGGAAAGCAATCATAAAATATAAAAGAAAGAGCTTTTAGTTCTTTTTTGATTTGCGAATACAACAACGGTAGTCAGTGGCGCAAAGGGTAACGCTAAATACTGATGATGGTGCATGGTTCGATTCCATGCCTGACTATATAAAGAAGATCAG
>NZ_BAMN01000047.1 GCF_000615905.1 Companilactobacillus nodensis DSM 19682 = JCM 14932 = NBRC 107160
TTGGAAATATACCCTGTCAAGTACACAGTTGAAATAATATAAATTATGATGCTAATAATTGAGAGGCATGATTACGACATTCTGTCGGAGTCATGCCTTTTAATGTCTTTTGACGTCTTCCGTTGTTGTACCAGTCAATTGCTTTAGTTATGTTATTAATTAACTCTTCTTTAGTCAGTGATGGATTGAAATCAAAGTATTCATCCTTTAAATGACTCCAAAAGCTTTCCATCGGTGCGTTATCTCCAGGTGTTCCGGGTCTTGACATGCTATGACGAATACCATAGCCGTCGAGCTGCTTATTAAAGTCTAAAGATGTGTACGCAGATCCTTGATCCGTATGCAAAATTAATCCATGCACATCAACACCACTTTCTGTAACGGCAATTTTAATGGTATCAGTTACCAAATCCTTAGTTTCAGTGTCGGCTATTGCCCAAGCAATAATACTGTGATCATAAAGATCCTTTATTGCACTCAATCTTATTTTGTAAGAATCTTGATTTCCATATTTTAATTCAGTACAGTCTGTTGACCAAACAGCGTTTGACTTATCTTGAGTAAAGTTGTGTTTCAAGATATTGGAGGACATCATTTCCTTACGTTCTGCTTTACGGTCGTGCTTACTAACACGAATGGAACTTTTTATACCATATAACTTCATAAGACGTCTTACACGTTTAGCATTTACATGATATTTGGTCTCGCTGTTAATATACATTACCAACGTTTCTACACCGAAGATGTTATTATGCTCAGATTCCAATTTTTTAATAAATTTAATCAATTCATCGTTCACCATGTCGTTATCCGTATTCTTACGGCTTAACCATTTATAGTAAGAGCGTCGTGTTATTTCAAGGGTCTGGCAAATCCAAGCAACCGGATATTTATTCGCTAATTCTTTGATGATTTTGTATCTCGAGATTCGGTTGATATCACACCAACCACTTATTTCCCCCTCCTTTGAATCTCCATAAGTTTTTTTGATAGAACATTGTCCAATTCCAAATGTTTATTTTCAGATTTTAAACGTTTTATCTCTAGTTTTGCCAATTCAAGCTCCGTTAACGGGGCTTCTTTGGATTTACCACGCCGGTCAGACAAGGAGTCTGGACCGGCTTTTTCTAGTTTTCTGACCCATGTATAGACCTGTTGATACGAAACCTTAAACTTATCTGCAGCTTCGTTATAGGCATGGTCATTAGCTATTGCCCATTGTGCTATTTCGATTCTCTCAACTTTTGTGGTTTTACGTCCGTCTTTCACAACTTGGTTCCTCTGATTTCTATTGGGATAAAACTTCTTCCCAATAGTATAATCTCTAAACCAATTTGCGACCATGCCCGAACTTCTCAAATTATATTTGGCTGTCAGTTTGGGGAAGGAAATACCATTATCAATATGTTCTCTTATAACTGAAAGTTTGAATTCCTTTGAATATTTATTATTTTTAGATTTTTTCTCTAGGCCTTTGATGCCTTCGGCATCATACAGGCTTTTCCATTGCCAGATCACATTGCGATTTATTTCCAAATCTCTTGCAATTGATTCTACCGAATTATTCTTATCAATCATTCTAAGTATGTTTAACTTTTCAGATAATGAATATTTTCTATAAGAGCGCACAAAAATACCTCTCAGGTATACAGATTTTTATTTATTTAATCTGTGTACCTGAGAGGTAGTATATCCAT
>NZ_BAMN01000046.1 GCF_000615905.1 Companilactobacillus nodensis DSM 19682 = JCM 14932 = NBRC 107160
CCTCTCAAAACTAAACAAAGTTTTAACTTGTGTATTCCGTTGTGCTTTCGCACATTTCCTTAGAAAGGAGGTGATCCAGCCGCAGGTTCTCCTACGGCTACCTTGTTACGACTTCACCCTAATCATTTGTCCCACCTTAGACGGCTAGCTCCTAAAAGGTTACCCCACCGGCTTTGGGTGTTACAAACTCTCATGGTGTGACGGGCGGTGTGTACAAGGCCCGGGAACGTATTCACCGCGGCATGCTGATCCGCGATTACTAGCGATTCCAGCTTCATGTAGGCGAGTTGCAGCCTACAATCCGAACTGAGATCGGTTTTAAGTGATTTGCTTACCCTCGCGAGTTCGCAGCACGTTGTACCGACCATTGTAGCACGTGTGTAGCCCAGGTCATAAGGGGCATGATGATTTGACGTCGTCCCCACCTTCCTCCGGTTTGTCACCGGCAGTCTCACTAGAGTGCCCAACTAAATGCTGGCAACTAGTAATAAGGGTTGCGCTCGTTGCGGGACTTAACCCAACATCTCACGACACGAGCTGACGACAACCATGCACCACCTGTATTCTTGTCCCCGAAGGAAAAACTAATCTCTTAGTGTTTCAAGATATGTCAAGACCTGGTAAGGTTCTTCGCGTTGCTTCGAATTAAACCACATGCTCCACCGCTTGTGCGGGCCCCCGTCAATTCCTTTGAGTTTCAACCTTGCGGTCGTACTCCCCAGGCGGAGTGCTTAATGCGTTAGCTGCAGCACTGAAGGGCGGAAACCCTCCAACACTTAGCACTCATCGTTTACGGCGTGGACTACCAGGGTATCTAATCCTGTTTGCTACCCACGCTTTCGAACCTCAGCGTCAGTTACAGACCAGAGAGCCGCCTTCGCCACTGATGTTCTTCCATATATCTACGCATTCCACCGCTACACATGGAGTTCCACTCTCCTCTTCTGCACTCAAGTTTACCAGTTTCCGATGCACTTCCTCGGTTGAGCCGAGGGCTTTCACATCAGACTTAATAAACCGCCTACGCTCGCTTTACGCCCAATAAATCCGGACAACGCTTGCCACCTACGTATTACCGCGGCTGCTGGCACGTAGTTAGCCGTGGCTTTCTGGTTGAATACCGTCAATACATGAACAGTTACTCTCACGCATGTTCTTCTTCAACAACAGAGTTTTACGATCCGAAAACCTTCTTCACTCACGCGGCGTTGCTCCATCAGACTTTCGTCCATTGTGGAAGATTCCCTACTGCTGCCTCCCGTAGGAGTTTGGGCCGTGTCTCAGTCCCAATGTGGCCGATTACCCTCTCAGGTCGGCTATGCATCACGGTCTTGGTGAGCCGTTACCTCACCAACTAACTAATGCACCGCGGGTCCATCCTAAAGCGATAGCAGAACCATCTTTCAAACATAAACCATGTGGTAAATGTTGTTATGCGGTATTAGCACTTGTTTCCAAATGTTATCCCCCACTTTAGGCAGGTTACCCACGTGTTACTCACCCATCCGCCGCTCACTCAAATGTTTAATCACTCCGGTGCAAGCACCATCGTTCAAAAACCAGAGTTCGCTCGACTTGCATGTATTAGGCACGCCGCCAGCGTTCGTCCTGAGCCAGGATCAAACTCTCATATTAAAAGTTTGTGACTCATTAAATACTAGCGAAAATTGACTTCGTCAATGTTTCTTAATTCATAATTCAAAACCTTAAATTAATAAGGCCTACACAATTGATTGTTAAAACTTTGTTCAGTTTTCAAAGGTCTACTGTCAGTTAAGAAGTGAACTTCTTAACAAGCGACTTAATTAGTTTATCAAGAACGTAACATGATGTCAAGAACTTTTTAAAATAATTATTTAAGTGACTATCAAGTTGGAAGCTCTCAAGTC
>NZ_BAMN01000045.1 GCF_000615905.1 Companilactobacillus nodensis DSM 19682 = JCM 14932 = NBRC 107160
TTCAATATAAACCTTCAAGTGTACTTTAAGGCAAATGATTTTTTTAATTTTCATTAATAAATTATAAAAAATACGACTTATTTCCAAAAATTGGTATGATAGACATATACGCATACAGCTTAGGGTCAGGGGTGGAAAAATGAATAATAATCAAAACATGTCTAGAATGTCGCTGCGTAGAACACGCAAAAAGCCTTTCTTCAAGAAATGGTGGTTCTGGCTTATTATTGCTTGATAATCATCGCCGGTATCGGTTTTGGGGTATTTGGCTATATTAACAACAAAAATGATAGTTCTACTAATAAAGATAAAACTGAAAAAGTTGAAAAATCCAAGTCATCTACCAAGAAGAAGAAAACTTCATCCTCTTCAACTAGTGACGGAATAACATTGGATCAATTCAACAATATTGCCTTGGATTCTGACAACGGAACATCCTGGGATACTATCAAGCCGATCTTTGGTACACCAACTAGTCACTCCACAAGCAATGTTCAAGGAGTAGATGTCGATGTCCAAACTTGGGATAAAGTTGTCAATGCTGAATCAGGATCATCCGTCTCAGTTGGATTTGCCAACAATCATGCTATCAGCAAGACGATCTCAGGATTGAAAGTAAAACGTGATAGCAAGATTGATATCCAAAAATATGCTCAAATTGAAAGTGATCAGAGTACCGCTGATATCGAAAAACTACTCGGTCAACCTAATTCCTATGATGATTCTTCAGTTAACGGCACATCGATCAACAAATTGACATACACTTCTGGCATCAAAGGCGATTCTGGTGCTAAGATCGTTATCACCTTCACCAATGATAAAGTTACTGAACAGACACAAAGTGGTGTTAAATAAGGATTTTTTAAGTTTTCTTAATATTTGATTACATCAATAATCACAATGGTACAATTCTTTCTGGTGGAATCAGTATAGGCTATCTCCGGGAATTTCGAATGGGGATAGCCTTTTTGTTTACCATAATTAATATCATGATAAAAATAAAAACAATATATTGCTTTTTTAACAATAATCATCTACGATGAACTGAACTAGTAAAAACTATCGCCAACCACGGCGGTGGTTTTTTTTAAGCGTTTCTAACGTGGTTTTGAGAGGGGGATTAACATGGAGAAGAACAGAAAATCCATTTACATTTTAATTTTTAGTAACTTTTTGATCTGTTTGGGAATTGGATTAGTCATTCCGGTTACACCATTCATCAAGAATGAGTTTCATTATACAACGTCACAAATGGGGGTCATGACTTCATTATTTGCCTTCGCACAATTTGTCGCCTCACCTATTGTAGGTAGAATGTCTGACAAGATCGGCCGTAAGCCTGTCATCGTCTTCGGATTATTTACCTATATATGATCTCTGAGTTCATCTTTGCGATTGCGACAACATTACCAATGTTCAACCTATCACGTATTATTGGTGGACTTTCTGCGGCCATGGTAATTCCTACTTCAATGGCATTAGGATCTGACCTAACGACCTTGAAGGAACGTGCCAAAGTTATCGGTTGGTTATCCGCCGCCTTCAGTGGTGGACTGATCTTGGGCCCTGGACTTGGCGGTATTCTAGCTGGTTTCAGTTATAAGACACCATTTTGGGTTGCCGGTGTTCTTGCCATCACAAGTTGTATCTTCACACAGATTTTTCTTAAAGAAAGCAAAGAAACAATTGAACTTGAGCAAAAAGAAGAAGCCAAGCTCCACAAAAATAAATCTTCTATTATGTCTATTCTGACAGTTCCAATGGTTGTCTTATTCGGGATGATCTTGGTCTCATCATTTGGACTTCAAGGATTTGAAAGCATCTATAGTATCTACGTAAACCAAGTTTTTAACTTTGGCTTGGGAACGATTGCATTAGTATTGACACTTAATGGTATTATTTCATTAATATTGCAGGTTGCTGCCTTCAACTGGCTTATCAATAAGATCGGCGAAGTTGGTTTGATCAGCTATTGTTTCTTACTGAGCGCCATCTGCGTCTTTTGGATCACACAGGCACATTCACATGTATCAGTTATTGTCGCAACATTGATCATTTTTTCATCATTTGATCTATTGCGCCCTGCCATCACAACTCTACTTACCAAATCAAGTAAGGCGAACCAAGGTCTGATCAATGGTATGAACATGTCATTGACTAGTATCGGTAATGTCATCGGACCTTTGATGTCTGGTGCATTGATGGATTGGAATACACATTATCCATACATGGTAGTTGCAGTTATTTTAGCCGCATCATACCTTCTAACATTTATTGTTAAACGTTTCCCACTCGCTGCAGTGGAAGACTAAAAAAGACTGAGAAAATTTTCTCAGTCTTTTTTCATCCAAATCATAGTTACTTCAGATTCACCAGTATCTTTGTCGAGCCCTTCTGTCTTAATAGAAAATCCATTAACGCGATAAAAATTCAGTGCTTTAAAATTCTTAACATAACAACTTACTAATAAATCATCATGGTGTTGCTTCGCATAATCGAATAATTGCTTACCAATTCCTTGGTTACGGTATTCACGTCTAATAAATACTCCTGATACATAGTTTCCATTCAATCCAATAAATCCAGCAATGGCATCATCAACTTTGTAGACATACACGTCAGCTTCCGCGAATTCACGCTTAACTTGTTCTAAATTACTTTTCCAATATTTTGCACTAATAAAATTATGGGCATCCAAATTTCCCTCAAGCCAAATATCTGCGACTTGATCAATTTCATCAAGTGTCATGTTTTCAATCATTATTAAACGATCCCCTAGCCCTAAAATATTTAATGTGGTATTATTCTATGATAAATCAATACACCGCCGGGTGTCACTAAAAAAAGTATTCTTAATAATTCCGTTAGGCCAAAGAAGGAATTATTGGGGATACTTTATTTTTTTGTAAAAAAATGGAGGTATTATTATGAATTGGATTTATTTAATTATCGCAGGACTATTTGAAGTCGTTTGGGCATCAATGATGAAACTAAGCCACGGCTTTACCAAACTTAATTTTACTATTTTAACAATTATCGGTATGATCATTAGCTTTGTCCTATTGGCTAAAGCAACCAAGACACTGCCACTAAGCATCGCTTACCCTATTTGGACTGGTATTGGTGCATTAGGGTCAATTTTAGTAGGTTTCTTTATTTTTGGTGATAAAGTTTCACCTATTACCTGGATATTCATCACTTTGCTACTGATAAGTATCATCGGAATCAAATTCACAACTAGTAGCTAATTAATTAATTA
>NZ_BAMN01000044.1 GCF_000615905.1 Companilactobacillus nodensis DSM 19682 = JCM 14932 = NBRC 107160
ATTAATATTTCCAAGTGGTGTCTCATATTTTATGAGGCACTTTTTATATGCTCATTTTTATTAAATTGTACAAATAAATTTGTAATGGTTTTTGTTTGTAATTAATGAATTCAATCGGTATCTTTTAGTTGTTCGCTTGTGAAAGGAAGGTGCTATGGAGGAGATAATATCAGTTCATCGACTTGTGAAGAGTTTCGATAATGAAGAAGTTTTACGAGGAGTGGATCTAACGGTAAATAGGGGTGAAGTAGTTGTAGTTATTGGGCCGTCCGGTTCAGGAAAGAGTACTTTGTTGAGATGTCTGATTGGCTTAAATGACATCACAAGTGGTGAGGTATGGATTGAAGATGATAATTTCACGAACGAGGTGCCTGTTTCAATAGCTGCACGAAGAAAGATGGGGTTTGTGTTTCAACATTTCAATTTATTTCCTAACTTATCAGTACTTGATAACATCACGCTTTCACCTATCAAGAACAAAATACAGACTGTCACTGAAGCTAAGACGATTGCTATGGAATTGTTGAAAAAGGTCAAGTTGGAAGACAAAATTAACAGTGCTGTGTCGTCGTTGTCAGGTGGCGAGAAGCAGCGTATCGCTATTGCCAGAGCGTTGGCTCTTAGTCCGGAGATAATGTTGTTTGATGAACCAACGTCGGCGCTTGATCCAGAAACGGTCAAAGATATTCTAAATATCATTAAGAAGTTGTCAGATACGGGGATGACAATGGTGATTGTCACGCATGAGATGTCATTTGCTAAAGAAATAGCCGACAAAGTGATTTTTATGGATGACGGCCAAATTTTAGAAGTTAATTCACCAGATAAACTGTTTAATCGGCCACAGAATCAGCGAACTAAAGATTTTTTGAATAAGATTATTTATATGTAGGAGGGAATTAAATTGGAAGATGCTACGCATTGGGCCAGTTTATTGGATCAAGGACAGATCAGTCGCAAAGAATTGATTGATGAGACTATTTTATGTATTAAAAAAGGTAATAATTACTTAAATTCACTTGTAGACTTCGATGAAGTGACTTATCGCGACAGGTATCTGTCGGTTACCGATAAAAAATTAGAGGATACGGTGTTCAAAGGCGTTCCAATTCCTTTGAAGATATTAGGACAAAGCAAGTATGGATTCTTAGACACTTCGGCATCACGTCTGTTTAAGAACAATGTAGCAACTAAGACGAATAATTTTGTGGCCAAGATTGAGAGCTTGGGCTTAGTGCCAGTTGGTAAGTCTAATGCGCCGGAGTTTGGTTTTAAGAATGTCACTGACTCTAAGCTTTACGGTGATAGTCATAATCCGTGGAATCTAGATTTTTCAGCTGGAGGCTCCAGTGGTGGAGCTGCTGGTGCTGTGGCTAGTGGGATGTTTCCTATTGCGGGTGCTAGCGATGGTGGAGGTTCGATAAGAATCCCCGCTTCATTCACCGGATTGATCGGTTTGAAACCAACTCGAGGAACGATGCCGGTTGGTCCTGACAATTATCGCAGTTGGCAAGGTGCTTCGATAGACTTTGGGTTGACCGTCTCAATTCGCGATACTAAAAAGTTATTTTATAGAATGCGAGGAACTTCAGCAATATCGCCTTTTCAAGCACCAGTCGTTGAGTGGACTGGGGCAGTGACTAAGTCCAAGTTAAAAATTGCGTATAGTTTTGATTCACCGATAGGCACCAGAATATCTGAGGATGCTAAGTTTGCGATGCTCAAGGCACTGCAAGTCTTGGAAGATGCAGGATTTGAAGTTGTTCCAATCAAATATCCACTGAATGGTATTTCTCTAATGGATTCCTATTACATGATGAATGCAGCTGAAACAGCCAAAATGTTTCATTCGATATCATCGATGCTACAACGAGAAATAATTCAAGGTGACATGGAGCTAATGTCATGGGGATTGTATCGTTATGGTTTGAATGTCTCGGCAGTTGAGTACAGCCAATGTTTCGACGAGTGGGATCGAGCTACTGCCATAATGGAACACAATATTTTTGGAAACTTCGATTTGTTCCTGACGCCTACGACAGCTTACACGGCTCCAAATTTGAAAACAGATCTGCAGTCGGATGATATTCGTAATAGTTTAATTAATATTGATGAATTATCCGAAAGTGAGCAGTCGGAAGTCATTTATGACATGTTCTATGAAAGTTTGAAGTTAACTCCTTTCACGCAGCTGGCAAACTTGACCGGTGAACCTGCAATCAGTCTGCCGATTTGGATAAGCAAAAACAATTTACCACTAGGTGTACAATTTATGGCCGCCAAAGGTCGCGAAGATATGCTATTTAGAATTGGAGATTTATTCGAGAATACCAAAGCGTTAGAACTACCAAAATATTATAAGTAATTTGAGGGATTAAATATGAATAAGAAAATAACGTTAGCTCTAAGTTTTTTGGCAGTAATAGTTTTGTTAGTGACGGGATGTGCACAGAAGAATAGTTCGGCCTCGGATGATAGTTTGAAAAAGGTTAAGGATAAAAAAGAACTTGTTGTGGCAACTTCGGGAACGTTATTTCCTAGTTCTTATTACAATGATGACAATAAGTTAACTGGTTACGACGTCGAAGTTGTTAAGGAAGTAGCCAAGCGGATGGGTGTGAAGGCTAAGTTTAAGGAATACAACGTTGATGGTCAGATTGCTTCCTTGGAAAAAGGTGAAGCAGATATTAACGCTAATGATTCTAACTTAAATAAAGAAAGAGCAAAGAAATTCATTATCAGTACGCCGATCAAACATTCTTTTGATAGTTTGATCGTTAGAAAATCGGATGATTCTGGAATTCATTCTTTGGAAGATCTAAAAGGTAAAAAGGCCGCCGGAGAACCAAATACTGGGTACATGAAAATTGCTAAACAATATGGAGCTCAACTAGTAACATACGATAACGCTACTAATGATCAGTATCTGACAGATGTTGCTAACGGTAGAACCGACGTGATTCTAAACGACTACTATCTTCAAAAGATGTCAGTTGAAGCTCTACCCAAAATACCAGTTAAGATTTTAAAAGATGTTTATTTCAATGCTGAAACTTCCGGACTCTTGATGAAGAAGCAGAATAAAGCTTTGAAAACTGAAGTCGATAAGCAATTAAAAGAAATGAAAGCTGATGGAACATTAACGAAGATCTCTAAGAAATTCTTTACGGATGATGTGTCAGTTAAACCTAAGTACAAGATTCAAAAGACCGTTGAAATCAAGGATACTAATGACTAATGCAATTAAACTTTGAATTGATGATCAAATCGATACCATATATTCTGTTGGGATTGCCTTATACTTTGGGAATAAGTATTGTTACTTTTACGCTTGGTAATATAGTTGGTATTTTACTCACAGCATTGGGTATGCTGCCCAACCGATTTGCTAAGGGATTCGTTAGACTGTACACATCTTTTATTAGGGGTGTACCATCATTGGTCATTCTATTTATTCTGTACTTTGGTTTGCCATATCAACTCTCGGCTCTGACGGCGACACTAATATGTTTCACTTTGACTAGTAGTGCTTTTATCAGTGAAATTTATCGTGGTGCTATCTCTGGTGTGGATGCTGGTCAGTGGGATGCAGCCTATACGCTTGATTTGAACTTCAGTACGACCATGATCAGAGTTATTTTGCCGCAGGCAATTCGGATTTCTATCCCATCGCTTGGAAATGTTGCTATGGATCTGTTGAAGGGAACGTCTTTAGCCGCGATGATAACTATTCCTGATATTTTTCAACGTGCCAAGATAGTTGGTGGTCGTTCGTTTGATTACATGTCGATGTATATTTTGGTTGCCCTGATTTACTGGGGACTATGTATTTTAATTGAATTGATTCAGAAGAGAATTGAGAAAAGGGCTAATTATAACTAAAAAAGAACAGTGAATTTACCACGTAAATTCACTGTTCTTTTTAGTTATATCACGGTTCCTTTTTATTTAGGTAATTCAATTCCAGCTTGATTCAAAGCAATTAAATATTTCTTCATCAAAATATTCTTAACATTGTATTGTTCACCATGCTTGGTATAAGCGGCAATTTGAATGACTAGGGTTCCATCATTTAAATTGGAGAAACCTAGAATAGTAGGTGCTTTAGTTATCTTTAGAGCTTTTAAATTCAATTCTTTACTGACGTGTTCAATGACCTGTTTGATATTATCAAAAGGCGAATTGCTGGAAACAGGTATTTCAATCAGTGCCCGCATGTCATTTCGGGATTGATTACTGACGACGGTAATATTACGATTGGGGATGAAGTTCAAGGTCCCGTCAAAACTCTTCAATTGAGTCGTGCGAATTCCAACATAAGTGACAGTTCCTTCGATGCCGTTAACGTTGATGTAATCACCAACACTGATCTGCTGCTCTAGTAGGATGAAAAAGCCATTGACCATATCGGAAACGAAGCCCTGTGCTCCAAGTCCGATTGCCAAACTGAAGATCCCAGCACCAGCAATTAATGTTCCGACAGGGATACCAATGGCAGAAAGGATGGCGTAGATCCAGAAGAATAGAAGAATATATTTAAATATATTCAAGATGATGGTGTATATCGTGTTCATTTTGTTTTGAGGAATCGGATTCTTGCTTATTTTAAGATTACTATTGAAGATATGCTTGATAATTTTCTTACCGATCCAATTGATCAATAGTAAGACGACAGTTAAAAGGATCAACTGGGTTATGACTCCAAGGATATGCTGGGCCATTCCTTCCCAGTCGACCTTGAAGAGAATATTTTTTATAAAACGATTTATGCTAGCGGTAAGGTTCACGGAAATACTTCCTTTCAATCTTATTATTATATTTTATGAGGTCATAAAAATTAAAATTCCAATAATTTAAATAAAATA
>NZ_BAMN01000043.1 GCF_000615905.1 Companilactobacillus nodensis DSM 19682 = JCM 14932 = NBRC 107160
CCAGAAAATAAACGATCATGCGATCCGACTCGAATGCCAATTAAGACTAGTTCATCTTTATCAATCGTGTAAACAACCAGGACATCGTTAGTTTCGCTTGGTATTTTGTTTTTCGGGGTATCTCGTAAGTGAAATTCATTATACCCGCTCATTCGCCGATTAAGTTCATGATCCTCAAATTCTGGTGGTAATTGTTGTTGCTCAAGCAACAGGTCAATGGCTGCTCGAACTTCATCAATAATAGATTTGTCTAAACTGGCTAACCGTTTTAGATCAGCATTAAAGGTTGCACGTGGTTTAAATCTTAGTTTTTTCATTATTTAAACTGGCCCCAATAATCATCATCTGATTCAACAATTTCATCGTCAGGTAAAACATGGCGTTTAATTAACTGATCACGTGCAATTGCATATTCTAACGAACCTTCTTTAGCTTTTAATGCTCTTTCTAGCCAGTCCATTTTTTCTTGTGAAACGATGGCTACTGCGCGACTATTTGAACGAGCAATATAAACGGTTTCGTCTTCGTCATTAACTTGATCTAAATATTTTTTTAGGTTAGCGCGAAAATCGCTCTGTGTTAGTGCTAATGTCATATTTACCACCCTTTCATTGTACTTAATATTGTACTTTAATTTGTACTAAAAATCAATTTTTTAAGGAGCTAAAACTATGCAACAAGTTGTCTTACCCATCAAAGATTCAAACGTTCTTAAAGAGGTTCAAGATACGTTACTCAATAACTTTAAAGCTGGCCGGCGTAACTATACAGTTTTTCAAGTTGGCAAAGCGACACTGTTGCGAGTCAGTGATGTCATGCGCTTAAAACAAACCGACATTTTTAATCCGAACGGGTCTATTAAACAAAATGCGTTCATTCACGATCGAAAAACGGGTAAACCGAATACCTTGTACCTTAAACCTGTTCAAACAGAGCTCTTATTGTACCGTCAATGGCTGCTTGATCATAAGCTGGATTCTGAATGGCTCTTTCCTTCCATTCAACACCCAGAACGGCATATTACGGAAAAACAGTTCTATAAAATCATGAGCAAAGTCGGCGATCTTTTAAGCATTAATTACCTTGGTACCCACACTATGCGCAAAACTGGGGCTTATCGCGTTTATACGCAATCCAATTACAATATTGGCTTAGTCATGCACTTATTAAATCATTCAAGTGAAGCCATGACTTTAGCTTATTTAGGCTTAGACCAAGCCAGTACCGAAACGATGCTGGATCAGATTGATTTTGGTTAGGAGGTTTTCCTTATGGATTTAGATTTTAAAACCAACAAATATGAGCTGTTTGATGATTGGCACCAAAACAAGACTAAACAAGAATTTACACAAAAGTTGCAGCAACAAGCTCAAATTGAAAAAACACAATTACCACAATTATTGTCGCGTGAAGATTTAAAAACTCGGTGGCAGATGAACTCTCGTCAAAGTGTTCACCAAGTTGCTAGTAAGCCTGATTTTCCGCAACCCGTTTTTGCTTTTAATCATGGTAAGACGCCACTTTACTTAGCAACTGAAATTCAAATTTTTGAAATTAATCACCCCTGGGTGATAACTCCCGGTGCTCGTCTTGCTTATAGTCATTGGATCCTTCGTAATGTGATTGATTAATCTTGAGATTTGGCTCTAGGATTTTTATCGTTGGCGCTAGCCTTCTAATACAAATAATCCCCATTTTGATGGGGATTAAATCTACCCTTGACAATTGTCAAGGGTGTAAGTGCGCATTTACCTCGTTTCACTCGGTCTGCTGATAACCATACAATCAATTTTTCTCATTATTTAATTGAGCATATTTTTAATTCAATTTATGTTGGCACCTAAACTAAGATTGTTATGTTTTAAATATTTAAAAAGTGTTGCAGATTCCACTGTTTTAAGCCAATTTTTTTAATCGTTCTGTGCAAAGAATCTTTATAAGTTTGGTAACAAATTTTGAATAACGGTACTGTAAGATCTCTGAATCTAAATTGAAATCATTATTTTGATGTTAGGAGTAATCAAGATGGACGAAAAGAAAGTATTAAAAACCATTGATGAAATGCTTGCTGATCCTTGGCAAGTTGATATTCAAGAATTGTTTGAAGCTTCCGTCAATAAACCCGACGAGATCAAAAAGAATTTGTATGATTCCCTGTATACTTATGTTTTGCAGAAAAGACAAGAAGATATTATTAATCGTCCTGGCTTCGTTATTTAGCCCTCTAAAAGCTTGCTGAGGGCTTTTTATTTTGACTTTGGTATAAATATATATAAACAGTCTCAAAATCGCTAGAAACGAGAAATAAGGCCCTTAAAAACGAATATAGCAGTTAGATTCTTGTTAAGATTCAAAAAAAACTAACTGTTTGCTGTCAATGGTAGCGGACGAGCGTAGCGTGGGAGCATAAGGAATTGACAGCTCTAAACCAGTCTTAACACTGAATTGGCGAAAGCCAAAGTTTTATAGAAACTTTGCTTTCCTGCCTAACGGCGAGTGAAAAAGCGGTCAAGCTGGCTCAGCTTGGACGGGGTACGGGGCGTCAGCGCCCGTTTTAATGTGGCTTGCCACACCTTTTTAGGCAACGCACAGAGTGAGGCGCAAGGAGCATAGCGACTGAAGTTTAATGTGAGCTGGTTTTAGCTCACTCCTTTGTGTTTTTTGTTGCTAGGTTTTGACCTCGTACAGTGCTGCCTCTTTTATACCTCTTTTATAAACCTCTTTTAAACCTCTTTTAGACCCCTCTTGAGGCTTACTCTCCCAAGGCTTATAGAAGTTTATCAAGTAGGTTTTGTCTGTTTATCAAGTAGGTTTTGTCTGTTTATCAAGTAGGTTTTGTCTGTTTATCAAGTAGGTTTTGTCTGTTTATCAAGTAGAACTATGAAGTTGACTACTTGATAAACACAATCTAAAATTAATTTGTAATCATTAGGAGGTACAGCATGGGAAATGAAATTATTAAATATGATCCAGAGTTAAATACCATTCCACTTCGAAAATTTACTCCAGTTGAAATGAATTTATTTTTTTCGATTATTTCTCGTATGCGTGATAAGAGTGATCAGACCATTCGTTTTACTTTTGATCAATTAAAAGAGCTAAGTGCTTATAAACCTACTGCAAATAACCGTTTTGAAGATGACATTCAGAGAACTTATGAAAAAATGATGGGATTACATTTTGGTAGACGAAGTAAAAGTGGATTAACTCGAGAGTTTTTTGTTTTGTTTACAGAATTTAAAATTGATGGAGATGCAGAAGAACCTTATGTAGACGTAAAAGTTTATGAACGTGCTTTACCCCTTTTAAACAAGCTTGAAAGTTGGGTTCGTTATGCGTTGGCAGAGTTTAGAGATTTAAAAAGTAGTTACGCAAAAACAATGTTTCGGTTACTAAAACAGTTCAGAACCACTGGATATGCTTATTTTTCTAAAGAAGACTTTTTTGAATTACTAGATATACCCAAAAGTTACTGGAATAGTCCCTCTAACGTCGATAAATTTGTTATAAAACCCATTAAAGAAGAATTAACTCCTTTGTTTAGAGGATTAACGGTTAGAAAAAAATATGGAAAAGGGCGTGGGAAACCAGTTATTGGCTATTCGTTTACCTGGAAACCCGAAAAGAAAGATGCCAATGATTTCTCACAAGGCCAATTACAAGATGAGCGTCAAAAGCTTTTTAATATTCAGCATAATGGTGAATTAACAGAGCAGGAAAAATGGCGCGCCATTGACAAGGTTAAGGGGTTAACTTTAGGCTCTACTGAGAAACAAGCATTGGCTGATAAACAGGCCGAGCACGATAAAAAAATAAGAGATCAAGCAAGACAAGAAGCACTTGCTGAACTCCGAAAGGGGTTTGGAAATCATGCCTAAAACTATTAGAGAACTTGCTGATGAATTGAAGGTCTCTAAACAAACTATTCAATATCACTACCAAAGACTACCAACAAAGAACCAACAAAAAGATAGTCAAGGTACAAACATGATTAGCCTTACAGCTGAAAGGATTATTAGGGACAAGGTAGCAAAGCCTTTGGTAGCAAAAGATCAACAAATAGGTAGCAAAAAAGCGACAAAGACTAGCAAAAAAAATAATGAGCTAATTGCTACTCTAAGAAAACCGGACACAATTGGACGCGGCTGGCTTTCCCAATGCCAAAATCACTATTTCTAATGCATTGGATGAACACATCATTACCTCGCTGTTGCACGAAGGCGCACCGATCGATAATTTTGGTATCGGTGAAAAGCTCATCACTAGCGCGTCCGCACCGGTTCTAAGTGGCGTCTACAAGCTTGCGGCAACTGAGAGCAATGGTCAGAGCACCCCCAAGATCAAGGTCAGTGCCAGTCGCGAAAAACTAACGATTCCTGGTGATAAGCAAGTCTATCGTCTGTACGAACCAGGAACTCAGCGGGCCTTTGCTGATTTGATTGCACTAGCTACCGAGACGATCGTTGATGCGACCAGCCTAACCGTCGTCACCAGTGACCCACTCAGTGTCGACCGTCAACAGCGACTCACCCATTTTGAAGCCCGGCCCTTACTCGCGCCGGTAGATTTGTCCAACACCACGTCAATTCCGGTTACAACCATTCAGGCAACGACCCAGGCTAAACTTGCCGAGCTCCCACGAACAACCCAGCGGCTCGTCAACCCAGATCTTTACCCGGTCTACATGACGACCACACTCAGCCAGTTACAAACTAGTTTGTTGAATAAAATGACGATACTAGCAGATTAACAAACGAACACGCGTAGCAACGACTAAAGCCACTTCTGTACTTAGCGTTTAAATGACCGCTAAGTACAGAAGTGGCTTTAGTTTATATCAAGTAACAGTTAGCTCACTGACCAGTAATTTGATCATGTTCACCCGGGGTCAATATTTTGGTCATCACCGTAATCAAATACGCTTGTTCGCGCTCAATTTCAGTTCCCGGCAATTCCAGCATTAACTGCGCTAGGTAACCGAATAGCTGCGATAACAAACTTTGCAGTATCAAATCATTCGGCCAATCCACAATCAAATGATCTGCTTTTAGTTGATTTATGACACTTCCCATCTGCTTGACCATCTTAGGCGCAATCTGGCTAAGAATCTGTTCGCGTCGTTCGGTGTCAAAAGCTACCATTTCAAAAATGACCTTTAACTCTTTCACGTTAGCTTTAGCAAATGCAACTCGGTCCGTAAAAATTGCTGTGACGAATGCCTGTAGACTGGGATAACGCTGCCGTAATTTATCCTCTGAAAAATCACTCGCTAAGATTGGCACAATGTGCGCGGTAATTGGTGCTAAGATGGCATCCCGTAAGGCAGCCTTAGTCTTATACCGCCGATAGACCGTCCCCTCCGCAACGCCGGCCCGTTGTGCAATATCACTAGTACTGGTCTGGTCAAAACCCTTTTCAGCAAACAAATCGAGACTTGCCTGGAGGATGGCCCGTTGCTTAGGTGTAATCGTTTCATTCTGACTTAGATCCTGTTGAAAATAATCCCGTATCCGTGGTCGTTCCATATCCTCACACCTTCCGATAACGTTTCATTCCAACAATATTCAACATTGTTAGTACGACCATAAACCCTACTAATATTAACAAATTGACACCAATATCGCCAAGCCCAGCACCCTTTGTCACAACAGCCGTCAACGCATTAGCACCATAGTATAACGGCATGATGTGGGCAATTGCTTGCAACCAACTGGCCATGCCATCGACTGGAACCAACCCAGCAAAAAAGATTTGTGGTACAACAATCAGTGGAATAAACTGAATCATTTGAAATTCTGAGTTAGCAAAGGTGGAAATAAAGATACCCAAGGTCAAAGCCACTAACGCTAATAATAAGTTAGTCAGAAAGACCAGCCAAATACTACCAACTAAGTGAATCTTGAAGACCGTAATTGTAAAAACAACGGTCAGGACAGTCTGAATGATGGCAAAGCCCCATAACCAATTAGATAGCCCATAATAATTTCACTCCGTCGAATTGGGGTTGCAAGTAGCCGGCTTAGGGTTCCAGTAGTACGTTCATTCAAAAGTGAAACGCCAGAAATCAAGAACACAAAGAAGAAGACAAAGAAACCGAGAAAGGCTGGCAAAAAGCTTTCAAAGAACGTTGAATCACTACTACCATAAATATAATGAGACTTAGTCGTATAACTGGTTGCTTTAGCTGACTGAGTCGAACTAGACGTCGTGGCTGTGGCTTGCTTGAGTTGCTTTTGTAATTTCTCAGCAGTTGCCTGGTCACCGCGGGCCTGGGCTTGTGCAATGGCAGTCTTCAGCTTGGTCACCGTTGCTTGTGTCTGGGCTGCTGTCAGCTTCTTCAAAGCGGCTTGTTGCGATTCAAGGGCCGCGCGCTGTTTCTTAGTAACGGTCACCAGCGTCTTCATTTTCAACTTGACTAATCCTGATTGTAAACTCGCCTTAATTAAAGACGTGTTGGTTGGATTGCTATTTGAATAAGTAATCGTCAATTGACCATTTTTCTGAGTCAAATAGCCATCTAGATCATGCTGCTTAATCATTTTCCGTGCCTGTGAACTATCATAATGATGAATCGTCACGTTTTTGGTATCGATCACGTTAACCACGGATTGGTCTACATGATGAACACCCAAGCTTGCTAATTGCGTCGTGTTGTTTTGAAATAAGAAATACATCAGCGTCATAATCAGCAATGGTGCCAAAAACATCAGCGCCAAGGTACGCTTATCACGTAACATTTGCTTAAAAACTCGTCTAACGATTGCCATCGTTCGCATCTTGCATCCGCCCCGCTTTCAAAAAGACCTGTTCGATCGTATCTACTGCATACTGTTGTTTCAGTGCCGCGGGTGTCCCCTCAGCAAGCGCAATCCCGTGCCGAATCAACATGAGATAATCACACCGTTCTGCTTCGTCCATGACATGCGTTGTCACGAGCATCGACTTACCGGTATCCTTGAGCTTATTTAGTTCGGTCCAAATTTGTTGCCGTAATTCTGGATCAATCCCAACGGTCGGTTCATCTAAAATCAATAATTGGGGATCCTGAATCAGGGCAATTGCCAACGACAAGCGCCGTTTCATCCCACCCGAATAGCCACTGACCCGCTTGTCTAATTGGGACGTTAAATCAACTAATCCGGCTGCATAATCAATCATTTGTGCTAACTTTATTTTTGGAACGCTCATCAATTGCCCAAACAAGGTCAGGTTTTCACGGGCCGTTAGTGTCTCATACAAAGCGTCACTTTGGGCCATATACCCTACTTGTGCCATTACCGCCCTATTGGGCATCACCGTATCCATGACTTTAACAGTGCCACTATCCACAGCTTCCATCCCTAAAATACTCTTGATCAAGGTGGTCTTCCCAGCTCCTGATGGCCCAATCAAGCCATAAATCATTCCAGCCGGCAGTGTCAAATCAATCTGATTGAGCACTTGCTGATGACCAAAGTGCTTGCTGACCTGCTTGGCGATGACATAATCCGTTGCCATTTTAATAACCCTCTTTCTCAAAACGAGTGTATACTCACTCACTTAATGGCCTTAGTATAATCAGTACATCTCGGTTTGTCAACATTAAAATGAGTTATCACTCACTTATTTTGTTTCCGGCCTATTTGTCACCGCATTGCAAACAAAAATGCGCCACCCCGTTGTTGGGATGTCGCATTTTAATTAAATAGCAGCACTGATATAAGCGTTAGCAATGTTTAAGCCTACCGATTTTTTAATATTATTTTATTCATCAATTTCCGGCGCGACCCAAGCTCTGCCTGAATCATCCAGATTTTCTTCTCAATTGCGGTTTTGAGACCAATGAAAATATCTTGGGTACTGAAGTCTTTTTCAACATCGGATACTTCAATGCCGTGTTGGTAAAGGTCTTCCAAGTAACGATAGCCATCAACTAAGTGTGCGAGGCGTTCTGGGGTTGTTTTGTCCCATTCACCAGGCCAGTCTTGAATCTTAGTGTTTTCGGCCATTTCTTTTAAGGTCGAGTAAGGACTGCCATCAAGCGCAATCAGCCGTTCAGAAATGACATCGAGTTGGCTGTCAATTTCTTCCATGAACTCATCCATCAAGGGGTGCAACTTCAAAAAGTTGGGTCCACGCATGTACCAATGCGTCTGATGGATAATCATTGACATCTGGCTCAAATCGGCAACGAGTTGATTTAATACTGCTTTGGTTTTCGTATATTTCATTAGATTGATCTCCTTTCGATATGGTTATTATAACTTAGTGGTAGCTTAATCTGAAACGTTATACACTGGCAAATTAAGTTATTTATAGCCCGTAGAATTAAGTCGTTTTGAAAAGATGGAGACGTTATATGGTAGATTGTAAAATTAAATAAATCTACAATTGAATTTTATTTACCTTATGAAGATGTTCAAAACGCGTTAAAGGAAAGTGCGCAAAACCCCTTTATACGTACAAAGGATGAATGGGTAGTGGGTAACAATGAGTGTAAATTAAATAAGGCACAAAAAAGGATGCTTAAGGATAAAGAAATATATAATCATTTCAATTTAGAAAATATTCCCAGTTCCATCAAAACGGAGCTAAACAAGATAGTGCATGACATCGATGACTAATACTTTAACACCAAACAGAAAGGGGCTATGAATATATAAGGGTCTATTATATACAAATCGCCCCTCAAAAACATTGAAAGAATAACCCCTAATATCTATAATGTAGATATTAGGGGTTATTTATTTTCATATTATAAAAATAACTTCTTCTATTTGTCATTTTTTCGATACCTTTTAGAACGATTTTGA
>NZ_BAMN01000042.1 GCF_000615905.1 Companilactobacillus nodensis DSM 19682 = JCM 14932 = NBRC 107160
TTACATGATATATTTATAATGTAATATAAATATAAGGGGGATTAAATATGAAAAGAGGAATTTTATCAAGTGCAATTGCCGTTGCGATTATGTTATTGGGGTCAGCACAATCGTTACACACCGTTAATGCTACTACTCAGACTACCGGAGAAATCAGTAATACTAAGGGTGTTGTCACTACTAACGGGATAGCAACCATTTATGCACTCAGAAATGGCAACTTGGTCAAAATTACCAACAGAGCTTTAACACCCAATTCTGACTGGTTGTTCAATAAAACTACCACAGGCGTTGATGGTCTAACTTATTATCGTGTTGCGACAAACGAATGGGTACCATCAAACTTTATTAAATCTAATTCATCTGCTGCTGGAAGTACTTCTAATAATAATGCACCCAGAACAATGAAAACCATCTATATTGGCACTTGGAATGCTGCAACTGTCAATTCTACTGGATCACGCACAGGAAATATCTTACCAGCACATTCCGCATGGAAAGCATTTTCCGATATCGTAACAATCAATGGTCAAACTTACTATCAAATTAGTTCAAATGAATTTGTTTCAACATTTGATACAGCTTCATCTGCAACTGTTGGACAAAATATTGACTCAAATACTACCGGAACAATTGTCGGCAATTCCAGTACCAGCGTCTACCACCTACCTGGTCAAAGATCATACAAAATAAATACTGAAAACCTTGTTTACTTTAAGACTGAACAAGATGCTATAAATGCTAGTTATACAAGATCTAAGGTTTAGGACTAAATTTAGCTTCTAAAAGCATTCTCTGATGAGAATGCTTTTTTTATACAAATATATAAAATTAATGAATTTTACGTATATTAAATCAGAATTTTATTTAAATTTAGTTGATGATATATTATTTATATACTTAATTCTTAGGAGAATATTAAATGAAAAAAGGAATTATCTCGAGTTTAATTGCTACAACTATAATGTTATTTGGTTCATTTCAGTCATTAATAACCGTAAGTGCCAACACACAAGCTAGTGGAGAAATCACTAACACTAAAGGCGTGGTTACAACCAATAAATTAGCTAATATTTATGCATTAAAAGACAACAAGCTAGTTCAAGTAACAAATCGTGCTTTAACTCCTGATTCGGATTGGTTATTTAATAAAACCATGTCAGGAGATGATGGCTTAACATACTATCATGTTGCAACAAATGAATGGTTGCCTTCTGATTCAGTCAAATCGAATGTGAACAATAATCACCCATCTGCTCCACGTGAAAAAACTTCTGTAACCATTGGAAGATGGTCATCCGCGACCGTTAACTCTAATGGCGATAGAACCGGTAATATCTTACCTACTAATTCTTCATGGCAAGCATTCTCTGATGTTACATATATCAACGGTCAAAAGTTTTACCAAATCGGTTCAAATGAATATGTTTCAGACTACGACCTAACTACATCACAACCAGCATATATCGCTCCAACATATACAACAGATACACCTATTAATACTGGCACTTATGTAGGTACCGTCGTTGGAAACAAGGCTTCACATATTTATCATTTACCTACACAACATAGATACAGAATTGGACATAAAAATATCATTTATTTCAGTTCTGAGCAAGAAGCAATCAACAAAGGCTATCATAAATCAAAAGCATAAAATTTCAAAACGCCTCTGGCGTTTTTTTTATTACTTCATATATAATAGAAACATTGGTCTATTTTTGGAGGAATTATTTTGAACGAATTATTTGAAAAAGAATCCATCCCTAAAGCGTATTTCACACTAGCGTTACCGGTTGTTCTTGGTATGGTCGCAAGTATGATCTATAACTTAGCGGATACTTTCTTCATAGCACAAACGCAGAACACTGACTTAGTAGCTGGTGTTGCGCTCTGCACACCATTATTCTCATTTCTACTGGCATTGGGTGATATCTTCGGTCTCGGTGGTAGTTCATTAATATCACGGCTGCTTGGTCAAACTGAACATGAAAAAAGTCGTCGTGTCAGTAGTTTTTGCTTCTATTGGGGGATCATCCTTGGCGTAATAACCGCAATATTACTAATTGCATTCGAAAATCCAATTCTGCATATGCTAGGTGCCAACAATTCTACCTATCATTTTGCAGCTAGTTTTTATCATATCATGGCCCTAGGAGCACCAGTAATCATCGTCTCTCTAGTTCCTAGTAACTTGATTCGTACGGAAGGATTCGCCAAGCAATCTATGATTGGTACTATCATTGGAACAATCGTAACTATTATTTTGGACCCTATCCTTATTTTTCCAATGAATATGGGTGCTGCCGGTGCTGCTTTGGCAACTGTCATAGGTTATGGTGTCACGGACATTATGTTGATCTGGGCAACTTTGAAGTACTGCAACGTTATTAGCGTTGATATTCATAAAATGTCTATCAACAAAAAACTAATAACTCAAGTTATTATTATCGGTATTCCAGCTTCTATAACTAATTTAATGCAAGCGTTTGGAACAGCTGTCATCAACCGTTACTTAGAGAGCTATGGAGCTGTTCAAATTGCGGCCATGGGGATTGTTCTCAAAGTTTACATGATTATTATGTTGATCATGGTTGGATTTGCCTTTGGCGCTCAACCATTAATCGGATACAATTTTGGAGCGAAGAACTTTGATCGATTTAAAAAAATCATCCGTTTCGATCTGTTAGTCGAGATGGTCTATGCACTAGTTCTCGCAGTTATCTTGATGATCTTTGCACCACAAATCGTTGGGTTATTCTTGAAGAATACTGCGGTCATCACTGCCGGTACCCACATCCTACGTGCCTTCCTCTGTACGACACCTTTCGTCGGTGCGATACTCGTATTCACAACCGTCTTTCAATCAACTGGTAAAGCCCTAGATGCCTTTATCATGTCAATTGCACGTCAAGGTATTATCTTCTATCTTGTAATCGTACTTGCATCCAGAATCTTCGGATATTACGGTGTCGTTTGGTCACAACCACTTGCTGATTTAATTACTTTTTTAATTGGATTATTTTTATACAAAGAAACCTTCAAACTGACAAGATAGTCAGCCTGAAGGCTTTTTTTATTCTATGTAATTCAATAATGTTTGATTAAACTTATCGGGCTGTTCGGCCATAATCACATGACCGGATTGATCGATTGCCACATGACTTAAATTACTATTTTTCTCCATCAATAATTCAGCAAACTCACCATCAAAGTACGGACTCTGATTAGCCGTTACCAATAACATTGGTACCTGAAAATTAATAACCGACTCACGCCAGTCTTTTCGAGCGTGATCATACAATAATTCTAAGTTATCGTCCTTAACGAATGGAAATTGTTTTTTGACAACATTCAACTTCCAAAAGACATTATCATCAATTGATGCCATCCAACTAAAAATCTAACACATTATTAATTAAACTATTTTTGATTATAACAATACTGTCTATCCTAAACCTACACACTAAACGAATTCAAAATTTTGATAAAAATTTTGAATCGGAATAATATCATATTTGAGGTAAACATACCTCAGAAATATTTAAAGATAAGAAGATGCTTTATAATGAAAAATAATTTGAGTGTAAAATATGTTCTAAACAAATATGAAATAGCAACAATTGTATCATTTGTTTTATTAGGACTTATGTTAACAACTGTACATGTTATATGGATTGCTGGTTTATTCGGCATTCATTTGGACAACTCTCTTGAAAGCAAACTAGTTAGTGGAATTTTGAATGGTGGTAGTGCGGCGGGAGTATTTGCTGCAATGTTAGGTATTACATTACCAGCGTGGGCTGCAGCTGCAGCAACTGCGATGGGTGCTACAGCAGCTTAAATTAAAAATAAATTGGGGAGATCAATACTTGATCTCCCCATTCTGAAATTATCATGAAAAAAATATTATTATTAATAAATTTATTTAGCATATCTTTCTTACTCAGCTACTTATATGAAAAAATGTACGTTGTCGTTACCAATACACAACTATCCCACCCTATAAAGGTGAACTCATTTAATGTGTTTTTGCATATTATTGTAACAAATACAATTTCATTAGGATTGCTTTACACAACGACATACTTTGGAATCATAATACCTATTGCATTCTTTATTGCAAACGGAATAAAAATAGGAATAATATTTTCACATCTTACAATCGTTGAAGGAGCTGTACTTATTTTACCTCATGGAGTAATTGAATTTTTTGCATACTTTTTATTAGTAAAATATGTATTTGATGCCAGAGATAAAAAATATCATATAATTGTCTTCTTATGCCATTCCTTATTCTGATAACAGCCGGCATCATCGAGTCCTTTGTGACTCCATATTTTACCAATCAAATGATAAGAGGTTATTAATATGTTCAAGTCAAAGTTAAATAGATTAATAGTTTTTATAGCTTTTTTGATAACTGGTATTTTATTCATTGTTTTAGGCACTAAAACTCCAACAATGGCATCATTCTATATATCTTTACTGTTAGGGTATATATTGCTTTTTAACAAGGGAGGACACAAAAATGAGTAATTTAATACCGATAATTCAGGCAGAGAAAATCAATAAAAGTTTTAAAACATTTCAATTAAAAAACATCAATTTAAAAATATACCAGAATGACATTATGGGGGTAATTGGTGAAAACGGGGCTGGAAAAACAACCCTGCTAAAAATCATTTCGGGATTGTCAGCACAGACCAGTGGAAATATAACAACGAATAATCCACGAATATATTTTGGATTCGATAGTATACCTTATCCTAAAAAATTAACCATATTAGAATTAGCAAAGGTGTTAGATAAACTTCAATGGAATTGGAATAATGAAAAGTTCAACAAATATATAAATGATTTTGATCTTCCCAAAAAGGTTATTATCAAAAACTTTTCAAAGGGCATGAAAATGGAATTAAATGTTGCTGTGGGTTTATCCAGTGTATCCGACATATTAATCTTCGATGAAGTTACAAGTGGTTTAGATCCTATCATGCGTAAAAATGTATTAGCTAAGATAAAGCACTATGCTTTAGAACAAAATGTACCTCTAATCATTTCAACACACAATCTAAATGATATTTCTGATATATGTAACAGATTTATTATTCTAAAAAACGGTGAAAAAATATTAGATAAGAATACCAACGATATAGACATGAATAATCTACAAAAAATATTTGAAGACAATGTAAATCAGATCAACCGAGGTGCCAGAAATGAAAGGACTTATTTTAAAGGATAACTTTCAATTATTAAAATCATTTATTAAGCGTAAATATTTACTAGGTATGTTAATCCTATTATCTATAAGTATGATTGTCTTAAAACAAGATAGTTGGATTATATCCATATTCATTTCCTTTATTTTAATTAATAATTTACAAATACTTTTCACTTCCGATATTAATGATAAATGGTTATTATTTATGAAAGTTATTAAAAAGAGAAACATCACATTAGTCATTTCCCGATTCCTAACTTCGATGATTGTCATATTAGAATCAACAATAATAAATTATATATACATACAAACTACATCAATCATATTCAAAACATTTGATTTGCGCACAGTATTAATAATTACCTCCATTTCAACAATAATTGAGTTTCTCTATTGTTCAATACTCATTCCCTTCCTTTACGCATTTTCTCAAAATGGAATAACCATGGTAATGATATCAATTGTTTCTATCCTTTTTATAATATCTAAATTTGTAAATGTAAAAAATAAGCTATCATCATTTATCGTCCATACATCTCATGGTAATTTGATACTATTGATAATAATTACCATATTAATTTCATTATTAATATCAGTAATAATATCAAATCTAATTTTGAATATAAAAATGAGAAGGGGGATTTGACATGATAAAAATGGTAAAACGTTCTATAATATGGCCAATACTATGGATCTTTTTAATATTAGATTGCAGCGTTAAGGCAACCTTATTATTACAATATGATAATGGTCTTTTTTCTGATAACCTACGAAAGTATAAACTGTTATTAATACTTGGTACCGTACTAGTAAACATTTTTACAGTCTTCATTTCAGCACTTGGTAGCTACCTAGTAATAATATTTATGAATAATTCAAAAA
>NZ_BAMN01000041.1 GCF_000615905.1 Companilactobacillus nodensis DSM 19682 = JCM 14932 = NBRC 107160
TATAAATATAATATAACTGAAGCCAACTGGATCTGAGCTCCAGTTGAATATTACGATCACTAAAATTACTAATATTAATTCTAGTAGTAAATGAATCCTTATTTTTAATCATAAACTCATTAAAAGCTCTCATCCCTGTCAGAGTATCCAAATCCAATAAGTCATCTTCAGCAATCTCTAGTTCATATTCAATAACGGCTTTTTTATCACTGCTATATCTCTGATTGGCCCACCAAACTGCAGCATCGTAATCATTAACAAAAAAATATATCCCACGACCTAGCCAATGATCAGGTCGATCTTCAAATATAAAGTTCCCATCTCCAATGATGACTTCGCCTTACTAATCGTAGTTCCGTGGTAGATTTTTATTTTCAAGGTTCAGCTCCATAGTTTTAGTTTGTATTAGCTTCTCAATATGGAGTAGAAACCACATGTCGTGTGCTAAGTATAACAGGCGTTACAATCACTATACAATCAATCCAATCATTTAAATATTTATAAATAGTATGAATTATTAGCTACGCTTATTGCATAGAGAATCAACCGTCTTATAGGATAATGGTATAGCGTTAGTTAGTTAAGAAGGTGGCTAATTCTGACGTACATTCAGAATGGTAAGAAATGAAGACACGAAAAAAGCCATCTTAACTTTGACGAGCTGATGGCTTTAGTCATTAGATTAAAATAGTACCATAGTCACCGTTTCTTCTTAACGGGCTATCGTGGCGAGTCGATTCTGACTCGTCGTTTTTTTATTACAGCCACATTATAGCAACTGCAAAAATTGTTTACAATCAATACGAATTAATCTTCAACGATTTCTTCTTTTTCATCTTTAACTACTTTACTCGCAGCATCTGCTTCATCTTTCTTAGCTTTTTTGCCAAGGAATGAATGATTCATACCATATGAGAAGTAGATTACCAATCCAATTGCGAACCAGATTCCAGCGTATAGCTTAGCTTCGTAATCTAGTCCCCAGAATACGAACAAGGCACCTAAGAAACCAAGTGCTGGCATTACTGGGTAGAATGGCATTTTGAATGATGGAACTGGTAAGTCTTTACCTTCACGTCTACGTAATGCGTAGATTCCTAGTGAAACGAACATGAAGGCAATCAAGGTACCAGCTGAGATCAATTGTGCCAAGAAAGCGAATGGACATAAGGCACCGATAATGATACCGATAATTGTTAGAGCTGATAGTGCGTGATTAGGAAGGTTATTCTTGTTCAACTTGCCTAACCAACCTGGTAACATTCCGTCACGTCCGAATGAATAGATCAAACGTGATCCGGCTAACATCATACCTATCAATGCGGTAAACATACCAACAACAGCAACGGCTTGAATCGTACTTGCAATAACTGGATGTCCTGCGTGACGTAGTGCCCAACCAACAGGCTCAGCGTTATTTGCATAATCTGAATAGTGGAACATCCCTACTAGAACTAGCGCAACGGCAACGAATAAGACAACGGCAATAGCTAATGATCCAAGAATACCACGAGGCATTGTCTTCCCAGGATCTTTGGCTTCAGCAGAGTTAGCGGCGATCGAATCAAATCCGATATAAGATAAGAAGATCATCGATACACCAGCGTAGATTCCTTGCCAACCACCGAAGGCTGTACCATCAGCATTAACGTGATACTTAGGAACGAATGGGAAATAGTTCTGGATATGAATGGCTGTAAGACCAACAACGATAAATGCTAGAACAGCAAGAACCTTTAGAACAACTAGAATATTTTCAACTTTGGCAGCGCCTGAAACACCTTTTGATAGCAACCAAGCAACAGCTGCTAGAACAACAACGGCAGTGATATCAAGGACCCCACCGTTGACACCCATGGTGTTAGAAATCGCATTCGGGAACTTGATGCCTAATGGTAATAGCAACCCTCTGAAATTGGCAGACAATCCAGAGGCAACGAACGCTACGGCAATGAAGTATTCAGCGAGTAACGCCCAACCGGCAACCCAACCGAAGAATTCCCCGAACATAACGTTGATCCATGAATACGCTGAACCGGCAAACGGCATGGCTGCGGCCATTTCAGCATAGGCAAAGGCAACCAATCCAGCAACGATAGCAGCTACTAAGAATGAAATAGCAACAGCAGGACCAGCATGTTGTGCAGCAACCACTCCGGGAAGTGTGAAGATAGAAGTTGAAACAATTGTTCCAACACCTAACGCTAAGAAGTCCTTAACTGTTAAGACACGTACTAGATGTGAATCCTTATCTTCGTAAATACTCGGATCTTCTTTTAATGTTAATCGTTTAAAAAAACCACTCATATAATTTCCTCCTAAAATTACCCTATTGTATATTAATTCCTAAAACGAGTTACACAAGCCAGATTTCTGCGCCTACTACGAATAGTGATTGCAACACTACGTGTCACCTTCACTATTCTAGGTAGTGCTCAAAATCTCCCAGCTTGTTCCACTCTCTAAATCTACCAGCCAATTTTACCTTCTGGCAAAGTAACTTCATCATTTTCAACAGCTTTAAAGGCTGCTTCTAGAACGTCCAGAACTTTGTCCAGTTGCGCTCTTGTAATTACCAACGGTGGTTGGAATCTTAGAATGTTTCCTTTGAGAGTGATGATGACCACTCCGTGTTGGAAGGCATAATAGATAACTTTGGAAGCAAAGTCAGTGTTAGGAGTCTTGGATTCCTTATCTGTGACTAATTCAATTCCGCCATCTAAGCCATACATTCTAACGTCGCCGATTTCTTCGAATTCTTGTTGCATTTTTAAGAAACGCTTCTTTACATATTCCCCGTCTTCGACTGATTTTTCAAGTAATTTTTTTTCATCTAAGACGTCTAGTGTAGCGAGTGCTGCTGCACAGCAGACCGGATTACCAGAAGTTGTGAATAGATGTGCTGGAGAATCGAGGCTCTCCATGACTTCCTTCTTACCAATCACGGCACTCAGTGGCATCCCTGAAGCAAGTGACTTACCAACTGACATCAAGTCGGGTTCGATGTCCTTGAATTGTTGGATACTCCACATCTTACCGGTTCTACCCATTCCTTGGTTGATCTCGTCAACTGCGAAGAGAATTCCATTTTCATGACAGAATTGATAGACCAGTTGCATGAATTCTTCGGGAGCTTTGCGAATGCCCCCATCTCCTTGGATCGGTTCGATCAAGACGCAGGCTGTTTCGTCAGCAGGTAAGAAAGTTTCGAATGGTTGTTTGAATTCTTCAAAATATCTCATTGCGACATCATGTACTGTTTCATCAGGAAGTCTGCGATACAGATCAGGATATGGAACATGCACTACTCCGGGAAGTAGTGGTCCCATTTTGCGAGTCATATTCAAACTAACGCCTGAAAGTGTCATTGAACCGTAAGTAGAACCATGATATGAGTCCATGAAAGATACGATGTAAGGACGACCTGTATATGCACGTGAGAACTTGATAATTGCATCGTTAGCGTCTGAACCAGAGTTGCCAAATGTGACTTGCTTAGGTGAACCGGGCACGAGTTTTGCCAGTCGTTCTGACAATTCTTGTTCTGGTTGATGGTGGAAATAACCTGGAGTATAGTGGACCAGCTTTGCGGCTTGGTCTTGAATAGCCTTGACGACTTTTTCATTCGTATGCCCAACATTTATCGCTGAAGCACTTGCCAGGACATCAATATACTCATTCCCATCGACATCGACTAATGTTGCATCGTGTGCGTGGTCGATTACTAGATCGTAGTAATCCATCCGAGCTGATTTAGCGTAAAACTTATTTTCACGTTGAATCAATCGGTGAGCCTCCTCGTGATCATGATCTACTTTTTGCGCATCCATAATGACACCCCCAATAAATTTAGTGATTGAAATATTGTAATTCTAATAGTTTTCTAATTTAGTTGCAAGTCTTTTTATAAAATTGTAATAATTCACTAGTGTTTTGCGGGATTTAAAAAGGGAAATCACATTAGATTGTGATTTCCCTTTTATTAGATTTAATTTAATTTATCATTACAGGAATGAACGTAAAATCTCTTTCATTGGTGGTAATTCCGGCATAGATTTCTTATCGATCAAGTGTCCCATACCGAATTTGGCATAACCCTTAGCTTCGTCCATTACGATTTTACCAGGCAATGGAGCTTCATCAGTTACAGCCACATCCAAGACAACTGGACGATCAGTATTCTTATACTTCTCAATTGCTTCAGCGTATTGTTCATTAGTAGTGATACGTTCACCAATTCCGCCACAGGCTTCCGCAAACTTAGCGAAGTCGATATCAGGCAAGCTGATCCCGTAATTTTGTTGCCCAGCTGATTGTTGTTCATATTCAATAAATGCCAATAGTTTGTTGTTCAAAACCGTGATAACCATTGGCAACTTGTATCTAACCGCTGTTGCGAAGTCCTGCATGACCATTGAAAAGGCACCATCACCGGCAACCGCGTAAACTGGACGATCTGGTAAGACCATCTTCGAGGCGATCGCACCTGGTAGCGCACAGCCCATAGTTCCTAACCAAGCTGAAATAGTGTACTTCTGAGTTGGCTTGGCATCGATGAATCTAGCTCCAAAGGCAGTCGAAGTACCGACATCAATCGAGAAGACAGCATTGTCTTGAGCAGTCGTCGACAAGTCATGGAACATCTTAGAAGGAAGCACCCCTTCATGATTCTTGCTATAAACATCTTTCATCCATGAACGCCACTGTGCCATATGACTGATCGCAGTATTTAGAAATGGACGTTCTTTGACTTCGTCACCGAGTTCGATCATTCGCTTAAGGACTTTTTGAGTTTCGCCTTGAATAGCGACATTGACACGATGACGCTTGCCGAGCTTGTCACCATTAATATCAACTTGAATAGCATCGATCTTGTGATTCAAATATGGAGCATATGGATAATCAGTTCCGAGCATGATCAACAGGTCAGCTTTTTGCATCATCTCATATGCGGCTTTTGTGCCCAATTTACCTAGTTGTCCCAAGTTATAAGGGTGATCGTCAGCGACCATCCCTTTGGCAGGCATTGTTTGAATAATTGGTAATTTGAACTTCTCAATGAAGTCGAGTGTTTCTTTCTTGGCGTTTCTAATACCAGTACCGGCTAGAACGATAGGATTAGAGTGAATCTTCATCAACTCAAGTGCAGCTTTGATTTCCTTATCGTCTACTTGATAATCTTCGATCTTGAAGTTATCAACATTAGCATTGAAGTTATCGGCAATCATGTGTGCTGGTATGTCGTCAGGAATAGTTAAAACAGCAACCCCCTGCTTAGAATAGGCGGTGCGAATTGCTTCATCGACTATGCGTGGCAAAGATTGTGGTCCATGATCAACTTATTGTAGACCGCTACATCATCGAATAAGACGTGCGTATCAACTTCTTGGAAGAAGTCAGTATTCAACATCTTCGATTGAACTTGTCCCAAAATCGCTAGAACTGGTGCGTGATCCATCTTGGCATCGTATAAACCATTGAGCAAGTGAATGGCACCTGGTCCACCGATTGAGAGACAAACTCCGATTTTTCCAGTTAACTTAGCTTGAGCAGCAGCTGATAAAGCAGCGACCTCTTCATGCAAAACATGTGTGAACTTAATCTTATCCTGTGCACGATACATAGCATCAATTGTGGTATCGACAGAGTCACCTGGCAAACCAAAGATATTGTCAATTCCCCACTGACTCATTACGTCGATCATCTTATCTGAAGCACGAACTTTCATATAAAAATCCCCTTTATAATTTAATCATCGTGAATACGATACCACATTTATTTCACAATCAAAAATATATGCTCGCACCCTATTGTGTAAGGATTAGCTGTTAATCTCATTTTTATTTGTGAATAATTTATTTAATGCTTACAATTTATTTGTGGTAAAATTTTGTTATTATAGGTATATATGCATTTGGAGGAAGTGAAAAAATGGTCAAACAGTTCCAACTCTATCGTTGGTTGCGTTTTGTTTTTTTGTTAGTGACCGGAATACTGATCGTTATTGAACCGATCAAAAGTTTGAATATCATCATCTACCTAGTCTCTGGCTACATCGCTGTTTACGGTATCCTTTCTATTATGGATGGAATTAGTATTCGACGAAAAACCGGTGAGTCCAATGTCGCTATTGGCCTGGGAATTGGGGCTTTAGTTTTGGCCGCCGCCATCCCTATTATTGCCAAGCTGATCGTCATCTTGGTTCCGCCAGTTCTAGGTATCATTCTTTTGGTCAACGGTATCAACCAGTTCCGTGATTCTAATGAAACAAAAAAACAAGTCAAGATAACACCTTGGCTTGATTATTTTTACTCAGCCTTACTGATGCTTGCTGGGATAATGTTCATCCTGCAACCACCGAAGACGATTATTTTTATTTATCAATTATTCGGAATCAGTTTGATACTCTTAGCATTCTTTGAAATCATCAACTCCAGATTGTATCGTAATTAATTCAGTTTTGTTTTTTTCAATGTCACAGTACTCATGCTATTACTGATGGCACTGTCTTCTGGATGGGTCATAACTTGCCAAACTTGAATCGAATAACCGATTTTGATCGGTAGAGCTTCCGCAATCAGAACACCATCCTTAACAGTGTTCAAGTGATGAGTCAATACGTCTACTCCGACAGCTACTTCATCAGGTTCTGTTATGTTAAGATTAGCACCGATACTGGCGGCTGTTTCGGCAAGAACGGCATTGATACCACCATGCATAATTTTGTAAGGTTGGAGATGTTTATCTTCGACCTTCATCTGTAACGTGACACGATTCTTATTCTGTTCGATTACTTCTATACCTAAATTTTCTAATAAGTTCATTACTAACACCTCGGAGGTTATTTTTATGAGTGAATGGAAAAACATTAAAGATTATTCAGAAATTATTTTTGAACGAATGGGCAAAATTGCCAAGATAACTATCAATCGTCCTGAAAAGCGTAACGCCTTCACACCTGTCACTGTACAGGAAATGATTGAGGCTTTCAATATTTGTCGTGATGACGCCACGATCGGTGCCATTATCTTGACTGGACAAGGCGACCTCGCCTTCTGTTCCGGTGGCGACCAAAGTGTTCGTGGTAATGGTGGCTATGTCGGACCTGACCACATTGCCAGACTAAATGTCTTAGACCTACAACACTTGATCCGCATTATCCCTAAGCCAGTTATCGCCATGGTCCGCGGCTGGTCTGTGGTGGTGGTAACATCTTGCAGCTAGTCTGTGACTTAACGATTGCGGCCGACAATGCCCAATTCATGCAAACAGGTCCTAAAGTAGGAAGCTTCGATGCCGGATATGGTTCAGCATACTTAGCTAGAGTCATTGGTCACAAACGTGCCAAAGAAGTCTGGTTCCTATGTAAACCCTACACCGCTGACGAAGCCTTCCAAATGGGCTGGATCAACAAAGTTGTCCCACTAGCTGACGTTGAAAAAGAAACCATTGAATGGTGTAACGAGATTCTGAAGAAGTCACCGACAGCAATCCGCTTCATTAAAGCAGCTATGAACGCTGACACAGATGGCGTGGCTGGATTACAACAACTAGCCGGCGATTCCACAATGCTATATTACACAACTGACGAAGGAAAAGAAGGACGCGATGCCTTTCTTGAGAAACGTGATCCTGATTTTGATAAGTATCCGAAGTTCCCGTAGAGTCAAATCAGAGAGTGAAACAAAACGGGTAAATGCTGAGCATAGCCTAGATTAAGAATTGATGCGGTTTTGGCATCCTTTCTTAACCGTAGCTAAGCGGAGGCATTTGTTTTGTGCAACTCGTTTCCAAA
>NZ_BAMN01000040.1 GCF_000615905.1 Companilactobacillus nodensis DSM 19682 = JCM 14932 = NBRC 107160
TATTTATTATTAATCTTGCGGTAAATGTCACAGCATGTCAAGAAATAGGGGACCAGATTATACTAACCAATCAAATACCTTATCAACGTTAGCTGACCATGTATTCCATGAGTGATCACCGCTAACTGGCATCCAAGTATAATCATTACCAAGATTATCAGTCAAGAAATCTTTCAATGTAACGTTGTCATCATGCATGAAGTCATCGTCACCACATAATTGTAGTACCTTTTGTTTAGGGTGGAATTGATTAAAGATGTTGATAATTTGGTTCTGAGCAATCTTTTCAGGTGAGTCAAAAATCGTATCGAATGTTTGTAATGGCATAGGACTCTTAGGATTGTTGCTGAAATGCTTAATATCAGCGACCGGTGACATGGCAGCAATCTTACTGAACTTATCAGGATTAGAGAAGCCAATCTTCAGTGCGCCATAGCCACCCATACTTACACCGGAGATGTAATTGTCTTCAGCTTTGTCGGAGATAGGTAGTAAATTCTGCATCTTAGGCATTAATTCTTTAATGAAGAAACTATAATAGGGAATGAAGTCAGAATCGGTATAAAAAGCATTTCTGCCTTCAGGCATAATTACTGCAATATCATTTTTTTCAGCAATCTTTTCAATGTTGACGTTGCGCATCCAAGTTGTATCGTCAGCTGTGTATCCATGCAATAACCAAACTACCTTATAGTCCTTCTTGCCAGTGTCAGGGATGACCACTGTAGTTTTAAAATAAGTGTGAAGATAATTTGTACGAAAACTTGTACTCAATAATGTCATGAATTGCCTCCGTTAGTGTTTTTAATTCTTATTTAATATTGAAGCTAATTGTTGTCCTTGTCAAGAATGTCAAAATTGTGTTTAAGGTTACATAACATAAATTATTCGAAGTTACATAAGATGCTTACATTATTATTGCAATAAATGATATAAAAAGTTTTGTTGGCAAAGTTTGACGTACATCGGTACGATAGGAATAAGAATAGAGAGGTGGATTATTATCAAAACTTATTATGCAGTCAAGGTTAAGCGTGTAGATGGTAAGACACTTCACTTTAAGTTGCCGAGAGATCTGCAACGAGCTATGAGAAATCATCGAACTGAATCGGATGATTGGAAGTCGATTTTGAAGGGTGCGCTGATCAATATTGAAATGGCACCGCATCGAACTAATTTACAGCCACCGATAT
Source organism: Companilactobacillus nodensis DSM 19682 = JCM 14932 = NBRC 107160 (assembly GCF_000615905.1). Lineage (GTDB taxonomy): Bacteria > Bacillota > Bacilli > Lactobacillales > Lactobacillaceae > Companilactobacillus > Companilactobacillus nodensis. The sequence goes on from NZ_BAMN01000040.1 coordinate 1,194, forward strand.
CTGTGGCAAAAGTAAAATCAGTTTTTATAGTCGATAAAAATTTTATGAGTACTCGTAGCCAGTTTGTTAGTAAGGATAACTGGGAAGGTGATATTAGCACTAGACAGTTATATTCATATTTGAGGCATGATTATCCCTTGCTCAATCGACTAGAAATCAAAAATGATATTAAATATTGGAAGACTGGTAAGAAGAATCATTTGATCTGGCTGCTTACTCTTATCAGGACTAGAATGTATTATCGCAAGATCAAAAAAGCCCGCAGAAAATAATTTTTCTGCGAGCTTTTTTGCATTAAATGAAGTTGACGATTTGCATTAAGATTGGAACAACTACTACGAATAGAACCGTTGAAGTTGTTACAACGTTAGTTGCGTATTCTACATCACCGTGTGATTGTCCGACCAGAATTGGTAAAACAGCCAGTCCCGGTGCAGCAGCTTGAATGATCAAAGTACTGCTTTCAAGACTTGGGAGAGCATTTCCCATTGACTTGCCTAGCAAGACGAATCCAATCATGATGGCTGGGGCAAAGATAAATCGACCGAGTAATGCCAGGATAGTGTCACGGTCAAAGCCGATCGACTTCAAACCAGCGTCAGCAAGAATGATACCGATGTAGATAAGTGACATTGGTGTAACGATGCCGCCGACCATATCAAGAGTCTTATCGATCCATTCGGGAACGGGGATAGCTAGCAATAGGAATACTAGTGATACCAGGAATCCAACTAATGGGGCAGGAAGTAATTTCTTCCAATTGAAATCTTTTTTGGTACCTTTTTCGACAGTAGGATCATCGGCAGAGATGAAGAATACACCAACGGCCCAGGTAGAAATGGTATTCATAACGTAGTAAACAAGGAAGTAAGGCAAACTCTTTGTGCCAAACAGTGCCATGTTAAGTGGTAGTCCAATGAAAATAGTATTAGCATTGGCAAACATATTAATGAATGTACCGCGACGACCTTTACGGATTCTGAATACCTTTGTTAAGATCCATGCAATTAGGTAACTGCATACGAAACTGGCAAAGGCAAAGACCAAACCGCCTGTTAAAGTTGATAACTTGTCACGTGTTAAATATTTTAATACTGAAACGAAGATTGATGCTGGTAGGGCAATCTTCATAATGATGAATGATATGTTTTCTTTAAATTCGTCACCCAAACGACCGGAACTTCTTAGCCAGTAGCCAAGGGCGATAACGATTACGATTTCGGCAACACTTTCTAGTGAGGTGATAAATGCTTCCATGAGTAAAATTTCCCTTCTCTATAAACGATAAATAAATTTACATTTTAATATTTTGCTTCCCATTTGATGTCGTCGATGGCCTTTTGTGCATCTGTTGCATCTGATAATTTTTCATCAATTGCTTGTTGAGCTACACCCAAGGCAACAGTCATACTGAATTGATCAAGTTTTGAAACTGGAGGTAGTACGGCAGCACCAGCTTCGTCTGGATCAACGATTCCGCCAAGTGAATGAGCGGCCTTATTGATCATACCGTCGCTAAGTAGCTTGGCATTCACAGCCATTGCACCTAGTCCAAGACCAGGGTAGACGAGGGCGTTGTTAGCTTGTCCAATATAGTAAGTAACGCCGTTCAATTCAACTGGTTCTGCGGGAACACCAGTAGCAACTAGTGCCTTACCATCAGTCCAGTTCAGTAAGTCTTCAGCCTTAGCTTCAGCAAGCTTAGTTGGATTTGATAGTGGGAAAATAATTGGACGTGCGGTGTGAGCAGCCATTTCTTTGATGATCGATTCTGTGAATGCACCAGGTTGTGTAGATGTACCAACTAAGATAGTTGGATGAACAGCTTTGGCAGCTGCTTCAAGATTCGTAAGTGCGTCAGCATTAGCGAATTCACTACGGCTTCTTGTAAATGGCTTTTGTTCAGGTGTCAAACCTTCAGTGTCATCGAACAATAGACCTTGTTTATCTACCAAGTAGAAGTGTTTCTTGGCTTCTTCTTCAGATAGACCAGCGGACACCATGGCATCATAGATACGTTTTGTGATACCGGCACCGGCAGTACCAGCACCGAATGACATATAAACTTGATCAGTGAATTTTTCCTTAGAAATATTCAAAGCACCTAAGATACCGGCAAGTGTGATAATTCCTGTACCTTGGATGTCATCGTTGAATGTCAAAATTTGATCTTTGTATTTGTTCAAGATATTAGCGGCGTTATCACGACCGAAGTCCTCGAAGTGAAGATACATGTTAGGGAATGCTTCTTCAGCGGCATTAACGAATTGATCAACGAAGTCGTAATACTTGTCACCTGTAACACGTTCGTGATGGTTACCGAGGTATAGATCATCATTTAGTAGTGATTTGTTGTTCGTACCAACATCGAGCACAACTGGTAGGACAGACTTAGGGTCAACGCCAGCTGCGGCTGAGTAAACCATTAATTTACCAACTGAAATATCTACACCTTGTAGACCCCAATCACCAATACCAAGAATTCCTTCACCGTCAGTAACAACGACCAATTTGATATCACGGCCGCCGGCAGCATTTTTCAAACTTGCTTTGATGGCATCTGGATCATCAATTGATAGGTAAGCAGCATTTTGTGGATCTAAGAATAGGTGACTGTAGTCCTCGATTGTTTCAGAGATTGTTGGATCATAAACAACGGGCATAAAGTCATAAACGTGTTCACTGAATAGTTTGAAGAACAATGTACGGTTCTCATTGAATAGGTCCATCAAATACATGCGCTTTGCTAGAGGAGTTGGTTTCTTTCCATATTGTTCGTATGCTTGATCGGCTTGTTGATCGAGTGTTTGTACAAATGGTGGTAGTAAACCTTCTAGATCGTTAGCTTTTCTTTCTTCTTTAGTAAATGCAGTTCCCTTATTTAAAAACGGATTGTTTAATAAATCTAATCCTTTATATTCCTTCATAAAAATTCCTCCTGAATATCACTTATTTAACTTTCGATTGTTACTATATACTCTTATAAAAAATATAGTCAAATATGTTATAATTGATAAAAATAATTTATAAGTGAGTGAAGATACATTGAATTCAAAAGATTGGCAATACTTTCAAAAGTTAAGTGAATTGAAAAATTTCTCTGATACAGCTCGTCATTTCGGCGTTAGTCAACCGACGATAACTTATTCATTGAAGCGCCTGGAAGAAGATTATGGTATGCAATTAGTTGAGAGAAAGAGTTATGCTAACTCATTGCGTCTAACCTACGCAGGAAATCAATTACTAAAACATATAAACAGAATTCTGCGTGAGGAATATTTGGCAAAGTCAGATTTGAGTCGACTAAAGGAGCGCAAAATCAAAATGGGTTTTCCTCCTATTATCACGAATTATTTACTACCAAATATTTTTGATGAATTAAAGGAAAATAATTTTTTGAAAGAAATAGATCAAGTGGTTGATGGGTCAAAGGAACTTTTAGCAGAATTAAAAAATGGCCGTCTTGATATTTCCTTATTAGGACGACAAGACTGCCAGAAGATGCTGAATTGGAATATAAAGTTATCAAAGTTCACCATTTTAATTTGATAGCTTCTGATAAGAGAGATTTCGGTGGTTCAATCGATCTGAATGATTTACTAAAGGAAGAATTCATTTTAACTGACAGTAATTCGGTTCATCGACAAGTATTCAAACGTTTCACTGATAAATATAATGTTTTGCCAAATGTTATTTTTGAAACATCTGATTATCATTTACTATTGAATTTAGTGAAGGCAGACAAAGGGATCAGCTTCATTGCTGAAACAGCGAGTGCCTTAGAAGAGGGGATTCAGGAGGTTAAAGTCAATAATTTAACACTGCCACCGTTTTATATTTTGGTAATTTATCGTACCAACACCTTGAAGACACCAGCTTTCAGTAAGATAATCGATCTTTTCAGTAATAGCTGTAAAGATTAATAAATTTATAAATATTAAATTATTATAAATTCATGGTATACGGTATAGTCCAATTGCGATACAATTAATTTACCAATTGGTAATTGGGGATTAATCCTGTTCCGTAGCTGGGAACAATGCAAAATTGAAAATGAAATGGATTTCGTATCGTGTGATTTCTTTTATCCAAACCTCTCAACTCCTCCATCATATTCACAAGTATTTTCATTCATTTTCACAGAGCAAAGATTATTTACATTGAATCAAAAACTTTCGTTTGTGGGATAGTTGTGTTCATTTTGATATTTTTCTCTGAGAAGCTGGCAATTTCAGCTTCTTTTTTGTGTTTTGAAATGGACAGTTGACAGAATGGCAAGATATTAGAAATCTTATAAATGAATTGAGCAATATATTAGAAGAATACTGGATAACATTGATATATCAACGTTTGTAAGGTGTGTAAACTGGATATTAACGGTTGATAATTAAAATTGTATTACAAAAATATATATATCTTTATGATATATTATTTGTCGGAGGGGAATTCCTACAACTCCTCTCCTTTGATAATTTCATGTTTATAACAGAATTCTGTTGAATAATGGTGGTTCCTCCCTGAGCTACCATTTTTTTTGCACTTAATTGTAAATATTCCTAAATAATATGATAATATGAAGCTGAGGTATGCGGTTATTTTTCCCATCCTCATTGCGCAGAGAGTGACCTCCCCGGGTCACTCTTTTTTTGTTATAAATTAACAAAAATCCTAGATAATTGTATTATAGATAGTAAGAATTTTATTTATCACTCAAGAACCCATATTTTTAATGCCATAATCTATGGTATAATTTTATACAATAAGCTGTTTAGGAGTTTTTAGCATGAAGTACAATGAGAAACAACAAATAGAAATTGCCAATTATGCCATTGCACATGACAATGACTTTAAAGAAACTGGTGCAAAATACGGAATTTCTTATCAACAAGTATCCGCTTGGGTCAGAAAATATGATAAGAACTCTAAGCCACAAGAAAAGGTGGCTAAGAAAAGTACTACACCTAAGAAGTCTCAACCTAGAAAAAAATCAGAACCAAAGGCAAGTACGCTTGATATCTTGAGTAGAAGAGATCCAGTTTTGGAAGCACAATTAGAAGATGTTAAACGTCGTTTAGGTTTGATTAAGTAGATTGAATTTAGTAGTTGAACTGTAAATTTTGATCGTAAAAAGAGCAGTGGAAATAAATTTCCATTACTCTTTTTTGCTGTGATTGCGTATGATTGGTTTTATAAAGTAAGAGGAGATAACAATATGATTTATACTTGTACCTTGAATCCAGCGATTGATCTGTTTATTGAGACGGATCAATTAAAGCCTGATGTCGTTAATCGCACCAATAGTTATGATATTATTCCTAACGGCAAAGGTGTTAATGTTTCGTTTATTATGAAAATGCTCGGAGTAGACAGTACTGCCCTCGGCATTGGTGGGGGATTCACAAGTAAATTTATTGAAGAATCATTACAAGAGAAGGGAATCCAAACTAAATTCACTCATGTTGCTGGAATATCACGGATCAATGTTTTTACACGGGTATTAAATCCAAACACTGAATATAAAGAAGTTAATAAAGGACCTAGATTGAGTGAAAAGGAAGTTCAAGAATTCTTGAATGTGATTGCTAGTTTGACTGATCAAGACAAATTGATCGTATCCGGTAGTTTTTCCACTGGAATTGATCCAGAAATAATTGTTGAAATTGCTAAAATGTCTCAGATGCAGGGATTCGACTTGATAATTGATACCAGTTATTCTGAGGTATTGGATACGTTGCAATATCATCCGTTTCTGCTTAAACCAAATGATGAGGAATTATTATCCTGGTTCAGTGTGCAGCATACTGAGAATTTAAACGAACTAGCTGATTACACTAAGAGGATTTTGGCAAATGGTGCTAAGAATATTTTACTTTCATTGGGTGCAAGAGGAGCTATTTATGCCAATAACAACGGTATTTGGTTCGGCAATGCCCCCGACGTCAAAGTAGTTAATACAGCTTGTTCAGGTGACACGATGTTGGGAACATTCGTGGCTGGAATGGAACAAGGACTTGCTGTGGAGGATAATTTGAAGAAAAGTTTGGCAGCAGCTAGTTCCACGGCCGCAACTTCAGCTTTGACCGACTTCAGTGATTTGGATGATTTGGTAGACCAAATCGAAATCAAATCATTATAAAATAATTAATTTAATTCACGATATAAACTCAGTATCGTGGACCTTTTTGTTATGTGGTAAGGTTGTATTAGAGGTGTTTCAATTGAGTTTACATTTAGATATTATAACGGTAATAATAAGATTACTTTTGGCAACAGGTATTTCTGGAGTTATTGGCTGGGATCGTGCTCATAAGCATCGTCCAGCTGGAATTAGAACACATATTTTGGTTTGTCTAGGTGCCTGTATCGTGGCCATGATTCAAAAAGAAATTGGATTCGATGCAATTGCTGTTGCACGTCAATATCCAGCTTACAAGGGCATTATAAGAGCTGATGAGGCAAGATTGATTGCTCAAGTTATCAGTGGTATTGGTTTCTTGGGTGCCGGAACAATAATTGTGGAGCATCATTCCATTAAGGGATTGACTACTGCTGCTAGTCTTTGGGTTGTTGCATGTATCGGCTTGGCTGTTGGTATGGGTAACTATACAATTGCTGTCGCAAGTTTTGTTGTCGTATACGGTGTCGTTGCATTCTTGAAGCAGATTGTTCGTGTCAATCCGCTCAAAAAAGTGGAGATTCAGTATTTAGATAAGAAAAAGGGCAAAAAGTTTATACTCAATTATTTTAAAGAACATTCGATCAGTATTAGAAATGTCAACTTTAGAGCAAATAAGACAGAAGATGGTTCGTATACTTATACGAATGTTTATGAGATCAAGTTACCTCACGATATGAGATATACAGATGTCGTTGAGGGTATATCTGTCGGTGATGATATAACCAAAGTTCAATTAATAAATCTAGGCTAAAAATTTTAA
>NZ_BAMN01000039.1 GCF_000615905.1 Companilactobacillus nodensis DSM 19682 = JCM 14932 = NBRC 107160
AAACTTTATTAGTATAAGGATATGATCAGTTTTGAAAATTACCAGAGAATTTAGTTATTATGGCAAGGGGGGCTAGATGAGTATATAATTCTATTCATAAGGATATTTATATTTTATATAGAGGAGTTCGCATGAACATACAAAGTTTTGTGAATAGAAGAAAAGAATTAGGTTTGTCACAGAAGGAACTGAGTAACGGAATTTGTACTCAAGCAACCTTAAGCAAATTTGAAAATAACGGTAAGATCCCATCTCTAAAGATTTTGATAAAGCTGTGTAATCGTCTTGATTTATCTTTGGATGATGTCATGGGTGTCAATGACAGTACTGCTAAGAAAATTGTTGATTCGATGAATAAGGTCGAATTTAACTTGATCACAAGTAATTACAAGGAGTCATGGGATATAATCAATCAAATCGACCAAAATTTACTCAAAGATGATAATGATGCTTTGATGCAATATTATTATCTCAAGGGTTTTTTGAATGTTTTGGATAATGGAGATTTGTTTGATGCCGTCTTTGATTTTAATCAGATCTTGACAAGTTTGGATTCAGATGGAAAAACAATTTTTACTTTCCTTGCCTACACAGGTATGGGGATGGTATATGCTCAGCAGAAGGATTCTGCCAAGAGTGAATACTACTTTAGTAAGGTGTTTAACGATATTTATGGAATGTCGATCGATAATATCAATCAGATCTGGCGTTATATTAGCATTATCTTTTATTGTGCAATTTATTATTCAAATCAAAAAGATTATGAAACTGCCAACACTTTACTTAATTATGGGGTAAAAATTTGTTCCAACAATCACGTGACTTACTATATTGCTAGATTATATGCTCAATTAGCTATCAATGACTGTGCTGTCAACGGTTCTAGCGAACATACAGCAGAGCTATTGACCAAGGCTCGTGTTTTTTCAGAGTTTAATGACAATCATAATGAATTGGTAACGATCAAGGGGCTGATTAAAAACTGTAAGTAGGGGGAAATTTTATGACTTCTTACAAGAAGCTAAATAAGATTTTACTTTGGGTTTTAGTCATTGCTTTCTCGATTTTAATTGCCGGGGGACTTTTGATCTTCAAGAATGAAGCACCTCGTCCATCTAAAATTGTTAGTGAGTCTGGTACTACCGTAGTCACTAAAGGTGAACTAGTATCAGGACAAGCTGTTTTTGAAAAGTATGGTTTGACAGATTATGGTACTTATCTTGGAAATGGTACTTATTTTGGACCAGATTATACTGCTGAAGCATTACATATCTACCTAAAAGGTATGAATGAATACTATGCCAAAAAGAATTTTGACAAGGATTTCAAGTCTTTAACAACTGAACAAAAGTCGGGTATTAAAGGTGTTGTTAAAGAAGAGATCCGTAAGAATAGATACAATTCTAAGTCAGATCATTTGGTCTTAACTGATGCACAAGTGTCAGGATTGAATTATCTAACTAAGTATTACCGTGGCGTTTTCAAGAATAATCCGGATGAAGCCGGGTTACCTGAGAACATGATCAAGAATATGACTAATGACTTCATGGAAAGTGGAGATAAGGTCGATCAATTGACGTATTTCTTCTTCTGGGGAGCTTGGTTATCATCGACTAATCGTCCAGGACAACAATATTCATATACAAATAACTGGCCATATGATCCTGATGCCGGAAATATTATGACTTCAGATGCTATGGTTTGGACTGCGTTGTCAGTTGCCTTATTGGTTGCTGGTGTAGGATTAGTTATTTATGTCTACAAGAAGTACCATCTTGATATGCAATATATCGAAGATTACTCGAATATCAAGTCCATCAAGACTGATGAACCGATCACAAGTTCACAGCGTAAAGCCGCTAAGTACTTCTTGATCGTTATGCTGATGTTCTTCGTTCAAGTATTGCTTGGTGAATTATTGGCGCATTATTATGTCGAGAATTCATTCTTCGGAATACCGCTTCAAAATATCTGGCCGTTTAACTTGGCTAAGACATGGCACTTGCAACTAGTTATCTTCTGGATCGCTACTGCTTGGCTTGCAACGGGTATATATATCACACCACGTATTATTGGTCGTGAACCTAAGCGTCAAGGATTGCTGGTTGATATTTTGTTCTATGCATTGATAGTTGTTGTCGGCGGCTCAATGCTTGGTGAATGGGGTTCAACTCTAGGAATTATCAATGACAAGTGGTGGTTATTCGGTCACTACGGTTGGGAATATGCCGAAATGGGTAAGTTCTGGCAGATTCTGTTCATCATTGGTATGGTTCTCTGGGTTATTATCTTATTGCGTGGTTTCTTACCAGCAATCAAGATCAAGAAGAACATCGACCGTTCTAGATTGCTCCAGTTATTACTTTGCGGATCAATTGCTATTCCAGCATTTTATCTAGCATCACTATTTATCCTACCTAACTCACACGTTACATTTGCTGATTATTGGAGATGGTGGATCGTCCATCTATGGGTTGAAGGTATCTTCGAGTCATTTGCGGTTATCTTGATTGGTTACTTGATGGTCGATATGAAGTTGACAACTATTAAGTCAACTATCAGAGCCTTGTATTTCCAATTGATCTTACTACTTGGAACTGGTGTTGTCGGAATGGGACATCATTATTTCTGGGAAGGTGACCACTCAATCTGGTTGGCACTTGGATCATGTTTCTCAGCTCTAGAAGTTATCCCACTATGTTTGTTAGTTTGGGAAGCTTATACACATTATCGTGTGTACAAAGATTCAGCTATTGATTTCCCATACAAGGGAACATTCATGTTCTTAGTATCTACTGGTTTGTGGAATGCTATTGGTGCCGGGGCACTTGGATTCTTGATCAATGCTCCAGCTATCAACTACTTCGAACATGGAACACAATGGACATCTGCGCATGCGCATGGTTCTATGGCTGGTGTTTATGGATTCTTCTCAGTCGCAATCATGTTGTTTGCAATGCGTCACTTAACTAAGCCAGAGTTCTGGACTAAGAAAGTTGAGAAGTGGATCAAGTGGGCATGCATCGTAATGAATATTGGACTTGCTGGTATGACATTCATTACGTTGATGCCAATGGGATTCTTACAATTGAAAGATGCTCTAGAGTTCGGATACTGGCACGCTAGACTTGCTAGTTTCTATCAAGATCCAGTTATCATGGGCTTAACGATTGCTCGTTCAGTTCCTGATATTATCTTTACAGCTGGAGTTGTAATTCTATTAGTTATCTTCTTCAGAGGTATGTTCCACTTGAAACCTGCATCAAAAGAAATTAATCCAATCGATTATGATATTAAATAAAAATTGGACTCACTTCTGTGAGTCCTTTTCATTACCGTAATCCTTGAAAAACTTGCAGTAAGTTATAGAGAGTCTACAATAGATTTAGTAAACATATCGTACAAAAGTAATTGAGGGGATTTATTGATGGAGAAGTCTGCTAAGCGTTCATTTTTTAAAACACATTTTTGGGATCGATTAAATGTCTTACGTGCTGGTATCCTTGGCGCTAATGATGGGATTATTTCTGTCTCAGGAATAGTCTTGGGTGCCGCTGGTGCTAATTTTAATAGTAAGACATTGTTCATTACGGGTGTCTCAGGAATGCTGGCAGGGGCCTGCTCAATGGCTGGTGGCGAATGGATGTCAGTCAGTACTCAGCATGATGTTCAAGAGAAAACACTTCAGTCAGACTCTGAAAAAATAGAACAAGAAGACTTGTTAGTACCAATACACGCGGCAGCCGCTTCGTTTGTTTCATTTATTATTGGTGCATTGATACCGTTGGTGACAATGTGTGTCTCAAGTGACAGTTGGCGAGTTATCAATACTGCAATTGCGATGGTTATTGCTTTGAGTTTGAATGCTACGGTTAGTACGCTCAATACGACTATTTCCACTAAAAAAACAATTCTACGTAATGTGGTAATTGGGGTTCTGACCAGTATAATCACATATTTGATCGGTAGTTTCTTTCATGTTTCAGTTAGTTAATTTGAATTTTAGATAGCAGTTCTCGTTTTTGAGGGCTGTTTTTATTTTGCTTTTCAGCTAAAATATTAGTGAGGTAATAATTATGATGGAAACAGATAGTAAGAATATCAACATTACAGATGCGGAATGGCGGATCATGCGTGTCATCTGGGCACTCGATACTGTCACATCACGTCAATTGATCGATGTCTTGGGTGACTCGATGGATTGGAAACCAGCTACTATCAAGACGCTATTGCACAGATTAACTGATAAGGGAATCGTCAAGGCTGAAAAAGATGGCAACAGGTTTATTTATTCAGCTGTAATGGATGAAAGCCGAACTGTCGACTTGGCATCTAAGAAGTTCTTCAATCAAGTTTGTGCCAAAAAAGTTGGTTCAGCTGTCGCCTATATTATTGATGAGTCTGAATTGACACAAGATGATATTGATAAGATTCAGGATAAATTGAATCATAAGCAAGCTGTTGAACAAATTAATTGTAATTGTGTCCCAGGAGAATGTGACTGTAATTAAGCGAATCTTTTTTGATTCGCTTTTTTACTATTTAATTTATGATCTGTATGTATAATAGAAGTTGAAAAGCTACAGGGGAGATGATTTATATCAAAAAAACAGGAAAAGTTCTTGGAGCGCTTGGTGCTGGCTTCATTGCACTGAAAGGACTTCAAGCAATCAAAGAAAAAAGAAGTTTGCGTAGTTTGTTAGTTGAAGAAACGTTAGATACAGTTAATCTGTTTCCAACTATTCGTTCCCAAGAAGATATGAAAAATTATATTGGCAATTATTACAAACCATTCAAGTTGCCTGAAGAAGCCAAATTGCGATATAGATTCAAATATCTGAAGGGATTTGATGATACATTAGAGTATGTCCCTAAGGAACAAACTAGCAAGGTGATCTTCTATATCCATGGTGGAAGCTATTGGTTCCAGCCCCTCAGTTTTCAATATGGGATGATGCACAGACTATCTAATATGGCCGATGCTCGAGTTGTGATGCCAATTTATCCCAAGGCTCCAATTCACAATGCTAATGAAGCTACAGCGATGGTCTTGTCAAGATACTTGTATTTGATCAATGAAGAATATATCGACCCTGAAGATATTGTTCTGGTAGGTGATTCTGCTGGTGGCGGGATGGTCTTATCGCTACTGCAAGTTATGCGCAATCGTAAGTATCCATTGCCAAGTAAGGCAATCTTGATATCACCTTGGCTGGATGTATCTAACAGCAATCCTGAAATGGAACAATTGCAGGCTGTTGACCCGATTTTACATGTTGAAGATCTGAAGTTTGAAGGTAAAGTTTATGCCGATGGACTCAGTGTGAAGGATCCGCTGGTCAGTCCGATTTATGGTGATCTAACTAAGTTGCCACCAATTCATTTGTTCATTGGAACGCACGATATTTTTTATGCGGATGCTAAGAAGATTAACGAGATTGCTTTCGAAGATAACGTGGACCTCACTATGTATACTTATCCTAATATGGATCATGTCTTCCCAGCTTATCCAATTCCGGAAGCCAAAGAAGTATTGAAGAAAATTGCTTCATTAATTAAATAAGAAACTCAAAAAGGGCCTCACCAGATAAATCTGATGAGACCCTTTGTTTGTATTTAAGCTTGTTTGTAGTTTGAGGCTTTTAGGTTACTGATGGTTAGCATAACGATCAAGCTGATAACGTAGAGTGTTGAAATGAAGACCATGACGGTCATTACGTTGTAGTTGTCGAGGATCCAACCGATAGCCAAACTGGAGAATCCACCGATACAGCGTCCAGTATTCATGATGACATTATTGGCAGTAGCGCGGATCTCAGTGGGATAGAGGCGACTAACAACCGCTCCATATCCTGCGAACATTCCGTTAGAGAAGTAACCGACGATTGCTCCTACGATGATCAGCGAGATCATGTTGGTTGGTAAAGTTAGAACATAAACGCCAATCGCTGAGCAAACTAGGAAAATTCCGAATGCCATACGAGGTCCGAGTGTATCAAGAATCCAACCAAAGGTCAGCATTCCAGCACACATTCCTAGGATCGTGGCAATCATCCAAGTTGAGCTGGCAACCGTTAGGTTAAGTTGCTTTTGCATGATAGTTGGTAGCCAGTTCATCAGCCCGAAGTAACCGGCAATTTGCACGATAGCCATAACTGTTAGTGCGATCGTTTGATGAGCAATTTTTGGTGTTGCGAATAGTTCTTTAACACTTCCGTGTTTTTCTTTGGAGGATTTGATGAAGGTATCACTTTCTTTTAAGTGATGTCTGATGAAGAAAATTATAACTACTGGTAGGACTCCGAATAGGAATAGTGCATGCCAGCCAAGTGTTGGGATAACGAATGCGGCTAGTAATGCTGCCATGATGGCACCACCTTGACCAGCCATACCGACCCAGCTTGATACGCGTCCGAGCTTCTTCTTCGAGAAACTTTCGGCAAGAACTGTCATACCAATTCCGTATTCACCACCGCCACCGATCCCGGCGAAGAAGCGGCAGATGTAGACCAAGGTCAAGTTGTGTGCGAAGAACATTGCCCCAGTCGCAATGGCAAAAATAAAAATTGTATAAGTAAATGTTTTGATACGGCCGACTCTGTCAGCTAAAATTCCAAAAAAAATACCACCTATAAGCATACCGATATTAGTGACCGTGGAAATCATTCCCGCTTGTGTTCCACTCAGTCCGAATTCGGCAATGATTGAAGAAAGGGCAAATGATAAGAACATCACGTCCATATTCTCCAGTCCGAATCCGGCGGCTGTGGAAGCCACTACTTTGGCTCGATAGCTATCTAGATGGTTTGAATTATTGTCTTCGACTATTTTCATAGTATATCTTCCTCCAAAATGAACGCTCTCTGTCGTTCCTTATTTTGCTTGTCCGTATAATATCACGCAGGAAAAATATAAACAAGGGTCGAGGCTTTTGACTAATCTTTGAAAATATTGATGTAGCAGTATTTTGAAGCTTTAATATTTATTCTTTTATTAATTTAGATTTATTTACTATTATTCCAGTAATTGTAAGCAGTGTAGCTAGAACGGCCAAAACGATGAGGATATTTGAACTTTGTTGAAGCATACCGAATGAGACTGGACCAAAGGCTGCTAATAAGTAACCAGCCGACTGTGCCATACCTGATACTTCGGCGGTTTGATACTGATTAGTTGTCTTGCTGGTAAAGAAGAAGATGGCGGTATTGAAGGCAATACCTTGAGCAATACCAACGAAGATCGTCAGTATGACTAGATATGCGGCTGAGGTAGTGTTGACTAGAAATGCTAGTGGAGAAACGACATATCCTAGTGCGACAAAGATTGTTAATGCCGTCATTCCAGATTTCTTGGGAGCAAGCATAGGAACGATGAATGATAATGGTAATCCGGCGATTTGTAGAATGGTCAGTAAATTACTGGAGAAGACGGTTGATACTCCATGCTACTCAAGATTCTAGGTAGCCAAGTCAGAATGGAATAGTATACGGTCGATTGGAGTCCGAAGTACAGAGTTATCAGCCAGCCAAGTGATTGATTCCAGACGCTGTGATAATCAGGTATCTCTGACTTTTTCACGGTCTTGTTCTTTTTGTTGCTGAGAATATTTGGTGTCCAAAAGACTATTGCCAGAACTCCGGTTAATGACAGAATTGACAGTGTTGAATTCAGACTGACCTTTGTGATCAAGAAGCCAGATAGAGCCGTACCAATGGCTGCTATGAGAAGCATGGTCATCGTGTATAGGGCGGTTCCCAGTGGGATTTGTTTTGGCAGGCGGTCTTTGATGATAGCAGGCAGTAGAACATTACCACTATCGATACCAACGCCGACTAGGGCAGTACCGAAGAACAAGGCCCATGTCTGCGGTATGATCCTCAAATAACTTCCAAATATTAGTAAGATAAAGAAGATAAAAATCGTTACTTCATTACCTTTACTCTTAGATATCTTGACAATAATCGGAGAAAAAATAGCGAAAGCAATCAATGGAATTGACGTCAATAACCCAGCCATTGAGCTGGGGATGTTGAGGTCGTGTTCAATGCTATTCAATAATGGCGGCATGATCGTGATCGGTAGCCGTAAGTTGGCAGCTATCAGCATCATACTGAATATGAAGTAGTTTTTGGATATTTTTGGTGCTGTTGAATTCAAAATATGGTCCCCCCTCTGAAATAGTTACCTTAACATTTTAGAACAAAAAGAGTGAGAGCGTGGAGAAATACGTTCAACTTCTGAGTATAACCTAAAAAAATCTCGTATTTACATAAGTAAATGCGAGAATTTTTGTAGTTAAACGGAAGAAGTTGTATTTCACAACGCGTTTATGAACCAAATTAATGGTTCAATCTTCTATAGTACGTCGACATCTTCGTAACGTGTCATTAGTGTGTTGAAGTTGTAATCTTTGATAAGTTGAATGTGTCCTTCACCTTTGAAGAAGGCGGTGAAACTACCGGCTAACATAAGATTTAATGGTTGATCAGGTTCATAGCGAACACCGATAACAGGGATGTTGTTGGCAAAAGCATAACCGCATTCCCAAATAGTTCCGGAATCAGGTTCGAATTATCCGTTCTCGTTCTTGTAATCCAGCATAGCAATTACGAGGTCAGAAACATTGATATTGTTGATATCATGCTTGAAGACGGCTGTTTGCCATTCAAAAGTTCCCATCTTGGCGTCTTGGTATTCATCTACTCCGGGGCGGAAAATATCACCAATTGTTGCATTATTATTTAATAATCTTTCGATTTCATCCAGACGACTGATTTGTTCTTTACTGAAGAATGGTCCGGCTAAATATACACGATTTTTTTTGTCCATTAAACTGTTGGTTTCTCCTTAATAATAT
>NZ_BAMN01000038.1 GCF_000615905.1 Companilactobacillus nodensis DSM 19682 = JCM 14932 = NBRC 107160
ATTTCTGGGTGTTTCCGTTAGTATAATTAACTTCCTGTAACGGAGTCGGTCACTGTCCAAGTTAGCTTGGATTTGAACGTGCCGATGTATTGATTACCATTTTGGATATGCAATTTGATCCCATCGTTTTTGGTCCAACTGATATTGCCCAAGGCTTGGTTATTGGTTGTACTGAGAATTAGTTGAGGTGCAGTTCCTAACGGCTTAAAGTTACTCTCATCAAAGTAATATCTAAGAGTGGCTGGTAGAATGTTTGTCCCGTTTGTAAGTGGTGTAGCCGTAATCGATAGGTCTAACGGTGTCTTATCACGTCGATTATCTTCAACTGTCAGAGCATCAAAAAAGGTCGTGTCATTTGTCCGATTTACTAAAGTTTCAGAGCCACTATTGTTGATGGCTCCGTATCCAAAGTTAGCGGCGGTCAATCGAAGTGAATCGGAACCATACTTGATAGTTAATGCATTTCCAGATGCTGAAAAATCATTATTGGGAGATACGAATTTAGGCGTAGTTGTAAAACTACTACTGTTACCTGTAGGACCAGTTATGGTATCAACGGTGATTTTGTGATCGAGCGTATCAGCTAGATTGATATTGGAAATTGTTAATAAATTATCAGCTAATGTATAATCAGTCGTCATAATTCCGTCGATGTCCACGTAGTTGACGGTACTACCAGTTGGAACTTCTAACTGCAAGTCGCCATTTTTAATGGAAGTATTCTTATTTGAATCTTTGGCATTAATAGTATAAGTAACAATGTCACCTTCTTTGACATTATTGATCGTATCGTCGGTATCCGTGGAATCACTATACGAATTGTTTTTGATTTTATCAATCAAGGTTACATTCGGTGTGGTATCATGCTGAACATTTAGTTTAGCTTTGTTAGTAACTATTTGAAAATCCTGTGCAGGAACATTTTGACCATCAAGCGTGTATTCATCTTGATGGATTTTGATTTTGAGATAGTACAGAGCTCCATTATCTTTGTCATAATTAGTTAAACCAGTCGTATAGGATGGTGAGACCCCGGATGAAACTAATTTACCGGCGTCACTGCTGGAACTATTAGGTTCAATGCGATACCAGTCTGCTGATGTCACTTCATACTGTGCGCCAGTGGTTGTTCCAGAATCGTTTGAAAAACTTCTTAGTTTGAAAGTGGCACTTTTACCTTCTGTGACAGTCTGGTCATCTAATCCACCGCCAACTTCGATGTCAGTGTAATCAGAAATAGTATTGGAAGGATTACCATCTAGATTGTAGTTTTGCATAGTGGCTGTTATTCTGACGGTTCCGCTTTTGCTAGTATCAGTCGTAGCTGTTACCAACCCAGTATTAGGATCCACTGTTGCTAGATCAGTATTACTGGACTTGTAAGTGATTGTTCCAGTCGCATTAGTTGGTGTTGGGTCTGCGTGAACTGTCGTTGTATCAGCCTCAGCACTACTATTATTGTCCGTTACATTGTTCATCAGGTATGAATTATCAGCGTA
This sequence comes from Companilactobacillus nodensis DSM 19682 = JCM 14932 = NBRC 107160, assembly GCF_000615905.1. Classification (GTDB taxonomy): domain Bacteria; phylum Bacillota; class Bacilli; order Lactobacillales; family Lactobacillaceae; genus Companilactobacillus; species Companilactobacillus nodensis. The sequence continues at coordinate 1,500 of NZ_BAMN01000038.1, forward strand.
AACGTGTAGAGATGTCGCGTCGACTGGTGCTGGCAATACAAAGACACTACCGTAAGCAGAATAAGCGTTGGTGATGGTACTGGCCAGTAGATCGGTGAAAAGCTGTAGAATACTAGTTTTTTTGTTGTAATACGTTCCTTGAACTTGATAGTAATTCATACCTTCTTTGGTAAAGGTTTGAGTCAGTGAGCTGGAGTCCTGACCCACTTTAGTCCATTTAGCATTACCGTTTGAATCGTACGTCCACCAGACAAAATGATTAGCTCTACCATATGGATAAATTGGAGAGAATCCTACCCCGATGGGTGGAACAACTAGAGTCATGGCTGAAATCAATGAAATGGTGTAGTTCGTATAAATAGTTTTTGTTTGCCCAACAAAGGCATATTGAGCTTCGGGTTGTTTAGTAAAACCGGATGTTAAATAGATTCCTAGAATCTTTACTGGATTAACAGTGGGAGTGTAATTTTTTGAAGGGGGAGTAACACTGTCGCTTAGGCTGAGCGGATCAATAAGACTTGTAGGAAAAGTAGTAACAGATGCAGCATGAGTGGTATTAGATGTTGTGGTAGTTAATATCATGGAGCATAGGATCGACATAAGAATTATGCCTAGCTTATTTTTGATTTTTTTCATTTTAACGCGACCTCCTCATGAGTATTATTTACCAAAATAATACCTTATAAATACACAAATATGTGTCCAATTATTGATATGATTTTTAGCCATAATAGATTTAATTTGTTTACACAATCACGGTAATGACGGCGATTTCAATAAATTAATAAATAAATTGATGTATATAATTTGATTTATATATATTACTTTTTGATAATTAGTCTTTTAATTTTTAAGAAACAAAAAAAGTCGTATATTCTCACGAATATACGACTTTAATTTATTTGATTATTCGGAACGCAATGCTGTCGCAGCATCTTTCTTCGCAGCCATTCGAGCTGGAATATGTCCACCGATCACGGTTAAGACCGTACTTACGATTATCAGAATAATTGCATGGATCGGATTCAATTGTGCAACATTAGATAAATCAGTCATACTCTTCAAGATTGAATTGATCGGGAAGGTTGCTAGATAGGCGATAACAACACCGAGAACACCAGAGGCGACACCTAAGATAGTTGTTTCAGCATCGAATACACGAGTGATGTCTTTCTTTCTGGCACCCAGTGCCTTCAAGATACCAATTTCCTTGGTACGTTCGAGGACTGATGTGTAAGTGATGATCGAGATCATGATCATACTTGTTACTAGAGAGATTCCGGCGAAAGCGATTAAGACATAAGTGATGGCATCCATGAGTCCGCCGGTCAAGTTAGAAACAGAACCAGCCATATCTGTATAGATGACCTTATCGGCTTTCTTTTTGCCACTGTTGTACTTATCTAAGTACTTGAGAATCTTATCTTTGTTCTTAAAGTTATTAGGATAGACCATGATACTTGAAGGTGTAGTTGAACCACCGAGGTAGCTGATCAAAGTAGCTTTGGTTTGAGCATCATCGACACTGGCACCAGTTAAGACGTTTTTATCGCTGCTCTTTTGAGCAGTGACGATATCAGAGTTCTTGTTGTCGTTGATAATGTTCTTCGTTAATTGGTCACTGTAGGCAATACCAGAGGCTAAGATGTTTTCAGATGACTTGGATTTAACACGTAAGATACCTGAGATTTTCAAAGTCGTATTGGCGTTATTGTTGTAGAGGTCTTCACTGGCAGAGTTAGGTAGGAAAGTGCCAGTCTCTAATTTCTTGTAATAGTTATTGTTATTGACGACTTTGACTTCTTTACCAACTAGTTTGTCGAAGTCGAGCTTTTGTCCGTCTTTGACAGATAAGCCCAAGTTCTTCAAGGCATTGACGTTGGTAGAATTGTCAGTATCAACGATTAAGACGATATCATTAGCGGTTGTTGGCATTGATCCAGAAACAACTTTGTAGTGTTTCTTTAAGAATGCTTGGCCATTTTTACCACCTGGGTAAACTGAACCACCGATACCAGTTGAAGTTGCCATAGCATTTTGCATAGCGCTGGCTGAATTAGCATTGCTGTTATCAGTGTTAGAGAAGGTAACGTTTTTAACTTTGCCATCAACGTTACTTAGTAAGTTCATACCAGTTGAGTAAGTGTAAGTGATCGTCTTGCTCAAATCTGGATCGATGTTGCCGATGTAATTAAGATATTTATTAGTAATTTTGTTGATGTGAGTTGATTTATCAGCCTGACTCATCTTGGCAGTAACTTTGGTCTTCTTAGCCTTAGTCAGCTTCTTGTCGGTACTTGATGGGGCAGTTTGACTTGAGGCGACCTGTGAGATGGTAATGGGGAATTGTGCCAAAGTATTTGATTGTGTTTTGTCAATTTGCTTCTGGAATCCTGACGACAAAGCCAGAACGATAGCGATACTGATAATACCAATACTTGAAGCAAAAGCTGTCAGGAATGTTCGAGCTTTTTTAGTTTTGATATTGGTAAATGACAATTTAAGAGCAGTCCAAAATGTCATTTTTGTTTTCTTCAATTCGAATCGATCTTTATTTTCATCTTCAACATAGGGGTTAGAATCGTCTTGAATCTTACCATCTGCGAAGTTGATAATACGATCAGCGTATTGTTTGGCTAGTTCAGGATTGTGAGTAACCATGATAACTAATCGTTCTTTAGATAATTCTTTGATCAGTTCCATGATCTGAACACTGGTTTCAGTATCCAAAGCACCGGTTGGTTCGTCACAGAGTAAAATTTCAGGGTCATTGGCGATTGCACGCGCAATTGCCACACGCTGCATTTGACCACCAGATAGCTGATTAGGTTTTTTGTTCATGTGTGGACCTAATCCAACACGTTCGAGTGCTTTGGTAGCTTTTTCCTTTTTTTCTTCAGTCGGAACACCACTCAAAGTCATTCCCATTTCAACATTATCAAGAATACTCAAGTGTCCAATAATGTTGTAACTTTGGAAGATGAAACCGACTGAGTTGTTACGATAGGCATCCTAGTCTGACTCGGAGAAGTCCTTGGTTGATTTACCCTTAATGATCAAATCACCAGAGTCGTAAATATCCAAACCGCCGATGCCGTTAAGCATAGTAGTTTTACCAGAGCCACTAGGTCCCAGTATCGCGACGAATTCTTTGGGTCTGAATGATACAGATACATCATCAAGTGCCTTAGTTACGGAATCACCGACATAGAAATACTTTTTAATATGTTTAAGTTCCAGCATTTAATTAATCCTTTTTGTTTAGATTTGTAATGTCCATATGAAATTGTTAGAATTCCATTAGTGCAACACCATGTTCCATATAATAGAAATATTTTATTCAAAAAACAATCATCAATTATGAATAATTTGTTGTAAGTGTAACATAATGCCACATACTGTCGCATTAATAATGCATATGAGGAGAATAATATATGGTAGGAATTAAGAACAATCGTCGAGCTCAATATACTCGACAGGTCATTCAAGATGCAGTGTTATCGCTGCTGGAAAGTAAAACTATCAATAATATTACTGTCACTGAAGTTTGTAAGATGGCAGATATTAATCGAACGACTTTTTATCGGTATTATGATGATGTCTATCACTGTGTAGATGGAATCGAATCAGAGTTTATTGAATCATTAAATGAAGGTGATGTTGAATCACCGTCACAAGGGATGGAAATGGTCTTGAATGAATTTTACCATCGGAAACGTCTGAGCAATTTGGTTTTTGTGGAGGGTAAAACACGGTTATTGGAGAAGATGTTTGAAGACTTCGGTGACAAAGCCCCCAACGTTGATGAGTACCAAGATGTATATTTGATGGCGGGGATTCAAAATGTTTTGAAGAAATGGGTCAAGGATGGGATGAAACTCACACCGCATGAAGTAACAAAAAAGATTATTTCGTTAGTTTTTGCGGATGATATTCAATCACTTAGAGATCGAATCAAACGCTAATTTGTTTGGATACGTTTACGTAAGTCTTATCACTTATTTTCTGAAAATAACTGTGTTACCATTTTTAATGGTGCAAAAAACACGTTACTTAGGGGAGGACGTATCTATGAGAGAAATTGTATTTGTTGTGGGATCATTATTAGTTCTGATGCTTGAAAAATATGTCTTAGCCAATAATTCAATCAGTTGGTTGGGAGCAATCGTGCCGGTGGTATCGATAGTATTTATTATGTGGCTATTGATTACTAAGCAATTGAGTCTCGACTTATTAGATATTTTGGTTTCTATATTATACGTATCATTAAGTTTTATCTTTTGGGGACAAGGCAATGATCTGTATCACAGAAGAACAGTTAAGAAAATTGCGAAGCAGTTGTACGAGAACACAGACAGCATGACAAAACGTATTTAGTTTTTAAGTGCAATTGTTGGTTATCGTGAGTCGAAGGTTACATACTTAAGATGAATCTGGGGAGCGGTACCCTGGATTCAGCTTCGAAGTCTGCCGTGATAATTTTGTCACTCAGGAAGACTTCCTCCTTTGTATGCTTCACATTACTAAAAATGTTTCTTGTAAAGCTCATTTTACAAGTAATGAAAAGATATAAATCCTTTCAAGAATAGGGTATACTTTCAATGTAGTGTACCCTATTTTTTTGGAGGAAAATCATGTTAAATAAGTTAGAAGTTATGTTGTATGTTAAGAATGTAGATCTGATTTCGAAGTTTTTCCAAGATGCATTAGGTGCAAGATTGATCAAAGAAACCAAAATGATCGATGGCAGCTTCGAATTGAAGTTAAGCGTGTTAGATCAAGTTAATGTCAATTTGTATGATATTGAATTTATTAAGGAATATTCTCCAATGGTGTCATTAGAAATGCCATCATTGATGTTTTTAACGAATGATATTAGAGATTTACATGATCAAATCGAAATGTATGCTAATACTATCAGTGAGATTTCTGCTCAGGGTGATCAATTAGTATTTAATTTCTCTGATCCAGAAGATCATTATTTCGCCGTAGGTTCTGTAGTTGAAAGTGATTAATAATTCAAAAAGGTCCCATCAAGACATTGTCTTGATGGGACCTTTTTACGAGTTATGGACAAATACCAAATGTTTGTCATTAGATTTTAATTCAGAAAATCTCCAGTCGGGATGATTAAACTTTTTGATATCATCGATTTGGGTAATATTATTTTCAGCCATAAACCGAACCATTTCTCCACGTGCCATTTTAGCTAAGGTAGCTTTGGTTTTTAATTTGCCATCGGCCATACTTCCGAATACAATATCGATCATTTTTTGATTTGGTCTTAGGTAAGGTGTAATAGTTTTGGCGTATTCTTGTGATGATAAGTTCACGATTGGTTCTTTGCTGTCTGACAGAGCATCATAGATCTGTGAGTTCCAAAATTCGTAAAGATTGTTGTATCTTGGAATCTTAAGTCGCGATTGCATCTCTAAGCGATAAGGGACCACACCGTCGAAGGGACGTAATATCCCGTAGAAACCTGATAATATGCGCAGGTTCTGACGAACATAATCGAGTGCAGGTTCAGTGAACAAGTCTGGTGCCATGTATTGGTATTGGATGCCGCTGAAGGCCAGTAAGGCTGGAGTTAGTCGATGTTTCAAATCAAGCTTTTGTAGCCATTCATAATTTGGTTCGGCTAATTTATCACTGCAATCCCATAGTTTCTTGGCTTCAAGATAAGTAAGCTTGCGCATGTTACTGAGTATTTGTTTGGTCTGATCGAGATATTGCGGTAAGTTTTCATATTCAAAAGTATCATTATCAATGATCATTTTTTTTGCGGGAGCGATGATTATTTTCATGAACATTTCCTTCTAAAAGAGCCGATACCCATTTGAGGATATCAGCCCTTTTTTGATTTTATAGAATTGGTGATAGCAATCTAGAGAAGCGTTGTTTGAAGTGTAACCAGTGTCCTTGACTCTTGATAACTTCAGGTGTGATCAGCAAGCTGTCTTTCATGTCTTTTTCGAAGGCACGAGAGATCTTGTGAGCAATCTTGGCATCGTAGATGAAGGCATTAGCTTCAAAATTCAAAGAATAACTTCTGAAGTCTTGATTCATTGACCCAACTGTACAGATCTTATCGTCGAAGACACTAGCCTTAGCATGCAAGAATCCCTTTTGGTAACTATAAATTTTGATGCCATAACTGGTCAATAGGTTGGCATAGTACTGAGTTGCACGGTAGATGAAGGGGTGATCAGGCATACAAGGGATCATGATCCTGACATCAACGCCAGATCTGGCCGCGATCGTTAGGGCAGTGAACATCGGATCGTCGGGAACTAGATATGGCGATTGGATCCAAACACTCTTCTTGGCGCTGACGATCATGTCGATAAATCCATCCTTGAGGACTTCCTCACGTCTGTCAGGCCCATCGGTAACGATCTGGATAGGAATATTGTCCTCAATGTCAAATCGATCAGAAGGGAAGTATTTCTCTTGGAATGACAGTGCCTCTTCACGCTTCTCGATGGAAGCATTCCAATCTTGGAAGAAACGTTCTTGTAGCAGCAAAGTGGCGACACCTTTAATTCGAACGTGAGTGTCACGCCAGTAACCAAACTTGTCAGTTACGTTGACATATTGATCACCAACATTGAAGCCGCCAGTCCAACCGACGCATCCGTCGATAACAACGATTTTTCTGTGCAAGTGATAGTTTAATCGAGTCTTGGCAATAACGTTCTTAGAAGTGATAAATTGAAGAACCTCGCCACCTGCAGCAACAAAATCCTTGAACCAGCTCTTGCGAGTTCCATTTGATCCCCAGGGATCATATAGCAGACGAACTTCGAGTCCTTCTTTGGCTTTTTGAGTTAGTAATTGGAGGAATTGTTCACCAATGTCACTCTTGATGAAGGCATAATATTCGACATGTACGGTTTCTTTGGCATTTCTAATATCTTCAAACATCTTTTCAAATTTTTCTTTGCCATCAAAGACGAGATCAACTTCATTGTGACGCGTTAATGGAGTTTCTTCAGTTTCATTGAAGAACTTGATAATGTGATCAGCGTAATGAGTCTGATCGGAACGATTGCTGGAATCTTTTTCACTGTTTTGGCGTTCGATAGCTTTTTGCTTAGCCTCGTCAGCGAGTTCCATTAATTTCAGCTGATCCAAACCAACGTGTTTTTGTTTACTGATACTGAAGATCTTTTCTTGAGCGATTCCCCGCCCGAAGAAGGCATAAATTAGAAATCCAAAGAGTGGTAATAGTGTTAGAACTAAGATCCATGCCCAAGTTGTAACGATGTTTCTGGGTCTGTGGAAGACAGTTATTAGTGCTGAGATCGTGTTAAGTAATAAAATAATTAATATTAACCAAATAATCCAGACATCAATCATGATATAAATTCCCCTCTATTTCATATTAAAGAGTTTATCTCAATTTCTGAATAAAATCTATTTTCCTGAGTGATGATATTTTGAATTATTACGTAATTTAGTATGTATACCAAAAATAGCCATCCAGAAATAAATTCTGAATGGCTATTGATAGATATATTATTAATCGCGATTGTTTCCAAAAATAAGAATCAGACGTAGTAGTTGCAAAGCTGTAGAGATTGCGGCAGCGACATAAGTCAAAGCTGCAGCTCCAAGAACTTTTTTAACCATTGGCACTTCGTCACTTTCCAGTAGATCACCTGAACTCAAGATCTTGATGGCACGACCGGAAGCGTTGAACTCAACTGGTAGAGTTACCACTTGGAACAAGACTACTAGTGCGAACAACCAGATTCCGACAGTGATCAAAGTGTGATTCATACCTAGAATCATACCAACGAAGATCAAAGGAATCGAAGCTTGTGATCCCAGATTAACAGCAGGTACCAAAGCTGCCCTAAGGCGCATTGGTGCGTAACTCTTTTGATCTTGAATCGCATGTCCACATTCGTGGGCAGCAACACCGATAGCTGCAACTGAAGTCGAACCATAGGTTGAATCAGATAGATTCAAAGTCTTGTCACCAGGATTGTAGTTGTCAGTTAAATTACCACTGACACGATTGATCTGGATACTTTGTAATCCAGCTTGATCAAGAATGTATCGAGCCGCTTCAGCACCAGTAGTGCCGCGACGACTGTCATATTGGTCGTACTTGTTAAAGTTATGTTTGACGAACCATGACGCCCACAAACTTATAACTAAACCAATGATAATTAAGATGAAAGTGGGGTCAAATCCATATCCGTAATATCCGTACATTTATTGTTAACTCCTCTTTAATTCTTTGTTGCTTATATTATATCCATTCTTTGTGAAGTTTTCTTGAATAACGCTGTCCAAAGTCGCAAATTTCAAAGTATCAAGTTTGATCTGATCTTTAACGAACATGATCAAGCGTTGTGCAATTTCAGTCTTATCTGCATCATTCAAATCATCAGATAGTTGAATTGAAAGTTTTCCCGATGCATTATCAACATTTTCAATAGCGATAACTGCAACAATTTTTTTGGTTCTTTTATCACGAATGAACCAGTAAATACTAGTATCACGCATCGTACTTTTGGCAGTATGGCTGATGAAGCCCGTTGTGTTGGCAATACTCATTTTTAAAAATTCACTAGCTTCTTTTAACTTAAAATGTGAAGGAAATTCCCACAAAAAGTTTTGGGTTATGAATGGTCTGTAAGATTTTAATTTTGTCATTATTCGATAATCATACTCTTCTTAGCACTCTTGTGAAGTTTATTGATCCAAGGTTTCAACTTCTCAGTCGTTAGTAATCCTAGTAGGTAGAAGCCGATCCCAAACGCTGCCAAGATAATGATATCCTTCGTTGCGTTTGGCCAGTATACTCCACCAACCGCTTCACGTAGCAGGTTAACGGCATAAGTAAATGGTAGATATGGATTAATAAGTCTAAAGAATCCACCAGATAGTACGACAGGGAAGTTACCACCGGCACCGGAAATCGATAGCACCAGAATGATAATACCGATACCTTTACCGACCGTTCCAAACATCTGAACCAGTGAATATAGGATCGATATGAAACAGAAACTTACCAGCATCATGAATAGTACCAATAATACTTTTTGTTTAACGTAGGTGTTGATCAAGAAGATGTTACCTAAGGTAGCGGCAACAGCCTGTAGCAAGTTTAATGAGGCAAAGGTTAAGTAACGGCCGTTATATCGTTGCTTGAAGTTATAACGGTACTTTTGTCTGTCATTTAACTTGAAGTGAACTGTGAAGACACTTGATAGTAGCAAAGCGCCGACCCAGACACAGAGTGCCAAGTAGAATGGCGCACTGGCAGAACCGTAGTTAGGAACGTCATAGAGATTGTCTTGCTTTAATTTAACAGGGTTAGAGAAGAAGTCAGATTCAGTATTAGCATCGGCCTTCATCAACTTGATGATAGCTGAGAGGTCAACCTCTTTTTCACCGGCTTTTAGTATCTTAGCTGAATGATGAACGTCCTTCTTCAATTGTGGCCAGTCATTGACAGCGAAGTCGTTGGCTGCGGATAGAGATTGTTCTAGTTCTGGAGTCTTTGAATTAACTAAGTTCAGAGCGGTCGACAATTGATTCTCTATTTCAGGCAATTGATATTGAACGAAGAAGGTTGCCTTGGATAACTTCGTCTTCAAGTTAGGATAATCATTATTGTAGAAGTCATTGGCAAGATTGATACCGGTAGTGATGTTACCCATATTTCCGTTCAATAAAGTATTGGCATCGTGGATCTCGTTACCAACAGCAGGTAATTGTTTTTGATACTTTTGTAAGTATGTCAAAGCTGTTTGCAAGATTCCCTTAGTATTGCTTAGAAGTCCAGGAATTGCGGGGATAACATTGGTGTTGACTTCACCGAGTGTCTTGCTGGCATCACTTAAGAGATTCTTAACGTCAGCGATACTGTTGGAGACAGAGTCCATGATTTTTAGATTCTTGACGTCATTTACTTTGTCAGCGATAGTGCCGGCTTGAGTCGATAAATCAGTTAGCTTGGATTGTAATTGATCGGTACTCAAGTTATCGAAGTTGTCAATGATGGCATTGGCACGGTCAGCCAAGGTATCGTTTAAAGCAGCCAAGTCATTTAGATGCTTGATTGGTGTATCCAAGGCGGTTGTATGGTCACGACCAAATTGGTCAGCCAGCTTATTGTAAAGGTTTTGTAGGTCAGTCAAGGTTGAAGCAACTTGACGAGAGACAGTTGCCAATTGTGTAGCGTTGTCAGCCATATTTTGAATGACAGTCTTTAATTGTTCTTTGAGTTCAGTATTCTTTGGATCATCCTTGATCTTGTCGATCAAAGTATTGATGTTGCTTGCGGAAGTACTGATTTGTTTAGCAAGGTTATAAACCATTGAGAGTCCAGTGTCGATGGTCGACTTGATAACTGGTAGTGCATTTTGAATCTTAGGTATCAAGTTGGTATTGGCGTTATTGATGGCAGTCTCA
>NZ_BAMN01000037.1 GCF_000615905.1 Companilactobacillus nodensis DSM 19682 = JCM 14932 = NBRC 107160
GACAAAACACGTATAAAAATCATCCTTATTGATTAAATAAATTTATTAAGTAATATATGCTTAAAATCATCTACTAATTTCACTTTAAATGTCACTAACATGAGCACATATACAACAATACCAATAATAATTTCTATAATTAACATGAACCATGATATAGGCAACAAGATATCAATGATTTTAACAACTAAAAACATTATTATTCCTGAAATTAGATATTTTGACAAATCTTTAAATATTTTTTCATAATCAATTTGATCACGAATCGAATATAATTGGTATGTCGAAACCGTAAATTCAGATACAACTGTCGCCACTGACGCGCCTACTGCACCAAATAATTTTATTAATGGAAAAATCACAACTAAATTGACTATTGCCCCCAAAACGACAGCAATTGTATAAGCTTTTACTTGTTTAGTTGGTAAAAGATATTGAGATCCAATAGCATTACCCCATGCTATGAATATAATAGCAATTGATTCTATTGACATTATTGGAATGACTTCTAAAAATTTAGATGTAAAAAATAAAGGAACAAACTTAGAATCGACAGCTACTAAACCAAATGCCATTGGTACAGCAGATACTGAAACAAAGGAAAATCCCTTATACAAATACATTACCGTTTTTTTAAATTTCCCTTTTGAAAATGCATTTGCAACATGTGGGAGCATAACCGTACCCATTGCGGTAACAACGGCTAATGCCATTCTTACAATTTTATCCGATTGATCAAAATATCCTGACGCTTGGACTGATACTAGTAATCCAAGTACCGTTTTATTAAGAACTGTATATATCTGTATTGCTACCTGGGGTAAAAACAATGATAAAGAGGGAAGAAAATGCTGCCAAATATGTATATCCTTAATTGATATATTTCCTAAATACTTATTTAAACTAGGAAATAAAGTTAAATTACCTACCAACAATGACAATGATAATATCAAAATGTATACTGTTAAATCTTTATAAGATTTAACAAACAAAAAGATACTTCCTAAAGTAATGATTTTTACTATTAGATTTCTCAAAACTGTAATCATAAAGTTTTCCATACCCATAAAAAACCACGATATATCGAATGCAGCCGCTATAATGGAAAATGATTGTGCTAAAAAATATATACGATATTTATTATTTGAATTTATAAAAATAGCAAAAACAAAACATGACACTGAAATTGTAATAATTCTTAATAAGAATATCTCAAAAAAAGTCTTAGTAAGCTTATTCTTATCATCTCGAACAAAAGCAATTTGCCTATTACCATAAAGGTCTATTCCAATACTCCCTAAAATAATAAAATACTGTGTAATAGAACTTGTATATGAGTTTACTCCGACACCTCTAGGCCCCAGTACCCTCGCCAGATAAGGTGTAGTAATTAAAGGAACAAGCAAAATGAACACCTGATAAGAAGCATTATAAAGATAATTTTTTAAAACCTTCAATTAATTTTTCCTCAAATCTTTATAATTTTAACTAATTCATGAATGGCTTCTTAAAGAAACACTATATGAACATCACAAACATTATTAATCGACTACATTATCAGAACTAATTACATGACAAACTTTTATTATAATTCTCTTTTAACGATTTGAAGTGCAGCCATAATAGTTTGATCCATATTATAGTAACGGTACTGTCCCAATCGCCCACCAAAAACCACATTAGGTTGTTCTTTTTTTGCCATTTTTACATATTGCGAATAAAGAACCTTATTATTTTTATCGTTAATTGGATAATACGGTTCACAACCTCTGTGCCATTTTTGAGGAAATTCCTTAGTTACAACTGTCATATTTTTATTACCTTTACCAAATTCAAAATGCTTATGTTCTATGATTCTAGTAAATTTTGTTTCTGAATCCGTATAATTAACTACCGCATTTCCTTGATAATTATTTTGATTCAAAACTCTTGTATCAAATTTCAAACTACGATATTCTAATTCACCCAATTTATAATCAAAGAATTGATCTATCATACCTGTGAAGATTATTTTACAATTAGAATTTAAATATTCATTTCTATGATCAAAAAAGTCAGTATTTAACTTGACATCTATCAATTTACTATCTAACATTTTTTCAATTATTGGAGTATATCCCCCAATGGGAATCCCTTGATATGTATCGTTAAAATAATTATTATCGTATGTAAATCTAACTGGCAACCTTCTAATTATAAATGCTGGAAGATTCTTAGCAGACTTTCCCCATTGCTTTTCTGTATAACCCTTAACCAGCTTTTTGTAAACATCTATTCCTACTAATGAAATTGCCTGTTCTTCAAGATTACTTGGATTATTATTTATATTTAATTCTTTTTTCTGACTTTCAATTTTACTTTTAGCATCTTCAGGTTTAATGACTCCCCATAATTTATTAAAAGTATTCATATTAAATGGTAAATTATAAATTTCATCTTTATAATTTGCTATTGGACTATTAATATAGTTGTTAAAATCAGAAAAATTATTTATATAGGTCCATATATCCTTATTATTCGTATGAAAAATATGTGCACCATACTCATGAACTTGAATGCCTTCAATCTCTTTTGTATATATATTTCCACCAACGTGATTACGTTTTTCCAAAACTACTACATTGTGTCCTCTTTTGGCCGCCTCATGTGCAAAGACAGATCCAAATAGACCAGATCCAACGACTACATATTTCATTAGATTATATTTACCCTTCTAAAAAATATATTACAAATCATATTTTCTTATTAAATAACTGCTTATCCTACAATTTAGACACAGACATACAAAAATTATTTTATATTTTATTCTAAGTTTTAATTTATTACATTTTATAAAGTTAACAATACTTTCACTATCATTAATGACGTCTTCATTTTTAATAGCAGTAATCAAATAGGTCATATAAATATTAACCAAGTGACTGGTAAACCCCGCATACTGTTCAGGAAAATATTTACTGACTATTTTGCCAACTGCTTGTCCAGCCTTAACCCAACTATACGCAGATTCGGTCGATAACGATCTACTTATACTATTATGATTGTCATTCTTATAAATATATAACTTTTTATTGACATAAATAATTTTATCAATTAGTAAAATATATTTGGAACAGAAAAGTAGATCTTCCCACATTTTAAATTTTGTGTTAAATTCAAGATTATTTTTTTTTATAATTGATGAAACAAAAAGCTTATTCCACAGATATCCATTCACTTTTATATTGGATACCTGGACATCTAGCACGGATTTAATACCATCTATCTTATTTAGATTTTCAGTAATGAGTGACGAAGCATTGTTAGCTCCAACAGATATATCATTAGTATAGTAATCAAAAAAAACTAATTGGTATCCCTTTTCAATAGCTGTTACTGCCGTACTAATACAATCTTTAAGCATTAAATCATCAGAATCCATAAAATACATATATTTACCATTAGCATGAGCGATTCCCACATTTCTGGCTGATGATGCTCCCTTGTTACTCTGTCTAAAGAAAAATATATTATCAAACTTATTTGCATATAACTGACATTTCTTAAAGCTTTCGTCATCAGACCCATCATCTATTAAAATAATTTCTATATTTGGATAGCTCTGATTTAAAACACTCTTAATACAAGAAATAATATAATTTTCTGCCTGATATACAGGAATAATAACACTAACTAAAGAACTCATTATTATCCTCCATTAAGTACGTATCAAATGAAAGTCTTCGAAGTAAAAAGTCAAAAACATACAAACCAATTATAAAATAAATCCCGGACCTCGAGAAAATCATTTCAAACATCTTATTTGAGAAAAAGGAAAAAAGAATTGCAAATGACAAATATGAATAATAAATAACCTTAAAATTGACTGGACCTTTGGAATTCTTAAATTTAGCGTTGTTATAACAGATTTGACAAAAACAACCTAAAAGAAACATCACAAAATATGTTCCAACATATCCAAAATCATTTACCAATGGCATAAATAATGTGTAAACATTCCCTAAACCAGTATTAAAGATCCAATTATAATCATATAAATTTACAATCTGAAAAGTATCGTTTCCTGTAACCTTATAAAGCCATTTATAAGTATCGGCAAAAGTTTGTGATCCAAATATTTGTCTATTTTGTCTATTTGACGTTATAAAAAGTTCCAAGTTTTTTACTGGTGCACCAACATAACTAGAAATTGTATCTGAAACATTAACATTAGCTAAATTTCTTCCTTGTAAAGTTGATAGTACCATGAAACCTAACATAATTAATAAAATTGCCAAAGCAAATTCAATAATACTTTTTATACTAATTTTTTGTATTTCGGAGAAATCATCATTCTTTAAAAATAAATACAGAATCATAAAAGCAACTAAATACATAAAGAAAGACGTCTTAGTTCCAGTAAGTAAAGATCCAATTATCCCTACGAATAAATTTAAATACAGAATAATTGATATATTCAAATGATAATTATGCCCTTTCAGCAATAAAAATAATAAATAATAAATACCAGAAGTATTAATTATTTGACCCACATTTAAAATACCAGGCAAACCAGAAACAGTACCAGATTGAGTTAGCGAATAATACCCACCAATTGCATCCGACAATCCTGACAAGCTAAT
This sequence comes from Companilactobacillus nodensis DSM 19682 = JCM 14932 = NBRC 107160, assembly GCF_000615905.1. Taxonomy (GTDB): domain Bacteria; phylum Bacillota; class Bacilli; order Lactobacillales; family Lactobacillaceae; genus Companilactobacillus; species Companilactobacillus nodensis. The sequence continues at coordinate 4,623 of NZ_BAMN01000037.1, forward strand.
ACCTAATCCCATTACATTACATATATATATAATAATTGAGAGATATAAAATCAACTGTAAAATAAGGTAGAAAAATAATCTTGAAGAAGAGATTGAAATAATCTCTTTTGAAACTTGTACATCATCATGTAGAATAATGGGCTTTACAAGATTTATTGCAAAGCACCCTAATATAAAAGAAAGTATCCCAACAACAATTAATGTAACAGTACTATTGTTGTTAAAATACCAACTATTTTTATTAAGGAAAACATCAAATGAAGATACGAAAAAAGCAACTGATAATAAAAATGATGGAGCAGCTATCTCCCCTTTAAAAAGTACTATAGACAATACAATGAGTACAAAACAGAGTAGAACTAAAATTAACGCCATTTTAGTTTGTCACCTTCCTCAACATATCAAAAATCTTCTTATAATCCATTTTAAATTTTAAAAGTTGCTTTAAAAATCCAACTTTCCATTGAGAATTATATAAATCAGTCCTTAGAACTTTTAAATGGAATAAATAATACAAAATAGATTTTGGATTTGCTAAAAAAACTTTTGTTCCATTATTAAAAAAGTCAAATTTTCCAAATAATGATACATCATATAGAGATGGGATTACACCAACTCTATATAAATTAGAAAACATAGTTTCTCTATCATGTCCTATAAAAATGGCCGTACAACTATTATAAAAATCAAAATTGAACTTTAACGCTCCGGCTTGAATAGACTTGACTCGTTCTACTTCTTTTCCGTTATTAATATACTCATATTGATACCTTTCAACCTCTATTCTGTTGTCATTTCTTATATATTTTTTTACTGAGCCTGCTTGTTCCAAAAAAAGGGTTTCAAATAACCCAACAAATGGTCTTTCCAAATCGTCAGAGGCGTTGTTCATTGCATCAAATGCATACCCTTTTGCATTTAATTTGTTTTTCTTTAAATTATCTAATGATTTACTAGTTAAACCTATATAGTAACCATATATATTATTAGTAATATTCATTTTGTCTAAAGTTTTGATCAATGAATTTTGCATTGACCCACCCCATCCAATGTCAACAATTGCGGTCTTTTTTATTGAAATTAAATTTCTTTAAATATTTTTCCAAGGTTTCAAGTTCATTTGCAGAATTAACAAAAATATCATCCTTAATACTTTTGAAAAATTCTTTAAATTTAGTATTATTTATTAGAGTTTCTCTTTTAAGATTAGTTGTTAGCTCAAATCCATATAATAATAATTTCTTTGAATATTTTTCTGGATCTAATCCCCAGCTATCTAAAATCTGCGTTGGATTAGTCAAATTAGGAACCGTCAAAACATTCAACATATCTGAATAATCCATTGAATAATCATATGTCGGAACACGTAAGCTTCTTCTAGATGCTTACAAAATACCTTGCTTTAATATCACTTTTATCACTAACTTGGTCGTACACCTTTTTCATAATATATCCGTCCCGAGCCATGAAAAGCACTTGATCAAATTTAGACTTTTTTAAATCATCCCGTAACCAATCTATAAATCCATAAAGTAATGGTCCAAAACATTGATATCCAAAATTATAATAAGACGACTTTGAATCAATATGATTATTTATAAAGCTCATTAAGTAATCATGGTTTACTTGATTAGAAAACATATATTTAAAACTTTCTTTACTTCTATTTTTATATGTTGGGATTTTAATTGACTTAATATGTGCTTTTTTTGCTCCAATATAATCGGCTCTCATTGAATTGCCAATATGAATAATGCTTCGATAGTCGATTCCATGATTACTCAATATCTTTTCGAACAGTCCACCGTTTGATTTAACACTATTTTCTTCATTTGAAATAATAAGTTCATCGTATCCATAAATTTGGTTATTACTCAATATAGATTCTATTGTATGTCTAGGTAAATACATATCCGTGATAATCAAAACATTCTTATGTTTTACACAATAATTAAAAAAATCAATTATGTCCTTATTAATAACACATTCTTCAATTTCCACTTGGCATTCCACTTTTTTTACTATCTCATGGTTTGGAATGTAAGATAACTCAGAATATATATCATCCAAATTAACTTCATTACCATTTGTTGATTGGCGTGCCATCTCTTCTGCTTTTACTCGTTTATTCTTAAAATCTGATATACCAGTTCTAGAACCAACAATATTAAAAATATCTGACGGTTTTGGAACATCTCGTTTAACGAGTGTGTCAAAAATATCAAATGACACATATTTGTATTTTTCGATTATTTTATACATTTCTTTATAATTATTAACGGTAGAATAATTATCTATCTGATTATGAACACATTCTTTTAGCATAGAGTCCTCTACTTTACCTTAATAGCTTTATTAACTGATTGTGCTTTAAATTTGTAGAAAAAAGATGTCATATGTATTTTAACGAATCCCAAAATTTTACCAGTTATTAAACAAGTTGTGTATAGATGATATTTCAATGGGAAATTAGCTAATTCTAAAATTTTAGAATCAAATAATCCATTCTTTACTGCAATGTTACTAATATCGTCGTTTAAAATATTCTTAATAGTTTTCCTCTTGTAAGGTAAATTATTAATAGATATTTCTTGTATGCACTGGACAAGTCTTGCTGCATAATATCCGTATAAAACATTCATTATATTAGGATCACTAATTCCCCAATAGCCATATATATCTAAAATATGAGTAAATTGTTCTCTTCTTTTTTCATACAATAAACCATCAAAAACCGTTGTGGTTTCAGAACCAGCCCTAGATCTAAAAAAATGATATCCGGATATTGAACTGATAGATACACTGTTGATATTTTTCAAAACTTCCAGATTAAAGTGCAAATCATCCCACTTCAAATTTGGAAATCTTATGTTATTTTCCTTTATATAATTCGTCTTGTATAATTTATTCCAAGGTACTGCAACCATCATATTATTAAAATAATTATGTATGTTTTCTCTAACAGATTTATAATTATTAAAATTAACAGAATTTACACTTGTTTGAAATGAATGGCTTTCATTATTTTCGAAATATTCTATTACAAAACCACTAATTGTAAGATCAGCATTACTCTTTATTGCACACTTATACAAATTTTCAAGATAATTAGGTTCTAACCAATCATCAGAATCTGGAAAATAAAGATATTTCCCTTCAGCCATATCAATTCCAATATTTCTAGCGCTCGGAGCTCCTCCATTTTCTTTATGAACAACTTTAATTCTTGAATCTATTTTTTTATATTCATCAGCAATTATACCTGACTTATCAGGCGATCCATCATCCACAATAATTAACTCATAATCACGTAAGGTTTGATTTAAAATGCTTTCTAAACACTTACTTAAATAATTCTGCACATTATAAACTGGTGTAATAATAGAAATTTTTACCACAAAATATTTCCTCTCTAACTCACTAATAATTTAATAAGCCCCATTTGGAAACAAGAACACACCAACAGTTCTAAACAGAATATAAACATCATAACTGGCACTACGATGATTGATGTAATCAAGATCCAAACGAACCATTTCCTCAAATCCAACATCATTACGGCCACTTATCTGCCACAAACCGGTACATCCTGGTTTAACGGTTAGGCGTTGTTTGTCGTAACTTGAATATTTTTTTACTTCATCAGGCAATGGTGGACGTGGTCCAACCAAACTCATCTCGCCTGTTAATACGTTCATTAATTGTGGCAACTCATCAATGCTATATTTGCGAATGAATCGGCCCACTTTGGTAACACGTGGATCGTTCTTCATCTTAAACATGGCGCCTTCGATTTCGTTCTTATCCAATAATTTTTGTTTTAGCTTTTCAGCATTGACCACCATTGAACGAAACTTGTACATTTCAAACGGCTCTTGCCTTTTCCCCAAGCGAGTTTGAGTATAGAATACTGGTCCTCGTGGATCTTCAATTTTTATTGCTATAGCTACTATCAAGAACAACGGTGATAGTAATACTAAGCCGATTAAACTGGCAACGAAATCAAATATTCGCTTAACACTTCGATATACGTAACGACGCTGTTGATACTTAGTATCAACCCGTCCATCCCAATACTCCATTCCTAATTTCCCCCTGTAAATAAACATATAATCAGATGACTGGCATCACCTAAAATAACCCAAAGAACTTTTTCTTTTTAATATCTGAAACTCTCTTAATATCACCAATCTCAACATCGTCCCCATTCAAGATGTTCTTGGCGTTTTGATTGAATCTCTCAGCTGTTTTGACATCCACCTGTTCTGACAATCGATCGAATGCTTCACGCATCGTGAATCGACGTCCTTCAAAGTTATGAGCATCAGATGCAAAGACAAATCCCAAATTTGCCTTTATTATTTTTTCAGTCAGTGTCTGAACGTTCTTGCCAAACACTCCTAAGTAACTGCTGCTAGTCAGTTGTGTCAGGCACCCCATCTCAACGAATGAGAATAGTCGATCAGGGTCCTTCTGGAATCCCTGATTCCGTTCTGGATGTGCCAACACTGGTGTAATTCCACGTGACGTCAGTTCAAATATCATATTTTCAGCGTATTCAGGTACTTCGTTGTGTGGAAACTCCAATAATAGGTATCTGTTGCCTGAATCCATGAACAGGATGTCATCATCAAAAATTGCTTTTAACAAGTCACCTGTCAGATGAACTTCTTGTCCCGGGAATACTTTCAACGGTATCTCGTGATCGATCAGATCTTGTTGGAAGGCTCCGGTATGCTTGATGACATCGAGCTTATGATTCGTATAATGACTGTCCATATGATGCGGCGTTAACAGAATATGACTTATTCCTTGATTCACAGCTGCCTCAGCCATCTGAAGAGCCATAGTTCTATCCTTGGCACCGTCGTCTACTCCTGGCAATATGTGGCAATGTAAGTCAATTAACTTCATTTATGCTTATCCGCTCCATAATATCCACCGTAGTAACCGCCATAATAACTGCCGCCGTAATAGCCACCAGACTTCTGTTCAGTTACTCGGTTCATAATTGCGCCTAAGATATTAGCGTTGACTGTTTTCAATGCTTCCTTGGCGTGTAATACTCCGGCTTTATCCGCAATTCCTTGTGGAACTACTAAGATAGTGCCATCTACTCGTGCTGCTAGAACTTGTGCATCAGTAACTGTATTAACTGGTGGTGCATCAAGTATCAGTAGGTCGAACTTATCCATCAATCTAACCAACAAGTCTTGGGTACGCATGCTTCCAAGTAACTCGGCTGGATTAGGTGGAACTGGTCCACTGGTAATAACGTATAACCCATCGACAACAGTCTCTTGGACGATTTCTTCTAAGGTCGCATTACCTAACAAGTAATTAGACAATCCTTTCCGATTGCTAACGCTAAAGGTCTTGTGAACTGTTGGACGACGAAGATCGGCATCCACTAAGATAACTTTTGAACCTTGGTCAGCCCAAGTTACCGCCATGTTGTTACTGATAGTCGATTTACCTTCTGAAGGATCAGATGAGGTGAACAGTAGTGACTTCAACTTCTTATCAACTGATGAGAATTGAATATTGGTCCTGACTGTCTTGAATTGTTCGGAGATCATCCCTTTAGGATCAGTGTATGTTACAAGACCGATACCATATTTCAAACTGGTATTATCGATCTTGTGCTTCTTGTGACTAAAAATATTAAATGCCATCGTCTACACTCTCCTTTGACTAGTCTGTGCCGCAAAACTAGGATTATCTGAGCCATGAAGTTCTTTTTTGTGATGAATACGCTTCTTGACTTCTTCAGGAGCAATTTCGTTGATGATACCCAAGTTAGTAAGTCCAAGTTCGTCAGTTAAGAACTTCTCTGACGTTACGGTCGTATCAGTTATTTCACGAATGAAGGCAAATCCGATACCAAGTAATAATCCTACGACAATACCAGCCAACAAATTCAGTGTCTTTCTCGGACTGACTGGATTCTTATTGATTGAAGCTGGTGAAACGATCGAAACATTATTGATACTCATGATCTTGCCGACTTTTTTCTTAAACGTCTTAGCGGTCAAGTTGGCTATTTCAGCTGCCGTGTATGGGTCAGTTGCCTTGACTGTTACGGAAAAGACTTGTGAGTTCTGTTGACTGCTTACTGAGATCTCATTCTTCAAGGCACTCATTGAACCAGGATACCCAGGATAATTATTAACTTCCTTATCCACTGTCTTCAAAACAGTTGGACTCGTAATAATGTCCTTATAAGTGTTGATCATCTGCACGTCAGCTTGAGTTTGTTGCAACTGTGCTGCCTGCATTTCGGAAGATAACTTCCTATTAACTAGTAATTGTGTTGTTGCTTGGTATTTTGGTGCCATTACGAAGAAGGTAACGAACGCTACCGCCAATGTAACGACAAAAGTTGTCCCCAAAATCATTCTTATATGTTTACGAAGTATGGCAAGTATTTGCATCATACTTATCGTTTGTTCTGACCCCACTGAAATCCTCCGATATAACAATAACTATTGCTATTTGATTAAGAATACTATCATCAAAAAGGTGTTTACACAACGCCAATTTTGACATAATGTCAACACAAGATAATTTATACTTTTAATGAAATATACAATATTAAATTTATTTTTCTACTGGACATATAATATTATACATATTCCAGCTCACTTTTTGTACCCAATAAACAATTTAATATAATTTTACAGTTATACAAATTACTTAAATCTTATCACAATATACAAACGGAATAAGCATTGTTATAAAAATGTAACTATAAAAATTTTACTTATTTAATATTAATTTAGTATTGTGTGCATAATGCTTATACAATCCTGAATAACGTCCACGATATTCGGACCTCCATGGTTTGTCACGACCACAGAAGTGTAAGACGACGGTATGGTCGATCACCCAATCAAGATTCCATAATCCTCCACCAAGTGCCTGATAGATCGTACTCATTCTGGCATCGTAGTTATATATTTCATCAGGTATCTTCTTGAACTGATGACCGTATAAACCGTTCAGAACATCTTGATCAGGTAAAAACAATGTTAACTGGTTGGCTTTAATATAATTGAAGATATCCTCGGCATGGACTTGTTCACGTATCATTGGCAGGTTCATCAGCATGACACCAGAGTTGTAATAGCTCTCTGCCTCATAATTTCCTAGGCGCAGCTTGTTGATAGAATCAGTCACATCGTTGGCTAATGCAGCATGGCTGGCAGCCGCATACATGTTACCGTCGAAGTCTAGTTCATATAATGGAAGCAAATTATTAATAACTAGAATATCGACATCCAAATAAAGTATTCTATCCAAATCTTTAGGCAGATACTTATGTGCTAATAATCGATAATAAATCGTTGCCGGATAACGGTCAGTTGTCGGTGCATCCTTGAACTCATCACCGATCATAACTGGATGATATTCGATGTCAGTTTTGTCGCAGAAAGTTGTGATTTTTTCAGTCTGTTTGAGCTTGGACTTTTGGATCACATAAATATCTAATGGCACATTGGTGTATTAACTTGAATTGAGTGCAGTGTCGTCAATAATTGGTCAACCACATTGTCGTCGATTGCGAATAATAAGTTCATGGTAGTCCCCCTCGTTATGTTATTAATGTTATTGTATCATTGCTATATATTAAATTATGAGGTGAATTCCATGATCAAACCTATCAATCGTGACACGACACTGTTGTCACAAAAATCCGTCCCTGCTACTAAAAAAGATACTGAAATTATTACTAATTTAATGGACACGCTTGAATTTCATAAGGAACACTGTGTCGGTATGGCTGCTAATATGATTGGTGAAAACAAACGTATTCTGGTGTTCCAACTCGGCATGATTCCTATTCCTATGGTCAATCCTGTGATCACTAAGAAATCTGGAAAGTATACGGTCGAAGAAGGCTGCTTGTCATTGGATGGAGAACGCTCTGCTGTCCGTTATAAAGATATTGAGGTTAAGTACCAGGATGCTAGTTTTGTTTCGCATACGCAGACATTTACTGGCTTCATCGCTGAAATTATTCAGCATGAGATGGATCATTTTGAGGGTGTGTTGATCTAAAAAATCCTCACTTACAAAAGTGAGGATCAAACATTCTATTCAAATTTATTCTCTTTCAAAACACGACTATAAAAATCAATTTCCTTAAATGCACTATCTAATCTTTCCGCAAAATGCTCAGTATTCTCATCTGCCGAATTCAACGTTCCATCTTCATTGAAGTTATTATCCGCAAACCACAACAGCACTGGTTCTGGCAATACGATCATCTTCAACATTTGTAAGATGGCAACGAATGAATTAGCTGCAACGATACCGCCATCACTGAAGTGTGAATATGCAATGACTTTAACCGGCTTGCGGGCTGTCTCTGGTCCAACTAGATCCAGCGCATTCTTCAAGCCACCGGGAATCGCACGATCATATTCTGGTGTGAGGATGACGTAGCCATCTTGTGCTTCCAAAGCATCCAACCACTTACCTTCAACGGTATTCAAATCGTGGATGTGTTCCTCAAGTGGTGTTTCTTCGTGATCATACATTGGCATCTCGTAGTCACGTAAGTCAAGCCATGTATATTCAATATCCGCATTACTATTCATTGTGGATTGTAGGTACTTGAAGATCTTACCGCCTAAAGGTTTTGTTCGTGTACTCCCTTGGATGATACCGATTTTAGTAGTCAAATTGTT
>NZ_BAMN01000036.1 GCF_000615905.1 Companilactobacillus nodensis DSM 19682 = JCM 14932 = NBRC 107160
ATTATTTTATATATTAAGATTAGGAGTTATTTTTTTGTCCGTCAAATATTTGGATTTGTAAACTTTACAACTCTATTCTTCCCCAGAATCAGTAATTCCATCAACAACAGTTTCAATCGCATGAACCAACGGACTATCAGCACTGATTCCAGTATCCGCAAACCGATCGGCCCACCAGTCGATTCTGATATGTTGAATCTTTTCAACAACTTTATGTCCAGTATCTGTCAGCAATAAGTTCTTAGTTTTACCTGCTCCATCAATTTTTCTAAGATAATCCATTTTTTGCATCTTATTGATCTCACGAGTTGCCAATCCCTTATCGACGACCAACAATCTTGCCACCTGATTCTGACTGATTTCTGGATAATCACCGATCGATAACAAGATACAAGCGGCAGTCGGATTAAGCTTTAATTCATCGAATTGTTCCTTTGTATCCTTATAGTACTGTCTATGCAGGATAGAAATATCCTGTGCAAGGTAACCGATATTCTTCATAATTATCTCCAAGTGTTGCGTGTTGACAAATCAACACAAACGATTTATGTTATTAACAATAACATCACACCAAACGAATCTCAAGGAGAACATCTTAATGTCAACGAAGAAAAATGGTTCTGAAGCATTATTCAATTCAATGATCAATCAAGGAGTCAAATACGTATTTGGACTTCCCGGCGCAAAGGTAGACAAACTATTCGACTTAATGGAACACAGCGATAATCCTAAAGCACCCAAGCTTATCATCACTCACCACGAACAAAACGCTGCTTTCATCGCATCAGGTATTGGTCGTTTAACTGGCAAGCCCGGCGTAGTCGCAACTACTTCTGGCCCCGGTGTTTCTAACCTAGCTACTGGACTTATCACAGCCACATCCGAAGGTGACCCTGTCGTTGCCCTAGGTGGACAAGTTCCTCGTAATGACATTGCTAGATTAACTCACCAAAGTATCCCAAGTAAGGAATTAATGATCTCAGCCACAAAGGATAGTGTCGAGGTTCAAGACCCTAATAACCTTTCTGAGACTTTTGCCAATGCATATCAAACAGCCATGGCTCCTAAGTCTGGTGCCACATTTATTTCACTTCCAAAAGATGTCTTAGACTCTGAAGTAACTGTTCCTGAAATTAAAGAATTATCACCTATCAAACAGGGTAGTGCTAACAGCGAAATCGTTGACCAAATTATCGACAAGATCAAGAATGCTAAGCTACCAGTTATTCTAGCCGGTATGCGCTCATCAAGTGAAGAAGTAACTGAAGCTATTCATCATCTATTGCACAAGTTCTCAATTCCCGTTGTCGAAACTTTCCAAGGCGCCGGAGTTATCTCTCGTGACCTTGAGAAGAATTATTACGGACGTGTTGGTTTGTTCAGAAACCAAATCGGTGATGCAATTCTTAAGGAAAGTGACCTCGTTCTTGCCGTAGGTTATGATCCCGTTGAATATGAAGCCAGAATTTGGAACGTTGACCGTCAAGGTGAAGTTATCAACCTTGACAGTATTGCTCCCGAAATCTCAAATGAATACCAACCTGACCTAGTCGTTCAAGCAGATATCGCTAAGACTATGCGTGACATTGCCCACAACTTACCTGCTGACATTTCACTCAGTGACGACATGAAGTCACACTTGCACCAAATGCAATTGAGCTTCTTATCTCAAGATGAAGTTCCAGCTGAAGATCCTAAAAAAGGTGTACATCCACTAGCTATCATCAAAGAACTTCAAGACCAAGTCGATGATGACACAACTGTTACCGTTGATGTTGGTAGTCTATATATCTGGATGGCTCGTCACTTCAGAAGTTACAAACCACGTCACCTATTATTCAGTAATGGTATGCAGACGCTTGGTGTTGCTCTTCCTTGGGCGATTGCCGCAGCGCTAGAGCGTCCTGAAAAACCTATTGTATCAGTCTCCGGTGATGGTGGATTCTTATTCTCAGGTCAAGAACTTGAGACAGCCGTTCGTCTTAACTTGAACATCGTTCAATTGATTTGGAATGACGGATACTATGATATGGTTAAGTTCCAAGAAGAAGCTAAATATGGTCGTAATGCTGGTGTTGATATTGGTACAGTTGACTTTGCCAAGTACGCTGAAAGTTTCGGTGCAACTGGTATGCATGCTACAACCAACGCTGAATTAAAGGATGCCTTGAAGAAGGCTTTCGCAACGCCTGGTCCTGTAGTGATCGACATCCCTGTTGACTACTCTGACAACAGCAAGTTCGTCTCAGCACTTCTTGAAGAATACTAATCTAGAAAGGATCGTCTCTATTTTATGTCAAACTCAAACGTACTTTATCAACACGGAACATTGGCTCTATTAGTTCCCGGATTACTAGATGGAACTCTAACAATGAAGGACCTATTGAGCCATGGTGATACTGGAATCGGTACTGGAGAAGGACTCGACGGCGAGTTGATCATTCTCGACGGTACACCTTACCAAGTTGACAGCAAGGGTAACGTCAATCTAGTCGACAGTGAATTCACTCTACCATTCGCTAACAGTCACTTTGCTGACTACGCCGAAATGTTAGAAGTTGAAGATATTAAACGTGATGATCTCCAAAAACAAATTTCAGAAACTGCTGCCAGCAACAATACCTTCTATTCAGTTAAGATCACTGGTACCTTCAAGAATATGAAGACACGTGCCGTTCAAAAGTCTTCACAACCTTACAAGTCACTAGCTGAAACAGCTGAAAAACAAAGTATCTTCACAAAAGATTCCGTTGAAGGAACCCTATTAAGTTACTACTCACCACAATTGTTCGATGGTGCAGCCGTTGGTGGCTTCCACAGTCACTTCATGTCAGATGAACACGACTTCGGTGGTCACATTCTAAGCTTCGAATCAGTAACTGGCGTTGTCAGTTTCCAACAATTCGATAGTTTGGAACAACACTTACCTACTGATAACAAAGATTATATGCAACATGATTTCTCACAAGATAATATTCTCGATGACGTCCATAACGCTGAGGGATAAATTCATTTGAGCCAGTTACCTATTTTAGGTGGCTGGTTTTTCTTTTGCGTAATTTAGTTTATATGTAAATATAAATATCTTGAAAGGCGATAGCTACCTGCTATCATAAATATGCAAAAGATAAAATTTGAGTATTACGATTTTCCAGAGTTTTTGAAATTCTTAGACTCTTTACAACCTAGAGATTCCGCAAAGCTAATTGAAATAATAAGCAAAGTTGAAAAATTCGGATTAGAAATATCTAAACGGCAAAAATGGATCAAAAAAATTGATAAAAATTTATATGAGATTCGTTCAATTAATTCAAAAAACATACAACGAGTTCTATATTTCAAAATATTAAATAATAAATTTATAATTACACATGGTTTCACTAAAAAAACTCAAAAAACACCTAAATATGAAATTACAAAATCAAAAACAAGAAGAGATAATTATTTAAAAAGGAGAAAGAATAGTGGGAATGCTTGATAACTACATAAATGAGAGAAGTAACAGAGAACCTGAATTTGCAAAAGCTATCCAAGAAGAATCTGCAAACCTTGAGGCTGCTGTAGCCGTTAGAGAATTAAGAGACAGTCTAAAAATGAGTCAAAGGAGCTTTGCAAAACTTGTTGGAAAACCTCAATCAACCATCGCAAGAATAGAAAATGGATCAATGAATGTTTCTATTGGATTGCTGGGACAGATTGCTCAGTTATCAAATAAAGAATTAGATATCACATTTAGATAAATTACTAATTAAATAAAACTAAAAAGGAAGCAGTTACGACTTGGATTACCCAAGAAGTAACTACTTCCTTTTTAGTTTTATATAGTTATTTTAACAACGGGTGGTTCAGATGATGCTCAGTGGCATCAACTACCCTAACGCCGAAACAATATCAGGTTCAATCTTCTCCGGCTTAGTAGTTGGCGCATAACGGTCAATAACCTGACCATCACGTCCAATCAAAAACTTAGTAAAGTTCCACTTGATCCGACCATGACCAGCTGCTTCCTTCAAGTAAGTGAACAACGGATCTTCATCATCACCATTGACCTTAATTTGCTTAGTCATCGGGAACGTCACACCGTAATGCATCTGACAATACTCGCTGGTTTCCTCATCAGAACCGAGTTCCTGGTGGAATTGATTCGAAGGAAGTCCCAAAACTTCCAAGCCCTGATCATGATACTTCTTATACAATGCTTCGATTCCCTCAAGTTGTGGCGCTAAGCCACATTTACTGGCAGTGTTGACGATCAGAACAACTTTACCCTTATAATCACTAAAATTGATCTTTTCGCCACTCATTTCTACTTCTGAAAAATCATAGATATTTGACATTTGCCTCAGTCCTTCCATATTAAAGTCATTATACGTTTAATATGGTGAAGTTATAACTATTTTGATTTTTACTCCGAGATTGTCTCCACCCAATTATTCATCAAGTAGATACTTACTGCTGCTTCAACCGCAGCAACAACTAGGAAGACAACGATATTTAGCGCAAAGTTTGCAGTATAGTTAGCGTTGATCAACATGTTAACTGAGTTTCTCAACTGATCCATAGCGAAACCAACAACTCTCAATACTAACCAGATCACAACAACATAAATCACAACGTTCATGATCTTGCGACCAGTTGATGGTAAGAAATTACTTGCGGAACGTGATGCCAAGTGAATCAAGTTGATAGTCGTCCAAGCCAAAACTATAATGGCTATCATCAAGCAGAAAATTGCTAATGATCCCATAATCGCATTGGGAGCGTCGAATGAAGCACGACCATTGATCATCGACATGGTGTTCAATGTATCCATATATTCTGACCAGTTTGGGATAGCTGAAATAAGATAAAAAACAGCTTCAGCGACTACGACATACAGATAAGAAACAAATGATGCCGCTAAATTAGCCAAATAAAACTTAGTATCACTAATTGGAATCAAACGGTAACTATCACGCGTATAAGTTAGTTCCTGAGTAATACTTAAACGAATAAAAGCTATCAGCGTAGCAATCGGTGACCATCCTAGCGTCACTGCCAACGGAACGCTATTACTCATGCCGCCTTGAAAGGCTGTTACAATAATACTTACTACAATCGCAATCAAGTTGATCATCAATAAAAAGTTCATATCGCGGAATCTTGATTTGAAAAATGATTTAAATAAGTTTCCAAAACTAGTCATCTTGATCGCCTCCTTCATATAGACTCTCGTAGAATTCTTCGATACCCATATCGTTGTCTTCACGGATCTCATCAGCTTGCTTGTGGCAGTTGATAGTCTTATCTTTGACAACAATAATTTCATCCAAGATTGAAGCAATCTCTGTCACATAGTGATCACTGATTATCATCGTTGAATCTTCAGGTTTCCATTTCAAAATACTGTTGATGATTTTCTTACGGCTCATACTATCAATACCGCCAAATGGTTCGTCCAACAAATACAAGTCTGCTTGACGTGACAATGTTAAGGCAATGATAAGTTTTTCTTTCATCCCTTTGGACATTGCGGACAATTTCAAACTCTTGTCAATTTGTAAGAAGTCGACCAATGAGTTCGAACGAGCTACGTTGAAGTCAGGATAAACTGCTTGATAAAAATCAAAAATCCTACCGACTTTTGTACCACCGCTAAATCCGCCCAGATGTTCGGTAAAACTGACATGACTCTTACGTTCAGCAATCTTACTTGCTCCGGCCACGGTAATAACACCTTTACCGTGGGCACTGCCAGTGATCAGGCGCATCAAGGTTGTCTTACCGGCACCATTCTCACCTAACAAGCCGACGATTTTGCCACTATCAACAGTCAAGTCCACATCACGCAAAATACTTTTTAAACTGTGACTATAATTTAATTTTTCGATCTTCAATAGTTCACTCATGTTGTCCATCCCTACTTTCCATATAACTCTTCATCTCGGACAATATCTCATCATCACTCAGGTTCAGCGCATGAAGTTGTTGATATACCAAAGTTAATTGTTCTTTAACTAATTTATTATGTAATTGTTTGATACCCTCAACATCAGTTGTGACGAAGTTGCCCTTGCCACGTTGAGATTCAATGATTTCCTCTGACAGCATCTCCGTCAAAGCACGTTGAACTGTATTGACATTAGCTGTCACATCGATTGCCAGTTGTCGAACAGACGGTAATTTCTCACCCGGCTGTAAGGTACCCGTGACGATTTGATGATAAAGATATTCTTTGATTTGATAATAGATTGGAACTTTGTCGTCAAATTTCAACTTGTCGTCCTCCTGTATAGTGTATTAGTTTACTAGTACACTATAACTTAGTAACTGTTGAATTGCAAAACATATGTAATAAAAAACAGAATGCCCAATATGGACACCCTGTTTCACTTAATCGTATGTTTCACCCCTTTTAATTTTTTTGCGTCATCTAATCTTTTTTCCAATTCTTTAACATTACTCTTACTGTAAAAAGGATCCTTGCCACCAATCAATGTATTATTCTCTTTCTTGCCTTCAACCATCGGACTAAAATCCTTCAAACAAAGAATTGATTTTATCAAACTCAGCCTGGCTCAATTGAACTTTCATAGAACCAGCATTAGAAACTACTTGCTTCTCCAAACGAGCGCCAGGAATAACTGTACTGATATCAGGATCAGCAATATACCAAGCCAAAATTGTTTGAGCAACGGTAGCGTCATGCTTCTTGCCAATTACCTTAACTTCATCCAAAGCATCCATGATCGACTTGAACTCACCGTCACTGAATTGCTTGAACTTATCATGATCTGACAATGAATACTTTCCCGTCAACAAGCCTGAAGCCAATGGGAAGTATGGTACGAAGGCAATGTTTTGTTCCTTTAAATATGGTAAGAGTGTCTTCTCTGCATCACGGTGAACCAAGCTGTAATTATCTTCAACAATATCAACTAAACCGTCACGATTGGCTTCTTTGATTTGGTCGAGTGAAAAGTTAGAAACACCAATTGCCCTGATTTTTCCAGCTTGCTTCAATTCATTCAAAGCAGCGACAGCCTCATACTTAGGAGTTGCTTCATCTGGAAAATGAATATAGAAGATATCAATATAATCAGTCTTCAATCGTTTCAGCGCATCATCAACTGATTGCTTCAAAAACTCAGGACTGTTATTCAATTCAAGATTGTTATTAGGATCTTGAGCTGCCTTAGTCGCAATAATGATTTTGGAACGATCATAATCTTGAATAACATCCCCGATGATTTCCTCAGAACGACCTTTACCATACATATAGGCTGTGTCGAGTAGCTCAATTCCTGAATCAAGTGCTTTGCGGACCACTGCATAGCCATCTTCATCTTTTAAATTATCAAATAAATTATGTCCACCAACTTTGTTAGTGCCTAATCCCAAACTTGGAATCTGAAGTTTTTTAGTTGCCATATTTTTCCTCCTTGTATTTGAAAGCATCACACGATTAGTTTATGCTTGTTGGCTTTTTAAAACAAAAAAAGTCCCTTCTCATTTGAGAAAGGACCTATATATTAACCAACTGTTATTTGCATTCGACCATTACGTTTGGAGTGATACAGATTCTGATCAACCCGATTATAAAAATCGATTGTCGAACGATCATCACCATTCACTTCTGATACACCGACCGAAACCGATATTCCAATTTGGTCTGTATCTGAATAAACTTCCATATGATTGATAGCTGAAAAAATTTGCTCAACAACTGTCTGCGTATCATCAACTTCATATCCAGGAAATAGAATATTGAACTCCTCACCACCGGTGCGGTAGAATCTGATGCTTGTATCGTTCTCATCCAGGACCGTCTGGACGATCATCGCCGTATGTTGCAAAACTCGATCGCCTGCCAAATGTCCATAAGTATCATTCACATGCTTGAAGTGATCAATATCAAACATCATCATCGACAATGGTTGATTCTCACTACGACTCTTCGCAAATAGATTTCTAATATCATCAGTATAAGCTGTGAAGTTTTCAGTTTTTGTCAAAGTATCATGACTGGCTAGCTCTGCCAAGCGAATCTTGATGGCACTATCCTGTGACAGCATCGTGATATACATATACAGCAATGCTTCGAAGATAACCAAGTAGATCCATTCCTGCCAAAAAGTCGTCCATGATAGATCGAACTTTAAAACCATCCAGAGCCACAATATACCGCCGAAGAAACTACCCACTAACATGTAATTTAGTAATGCATATTTACGATTGCGATACTTAACACGAATGATATTTAATACCCAGAAGAAAGTCATCAGAGTTATCGCATGTCCCCAAGACTGCCAATAACCTAACGAATGATTGAATATCATATAGACCAGAACAATGGGAAAGAAAGAATAGTACGGAATATGGATATTCAAGAAGTACGCTACGAAGACAACTCCGATCAACTGGAAATTCATAAATGCCCATGAATCACTCTGCCCAACAACTGATTGTTGAATACTAAAGACAAATATCAAGATATAGATCACGCCATACCAAGTATTCAATGTATCATCGTCAATACTAACACCACGTGAATGGATCCACGTTGAGATCCAACTAAATGTGACTTGGTACAATGTGAAGACACCTAGAATAAAGAAAACACTTGTGACGAATGGCGGAACTTGCCACATAGACCATGTCATATGCGATCCCCTCTCTATTAATTACTTCATGCAATAGAATACATAATAATCTAATTATTAACAGATTAAAAGTACAATCTATATGTCATATGGTTTTTTGCAAAAAATGGAATCACACATCAATTGTGTGATTCCATTGATCAACTCTGTTTGATACCAGCCTGCTTCAATATCTTACTCTCAATTCCATGTTCCAATTCCTTATCATTATGGATTGGAACTGGCAGCGTAACATTAGTTTCAGGATTGTACATTTTGAGATGCGAACCATTTTGGGATTTTTCTACAAATCCATTTTGTTTTAATAACTTAACTATCTTGTGCGATTTTAATGCCATTTTATTTCACTAACCTTTTCTTGTACAGAACTATCTATTCCTATCTAGTATCCCATAGTTTGATGGATTAGTATCTTATAGCGACTTATACAAAAAAGACCGCACACTTAAGTGCGGTCTAAAATCTTATTACCATTCATAATCAGTTGGATCTTGTAGTCCATTACCTGTGGCCTTGTCCAACATAATTCTTTGTTCGAAGTGAGCAACGTTACGTTTTGTTTCCTTAACCATATCTGGGTTAACAGATACATAGTCAATACCGCTTTGAATCAAGAAGTTAGTGAAATCTGGGAATTCTGAAGGAGCTTGTCCACAGATTGAAACTGTCTTCCCATCCTTGTGTGCTGTCTTGATCAAGTGACGGATAGCACGTTTAACGGCAAGGTTACGTTCGTCGAACAATGGTGAAACAGTATCATTGTTACGATCACAACCAAGAAGCAACATTGTTAAGTCATTTGATCCAATTGAGTATCCATCGATGAACTCATTGAATTTATCAGCCAAAATAATGTTTGAAGGAATTTCAGCCATCATGTAAACTTTGAAGTCTGCACTTCTGACTAATCCTTGGTTCTTCATAATTTCAGTGATCTTTTGAGCTTCTTCAACTTTACGAACGAATGGAATCATAACGTTCAAGTTCTTCAAGCCAAAGTCATTACGTACTTTCTTAACGGCTTCCAATTCAAGCTTGAAGGCATTGATGTACTTAGGATCGTAGTAACGTGAAGCACCACGCCAACCTAACAAGTCAGCTGGCTCGTTTGGTTCGAACTTCTCTCCACCTTTAAGGTTACGATATTCACTTGACTTGAAGTCTGAAAGACGTAGAACAACTGGTCTTGGTGCCATTGCACGAGCAACTTTAGAAACACCATCAGCCAACATATCGACAACTTTTTCTGGATGGCCCTGTTCGATCAAGTATAGTGGGTGCTCGTGAATATATGATGTCCAGATGAACTCTTCACGCATCAAACCAATTCCGTCTGCTGGAAGTGTTGAATACTTGTCAGCCAAATCTGGATCACCTAAGTTCATCATTACACCAGTTGCAGTTGGAGCAAATGTTTCTGCAGCAACTACTTGTCCACCGGCTTGATTACCTGAACCTGGTGTCTTAAGAAGGGCTTCAACCTTACCACTGTATACAATACCGTTCTTGGCATCAACAGTTACTACGTCGCCATCTTTCATTGCATCAGTTGCGGCTTCACCTTTACTACCAGTACCAACGATACAAGGAATCTGCATTTCACGAGATACGATAGCAGCGTGACAAGTCATACCACCATTATTTGTAACAATTGCGGCAGCCTTCTTCATAGCTGGAACCCAGTCAGGTGAAGTCATCAATGTAACAAGGATTTCACCCTTCTTGAATTGATCAATATCCTTAGGATCGTCGATTACGTGAACAACTCCACTAGCTACACCGGGACTTGCTGGTAATCCACGAACAACAGCTTTAGCATCTGATTCTGCAACCACGTTATCATCTCCACTATCAGTATCTGAATCATTTTCCTTTTTCTTTTGTGACCAGAATGTTTCTGGACGAGCTTGCACGATCCATAGACGATTTGTGTTTACATCCAGAGCGTATTCCATATCCATGTAGCAGCCGTAGTGCTCTTCGATCTTCTTAGCATAGCCGGCTAACTCTGTTACTTGTTCATCAGTAATAACTTGTTTATCTTGTAATTCTTCAGGAACTGCTTTCTCCACAGTACCACCATCAGCGACTCTCATTAGCTGAATAGTTTGTTTAACAACGTTCTTGTCAACAATCTTCAAAGATTTCTTATCAATGACAAAGTGGTTTGGTGTTACCTTACCCAAGACGATATATTCACCCAATCCACGAATTCCATCAATAACAATCTTAGAATCATCACCGTTAGAAACATCAACTGAGAACATGATACCTGAGGCCTTTGAGAAGACCATCATTTGAACAGCTGCTGACAAAGCAACCTTGTCATATGGGAATTGTTGTTTGTAACGATAGTAAGTAGCACGATCAGTGAATAGTGATGAGTAGCATCTCTGAACACGATCAACTACATCATCGGCACCTTTGATGTTTAGATATGATTCTTGTTGACCTGCGAATGATGCATCTGGCAAGTCTTCAGCTGTAGCAGAAGAACGAATAGCAACGAATGGATTCTCTTGACCCATTTTTTCTGATAGATCTGCATAAGCCTTCTTAATATCTGCGGCCAAGTCATCTGGCATCTTGGCACCAACAATCAAATCACGAATCTGTGTACATGCTTTGTGAAGTTCATCTGAATTTTCATAATCTTTGATATCGTTAAGTAGTGCGCTAACTTTATCATTCAATCCAGTTTTCTGCATAAAATATCGGTATGCACTTGCCGTAGTGGCAAAACCATAAGGTACTGGTAAATCCATTGATGAAGTCATTTCCCCCAGTGAAGAAGATTTACCCCCAACAAGGTTAACATCATCACGATGTAATTCGTTAAACCATAAAACGTTTGCTGTATCACGTGTGCTCATAAAAATTGCCTCCTTTTATATGTTAAAGAAAAGAATAAAATAAATTATGATAACGCTTCCATTCACAACTTAATTGTAAGGCACTTGTGAATAAACTTCAATGTGCATCTGTAAAATCGAAGGTTCAATGTTTACGAGAATATTGTGGTGATTTTGCAAAAAAATATGATGGCAAATATTATTCACCATCCTGTCGTTAAATTAGATAATTATGAAATACCGATATGTAAGTTCAAATGCTCAATATAATACCTATACTTCTTACTAAATTCCTCAGTATCTTCAGTAATAATCATCCCTTCAAAATAAGGATCCATTTTTTGACTGATTCAAAACTTTTATCATTAGTTTTAAGCATGTGCATCCCGTATAACTTCTTAACATCTCCAATACTTCTGTCCAGTTGCTCAATGTGAGCAGATACATCAGCACGGACACTACTTGAGTAGTGGTAGGCATAGTCGTTTTCATCAACTTCGATTATTACTATATAGTGAAAATATGATTTTGATTTCATCCTTGTTCTCTTCTTTTATTATTAAGAAAAAGAAGCAATCCACCCATCACATCTTTTTCCAACATAATATTTTGAATAATTATTAAAGCATCTTAACATATGCTAAAACACATTGTGAGGTATTTAAGGTATAAAGTCGTCAAAAAACGACCACATAAATATGGTTAAAACCACGTTTAATATTTCTATCTCCCGGTATCTCCCGGTATCTCCCGGTATCTCCCGATAAATCTATTTACTAAGAATTGGGTGAACCAATACATATCTTGTTGCAGGACCGGCACCAACCTTTTTTAATATATTAGCGTCAACCATTTTCTTTAGATACTTATTTGCTTGAGTCCCCTTTACTCCCAGAAGTAATTCAACAATCGCTCTAGTAACATATAAATGGTTCTTTAAATACTCAACGACTTGTCCCGTTTCATCATCAACAATTTTAACTGTTCCAGTATCGTCTGTTTCCAAAACATTTACGAATGTTGGTGCAGAAGGACGTTCACTATAATTTAAATTTGGTAAGCTAACTTTTACAAAATCCTCACCAGTTTTAAAATCTGGCTCTTTATTTTCACCAGCATAACTATTCAAAATTCTTCTAATACCAGTCCCATAATCCTCAATATACTTCAGCTTATTAAGAACCTTAATCACTTGGGGATTTCTAGGAAGAGTTCGTCCAGCCAAGACGGTCTTTAATTTCATCCCTCCTGGCAAAGGACCTGGAGACATAATAGTTAACCGGTCATCGAAAATTTCAATTTGAATGGGGGATTTGCTAAAGTAGGAACGATGTACAATTGCATTAATTACCGACTCACGTATTGCAACACTAGGGTAGCTTCTCTTTTCGTCCCTCATGGGTTTTCCAGTGATTCGTGCTGACAATGGATTATTAAGATCTATATATGTCAAAATATCATCAATCTGTTTTGGTAAACATCCGCTAAACTCTCGCCGATCTTTAAATCGATCAACTGTTACGCCGTCAAAAATAGCAACCTTTACCAAAAAATTATTTTGACTGCTCATAAGAAAAGCAACATTAGTGAATAGATCTTGTGGATTTAGAAACCCTAAAGCTTCGGCTTTAAAGTCAAGGTTCTCCCGTTTAAACACACTTTCAATTTCATCTAAATTCAAATTTTGAATAGGTGACTCTGAAGCATCAAACGAACTTAAATCTTGAAATGCCATCATTTTTGCAACACTTTCCTGAGATGCTTTGACCGACTCCGATCCATTTCTGACATACGCCCTGCTATCTAAGAAATATGGTTTAGCATTTCCCGGATTAATCTCAATACAGAAAAGTACCTGGTCTGTTATCACATGTACAACACCAACAGGACTCGGATAATAAATTGAACTCGATAACCAGCTTCCTACTTGCTCTTCAATTTTATGCTTCTCCTCATCAGTATAGACATGTGTAACTTTGCGACTATCATCGTTCACACCAAAGTAAATATAGGCTGTTCGTGTACCATTTAGAAATGCTGCAATTTCTTTTTTACATTTTTCATTGAACTTTTCCTTATATTCAATAACTTCATTTTCTAACGGAAAAGGTTGTTTATCAGCAATATTTAGCACATATCTCACCTCATTTTCAACGTTCTTTCAATCAAGTATTTCAGTAACGTTTAAATTTTTCCAGCAAATAGCCTTCAAAAACATTAGGGACTATTTTGGCCTAACGATTAGTCATATTAATTACTCTGACAGGAATTTACATTTTAACAAATTATAGCATAGACTTGATTATGTATATATTACTAGATAACCAGTAGCAAATATAGTCTGTTCTTGAAAATATATACTACATGCACAATTACATGCACTTTTACGTTGAATTTGACATCCCTCCCTACAAAAAATGTGGTACTTGATGAGTAACATCAAGTACCACATTAATAATATATACTTATTTATCCATTCAAATCAGTGCCTATTTAGTGACCAATTAGTGCCCGATGGAGCCTTTTTGGTCAAAAAAAATAAGACTACACAACAAAGTGCGGTCTTATTTAATGGTATACGGTCGTCTAAAGACGACCCCATAAGTAACTCTAAGCGACATAGTCGCTAAGAGACAAA
>NZ_BAMN01000035.1 GCF_000615905.1 Companilactobacillus nodensis DSM 19682 = JCM 14932 = NBRC 107160
ATAAATTCTGAAAGCGCTTGCCTATAGTGAAGAATAATATTAAAATTATATTTGTGAAGTATTTTGCAATTTGTACAAAAATATAAATTAACGGGAGGTTATTTATGAAAATTGAGGCTATCGTGGGTTCTAATAAGAAATTATCCTACAATCGTAAATTATTGCAATTTATGAAAAACCATTTTGCTGACGATGAAATAAATATTAATGAGGTCAAGGATTTTCCGATGTTCAACGAAAACTATCCAGCTGGTGAAGAGGATCACGATCCTGAGCTAGTTACAGAGTTAGCTAAGAGAATTGAAGCGGCAGATGCTGTTATTATCGGTTGTCCAGAATACAATCACTCAGTTCCATCAGCACTAAAGAGTGCTATCGAATGGTTATCATATCGTATTCATCCACTACATGGCAAACCAGTCATGATCGTGGGTGCATCAATTCATCCTCAAGGTTCCTCTCGTTCGCAAACGCACTTGCGTGAAATTTTAGATTCACCAGGTGTTTTTGCAGAAGTATTTCCTGGAAATGAATTCTTCTTGGGAACAGCTAAGAAGGCATTTGATAATGACGGTGAATTAATTAATCAGGGGACAGTTGGTTTCTTGGAACAATGTTTCACTGGATTCAAAAAATACGCAGAAGAAATTAATGATTTCAAAAAGGTTAAATAATTCAGGAAGGAAGAATACTCTATGAAACTTGTTGCTATTGTCGGAACAAATGCTGACTTTTCATATAATCGTAAATTACTAGAATATATGAAGTGGCATTTTAGAAACGCCGCCGAGATCGAATTACTAGAAGTAAAACAATTACCACCATTTAATGAAGACTTACCTTACAGTGAACAGACTGAGGTTTGGAGATTTAATAACAAGGTTAATACCGCTGATGGTGTCATCATTGCAACGCCAGAGTATGATCATTCAATCCCTGCTGCCTTAAAGAGTGGGTTGGAATGGTTGTCGTACAAGCACACAACAATGAAGGAAAAACCAGTCATGATCGTGGGTGTTTCTTATGGAACACAAGGAACATCACGTGCACAACAACAATTGCGTCAAATGTTACTATCACCTGATTTGAATTCAGATGTACTTCCTGGTAGTGAAGTCTTGATTGGCAATGCCGCAAAGACCTTTGACAAAAATGGTTTTGTGACAGATATTAATGTTGTTCATAACTTGGAAGACAGTTTTGCAGCATTCAATAAATTTGTAAGATCAAATATGCGTTATCTAGAAGAGGGAGACGATAATATGACAGAACCACATATCAGTAGCGAAGCAAAAGTTCAATTCCGTACCGGTAGTTTGAAGGTTAAAGAGATTCAACAAATCTTTAATACATTACCATTTGAAATTGACTTTATCGATGATACAGATCACTTCGCATATTACTCAGATAAACCAAACCGTGAGCACGTTCGTTATCCAAACGAAATCGGTGAAACTGTAGAAGAATGTCACCCACCAAAGGCTTTGCCAGGTGTTAGAGCTATCTTGGATGCATTCAAACTTGGTACGAAAGATCACGTTGAGCGTTGTCTACCATTGAATGGACACAAGGTATGGATCAACTACTTTGCTGTTCGTGATGAGAATGGCAGATACTTAGGAACAATGGAATTCACTGGAAACGTGGGTCACCTTGTTAACCTAGTTAAAGATGGCAAGTTCGATGGCTTCCCAGATGCCACATCAGGTGCTTCAAAGCATGATGATGACGGAGAAGCAACTGGACCAGCTGCTTCAGCAGATGCAGAAGCTGACGCTACAACCGGCGCTTCAGAGCATGATGAAGAAAAAGAAGATAAGACTGAATAATTATGATAGATGATTTAGCACAACATCGTGTCGATAAATCCGGTTATGCGTTGGGGACAACTATTAACCTGACCACTTTTGGTACGATCGATGATCAAGGCGTCAATGAGGCTTTTAAGTTAATTCAATCATATGAAGATTCATTGACAGTCAATCGCAGTCATTCAGAAGTTATGGCGATCAATCATGCTGCCGGAGTGGAAGCTGTTCAAGTTTCCAGTGCAACGTATGATTTGGTTAAAACAGCGATCGAGTACAGTCGTCAGAACTTTGGCTTTAATACGACGATCGGTCCATTGGTTAAATTATGGAAGATCGGCTTCGTTGGTGCCAATATTCCCAGTGATGATGCTATCAAAGAGCGAATGAAGATTATTAGTCCTGATGATGTCGAGTTAAGTGACAATCAGATGTCGGTTTTCTTGAAGAAGTCAGGGATGGAATTAGATCTTGGCGGTATCGCCAAAGGCTATATTGCAGATAGGATTCGTGACTTGTGGCGTGCTATGGGTATTGCCAGTGGCATTATTGATCTCGGTGGCAATATTCTCTTTGTCGGCCAGAGCCCAACTCATGATGATAAGCATTGGATCGTTGGTGTGCAAGATCCTACTAGTAGCCGTGGTGAAACAATTGGCAATGTCCGCATTGGTGAATGTTCCGCTGTTACAACTGGAATCTATGAACGTTATTTAGAGATCAATGGTAAGAAGTATCATCATGTTATTGACCCAAGAACTGGATATCCCCTGGACACTGATTTAGCAGGTGTAACGGTCTTTGTAAAGAATTCAATCGAAGGTGAACTAGAAGCTAAGCGTCTATTCTTTGCTGGAGGTCCGATCCCTGATTGGGGAGTTGGCAATGATGACATATATGGTGCCGTCTTGATTTACAAAGATGGCAGTTTCACTACTATTGACGTTAGTATAATATGATTTTACAAAAGTACATCTTTAGTTAGATGTGCTTTTTTGCTATCGTTATAACGATAAGAATGTATAATAAAAACTGAAAGAATATTAGTTCAATGAGTTACTTCACTCTTTAAGGAGTATTTGAAAATGAAAACTAGAGATGAAAAAGTTAAAGCAATGATGGATCAAATCAGTACAGCGTATTCTGATCCGGATGTTAAGAAGAGCGCTGATGCTAAAAAGATTCTTCTTGATTCAGCGAAGGAATTAGAGAAATCGGAGGATGTTGATCTAGTTTCGACTAGATTGTGTAAGAAGATTGCGACTTATTGCTTCTCACATCCAAAGGAACCACTGCGAGCTTTGGTTGTATTGCATGATCAGGTTAAACATTATGCCGTGAAGTATGATACTACAGCGTTGACGGCTATGTTGGCGGGTACTGTGTGGTTCTAAAAAACTGGATTCAGATATAATTCTGAATCCAGTTTTTTTAGTTCTCGAAATGTTCAACGGCACTTTTTAAGGCATCGCAAAGGTCGTAATATAATTCATCTTTACCCCATTCAAAAAAGCGATTGGAGTCAGTAGTATCTAATAGTGCCAAAGCAGCCTTGACTTTTAAATCGTCCCCAAAGTAATTGATACGGGAGTTTTCTGAGATAAGGATCTTTAGAACCTCACCAGATGCTAAATCGTGTCGTTCAATACCCATTTTTGCCATTCGGATTCTCCATTTATTTTTTTGCCGATTTAACGACATAATTAAAATTTCGTGTTTTTAGAGATATTGAACGGATTTTTTTAAAGTACTGCATAATTTGATGTATGAGTCATATTCCTCTTGAGTCGTGTAGTCCAAGTCGGATAATGAATTTACCAGTGCAATAGCAGCTTTGAGGCGTAATTCATTGGTAAAATTATTCTGGCCTGTGGCGTGGATCATTAACTGATCATCATTAATAATGTCGTGATTGATGATTTCTAACGTGTGCATGAAAAAAACTCCTTTGATATAAGTTCTGAATTAAGTTATACCTTGTAATTATTGGTATAATTTAAATTACGAGAAAAATATTAAAATGAACTTCGAAAGGAATAAAAAATGTATCCACAATTAAATTTAGACAGTGCTACAGGCACAAAAGTTACTATCAAAACAAATCATGGTGACATCAAGATTCAATTATTTGATGAGCTGGTACCTAAGACAGTTAAGAACTTCGTTGAATTGGCTAAGAAAGATTATTACAACGGTGTTATTTTTCATCGTGTAATTCCTGACTTCATGATTCAAGGTGGAGACCCAACTGGAACTGGTATGGGTGGAGAAAGTATTTATGGTGATGCCTTTGAAGATGAATTCTCAAGTGAATTGTTCAACTTAGATGGTGCACTATCAATGGCTAATGCTGGTCCTAATACTAACGGCAGTCAATTCTTTATCGTTTCAAACCAAAACATGCCTAAGCGTATGATCAAGCAAATGGCTCCTGCAGGTTATCCTGAAGAGATCATTGCTGCATACAAGAACGGTGGTACACCTTGGTTGGATCATAGACACACGGTTTTTGGTCAAGTTATTGATGGTATGGATGTTGTTAGAGAAATCGCCAAAGTAAAGCGTGACCGTAATGATAAGCCTAATGAAGATGTTGTTATGGAAAGTGTTGAAGTAGCTGAATAAATTTTTACGTAAATAAAAATCGTTCCCAATTCTAATTTGAATTGAGGACGATTTTTTAGTTTAGATCTTGTGGTGCACTTTTGGCAGCGTGTTTGAGTAAAAATGGAGCGATCAAGGTTGTTAAAATAACCGCTGCGATGATTGCTGAATAGTAATCAGAAGAAATCAATTTGGATTGGTAACCGATTTGTGCGATGATCAAAGCCATTTCTCCACGAGATACCATGCCGGCACCAACCATGTAAGACTCGTTCATGCTGAATTTGGACACGCGAGCACCTAGTCCAGCACCGAATAACTTGGAAATAATTGCGACAAGAGTTAGAACAACGATGAACCAAAGGTCGTGTTCAATTCCATTCAAGGTCATATTCAAGCCAATACTTACGAAGAAGACAGGGATGAAGATGGCATATCCGATCGGTTCGATACTACGATCGACTTCATCACGGACTTTGGTTTGTGAGATGGCGATTCCGGCGAAGAAGGCCCCAACAACTGAACTTAATCCGATTAAATCAGCAATGTATGCCATACCGAAGCAGAGAATCATTGCCATAATAGTTGGGCCGACAGGAATGAATAACTTTTCACCAATTTTGGCCATGTATGGCGCTACAAATTTAACCACGAAGTAAATAGCGACGAAGTAAATTATTTGTTCAGCAAATGTTATTAGCAGAGATGGTCCACCTGAAGAATTTTTTCCTCCTCCAAGTAAGCTAACCATAACACTTAAGATGATAACCGCCAGAATATCGTCAACGACGGCGGCACCGAGAATCGTTGCACCAGCTTTGCCATTCAAGACGTCGAGTTCTTTCAAAACAGCTACAGAGATCGAAACTGAAGTTGCAGCAAAAATAACACTTAGAAATAAGCTCTCGGTAGCATTCATATGAAACATTGTTCCGACACCGTATGTTAATACGACTGGCACGATAACGCCTAGAATAGCGACTAGAAAACTAGGCTTGAGATATTTCTTTAACAACTGCATATCGCTCTCGATCCCAGCGATGAACATTAGAATGATTACACCCATTTCTGAGAAAACATGAATGAACTCAGTTGGTTTGACCCAATTGAGTATTGCTGGACCTAAGATGATACCGACTAGCAGTTGTCCGATGACCGCTGGAACGCCGATTCTTGATGAATAGTGACCAACGATAGTTGTTGTGATCAAGATTAGAACTAAAATTCCTAAAAAAACCATAAATTATATTTCTCCTTCAAGTGGATTAAAAAAAGCCCCAAAATAATCCTCCTCACACCCCTGAGAAGGAATTACCTTGAAGCTTTCGCCAACCGATCAATCATATTTTTAATTTATAATATGATAACATACTGGATTTGTTGCTGTATAGTCAGTTGCATGAATCTTATTCTGAGTCTAGTCCATTTTTGGAATATGCATAGATGAATATTCCTAAGCACACTATTAACCAAATAACCAAGACACTGACGTCTTTAAAATTAATATTGTAATTATTTGTCATGGAGTGGAGCACGAAATCATTTAGCATCCCAGGATAAGTGAAGGACATGATATTCTCAATAGTCTTGTTAAAAGACTGAAACATCGGTGTTAGAGTGAAGAGCAGCATTATTGGCATGCTTAGATTGCCAGCTTGCATTTGACTATTTGAATAAATACCAATTACGTAACCAATTATAATGCTTATCAAAGCTGTGACAGTCGTATAGAGCAAGTAAATTGGCCAGTCTATTTTTCCTACTGGTACACCGGCGATGGGAATCAAAACTATATTGATTATTACTGTTATAAGGAGCGAAGGTAATATACTCCCAATAATGAATTCCACACTACTAACAGAAGATGTCATCAGAACTCTGAGCGTGTTTTTCTCTTTTTCTTCAGACAGTGGGTAGCTGCCCATCATAATTCCACCCATGATGTTGTTAAATGATAAGCCCATCCCTAGCAGATATGCACCTGTAGCAACGGCGCTGGGCATGGCTATTTTCATTAAAAGCACGAAGCCGATTGAAAGTATGGGTGCTACCATGATGGACATATTTGTAAACATTGATTGTATTTTTAATTCAAAAATTGCACTGATTTTTCTAATTGATAAGTTCAAACTAATTCCCTCCCTGTAACTTCTAAAAAGACTGTTTCCAATGTTGGTTCGCATGAATGAATCGTTACCAATTCATTACTTTCCATCCACCAGTTGATCTTTTGTGTAGTTTCCACTGACTGCGATAGCGTCAATTCCTCATTATTTTTCAAAAGGACTTTGTAGCGTTTTTTCTTATTATGATTCAATCTTATTTCTCTGGGAGTACCAGTTTCGACGATTTTTCCGTCGTTTAGTAGTGCTAGCTGATCACATAACTTGTCAGCTTCTTCCATATTGTGAGTTGTCAAAAAGACTGCAGTACCTTCATCTCTTAATTCAGTGATCAACTTATGAATTGCAATCTGTGTACTTGGATCAAGTCCGCTGGTTGGCTCATCTAGAAACAATACTTTAGGTTTGTGGAGTACTGCTCTAGCTAGTATTAGTCTTTGCCGCATTCCTTGAGAGAGTTTGCCGGCTTTTTTGTTTTTGTCATTAAATAATCCAACTCTGGTTAGGATTTCGTTGATGTATGATTTATTAACGTTTAATAGGCGGGCAAATATTTCTAAATTCTTGTAGACGGATAACTTGTCATACAGTCCGCTATTATGGGTCACTATTCCGATTTGTTCATAAATATTCTCATTAATTTTATTAACCGAGGTATTGAGAACGGACGCATTTCCGCCACTTTGCTTCATTTGGCCGGTCAGAATTTTAATGGTGGTGGTTTTTCCGGCACCGGATGGTCCTAAGAAACCAAAAATCTCACCTCGTTTAATAGAAAAACTTAAATCTTTTAGAGCAACTTGCTCTTTAAAGTGTTTTGATAAGTGCTCAACACTTATCACTGTTTGTTGATTCATTATTTTCTCCCTTGCTTTGATTACGAGATTAATCTTAGGAGAAAACTTGCTCTTTGCCTTAAAAAATCGCTGAACTGTGGCCAGCAGACGCCGAGTTGTGCTTTAAATGATCGTTATGATTCGATAAGTTGGCGCAGTTCCTCTACTTTTGCACGTGAGAGTGGGAGTTTTTCTTTAGCAGGTCGTTTCAATATCAGGGTATAACTATTTCTCGAGTAACTGATGAGTTCAGATATTTGTTGTAGGTTTACCAAGTAAGAACGATGGCATCTGAAGAATCCAAAATGTGTCAATTTGTTTTCTAATTCATTCATAGTTAGGTTGGAAGGATAATAGTCATCGCCAATACGAATATTGCTTACCGAATTGATACTCTCGATAAAATCTATTTCATTAGGGCTGAAGTAGATGGTTTTGTCAGCCATCTTACAAGCGACCTTGAAGACCTTGCTAGGGTGAAACTCCTTGGTATTTGCAGATTCTTCAGCAGTACTTTCATCTTCAACTTCGATTTTTTCCAATCCAGTAGCACCGTTATAACGATAGAAGTCTTTACACAATAGTAGAAGCTCTTCTATATAGAATGATGAGAATAGGATGGTAATGTTTTGGGATCGTAAGTAGTCGACTGCCTTCAAATACAATTTGATACCATCATCGTTAGCGTTAATTAGAGGACTTTCAATTAATAATAACTTCGGAGAGAGAATGAACATTCTAAACAAACTGACACGCTTTTTTTGATTCGGTGTCAGTTGATTGATTTTTGTTTGCCAGATGTCTTGAAGTGAGAAGTGTTCGATATGTTGGTTGATGTCGTCTTGGTAATTAGCTATTTTTTTGAAAGTTTTTATATATCTGGCGACGGTCATTTTTTCGTAGAGTCCATCTTCGTTTAATTCAGAAATTATCGAGGTGGTTTGATATTCGATATTTCCACTAGAGACTGTTGTTTGACCGGTTATTAGGTCGAATAATTGTCTTGTTTCTTCTGGGCTCATTTTGATACCGATTTGACTTCCAGAATTGATGGTCAGATTAATGTTTTTGAGTGTAATAACTCCGTCGTCTTGTTTCAAAACATCTTTTAATGTAATTAATGGCATGATAATTTCTCACTTTCGTAAACTTTACACAAACAATACATTAAGTATATAAGAAATATACATTTATTCCCTAATATTAAGGACACATAGGAGGAAAAGAATTGAAAACAAAATATTTTAAGCAATTTTTAGCTTTGGTTGGACTAGCTTTGATGGCAGTTGTATTCGCAGGCTGTTCATCAACTTCTAAGACTTCAGCCAATTCAGTAACACACATTACCTACTGGCACGTTAACGCTCAAACCCAAGGTGGTGCGACTGTTGATGAACTAGTTAAAGAATTCAACAAGACTCACAAGAATATTAAGGTTACCGCTAAGTACAATCCAAATATGTATAAAGGATTGATGCAAAACCTTCAATCTGCTCAAGCTTCAGGTAAGGTTCCTGATGTTACTCAAGTAGGTTGGGCTTATGACAATTACTTCGCTAGCAATTTCAAATACATGACACCAACTGATGCCGCTAAGAAGTTCGATGGGAATGACAAATTTATTACTGATCATTTCACAACTAAGACTCTGTCATTCGCTAAGGATGCTAGCAAGAAGCTAGTCGGGTTACCTTATTCATTGAGTACACCAGTCTTATTCATTAATAAGGATCTATTGAAGCAATACAATGTTGATGTTAAATCATTAGACACTTGGGAAGGTGTACAAAAAGCTGCTAAGAGTATCAATGAACAAAGTGGCAAGTATGGATTGTACATCCAAGAACCAGGTGATACATGGGCACAACAAGCCATTATGTTGAGTAATGGTGCTGAT
Organism: Companilactobacillus nodensis DSM 19682 = JCM 14932 = NBRC 107160; assembly: GCF_000615905.1. Classification (GTDB taxonomy): domain Bacteria; phylum Bacillota; class Bacilli; order Lactobacillales; family Lactobacillaceae; genus Companilactobacillus; species Companilactobacillus nodensis. The sequence continues at coordinate 9,269 of NZ_BAMN01000035.1, forward strand.
ATTCAAAAGGGTGGTAAGCTGCATTTGCCAGTGAAAATGGTGAAGGTGCATACAAGCTTTATCAAGAAATGGTTACAGACAAGACAGCTCTTCATACACCTTGGGCACAAGGTATGGATTCATTCGTTAAGGGTGACGTTGCCATGGCATTCACAACAATTGCTCAAGCATCGCATATCAAGAAGGGTGCCAGCTTTAATGCTGGTGCTATCATTGCTCCACACTTCGAAGGTCACAAGACTACTGTTCCAGTTGGTGGTTCAATGTTGGCTATTACTGCGCAAGACTCTACGCAACAAAAAGCTGCATGGGAATTTGAGAAGTTCATGTTCAAAGCTAGTTCATCAGTTACTTGGAGCAAAGGTACAGGATACTTACCTCCAACTAAGGATGCTCTAGAATCAAAAGAATTCAAAGACTATGTTGGTGAAAATCCAATGCTTGTTCCAGCTGTTGATACTCTGGACAAGGCAATTCCATGGACTTCATTCCCTAAGAATGGTTTACAAGCAGAACAAGCAATGATCGATGCCCGTGATAAGATTTTATCTGGTAGTGATATTTCATCTACATTGAAATCAGTACAGGAAAAGATCAATGCACAACAATAAAAAAATTCTACCGTTTTTATATTTAATGCCCACGGGAATTTTATTAACTATCTTTATGATTATTCCAATTATTTATACTTTCTATTTGAGTTTCTTTGATTGGAATTTGATTGCTCCAACCAAGGACTTTGTGGGGATGAGAAACTACATTGAAGTTTTCACTGATCCAGTTAATCAAAAGGTGTTAATGAATACTTTCTTCTATATTATCTTATTGCTAGTTTTGAACTTTATAGTTCCGTATGTAATTTCTTTGGTAGTTAAGTTCTTTATCAAACGAATGCAAGGAGCATATAAAATCATCTTCTTTATCCCTAGTTTGTTCTCTTTGGTGGTTGGAGCGATGATCTTTTCTTGGCTTTTGAATCCAGTTTCTGGACCAGTAGCGTTTTTATTCAGGGAAAGCGGCTTTGTTCTTCCAAACTGGACTAATTCAGGTGGACTGGCAATCATAGTAATATGCTTGATTACTAATTGGAAGGTTTTTGGATATAACTTCATCTTGCTATTAACAGGATTAGGTTCAATACCAAAGAACATCGTAGATGCTACAACGGTCGATCGAATCCCTAAGTGGCGCATGATTTGGAATATTGTTCTGCCAATGAATAAGAGCATTGCTATCTATGTATTGATTTTAACTATTGTGCAAGGACTGCAATATGTTTTTACACCAATCAATGTTATTACGACTGGTGGTCCATACTACGGATCTTCTAATGTTTTGTATCATACATATTTGAACGCGTTTGTTCTATATAAGACAGGTAACGCATCCGCTCTTGCCATTACAACATTTTTGATTTTCTTAGTACTGCTCTACTTAGAGATCAAATTTGTGGAAGGCAGGTCGAGGTATGAGTAATAAGAAGAATGCATTGTGGCATTTGCCATTGATAATTATCGGAATTATCGCATTGCTACCAGTAATCTTTATGATTTCTAATTCATTTAAGACGTTACAAGAATCGTATCAGTCGATTCTAAGTGTGATTCCGAACAAACCTACTATAGATAATTACACTACCTTGAATCATCAAGTTAACTTGGTTCGTTTAGTTTGGAATACATTTTTTATGGCAACATTGGTTACGGTAGGTAAGTTATTCACTGGTCTGTTGGCTGCCTACGCCTTTCGGTACTATCAATTCAAACATAAGAACCTAATTTATCTTTTGTTTGTTGCGACGATTTTTGTACCATTCACTATTGTGATGATTCCTAATTATCTAGTAATAGCTAAGTTGAATCTTCTGAATAGTGTAATTGGAGTTGCGCTACCACAATTATGTGATGCAACAGGTATTATGATTTTTTTGAAAACGATGGAGAAGATTCCCGGAAGTCTATTTGATTCATTAAAGATAGACAATATTCCGAACCGTCGAATTTTCTTTAATATTGTTTTACCAATTTTGAAACCAAGTATTATCAGTGTTGGTGCCATGTTCTTTATTAACTCATGGAATGAATATGTTTGGCCCACATTGATCTTGAAGGACAAGAGTAGTTTTACTTTGCCGTTAGCACTTCAAAACTATATTTCTAGTGAAGGTGGGACTAACTTTCCATTAGCTATGGCATTGTCATCGATCATGATTGTTGTACCATTGATAATCTATTTGATTTTCCAACGTTATATTTTGAATAGCATCAGCAATAGCGGACTGAAGTAAGGGGTAAAGAATGAACGATAATAACGCAACTATTGAATTAAAAAAAGTTACCAAAGAATTTAAGAGTACCAAAGTTATTGACCAGCTAGATTTAGAAGTTGCGGCTGGGGAATTCTTAGTCTTACTGGGTCCGTCTGGATGTGGTAAATCTACCACATTACGAATGATTGCTGGTCTTGAAACAGCGAGTGATGGTGAAGTTTTAATCGATGGCGACGACTTAAAAAAGAAGGCAAGTGACGGACACACTATAGCAATGGTTTTCCAAGATTACGCTTTGTATCCAAATATGACCGTCTACCAAAACCTAGAATATGCCTTGAAGGTTCATAAAGTCGCCAAAGATGAAAGACAGAAACGTTTAACTTCTATTTTAGAAACTTTGAATTTATCTGATTACAAGGATCGTCTACCGTCAGAATTATCCGGTGGTCAGAAACAACGTGTTGCTCTGGGCAGGGGTATGGCTAAAAAAAGTAAGATATTTCTTTTAGATGAGCCATTATCCAATATCGATGTCCAATTACGAGAAAAAGCACGTGATGAGATTCAAAGTTTACATGATAAGAATAAGCAGACTATTGTTTATGTAACTCATGACCAGCTTGAAGCCATGGCATTGGGTGATCGTATTGCTGTAATGAATGATGGAATTATTCAAATGATCGATACTCCAGAGAATATTTACAAGAATCCAACTAATCTATTTGTGGCTAAGTTTATCGGAACTCCGCAAATAAATGTTTTACCAGTTACTTATAAGGACAATTACTTGTATCTAGGTGAACATAAATTGGTGGAAATCAGTAAATCTTCGAAGATTCAAACACAAACAAACTATCTATTAGGTGTTCGTCCAGAGCATATTAAAGTTTCCAAGGAATCTGGAGACGGATTTGTAACTGAAGCTGAAGTTACTAAAGTTGTCGATTATGGCAAGTTCACACAAGTAACTCTTAAACTCACGAGTACTAATATTATTAAAGCAGTGATAAAAGATTTGAATTGTATTATTGGTGACAAGGTCTTTATCCAAGTAGAAGAGAAGACCAGTATTATTTTTGACATTGATTCTCAAAAAAATATTTATTGGGATAGGGTTTAACTTTGAAAAATAATAAGTTAAAGATAGTTCAAATAACTGATACTCATTTAACCCCGAGGGATGCGACACCTGCTAATCATCAACGTGTGGATCCCTACATTAAACTACAAAATGTTTTTCAAGATGTAGAATTGATGCCTGAGAGACCAGACATGATTGTTATTAGTGGGGATTTAGTTCATGAGGGCGTGGAGTTCGATTACCAAAAACTAAGGGATATAGTGGATTATCAGAGTAAGAGACTCCACATACCAATTTACGTGATATTGGGTAATCACGATCGGACTAAGGCCTTCTATCGAGGTTACTTGGAAGAAGAGCCACAGGATAAGTACTATTACAGTATTGCAACAGGGTTATGCGATATTTATTTCATTGATAGTACTTATGGCAATATTGAACAGGGATATATCAGTCAGGAACAATTGGATTGGTTGGATAGATCGATTCGGTCTTCAGATAAGATGTCGTTGATATTTATGCATCATCCGATTGATGGTCCAGCAGTGACACATATGCGTTACAGTATTTTGCAAAATGGAGAAGAACTGTTAAAGATTGTTCGTGGCAGTAATGTCAAAGCTATTTTTTCAGGTCATATTCATTTTCCAACAGAATTTAATCGTGAAAACATCTTATGCAGTACAGCTGATTCAAGTGCTTATCACATTAATTGTGACAATCATAATAATCATTTAGTAATGGATGCGACTAGTTACAGCATTATCACCGTTGAAAATGAAAAGGTCGGTGTAGAGACTAGATCGTTATTGATTCATGATGAAATCATCAATCAAGTACCAATTGATAATACTGATTTTGTCGATTCCAGTTTGTTTGAATAAATTAGGACAGTGTCTTTTTGGACACTGTCTATTTGTTTTGATACAAAAAATTGAATAAATAGCTTGCCTTGAAGTTAACTTCAGGGTTTATGATGCAGTTACTGATTGAGATATATCAGCTTTAAACCTATGAAGAAGGTATTCAAATGACACAATTAACAGAAACTTTTAAATTATCAAATGATGTAGCAATCCCCCAAGTAGCGTTTGGAACATGGCAAATTCCAGCAAGCAAGGCACACAAAGCAGTACTCGATGCCTTAACCGTTGGTTATCGTCATATTGACACGGCGTTGGCATATGCTAACGAAAAAGAAGTTGGACAGGCCGTTAGAGATTCAGGTATCGATCGTAGTGAGATATTTGTAACCTCTAAATTACCTGGAGAGACCAAAACATATGATGGAGCCCTAAGAGATTTCAATACGACCATGAATAATCTCGATATCGATTATCTAGATTTGTACTTAGTACACGCTCCATGGCCATGGGGACAAATGGGTTCTAATTACGATAAGGAGAATCTAGATGTATGGCGTGCAATGGAGGAAATCTATCAAACTGGTCGTGTTAAGGCGATTGGTGTATCTAACTTTAACGTTCATGATTTACAAAATGTAATGAATGTCGCAAAGGTAAAGCCTATGGTTGATCAGATTCAATATTATGTTGGCTATACTGAACCCAAGATCACTAAGTTTTCGAAGGATAACAATATCTTGGTAGAGGCATATTCACCATTAGCAACGGGTGGATTAGTTAATAATGCTGATATTAATACAATTGCCAAGAAATATGATGTCAGTGTTCCACAATTGGCAATTAAGTTTGTTATTCAAAACGGAGTATTACCTTTGCCAAAGGCAACGCAGCTTCCACATATTGAGGCTAATGCTAAGTTGGACTTTATTATTAGTGATGAAGATATGAAGACGTTGAATCAAATGCCAGATACTGCACCAATGGCATTCCATAATCCTACACAAGAGTAATTACTTGGGCATTCCTTATTAGGGATGCCTTTTTGTTTGGTCATATGTGGCTTGAGTAGTAGTATGTGTACGTTGTTGCGTAAAAGTCCATTATTTCTACCCTTAGAGAAATTGAAGTAATAGATGGAATATGAATTATTGACATACTATAGTAGAGTTTTGTACAATGTTCTTTGAAGTCGCAATCAGAAACAACTACTTTTCACATTCTTTTCAATAAAAATGAAAAAACTTTTAAAAAGTACTTGCAATGATGATAATCAACTA
>NZ_BAMN01000034.1 GCF_000615905.1 Companilactobacillus nodensis DSM 19682 = JCM 14932 = NBRC 107160
GAGCGTTTCACAGAGTTTCAAGAATAATCATAAAAGGTCTCTAGGTACTGGTATAACAGTATTTAGGGGCCCTTTTCATTTTCTCAAAAATATCAGAATTTCATATAAATGCAAAGCCATTTGCATTTGGTTTGCATCTTGCCTAATTTTTGATGATCTAAAAAAGTACCCGTGCAAAATAGTACCTCGAAAATGCTGGTTTAATAGGTTCTTTGCACGTACGGCTGTTGACTCAAAATAGGCACAAAAAATGTACCCTACTTATCAAATAGGGTACGAAGTTGGCTATTCTCTTTATCATTTAATGCACTCATCAAGTGAGAATATATTTTTAACGTAGTAGCTGGATCAGCATGACCGATCCGATGAGATATAAACACAATGTCATATCCGTTGGCGATTAAATAAGAAACATGGGTATGCCGTAGATCATGAACAGATACTTGTTTCTTAGCTTTAATTTCGTTGAGCATATCTGTCAGCATTTCATTAACTGATTTATTGCTAGGATTTTCTAATCGCTGATTTCTAAATACAAAGTTATGCACATTTTCTTTCTTATTAGCTTTGTAATATGCTTCTTGAACGTCTTTAAGCTGCTGCAACAAGCTGGTTAATTTCGGACTAATAGCGATTGTTCGATATGATGAATTATTTTTAAGTGGACCAAGCTCACGAGGATTTATCTTATAGGCTTTTCGGAAGCTTATAAGGTTATCTTTAAAATTGATGTCCTCCCAAGATAGGCCACTAGCTTCTTCATAACGAGCACCAGTCTGGCAAATGAAAAATATAATAAGTGGGGAAGTGTTTGAGAACGAATAGCGAGCGATAGAATAGTTCATCAACTTTTCAAAGTCATCAAGTTCTAAGAACTTTGCATCTGGCTCTTTGGCTTCCTTTCCATAAGTTATTTTTGCTTTTCTAGTGAAGTCTGTATGTATTATCTGCTCATCGATTGCATCTAAGCACATAGCTCTAATATACGAATTTAGACGTGACACAGTTTCCTTTGAGTAATCTTGACCATACTTATTCAGAAATTCCTGATACATCGGTTTAGTTATGTCAGTTAGTAGAATATCACCAAAGTGATCTTTTATAACTTTTCCATATCGTTTGTATCTTAATACACCGTCATGAGTAATGTTCAATATTCGGTATGTTTTTATCCACCACATATAGTAATCGTAGAAACCGGTATTTAATTTAGATAGATCAGTTGTACTTTTTTCAATTTCAATCTTTCGAGACCATTCAACCGCTTCATTTTTTGTTTTGAAAGATAGTGATTTTGTTTTATTTTTACCAGCCGGATTTTTATATGAAACTCTAGCTTGCCAATTGCCGGTATCTTGTTTTTTAATTGATGCCATAACTGATACTTCCTTTAAATTTATAGTATATAAACTTACATTTTGTTATCAAATATAAGCCTTATAGGGGCACATATGTTCTTTTGATGCTAAAAATAAAAAGCCGGTTGAGGCTTAGTATTATTCTTTCAATAAATCGGTTAATGTGGAATGAAAATCCCAGTAAGTAAATTTAGTACTATTTTTAAGATCACTAGATTTTAGCTTAATAATTACAGATGTTTTGTAGTTAAGCTTTACTAGAATATTACTTGTACAGACATATTCGATGTAATATGTCTGTTTTTGCTTCATCTTTTCAACGTACAAACTTTTATCTTCAATATTAGTAAAATCTGCCTTTGAATCATCGGACTTAATTGCACCTTTAACGAGGTTATAAAAGGCTTCTTCTTGATTATCTGACAGCTTGTCTGTATCAGACGATAGAAGTACATGTTTACCAGTTTGTGAGTAATAGGGTGCTTGCCATGATTTATATTCACGGTATTTTTGAACTCCAAAAAATAGTGCTACTAAAGCAATTATTGAAGTAAAAGTTATTATCCAGAATTTTATATTTTGATAAAAAGGTTTATTCTTTCGCTGGCGGTGTCGACTAGATCTTGACTGATTAGTATTATTCATAATTTAATCCCCCAAAAAGCTTATTTATACGAATTAATCAATTGCTGTTTTCTAATCTCAAAATCGTTTGAAGAAATAATCCCATTTTGGACCAAATTTTGTAGGTCATTAAGCTGCTGAGACATCTGAGAATATTCGTCTTGTGTTAATTTTCTTTCGTGATGGATATTAAATTCTTCTTCAAGCTTTTTTACCTTCTTTTCACTAAAGGGCCCTAAATCTATTTCATGTTGTTGATCAGTAGAGAGGTCTGTCAGTTCAAGAAAGGCATTGGTATTCTCACTTGAATAGATAGTCATTGAGTTATCCTTTGATACTCTTTTTGCTGTCGTGGCACCTACAACGGCACCAGCGGGACCGGCTATAAGTCCACCAGCTACGGCACGGGCAAGCCCATGTTTATGTTTCGTAGTTGTTCCTTTATCATAAATATATGAAGTATCTTTGACGCCATTCCAATAGAAATGATCTAATGAAAATTCTTTTTCCAAAATATCAACAGGGATCTTTTTATCTTTGAAATAATAATTTCCATCTTCATTTTTTCCTAGGAAGAAACCACCTTTTTTGGGAAAGTCTGTATAAGAATATATTACTGACTCAATATTATGGTATTGCTTTTTTTCTGCAGCTGGTTGCTCTCTTACTCTTTTACCATGTTTCCCAATGGGAGCAGAAAGGTATCCAATTAATATAAGAACTACAAATACGGCTACAACTAATAAAAAGAATATTTTCATAATTCAGTTCCCCCAACTAAATATTTTTGTATTCGCTTACTATTCACCCAAATATGGAAGGCCATAGTTATATCTTAAATCAGCATAAGTATCTGGTAATTTCCCATTTTCTTCAACGTAAAGATTAGTGATAACAGCCATTGCGAAAGCATCGGCTTCACGCTCTGTTTTTCGTCTGTGCACGTTATTCGATACATAGTAAGCAGCTAATCCCTTATGTTCAAGAACATGACCAATTTCGTGCGCTAGTACAAAATATTTTTGATTAGAATATTTAACGGAATTTGCCATAACAATAAATGGGTTATTAAACATGTAGTTTGTTTTTGCTAACGGTTTTGGACCTATGTTTTCCCAATATATATCAAGATTCAACTTTTCTGCCCAAATGAATGGATCGAACGTGTTATACCTATCGCCAATATTAAAGACAAGTTTATTTAGTTCACTAGTACTTGCCATCGCTATCTCTTCCTTCACTATCTTCAACACTCTTAAGTTTTTTCCAAAAGACTTGTGTTAAAGCCATCTTAAATTGTTCTTTTTCTTCATCCGTTAGTTTTTTGCCATCAAAGTTCATTTCTATATGTTTATCCCCGTTGATTAGCTTATATAAATCAAGTGAGTACTTTGAATTGATACTATTTTCCATTTTTATTTTTTCCTTCCCGCTTCTTTATTTGCTCTAAACGTTTCCAAAAGATTTGGGTTAATGCAATTTTAACTCGTTCATTTTCTTCCTCTGTAATATTATCACCGTCAAAAGCCATGCCACCTATTATATTTTGGTCAAGAAAGTCTTTGAAATCCACAGTATCCCTTTTAGTGGCCCATTGAGGGGTGCCATTAACCCCTAGAAGGTAATCTGTAGTAACACCAAAATATTGTGACAATTGTCTAAGTTCGTCTGCTGAAACTTTACGCTTACCGTTTTCAAGACGACTTAGTGAGGTTCTATCTATATTAAGATATTTCGCTAAATCTTCTTGACTTACATTTTTAGATTCTCTTAGCTTGGTTATTCTGTTACCAAGATCATTATTATTCATAAGTATTACCTCTGTTATTATCCATAGTTTAGCATGTGCTAATATTGCACACAATAATTAGTGAGAAAAATGCACATAAAAGTATTGACTGTGAGAAAAATGCACGTTATACTATACCCATCAAGTGAGATAATCACACATTAAAGAGGTGAGTTAATTGTTAGATTTAAATAAAATCAGAAGTAAAAGAAAAGAAAAGGGCTTATCACAAGAAGAAATGGCCAAAAGAATTGGAAACTACACTAGAACAACATACAACCGTATTGAAAGTGGTGAAATTGCACTTAAGGCTAATGATCTTGAAAGTATATCAAATATTTTAGATGAGCCAGTTAGCTATTTTTTTGCCAATAATAGTGAGAAAATCTCACATAAAGCTATCAAATCTTAGTTAAATTATATGTAAAACCCAGCTGTTAAACATATACATCTTGGACAGCAAAAGGTGGTGAACAAATTGAACAATATAAACATTTTTCAGGAATTGGAAGATCTACGCTACCGAAAAAATATAAGCCAAAGATCAATAGCACTTCTATGCAACGTAAAAGAACAATCAGCACAAAAATGGTTCGCAAAACGCAAAGTTGATGACAAATATCTTTGGACGGTAGCCAATTCAGATATTAGTGACGATCGTTTTCTACTAGCACTTCTATGTTATGAGCTGAGATTGCCGAGTCAGTATTTAAATACACTACGCAAAACTAACGAAGATAACTTGTCAATGCTGCTAGGTGCTCAGCAAGAAGACACTGAAAGCGACACGGCGATATTAGATTTAATAGGACAACTGATCTTGCCAAAACCAGATTTAAAGTTTGTTGGGCCAAATGCCCTAGAGATGATTGATACAGGCTTGAAGATGATTCTAGCGGGTACGGGAGTACTTAAGAGTTTAAATATTCCAGTTATCACAGCTTTATTGGAAAGGAGTGAAGAATATGCAAGAGCCTAAAACTATCTCAATGGATGCAGGCAACGGCGTAGAAAATTATGTATTAATTCCTAAGCAGCAATGGGAGAAGGAACATCTTCAAAAAGTTGCGGATGATAAAGAAATTAAGTTAAGACCTTGGGCACACGAAATAACCGGCATCAAGTCATACAACACGTTGATTCCTTTATTGAATCATTACCGCAAAGATTTAGATATTAATAATGGTGGATGTGTTTATTTTCCTAATAAGCCGGGAGTTCCATATAAGTTTGTTGCAGGAGAGTTTAAGGATTTCGTCATTCGGCATAAAAGAGTTTTTACAAAAGCAAAAATTTAAGGAGGATTCAAATATGTTTGAACTAATTGATCCAGAAGCGTTCAGAGAAGAATGCAGACAAGAAAATATTCTAGGACGGCAGCAGCGTGAACTATCTAAGCTACCGCTAGAAATTAAGTTAGCTATCCGTCAGGGATATCGTTCAATTCAGAAATCTTATATTATTCCAATTTCTGATAGTGACTTATTCAAGTTAGGCGAAATGGGAATAGAGTCAGAAATTCAATATGAACATGATTATTCGCCAAGAGTTCACTACATTTTTAGTTTTGATAAGTTGACGGAATTATGAGTTATCTAATCGTGATCGGAGTATCGCTCATAGTTGGCTACTCAATTGCCACGTTTGGCGGCGTGCTTGAACTTTTTGACCTTAACGAAAGGTGGGTGAAGAAGCAGCATGAAATTCTTAAAGATGTTATCAATTCATTTTTCAACTAAGAATTATGTGACTGATACGTATACCGATCGGACACCTTACGTAATAAAAAAAAGACTTGCTATCCGCAAAATAGCAAGTCCAGAAATAAGAAATATTTTTAATACTTAAATTATAGCACACGGAGGAATTCATAATGATGGATTTTGGAATTAGTTTTGCAGAGGATACACCAGAAAATAAAATCGAAGAATTACTTAATAAGAAGAATATCAGCAAAGCTAAATTAGCTAAAGATTTGAATGTAACAGTTGATCAAATCGATTTTGAAATTAGTAAACGTCAATTAGGCAAGGACGGGTTACTTACTAATAATATCGCTGATTACTTCGGAGTTACTAGGTCATATCTGTATCAAACTAGTCCAGTGATTATGGAAGAAAATAGATCTTTCAGTTTTAGTAAACCTACAAAGGTAGGTTACAAATAATGATACCAAATTACGATGACAGTTATCTGTTCGATGAAGAAAAATATAGAGCTGTTTATTCATATGGTGATCAAGAATCTAATAACGAAGACGAGGAAAAATAAATGTTAGAAAACAATTTTTCTACGATCTTGGGCAGCAGATTATTAAGAGTAACTGATGTCTATAAAGCAACGGGAATTTCAAGATCAACGCTAACCAATCTTTACTATAGAAGGACGAAAACCATAAGGATATCTACACTCACAAAGATTTGTGATTATTTAGATATCCCACTCAGCTCACTAATTGAATATTATCCAGAATCTCACTTTAAAAAGGAGGACACAATTCAATGGACATCATCAAACCGAAACCAATCTTAACAGTCAATATGACAGAAGCACAATGGCTACAGAACCGCCGTGAGGGTATTGGTGGCTCAGATGTATCAGTAATACTCGGTCGTAATAAATACCGTACACCGTTTGAAATGTGGCTAGATAAGACAGGTCAAACACCTATTGATACAACAGAAACAACTGAGGCAATCCATTTTGGAAATGTATTTGAAGAAGTCGTAGCACAAGAATTTGCAAGACGTGCTAATAAAAAGGTATTCAAACAAAACAAAACTTTCATTGATCCAGAATATCCAATGTTAAGAGCCAATATTGATAGGGATGTAGCTCATGAAGATGGATTTCTTGAATGTAAGACTGCTAATGCCTTCTTAGCTAAAGAGTGGGAAGGCAATGAAGTTCCCGAAGCTTATTTACTTCAAGTTCAGCATTACATGAATGTTCTTGATCGGCCATATTGTTATATTGCTGTTCTTATCGGAGGTCAGAAATTTCAATACAAGCGTGTCGAACGTGATCAAGAACTAATTGATACATTCACACCTACATTAGTTGATTGGTGGAACAAACACGTGATTGACGGTGTTCCACCAGATGTTGACGGTTCAGATGCGGCCACAGACTTCCTTAAAGATTATTTAAAGGATAGAGGTAGCGAAGACGTTATCAAATTGAATTCTGATGACTTTGAATTATTGGAAAGCCGCAAGAACTTAAAAGAATCTGAAAAAGCAATCAAGAAAGAATTGAACAATATCGATAATCATTTGAAGCTTGAACTTGCTGATGTCAACACAGGTTGGACTCAAGGTTATCAAGTTAATTACAGTTCACAAAGTCGTGAGGGCATCGATAGCAAGAAGTTAAAAAAGGATTATCCAGATATCTATCAAAAAGTTAAAAAGGTTTCATCGTTCAGAAAGCTAAATATCAAGGAGGACAAGAATAATGGCAACTAGTAAAGAGTTAACTCAAAAATTAGGTAATGCACCAACTAAAGTTGATCCGAAGACTTTAGGGATTAAGGCACTGATGGAAACACCAACGATGCAAAACAAGTTCAAAGAGGTGCTTAAAGATAAGTCATCAGGCTTCACATCGTCAGTTTTAAACCTTGTTAACAATGATTCTTACTTATCTCAAGCTGATCCTATGTCAATTCTTACATCAGCAATGATAGCTGCTACGTTAGATCTTCCTATTGATAAAAACTTAGGCTTCGCATGGTTGGTTCCATTTCGTGATTGGAAGAACGGTAATCAGCAACGTGCTCAATTCCAACTAGGTTACAAGGGATATATTCAACTAGCACTTAGAACAGGTCAATATGTTCATATTAACGCCTCAGAGGTCTATAAAGGCGAAATTAAGAACTGGGATAGATTCACAGAAACGTTTGAGCGTGGAGAAAAAGAATCTGATGAAGTTATTGGATATCTTGGATATTTTGAAATGACTAACGGTTTTAAGAAAACGGTATTTTGGACCAAGGACCAAATGGAAGCCCACCGTGTCAGATTCAACAAAGGTAAGAATCCTAAGGCACTCACAGGCGTTTGGAAGGATAACTACGATGCTATGGCCATCAAGACAGTTCTTAGAAACATGTTAGGCAAGTGGGGAATCTTATCCATCGAGATGCAAAAGGCTCAATCAGCAGATGAAACAGCGCCAGAGGACATTGACGATTCAGGTAATCCAATTGATATCACTGACAACGTTACGACTGATGATCATGCTGACGATGATCCGGATAAAGTTGAAGCACCTAAGAATGATACTAAGAAGCCTGCAGTCAAGAAAAAGGATTCAAAGGAACAGACACAAGAGGAATTATTAAAAGGATTTGAGGCCGAAAACGGTTAGTTAGGAGGTATGTAATTTGGACTACTTCAAACAGCGCAGAGCATATAGAGACATGAAATTATATGAAATTAGTATTACAGCAAATCAGAACAATCTATACCGTGAACTATTAGATTACGGCAACGATCGTAGTGACCTAGACGACTATTTTCATTTAAAAAATGATGCGCTCTTATCAATTACAGGCATGTCCAAGAGTACCTTCGTAGATTCAAGACGTAGTTTAGTGCAGATGGATCTAATTGAATATAAGAAAGGTCGAAAGGATAAAGATACACCTCAATATAAAATTGTTAAGTTGTATCAGGACTTTAAGAGTACGAAAAAAGGCGATAATTTCGTACCTACTAATAACACAGGTACGAAAAATGATGACAAATCCGTACCTACTTCCGTACCTGAGCCCGTACCCACTCCCGTACCTGAAACCGTACCTAAAGAACTTACTAGTACTAGACATAAACAGACTAATACTAAACATCATCATAACGATGACGATGAGTTTAAAAATTTGCTCACACTCTATCAGCAAAACATCGGCGCTACCAGTCCAATTGTCATTGAGAACCTTAGATATGCAGTTGATGATTTCAAGCAGCATGATAATTCTGAAAAACAGGCAACTGAGATAGTTCAAGAGGCAATTAAGATAGCAACGTTCAACAATGTTCACAGCTGGAAGTATATCAATACCACTTTGATGAATTGGCAAAACGATAGCTTATTTACGCTTGCAAACATTCGAGCCGATCAGAAGCGACGTACTTCTAAGCGGTCAGGTGGCCGACGTGTCGAAGTAGCGACCGATTGGGACAAAGTTAAGGCCAAAAAAATGTCAAATAATTCAAATGAACTGCAAGAAAGACTAGCAAAAATACGAGGTAAACAAGATGCAACAAATTAACTCAAAAAACTTGTTATATAGGCGTTCACAGACACCTATTTCAGATGATAGACAGACAGTTATAGACGAAATATCCAGAGAAAGCGTGTATCTGGAAAGAGTAATTGACAATCTGCAACATCAATTTGAGCACATGGATCATTTGAGAAAGAATCACTCTGATTTATTTCAAAGTCCGATTCTTATGTTGAATCTCGAGAATTCACTTCTTAATGCGTACAGATTATGAAAATGCTACGATGCCGAGCTTAGAAAGTTGGTGGCTGAAAATGATTAGTTTGATCTAAGAAGTTTACTAGCTCCAAGAAATTTGACATTAAGAGAATTTTCTGAAATGTCTGGCGTCAATTATTGGACCACAACACATATGTCACAGATGATTTATAAGTCAATAAAAATTACCGATATTGAGAAAATCCGTAGGGCTTTAGACATCACTCCAAATGAATTATTTGGATATGAAAGCGAACGGTGATTATCATGAAAGCAATTGTAATATTAGCAATACTATATATTATCGTTTCTGGCTTTTTTAGAAAAAATGAATAACAGCATAAGAGAGAAGTATAAATGAGCAATCAATTGAAATTAATAATCTATGGTGAACCAGTACCCGCATCACGTCCTCGTTTTAGCTCATTTGGTGGCAAAAAGAGAGCATACACAGATAAAAAATATCGGATTTACAAAAATGAAATCAAAACGTTGTATTGGGATAAGTACCATAACGAACAGCTTTTTAAAAAAGGTGCTCCTCTCGTTGCACAAATACGCTTTTACAGAAGGATCCAAAAAGGATTATCCAAAGCGGAGTATAAAAGACGTGCCAGTCATGAGGTAAAGCCGACTGTGAAGCCCGACTTGGACAACTACGAGAAAGCTATTTTTGATGGCTTAGCAAAGGCTTGGTTTGATGACGGACAAATAGTCAAACACGATACTGAAAAGGACTACGATGAGAATCCTAGAACAGAAATAGAAGTTAGGGAGTGGACGAAAGATGATGACAATTATAGAAACAATCCTAGCTAATCCATACGTTGAAAATACAATTGCTATTTTAGCTAGAACTAACAAAGCCGAATGCTCTCGGTATTCAAAGACTATCGCTATTGATAACTGGCGTATTGCTTACGAAAACAGGCGAGAGTTTGTAAAAGCACTAAACGCAATCAATGAAGCACAAGATCAATTTACATTTGAGTTTAGTGGAGATGAATTTAGACCAGATTTAGTTATTACAAGCAGAAAATTGAAGGCTACTTATGACGCTATCCCAAAGACAAAAACTATGCGAAATGTCTTGGAGAAAGTCTATAAGGATTTTGGAATTACAACAGACATTGGGTTCCACGTTGATCTTGATGAAAAAATAACTGATGAAGAATACGAGAATCAATTAAAACTTTATTCAGCTATGTCGGGTATTTTTCAGGACAAATTTGATTAAGATGATTCGTATGATGATTTATAAAAATGAGTAAAAAAGGAAGTTTCTATTATGGAGTATGAGAAAGACATTGAAAAAATAGCAAAGAAGATTTCTAAAATATTAAAAGATAATGCCGATCCATATCAGTCTGTTGAAATAAATGATCATGAAATAAAAATAACATCTGTCAGAAATTATTATCCAACAGATGTTGAGAAGAACTAGATTCTATTGTATGAATGAACTTTATCAAGGCGTGAAAGCGCTGAACCCATAAATTCGTGGAGGATAAATAAATGGATCAATTAATAATTATGAAAGATCAGCAAGCAGTAACTAGCAGTTTACAAGTAGCGGAAACATTTAATAAGAACCATCGAGATGTATTGAGAGCAGTTGATGATTTAAAAGAGGGGGTTGCGCAAAATTGGGCAGACCTATTTTACGAAGATACATATACTCATCCTCAAAATAAACAGCAATATCGAATTATTTATATGAATCGTGATGGATTTACGTTATTGGCTATGGGGTTCACCGGCAAAAAAGCAATGAAATTTAAGCTTAAATACATTGAAGCCTTCAACAAAATGGAAAGTCACATTAAAACTGGTGGTTTCAAAGTTCCATCAACAATGGCAGAAGCTTTACGTCTAGCTGCGGATCAGCAAGAACAAATTGAAACTATGAAGCCAAAAGTTAATTATTTTGATCAAATCATGGCTAGTAAATCATTAATGATTACTACGACAATCGCAAAGGATTATGGAATGAGTGCCAAAGCATTTAATGACCTACTTAAAAAACTCAAGATTCAATACAAATTGGGTGGCATCTGGTATCTACATTCTAAATATCAAGATAAAGGCTGGGTTAGCTCATCAACACGAATGATTGATGGAAATCCACGTACCTTAACTAAATGGACACAAAAAGGACGCGTAGGACTATACAACCTATTAAAAGCTCACGATATTGTTCCTATGATTGAAAAGCTAGATATTACTACTGTGACTATTGGAGGGCAACAATGAAGAATATTGATAAAAAAAAGGCCAATTCAATTAAGAATTGGCAGAATATAGTGATTGTAAATAATGATTCAGAGCCAATTGCCGTAATTTCAGACAATCAGATAATATTGAAAAATGGTTATAAATATGAGATTGATGTTGGATTAGACAATTAGTCCAAATTATTATTTTTGGATGAGTCGGGTTTAGAAACTGGAGTTGGCTTGTTACCTATATTTTTAACAGTATAGTTGTTATAGTTTCCAGATTTAATCTCATGAACAAATTGAGTTCTAGTCATGTTTTTTCCAGTGTGATTATCATGAAATGCTGTGTTTCTTCCAGATTTAGTTTGCGATGTTACTTTAATTCTTGCCATTATTTTGGCTCCTTACAAAGTTTATTTTGAATAACACGATTAAGAAGTAATCCTGGGGAGGATAAGCAAAACGTATATTCAATACAGATATTCTAGTAAAAAAATTACAGCATGTCAATATATTGTGCAGAACAAAAGTTCTTATACAAGATGGAGTGTAAAATGTACAAAAATAACTTAAAAAAAATACTCAAATCTAAAAATATTAATCAAAGTGAGTTATCAAGAATTGCCAATGTGCCACGGACAAATATAGTTTCTATTATTAACGGTCAAATAAAGAATCCAACTATTGGATTGATGATTAAGATTGCTGATGCACTTAATATTAGTTTAGATGAATTTAGAGGTGATAATACAAATGATAAATAGAGTAGTCCTAGTAGGACGATTAACACGTGATCCAGAACTTAGATACACACAAGGTGGTGCAGCAGTAGCAAGCTTCACACTAGCTGTAAACAGGCAATTCACTAATTCTCAAGGTGAACGTGAAGCTGATTTTATTAATTGCGTTATCTGGAGAAAAACTGCCGAGAATTTTGCTAATTTCACTAATAAGGGTTCTCTTGTTGGAATTGATGGACATCTTCAAACACGTAACTATGAAAACAAACAAGGTCAAAGAGTTTATGTAACAGAAGTTGTCGTTGATAATTTCTCATTACTTGAAAGCAGAAATGCTAATTCAAGCGATAGCACTAACGATAATTCAAATAAAGCACCTAACTATAATCAATCTAAAAATTCAAACACTAATGTGAGCGATCCGTTTGTTGACAACTCGAAACCAATAGATATCAGTGATTCAGATTTGCCTTTCTAATTGAGGAGGAGACTAATGGAAGTATTCAAGCCAATACCAGAATATAAAGGAATTTACGAAGTAAGTAATAAAGGAACTATAAGAACGGATAAGAATAAAACTACATATACAAAAGGCGTAGGTGTTAGGCATTGGAAGCAAAGAATTATGAAACTCAAAACTGATAAAGGCGGCTATAAGCGAGTAACTCTTTGGAAAGATGGAAAGAGTAAAGATTTCTTAGTACATAGGTTAGTTGCTACGGCTTTTATTCCTAATCCTAATAAATTTGAGATTATAAACCACTTAGATGGTAATACTTCAAATAACAATATTGAAAATCTTGAATGGACTGATTATTACGGCAATTTAATGCACGCTTATAATCACGGCCTTAATAGCGAAGCTCAACCAATTGTTTTAGTTAATAGCAAAACCAAAGAAAGCCACTATTTTTATAGTAAGGCAGAGGCTAGTAGGTTTCTGAAACATAATGATGGATTTATAAGCATGAAACTTAAAAATAATAAGAACGTTGTTGGAGATTATAAACTATTTGTTTTAGCTAATTAGGAGGCAAATATATGGACGTAATTTCATTAGTTCAATCAATCGAAGACGATTATGGAATGGATTGCAAACTTTGGCCTGAAAATGATGCCAGATTGAAAAAATTACGTGAGTGGTACATAAAAAATTCTGATGAAAAAAAGAGAAATGTACCCTATAGCGATATTCTAAAAATTCAAAAAGCGCTTGATGAACAAATACCAAAGAAAAAAATATGTGAGATATTTGAAATTAGTCTGGGAAAGTTAGCACACGATATTGAATTAGGAAAATTAAGTGATACGAAATGGAAAAATGGTGGGAGGTAGAGTAATGAATTACGAAAAGATCTATAAGTCATATATAAGGTCGGCGTTTAGTGATGAATGCCGCAACATTGTTCGAGCTATCATGTATATTCAAAAACATTTTTATGCCATGCCAAAGGAGTTTAGAAATGCTGACAGAGAACTTAGCGATGAGACCAAGAACAAAATAATTCAATCAATTCTTTGGGAGGACGAGATTGCTAAAAAGTTTAAATTGTGCCGTGTATGAAATGCGCTTCAATAAGTATCTATTTATTGAAATTGCTGATGCTTTACACATTAGTGATGAAGAAGTTGAACTTATTGACAAAGTTAATCAAGAACATTTGGCAAAATTAGAAATGATCAGATTAGGGTGGTTAAGCCTTAGCGACATTAACTAGGAGGATAAACATATGAGAATTTTAAAGGGTTGGACTAAAGATGAACGAAAGGAACTAGAGGAAGCTAAAGACGGCGGTTTTTATAGTTCTATTGATTTAATTAATGGGATCGTTGGTGGCGATGACGACTGTACCTCTTTGGCTAATAAGTGTATGAATGGAGATTCGGAAGAGGATAATCAATTGATTAGAGATATCGCAGATTACTATACCGGCAAAGCTAAGTTTCCTGAACAGAAATATTATGTACAACTGATTAAAAATAATGATTTCAATTATCTCAACAGAAACAAGTTAAACACTTTATTAACACTAGACGGCTATCGCTTAGCCCAAAACTATCAAACCGAATTTACTGAACAAGAAATTAAAGATATTGACCCAAGATATATGGCCTTCGCTGCGCCAGTGGAGGCAGACGATGAATAAAACAAAAGTAATGCAAATAATAAATTCTATTGATTTAGGATTGAATATTATTGAAGAAGGTCAGCAATTAGATACACAAGCTCTCACAGAGTCTGTTCGTATAGATGTTGAAGATTTAAAAGAAGAACTTAATTCCAAGCCTGTTATGCCAAAGGTATTTGATGATTGGTATAAAAATGATTCAATACATGGTGACCCTAATACATTAAAATTTAAGATTATTCATTTTACAGTCATGGTCATGTGGGGCGGTAAGGGAATCGAGTCGCAAGAACAATTATGTGATTGGATAAAAAAAACTAATAAAGGTAAATACACATATGATGAAGAACGTTTTGCTAGATGTATTGAAGCTATCATTCACGGTTATGAGGTGGAGAAATGAGAAGAATTAAGTTCAGAGCGTGGGACAAGGGAAACGAAATCTATCTTTATAATGTGCAGGATGCTTATGACACGTTAAGTGGGTTCGTAACATATGATGATGGTGAAGATGCTGAATATGACGAGGATTGCTTTGGAAGCTTCTTAAATAATAAATGGTATGATGTCGAACAGTTTACTGGGCTAAAAGATCTGAATGGCAAGGACATATATGTGGGCGATATATTAAAGCTTAGTTATGATGAGCCAGAATCGTATATATACAAGGACGAATTTGACTGTAATCCTAGAGTGATTCCACCTAAGACAGTTAATGACACAGTACAAGTAGTCAATAACACCGGAGCATTTGGAGTTACACATCATGGTGCATTGTTTACAACGTTGCGAGATGTTGATAAAGGTCGCCAAAGCATTGAAATTATAGGAAACATTCATGAAAACCCTGAATTGTTGGAGGCAGAAAAATGAAAGCAAAAAAATTAGCACCAATCCCGATGGAATCAATACTAAATAGTCGCTGTAATATCCGAAATGAAATGACAGTAGGTGTTTATGATGAGGCTAGAGAAAAGCTTTGTGATGAAAGAGGCCTAAGTGAAGACGATATAGACGCGGTGCTGGAATATGCTGAAATATTTTGTCCTATGAATGCGTTGGTTAGGACTATTACGCCTGTCGTTTGGGAGGAAGACTAATGATTAAAACATATACAACAACAGTCAAAGCAGAAGTGTTTGATGGATCAGATGAAATGATGTCACGCTATCCAATTAGACACCATTCAGATGCTTGGGGAGAATCATGGTTTTTGGATATTCCGAGTAGACTAACTCCGGGACAAAATAATCCATCTGATTTATTAAAAGGTCAATATATCGTAACCAATTCAAACGGTTGTGTATTTAATATGTGGCCAAATGATTTTTATGACTT
>NZ_BAMN01000033.1 GCF_000615905.1 Companilactobacillus nodensis DSM 19682 = JCM 14932 = NBRC 107160
TTTAGGATTGAGCCTCTTTTTTTGACCTTGTTGATAGATATGTGATGAAGGCCGACACTAATACGCCAAATGTCACCGCTAGTCTAACGATAAGTAGCAACGATGAATCCACCTTACCATTAACATTGAAGAAGTCTAAAACATTAATACGATAAATATATCCTAATAAATAAACGATTATCATATAGAATAACTGCTGTGAAATATTACCCACAGCCGATAGTTGATACTTAACTAAAAAAGCCCGTTCTGATTCGATTTTCGGGTCATTATAGAGTGAATTGTTAAGGATCGAATTATCTGAACCAACAAACAATGCACATAATAGGATTCCTACAAAGTACGTGATGTTAAAGAATGACAGAATCAAGCCTAGTATCAGTAATGGATATCTCAAATTCAAGTGTTTCTTAAGAATAAATGGTCCAAATTCAAAACCTGCTAAATAGATTACATAGACTGTCAACAAAGTACTAAATTCAAATCGTAAACTACTGTCAAAAATCGTATATAACAGAACAAAATTCATAACAATACCGCGGTTGATCGAAGCCAGACTCAAGGGGTACAAATTACGATGAATCTTCAATTGATACATTAACAAAATCAATAATCCAACTAACGATACTACGCCAATACCCAAGTCCCAGATATGTGGAATGGTCTTGAGTCTGGAATAACGTATCGCAAAGACCAACATAACTAAAACAGTAATGAAGATAACGCCAATAATAGAATAGTTCCTGTCATGTTCCGGAGTTGTACCGTTATGATAGAAGCTGATTTTGTTTTTCATTGTGTAACTTCCATACAGTGATATAGCAAAGAAGACAGCTAATAAAATAAAGGCAGCGTTATAGCTACTGTATTTGACTGACAACCATTCAACTAATCCTAGAATGACCATTGCAATCAATGAACCTTGCCAGTGAAGTTTGGTGATATGGAAGTCATTGATGATCTTACCCTTGGTTCTAACGGTTAAGAAATATGGCCAGATCCAACTAGAAGCCAGACCTAAGAGAATTCCACCCAAAATACCAAAGACCGGATTTAACGCAACAACTATCAACAATGAACCCACTATTCCAAATAGATTGGATATAATCAGCATCGTACTTGCAGAAAACGGAATATAAACTGTCAATAACATCCCGATAGAACGAAATGTATACAGCATTAGGAATGGTAAGACGTAAGCAGCAATATTTTTATTGTTGTTATACAGAGACAGACAAAAGAAATACGGTATTACCACGCCTACATTGGCGAATAGATTCAGTACACCTTCAGAAAAAGTTTCAAAAATTTTTCGCAAAATTCTCTCCTCAATTAAGCAAACTATTTGTTACTATTAATAATCCCATACTTGATCTCTTTGATACAACATAAACGCATAATAACCGCCAACAACAATGATAAAGACTGCGGCTATCCAAATAGTCTTAGCTCCAAGTACCAATTGAAGTAAGGCCGAAATAATTGCTCCACCAGCAAAACCAAATACGAGTTCAATATAAATCAGTGCTGTTTTCAAACTTGCTACGTCATGATCACTGCCAAATAGATAATCCGAAAAACTATTAATTGATTTCTTCAAATTACCAGTTGAGAACACATTATTGTAACTATTACCTTCGATTTTACTAAATGATACTGTCTGCATTGCCATTACTAAGCTAACGGCGGAGTTATATAGAGGTTAGGAACTGATTTGGGTAAGAATCCAATTACTAAACAGGCAGTGAATTCAGCTACTAAAAATGGCAATCGCCAATAGTGCGAACGGTGATTTAAATTTCTAAAATATCCTACAATAAAAATACCAATAATAAAAAATATCATCGTCATTAATTTGGTGAATGCACTCGGAAGGTTTCTCTGAGCTATATCAACACTTAGAAAGACAATATTTCCAGTTTGACCAGCTGCTAAAACCCGACCACGAGAAACAAAAGTATATGCATCGATGAATCCACCGATAAAAGTCAATCCAATTGCAATCTCACGCAATTGAAATAAATGATGTGCTTCATATCGTTTCAAAATTACTTACCTCACAAAAAATAGAGAATTCCTATAATGGGACTCTCCATCATTATAAACTTTTTAATTACATAACCAATCGAACCAAAGCCATGGCCACAATTCCCACAACAACTGTTTTCATCAAATCTTTTAACCAAACAGCCGTTATAACGGTTGGAACCAGTGCTACAACAACATCCCACTTAGGAGTCGCTAATGTGCCGGCCTTAGCATTAAAAACTGTCTCTAATAACAAAGCACACAAAATTGACAATGGTAAATACTGCAAAAATCTCGTTACGATAGCTGGAAACTTGACCATTTTTCCAAGGATAAATGGTGTGATACGTGGTATCCATGTTACCAGCGCACTACCAACTAGAATCAATAATACATTTCTACTTATCATAAGCTAATCCCCCTACTAAGCATCCCAAGAGAGCTGAAATAATAACAGCTACTGAGGAACTTACTAATGACAACAAAATATATAGACTGATGACGACTGTAATAACAACCGCGATCGACTTCTTAGTATTCTTCGATAATTCCCATTCGAACTGTGTTAAGAACAACCCCGCAAACATAGCAGTTAAAGCGAAGTCCAAACCAAATTGTTCAGGATTACTAATAAAATTACCAACTAAGCCACCCAAGAAAGTTGCGACGATCCAAGTGATATATGCAGTAACATTCAAACCTTCCATCCAACGCAATGAGAAGTGCTTTTCTTGTGCCACCGTCGTTGAGAAAACGGCAAATGACTCATCCGTCAGCAAAGAACCAACTGAAACATTGCTCAATAATGATTCTTCACGGAAGTGCGGGCTGGCAGTCATACTCATCAATAAGTGTCTGAGATTAACTAAGAACACCGTCATAACAATACCAGTTATCGATGTATTGGCCAGTAACAATCCACACATAACAAACTGTGAACTTCCCCCATATACAATTGCGGACATCAGTGTGATCTCAAATAAATTCAAATGTGAATTGATACCAACGATACCAAAAGAGAATCCTATTCCTAAATATCCTAAAACAGTTGGCAAACAACTTCTAACTCCATCCCTAAATGTCGTATAACCTGTATCGGTCTCTACTTCCTCCATATATTTCACCCCTCTATAATTCCTTAAATAAAAAAGCCCTGTAAGGCAACATATTCTCCATGCTACCAAACAAGACCCAATTAATAAATATTATTATTTAACTTCAACAAGATCATCAGCAACTAATCTTTCAGCGATTTGTACTGTATTCCATGCTGCACCCTTTAGCAAGTTGTCAGAAACGACCCACATGTTGAATGCACCTTTGTTTTCAAGATCTGGACGAATACGACCGACATATGTATCACGCTTGCCAGTTGCGTTAATTGGTTGTGGATATACTTGGTGTTCAGGATCATCTTGAAGAACTGCACCAGGAGCTTCGTCGATCAACTTACGGATAGCCTCGACACTGGCATTCTCCTTATCCTCAACTTCGATATAGATTGATTCACCATGACTGATAGGAACAGGAACACGGACACATGTAGCTGTAACCTTGATCTTAGGATCATCCATATCACCAAGCATAATCTTCTTTGTTTCATGAATCATCTTCCACTCTTCATGTGAATAGAGATTGTCTTCCAGCACATCGATTTGTGGCAACAAGTTAAATGCCAATGGATAGTGTTCCTTATCACCCTTAGTTGGGAAGATGTCAGCTGACATTTCCTTACCATCCAAGTAATCCTGAGCTTCACTATACAATTCATTCAAGGCACTTTGACCAGCACCTGAAGCGGCTTGATATGTTGAAACGATAATTTGCTTCAAACCAAAAGCTTTTCTGATCGGTTCTAGTGCAACCATCATTTGAATTGTGGAACAGTTAGGATTGGCGATAATACCATGATGATTATAAAGAGCTTTTTCGTTAACTTCTGGTACAACCAACGGAACATCTGGTTCCATTCTGAATGCACTAGTGTTATCAACACAGACAGCTCCACGTTTAACTGCTTCGGGCAATAACTTCTTTGAAACTGATCCACCAGCAGATGCAAGCACAATGTCCACACCTTCAAATGATTCAGGTTTGGCTTCTTCAACAACAACGTCTTCACCTTTAAATTGAAGTTTCTTACCAGCTGAACGGCTTGATGCCAACAATCTGATCTTTGAAACAGGGATTGTTGATTGCTCCAATTGCTGAATTAGACGAGTTCCCACGGCACCCGTTGCACCTAAAATAGCTACTTCATAACCTTCACTCATAATATTCATCCTTTATATCTTAATTTAGTTTTCTAATGATTCTGTGAACGCACGTAAACGTTTCATTGCTTCTTGAATATCTTCCATTGATGATGCGTAAGACATTCTGAAGTGATTCTCTCCACCTTTACCAAAGGCTGAACCTGGTGTAACACCAACTTTGCCTTCTTCAGCAAGCTTTGTGGCAAATTCAACATCATTCAAACCAAGCTTCTCAGGAATGGCTGAGAATGTGTAGAATGCACCTTCTGGCAATTGGGTATTATAACCAATATCGTTTAATTGTTCAACGATATAATCACGACGTTCTTGGTAGATCTTACGCATTTCAATTGGGTCATCAATACCATTCTCTAATGCTTCCTGTGCAGCATATTGAGCTGGGTTTGATGGAGCCGTTACAGTGTATGCGTGCATCTTACCGGCATTTACTACGAAATCAGCAGGTGCGGCGACATAACCGATACGGTAACCAGTCATCGCGTGTGATTTTGATAATCCGTTGATCAAAATTGTCTTACCAGGAAGTAACTTAGCTAGTGACACATGTTTGCGACCATATGTTAATTCAGCATAAATTTCATCCGATAGAACATACATTGGTTTGTCTTTAATTACATCAGCAATTTCTTTTAATTGATCTTCTGAATAGACATAACCGGTTGGATTACCAGGGAAGTTTAAGATCAGTGCCTTAACATTGTCTTCTCCCTCTCGTTCGATAACCTCAGCTAACTTCTTACCAGTTAAGCGGAAGTTGTCCGGTGTTGTGTCAACTTGAATAGGAATTCCACCTAGGACTTTGATGATCGGCAAGTAGAGTGCAAACGTAGGTGTTGGAACGATAACCTTGTCACCAGGGTTGATGATAGCTGCAAGTGATACGAAGACAGCTTCAGTAGCACCAATAGTAACGATAACTTCGTTCTCTGGATCATATTCAACTCCATATTGTTGCTTCAAATAACCTGATACGGCTTTTCTAAGTCCCATTGTTCCGCGTTGTTCTGAATAGTGAGAATCATTGTCCTCAATACTCTTAATAGCTGCTTGCTTAACATGTTCGGGTACATTAAAATCTGGTTCACCCAATGTCAATTTGATAATTCCAGGGACTTTAGCAAATTTCTGTGCGAAAAATCTAATCTGTGAAATTCCCAATGGTGCGATTGTTTCATTTACAACATTCTTAACAGATGAATCTAACTTTGGCATAACGTACTCTCCTATTTTCTTTTGTATATATCTACTATACTATAACAAAAATCCTTATTTAATTAGTTTTTTTGTAATAATTTATCTGTGAATTCTGCGAGACGTTTCATACCTTCTTTAATGTCTTCCATTGAAGTAGCATATGAAATTCTGAAGTAACCTTCACCCGCGTCACCGAAGGCATCACCAGGGATAACACCGACTTTTCCTTCTTTAGCAAGTTTTAAACAGAAGTCATTTGAGTTCAAACCCGTTCCGGCTGGAATCTTAGGGAATACATAGAAGGCACCGTCTGGTTTGATTGTTTCGTAACCCATATTGTTCAATGCATCAACGATGTAATCACGACGGATCTTGTAAGTCTTACGCATTTCAACTGGATCTTCATGACCATTCTTCAAGGCTTCTTCAGCAGCAAACTGTGCTGGGTTTGAAGGACATGTAATAGCAAATGAGTGAACGTTGGCGGCTTGTTCAACGAATCCTTTAGGAGCAGCAATGTAACCGATACGGTAACCTGTCATCGCATGTGACTTACTTAGACCATTAATCAAGATAGTTTGGCCGGGTAGAACGCTAGCAAATGAAACGTGTTTTTCACCGTAAACTAACTGACTGTATATTTCATCAGAGATAACATAAATACCTTTGTCACGAACAACATCGGCTAATGCTTCCAATTCAGCTTTGGTATAGACAACACCAGTAGGATTACCAGGATAGTTAATGATCAAGGCCTTAGCTGCTGAACCCTCCTTATCAATAACTTTGGCAAGTTTTTCAGGAGTGATCTTGAATCCATCTTTTGAAGTATCAACTTCAACTGGAACACCACCAACAAGTTTGATATCGTCCATGTACATTGAGAATGTAGGTGTTGGTACGATAACCTTTTCACCAGGATTAAGAATCGTATATAGAGATGTAAAGATAGCTTCGGTAGCACCGATAGTTACGATAATTTCTGTTTCAGGATCATATTTGACACCATAATCAGTTGATAGGTAATTGCTGATAGCTTCACGTAAACCAAGAATTCCTTTTTGTGGTGTGTAATGTGATTGATTATCATTGATACTCTTAATTGCAGCTTGTTTGGCATGTTCCGGAACATTGAAGTCTGGCTCACCCAATGTTAATTTGACGATTCCTGGAATTCCAGCAATTTTAGAGTTGAAGGCAAGAATCTTGTTGTCTCCAAAAGGTTTGACTAAATCATTTTCAATATTTGCTACACTCTTTGCTAATTCTGGCATATGAACATCTCCGTTAAATAATTTTTTCTAATCCAATAATTAATTCGTCTCGTTTGATAACTTCATTAATCGCTAGTTGAACGCCCTTCATAAATGACTCGCGATCGGTCGTGCTTTGTTTAATAACCAAATTCTCACCAGTGCTTCCGAAGATAACTTCTTCATCGGCAATGAAGCCTGGTAAACGAATGGCATGAATCTTAATACCATGATAATCGCCACCACGTGTTCCTAGTGGATCAGATTCATTAGGGTTCTCTACTTGATCTTTTTGTTGAACTTCATGGATCAAACGCGCTGTATTCAAAGCCGTTCCTGAAGGAGAATCGAGCTTATCTTGATGATGGGTTTCGACGATTTCGGTTTGGTCGAAGTACTTAGCGGCTACTTGAGCAAATTTCATCATCAATACCGCTGAGATACCAAAGTTTGAAGCGATGATACCACCAACTTTTTTGCTATCTGCTAATGACTTCAATTCATTAACTTGATCTTCACTCAAACCACTAGTTCCAATAACTGGACGATAACCGTGTTCAATTGCAAACTTGGTATTGTCAAAAACAGCGGTAGGAATACTGAAGTCAACCCAAATGTCAGCATCGACATCGATTTGTGATAAATCATTGTAAACCTTAACTGAATCATCTAATCCATAAGTTGCTGGGGATAAATCCTTCACGATAGGATTGAATGCTCCTACCAACTGAAAGTTTTCATTATCATTGACCATTTTAACGGCCTTTTGACCCATAGAACCACTGAATCCGGATACGATTATTTTTATCACTTGATTACCTCCTGAATATTTAACTTATCGAATAGCACGTCTTTTTCTTCATCATTTAACGGAAGAATTGGTAGACGGCATCCACCAACATGATAACCTATCTCGTTCAAGGCTGCCTTAGTTGGTGATGGAGATGGATACATAAACAATGCGTTCATCTTAGGCGTTAATTCACGTTGAATTGCACCTGCTGCTTTGTAATCACCAGCATCTAATTGTTGATACATTTCACTCATCAATTCACCATAGACGTGAGATGCA
Source organism: Companilactobacillus nodensis DSM 19682 = JCM 14932 = NBRC 107160 (assembly GCF_000615905.1). Lineage (GTDB taxonomy): Bacteria > Bacillota > Bacilli > Lactobacillales > Lactobacillaceae > Companilactobacillus > Companilactobacillus nodensis. The sequence goes on from NZ_BAMN01000033.1 coordinate 7,824, forward strand.
ACTGAGACAACACCATTAGCACCCATGACTTTGGCGTATAGTGCTTGAGCATCTTCACCACTGAAGACTGCAAATTCATCACTAGTATGTTCAACGATGTATTCCAAGTCAGCAATCGTATTGCATTGCTTTACTCCGCTGATGTTAGGATACTTGGACAATTTAACAACCGTTTCCTTTTCCATCAAGACACCGGTTCTACCAGGAATGTTGTAGATGATTACAGGTAATGGAGAACTATCAGCAACTGTTTGGAAGTGGGCGATCATCCCTCGTTGATTAGGTTTGTTGTAATAAGGAACGACTACCAAGACGGCATCGATACCTTTGATTTGAGCAACCTTATTAGTGAAGTCGATCGTGCCTTGTGTACTGTTACTACCAACTCCGGCAATTATTGGTACACGTCCATTTACGATTTCAACAAAATGTGAATAGAGTGATAACTTTTCATCCTCTGTTAAAGTTGGTGTCTCACCAGTTGTACCACCGATGACGAACCCCTTACTTCCTGTATCTAATAAATGATTGGTTAAATTTTCTAGTGCGTTATAATCGATTGCTGTTGCATCATCCGTAAATGGGGTGACGATAGCTGTCATTAAGTCTACATTTTCTAACATCTAATTTTCCTCCGAATTCATTCGGTAATTTAAAAAGCCAGTAAATGCTGCAATACCATCTTCAATTGCCTTTTCATTTGGTAAAAAGTCTGCTGAATGCAATGAACCTGGACTATCGACACCTAACCAGAACATTGTTCCAGGAATCTTGTTCAATAAGTAACCGAAGTCTTCACCGGTCATTGCTGGCGCCATATCTTGATATTTGGCATCTGATTGTTTCATATAATTAATAAATCTTGTTGTTAATTCAGGATTATTTTCAACTGGATAATATCCACCTTGATTGAATTCTAAGTCGATCTTGTCATTGAAGGATAACTCCAATCCCTTGGCAACTTCAACGATACGTTGGCGAATGAACTCGATCATATCCTGAGTTAGACCACGAATCGTTCCTTCGATCCTAGCAGTTCCGGCGATGACATTTCTGATCGTACCAGCTTCCAACTTACCGAAAGTAATAACTCCGCATTTAGTTGGATCGATATTTCTCGAAATAATCGTCTGAACTTGAGTGATGAAGTTTGCGGCAATAACAACCGCATCATTAGCTTCATGTGGATAGGCTGCATGCCCGCTAGTTCCATGAACTGTTACGTTCACTTCCGTTGTTCCAGCGAATAAGGTTCCGTTACGACATCCGATGACACCAGATGGTAAATCAGCGTTATCGTGCAAACCATAGAATTCATCGACTTGATATTCACCACTGAAGACTCCGAGATCATAAGCTTGTCGCCCACCACTCTCACTCTCTTCAGCTGGTTGGAAGAAGAATACTAAATTATCTTTTGGTTGGTTTTCAGAATAGTAATTTAGTATTCCTAGAGCAACCGTCATGTGTAGATCGTGGCCACAGGCGTGCATGATACCTTGATGCTTAGATGCATATGCTAAGCCGTTGTTCTCAGTAACCGGTAGAGCATCCATATCGGCTCGATAACCAATAGTTCTCTGTGGATCACTACCGGTAACTTTGACTAACAAAGCTGTTGGTAATTCTGAAATTTTTTTTAACTTTAAATAATCTTGTTTGAAAGTTTTAATAACTTCTAATAAATATTTATGTGTTTCTGTTTCATGTAATGCCAATTCTGGTATCTGATGAAAATTTCGTCTAATCTGAATCAGTTCATCTTCGGATAAAGTCATGATTACAACTTCCTTAGAGTGCTTTCAATGTGTGTTTTATCAGTTGTCTGTTGATCTTTAACTTTGATAACTTTGGCAGGTACTCCGACAACGACTTCGTTAGGAGCAACGTTCTTAGTCACAACTGCTCCAGCTCCAACGACTGCATTATCACCAACTTGCACACCTTCAAGGACAACTGCATTAGCGCCAACCGTAACATTATTTCCGATACGGACAGGATCAGCTGAGGCTGGTTCAATTACGCCGGCAAGAACTGAATTAGCACCAATATGAGAATTTTCACCAACGATGGCACGTCCACCAAGGACAGCACCCATATCGATCATGCTTCCCTTACCAATTTCAGCACCGATATTGATTACAGCTCCCATCATGATAACAGCGTTATCACCAATTCCAACTTGATCACGAATGATAGCTCCTGGTTCGATACGTGCATTGATACCCTTGATATCAAGCATTGGGACAGCTGAATTCTGTGCGGCTGTTTCAATATAATAATCGTCAACTTGACTTAATAATGGTTGAATTTCTGAATAATCACCGACCAAGACGCCAGTTGAATCATTCAAGAAGGACTTAACACTAACTGGAACATCAAGTTTAGCAACATCCCCTTTAACAAAAACCTTAACTGGTGTTACCTTCTTAGAATTTCCAATATAATTAATAATTTCTTCAGCATTCATCTTGCTCATCGTACTTCCTCCAATTTTTTCAACCTATTATATATACGTAAATTTTATAAGTAATCCAAATCCAATTTAGTTAAATCTTCAAATGATTCTCGTTTAACAACTAGTTTAGCTTTGCCACCTTCAGCGAAAACAACCGCTGGACGTGGATTGCGATTATAGTTGGATGCCATCGAATATCCGTAAGCTCCGGTATCTAACATTGCTAGAACATCCCCTGGCACAACATCTGGTAGCTGCACAGAGTCTATCAAGATGTCACCTGATTCGCAATACTTACCAGATACGTGAACATCTTGTGTAAGTTTGGCATCCATTTTGTTAGCAACTACTGCCTCATACTTAGCTTGATACAATGCCGGCCTGATGTTGTCTCCCATACCCCCATCAACATTAATGTATGACTTGAGGTTAGGAATATCCTTGTGTGACCCGATGGTATACAAATTGTAACCAGCTGGTCCTACAATGGAACGACCAGGTTCGATCCAGATCTCAGGTAGTGACAAACCATCCTTTTGTGCATCTTTTTTGACAACCTTAGTAATTTGTTTGATGAAGACATCTGCTCCAATCGGTTCATCTTCAGATGTATAACTGATTCCGAAGCCACCACCAAGGTTTAGAACTTGCGGTGTGAAATCATATTTTTGATGCCAATCATTTGAGATCTCTACCATCTTATGTGCCAACATCGTGAAGCCTTCGATTCCGAAGATCTGTGAACCAATGTGAGCGTGAATACCGATCAAATTCATATTAGAATTCTTAAGCACTAACTGAAGTGCCTTTTCAGCTTGCCCAGATTCAACATCGAATCCAAATTTACTATCAACTTGTCCAGTTTGATCATATTTATGTGTATGCGCTGAAATACCAGGTGTAAGTCGCAACATTACGTTGATAGAAGCATTCTTTTCATTTAATACTTTTTCTAATAATTCGATTTCATAGAAATTATCGATAATAACAACACCAATATGATTATCAACTGCCATTTCTAATTCTTCTAATGACTTGTTATTACCATGAAAACTAATTTTGTCGGCTGGAAAACCGGCCTTCAAAGCTGTGAATAATTCTCCTCCAGAAACGACATCTGTATGAAGATGTTCTTGTTTCAAAACCTGATACATGGCTACAGTAGCGAAAGCCTTACTTGCATAACTGATTTCATATTTGAAACCACTCTGCTCAAAGCTTGCTCGGAAGCTATTGATTGTTTGACGAATTTGTTCAACATCATAAACAACTAACGGAGTTCCATATTCGTGTGCTAATTCAACACTGTCGACACCGCCAATTACCAAATGTCCATTAGAACTCTTTAATTCACTACTAATCATATTTTTAAACAACCTTTCTTTTTCTGGAGAGATGGGATAAAAAAAGACCCCTTTGCTTAAAACAAAGAGATCCAAAATTGAAATTATTCTGCATCATAATTGTCTAAGCGCACCGCAGCGACATTTTGCTGCGACAGTTCGTGTCATCTTATTAACACGTCCCAGCACATCGGACTCTGCAGATCCGACGCTTCGGCAACGTCCCCTTTCAATAAGTTCAATGCCATGCAGTGACTCCCTTATTTACTAATGTCAGTTGCGACCTCTTTTGTTTTGTTGTTAAAAGATTATAACAACTCTAATAATTCGTCAAGGTAAATTAGCTACTTTCATGATTTTTTCTAATTTTTTAAACATTTATCTTGTTTTAAAGCATAAAACTGCTAAACTCTACATTAAAAATGTATTAATGTTTCAAATAATTAATGAGGTGATTGATGTGAAAGTCGTCAAGTTTGGCGGTAGTTCACTAGCAGATGGTGAACAGTTCCAGAAGGTTATAGATATTGTAAGTAGTGATAAGGATCGAAAAGTCGTAGTCACATCCGCACCAGGTAAACGATTTGACGGAGATATCAAAGTTACTGATCTATTGATCAAATATGCAACTGAAGTTTTAGATAAAGAAGAATATAAAGATACATATAATAAAATAGTAGATCGATACAAAGAAATTTGTGACTATTATAAATTAGGTCCTGAAACATTAGAAATAATCCAGAAAAAGCTTACAGATTTGGCCACTGAAAAGTTCACAGATGATGATCATCTAATGGCAGCATTCAAGGCACATGGTGAATATTTGAACGCCATTACCCTAGCTGCAGTATTAAATCATGAAGGTATTAAGGCTAAGTTCATGAATCCTAAAGACGCCGGATTCTTACTAGGTGGCTCACCTAATAACGCTGACGTTTTACCAGAAACATATACTAATTTGGCAAAATATCAATTCGATGATGCTAAAGTTATTTTCCCAGGCTTCTTTGGATACAGTAAAGACGGATCAATCTATACCTTCACACGTGGAGGTTCAGATATTACTGGGGCCATTCTAAGTCGTGGCTTCAAAGCTGATTTGTATGAGAACTTCACTGACGTTGATGCCATTTACGTAGCCAATAATCACGTTGTTGATCATCCACAAGCTATCAAGAAGATGTCTTATCGTGAGATGCGAGAATTATCGTACGCCGGTTTCTCAGTTTTTCAAGATGAAGCAATTATTCCCGCTGTTGAAGGACAAGTACCGGTCAACGTTAAGAATACCAATAATCCAACTGCACCAGGTACAATGATCGTGCCGTCACAATTCTTGTTCGATCCTGCTAACTTGATTACTGGTATTGCTAGCTCCAAACGTTTCTCGGCGTTATACATCCATCGCTATTTATTGAATAAAGAAGTTGGTTTCACACTGAAGCTTCTTCAAATATTTTATAAGTACGGCATCTCATATGAACACATGCCATCAGGAATTGATGACTTAACTGTTATTTTTGACAAGAGTAAATTGGATGACTCAACGATCAAACAATTGTGTGCTGAAATTAGAGCTACGATCAAACCAGATTATTTGGAATGGATCGATGATTATGCAATCATTATGGTAGTTGGTGAAGGAATCGCCCACAACATCAATACCATTGGATTAATTATCGATTCCTTAACTCAGAACAACATTGCCGTTCACATGATCAACCAAGGTGCATCACGCATCTCGATCATGATTGGGACTCAGGCAAAAGATGCTAATCGCGCAGTTCAAAATATTTATGATACTTTCTTTAACTAAATAATTAATGAGGTGGAAAAAATGGCTCAACTTCTCAAGGTCCATGGATCAGAAAATCAATTTTTCATCCTAGATCAAACAAAATTGGAAAATCAATTATCTGATGATGAACTTAAACAACTAGCTATTAAACTTTGTAATCCTAAGAATGACATTCTGGATGGTGCCGATGGACTACTAGTTGTTAATGATTCCAAGTTTGACGATTGTCTTGGACAAATGCGTGTTATTAACGCTGACGGCAGCGAAGCCAAGATGTGTGGTAATGGGTTAAGAACCGTTAGCCGTTATCTATCTGAAAAATTCAACAAGGATTCATTCAAAGTAGAAACATTTGAAACTAATTTAGACGTTAAGAAGTCCGACGACTTCTATAACAACGTCCCTGCTTTCAGTGTTCAGATCTCCCCCATTTCATTCGCCAAAGATGACCTACCATTCGAATATCAAGGCAAATTAGAAATGATCAACGAAGAAGTTCCCGAATTTCTTCCTAAGCAAACATTTACCGCTGTAGCAGTTCCAAATCCACATCTGATAAGTTTTGTTGACGAAGTCGATGAAGATGACCTAGGAGAAGTCGGACAAGCTCTAAACGCTCCTAACGCTTACTTCCCCGAAGGAGTTAATGTCAGTTTCTGTGAAATTCTTGATGAGAACAAGTTATTCGTTCAAACATATGAACGTGGCGTTGGTTTCACTAATGCCTGTGGAACTGGAATGTCTGCTACTAGCCTAGTTTTCGCATTGTTAAACGATGACTACTTTGATCCTGACAATGACATTACCGTCTACAATCCAGGCGGCATGGTTAAAACAAATATTCAGTTATCTGCACATAAAGAGGATAGCAAGATTCATTTGATCGGTAATGCCACCTTCACACATAACTTGGACGTCAGTGAAAGTGATCTGCATTCAGCAAACCTAGATAATATTGAAATATCAGAAACTGGTGAAGAAGATTATTATCAAGAGTTTGTAAATTCAATTAATGAAGCTTAAAAGCGGCCGTTAGGCTGCTTTTTTATTGCAGTAATATCTTTGTACAAATTAATACAAAACGTCTTTAAAAAGACAAAAAAAGACATCAATGAGTTTATTCTCATTGATGTCTTTTTAGTAGTGCGCCTAGTAGGAGTCGAACCTACAACCTTCTGATTCGTAGTCAGACACTCTATCCAATTGCGCTATAGGCGCATAACAATTAATTAACTTACGAACATTATTGTACCATAATATTTTTATTTGTAAGTACTTTTTTTGATTTTTTCTTCATTATTTTGTTTGGTATACAGTTATAATGTAGTACTTGTTTACTAAATATAATAAAAACAAATTGTGTCATTTTATAAAACCGTCTCCAAAATATTTAGTATTGAGATACAAAAAAAGTATTGAACTTAAATATCATTAGTTAAAACATTAGATTCGATGAATGATATCTACTATACTTGATGTATACAAATGATTGCGCGCTTACATGTCACTGGGTAAATATATTTTTACAAAGAAAAAAATAATATTTAATTGGGGGATTATATTATGAATAATCAGAGAATGACTAGAACTCAAATGCACAACACATCCAATAATAAAAGCCGTAGAAGGAAAGGAAAAAAATCAAAACATAATAACCCATTTTACAAGAAATGGTGGTTTTGGTTAATTGTAATAATTCTCATTATTATCGCAATTCCCAAGGGTGGGACTTCTAAAAAAGATACTGCTAGTAGCCCCTCTCCAAAAGAGGAATCTACAACTAAAAAAATTGATACAACATCTTCGCAAAATAATACAAACGCTAATACTAAAGATAATGAGCCAAAAATCCCAACAGATTATATAAATGCTCTAGCAAAGGCAAAAACTTATTCAGATGTTATGCATATGTCAGAAAAAGGTATCTATGAACAATTAACTTCTAGTTCTGGAGAAGGATTTGACGAAAAATCTGCCCAGTATGCAATAAATAATCTCAAAGCGGATTACAATAAAAATGCTCTAAAAAAGGCTGAATCCTATTCGACTGACCAGCATTTATCCAAGCAAGGTATTCTTGAACAATTATCTTCTGATTCTGGTGAAAAGTTCACCCAAGAACAGGCTCAATATGCTGTAGACAATCTCAAAGCAGACTACAACAAGAACGCCCTAGCAAAGGCAAAGAGTTACTACAACGATCAACACATGTCTAAAGATGCGGTAAAAGAACAATTGAGTTCTGACGCAGGAGAAAAATTCACTCCTGAAGAAGCTCAATATGCCGTAGATAACTTATAATAAATTAGCCTTCATGGGCTTTTTATTTTTAGTATCAAAAGAACATACGTGCCCTTCTATGAAATTGTTATTAACGGTTATCTTACTTATTTAATTCCGTATATCTCATCAATTAATATATTTAGAATATTGAAACTAAACAAAATAACTAACGTAATCCTATGCTAAGAATTAAAGTCTCTAAAAAACTAATCACGTTGATAAAATGAAGAGAAAGCACAACATTTATAACTTTCATTTGATCTAAGAACAAAAAAAAGTTTTTAATGCTGCTAAAAAAATGAATTCTGGATTAATGAAATACATTCCTTTCTCGTCTTGTCTCATATTAAACCTGCGACGTTATGAAATCCTCTCCGTCAGGTGGCAAGATATAAAAGATGGTATATTAACCGTTAATAAAGCAGAAAAGAAAAATGACCAACAGGACGGTAAAATAATGGAAAAAGATAGGAATAAATAAGAAAATAAAGACACAAAAAAAGGGCGCCATATCATTGATATGACGCCCTTCCTACATCATTATAAACTGATGTAAAATAATGGAAAAACATTATAACGGAGAGTAGGAGATTCGAACTCCTGATACAGGCAAAACCCGTATACATGATTTCCAATCATGCTCCTTCAGCCACTCGGACAACTCTCCATAATTAGGAAAACGGTTATCAGATCTGATTTAATGTAAATTTATATAAAAAATACATCTAATTCTTGCGAACTAGATGTAATATCTGATGCACCTAGGTTTTTTCCTAAGTATATAACTCCGGATGTCAGACTCGAACTGACGACACCCTGATTAACAGTCAGATGCTCTACCAACTGAGCTAATCCGGAATAATACAGC
>NZ_BAMN01000032.1 GCF_000615905.1 Companilactobacillus nodensis DSM 19682 = JCM 14932 = NBRC 107160
TCGTCAGAAACACTATTTTTATTTATTTAATTCCAGTTGCATATGATCGTACAAGTGATCACCAATGTATAATTGGCCTACTTTTTCAAATCCAACTTTGTCATAAAGATGTCTGGCAGGTTTGTTAGTAACGTCAACATTCAAACTCATGATCTTCTCACCACGTCCACGGATCAATTCAATCAATTCTTCGAGTGTCTTAGTACCAATTCCTTTGCCTTGCATATCTGGAGCAACTGCAAATGAATCAAGATACCATTCTCCTGGCCAAGCTTCCTTGTCAGTAAAAATACTGTCTTTTTTGATCCCATGCTCGTGCATGATTTTAACTAACGGTGCGTCGATTCCATCTTCTAATTCTTCAGGATAACCAACAGAGATAGCTGCTACCTTGCCATCGATCTCATTAACCAAAATGTGATCTAATCCATAACGGTAATCAGGTAGTTCAAATCCTTCACGAATGATTTGTGCCATCGTATCATTACCAAGTTCCTTAAAAATATCTAACTCCATTTCGTCAAATATTTGGAACAATGTAGGTAATATCTGATCGATGTCTCCCTCTTTTGCATATCTAAACATACTTTCACCTCAATAACATAATACATGAAAACAGGTAATTTACCAAATTAGTCAAAAAGATATCCAAAAACTGGATATCTTTTTATTTTGTATTTGATTTTTAGCGTACAGCGCTCTTCATTGCACGTTGAATTTCACGCTCTTGATCACGTCGCTTGATAGTTTCACGCTTGTCAAACTGACGTTTACCTTGAGCTATTCCAATCAGTACTTTGGCAAAACCATTCTTCAAATAGACTTTCAAAGGAATAACAGTGATTCCTTTTTCTTGAACAGTTGAAGCAATTTTTCTGATTTCTTTTTTGTGTAATAGTAATTTTCGATTACGCAATGGATCGTGATTGAATTGATTTCCTTGGTCATAAATAGCAATATTCACATTTTCAAGCCACAATTCACCATTTCTTGGTTGAACGAATCCATCACGAATATTGATTTTGCTTGCTCGTACGGATTTTATTTCAGTACCGGTTAGAGAAATCCCTGCCTCATATGTACTCAAAATATTGTAATCATGACGAGCCTTACGGTTGTTAGCTACCTCATTAGCAGCCTTTACGTGATGCTTCTTCATTTCTCATCACCGACTTTCGTATTTACCACGTCTCTTATTATTTCCATTACCGCTATGTCCGTGATTGTTGTTGCCACGACCGTGACCACCATTTGAATGTCCATTAGAGTGATTACCACCAGTATGACGACGATCACTTCTACTGTGACTACCACGACGTTTGGCGAATTCCTCTTCACGCTTCTTAGCTTGTTCAGCTTCTTCAGGTGTTAGAACTCGCTCAAAGTCGATTTGACGGTGTTCAACATCGGCACGGATAAGTTTGACTTGAATAGGTTGACCAACCTTGAAGGTCTTACCAGTTCCACGTCCGTGCATTGACATGCTCTTCTCATCATATTCATAATAATCATCTTTCATATTAGAAATATGAATCAAACCTTCAACGGTATTATCTAGTTGGATGAACATACCAAAACTTGTAACTGAACTGACAACAGCATCGAATGTTTCACCGACTTGATCAGCCATGTATTCTGTCTTCTTAAGATCATCAACGGCACGTTCAGCGTCGATTGATTTTCTTTCACGACCAGAAGTATGTTCACCAATTTCTTTAAGTCTGCCGCCCCACTTGGCTTGTTCATCATCAGTAAAGCCATTCTCAGCATAGCTGTGAATCATACGGTGAACAGTCAAATCAGGATAACGACGGATCGGTGAAGTGAAGTGAGTATAGTATTGAGCAGCTAATCCAAAGTGACCTAGCGGTTCGTCAGAATATCTAGCTTGTTGCATACTTCTCAATAACATGATCGTAACGACAGCCTCTTCAGGTGTACCAAGAACTTGTGCAAGCACACCTTGGAACATCTTTGGACTGATATCTTTCAAATTACCATGAACGTCAATTCCCATTGCGGCAACAAATTCAAAGAACTTCTTAACTTTTTCATCATCTGGTTTTTCGTGAACACGATATAAGAATGGTACGTGCTTCAAGTTATAGTTCTTAGCAACTGTTTCGTTAGCGGCCAACATAAATGATTCGATCATTCGTTCAGATGTACCACGGTCACGCAATTGAATATCAATTGGCTTACCATTTTCATCCACAATGATCTTAGCTTCTGTCTCTTCGAAGTCAATAGCACCACGTTCATGACGCATCTTCAAAAGAATATCATGTAGTTCAGCCATATCTTGCAACATTGGAACTAATGGCTTGTATTCTGCACATAACTCTTCGTCACCATCCAAGATCTTATTAACATTATTATATGTCATACGATACTTAGATTGAATGATACTAGGATAGATATCATATTTCTCAACTTGTCCGGCACGGTTGATGACCATGTCACAAGTTAGAGCTAGTCTGTCTTCACCAGGGTTCAATGAACAGATACCGTTCGATAATCTAAATGGAAGCATTGGAATAACACGGTCAACTAGATAAGTACTAGTACCGCGTTCATAAGCTTCTTTATCAAGAGCTGAACCTTCAGTTACATAGTGTGTAACATCGGCAATATGAACCTCGAGATGGAATTTACCATCAGCAAGTTTTTCAACACCAACAGCATCATCAAAATCCTTGGAGTCATCCCCATCGATAGTGATGACCATATTATCAGTCAAATCATGACGTCCTTTACGGTCGCTTTCAAGGACATGATCAGGAATCTGTTCAGCTTCTTCAAGAACTTCCTTAGGGAACTCTGGATTAATGTCGTTATCAATAACGATCGACATAATATCAACACCAGGGTCATTCTTGTTACCAATAACCTCTAGCGCTGTACCTTCCATACTTTGTGGATGTTTGTCATTTGGATATTCATCGATTGAAACTTGAACATATCGCCCATTTGTGGGTGTAGTCCCTTGTCTGAGATGAAGACCATGTATGAAGCCAATTTCTTTTCATGACTCTTAACATAGCCATAGTGGCCAGACTTCTCCACTTGAGCATCACTATAGGGATGAAATTCACCAACGATCTTTGATAATGAACGTTCAACGATCTTGATTATTTCACCTTCTGGTCCTTTATCGATCCAAGGATTAGATGGTTTAGTGATCTTAACTTCAACTGTATCTCCGTTAACAGCATGAAGTGTATTATCTCTGGCAACGAAGGCATCTGGCTCTACTTCGTCATATCTAACGAAGCCAAATCCCTTATCATTACCCTTAAATGTACCTTCAAGTACTTTGTCAGGCTGGGTCATCTTGAACTCATCCTTATTAGTGAGAGTGATCTTACCCTCACCTTCAAGAACTGCAACAGCTTTAACAACACGTTTAAATGCTGAAGCACCGTGCATTCTCAATGCATCTTCAATTTGTTCAGAAGTAAATCTACGTTCGGGATTATTTCTGAAAAATTCTAGTATATCTGCAATTAATTTATCTTCTTTATCAGGCATTTCTTTCCTCAATGTTTTCTAAAAAGTTTAGCACATCGCCCTCTAATTCTTTATGAGCACGATTAATTGTTAAGACATGACCCGCATCGTATTGATGGAAATCCGCGGTCTTAACTATCTGAGCTACTCGCTTAGCAGCTTCAGGATCCACCATTTTATCTCTCATACCTTGCCCTATAAAATAAGGCTTATCTATTTCAGCTAATTTATTACCCACACTTGTAGTTGTATTTCTAATATCCAGCAGCATCGAATCAATCTTGGAATCGATTGTTCGTAAGTTTTCGTATTTTTCTATTTCGGAAACTTCACGAATCTCATAGGCCTTCTCAGCGTATGTCATAAAAGCATCTCTAACATTCTTAAAGTCCTTAGACAAAACTGGTGAGCCGAATACTCCGCCAGCTCTGACTTCAGGAATTTCTTCGACTGCTTTAGTCGCAAAGATTGCTCCTAATGAAAGTCCAAAAGCATATATTTCATCCTTACCATGATCCTTCAAAAAATCTACTGCATCATTGACTTGTTGCCACCACTTGTCTGGTCCACCAAGATTCAAAATATCCATCGGCTCAGCTGTTCCGTGACCCATAAACATGGGAGCATATGCAGAAAAGTTATTTCGTTCCAACATTCTACCCATCAATCTCATATCATTGGATGTACCCGAAAATGAGTGCAACAATATTACCGCCTTTTTCCCTGAATCAAAGAAAAAAGGTTTCGGTGTCAAAATTTTCAATAAAAAACACTCCTTATAACAAAAAACCTCCCAAGCAACTTTAAGTAGCTTCAGGAGGGTAACTTGCTTAGTGTGATGATAAATATACTAATACTAAAGCAAAAACAAAGAATAGCACTAGTAAAACATAGGTAACCTTTACCATGAAGGCTTCAAAACCACGTTTCTTCTGGTTGCTGAACAAGTCTCCACCGCCACCTGACAATGCGTTCAATGCATCTTGTTGCTTTGTAGGTTGCATTAATACTGCAATAACTATCAAAACGGAAACAATAATTAATAAAGTTTCAATAACGTTATACACCTGTAAAACCTCCGTTCATGGTGTTAAAAAGCTGAAATCACTCCTAAAACAATAACACAAAATAAGTCAAAATTCTAGTCAATTTCATTAATCAAATGATTTATCTTGTCACGCATTTGCACACGTTTGGCAGCATTGACCATCATGACTATTCGGTCACCAGCCTTGATGACAGTGTCACCTTTAGGAAGGATCTGAGTCTCTCCACGATAAATGGCAATTATCAGAACATCCTTAGGAAAAGGAATATCTCGAATATACTTACCATCGATCGTACTACCTTCAAAAATTGGCATTTCCAATCGATCATTAAACTTACTGACACGATTCAAATAATTCGTATCGACGTTAAGCCGTTCTTTCAATGATTCATAGATTGGCGCACCGTTCAACATATCCACTACTATGTATGCCACCAATGATAACACAGCTAGTGGCATTAGGTGTCCCAATGAACCGACCATTTCAGTGACCAAAATAATAGCCGTAAATGGAGCCTTACCAATGCAGGCAAAATATCCTGCCATTGAAAAAATAATTAAATCACTCTCAAATCCTAATGGAAGCAATCCCATATTGTGCATGAAGACAGCATAAATGGCTCCAATAATGGCTCCTAAATTCAAAATAGGAAGAAAAATTCCACCTGGAAGTCCTGAGCCATACGAAACCATTGAATAAATGAATCTTAATGCGAATAGTCCCAGTAAGAACCACATACCGGTTCCCCAGCCATTTAAGCTGGTAATAATACTATTACCACCACCAATGAACTGAGGATATAACATTCCGATTGGAAGAATCAAAATGATAGGAACTAATCCTTGTAAATATCTTGGGATTCGAGTTTTGGCATACCAGGATGGCATAGCTAACAAAACTTTTTGATACAAACGTCCCATCAATCCTAGAACAATCCCCAACAATATTAAGTGCCAATATAATCCTATGGGCAAACTCACTTTGTGTGTAATATTCAAAACCGGTGTTAATCCAAAAACATATAGTGCCACGAAATTGGCACTAACAGCACTTGCTAAAGATGTGACCCAAACCAATGGTGAAAAATTATGATAGATCTCTTCCAAAACAAACATTGCCCCTGCAATGGGAGCATTGAATGCGGCAGCCAAACCACCGGCAGCTCCACTAGCGATCAAAACTCGGCGAAAAACACCGGTCTCTTTGGTAACTTCACTGAATCCCTGACCAATGGCTGAGCCTAATTGAATCGAAGGACCTTCACGACCAAGGAACAAACCTGGTCCAATACTTAAAATTCCTCCGACAAATTTACGCCAAAGAATCGACCACCAATTCATTTCCATTTCTCCAGCCAATTGAGCCTCAACTTGAGGTATACCTGATCCTGAAATATTTGGTTCTTTTTTCAGAAAACTAGCGACTGCAAATCCAATTGCAAATAACAAAATCAATAATGCCAAAAAAATAATTATATTTTTTCTTGCAGCAACATATGCCCCTTGAAATATCGTTAGCAACTGGCCAATTGACCATCGAAAAGTACTAACAATAGCACCTGTAAGGATTCCAACGACTATCCCTTCAAGCGTTAATTTTAATCTATCGTTGTCTGCAACGACTACTTTCATAAACTTCACCCCGTTGTGTATAAGTATACAACAATTTTAAGACATAAAAAAGCAGTCATTTAGACTGCTAAATTTCTGGAACATTGTAAATCGATGGCGATGGTTGATAAAATCCCGCTTCCAATAATTCAATATCAGTCAATACTTGTTCATCAGTAACTAACTTAGGAGCACCATTAATCAATGTATTATAGACAGAATCATAGTACATACCATAATCTCCAATCGGTGTCTTAATCTGCTTCTTGATCCAATCACCATTGGCATTCTGATATTTGGCAATTCCATAGTACATCGGACTATCTTCACCAAAACCATCAGTACCAGGCATAATTCCGGCTTTCAGATCATTTTCCTGTTGATCTGCACCATACTTAATAAATGAGCTTAGTTCCATGAACGATAAAACGGGGGTATTCACTAGCAATATCGTAGCCAACTTTAACCTTGACCTTCATTTGCGTTTCATAATGCAGATCGACATCAAAATAATTATCCACCGCATCTGCTACTTCAGTATTACGAATGTCATAAGCAACCTTATCCGGACGACCAAATAAGGCAACCATCCGATCCATCAGATGAATTCCCAGTCCATAAAAGTTTCCCTGTTCTTTAGTTCCCTTAGCAGTAACTTTTCCGGGACGATAGTAATCAATATGTGACTCAACCTCGACAATGTCACCTAAAAATCCCTGTTCGATCACCTGTTTAGCTGCTAAATAATCACCATCAAAACGACGATTTTGATATGGCATAACTAAGACATGTTTCTCTTTGCCCAATGCTAGTAATTCCTTAGCATGATCAACCGTATCCACAAATGGTTTCTCCACAATCACTGATTTGCCAGCATTGATGACTTGTTTTGCCAACTCATAGTGGGTACTTGCAGGAGTACATATGATCACAAGATCGATTGCTTCATCTTGCAGAATTTCATCCAGATCGGTTGTAAACTCAACGCCTTTTTCTCGATACGGCTGAGCTAATTCTTCATTAGGACCTTTACGTGTGTATACTTTTTTCAATTCAAAATTTTCACGAATATTTAAATATGGTAAGTGATAACGATTGGCTGACTTACCAAAACCAATAAAAGCAATTTTCAATGTCATCTTGTTTCCTCCAGTGATGTGGTAGTATCAGTTAAACTTTAACAAAACCACAAAAAAAGACAACCCCGAAGGATTGTCTTGATTTCAAATAATTAATTATTTGTTTAAGTTGTAGAAACTGTGGATACCTTTGTATTCAGCTTGGTCGCCAAGTTGATCTTCGATTCTCATCAATTGGTTGTACTTAGCAATACGATCTGTACGGCTCATTGAACCAGTCTTGATTTGACCTGCGTTTGTAGCAACAACAAGGTCAGCAATTGTTGTATCTTCTGTTTCACCTGAACGGTGTGATACAACAGCTGTGAATCCAGCTTCTTTAGCCATTTCGATAGCTTCGAATGTTTCTGTAAGTGTACCGATTTGGTTAAGCTTGATAAGGATTGAGTTTGATACTCCCATATCAATACCCTTCTTCAAGTAGTCTGTGTTTGTAACGAACAAGTCATCACCAACAAGTTGTACTTTCTTACCAAGAGCCTTTGTAACTTTTTGCCAATCTTCCCAGTTGTTTTCGTCAAGTGGGTCTTCGATTGTGATAACTGGGTACTTTTCAACGATTCCGTCAAGTAAGTCGATGAATTCGTCAGTTGTTAAGCTGGCACCATTTTCGCCTTCACCCTTAAGATCGTATTTACCAGTTTCTGTGTTGTAGAATTCTGATGAAGCACAGTCAAAACCAATAGCAACGTCGTCGCCAGGTTTGTAACCAGCTTTTTCAATAGCTTCAACCAAAATCTTGAAAGGAGCTTCGTTGTTTTCAAGGTCAGGAGCAAATCCACCTTCATCACCAACAGCAGTGTTTAGACCGCGGTCTTTAAGAATTGACTTAAGTGATTGGAAAGTTTCTGAACCCATACGTACGGCTTCGTGAACTGATTTTGCACCAACAGGTACGATCATGAATTCTTGGAAGTCAACGTTGTTATCAGCATGCTTACCACCATTGATAACGTTCATCATTGGTGTTGGAAGTACGTGAGCATTAGGACCACCAAGGTATTCGTACAATGGAAGACCTAATTCATCAGCAGCAGCACGAGCAGCAGCTAGTGAAACACCTAAGATAGCATTTGCACCAAGGTTACCCTTGTTTTCTGTACCATCAAGGTCGATCATAGCTTGATCAATAGCTCTTTGATCAGTAACGTCCATACCAACGATCTTCTTAGCAATCTTGTCGTTAACGTTAGCAACGGCTTTAAGAACACCCTTGCCACCAAAACGTGATTTGTCGCCATCACGTAATTCAACAGCTTCGTGTTCACCAGTTGAAGCACCTGATGGAACGATTCCGCGGCCAAAGCCACCTAATTCAGTATATAGTTCAACTTCAACAGTTGGGTTACCACGTGAATCAAGAACTTCACGACCTAAAATATCAGTAATTACAGACATATTTTAAAAATCTCCTTTATGATTTTAATACAAACTAATTTTAACCTTTTTACTACTTAAAATAAATATCTTAATCAAGATTATTATTTATTAAAGTTTGCTAGTGCTAAGAATGATTCAGGGTCCATGCTGGCACCACCAACAAGTCCACCATCAATATCTTCTTTAGACATTAATTCTTTAACATTAGCAGGTTTAACTGAACCACCGTAAAGAATACGTACTTTATCAGCAGTATCAGCATCATACAAGCTAGCAATCTTTTCACGGATTACGTGAACCATTTCTTGTGCTTGATCAGCAGTAGCAGTCTTACCAGTACCGATAGCCCAGATTGGTTCGTAAGCGATAACTGATTTAGCTAAGTCTTCAGCAGAAATACCTTTAACAGCATTTTCGATTTGACCAGTTACCCATGATTCAGCCTTGCCAGCTTCACGTTGTTCTAGAGTTTCACCACAGCAGATGATAGGTAGCATGTTGTTCTTAAGAATAGCATGTGCCTTCTTGTTGATATCTTCGTCAGTTTCACCGAAGTATTGACGTCTTTCTGAGTGACCAATGATTACATAATCAAGGCCCATGTCTGAAAGAGCTTTTGGTGAAGTTTCACCAGTGAATGCACCGGCGTCTTCGAAGTAACAGTTTTCAGCAGCTGTCTTAAGTGGTTCGTCTTTTGAGAACCATGTAAGAGCGTTCAAATCAATAGCAGGAGCACCAATGATAGCCTCTACGCCAGATTCTGGCAACTTACCTTTGATAGCTTCTAGAAATTCTTGGGTTTCTTGAGGATTCTTGTTCATCTTCCAGTTACCCGCAATAATAGGTGTACGCATAAATTTAACACTCCTTAGATTATTTGTCAGAAATTGAATCGATACCAGGTAATACTTTACCTTCTAGATATTCAAGTGAAGCACCACCACCAGTTGAGATGTGTGTTAGCTTATCAGCAATACCAAGACTCTTAGCAGCAGCAGTTGAATCACCACCACCAACAATAGTAATAGCATCTGATAATTCGCCCATTGCACGTCCAACTTCTAATGTACCTTCAGCAAACTTGCTCATTTCGAATGCACCCATTGGTCCATTCCATACAACAGTTTTGGCACCCTTTAGAGTGTCTTTGAATAACTTAACTGACTTAGGTCCGATATCAAGAGCCATTGCGTCATCAGGAATATCAACGCCATCAGTAGTAATTGCTTCAGCATCATTTGAGAATTCTTTAGCAACGATGTGGTCTACAGGAAGAACAATCTTGTCGCCAGCCTTTTGAAGGAGGTCCTTAGCTAGTTCAACTTTGTCTTCTTCGAACAATGACTTACCAATCTTGTGGCCTTGAGCAGCTAAGAATGTGTATGCCATACCACCACCGATAATGATGTGGTCTGATTTTGGAATTAAGTGTTCGATAACACCGATCTTATCTGAAACCTTTGCACCACCAAGGATTGTTACGAATGGGTGTACAGGATTGTCAACAGCGTTACCTAAGAACTTGATTTCTTTTTCCATTAAGTATCCAGCAGCAACTGGCTTACCAGCAGCCTTCATAGCTGTTGAGATACCAACGTTTGAGGCGTGACTTCTGTGAGCTGTACCAAAAGCGTCGTTGATAAATACGTCACCAAGTGATGCCCAGTATTCACCAAGCTTTGGATCGTTCTTGCTTTCACGTTTGCCGAAATCGTTGTCGATATCTTGGAAACGTGTATTTTCCATCAACAAGATGTCGCCATCTTTAAGTTCGTTGATAGCATCTTCAAGTTCTTTACCTTCGTTAGTTGGTACGAACTTAACAGGCATACCGCTTAATTCTTGAAGTTTAGCAGCAACTGGCTTCAATGACAAAGCTTTCTTGTCTTCATCACTCTTGATACGACCCAAGTGAGATAGCAAGATAACCTTTCCACCATTTTCTGATACATATTTGATTGTTGGGATAGCACCAACGATACGGTTTGTATCGCCGACAACGCCATCTTTAATAGGAACGTTGAAATCTACACGCATTAGGACTTTTTTGCCTTTTACGTCAACGTCAGAAACAATAAGTTTAGCCATTGTAAATAAATCCTCCAATATTTTCCTTAAAAAAAAACGGAAGGAGTTATCCTCCCTCCGCCAATTTAAATCATACTAAATTAGGTTTTATCTTAAATTAGTTACTAATCAAACTAATGAATTAGTTTAATGTAGCAAATTTTTCAAGTGTACGAACCATTTGTGCAGTAAATCCTGATTCGTTATCATACCATGCAACAGTCTTTACAACTTGGCCTGCACCTGTACCAACAACTTGTGTTTGTGTTGGGTCAAATACTGAACCAAATGATGTTCCGATGATATCTGATGAAACGATTTCGTCATCGTTGTAACCGAATGAAGGGTTGTTTTCTGTATACTTCTTAACAGCAGCGTTAACTTCGTCAACTGTAACTTCCTTGTCGAAAGTTGCAACTAATTCTGTAAGTGAACCTGTGATAACTGGTACACGTTGTGCGTGTCCATCAAGTTTACCCTTAAGTTCTGGAACAACAAGACCAAGAGCCTTAGCAGCACCAGTTGAGTGAGGGATGATGTTAGCAGCAGCAGCACGTGCAGCACGAACATTACCTTTACGTTCTGGACCATCTTGAAGTTTTTGTGTAGCTGTGTATGCGTGAACTGTTGTCATTGTACCAGCTTTGATACCGAATTCTTTGTTTACGGCATTAGCTAATGGTGCAAGACAGTTTGTTGTACATGAACCAGCTGAAGCGATCTTAACGTCATTTGTAAGAATGTCGTCGTTAACACCGTAAACAACTGTAGGCATAGCACCTGATGGAGCTGAGATCAATACACGTTTTGCACCAGCATCGATATGAGCTTGTGCTTTTTCTGTTGATGTGTAGAAACCAGTACATTCAAGAACGATGTCAACACCGTCGTTGCCAACCCATTTAAGGTCTGCAGCATTCATTTCAGCATATACAGGAATAGTCTTACCGTCAACGACGATTGAGTTTTCTGTAGCACTGATCTTATCAGCCATGAAGTTACCATGAGCTGTATCATACTTCAATAGATGTGCAAGCATTGCAGGTGATGTTAAATCGTTGATTGCAACAACTTCCAAATCAGTCTTACCTTGTGCTTGAAGATCAGCAATGCGACGGAATGCCAAACGACCGATACGTCCAAATCCATTAATACCAACTTTTGTAGTCATACAAAAATTCCTCCTTCAGGAAATTAAAAAATATATTTTTAAGGGTTATCCCTTAAAATCAGTTTTGAGGCACCTTCATCAGTAATGAGTATCGTATGAGAAGGTGCATTTTTCATATACGACTGAATTGCGCTAGCCTTTTCAGAACCACCAGCAATTGCAATCACATATTTGATTCTATCAAGATCCCGGACATGAAGTCCAATCCTAGGTACCTTGTATACAAGTCTTCCGCTTTGATCGAAGAAATCACCGAACGCTTCGGCAACTGCTTCTCCTTCAGCGACCATTTGTTTCTCGCCTCGAGATAGGTTTCTTCGATCAGCCATAATACTTGCGGAGCCGATGCTGTGAATTACTACATCACTCCTATATATTAAATCAAGAACCGACTTAATTGAAGCCTCTTTTTGCAGAGATTCAAAACTTTTCTCACTAATATCTTCTGGAAGATACATAGCTCGATATTGGCCTTGAGTTTTCTCAGCCATCTCAGCACAGACACTGTTGGCCTGAATCACTACTGACTCACCCACACCACCTCGGGCAGGTAGGAAAATCAAGCGGCGATTCTTCGACAGATCCGGTGAAAGGTTCCTTGCCACCTTGGCAAGTGTTCGTCCACCAGTAACTGAGATAAGTGTCTCTCCAGTTGGAAGGATCGAACCCAATAACTGATTCAACCTTCTTCCGAATGAATCAACAACACGCGGTTGCTTATCAGCATTACCTGGTAAAACAATACAACGTGCAATTCCTAGCTTCTGGCTAAGCTGTTTTTCCAGAAGTGCTGTTCCTTGATAATCAGCTAACATCTTTCCAAGCTGGTCAGTAACATGACCACCATTTCGCGTTAGCGACATTCCAGACTTAGAAGAAGTAATTAATCCTTGCTTCCTAAGCATGTCTGTTTCTGTCCGTAAACTACGTTCAGTGACATCCAAGCCATCAGCGAGAGTTCTGCGTCCCACCGGCTCCATTAACGAAATACTTTGAAGAATCATAAATCGCTTCTCCACAGTCTTAATGAAGTCTGGGGCAACTAAATCCAGCAATTCTAAATCTTCATTATTAGTCATTTGATATACTCCATGGGGCAAGTTACGTCCCTGTATGTCTTAATACGACCCATATACTCAAAAAATAATAGCCCAGTCGAACCATTAATCTCCTAAGCACACTGATTATTATAACTTGTCCTGTGATTATTTCAAGTAATATCCTCCAAAAAACGTCAACTTCGTGAAATTTCTTTTTGCAATTTACATTTAGCATAGTAATGAGATAAAATTAGAGATGTAGACGCGCCGTTAGTGTAATGGATCGCACGTAGGATTCCGGTTCCTGAAATACGGGTTCGACTCCCGTATGGCGCATAATTAAAATTCCACTTCGATTTGAAGTGGAATTTTTTTATTTGAATATTTTTTTATGAGTATTTTTTTATATGGCAGCTTTAATCTCATTTGAGTATTCTGCCAAATCTTTTCCTTCAGCAATCAACTCTACGATTGCACTACCGATAATAATCCCGTCAGCAATTTTTGACAAAGCCTGTGCTTGTTCAGCTGAATGAATGCCGAATCCAATTGCAACCGGTACATCCGTGTATTTTCTTATTTCTTCTATAGTGTTAGATAGCTTCTTGGAGAAATCCTCGCGTTGACCAGTAACACCCATGGAAGAAACCATATAAATGAATCCTTCTGCTTCTTTAGCAATTTTCTCAATTCGATCACCCGAAGTTGGCGCAATTAGTTGAATCAATGAAATATCATATTGCTTGGCAAACTCTCGCAAGTCACCCTGTTCTTCTAATGGTAAGTCCGGAATAACTAATCCACTGATATTCAAATCACGACATCTCTTACAAAACTCCTCATAGCCGTACTTAAAAACAATATTAGTATAGGTAAGAAAAATTAACGGTACATCTGTTGACTCTCTTACTTTTGCAACAATATCAAAAACCACATTGGTATTGACTCCAGCGTCAAAGGCTCTTAGGTCAGCCACCTGTATAACTGGTCCGTCAGCTACTGGATCTGAAAAGGGAATTCCTAATTCAATAATATCCGCTCCATTATTAGCCAGAGTCAAAATATTTTGAACTGTCGTATCAAAATCAGGATCATCTGCTACTACAAATGGGATAAATGCCTTTTTGTTTTTAAATACTTCTTCTAATTTATTCATCGATATCTCTCCCTCTGTATTTAGCAATTGAGGCAACATCTTTGTCACCACGACCTGATAAGGTACAAATAATAATTTGGTCTTTGGACATTGTTGGAGCCAGTTTTTGAACATAAGCAACTGCATGACAGCTTTCGATAGCGGCAATGATTCCTTCTGTCTTAGCAATATATTCAAAGGCATCAACGGCTTCATCATCAGTGATTCCTACATACTTAGCACGCTTAGTAATTGCCAAGTGAGCATGCTCTGGGCCGACTCCCGGATAATCAAGTCCCGCTGAAATTGAATATACTTTGTCAATTTGACCATCGTCATTTTGTAAGAACATTGACTTCATTCCGTGGAAAATACCGGTTGATCCGCGTTCGATCGTAGCAGCTGTTTGATCAGTATCAACACCTTTTCCAGCCGCTTCGCAGCCAATTAATTCAACATTTTCATCGTCAATATATTGTGCAAAACTTCCAATGGCATTACTACCTCCACCAACACAAGCAACAACTGCATCAGGCAAACGACCTTCTTCATCAAGAATCTGTTGTTTGGATTCTTTACTGATAACACTTTGAAAATCATGAACCATTTGTGGGAACGGATATGGCCCTACGGCTGACCCCATTACATAGAACGTATCATAAACTCTACGAGTCCACTCTTGCAATGTGGCGTTAACGGCATCTTTTAGTACCATCGAACCTGAAGTAACTGGGTGCACCTTTGCTCCTAACAATTCCATCCGATAAACATTAAGCTTTTGACGATCAGTATCCATCTTACCCATGTATATCTCACATTCCATCCCAAACAATGCGGCGATAGTTGCAGTAGCGACACCATGTTGACCTGCACCTGTTTCAGCAATCAAACGCGTCTTACCCATTCGCTTAGCGATAAGTGCTTGACCAATGACATTGTTGATCTTATGAGCACCTGTATGATTCAAGTCTTCACGTTTGAAATAAATTTTTGCTCCACCAAGATCCTTAGTCATGTTCTCAGCATAATACAGTAATGAGGGACGATTAGCATAATCACTGAGCAGCGTATGTAACTCATTAAGAAAATCAGGATCATCTTTGTATTTGTCATAAGCTTCTGACACTTCATTCAAAGCTGTCATTAATGTTTCAGGAATAAATTGTCCACCAAACTCACCATAGTAATGTGATTTTGAATCTGTCTTTTGCATTTCTTTCATATTAAACACTCCTCATAATTCATGAACTCTATTTACCATTTGTTTTATTTTTAATGGATCTTTCTTATTATTAGTTTCAACACCGCGTGAGACATCGATGATTTGTGGATGAACTTGTTCTATCGCTTCGCCAACGTTGTTCAAGTCAATTGCTCCTGCCAGAATATCAGGTGTCGTCTGCAAGTTATTCCAATTTAATTTTTGACCGTCACCTTTGCCACTATCTACCATTAAGTAATCTGCTTGAGTTCTTAACACTTTCGACTGTGGTGATTTAAAAACTTGAATAACTTTGACACCATGATTATGGAGAATCGTGATCGTTTCCTCTGATTCATTGCCATGTAATTGAACGATCGACACTGCACCACTCTTCACAACCTTTAACATTTCTGACATTGACGCATCCACGAACACGCCGACACTGGGAATATTAGTATCAAGCT
The DNA here is from genome assembly GCF_000615905.1 of Companilactobacillus nodensis DSM 19682 = JCM 14932 = NBRC 107160. GTDB lineage: Bacteria > Bacillota > Bacilli > Lactobacillales > Lactobacillaceae > Companilactobacillus > Companilactobacillus nodensis. Next base: position 15,770 of record NZ_BAMN01000032.1, read on the forward strand.
CTGTTCGTAACTTCAGTGCTTGTTCCAAGCTTATATGATGTCTTCCGCCGGCAAAGATAAACCCTGCAAAATCAACACGAGCTTGGTTAACTGCCTGAATATCCTCAATTGTCATCAATCCACAAATCTTTATTTTTGTCATACGCTACACTTCTTTAAATTTTTTGATTAGTCCTGTCTTATCAGTAGATCTCATAAAAGTTTCGCCGATCAATACTTCATTGACATTGGCATTCTTTAATAGTTTGATGTCATCCGCGTTCTTGATCCCACTTTCAGCAATAAATGGAATATTATTCGGTACGAGCGGGCGCAGATCCGGGCTATTATTCAAATCAACTGTGAAATCCTTGAGATTTCGATTATTAACACCGACGATTTTGGCACCAGCAGTTAATGCAATCTCTAGTTCTTCCTTCGAATGAACCTCGACGATTGCGGCCAGATCCAATTCATCAGCTAGTTGTTGATAACTTTTTAATTGCTCAGGTGTCAAAATGGCGACTATTAACAAAATTATGCTAGCGCCAGCAAACTTAGCTTGATAAATCATATATGGATCAACAATGAAATCCTTTCTGAGCACCGGTACATCAACTTCTCCAGCAATTTCTTTCAAATAATCCAATTTACCTTTGAAATAATCTGGCTCCGTCAAGACTGATATTGCATCTACACCAGCTTGTTGATAATCATGAGCAATTTGTAAATATGGGAAATCTTTAACGATCATCCCTTTAGACGGTGAGGATTTTTTAACTTCACCAATGAACCCCATTTGCGGTTCTAGAAACTTGTTTATTACTCGTTCAACATTGCCAGAACCTTTTTCCTGATTAACCCTTTTGGCTGTTGCAGTGACTAAGTCATCTAATATCATGCGACTAGTCCCACCTTAGTTAGAGAAATAAAACGGTTGAGCTGTTGTTGAGCTGTTCCTGAATCGATCGCATCCTGTGCCATTTTGATACCTTCAGCAATACTTATATCAGGTCTAGCAGTATGAATGGCGACTCCGGAGTTGAGTAAAACCACATAGCGTCGTGCATCTTTTTTACCATCCAAAACATCTCGAGTTATTTGAGCATTTTCTTCTGGTGTTCCACCAATAACATCCAATTTATCGCAACGTTTGATTCCAAATTCTTCAGGAGTGATTTCGTATTTTTTAACTTTGCCATCAATTACTTCGGCAATCGTTGTTGGAGCTGAAGCTGATACTTCGTCGAATCCATCTTGTCCGTGAACAACTGTGGCATTCTTAACCCCCAATTGATTGAGTACCTTAGCCATTGGTTCAACTAATTCTTCGTTATAAACTCCCAATAATTGTGAAGTCGCATGGGCTGGATTAGCCAAAGGACCTAAGATATTGAATAATGTTCTGATCCCCAATTCTTTGCGAACCGGAGCCACATACTTCATAGCCTTGTGATATTCCTGGGCAAACAAGAAGCAAATTCCAATTTCATTCAACACTGCTTCACTTTGTTCGGGATCAATATTGATATGTATTCCCAAAGCCTCGAGTACGTCGGCCGCCCCACTCTTTGAACTGGCAGCACGATTACCATGTTTAGCAACCGGAATACCTGTAGCTGAAACTACCAAGGCTGAAGTTGTCGAAATATTAAAGGAATTAGAATGATCACCACCAGTTCCAACGATTTCAAGAACAGGTTCGTCAGCTTTGAATTCCAATGCATGAGCTCGCATGGCATCAGCCGCTCCAGCAATTTCTTCAACTGTTTCTTTTTTGACTGATAGAGCTGTTAAGAAACTAGAAATTTGAACCGGCGTTGTTTTGCCGCTCATGATTTCGTCAATCACTTGATTTGTTTCTTCAAAAGTTAAATCTGTTCCGCTTACTAATTTTTTGATGGCTACTTCGATTTTTGTATTTTCTTGCATGATGATTCCTCCAATTTAATTTTTAACGTCTAAATCAAATTGGTGAAACCATCGCTTTCCAGGATTTTGTATCATAATAGTTGCTCCTTCTTGAATTCTTGATACAAAAAAATCCGCCCATAAACTTATACAGTTTAAGGACGGATATTCCGCGGTGCCACCTTACTTTAATAGACTATGAGCATATGTAAAATACAATACACCTCAAGTCCATTACTCTTAGCGAAGGGCTAACACCCTCCCGACAACTTACGTATGTCTAACGTTTCTCTGTACTAATCTGATTCTAATAATTAGATATTCGAGAGAACCCTCGATGGTCCATTTAACTATCTGCGTTTGGTTGCACTCTCAGCGCCGGCAACTCTCTGTACATGCACAATAGTCTTGATCTCCATCTCATCGGT
>NZ_BAMN01000031.1 GCF_000615905.1 Companilactobacillus nodensis DSM 19682 = JCM 14932 = NBRC 107160
CTGATTATTAGTCTGTTGCTGGTTTTGGGTGTCTTTTTGAGTGTCGTCTTTTTTTGTTGGTGTCAGTTTTCTTTTTGGTTACTTTCTTTTTAGACTTTTTACTAGGAGTTTTTTTCTTAACTGAACTTGTGGTCTCCTTGGTTGATTTATCACTATTACTTGCAGAGTTAGAACAAGAGGCTAACGTTAAACTTGCAGCAATCAATAGTCCCCAACTAATGATTTTTCTCATGATTTATTCCCCCAAATAAGATATATTTTAACTTCATATTATCATTGTTAATATATTCACACAATGAGGGAACATACTAAAAAAGACAGGTAAAATCTTTAAATTTTACCTGTCTTTGATATTTTATTTAGTTATTTTAGTTTTTAGACGGAGGGATACTGTGTTCAAAGTTTTCGAATCCAACCTCATATATGTAATTAACCATTCTTTTAATTGAAACAACACATGAAATTTTCTTGCTAGGTCCATTCTTGGTAATAACTACAGGGTAGATTACTGTCAAATTGAAACTCCTCGCTTATTCATTTTTATTATTTCAATGGTACGAGTTTATTTTAACCCACTTTTATATTTTTTTGGAATAATATGAATTGGAATATTTGTAATATCATTTGGTTTCAATTTTAAACGTTTTGTTTTTGATATAATTGTATTTATTAGGAAGTGATCATGTGGATGATATCATTCAAGTAATAAAATCAAATTTAGATCTTACTGATAGTCGACCAATGAGAATATTAATATATGAAGCTTTGAGGAAAACAATTATTCTTGGTGATATTCCAAGCGGGAAAAGAATAGTTGAAAATAAGCTTTCTGAGAAATTAAATGTATCTAGAACCCCAATAAGATATGCTTTTAAACGTCTTGCCAAAGAGGGATTGGTCACACATAAATCTGGAGTGGGAGTTTATATTAATGGTATACATATACGAGATGCATATGAGATATTTGATATACGAAAAGAATTGGACGCACTTGCAACCAGAAAAGCAATGGTAAATATGGATTCTTTACAGTACAAAGAAATGGAAGACTTATTGCATGATACAAAGGTATTAAATGATGAGGGAAAGGTTAGAGAAGTCATTAACAGCTTTTCCCAGTTTGATAAATTTATTTATGATGCTAGTAAAATGCCTAGATTAAAAATGATTGATCTGCAATTACAGGAATATTTAGTCTATTTTAGGGACGTTAATTTATCTTCTAAAAGTAGGCGTGATAGTGCAATAGTTGAACATCGAAATATTTATAATGGCATGGTAGATAAAAATGCCGATGAAGTTAATAGACTTGTTTCCAAACATTTGGACTGTTCATTAAAATTCGTTTTGAAGGAAATGAAACTAAGAAATATATCATAAACTAATATCTGGAGAAGACACAATTTGTGTTTTCTCCTTTTTTGATGTGATTGTTGTACGCATTGTCGACCTCTCGAAAAGATTGTGAATTATACATGTAAGATTGCAATTACTAGCATTTTATTTTAACCGTAACTATATAAATATCACTGATAATACTTGAAATATAGGTAAATGTGTCAACTTGATTTAAATGAATATTTTTGTTCACAAATTATCAATCTCCTCGAAAAGAACAATCTAAGAACAAGCAAATACGTAAATTTAAGAAAATTGGGTGCTATACTCTGGGCAATGAAGGTCATGAGCGTATAACGACTGGTGAACTATGGTGTGCACGTCATGTTTGTTACAGTTTTGGCAATGCCGCTCAGATTGTAATAAGGGAGAGATTAAGATGGCAACAAACGATAATATACAAACGCTAAATGGTGTGAATTATCTCGATTTGAAAAAAATCACAAGTGAAGCTGGAGTGGATATTGAAACTTTTCCATATACAATTCGTGTATTACTAGAGAATGTAGCTCGTCATGCTAACGGAGATATCAATGATCAAAATGTTCAACGTGTTTTACATTGGCGTGAAAACATTGGTCAATCAATAGCTTTTTATCCAGCTAGAATAATTCTCCAAGATTATACTGGAGTTCCTTGTGTTGTTGATCTTGCATCAATGCGTGAAGCTGCAAAAAAGATGAACATTGATCCTGAAAGGGTAAATCCAGAAATTCCTGTTGACTTAGTTGTTGACCACTCAGTTCAAGTTGATAAAGCAGGTAATCCTTATGCTATGGCATATAACATAAAACGTGAGTATGAACGTAATTCAGAACGGTATAAGTTGTTGAAATGGGCTCAAAAATCATTCGATAATTTTAAGGCCATTCCACCAGATACAGGTATTATTCACCAAATAAACATTGAACATATCTCACCAGTTGTACAAAACGATGAGAAAAAGAATGTTTTCTATCCTGATACAGTATTTGGCACTGATTCACACACAACTATGATTAATGGTCTTGGCGTCTTAGGCTGGGGTGTTGGTGGCCTTGAAGCTGAAGCATGTATGCTTGGCGAACCATCAATATTCTCAGTACCTGAGGTAATCGGTGTTCGTTTGACTGGCAAACTTCCATCAGGCGTCGTAGCAACAGATTTAGCATTAACAATCACTAATTTATTACGTCAACACGATGTAGTTGGAAAATTTGTTGAATACTTTGGACCTGGATACCAAAATTTGGGTGTTGCTGACAGAGCTACTTTAGGAAACATGTCACCTGAATATGGTTCAACATGTGGCTTCTCACCATTTGATGAAGAGTCAGTTAAGTATTTGAAGTTAACAGGTAGAAGTGAAGATGTAATTAAGCGTGCTGTTGATTATAACAAACTAAATTCATTATTTTACAAGTCAGAAAATGCTGATGAGGTTAAATATACAAAAGTTATTGATTTTGATTTATCGACGGTTTCAACTAGTCTTGCTGGACCAAAGAGACCACAAGATATCATTGGCCTTGGTGATATGAGCAAATCATTTGATGAAGAAGTAACAGCACCACTCGGCAATCATGGATTTGGTATGAAACCAGAGGATTTAGATGCTGAAGATGAAATTGAATTAGACGGTAAAAAAGAAGTATTACACACTGGTGATATTATGATTGCCGCATTAACAAGTTGTACTAATACTTCAAACCCAACAGTATTGATCGGTGCCGGTTTGCTTGCTAAGAGAGCTGTTGAACATGGATTAACAATTTCTCCAAAAGTTAAGACATCATTTGCTCCCGGATCACAGGCTGTAACTAAGTATCTAACTGCTACAGGATTAATGCCTTATCTTGAAAAACTTGGGTTTAATATCATCGCTTATGGTTGCACAACATGTATTGGTAATTCTGGTCCACTTCCTGATTCAATCGAAGCCTCACTTAAGAAGACTGGTATGGCAACGGCTGCTGTGTTGAGTGGTAATAGAAACTTTGAAAGTAGAATTCACCCATTGATCAAAGGAAACTATTTGGCATCACCAATTTTGGTTATTGCATACGCATTAGCTGGTAATATGCGTGTCAATTTACAAACACAACCATTGGGGATTGGAACCGATGGTAAGCCAGTTTACCTCAAAGATATTTGGCCAACAACCGAAGAAATTGATGCATATTCTAAGAAATATATCGTATCTGATACTTATCGTGAAGCATACAAGGATATCTTTGATGGTCGTGAAGAATGGAATAATTTGAAAGTAAATGAATCAGAAACATATGATTGGGATCCAAAGTCAACATACATTGCTAATCCACCATACTTTGATGAACAAGTAGCGGGAGATATGAAGAGACCTGAATTATCAGATTTATCAGTTCTTGCTAAAGTTGCTGATTCAGTAACTACTGATCATATTTCTCCAGCCGGAATGATTCAAATTGATTCACCCGCTGGTAAATACCTTGAAGCACATGACATTTCTGTAAGAGAATTCAATTCATATGGTTCAAGACGTGGTAATCATAAAGTTATGGTTCGTGGTACTTTAGCCAATACTCAACTACATAATCAGTTGTCAAACGGCAAACAAGGTGGATATACAAACTACTTGCCTGACAATAAAGTGATGACTATTTATGAAGCATGTAAGAAATATAAAGAAAACGACACTGGATTAATTATTTTAGCTGGTAAAGATTACGGTATGGGTTCATCACGTGATTGGGCTGCCAAAGGTGTCAAGCTATTAGGTGTAAGAGCAGTTATTGCTGAATCATTCGAAAGAATTCACCGTTCTAATCTTGCCATGATGGGCGTTGTTCCATTGCAATATAAAGATGGAGAAAACGCTGAAACATTTAAGTTAGATGGTACTGAAAAGTACGATATTGAATTACCTGATAAATTAGAACCTGATCAAGATATTACAGTTGATGTTCGTTACAAAGACGGACATACTACAAAGATTTCGACTACTTTACGTTTGGATTCTGATGCAGAAATCAGTTATTTGGGTGTAGGTGGCATCTTAAATAAAGTTCTTGAAGAAAAGAAATAGATTTTTGTAATCATTATAAAAACTGATGTGTTGTCATGTCAGTTTTTTCTTAAGGCAATTATGGAAACGGTAACATAAATATATTGATTCAAAAGGGGAAAAATTATGTTAAAAACGGTAATTTTCGCATTGCTACCAATTATCGTCACTATCCTACTTGGTATGTGGGCTGCACATCATGGTGATTTTGATGAAAAAGATAGTAACAAATTAATTAAATTAATTATGAACTATGCATTACCAATGAACGTATTCGCTGGAATTTGGGGAACTCCTCGTAAGATTATTGTTGAAGATATTCCCTTAGCACTTTGGTTATTAGGAAGTATGTTCATCTGCTATATAGTTTTAAGTTTTGTTCAAACCAAAATAATGAAAACATCTACAAATGTGGCAACACTTCGTGCCTTATCAGTTGCCGATCCATCAGTTCCATTTATTGGTTCCGCTGTTTTGCCATTAATCTTTGGTGAAAATTTGAGTGCTATCAATATTGGTATTTCTAGTTTGATTATCAATGTTGTATTGTTACCATTCGTCTTTGCTGCATTAGTATCTGATGATGGTAATGATAAAGATATAACCATTGGTGCACGTTTAATGAATTCATTGAAGAAGCCTTTGGTTCTTTCAGCTTTGCTTGGATTTGCGTTAGCCTTGTTAGGACTTCAAATGCCAACTGAGCTTGAAAGTACATTTACTGTTTTAGGTAAATCTTCAGGTGGTGTCGCAATGTTTGCTACAGGTATTATTCTCTTTAGTAAAAAAATTCATTTCAACAAGACTATTGCTACCAGTGTTCTTGGAAAAAATGTTTTGTTCCCAGCAATTGTTTGGGGGCTAATGGTCGCAACTGGTATGCCTTTATCACTTCAACGTATTGTTATTATTACATTAGCAATTCCAACAGCCACAATGCCAACTAATCTTGCTATTCAATACAAAGTTGATGAGTTTGAAATGGCATCCATTCAACTATGGAGCACTGTTCTATCGTTTGTTACTTTAAGTTCTGTAATGTTAATGCTTGGTTAAAAAATATTACTTGTGATGAAAGGTGGTGACGGATTTATTAACGAAAACAAATTCTTATCCACATCGTATTGGTACAACTAACCAGTAGTGAATGAGAACTAACCATAACTTTTTACAACTATTAAACTATTCAAAAAGACCCAGGTAAAATAAAAATATTTTACCTGGGTCTTTTCGTCTTAATTATGTTTAACAACACTCTGGAGATCATTCATCAGTGAAGTATATTTCTGCTGATACTCACGGAATTCACAAGTTCGACAAGGGCTATTATTGTTCTCCACCTGCAAATGACTTTTGACAATTTTTTCAGATAGCTGTTCATTATTAGAACTCAGCGCCTGTTTGAATTGATTGTCGGATTTAACCAAACTGGGTGTCAATTGTTTTCGGTATGCAGTGGGTGTCATGCCGAAGTGTTTCTTAAAACTTTGATTGAATACCTTCAAGTCGTGGAATCCAACTTGATATGCAATTGAAGAAATATTATCGGTACTTCTGGTCAATTCACGAATGGCTTGTTGCAAGCGACAACGCATGACATATTCGGAATAGGTGATGCCTAGTTGTGATTTGAGCAACTTAGATAGGTAGGTTGATGAATAGTTAACTTGTTTGGCTAGCATCGAGAGTGAAATATCTTCACTGAAGTGCTGTTCCAAGTATTCAGTTAATTTCGAGATGGCTTTTTGATGTTTAGGAGTTGCCAGTGTGGTGCCATATGATTCGTCAGTGATGTAGAATTTTGACAATAGGTTGAGCAAGTCGAAGTAGGCTGCAGTTTGGGACAATTGATTATCATGGTAAGTCAAATTAGCGAGGGATGAACGAATGGGTTCATACAGTGGGTTGACGTGTTCAGCGGCAGTATTCAATTGGAATTTACCAGAAGCGTGATTTAATCCATTGATATCTAAAGCATCAGGTCTGATATGGATTCGAAGCATTACACTATTAGCCACTTTGGCAAATGTTGCGTGTCCGCAATTGGGGTTGATTAACAATAGATCATTCGGTGCTAGGGGAATTACTTCACCTTCAACGTTGGCTTCGACTTCGCCAGTCAATAACCAGAGCAGCTCAATGTCAGGGTGCCAATTGTAATGATAGCTCCCAATTTCATAAATCAATTCGTCATAGGTAACTGTTGCTTGGTATTCTGGCATAATGATCCCTTCCTTTATAGATTAGTTTAGACATATCATATGTTTCTCGCAATTAATTTTGATAGTCAAATGACAAAAAAGACCTAGGGGTGTTTTTTGTCACAAATATTATGATGGTATGTCTTGAACGTTGATCTCAATGCCAAAAACATAGTGTGCAATTGTTCTAATTCTAAATAATACTGACAAAATCTACCTAGTTGAATATGACATTTTCTAACTTTTAATGAGTGATTAACGGATAGTCTGGTTTGGCAATGACAGTTATTCTATAGTCAGAAATCAAGGAGGTAGTCAAATGTCAACACTTACTTATGAATATGAACCCAAAACGTTGTCCCCTCAGGCAACCAAATTACGTGATATGTTAGTCAGTTATATGAAGATCGTCAGTCGTCGTTTGCCAGATGATGTTAACAAGAAATTGGTCGAGTTATCTAAGATCGAAGTTGATCCATTGCAAGAATTGGTTTATAGCACAATGAAGGAAAACCAAATGCTTGCTGAAAAATTAAAGAGACCTAGCTGTCAGGATACGGGTGTCGTTCAATTCTTCCTTAAAGTAGGAAGCAATTTCCCATTGTTGGCTGAATTGAATGATATTTTGACAGATACGGTTGTTCAAGTAACTAAAGAAGCACCATTACGTCACAATGCTGTTCAAACTTTTGATGAATTTAATACTGGTTTGAATATTGGTAAAGGTGTTCCTAATATCATCACTGAGATCGATGGTGATAGTGACAAGCTTGATATGTATGTTTACTTAGCCGGTGGTGGCTGCTCATTACCTGGTATTGCTAAAGTATTGATGCCAGGCGAAGGTTATGAAGGTATCGTTCGTTTCGTTATGGATCAGATGACTAGTTACGGTATCAATGCTTGCCCACCATTATTGGTTGGTATTGGTGTCGCTAATTCAGTTGAAATGGCTGCTATGAATTCAAAGCTTGCTTAATGAGACGTGTCGATAGTGTCAGCCCTAATGCTAACGCCGCTAAGATGGAAAGATTGTTCGAAGATGGTATCAATTATATTGGCTTAGGACCTCAAGGATTAGGTGGTAAGAAGTCAGTCATGGGTGTTAATATCGTCAACACTGCGCGTCACCCCTCAACAATTGGCGTTGGTTTGAGTGTGGGATGCTGGTCACATCGTCGTGGTCGTATTATTTTGGACAAAGATTTGAATTACGAATTACCATTAAACAAAGGAGTAGAGCTATGAGAGAATTTCATTTAAAAACCCCAATCAAAGATGAAGATATAGCGGACATTCGTATCGGAGACATTGTTTACTTGGATGGTATCATCGTAACTTGTCGTGACGTTGCACACCGTCGTGTTGTCGAAGAGAAGCGTCCATTACCAGTTGACGTCAAAGGGAAGGCAATTTTGCATGCTGGTCCTATCGTTCGTCAAAAGGAAGATGGCAGTTATGAAATGGTTGCTGTCGGTCCAACTACAAGTAGTCGTATGGAGAAGTTCGAAGAACAATTCGTCAAAGAAACTGGCGTTAAACTGATCGTCGGCAAAGGTGGTATGGGACCAGGTACTGAACGTGCATGTAAGAATTACAAAGCATTACATTTAGTCTACCCAGCCGGTAACGCTGTTTATGCTGCAACTAAAGTTGAAAAAATCATTGACGCACAATGGAAAGACTTAGGGATGCCAGAAACACTTTGGGTCAACCAAGTTAAAGACTTCGGCCCATTGATCGTTTCAATCGATACTAACGGTGACAACTTGTTTGAGAAGAATAAAGTTGAGTTTAACCGTCGTAAAGAAGAAAAAATTAAAGAGATCAGTAAACAAGTTAGCTTCATTAAATAGAAACCACCCGCAGGGTGGCTTTTCTTTTTCACAAATTTTGACAGCGTTTTCAATAATATTCAAAATATTTGTAAAAAAATAAACAACCTTTTTTAATTACTTTAAAAGAATATATATAATTTGCATTTTGTTAACAAAATCACACAAGAATATGTTATTATGTTTGTGAAAGATGATACAAGGATTTGTATTAACAGAAAGAAGGTTTCATTATGGTACGTAAAAATAAAGTTCTTCTCGTTGGAGATGGGGCAGTTGGATCATCATTTGCTTTTTCATTATTGCAGAACACTGATTTTTTAGATGAATTAGTAATTGTCGATATTAAGCAAGATAAGATTCAAGGAGATGCCTTAGACTTAGAGGATGTTACTTCTATGAGTTCACCAGTTGATGTACACGCTGGTACATACGATGATGCTAGCGATGCTGATATTGCTGTTATCACTGCAGGTATTCCTCGTAAACCGGGTGAGTCACGTCTTGACCTTGTTGCCAAGAACGAGAAGATTTTGAAGTCAATTGTTACTCCAATCGTTGAGAGTGGATTTAATGGAATATTTGTTGTTTCAAGTAACCCTGTTGATATTTTGACAACTTTGACACAAAGATTATCTGGTTTCCCTAGAGAAAAAGTTATTGGTACAGGAACATCACTTGATTCAGCCAGATTACATGTTGTTTTAGCCAAAGCTTGTCATGTACCTGTTAACCAAGTTAATGCATACGTCCTAGGCGAACATGGTGATACTTCATTTGTTAACTTTGATGAGGCCTTGATCGATGGCAAACCATTGAGTGATTGTCTTGACTTGACTGACGATGTCAAAGCTGACATTGAAACTCAGGTTCGTAAGAAGGGTGGTAAGATCATTGGCTTGAAGGGTGCTACATTCTATGGCGTAGCACGCAGCTTATCACAAATCTGTAAAGCAATTTTAGAGAATCAAGATACGGTTATGCCAGTATCAGCTCCAATCAATAATCACTATGGTTTGAGTGACGAATTGTATATTGGTACACCTGCAATAATTAATGGTAGTGGTATTGCCGGAGTTATTGAAACAGCCTTGAGTCATGAAGAAGTTGCTAAGATGCAACATTCAGCAACTAAGATGCAAGAAGTATTGGACAATTTAGCAGTTAAATAGTTTATAAAAAAGTTTATAATAGTTGAAGTACAAAGTATGTTAGTTCTTGGAGATGGAAAATATGTTGGAAAAGGTTAAATTTAAGGGATTTATTTGGCCAATTGTTATTGGATTAATTATTTGGTTTACTACAGGAATTAGACCGAGTGGTGTCAGTGTTCAAGCTTGGCATATGTTAGCATTATTCGTTGGTACAATCATTGGATGTATCACACAACCATTGTCAATTGCCGGAGTTACATTGATCGGTTTCACATTGACAGTTGGTCTTGGACTTTCAGATATGAAGACTGGTCTAACAGCCTTCAGTAATTCAGCCGCTTGGTTGATTGCGATGGCATTCATGTTATCACGTGGTGTCATCAAGACAGGCTTAGGCCGTCGTATAGCGCTATATTTCGTTAGAATGTTTGGTAAACGTACATTAGGATTAGCATACTCAATCATGGGTATCGATCTTGTTACTTCACCAGCCATTCCAAGTAACACTGCCCGTGCTGGTGGTGTTGTATATCCTATCATCGAATCACTTGCTAGAACCTTTGGTTCTAAAACAGAAGATGGTACTCAAAGAAAAATGGGTGCTTATCTAGTATTTACAGAGTTCCACGCAAACCTATTAACTAGTGCATTGTTCTTAACAGCCATGGCACCTAACTTGGTTACAGCACAATTAGCATCTACGTTAAAGGTTAACCTTACCTGGATGGGCTGGCTTGAAGCCGCATCTGTTCCTATTCTTATTTGTTTAGCTGTTGTTCCATGGATCATTTACAAGATGTATCCACCAGAAATCAAAGAAACACCTAATGCCAAGGATTGGGCAAACAAAGAACTTGCCGAAATGGGTAAGATGAAGTTATCTGAAAAGATCATGGGTTCAGTATTTATCTTGACTCTAGTTCTTTGGATGTTATCAAGTATTATCGGTATGGATGCTACATTCGTTGCCTTCTTAGCAATTTCTATCTTGCTAATCACAGGTGTTTTATCAGTTAATGATTTAGTTACTGAAAAGGGTGCTTGGACAGTTTTAATCTGGCTATCAATCTTAGTATTTATGGCTGGTAAGTTAACAGAATTTGGTTTCATTACATGGATGTCAAAGAGTATTGCTAGTGGATTACACGGTGTTAGTTGGGCAGTTATGTTAGCAATATTAGCCATCGTATTATTCTACTCACATTATCTATTCGCCAGTGCAACAGCTCATGTTTCAGCTATGTATGGACCATTCTTAGCAGTTGCTATCTCAGCTGGTGCTCCAGCTCAAATGTCAGCGATGTTACTTGCTATGATAACAGCTGTTATGGCTTCAACAACTCACTATGCTAACGGACCTGCTTCAATTCTTGCTGGATCAGGATATGTTAAACAAAATGATTGGTGGAAGATGAACTTTGTTCTAGGTATTTTCTACCTATTAGTAATCGGAATTGTCGGACCATTGTGGATGAAGGTTATCGGTCTTTGGTAGTTAATTTCATTAAAAAAGACGATATTGGAAATCCTCCAAATATCGTCTTTTTTATTTAACTAATTTCGTTTTCAAGTCTGAGGGCAATTGCTTCAGTCATGACCATATCAGTGAAGAAGTCACCGCGTAGAGCACCAAGTGCAGCTTTGTACTTAGCCTTGCTTTGTACGATGGCGAATCTGCGTGAAACGTTCAAGATATTATCCAGTGGAATCGATAATGTCTTATCGTCATCAAGATTCAAGAAGTTTCCATTGATATCATATGGGCGACCATATGCCATACCAACGATCTTATCGAGATCAACTCTTGGAAAAATCTTTGTCTTGTTGTCGTGCCAGACATCGATCGAGTCGACTGAGGCAAGAGTACCAAGTCCACAGATCAATAGGTCAGCTTTTTCGGCAATATTAAAAACACGAGTTGAAGTTGGTTCCGTCATGAAACCATTTCTGACATCATCATTGATGATATACAGTGGTCCGGGCATCGTGTAGTAGGGAACATCATATTTGGAAGCTGCTTTTTGAACCATGCGCATTGAGCCAGAGGATGACTTGTACTTCATGTTTTCGCCCATGAATTGAGTGAAGACGAGGTCATCTTGCGAACTCTTGTTGAAATGGTCAAGCACTTCATAAACCGTTTCGCCCCACGATAATCCGACCACGTTACAATTCTTGATAATTGCTTGTGTCTGAACTGCTGAGAATGATGCAATCAACTCATCACGCTTAGTCGGGTTCACGGGATCCTTGATAACATATAAGTGATTAATATTAAACTTCTTTGATAACTTACGTTCTAGTTCAACGTTTCGTTCGTAACCAGAGTGAATGTTGATATCAACGATACCGGTAGTTAATGCTTCATCTAAGTACTTTAGGATCAGATAACGGCTGATGGAATACTTCTTACTGATGTCGTTGATCGACATCTTGCTTAAATAGTAGTCTTGCGCCAGATTTCCTAATAAAATATCGTGTTCTGCTTTCATTAGTATCTTCCTGTTCGATTTTTTAATTTAATTATATCATCATACTAAAGTTTTTGATATTTAAAAAGTTATTTTTAAATTCTTTAAAAATAAGTACTGATTTTACATTATTTAAAATTAGTGCTATCTTTATAGAGAAGATAAAGAACAGGAGATGATTTGGATGGAAGATGATGATAAGATTTTATCTCTTCACGCCCAAAATCGTGGAGTTCTAGGTATCGCACCTAGTCTCGACGTTAAAAATAAAAGAGAACTTGGCGAAGCATATACACCTGGTGTAGCTGTTATCTCTAAGTTCATCGAACGTTATCCAGAAATGAAAGCTAAGTACACAATGAGTGGTAAGTTGGTTGCCTTGGTAACTGATGGTTCTGCTGTATTGGGATTAGGTAATATTGGACCTGCTGGTGGCTTACCAGTTGTTGAAGGTAAGGCATTGTTATACAAGGACTTGTCTGGTGTCGATGCCATTCCATTGACTGTTGACCAAGTTCCAGTCGATGAATTCGTTAAGACATTGAAGAATATGTCGAAGTCATTCGCAGGTTTCCACTTGGAAGATATCGCTGCACCTAAGTGCTTCGAGATCGAAGAGAAGCTTGCCAAAGAAGTCGACATTCCCGTTTATCACGACGATCAAGAAGGTACAGCCGTCGTTGTATTAGCTGGATTGATCAATGCCGCCAAAGTTACTGGCCGCAAATTACAAGATATGAAAGTTGTCTTGAATGGTGTTGGTGCTTCTGGTGTCGCAACTGCTAGATTGTTACTGGCCGCCGGAATCAAGGACTTAACATTAGTTGATATCCACGGTCCAGTTGCCAAGGATGATATCACTTATAATAAGTATCAACGTGATGTCGCTGCCGCAAGTTCTAACCAAACTAAGTATCAATCATTAACCGATGCCGTTGTTGGTAAGGACGTCTTCATTGGATTGTCTGATGCTAATGTTTTGAGCAAGGACCAAGTTGAGACAATGGCTGATGATCCAATCATCTTCGGCCTTGCTAATCCCAAACCTGAGATTGCTCCAGAAGATGCTAAGGCAGCTGGTGCTTCAGTAATTGCTACTGGTTCAAGTCAATATCCTAATCAAGTTAACAACATCTTGGTGTTCCCTGGATTGTACAAAGGTATTCTTTCATCAGGTTTGAAGAAAGTTACTCTTGGTTTGGAACAAGCTATTGCTCAAGGATTGGCTGACTTGGTTACTAAGCCTAGTGCTGAGAAGATCGTACCTGGTGTCTTCGATAATGGTGTCGTTGAAACAGTTTCACTTGCCGTTATCAAATATACCGAAGAGAACAAGTAATAATAATCGGAAGTGTTTAAATGGAAGTTAACGAAATAAACATTGCCATTCCGCATTATCGACGTAAATGGCAATCCTTCATGGAAATTAATGGAATTACTGAATTCAGTCCCAACGAAGTTGATACGATTGAAAAAACTTTTTTGTGGGATGAAGACGGTGATCGTGCGGCCACTGGTTCGATAGCTGGTAATGTTATTAAATACGTTGCCGTCTGTTCCAAGTACAAAGAGGGCGGCGCACTATTTAATAAGGTCGTCAGCTACTTAATGCAACAAGCAGCTCAGATGGGTCGTTTCCATTTATTCGTTTTTACCAAGCCAAAATACGTTCAAAGCTTTGAATATGTTGGTTTTAAAAAACTGGCTGTCAGTGAAACTGGAGCAATCCTCGAAACAGGCGTCCCTGGTGTCACTGAATATATCGAAAAACTTCCGCACTTTGAAGGCAAAAACGGAGCAATCGTAATGAATGCTAATCCATTCACACTTGGACACAGACGATTGGTTGAAGTTGCTAGTGCCAAGAATGATCACGTGTACGTCTTCGTTGTTAAGAATGATGTTTCATTGTTCACATATGAGGAACGTATCGAACTGGTCAAACAAGGTGTTCAGGATCTGAAAAATGTAACAGTCGTATCTGGCGATGATTACATCATTAGTCCAGCAACTTTTCCAGCCTACTTCTTGAAGTCAGATCAAGAGATCGGAACTTATCAAGCAAGACTGGATGCAATTTTGTTCAAAGATCAAATTGCTAAGCCATTAGGTATCACCACACGTTATCTTGGTAAGGAACCATATTCTAAGACAACAGACAGTTACAATCATGAACTTCTAGGTATTTTGCCTCCAGAAGTGAATGTTGAAATCATCGACCGTAAGACTGCGGACGACAAAATCATCTCCGCAACTAAGGTTCGTCAGGCAATCTTAGATGATGATCAAGCGTTACTACATGAATTCTTACCAGAGACTACGATGGAATTCGTTAAAAATAATTATCCAAATTTAAAGGAAAAACTGATAGAGAAGGGAAGTAAGTAAAATGGGAATTAAAGAAACAGCACTTGCTGGTACTTTGGAGTCATCAGATATTCAAATTACTTTGAGTGAGGGAAGCGGAATCGATATTGATTTGGATTCTTCCGTTGAAGCTTTGTACGGAGATCAAATCAAAAAGGTTATTACAGATACATTGAACAAATATGGAATTACAGATGCAAAAGTCAAAGCAGTTGATAAGGGTGCCTTGGATTGTGTAGTTAAAGCTCGTACTATGGCAGTCGCACAACGTGCCTTAGGTACAACTGAAGAACCAAACTGGGAGGTACTCTAATCATGGAAGAACGTTTACGTCGTACAATGATGTTTGTTCCTGGTAATAATTCAGGAATGGTTAAAGATGCCGGTGTTTATGGAGCAGATTCAATCATGTTTGACCTTGAAGATTCTGTTTCAATGGATCAAAAAGACGCCGCAAGAATTTTGGTATATGAAGCATTACAAACACAAGATTATGGAAATGCTGAATTAGTTGTTCGTGTTAACGGAATCGATTCACCATTCTTCAGAAGTGATGTTTTTGCAATGGTTAAGGCGGGTATCCAAGTTATTCGTCTACCTAAAGTTGAATCAGCACAAATGATGAAAGACTTAGTTTCAACTATTGAAGAAGCTGAAAAGAAGTTCGGTATCAAAGTTGGTACAACACATGTTATGGCCGCTATTGAAAGTGCCCGTGGAGTTATGAAGTGTCTTGAAATTGCTGAAAGCTCAGACAGAATGATCGGTCTAGCATTGTCAGCTGAAGACTATACAACTGATATGAAGACACACCGTTATCCAGATGGAGCCGAATTGGAATTTGCACGTAACATGATTCTTCATGCCGCACGTGCTGCTGGAATTGCTGCATTCGATACTGTCTTCACAAATATGAATGATATTGATGGTTTCATGTGTGAGACTAAACACATTCACCAATTAGGATTCGATGGTAAGTCATTGGTTAACCCACGTCAAATCGACATGGTAAACAGTGTCTTTGTACCAACTAAGAAAGAAATCGAAAACGCTTTGGATGTTGAAGCAGCTATTGAAGAAGCTAAGACTAAAGGTTCAGGTGTTATTTCAATGAATGGACAAATGGTTGATCGTCCAGTTGTATTGAGAGCACAACGTGTAATGCGTTTAGCAAAAGCATCACATTTGATTAATGAGGAGGGTGAATACATTGAAGAATAATGTCGGACGCGAAATACCAGATGAGATTTTAAACGAAAAGGGTTATAAGACTTTTAAGTCTGTTGATATCGGTAATCCTGATAAACAACGTGTTGCTCCTAAGGTTAGTGTAACTACAGGTGACAACAAAGTTGTTGATTCACTCGAAGATGTAGTTAAGAACAACGTTAAAGATGGTATGACAATTTCATTCCACCACCACTTCCGTGAAGGTGACTTTGTCTTTAACAAGGTTATGGATATCATTATTAACTCAGGTATCAAGGATTTGACACTTGCTCCTTCATCACTAACAAATGTTATGAATGACAAAGTTGTTGAAGCTATCAAAGCTGGAACAATTACAAATATCACAAGTTCAGGTATGCGTGGTAGCTTGGGTGAGGCTGTTTCTCATGGTCTATTAAAGAACCCAGTTATCTTCCGTTCACACGGTAACAGAGCTAGATCTATCGAAGAGGGAGAAATCAAGATCGATGTTGCCTTCTTAGGTGTTCCAAACGCTGACCGTCTAGGTAACGCTAATGGTATGGATGGTGACGCCGCTTTTGGTTCACTAGGTTATGCCTTGATGGATGCCAACTACGCTAACAAAGTTGTTCTTCTAACTGACAACTTAGTTGACTATCCAAACACACCAGCTTCAATCAAGCAAACACAAGTTGATTATGTTGTTAAGGTTGATAAAGTCGGTGATCCTGATCGTATCGGTACTGGTGCTACTAGATTCACTAAGAACCCTAAGGATTTGCAAATTGCCAAGATGGTTAACGATGTAATTATTCATTCACCATACTTCAAACAAGGATTCTCATTCCAAACAGGTTCAGGTGGTGCCGCACTTGCTGTTGCTAGATTCTTACGTCAATCAATGATCGACAATGATATCAAAGCATCATTCGCCTTAGGTGGTATTACAAAACCTATCGTTGACTTACTTGAAGAAGGACTTGTAAACAAAGTTATGGATGTTCAAGACTTCGATAAGGGTGCTGCTGGTTCAATGAAGAGTAACAAGAACCAACAAGAAATCGATGCTTCATGGTACGCTGATCCAGATAACAAGGGTGCTATGGTCGATCAATTGGATGTTGCCATTCTTTCAGCTCTTGAAATTGACACTGACTTCAATGTTAATGTTATGACTGGTTCAAATGGTGTTATCCGTGGTGCCGTTGGTGGACACCAAGACGCTGCTACATCTAAGATGACAATTATTTCAGCTCCATTGACACGTGGTCGTATCGCAACTGTTGTTCCTAAGGTAAGTACAGTTGTTACACCAGGTGACTCAATTGATGTTTTGGTTACTGAAGTTGGTATTGCAGTTAACCCTAAGCGCAAAGACTTAGTTGAGGCCTTCAAGAAGGTTCCTGGATTACCACTTGTTTCAATTGATGAACTTCAAAAACGTGCCGAGAAGATCGTTGGCAAGCCTGAAGAAATTCAATATACTGATAGAACAGTCGCATTAGTTGAATACCGTGATGGTACATTAGTTGATGCTATTAAAGAAATTAAAGATTAATATTAAAGGAGTAAAAACTTGTTAAGATAGTTTTTGCTCCTTTTTAATTAATAGAGAATTTGGATGTGAAGCAATGATTAATTTATTCGATACTGGGGTAACACAGGATATTCCCGCTGTTTTGGCTAACCGCGATAAGCGTGTTTTTGTTCAGAACAAGCTATTGAGTCAGTATCCATCAGAGATTGTCATTGGTGCTAAGTTGAATACGCCAGGACCAATCAAGAATAACAGTATAATAGAAGACTTTTTTACGAAACAACTAGAAGAATTTGAAAATTTATTGTTAGAAGAAGGAGTTGTTTTCTTCAAAAATAGCGAATGGCTCGATGCCGCAACTGGGCCAGAACGATTCTATGTGGTTGAAGAGACAGCTGAAAATGTTAAGAAAATCACGACAGAGTTTGAAGAATCAAAAAACTATCGTCTTTTATTTGATTTAGATGTTTTATTTTTGACAGATGATGAAGAGATGCAGTCTATTTCTAGAACAGAGATCGGTTATTCAGCACGTACTTGCTTAATATGTGGTCGACCTGCTAAAGATTGTGGTCGCTCAAGACGGCATTCCGTTGAAGAATTACAAGCTAAGGTTAGTGAGTTAGTTGAGAGCTCACTCAAGTTGACTGACAATAAGCAGAAAGTTCAAATGTTGGTGAACAATGCACTGCGAGCTTTAACGTACGAAGTAACCGCATGGCCTAAGCCTGGTTTAGTTGATCCAGTCGAGCGAGAAGCTCATCCCGATATGGACATCTTCATGTTCTTAGACAGCAGCTTGAGCCTTCAGAACTATCTTCGTAAATGTGCATGGGCAGGGTTGAATTGTCAAACTAATACGGATTATCGTGATATTTTCCGTGAGATTCGTGAGTTCGGTAAATTGGCGGAAGCGGATATGTTCAGTTCAACTAATGGGATCAATACGCACAAGGGTGCGGTATTCTCATTGGGAGTTCTAGTTACGGCTGTTGCCATTAATATCAAGGATGATGAACAATTTGATGAAGAAGTAATTCAAGTTGCCGTTAAAAAAATGCTTCGAGAATTGGTGAAAAATGATTATAGTAAAATAAAATCTGAAGATGAATCAAAATTAACTGCTGGTGAAAAACAATTCTTGAAGTATGGAACTAAAGGTATTCGTGGTGAAGCAGCCGATGGTTATCCTGTTGTCTTCAAATATGGATTACCAATTTTTATGGAGACTAACGGTAATATGAATCAGCGTCTGATTACAGCTTTGATGAATTTGGCCTTGCACACGGAAGATTCAACTTTGATCAAACGTGCCGGTACTTTGGATATCATTGAGTGGAAGAATCAACGTATCAATGAATTTTTCGCAGCCGGTGGCATCAGCACCGATGCCGGTAACAAGGTTTTGAATGACATTCAGACAGAGTTCTCAGATAGACATTTGAGTTTGGGTGGCACGGCTGACTTATTGATTGTGACAGCATTCTTAGGATTGACAAAAGAGGCGTTGAATAATGGAAATAACGACTAGGGATGGCAAAAAATTAAATTATTACGTTCATGGATCAGGTCAACCGATCGTCTTTTTACATGGATTCGGCGGCTACCAACAGATCTGGTCTGATCAAATTGATTTTTTCGTTGATAAAGGTTATCAAGTTATTACTTATGATCAACGGAATCATGGGGCTTCATCACGTGAGTCTTCGTTGGATGATTTTGGTATTTTGATTACTGACTTGAAGGACTTTTTGGATGGATTGAAACCAGATGATCCAATATTAGTTGGTCATTCGATGGGAGCTAGTGTTATCTATGGGTTTATTTCAAAATATCCGGATTATCCAGTTAAGAAGTTAGTTACCGTCGATCAATCACCGAAGATGTTGAATACACCAGCGTGGAAGTATGGTTACATGGAGATCACCCGTGCTAACTATAAGATGCGTTTGAAGATGCATAACAAGGAAACACTCAATGGGATTGATGATAATGTCTTTTGGAAGTTGAATGTTGTCAAAAAACAATTTCCATTCGTTAAGGACGATAACTTAGAATTATTGTATGATCACGCTCGAAAGGACTGGCGTGAGTCGGTTATTAATTGTCAGGTACCAATGTTATTGGTAACGGCTAATCAGAGTCCGTACTTTGATGGTGAGTTCGCTGAATTATTGATGGAGAAAAATAGTAATTTAAGTCATGTGGCAATCGATCAATCCGGTCATGTGATTATGGCCGAACAGCCGGATAAGTTTAATCAAGCATTATTGAATTACATAGAATGATTTTTCTAAGCACGAAGTGAACTTCTTGAATTGATTGCTATAGGTTAAGATGAGAAATATGAATTTAAAATATGTAATATAAACTAGCTAAAAGATTATTATCGTATATAGTGGTGTTATTTCGTTGATAATAAGAATCACTACTACGTATTTGAACAATATTCTGTTATAAAGTGAGTAGTGTTTAAATACGATATATATTGACAGACTTATTGAAATACCAAA
>NZ_BAMN01000030.1 GCF_000615905.1 Companilactobacillus nodensis DSM 19682 = JCM 14932 = NBRC 107160
CAATTTTTAAAAAATAATAAGTACAAAATTATTTTAATTATTAGAATAAAATTAATTATTAAGCCTTTTTCAACAGTTGTGACAAGAAAGCGTCTATAATAGATATTGGAGAGGTCCCGTGTGGAATCTTTAAAATCAATGAAAGGTAGCGAATGTATGCAGGTATATAAGAATTCATCAGAATTAATAGACCAAATTAGAAAGAGTTATCACCAATTCATTGATCAATATGAAGGTATTACGGATAATGTCGCAGATGAGAGGATCGAGCAAGTCGAGAAGACACCGCGTGAGATGCTTTCGTATCAAGTTGGTTGGATTCACATGATTTTATCATGGGAGAAGGCTGAAGAGGGTGGCCAAGACATCACAACACCAACTCCAGGTTATAAGTGGGATCAGATTAGACAATTGTACGATGATTTTAATGTCAAATATGGTGCCCAAGGCTTGGACAATGAAAAAGATGAGCTGAAGCGAGTAGTTGAGGAATTGATTGATTGGATCAATCAAATGTCACAAGATGAACTATTCAAACCCGGCGAAAGAAAATGGGCAACAACTAAGGCAATGTGGCCTGTATCAAAATGGATCAGAATCAATGCTATTTCACCATTTACAAACTATAGCCGTCAGGTTAAGAAGTGGAAGAACTTCAATCTTAGACAGAGGGCTTAAAAAGGCGGTAAGTCATGAGCATTTACTATCCGTATTAAGCACAGTGACTTGCCTTTTTGTAGCCCGTTTAGGTCGTAGAGAGTGGAACAAAATGCTCAGGTGTTCTCATTTTGGACATACAATAGAACATAGATATTTTAATAAACGAAAAACACTTCTGACAGAATTATCTGATTAGAAGTGTTTTTTTGTTATCATTTTTTCTAATAGAAACAGTTTTTTATTATTACAAAATAATTAATAAAAATGTATAAAGAATAATTTTTTTATCAGTAATAAATGCCGATATAGGTCAGTTAACGGCTATAAATCGGATTAGATATTTAAATTACCATTGAATGATATACAAAATACTATTACAATTAATTTAATTTATTTCTAATAATATGGAGGACAAACTAATGGATTATTCTTATTTTCAGATTAATGAACAGGCTTTGGAAGTTGTTTTTCCCGAGCAGATCAACGTTGAAGAGAACAAGTTAGTCCAGCAGGTTTCCCAGAAACTAATCGAAGAAGAAACAACCGGGGTCACAGGCGTTATTCCCGCATACCATACTTTAACAGTTAACTTTGATTATGATTTGACTAGTTTTAAATTATTAGAAGGTCAGATAGATTCGCTGATTGCATCGTCAAGCGGCGAAAATATGTCAGTCAAAAGAATTGTTGAATTACCAGTCTGTTACGATGAGGAATTTGGTCCGGATCTCGAAGATGTCGCAGAATTTGCTTCTGTTAGCGTTGAGAAATTAATCAAATTGCACACCGGAACAGACTATTTTATTTTTATGATGGGTTTTTTGCCGGGATTTGCATATATGGGATCAGTTCCCGAGCAAATTGCTATGCCAAGATTGAAGGTTCCACGTAAATCGATTGCTCCGGGTAGTGTCGGTATTGCGGGAGCTCAAACAGGGATGTACCCAGTGGAATCACCTGGTGGCTGGCGTTTGATCGGTCGAACTCCGATTCAATTGTATGATCGAAATAATCCAGTATTGAAATATAAGTCGGGTGACTATGTGCGTTTCAAGGCCGTATCCAAGTCTGAATATTATGACATTCAAAAGCAGGACCAGTCAGGTAACTACACTTTGAAAACTATAACGGAAGGCGGAGACATCAATGACTAATAT
This sequence comes from Companilactobacillus nodensis DSM 19682 = JCM 14932 = NBRC 107160, assembly GCF_000615905.1. GTDB lineage: Bacteria > Bacillota > Bacilli > Lactobacillales > Lactobacillaceae > Companilactobacillus > Companilactobacillus nodensis. The sequence goes on from NZ_BAMN01000030.1 coordinate 1,818, forward strand.
CGTTAAGGTTATCAAATCAGGTCTTTCGACTACGATTCAAGACTTGGGACGAACACGTCATCAAATCGAAGGTTTCCCAGAATCTGGAGCAATGGATAAATTCGAATATCAACTTGCCAATTTATTAGTCAATAATCACAAGAATGATGCCTCATTGGAGTTTGTTATGACGGGACCAACTTTGAAGTTTGAGTGTGATTCTTTTATTGCCTTAACAGGTGGTCAAATGCATGCCAAGCTGAATGGACAACGTATTTTGAAGAATAGAGCTATCCAAGTTAATGCAGGTTCGATTCTGGAATGTGGACCAATGGAAACTGGTAATTATGGTTATATAGCTTTTTCTAATGGTGGGATAGTTACTCAACCAGTCTTGGACAGTCGTTCGACTACGTTACGTACCCAAATGGGTGGTATTCAAGGACGTGCTTTAATCGCTGGTGACAACTTACCAATTCGTGACAGTGTCATCATGCCAAGTCTGCAATCAAGAAGGATTGATTGGGATGTTGAAACATCTAATTTTATTCGTTTTGTTAAAGGACCGCATTGGCAAATGTTTTCGGATGAAGCACGGAAGCAATTTACGCAACAGAGTTATCGTGTGTCGGAGCAAATGGATCGGATGGGATATCGTTTGAACGGTACTCCTTTACCAGTCCCAAGTAAGAACTTGCTATCTGAAGGAACGGTTTTTGGAAATATTCAAATCACTCGCGATGGTAGTCCAATTGTTTTGTTAGCAGATCGGCAGACGACTGGCGGTTATCCGGTTATTGGTACAGTCATCAAGGCTGATTGGAGCAAGCTGGTCCAAATGAAGATCAATAAGGATTTTCATTTTATTGAGGTCGATATGGATACAGCCATGAATGCTCTAGTGGCGCATCAAAAAATATTAAACGATAATTACGAAAAATGGTATCAAGGTCGATACGTGGAGCCAATTGGTCCACTAAGAAGAAACTCAATTAAGATTGAACGATTGATCAAAAATAATTTGTAAAAGGAGAATATTGAGATGGATTTAAGTAGAGTTGAAAAATTGGTAAAGATGATGCAGGAAGCTGACTTGAGTCATTTAGAAATTGAAGATGATCAAGGACATGTGGTCTTGGACAAAAACATCACAGTTGCTTCAGAGAAAGTAGTTGAGCAGCAGACTTTCGAAAAACAGCCCAGTCAAACTCCAAATAATTCAATCAATGCTCCTTTTGTTGGGACATTTTATGTGTCAGAACAGCCTGATAAAGCACCTTTAGTAAAACCTGGAGATAAAGTAAAAGCTGGACAGCTGATCGGTATCATCGAAGCTATGAAAATGATGAATGAAGTCAAATCCGAAGTAGATGGTACGATCGACAAAATACTAGTTTCGAATGGTGACACAGTGGAATATGATCAGCCACTATTTACGCTGAAGGATTGAGGGTGTGACAGTTGAAGAAAATATTGATTGCGAACCGTGGCGAGATTGCTGTTCGTATTATTCGAGCATGCAAATTGCTGAATATCTGGAGCGTGGCAGTCTATTCAACTGCGGATGCTACAGCGATGCACGTAGCTATGGCAGATGATGCAGTTTGTATCGGCGGTCCTAATCCAGAGGATAGTTATTTGAATCAGCAGAGTATCATTGCGGCGGCGCAAATAACGCATGCAGATGCCATTCACCCCGGATATGGTTTCTTATCAGAGAATGCTGATTTCGCCAAGTTGTGTGAGGAACAAGGTATCAAGTTCATTGGTCCAAGTTCTAAGGTTATCTCGATCATGGGAGAAAAATCAGCGGCACGTAAGACGATGATCAAAGCAGGTGTTCCGGTAATTCCTGGTAGTAAATCGGATTTTACAACCTTTGCGGCGGCACAAGAAGCAGCTGAACAGATTGGTTATCCAGTAATGTTAAAAGCCAGTTCTGGTGGTGGCGGCAAAGGGATGCGTGTCATTGAATCAGATGAAGACTTTCAGAATCAATTTGATCTGGCACAGGCGGAGTCCAAAAATGACTTCGGTGATGATCATATGTATCTCGAGAAGTATTTGCCGCATCCGCGACACATTGAAGTTCAAATTGCGGCTGATCAATTTGGTAACGCCATTGCTATAGGCGAACGTGATTGCAGTTTGCAGCAGCGTCATCAGAAGGTAATTGAAGAGGCACCTGCTAGCACATTGGATGAAGTTACTCGGCAACAGATGTTTGATGTCTCGGTCAAAGCTGCTAAGGATATTCACTATGAGGGTCTGGGTACGATGGAATTCTTGTTCGATGGACCGGAGAAGTTCTATTTCATGGAAATGAATACGAGAGTTCAAGTCGAGCATCCGGTGACTGAATTGACAACTGATGTGGACTTGGTGGACCTACAAATCAAGATTGCTCAAGGAGAACCGATTCCATTCGCAGAAATTTCACGACACAATTTTGCCTTGGAGTGTCGGATCAATGCCAAGACTGCTGGTAAAGTGACTGCATTGCATTTACCTGCTGGGCATGGAATAAGAACCGACAGTGCTTTGTATCAAGGCTATTCAGTTCCACCTAACTATGATTCGATGATTGCCAAGATAATTTCATTTGGTCATGACCGAGAGAGTGCTATTAAGCAAATGGCGGGTGCACTGGATGAAACGGTCATAGGTGGAATCAATACCAATTTGGACTTTTTAACTCAGGTTTTACAGGAGCCTGATTACTTGATCAACCACACCGATATCGGTTGGTTAGATAAATTAACACAATAAATTAAGAGGTAATGACAAATGGCAAAAATAGATTTGAATAGTGATTTGGGCGAAGCATTTGGCAGATACAGTCTAGGGAGAGATTCTGAGATCATTCCTTTAGTAAGTTCAGTCAATATAGCTTGTGGTTATCATGCTGGTGATCCAGACGTTATGGCAACGACGGTCAAACTGGCTGAAGCTGCTGGCGTAGGAATCGGTGCACATCCAGGATTCCCAGATCTTCAAGGATTTGGTCGTCGTAAGATGGATATGAAACCTGATCAGGTCCAGCATATGGTGACTTATCAAGTTGGTGCATTGCAGGCATTTACTAGTGATAAAAGATTACATCACGTTAAGCCGCATGGGGCTTTGTATAATGCTGCTGCAACTGACCACGAGTTGGCTGTAGGTATTTGCCGGGGAATCTATCAAGTAGATCCTAAATTACCAATTTATGGTTTGGCCAATAGTGAATTGATCAAGGCTGCTCAAGAGATTGGCTTGCCATATGCACAAGAAGCTTTTGGAGATCGTAATTATAATGCTGATGGAACTTTGGTAAGCAGAAGTTTGCCAAATGCCGTCATTAAGGATCCTCAAGAAGTTGCTAAACGTGTGGCCGCAATGGTCAATGACCAAGAAATCATTGCTTTGGATGGAACAAAGATACCTCTTAAGCCTGACTCTATCTGTGTTCATGGTGACAATCAGGTGCATTAGATATTGTTAAAGAATTACACGTTGGCTTGAATGACGCGGGGATTGAAATTAAAACCTTTTAAAATTAAATAATAAGTGTGGGGAAAGAGCTTATGAAAAATAAAGAAGAAATTGTGGATGATAAATTAACTACCACTCGTTCCCCAAGAAGTATTGCCATGGGGGCAGCCTTCTTGATGGCTATGGCAGCCGTGGGACCTGGGTTCTTAACTCAAACAGCAACCTTTACTGGACAAATGGGAGCTGATTTTGGATTTGCAATTCTGTTATGTATTATTGTGGATTTCATCGTCCAAATGAATGTTTGGAGAATTATCGTCGTTAGTGGCAAACGTGCTCAGGTTATCGCTAACGAAATCTTGCCAGGTTTGGGATACGTGCTATCATTTCTAGTTGCCGCCGGTGGTTTGTTGTTCAACATTGGTAATATCGGTGGTGCTGGACTAGGTTTAAATGTTCTATTTGGTATTTCTGCTGAAAATGGAGCGGTTATTGCGGCATGTATTGCCATTGCAATTTTCGTTGCGAAGAATGCCATGACTGTTATGGATCGAACCGTTCAGTTGTTGGCGGTTGTAAAAATTGCTATTTTAATTTATATAATTTTTGTTATGGCAGTGCCTTATCAAACCGCTGTAACGCATACCTTTGTACCAACACATATTGATTTTTATTCCATCGTTACAATCGTCGGTGGAACGGTTGGTGGCTATATTTCGTTCTCCGGTGGTCACCGATTGATCGAAGGTGGCTTAAAGGGTGAGAAGGAACTGAAATACGTTAACGAAGGTGCTATTACCGGTATTACTGTAGCCTCATTTATTCGTGTATTGCTATTCTTAGCTGGGTTGGCTGTTGTAACTACAGGGTACAAACTGGATCCAACTAATCCCGCTGCTTCGATTTTTAAGTATGCTGCTGGTAACTTTGGCTATAAATTCTTCGGTATTTTGTTATTTGCTGCCGGGATGACTTCGACTTTGGGATCGACATTTACTTCGATTTCATTCTTGAATTATACGCGTAGTGAAAAATCTGCCAATAAGATGGCCAAATACAATCGAGTTTTTGTTATGGCATTTATTATTATTTCAGCAGCAATCTTTTACTTTGTTGGTAATCCAGCTAAAGTACTAGTTGTCGTGGGAGCAATTAATGGCTTTATTTTGCCGATATCTTTGGCTATTTTATTATTAGCTGCGTATAAACAAAAAATCATTGGGAGTTATCATCACCCAATGATTTTGACAGTAACTGGTTGGATCGTCGTTGCTTTTATGACCTTTGCCAGTGTTGAAACTTTGATTAAATTATTCTAAATATACTTTTGTAACTTCGCCACTGTTAATAATGTGGCGAAGTTTTTTGTTATCTAACAAAACTAGTGAGCCGTCTGCGGCAATGTCGATAGCTTGTCCGATTGTTTCCTGATTGCCATTAGTGATCCTGACAGTTCGAGTTAATGTATCGCATATACGTCGATATTCGGGTAGGAATTCACCAGTCTGATAAGTTTTAAATTGTTCAAAAAAACAATTCAAAATATCAGCGATTATTTTGTTTCTATCAACTGTCGAGTTGTTAGAGATTGATCCAGCAATTGATTTTAATTCGTCAGGAAATTCAATTGTGTTTAAGTTTATACCGATGCCGATAATTAAATTACTTCCGTTATCATTAGGAATATTCTCCGCAAGAATGCTACCGATTTTTTTACTGTTTAGGAGAATGTCGTTGATCCATTTTAGCTTTAAGTTAACTTCAGGGAAACTTCTTTTCAAAGCCTTAACAGTAGTCAATCCTGTCATAGTGGTCAGTAGCCCAGGAATGATTTTATCAGTGGGAATGATGATACTCAGATAAATACCCGTACTTTGAGGTGAATAGAAATCACGTTGGAAACGGCCATAACCATTAGTCTGCGCTTCAGCAATTACAACAGCAGTGTTATTTGGATGTGTAGCGATGTATTCTTTAGAAAAGGTATTAGTAGAATCAATTTTGTCGAACTTTAAGATATTGATGGGGGTGTTCAATCGTGCTTGAATCTCTGATCTGCTTAGCGGTTTATTTGTCATTTTCATTCCTCTTAATAGTAGTTTATCATTATTAATTTTATGAATTGAGTACAATTATCCAATTGGTATAACTGGTATAATAGGCCTATGTATTATTAACTGAAGATAAGCTGGAGAAATTATGAGTGGGTATATTGGAGTCGACTTAGGTGGTAAATCAATAAAGTACGCTGTGATCGACGAGCATGGGAATCTATCGAATAGAAATGAATTATCCGCAACAGGGGATAAGGAAGAAGTATTGGTAAACCTTCAAAATGCGTTGTTTGATTTGGACCAAGAAGCTGGAGAGTTTGAAGGTGTGGCAGTCAGTGTTTCCGGAATAGTTCAGGATAATGGTTTACTGACCACTGCGGGTATTGTTAAGCCATTGTATGATGTCAACTTGAAGGATATTTTGGAAGAAAAGACGGAATTGCCGGTATATATCGAGAACAATGCTAATGCCGTAGCTATTGCTGAAAAATGGTTAGGAGTAGCAAGGGATTACCATGACTACGTTGGCCTGTTGCTAGATGTTGGTGCCGGTGGGGCAATTATTATTAATGATAAGATTTATCATGGAGCCCATTCTCGAGCCGGTGAGTTTGGATGGATGCTGACGGATGAAGATGATATTGATACGGAAATGGGTTCTCTGAATTACCGTGGTGCACCAGTTCTAGGGTTATTGCGCCGTTATAATCAATATACTGATTACGGCGCCACTAGTCCCGAAATGGTCATCAACCGTGCTAATGGTGGAGAGCCGTTAGCCAGTGCGGTGCTTAAGAGTTATTGCCATAGTTTGGCCAAAGAAATAATCAATCTCAATATGGCATTTGATCCTGAAGCGGTAGTTCTTAGCGGCAATATTGTCAAAAATGAAAAGTTCATGGAAAAATTAGAACAGGAAGTAACTCGGATCCAAAAATCGCGCAATAGTATTGCCTCAATGAGTGTTCCCAATATTGTTGCGGCAAAATTGGACAGCGGTGATGCGAAGATGATCGGTGCTGTTTATCAATTGATTCAAGAGATAAAATCGTAATTACAAGAGTTCAGTCAACAACGGCTGAGCTCTTTTTTTCTACTCGAATAGATTCGGCCAATGTTTTTGGTAATAGCTGTTTGGTACCAGTTCTTAAGTTAAAAATTATGATACTGTCTTCAGCCACACTTAATAGTTGAACTGTGTCTTGTAATTTAACGTCAATAGTTTCCAGAATACTGAAGATATAACTGTCCTCTGCAAAGCTTTTGACCGTATATTTCTGATTCGATACAAGATTATCAGCTAGTGTTATTTGATTGTCAGTAATCATTTTTGCATTGTTGGGGATGATATTTCCGTGTGGACAAAATTTTGGATAGTTTAATCGATCATTTAGTCGGTCGATAAATTGTTTGTTGATTTTGTTGGTAAGAATATCAGATTCCTTGTGTGCAGATTTCAATGAGAAATCGAGATCATTAACTAACCAAACTTCAATTAACCGCTGCTGCTGTATATAGGGATTGATGATCATGATACCTTTATTGGTTAATTTAGATCCGTAATACTTCGTATATGATAGCAAGTCAGTATTTTTAGATATACTTTTAGTTCGCTCAGTAACCGAAGCATTACTAAGATGTGCTTTTTTTGCAATATCTCCATTACTGACGTTATGCAAAGAACCACCTAATTCATATATTAATTTCAAAAAATCCAAGTCACTCATTATTAATCACCAGCATATCTTTTAAATAAACTAAGCATATTTTTATTTGTAGATTATGTCAACTCATAAATTAGTCGTACCTAACAAAAATATTTAAGAAAATAAATTATTTTGTATAAAATGAGTTTTTTACCTTGCCGTATTGTCAATATATCTCCTGGTGTATACAGCTTTCATAATTATTTTCACTTAATTATCCAAGATTGACAATCGTTGATATCTGGATATGGTTATCGCTTTCAAAAATGAAGACAATGTCACTTTATTTATGACTTTTTATTAGCTACTCCTAAAAAAATCTTTACAGATAGTTAATTTGGGATAGAATAAGGGGCGTAGAAGGGAGCGATTAAAGTGACAGAAACTAAAAATAGTTTTAAAAGAGTTTTAGTAGGTGTAGATGATTCTGATGATGCTCAATTGGCATTTCGCTATGCAATGAGACGTTGTATCAGGGATGATTCCACATTGATCATTACTTCAATTTTGGAGAATGATGAAATGAATGTTTATCAAGCTTTAACTAAAGATTATGTCCATGGTGAACGAGCAGAACTCGACAAACACATATTAGAGTATCGTGATGTAGCTTTGCATGCGGGTGTGAAAAAGGTCGAAGCCATCGTCGCCGAAGGAGATCCGGGTGAAACTATTGTTAAGAAGGTTATTCCTAGTTCAGAAGCTGACTTGTTGGTTATCGGTTCATTATCAAAACGAGGGATACGCAAGTACTTTGGCTCACAAGCAGCTTATATGGCAAAGTATTCACCGATATCTATAATGATCGTTCGTTGAAAATTAAATATATCAGTTAGAATTAAGGAGATTAATTTATGGCAGAGGAAAATGAGACTCCACGTAAGCACAAACTTATCCAATATGCGAATGGTCCTTCACTAGAAGAGATCAATGGTACGGTTTCAGTGCCAAAGGATAAGGGATTTATTAAGACATTATTAGCTTATTCAGGACCAGGTGCACTAGTTGCGGTTGGTTATATGGACCCTGGTAATTGGTCAACATCAATTACTGGTGGTCAAAATTTCCAGTATTTACTAATGTCAGTTATTCTAATTTCTAGTTTAATTGCCATGTTATTACAATATATGGCAGCTAAACTAGGGATTGTAAGCAGTATGGATTTGGCGCAAGCATTAGAGCCAGAACGAGTAAGGCATTAGGAATCGTCTTGTGGATCCTAACAGAATTCGCAATTATGGCGACGGATATCGCCGAAGTTATCGGTGCAGCTATCGCATTGTACTTGTTATTTCACATCCCATTAGTAATAGCGGTATTCATTACGGTGTTGGATGTTTTAGTATTGTTATTATTAACCAAAATTGGTTTTAGAAAAATCGAAGCAATTGTTGTTTGCTTGATTTTAGTTATTTTATTCGTCTTTGTTTATCAAGTTGCACTATCTAACCCCGATTGGGGTGGCGTTATCAGTGGATTAGTTCCTAATGCTAGAACTTTTTCGACTGGTGAAAAAATCGCTGGTATGACACCATTGAGTGGTGCTTTGGGTATTATTGGTGCGACTGTCATGCCTCATAATTTGTACTTGCACTCAGCTATTTCCCAGACACGTAAAGTTGACCACGATGATGAAGAATCAGTTGCCCAGAACGTTAAGTTCTCAGCTTGGGATTCAAATATTCAATTAACAGCCGCATTCTTCGTCAATGCCTTGCTACTGATCATGGGTGTTGCGGTATTTAAGACTGGTTCAGTCAAAGATCCTTCATTCTTTGGATTGTATGAAGCATTATCAGATACATCTACTATGAGTAATAATATTTTGATCAGTGTTGCCAAGTCAGGTGTGTTATCAACGTTATTCGCTGTTGCTTTACTAGCATCTGGTCAAAACTCAACTATCACTGGTACATTAACAGGTCAAGTTATCATGGAAGGTTTCGTTCACATGAAGATGCCTCTATGGTTGAGAAGATTAGTAACACGTTTGATTTCAGTTATTCCTGTTTTGATTTGTGTTATGTTGACTAGTGGTAAGAGTGCTATTGATGAGCACACCGCATTGAACAATTTAATGAATAATTCACAGGTCTTCTTGGCATTTGCATTGCCATTCTCAATGTTGCCATTGCTGATGATGACAGATAGTGAAGAAGAAATGGGACATCGATTCAAGAATAGTTTGTGGGTCAAGGTTCTTGGTTGGTTCTCCGTTGTAGGATTAACAATTTTGAACCTTATCAGTTTGCCAGATCAAATTTTGGCATTCTTCGGTGATCATCCCACAGCAACTGATCAAACCATGTCCAATGTTATTGCCTATGTATTGATCTTTGCTGTGTTGGCCTTGTTGGTCTGGACGGTAGTCGATCTACATCACGGTAATAAAAAATTAAGAGCACAGGTTGCACAAGCAAAACTTGCTGCTGAAGAATAGAATTCAAAAGGCCCAGATTGCATTGCGCAATCTGAGCCTTTTTTTATGTTTATTTTTTGATTTTTTCTGCTTTGGGTGCGATTCGGTAGTTATCTTTCACGAACCATAAAGCACCGGCGACTAATAAAATGCTTGATACGACTAGGAAAATTCTACCAAGATGAAATTCTGGATTTACCGTCATTTCCAAAACAGCCAGTATCATTGATATCAATAGCAAAATAGATGTTCTTTTTAAGATCATTAGACGTCGTCCCCCTTAAACTTTTTTAGTAAAAGAATTATAACAGAAAACGTTTTGGAGAGGGAAGAAAAATGTTGTTATTTATTTGGGAAAGATTAAAAAGATTCCAAAGAAGAAAACTGCCGTGCCGACTGATAATAGTAGATAATATATTGATTCTTTCTTAGCTTTGAATGATATTGTAGCGACTGCGATACCGATTATAAATACTAAAATAGCGAAAAATACTTGCATATTATCATCTCCTTGATTTTGGTAGTCTTTCATTTTAATTATATCTAAGTTAAAATGTATAAGGCTTTTTGTAACAAATTATTTTTAAAAATTTAAGAAGTCAAAAATTAAATTGCAAATTTCCATAATTATCTTTTTCATTACACGAAATATCCTTATACTAATACTAATGAGGGTACTTCTTTTTTAGGGGAAACGTAAATGGCTGTATTAAAACGAGTTTTTTCAGACAAGGTTCTGTGGATTGCTGGGGCAGCAGCAATCCTCACTTCCATCTTTATAAGTCCACCGCAATTAATGGATATCAATTGGAAAACAATTGCTTCATTAACTTCAATGATGATCATTATTCAAATTTATGATTATCTTGATTTTTTGAAATACTATGCGGCGTACTTAACACATAAGGCAAAAACCACACGACAGATGATGCTGATGTTAGCTAGTATAGCATTTTTTGGAGCCATGTTCTTAACAAATGACGTGGCGATTCTGACGTTGGTTCCTTTGTATTATCAACTTTCAAAACATTTGAAAATAAATCCGATATTTCCCGTCATTATTATTGCGATGGCGGCGAACTTAGGTAGTATTTTCACACCGTTTGGTAATACACATAACTTGTTCCTGCTGACACATTTTGACCTTGGTATTAAACAATTCTTCATCATGTCAGCACCAATAACGATTATTAATTTTTTGGCTATCTTCCTATTAACTAGGTTCTTCCCAAAAGACAAAGTAGAATTGAGTGCTTTACCGACCGTTGAGTTAAATATTCCTAGTTTGAGTTTGACAGTTTTTGTTACTGTAGTGATTTTCTTAGGAATCTTCTCAGTTATTCCTATGTGGGGTTCGCTGATTGCCGCAATCTTGTTGGTGATCTTCATCAATCCTCATATTTTGGAATCAGTGGATTATTCGATCGTGTTGATATTCATGTGCTTCTTCATAGCAGTTGGGAATATCAATCGTGAACCTTCGATTGTTAACCACTTGCACGATTTTATTCAAACAAGAGGCAGCACTTATCTAACGTCGATCATCACCAGTCAATTTATCAGTAATGTTCCAACAACCATCTTAGTTTCCAAGTTTTCAAAATACGTTCACGCGATTTTCTTAGGTACAAATATCGGTGGACTAGGTTCAGTAGTGGCCTCACTGGCTAACTTATTGGCCTTTAAACAATATAGATTCTTCTTCAAGGAAAATCCTGGTAAGTATCTAGCAGTTTTTGGTGGTATCAACTTCACAATGTTGATTATCATTGGTACTATCGGATATTTCTTAATTGATTTTGGACTTTAGACAGAGCTTCACACAATGTGTGAGGTTCTTTTTTTGTCATTTTGATATACTTAGGGAAAATGTCGCAGGGGGATGTATGGACAAAGTAGAGAAACTACCTGAGAGTATCAAAGTTATTTGGAGGATCCACGCAATAATAGAATTTGTTGTATTCCTAGTAATCGTTCAAGCTGTAAGCTTGATCAAGCTCACAATGCCAAATAATATTCGCAGTTATTTCAATATTGGGGAAGGAATCGTTATTGCACTCGGTGTATTATTTTTAATTTTGAGTTTTGTCTGGGTCATTTATCTGTGGAACTTCTGGACATATTATATTGACGAACGCCAAGTTCAACTTCACAGTGGTTATTTTTTTAGGAAACAGGTGATTATTCCTATAGCTAGAGTACAAAATGTCACTCTTAAGCAGGGTCCTATCTTAAAATCGAAGAATCTTCAAAAAGTTGTCATCGTAACGGCTGCCGGTAGAAGTGAAATTGACGGTCTTGAGTCGGAACAAGCTGACCAGTTGAAGGAAACAATTATGAAGCTGGCTCAGGAGGCCAAAAATGACATCTGATCCTAAGCGACTCCATCCGGCAGCAATATTGTTTTTCTTATATAAGGATCTAAAGAACTGGATCGTTCCGGCAATCATATTTGTAGTTGCGGTTTATAATCAATCCAAGTTATGGTCGATATTAGGATTATTCGCCTTATTGCTTCTGATCACAGCAGTGGATATTATTAGATATCGTACTTTTAGTTATCAGTTTTTTGATGATGAGATTTTGGTCAGAAGCGGAATTTTTGTCAAAAAGGTTAATCATATTCCGTATGATCGAATTCAAAACATTACCGCTAATCAGTGGTTCTTCTTGAGACCTTTCAAATTAGAAGAATTGGAAATAGAAACGGCCGGTCATTCTGAAGGACCAGAGGTAAGCTTGGTAGCCGTCCCTGTGAAACTGAAGGACGAACTAAATCATTATCGACAACAATTCAATTCGGAAGAAGTTACGCAAAATGTTTCACAGGAAACTTTTTCGATGGAAAAACCTATTAAACAGGGGATCACAGAGTATTCCATAACTTGGCGTGAACTTCTCAAGTTTTCATTGACTTCACCGGCATTCTTGTCAGGATTATTAGTTGTTCTGGCTTTTTATGGTAAAGTTCAGCAGTCCTTAAGCAAGCAATTTTATGAAGCCGCTGCGAATGAGTTTGTTCACTTAGGCTGGATCTTAGTTGTGATCGGTTTGATAATTATTTTGTTATTTTTCTATCTAATCTCAGTACTCGTTTTGATTGCCAAGTATTATCATTTTCATTTGGAGAAGGAAGATAGTCAGTTCAGAATGCAATATGGTTTTTTCAAAGCCAAGAAGACTAGTATTTCTCAAAATAGAATTCAAGCAGTAGTAGTTAAACAAACCCTATTGCGAAGGATGTTACACATTGCTTCAGTTAAGCTGGTGATTATTTCTAATTCTAAGAAGGGTGAAACGGAGAAAGATATCGTTGTTATGCCGGTCATTGAAACCGCCAAGTTGAATGACTTTTTGAAAAAATTCTTTCCGCATATTCCAGTTGATGAGTTGAAAGTGAAACCTGCGGCTGCGAAGACTTACTATTATGACTTGCGTAATGCAATGATTTTTAGTGTCATAACTGATATAGTTCTAGGATCGATAATGTTTAAGTTGTCAGTCTGGTGGTTAGTAGCAATCGTGATCGTGTCGGCATTGTTCTGGTTGCCGCCAGCATATCTGAACGCTAGACGTGCACGTATAACGTTGATGAATGATGATTATGTCTTTTTGCAGAATAATCAAGTTACCTCGAAGAATTCATATTTTGTACCTAAGAGTAGTATTCAGTTATTAGAACGACGTCAAAGCGTTTGGTTGAGTAACAAAAAGTTTGCTCATATATTATTGAATTGCCGTTCGGGGATTGAAACTCGAGTTTTAAAAGTTAAATATTTACCACAAGAGCAGATCGATGAAGTTGTTGCGTGGTACAAAAAAGGAGCTAACTCTTAATTGAGTCAGCTCCTTTAATTTAATATTCATTTTCAGCGATTTTATCTAAGGTGTCTTTGGAAGGAATGAAGAATAAGTTACCAGTTATCGGCGTACTGAAGTCGAGTAGACGATCACTCTTAGTGAACATGTTGTTGAGCATACGATTGGTAATTGAGAAGTCCTTCGAATAACCAATGAAGTATGTACCCTTAATATCCTTAGCTGGTTCCGAATAAGGGACGTTCATACGAACGATCTTGTGTTCAACACCGCCTTCTTCATCTTTAGAGGCAACGTTGTGCGCATTCGGTAGTTTCTTTTCATCAGCTAATTCACGGTCGTTGAACTTGTGGCGTCCAATAGACTTCTCTTGGTCTTCAGTCTTTAGAGCGTCCCAAGCTTCCATATTGTGAGTGTATTTTTGGGCGAAGGCATATGATCCATTGACGAATTCTGGATCTTCATCTTCGTCGATCAAAGTATAATCCATTGATTCGATTCCAGCGGGATTCTCAGTTCCATCAATGAATCCAATAATGGCGCGACCTTCGAAGTAACGGAAACCATGAGTCTCGTCTTCAACAGTTGTAACTGGACGAAGAATACCCATGAATTGATCCATTAATTCGTAACAAACGGCCATTTTGCTGGCACGAACGTGAATGAAAATATCTCCTGGTGTCGAAACAGCTGTATACTTAGGTCCTTTGATCTCTTCGAAAGGTGCCAGTTGTTTAGGCTTCGGTGCATTAGGGAATAAATAATCCCACGCATCAGAACCGAATCCCCAGGCGATGTGTGCTTGAGCTTCAGGTGCGCGAACTCTCATACTGTTGATGATCGAATTCGACATGTCTGAGAATTCTGCTATCGCATCTTTCACTTCAGATTGGTTCTCACGCTTAAGCATGAGAGTAGTAAAAATAACACTTTCTCCAGCGTCCTTATAAACATCTTGAGCACGCTTAATATCAACGGTCATATGATTACCTCCGAGGTTTATTAGTGATTACGCATTAAGCTTATCATATCCGGTCATTAAAAAAACCAATAACCAAGCTATACTTTTTGAGTAGCCAAATTGTAATTATTGAATTAATTTTGACTGATATCAGTCTTTCTTTACTAAAAAGTTAAATTCCCTAAAATAAAATTATTGATTTTGTAACCAATTTGCACAATAATGAGCGATAATAAATAAAGTAATAAAATCCGAAGGGAAGCAATTAAATATGTGTACAAGTATTAGTTATGAATCACTCGACGGAGCAAAGTTTTTATCAAGAACCATGGATTTTGCTTTTGAGTTAAATGGTCAACCTACCTTCTTGCCTAGAAACTATGATTGGGTTTCATCATTTGACGACGCAACTTATCAAACAGACTATGCCATTATGGGTACTGGAGCAAAATACGGTAAGAATTATATGGTTGCTGATGGTTTCAATGAATATGGATTATCAGCTGCTGAATTATATTTCCCACATCAATATGTATATGACGAAAAGCCTACCGATGGAGCCATTAATTTGGTCTCAGAAGAGTTTATCCTCTGGGCATTAGGAAATAACAAGACCATCGATGAATTACGTGAGAACTTAAAAGAAGTTCATATTATCGAATCTGATAAGGGTGTCATGGGTACTAACCAACCATTGCACTGGATCTTCAGTGACCTTTCTGGAGTTACTTATATTATTGAACCAGAAGGCGACGGACTTATTCTTGAAGAAGACAAAATCGGTGTTATGACTAACACACCTGATTTTGATTGGCACAGAACTAACTTGGCCAATTACCTTGGCGCTTCAGTGAATAACTTCAATTCAGCTCAATTCGGGGATGAAGAAATAACTCGTTTGGGCCAAAATGGTACATTTAGATTACCTGGTGGATATACTGCTGTTGACCGCTTTGTCAGAACTGCCTTCAATAGAACACACATTGAAAAGGCTAAGGATGCTGCAGAAGCCGTACCTACGATCTTGCATATCTTGGATAGTGTGGTTGTTCCTAAGGGTGTGAATATTGGTGACCGTGGACCAAGTTATACTCAATATCAAGCAATCCTCGATATGACTAATAAAAAAATGTACTATGTTCCATATTCAAATCAAACAGTCTTTGAAGTAACAATGACTGATGATTTGATTGAGAATCAAACAATCCCTAAGGAATTTAATCTTCCTATGAGTCAGAGTCTTGTTTCACTTGATGAGCAAGTTGAAGAAACTAAATAGATAATGATCAAGACAGCCGCTTGGCTGCCTTTTTTGATGTCCAAAAATATTTTGGAGTGGGTATTATTCTTAAAATGGGATATAATGATTTGGAAAGATAGGAACCATATTAAAAATTGGTACGTCCCAAAGGAGAAACCATGGCGGATTTAATATATCAAAAAATAATCGAATCATTAAAAAAAGAAATAGACAGCGGTGCATTCCCTGATATGCGTTTACCTGACGAAAGGTCTTTGGCGGAGAACTATCATGTTAGCCGCAGCTCGATTAAGCGAGCCTTAGGCAATATGTCGGAACAAGGAATTATTTTCAAGAAACGCGGTGCAGGAACCTTCGTTAATCCATTGTATTTGAAGCAGGATTCATACTTCAATTACAGCGGCAAAAATCTAGGTATCACAGATAGCTTCAAGGCTAATGGTCAAAAACCTGGAATCAAGGTCTTGAGCTTTGATGTTATTCGTCCGGATGAAGAATTACGTGATAACTTATTTTTGAACAAAGGTGAATTCGTATATGCCTTCAAGAGATTGAGGTTACTGGATGAAGTACCGTTCATGGTTGAAACAGGTTATATTCCCATCAAACTTGCTCCAGAATTGTCGGAACAGGTTGCCTCAGAGTCAGTCTTTAACTATGTAGAGTCAGAGTTAGGCAAGGAAGTTAACAAAACTTATCTGACTATTTCGGCGCAGCCTTCAGATGAAGAAGGACAAAAGTTATTGAACTTGAAGAACACTGAACCGGTAGGCATTATGGAAGGTATTTTCTTCCTAAATGATGGAACTCCCTTCGAATTCTCTACCATGAAGTTACATTACAAATATTTTAAATACGATTCATTTGTTGATTTAGATAGGTAGTAAGTGTTTTCTAAAATTGGACCGACCCAATATATTAAATGGTTGACTTTTAGAATAAAACTGGTTATTATATGTTTGTAAACAAATAAGGAGTGTACTGAAATGACAGATTACTCATCAAAAGAATACTTAAATTTAGTTGATAAATACTGGCGTGCAGCTAACTATGTTTCTGTAGGCCAACTTTACTTAAAAGATAATCCATTATTGAAGCGCGATCTTAAAGCTGACGATGTAAAGGTTCACCCAATCGGACACTGGGGTACTATTGCAGGTCAAAACTTTATTTACGCTCATTTAAATCGTGCTATTAACAAGTACGGTGTTAACATGTTCTACATCGAAGGACCAGGACATGGTGGGCAAGTTATGGTTTCTAACTCATACCTTGATGGAAGCTATACTGAAACTTACCCAGAGATCACACAAGATGAAAAAGGTATGCAAAAGTTATTCAAACAATTCTCATTCCCAGGCGGTGTAGCATCACATGCTGCTCCTGAAACACCCGGTTCAATGCATGAAGGTGGAGAGCTTGGTTACTCAATTTCACACGGTGTTGGTGCTATCTTAGATAACCCAGACCAAATTGCCGCAGTTGTTGTTGGTGATGGTGAATCTGAAACAGGTCCACTTGCTACATCATGGTTCTCAAATGTCTTCATCAACCCTGTAAATGATGGTGCTGTATTACCAATCTTGAACCTTAACGGATTTAAGATTTCTAACCCAACTATCCTTTCACGTAAGACTGACGAAGAATTAACAGAATACTTCAAGGGACTTGGATGGGATCCAATGTTCGTTGAAGGTGACGATCCTGAGAAGATGCATCCTGAAATGGCTAAGGTCATGGATGAAGCTATCGAAAAAATCGAAAACATTCAAACTGAGGCTAGAAAACACTCTGCTGAAGATGCTAAGATGCCACATTGGCCAGTTATTATCTTCCGTGCACCAAAAGGTTGGACTGGTCCTAAGACTTGGGATGGTGTTCCTATTGAAGGCTCATTTAGAGCTCACCAAATTCCAATTCCTGTTGACCAAAACGACATGGAACATGCAGATGCTCTAGTTGACTGGATGGAATCATACAAACCAGAGGAACTATTTAACGAAGACGGCAGCTTGAAGTCTGAAATTGCTGAAATGGCTCCAAAGGGTACTAAGAGAATGGCTATGAACCCTATCGTTAACGGTGGTGTTGATCCACAACCTCTTAAATTACCAGACTACAAGAACTATGCTTTGAAGATCGACAAGCCAGGTGAAAAGAACGCCCAAGACATGATCGAGTTAGGTAAGTATCTCAAGGCTGTTATTGAAAACAACTCTAAGAACTTCAGATTATTTGGACCTGACGAAACAATGTCAAACCGTCTATATGACATCTTTGATGCTTCATCACGTCAATGGATGGAAGACGTCAAAGAACCAAACGACCAATATGAAGCACCAGCTGGCCGTATCATCGATTCACAACTTTCAGAACACCAAGCTGAAGGATTCCTAGAAGGTTATGCACTAACAGGCCGTCACGGTATCTTTGCCAGTTACGAAGCATTCTTGAGAGTTGTCGATTCAATGTTGACACAACACTTCAAGTGGTTAAGAAAAGCTGATGAATTGTCATGGAGAAACAAGTACCCATCACTTAACGTCATCGCTACATCAACTGCTTTCCAACAAGATCACAATGGTTATACTCACCAAGACCCAGGTATCATCACTCACTTAGCTGAGAAGAAGCCTGCCTTCATTCGTGAATATTTCCCAGCTGACACAAACTCATTGTTGCCAATCATGCCTAAGATCTTGGATGATCAAGAGAAGATCAACTTGTTAGTTACTTCAAAACAATTACGTCCTCAATTCTATTCAATTGAAGAAGGTCAAGAATTGGCTGATAAGGGTCTCAAGATTATTGATTGGGCTTCTAACGATAACGGTGATCCAGATATTGTCTTCGCTGCTGCCGGTACAGAACCTAACCTTGAATCACTTGCTGCTATCAGTATCTTGCGTAAGGAAATGCCAGAGCTTAAGATCAGATTCGTCAACGTTGTTGACTTATTGAAGTTGAGATCACCAGAAGTTGACCCTCGTGGTTTGACTGATGAAGAGTTCAACGAAATCTTTACAATTGATAAGCCAGTATTGTTCGCATTCCATGGTTTCGAAGATATCATCAAAGACATCTTCTTCGACCGTGACAACCACAACCTGTTCGTTCATGGTTATCGTGAAAATGGTGATATCACTACACCATTCGATATGCGTGTTGTAAATGAAATGGACCGTTTCCACTTGGCTGAAGAAGCTGCAGTTGCTGTTGAAGGTGACAAGGCTAATGACTTCGCCGATAAGATGGAAGCAGAAGTTGATAAGCACAACAAGTACATCCGTGAATACGGTACAGACTTGCCAGAAGTTGAAAACTGGAAATGGGATCTATAAAAGAGAGTGGAGAAAAGCGGTTAACTCCTGAGCATTAGCCTAAGATAAGAATTGATGTGGTTTGTACATCCTTTCTTATCTGTAGCTAAGCGTAGGGAGTTGCTTTTCAGAGCTCGTTTCGAAATCAGAGAGTGGAGAAAGCCGGGAGATTCTGAGCACTGCCTAAGATAGTGAAGGTGCCAACTAAGTTGGTGCATTTACTATCTGTAGCAGGCGCAGGGATCTGGCTTTCGTAACTCGTTTCAGAAAACGTATAAAAACTTAGAGTACAAAAAGGAAGGCACCCTAGAGCTTTCCAAATAAATAGCATTCAACCAAAAAGGTTGGATGCTATTTTTAATTAAAAAATTAAGTTGTTCAGTATATAAATACAACTGTATAGTCTATAAATACTGGTACACTGGGAATTGTAAATAAGTTTAAAAATAATTATATAAGTTTAGATTTAATAAAAATTAATAATCAGTTGATAATAATTTGAAGGATTTTGAAAATCCTACGCG
>NZ_BAMN01000029.1 GCF_000615905.1 Companilactobacillus nodensis DSM 19682 = JCM 14932 = NBRC 107160
ATCAATTTTTGTAATTGAACATTACGTATAATGAATCCTAATTGAATATTTATTACTATATATTTACAGTGAGCATATTTTTACCATATTAATTACAAATATGTTTATCAATGGGAGGGAGCCCAATGAGGTTTGATAAAAATTCTGTAATGCCGATTTTCGGCACTATTCTATTTGGTTTACTCATGATCTTGAAGTTTTCTACCACAAGCGTGCGAGCTGAACTTTTAGCTGATACATGGGGACGTCAGGCAACTCCACAAGGATTGTCTTTAACAAATAGTGAGAATAGTAATTCGTATTTTACATATGTGAACAATTTTTCAGCAACTGTTCCTAATACTGCCAAGGTAATTAGGGGACAAAATCCTAAATATCCCGAATCAGATGCGGTGCAGTTGACTGATAATATTAATCAAATCAGTTCTATTTGGAGTGACGTTGATAAGGGAAACTATATCGATACTGCTATACCGCAACGACTGTCGATGTGGTTGTATTTTGGTCATGCAACTACGCCTGCCGATGGAATTGCTTTGGTACTTCAGAATGATTCCAGAAAGGAAGCCGCAATTTCTACCTATAATAAAGAGCCGTTGCCTGGTGAAACATTAGGTGTTTGGGGTCCAGATAAGGATAAAAATCAAACTAAGCCAACGGTTATTGCGGCTGGTGCCATTCAGAATTCGTGGGCTTTGGAATTTGATACATTCTTAAATAGAAATAGTACAGCTGGTTTAGCGAGTTACTTCGATAATGATTTTGAATCAGGTTTAGTAGCAGGAATCATCGGTAATCAACATATGGCTTGGAATTATCCTGGTATCGCTGATACTTATTTATATGACTGGATGAACGGTGGTAGTGTATACAGAATGGTACATAAGGACCCCAAGGAGTTTTTAAATCTAACCAAAAATTCTGATGGTGATAATTCCTGGCATCATTTGACACTGAATTATTTACCACCTGTTGCTGGATCGACTGAGGCAACTTTGATTTATTCATTCAATGACAAAAAAACTAACGGTGAAGCTGGTTCGATGCTGAATACACCGAATGATCAACCATACAGTAATACGATTGAGCTGGAGTTAGCTAACTTTCACTTTGATAAAGACGAAAATGGCGTCACAGATACGAAACTGCGATATGGGTTCACTGGTTCAACTGGTGCTCAAGCGTCACTGAATATGGCAGTTTTTGAAACCATGCCATCATTGGTGAATGCTAGTTCAGAGGTAAAAGCCTACAATGTTTCTCAAGGTAATCGCGAGATCAAGGCTGGAGATACCAAGAGTTATAACAATAATGTGATCAAGTTCAGTTACAACGTTAATTACTTGTCAGGTCAAAATGACTTGCTTAATACGGTCGCGACGATCAATCTGCCGGGAAATATGACTTATGCGACGACTGGTAATATTGGTAATGTTGTATATTCAGATGGTAAGACGGAGCCGATTCCAGTCAGTGAAGTCAGCAATGGTATCGTGACTCATCGATTGCAACGGGACTTGAATAATGGTTTGAAAGGTGCAAAAATCGAAATAACTGGTGTTACAAAAATTGCATCCGGTAGTAGTAAGACGGAAGTTGCGAGTGCTCATGCTGGTATCAAAGGTGACTTGTACAAGGATGATCTTAATACACCGAACTTTTATATTATTGCTGAACCAAGACATCTGAGTATTTCGTCCACATCAGCTGAATCTCAAACAGCAGCTTTGGGAAGTCCGCTACATTTTGCGGGGACAATGTCATATGATGATTCAACCGTGATCAAGAACGAAAACATGTCGATCATTGTGACGGCGAATGGACAGGTGGTAACTACCAAAGATACAGCTAGTAAGGATAGTTTGTTCTCATTAGACATGACTGATGAGAGTCTCTTCCCAGTCGGTTCATATCCTGTAACGATTCAAGTAGTCGATCAAAATGGGATTGCTTCGAATATCCTAACGTATGATGTGACGGTGACTTCGGCCGATCCAGTGTTATCAACCGATAATTCAGAACTGACAGCGATTCAATCATTGGGAACGGTAAACATACCAGCACATGTAACTTATGATGGTAGTCTAAGTTTTGATAGTAGTAATCTTACTTGGCATATGAAGGTCATGAATGAAGATGGGACTGAAGTTATTAAGGATAATATCAGTGCGCCGATTCAGGACACCTTTGCTGGAGTGACGGCACAGGATTTTGTTCAGGTGTTTAATCTCGATACATTAGGAATAACCAAGCCTGGTAAATATCAGATTCAAGCTTATGTCAAAAATCAGCACGATAGAGCATCCAACACAGTTGACTATTCTTTGGAAGTCATAGCAAAGTCAGCTAATCTGATATCTGATAAGAATTACTCATTCAAGCCGATCAATACTAGTGGTGAGTCTAGGATCGTTGATCGTGCAGGAGATTGGACACTTGAGGTTAACAGTATTGAATCCGATTGGACGTTGACTGCTAAGGCAACTGATCTGACAGGAAAAGATGCTGACGGTAATTCGATCGGTGATTTGAATGGCAATATGGTGTTTGTGGACTCTGACAAAATTATGCAAAATATGAATTCATATGTCCTGATCGATGAACAAAAGGAAGCCATAACACATAACCGAGATATCGGTGGTAACTGGAAATCAAACGAAGGCATCTTGCTGAATGTGTTACCCAATCCTGTTGGGGGAGTATATACAGGGATGATCGATTGGACTTTGAATAATACACCTTAATTTATAATTCGTTATGAAGATACTTCTTATGAAGTATCTTTTTATTTATGTCAAAATACAATAACTTCGTTTGGATTTTTTGTATATATTACGTGTCATATGAAGTAACATCTATGTATAGATATACAAATATTTCACGAGGATATAGATGAATATGAATAAGCGATTGATAAGAAACTATTTACTATTAGTTGTCACTTCAATTCTTTTTCTTTTCTTCACTGAGATGCCGACTACTACTGTATTTGCGGGTAATCCCAGCGTATCTGACGTTTACAAAGCGGCACCACCAGGATGAACTTAGAAAATTATTTTGAATCACCTAGGGAATACAAGGGAAGCAGCAAAACTATGCCCAATAGTATGGTGATACTGAAGAAAGGTGTAGTTGGCAATCAAAGTGATATTGTACAGATGACTAATGGTACTAATCAATTAGCGTCTATCTGGGGAAGGACGGCAACAGCTGATGCACCGGATACACCGTATAATTATTTTGATGTGACTAAGGAACAGGAGTTTTCGGCTTGGATGTATTTTGGGGATGATGAAGCTAGATCCGCTGATGGAATGGCATTTGTCATTCAAAATGATGATGCTGGAATCGATGCTATCTCTAAGACAGTTGATTCTACTGGTAAAAAAAATCCCCAAACCGGAGAGACCATCGGTGTGTGGGGTGGCTGGGGTGCATTGAGCTCTGATGACATGGCTGCGGGTGCTATTCAGAACAGCTTTGCACTAGAGTTTGATACTCATCACAATGATTCTATCCCCAAATCTGTGTTTGGGGTGAGCTTATTGAGCCGGGATAATTATTTCGATGGATCCAAGATGCTGAACAATCATACTTTTGTGAATAAGGGGCAACATATGGCTTGGAATTATCCAGCTCTGCCGAATATGTATATACATAATTGGGATTTGATAAATGTTTGGTTTGATATGGAACATAAAGATACGATACATAATCTTACATTGTCCGGGAATTCGATTGATGAAGCGTGGCATCACTTTTATTTCAAATATGTTCCACCTTCTGCAGGAAGCACGATTGCGCATATTTCTTATGTTTTTGACGATAAGAATTACGATGGGTCTATCAGATCATTTAATGAATGGAATAGGCGTCCTAGGAAGAAAGGAACTTATATCGACATTGATACTAAGAACTTCAACCTAAAACCAGGTCAAAAACGTATTCGCTGGGGTTTCACTAGTTCCACTGGTTCACCAGATACTAAAGCTACGACTAATGCTATTATTTTTGAATCCATTCCGGCAATTGCCAGCATTAATATCAACTCGAGTTTGTATGATGTTACGCAAGAACGTGGAATATTGGACTTTGATCAGAACAATCAAGCGGATGTAAATGTTAATAACGGTGATAAGTTAGAGTTCAATTATGGCTTGAACTACACTTCTGGATTAGCGGAATCAGGGCAGATCGATACAAGGATCAATTTACCATCACATGTTGATTTCACGCCTGATGATGCTGGTATTATCGGTAAAATTACATATCAAGATAAGTCCGTCGATATTACAAAAGATGAATTGACACAAGAAGCTGATAGCAAGGGGAATATAACCAGATTTGTAAAGTTAAAATTACCCAGCTTAGGTTATGACAATAATAACGTTCAGATCCAACTAAATGGTAAAGCTGATATTGGAAGTAACGTCTCTTCCAAGGTAACCAACGTTGATCAAGCACATACTTCATTTGTTAGTCCGCACTACACTGGTGATCTGATGAGTCCGCAATTCAGCATTAACCCGGTGGAAGATACGTTGAAGATGACTGAAGGTATAACGCCAAAGATGGCGATTCAGCATAGTCAGAGTTTTGAGATGCAAGGAACAGTTGAGTATCAAAAAGGCTCTTTGTTTAACTGCAATAAGTTAGACCTGCATACTTCAATTGATGGCGGCACTTCCGAAGTGACTGAATTGCCAGTTACCAAGGATAAGAATAAAGAAGAATATGACATTGTTAGAAAAGCTTCATCATTAGAATTAGGCGACCATACTGTGACGTTGTATGTTTCAGATGCCAAGCATCGATTCTCTAACAAAGTCACTTATGACGTAACCGTTGAAAAAGATACCTCGGTGTTGAAACTGGAGAGTAGTCCCAATTATAAGTTTCAAAGTATCAATCAAAGTCCGGAAGCGGGAGTGGTTCATCGATCGGGTGACTGGGTTCTCAAAGTCGAAAGTTTGAATTCAGTTTGGAGCTTAAAAGCTAAGACATCTGGATTAGTGGATGATAAGAATAATCCTTTGGCAGGTGGCTTGATTTTTAGGAAGGATGGAAAAGATAATCCATTAAAGGATAATCAGGTTCTACTGGATAAAGATGACAAGCTTATTAATGAAGATAAAGTTTTTGATATTGCCGGTCATTGGCAAAAAGATTCTGGAATTTTGTTAAAGATCAGATCCAATGCATCTAGTGGGAGTTATAAAGGAACCATTAGTTGGACATTAACTAATAGTATTGATTCGTAAGTATCATGTCTGTTGATGTGGTACTTTTTTCGTGGTCACTTTTTAAAATATTATATATTAAATATTGAGTGTTAAAAATAATGGTAGCGCTTATACATTTATGGCATATGTTTTTACCATTTTAGGAGATAAATTATTATTTTTATTGGAATGAAATTACTTAATTTATGCTGTATAGTAATAAATATTAAATTAATTGAGGAAGCATTGCCATTTTGGGAGGGATAACAGTTGAAAAAGAGGAATTTGGGGTCATATACTGTTATGCCCATTATTTTGTTTACTTTGTTTATATTTTTTGGAAATGTACATATTGTTCACGCTGAAAATGGTGCTGACCAAACAAATCGGCTCAATGCTCCAGCCGGATTGTCATTGGAACAAGTTGATGATGGTTATTTTACCGTTGGTGATTTTGGTGCTACTAATAGTGCGACGGTAAATCCTTCAGACGTATCCAAAGGTGAGATCTCCAGACCTGATGAGGTTAGACTTACGAATGATAACAATCAATTGTCATCTATCTGGAGTAATGTTGATAATGGAAATTATTTAGATATTACGCATAAACAAAAAATGTCGATGTGGCTGTATTTTGGAAATAAAGGCAGCAGTGGTGACGGTATGGCACTTGTTTTACAAAATGGTGGAATAGATGCTATTTCAAGAAAAAATGATGGTACACCTTCACCGGGTGAAACATTAGGAGTTTGGGCATCTGATTCTAACGGGGCACAGAGCAGTCGAGATGAATTAGCTAAAACAGCAATACAGAACAGTTGGGCATTGGAGTTTGATACATTTAAAAATGTAACAAAGACTCCAGTCCTGGCATCTGGTTTTGATGTAGACCTTAATGGTTTAAGTAGTTATTCTGATGAACATATTGCTTGGAATTATCCAGCTGAGGGTAGTACCTATAATCAGTATGGTTCAGGACCGAATGGTTATTATTATTCCATGAATCACGAAGATGCTCGTGAAAAACTTCATCTTACTACTAATAATTATAAAGTGAATAGTGGACAAGCCATTTGGCATCATTTAACGGTTGAATATACTCCACCCGTGACCAAAGGTAGTAATTTAGCAACACTGAAGTATACGTTTAATGATAAGAATCCCGATGGATCACAAGGTAGTAATATTCCTGATGAAGAATTCAGTAAAACAGTTCAACTGGACTTGAGTAAATTTCATCTGAACGGAAATACAAAGTTACGATATGGATTCACAGGATCTACGGGAACTGTTTTCGCGGAAAATATGGCGGTCTTCGAAACTATGCCATCCCTAGTTGAAGCTGAATCAAACGTCGTTGTTAACGATGCCACTCAAGGCAATCGTGAAATTGCGGATGGTGGTAAAAATGTTCACGATGGCGACAAGATGAACTTCAATTACAACGTTACATATGATTCTGGTGAAAAAGATTTGGCTGATATCAAAGCCACAATTAGTCTTCCTGGTCATATGACCTATGCCAGTAGCGGTCAAGTGGGAACAGTCAGTTATGCTGATGGTAGTAAGTCTGAACCCATTGATGCTAGTGAAATCAAAGATGGTGTTCTTACTCATACGTTAGCTAGATCATTGAACAATGGCTTAAACACAGCTCAGATCCAACTCAATGGGGTTGCCAAAATCGATCAATCGAATGGAGCTGATGTTTCCACAAAGGTCGCATCAACACATACAGATATCACTGGTAATTTGTACAGTGATGATGTCTATACACCAAGTTTCACGATTGATCCGGTAACAACGCATTTGACTTTGAGTGCAATCAATCCGACAATCAGTGTTTATCCTGGTGATAAGTTCTTCTTAAATGGCCAGTATTCTTATGACGACGGAACGGCCGTTGATAATACGAAGATGCATTACTATGTCAATGTTGATGGTACACATGATTATAGTTTCGGAGACACTGATAGTTTTGATGGTTATTTTTCAATTTATGGTCAACACAAGGATGATAACGGAAACCTTGTGTCTAACTTTCCTCAAGATGATTTTTCCAAGGGAAAACATACGATTACAGTTTATGCAATGGATGATAACTATATTGTTTCCAAACCAGTGACATACACTGTTGATGTCCAAACTCCCAAGCCAGTCTTGAGCGTGGATGGTGATAGTGAAATCAACACGACTTTGTCAGCTGGAAATATTAATTTGCCAGTCAACTTAACTTATGATGACAAATATGGCTTTGATAGTTCAGATGTAACTTGGCATACAAAGGTTCAAGGAACCGGAGTTGAAGCCACGACTGCTTTAACGGATGGTTCAGCTAATCCCAAAACAAGCTCTAAGTTTGTTCAGACGCTGCGAGACAGTGATCTTAAAATTGACAAGGCTGGAAAATATACATTAACAGCCTATGTCACTGATAAGAATGGACAGTCCTCTGAATCAATCACTTTCACGGTTATTGTGCGGGATAAAACTGCTTCGTTGACATATCGGAATAGTTATTCGTTCGGTGCAGTGAATGCCAGTGATGAGACAGTATACGATCGTCGTAGTGGTGACTGGACATTAGGTGTTAATACGACTGAATCTGATTGGAGCTTGAGTGCCACTGCGTCCGACCTAAAGTCTAACGAAGGCTCAGCTACATTGAACGGAAACCTTGAATACATTGATAACGACGGTAATAGTCAGTCAATGAAGACAAAAACATTTTTAGGTGAAGATAAAAATGTTACTTCTGATAAAAAAGATATTTCTGGTTCATGGAAAGATGAATCTCACGGGATTTTGTTAAAAGTTATGCCTAATCCGGTTGCGGGAGGATATACAGGCACCATATCCTGGGATTTAACTAATTCACTATAATAATCTTAAGGAGCGACTTATTTGATAAGTCGCTCCTTTTTGGTATAAATTTAATAGTATATATATAAAATTATAGTTTCTAATAATAGAATTATTTTTTAATTATTATGATAAGATAATCACTATTACAACATTGAGGCTAGTTTGAGGGACTTTTTGGGGAACGAACTCGAACTAGTTTGAGGCGGTGTTAACATGAGGATAAAAAAATTACAAATATACTTGGGGATATTTGTTACAGTACTGATAGGTTTATTTAGTGTTCTCTCAAAACCACTTGAGACAACGGCTGCGACCGTACCTAGTGTATCGGATGTTTTGAAAGCAGCTCCTGATGGTATGAATCTGAATGATTATTTTGAGAAACCAGATAATTACTCACCTGGAGGTGGGACGACTTCTAATTCGGCCAAAGTCGTTACTAAGGGAAGTTCTACTCCGACAGATTTAATTGAAATGACTAGTGGAGCTAATCAAATATGTTCTGTTTGGGGGAGAATGACCGATTCAAATGGAAAAGATTATAATTATTTCGATGTAACAAAAGATCAGACTTTTTCGATGTGGATGTACTTCAGTGGTAGTGAAGGCACATCTAGTGATGGAATGGCTTTTGTAATCCAAAATGATGACCGTGGAATTAATGCTATCTCGACATACTCCTCTCTCCTATCAGCCGTAAGGCAGCTGGTGGTGAAACACTTGGTGTCTGGGGTGGAGATGGTACAGGTCCAGATATCGTTGGTTCTTCTTCTGCTCTTGCTACTGGAGCAATCAAGAAGAGTATTGCAGTGGAGTTCGATAGTTATATGAATACTACCAAGGCTGATGGAGGCTTGGTGTTGGGTAGTCAAAAAGATGCTTTCTTTGACGGTGGCATTGATTCATCAGGCTCTCCGCAAGTAAGGGGCCCACATGTCGCTTGGAATTATCCAGCATTATCTAGTACTTATACTGGAAATATTGCTACAACGTGGATGTATTACAGTATGAATCACAATGATCCTATACCTAATACTTATTTAGCAGGTGCCACCTCAACTAAGGACGCATGGCATCATGTTGTTATCAAGTACACGGCACCTGATTCTGGCAGTACGATTGGGCATCTACAATATATTTTTGATAACGAAAATTATGACGGTACTATTAAGCCTTACAGCGAATGGGACCAAAAAGGTGACGGTGCGAATAGTACTACTCACAGGATAATTGATGTTGATATCGGTAATCTAGGTTTAGCAAAGGGCCAAACCAAAGTTCGCTGGGGAATTACTAGTACTAGTGAGAGTACCGCAACTACTAATGCAGTGATTTTTGAATCGATTCCCGCGGTTGCAGATATCAGTTCCACAACTAGTCTGTATGATTCAACTCAAGGACGTAATATTCCTGACGGTGATAGATATCCCAATCAGGATCATAATGTTAATAATGGCGATAAGCTAAGGTTTGATTATAATTTAATTTACAATTCGGGATTAACTGAGACCGGTGATATAACTACCAAAATCAATGTTCCAAAGAATGTAGATTTCACAGCCGATAGTTATGGAAATATTGGTGAAATCGAATATTCCGGTGGCACACAAAAAATCAAAGCAACGGATCTAAATTCTGATGGAACAATCAATCTAACTTTGAATAGTATGAGTAGTGCTAATTCTATTGCAGAAGTTCACTTGAATGGGACGGCAAATATTGGTGATAATACGACTGCTAAGGCGACAACAGTTCTTGGTGCGCATACTTCATATGATAGTACCCATTACACAGGGGATGTCATGAGTCCTTTGTTTAAGATTAATCCAGTAAATGATACTTTGCAGATTAAGAATAATGATGATTTAACTAGAACTGTCAAAACCGGTACAAGTGTAAGTATGGCCGGAACTATCAGTTATGAAAAAGGTTCAACCTTTGGTACTAACAGTTTGACTATGCATACAATCGTTGACGGGGTACAACAACCTGATTCGACTCTTTCTGTTGATCCAACAGCGAAGTCAGCTGATTATACTTTGAAGTATGATGCTGATACATTGGGTCCCGGTACACATACGATTGA
The DNA here is from genome assembly GCF_000615905.1 of Companilactobacillus nodensis DSM 19682 = JCM 14932 = NBRC 107160. Taxonomy (GTDB): domain Bacteria; phylum Bacillota; class Bacilli; order Lactobacillales; family Lactobacillaceae; genus Companilactobacillus; species Companilactobacillus nodensis. The sequence goes on from NZ_BAMN01000029.1 coordinate 10,174, forward strand.
AGTTTATGCATCCGATTCGATGCACTTAACTACTGAACACCTTGCATACAAGATTACAGTTGAGGATAAGAAACTTTTGCTGACATCTGATAGTCCATCCAGTTACACTATTTCTCCCGAAAATACAATAACCTTTTCGGGTAAACTTAGCTATGACGATGGCTCAGCGTTCGATCCAGGTAGTGCACAGGTTGCATATATAATGGATAACGGCATACCACTTTATGACAAGCCTAAGACAGATACACCAGGTGATATTACTTCGTATGTTTCTAGTTGGTCGTACACTGGGTCTAAACTGGGCGTTGGTAAGCATAACTTGGTGATTTATGCAGAAGATAGTAGTGGTAGAAAATCTCAAGCGTATACAATAACCGTTAATGTCACGACCAAGGTGCTATCACTTGAAAGCAACAAGTCATACAGTTTCCAAACAACTAATCAATCTGCAGAAAGCAAATTGATCAAACGGTCTGGTGATTGGGACCTCAAAGTTACTAGTGCAAAGACGGCATGGAGTTTGACGGCTCAGTCAACACCGTTAATGAACAGCAGTACCAACTTGCCAATAACCGGAACGATGGTTTACCGCGAAGGACTTAATCAATATTCACTTGAAGATGATCCAGTCTTGATTGGTTCAGATTCGACAGTAAGTAATGATACCAAAGTTACTGACATCACTAAGAATTGGACCAGCAGCACGGGGATATTGTTGAGTGTCGCTCCAGATACTGAAGCTGGTACTTATACAGGAAAGATTAACTGGACACTAACAGATAGTGTTGATACGAATTAATAAACTTTTTAAGCCAACCTTTAAAATAAAGGCTGGTTTTTTTAATACAGCTTTAACAAAAATTCATTTTAGACAAACAAAAATATTATTAACTAGTTATTAAGTTGTTAGTGTATATGATATGATAATTATACTGGTAAATGTGATAATTTTAACAATACTTGTGGGAAGTCTTGTTAGAGTAAAGGTGAGGAGGATGACGTAATGAGGGAGCGGCATTCAAAGCTATATCTTGGGTTAGGACTCATGTTTCTTATGAGTCTATTTTTCGTGGGATTCAACAATACGACGGTTGAGGCAGTTCCAAGTAGGGATCAAGTTTATCAAGGTGCACCTTCAGGAATGGATCTGGAGGATTTTTTCAGTTGGCCTAGTAGTTATAATTATGGAAGCACGGTACAAAATAGTGTCCAAATTATTGGTAAAGGTAGTAGCGGTGCTACAACTGATATTGTTCAAATGACAAACGGATCGAATGATGTCGGCTCAATCTGGGGTAGGATGTCATCTAATAATGAAGATTATAATTATTTTGATATTACTAAGAAACAGACCTTTTCTATGTGGGTCTACATGGGTGACAAGAGATTCAACTACACCAAATATAATGAAGATAAAAATGATATAGATGGTAACAATGGTTCGGGAGAAGGAATAGCCTTCGTTATTCAGAATGATGATAATGATGAAAACGCCATTGCTCATTATGATGGGCTTTTTGGATTAAATGATACCCCTTCTGGTAAAGAGTCGCTGGGCGTCTGGGGAGGTAGCCCATTTGTAGGAGCCAATAGTTTATCTGATACGAAGAACTTTGCTAAAGGTGCCATTCAAAATAGCTTTGCCATGGAATTAGATACTAGACGTAATGTTAGAGCAGCACAAAATTTTCAATTACAAGATGATTATTTTGATGCGACGATGGGATCAGATAATACTAAGGAAGCCAAGGGCCAACATATTGCCTGGAATTATCCTGGAGAATCATCAACTTATAATGTAGGTATCACGGATCCCCTATGGACCAGTCATACGATGGAACACAAAGGTGTTATCCACAATCTTAACATGACTGGTGATGCTACAGTGGAATCGGCATGGCATCATTTTACTTTCACATATTATCCACCTGAGGATAACAAGTCAGCGCATATTTTCTATGCATTTAGTGACAAGGACTATGACGGAACGATTAGACCTTTTAATAATTGGGATAGTAGAGGGGAAGGAACTGTCAAACATCCGATAATGGACATCGATATTGGCAAGCTCAATCTAGATCCAGGTCAAACCAAAGTGCGTTGGGGATTAACTAGTGCCTCTGGAGATACAGCTACGACTAATGCAGTTATTTTTGAATCGATTCCGGCGGTTGCTGATATTGAGACAACTACTAACCTCTACGATTACACTCAAGAACGTGATATTCCTGATAGTGACAGGAATAGTACAGTTGATGATGATGTCAATAATGGTGATAAGTTGAGATTTGATTATAACCTCACTTATAACTCAGGACTTATGAGTACAGGAGATATTACTACCAAAATCAATGTACCTAAGAACGTAGACTTCACGGCCGATGAAGCAGGTAATATTGGTGAAATTAAATATTCTGGTGAAACTGTAAAAATTAATGCCAGTCAGTTGAACTCTGATGGAACAATCGATCTGACGTTGAATAGTATGGGTAAGGATAATGTTAGTGCACAGATCCGCTTGTACGGTACGGCTAATATTGGCAGTGATGGTAATATTAATCCTGTTTTGGTCAAGCAAGCACATACTTCATATGATAGTGATCACTATACCGGGGATGTTATGACGCCACAGTTTACCATCAATCCTTTGGGAGATACTTTGCAGTTGGCACCAAAAGACACTGACGATACTATGCAGCGCTCAATTATAACTGGTAAAGAAGCCCAGATGGACATGAATATCAATTATCAAAACGGTTCTTCTTTTGGAAATGATAAAGTTACTGTTACTACTATTGTTGATAAGGGAACTGATAAGGAAACTAAGAGTTCTTCAATACAAGCAGTTGATTCCTCCGCAACTAATTCAGAGTATTCATTAGTTATGAGTGGTTTGAAAGCCGGCGATCATAATGTGGAAGTCTATGTGACTGATTCGAAGCATCGGATTTCTAATTACTTGAATTATTTGGTTAAGGCTGAAGATAGAAAACTACTCTTTGAAGTCGACAATGAAAGAGAAATGACAATATCGTTGGATGATACTATTGATTTGACCGGGGTTCTAAAGTATAACGATGGATCTGAATTTGATTTAAATGATATGTCAATAATTTGGAAGACCGATGATAAAACACCACTAAATGTTGTTCCAAAGGCGCCGAACTATAATGATCCAACTATTGGTCAGAGCGAATACAAATATACGTTTTCTGTGAGTGGTGAAGTTTTGGGAATTGGTGATCATAAAGTTGTTGTTTATGCTTCCGGGGGAGGAGGTATAAACTATTCTGATAAAATAGAATTTACCATCCACGTAGTCGACAAAGTTCTCCAACTAACCAGTGATAAGAACTATAGATTCCAGACGACTAACCAATCAAATGAAAGCAAAGTCATCAAACGTGATGGTACTTGGACATTGAATGTTACAAGTGCTAAGACACCGTGGATTTTGACTGTTAGATCTGATGGATTGATGGGTTCGAATGGGATCCCGATAACTGGTAGTATGGTTTACCGTGATGACGCTAATGAATACACATTAGCCAATGATCCAGTAGAGATTGCTCGTGATGAGACTTCTGACATTATTGAAGATACTGAATATATCGGTGAAAATTGGAAACCTCTAGAAGGTATTTTACTTAAGGTAGCACCTAATACCTCGGCGGGAACTTATACTGGGGAAATCCAGTGGACATTGGTTGATGGGCCGATGCAATAGAATATTTTATAAAAAATAACGTAAATTGAATTTTTGAACCGCACCCTCCTAGTTGGAGTAATCCAACCAGGAGGGTTTTTCTATGTTTTCAAAAGATGTAAAACTAAAAGCTATTAATGATCTTAATGCCGGAATTAAAGTTAAACAAGTAATGGATAAATATGGGATAAAAGGTACCGCAACGTTATATCAGTGGAAATATGCTCATGATAAATTTGGTGATGATGGATTAATTCCATTCAGAAATGGAAGGACAATTCACGACTATTCGTTTAAAATTAAGGTAATCAGATGGCGAATAGATAATATAAAGTCGTATCCAGATGCCGCTAAGCATTTTGATATCACTGCTCCGGCAACAGTATGGTATTGGGAGAATGACTTATTATCAGGCCGTCTAAAACCTAAATTTGGACGGTCAGACACAAATATGTCAAAAGAAGATCAAGCAAAGAAACTTAAAGACCTAGAAGAAGAAAATAAACATCTAAAGGTCAAGGTAGCCTACTTGGAAAAATTGAAGGCCTTAACTCAAAAGAACAAAAAATCTCAAACCAACAAAAGGCCCAAATAGTTACTTAGTTAAGGCAAGACACTGAAGTAGAATTATCAATCATATTAGAGGTTGTAGGAATGTCTAGTAGTAGTTATCACTATTCGAAAGCTCATACCTATACCAAGGGTTCGGAGTCTGAAGAACTTGTAGAAGAAATCAGAAAAATACGCAAAGAAAATCCAGATTATGGTTACAGAACAGTTTCTGATGCGCTAAGAAACAGTGGAATCATTGTTAATCGTAAGGCAGTACTAAGGATTATGAAGAAATATGATTTATTGTGCCACGCATTTGAAAAGAAAACCAGAAAGCTAAATACATACCGTGGTACTGTCGGCAAGGTCGCTAAAAATATGCTTAATCGTAGATTCTTAACCGATAGACCTTATCAAAAAATCGTTACGGATGTTACGGAAATAAGATGGGGCAACGAAACTACGAACGAACGCGCTTATTTCACTGCATACATAGATATATATAGTGGAGAAATAACAACCTGGAACATTTCTCTAAGCCCTACGGTTGAGTTCGTAATGAAGCCACTAAATGAATTAATAATGATTAGGCCTGATCTCGATTATCGAATGACGATACACTCAGATCAAGGATTTCATTATCAAAACAAAAGGTATGTTAAAAAATTAAAGAAAAACCGCATCTTCCAGAGCATGAGCCGAAAAGCAACATGCTTGGATAATGCGGTAGCTGAGAGTATCTTCCATATTCTTAAGGTAGGAACAACTTTAAATTACAAATACGACACCTATGAAGGCCTAAAAAAAGGTATTGACGAATATGTGTATTATTACAACAACAAGCGTATAAGAACAAAATTGGCCGGAAAGACACCGGTAGAATACCGGGATCTTTCCGACCAACTAGTTGCTTAAAATGAACTCCAATTATTGGGGTGCAGTTCATTTACGTTATTTTTTTACATTTAATTTTTTAGGCTACTATAATGAGGTTGAATTATAAAAAAATAAATAAAACTTTTATAAAATAAGAAGGGGTATTTTTGAAGAAAGGGAAGGTAGTAACGACAGTAGGAATTGTCGTTTTATTTTGTGTTTCGTTGATAATTGGAATTAATTACAGTATCAGTGTTCACGCAGCAACAGCATACATTCCACAGTCAACTCTAGTTTCTAGAGGACCTGAGGGTATAAAACTGGGTAATTATTTTGATTACAATTCAGATAGCACTTTCTCAACTAATCATGCAGTATCTGTTACTAGTGATTATTATCCAGATACAACAGATATTTTGGAACTGAGTAATGGAGCTAATCAGCTTAGTTCTGTTTGGAGTAATAACAAAGATAACTACTTTGATGCCAGCAAGCCACAAACATTATCTGTCTGGCTGTATTTGGGCGCCAATGAGCTGATCAGTCATGCTGGCGAAGGTGTGGCATTTGTTTTGCAGAATTCTGGTACTAATGCTATTTCCCGTGACCTTAATGGTAATCCTGCTTCAGGACAGACGCTAGGTGTCTGGGGTGATGATACTATTCCCGATACCACTAATTATTCTAATATTATCAAGTTACCGAATAACACAGCCGATGAGGTTGCTAAGAGGGCTATTCAGAATAGCTGGGCGCTGGAATTTGATACTAATATCAATCAGACGGTTGGTAAACTAGACTATACTGATAACATTATTACATTGGACAATGATGATGGTGATACTTTGAAAAATGATCCGGTTACTCAAGATTATGATGATACTGGTTTGGATGATGGAACAACGACTAAGCAAGTCAGAGATCAACACATTGCCTGGAATTACCCTGGTGCTGCTAGTACATATGTTGTCAGCCCAACTAAATATTTGAATAACACTAAACTTAATGGTTTTCTAACTGGACAGTATAAAACAATTGACCAATATCAAATGGATCATGATCCGGAAAAGAGTAAGGAGCAGACTGATGAAGATGCGGATATGATCTATGGTGCTAAAAATGATGTTGATATGACGGCTTATGCTACCAGTTCTAAAACTTGGCATCATTTAACAATTAAATATACACCTCCAGCAGATGGCAATTTACAGACTGGAACTGGCAAAATCAATTATTCTTATAATGACAAGAAGTACGATGGAACTAATGGTACCTATAAAAATAATGGTATGCGTTATGGTATTTCTGATGTTGATATGAAACAATTTCATCTAACCAATGGTCAAAATAAGCTCTACTATGGTTTCACAGGTTCAACTGGAGCTAATGGTAGTTATGATGCATTGATTTTTGAAACCATGCCATCAGTGGTTGAAGCTAAAGCGGATCAGACAATTACAGATACGACTCAAAATAAGACTGTTACTGATGGATCAACTGTTTCTTCTGGTGATGATTTGAAACTTGAGTACAATCTCAATTACATAGATGGTAAAGCACCATTAAGTAATATTAGATTTGAACATGTACCAATAAAGGATTTGAGTTATGGTGATTCTAATGGGATTATTGGTCAGATAAATAATGCGGATGGTAGTACTAGTAACATAACCAAGGACGATTTAACTAATTATATTCCTGATCCAGATAGTCCGACTGTAACAAGTCAAGAAATTATAAAGGCAATAAATGGTGAACTCAGTGGAGATACTAGTGCGGTAACGGTCACTTTGTATGCTAAAGCGAATACTGTAACTTCTGATACTACCGAAGACTCAACACGTAGTACATTTATCGGTGATTTGTATAAGAAGGATTTAGCCTCACCGACATTTACAATCAATGCAAATAAGCCTCACATTGAACCAACTGGTGGTACTGATAATCAAACTGTTCAAAGCAGTAGTGACTTCCAGCTTTTGGGTGATATCACAGAAGTGAATGACAAGAATGAACCACAGATTTTTAAAGTTAGTGATATGAAAATAAGTACCAAGATAAATGATGGTAGTTGGACGACTCCTAGCACATTAGTTGGGTATGCAGCATCCACAACTAACTCTTATAATTTAATGTCTAGCATGAATAGTTCTGCGTTGAACAAGGAAGGCGAGAACCATGTCTACATCAGGGCTATTGATTCCAATGGTAATGTTTCTAATGTTGCAGATTATAAGATAACAGTTAATGATTACACTTTGAAGGCTAAGGCCGATAATCCAATAATCGATGTCACAAATGACGATCCAATCAATATCACTGGAACGTTCGCCCATATAGACGGGGCGGCTTTGGAATCAGGAACGGCAGAAGTATATATCAAGGTAACGAATGAAGATGGAACAACTTCTTCTGAAAGAGCGTATAGTACCGACAATGCTAGTGGTAAATTCTCAGTGGCATTGAAGCCGTATGCCTATGATATGAACTCTAATGCAGATAATCAGGCTGAATCTTATGATGACTTCCTTAGTGATTGGTCTAATACTATGGGACTACTCAAAGAAGGTACTAATGTAGTATCACTAAGAATTGTTGATGCGGATAGTCACAAATCCACACCGATAACTTATACGATCAATGTGCCTAAGATTACTCCGAAGTTAACGATTGATTCACCAAGTCAGACATCAGTTAATACGAACTTCAATATTCCCGTCAAGGCTGACTTAGGTAGTGGATATTCATTCAACGCTAAGAACTTGAAATACTCTGTTACTGCTAATGGTGTGACTAAGACTATAATTCCGAGTGCGCCAGTAACTAATCAAGTCGGTCCAGTAAGCAGTCCGTTCAGTTCAACGGTTGATGCATTTAACTTCGATAAGAATAAGGCTTATCCGATGACTATAACTGCGACCGATGTTTATGGTAGAAAGTCAGCTCCGTTGGATGTCTCCTTCACATATGTTGAAAATATTTTGAATTTGAGTGTTGGCAATTATAGTTTCAAAACTCTTAATCTGAATGGGATCAACAATGAATTAGTTCCCCGTAAGTAACTGGGATATTGATGTCGAAAGTTATAAGACTGATTGGGACTTGTCAGCCACGGGTAGTGATATGTATAAGTCACTCGCTGATGGTAGCAAGCAAAAGCTCAATGGTAACTTAGTGTATGTTGACAAAGCTGATCAATCACATCTACTTGATAACCAGTTGATCGATGAAGATTATTCAGGCAGTGCAACTGATAAGCATACTGATGTTTCTGATGATTGGACTGCAAATGAAGGAATTCTTTTGGATCTTTATTCATCTGAAGTTTCAGGTAATTATACAGGGACTATTAATTGGACTTTGGTTCAAGCTCCATAGATGTTAGATAAATAGGCAAACTCATTTTTGAGCTTGTCTATTTTTATTATCAAATTTATTTTTTGTAAATAATTCTTTCTTTATTTGATGTGTATAGACAAGTAATCCTGCCATAATAAAGTATGTAAAAGTAGCCGATTGTGAGGGGAAAATTTTGAAAAGGTTAGGTGTATTTGTTGTTACTTCAATAATTGCTTTTTTCATATTACTTGATATTAACGTAATAAATGTTAAGGCGGTAGTTCCTTACTATAGTGATTCTGATGCTATGTCTTATGCACCATATGGAATACCATTAGGTAATCTGGATGATAATTCACTTTTTGTACAAGGCTCACATACATCGGGAAATAATTCTGTCATTAATGGTGATGCTCTTCAATTAACTCAAAAGGGTCAGAATAATCAGGTCTCGTCTGTTTGGAGTAATATGGACAATAATAATTATATTGATACGGGTAAAAAACAGACTTTATCAGTTTGGTTATACTTTGGTTATTCATTATATAATTCTGAAGGTATGGCTTTTGTATTACAGAATGATCCAAACGGAACCTCGGCAATTGCCAAAAATGGTAATGATATAGCCGGTGGTGAAACAATCGGTGTTTGGGGTAGTGACTTAAAGAATAAAGCGACAAGCACTGATTTAGCTAACTCGGCTATCCAAAAGAGTTGGGCACTAGAATTTGATGCTAATGTCAATGGTGATCAAGATTCTAATGATATTAATAATAAGACTGGTGGTGCTCCTGGAGGATCATTTGATAGTTATCAAATGAAAACTATGAGAGGTATTCATGATCAACATTTGGCTTGGGCATATCCCGGTCGTCCAGAAACATACACTAATGTTGGCTCCCAAACAAGTACGGTATGGTCTGGTGGGCTCATAAGTATTCCTAATCAAGTAACTACTAATTATTATGAGATGAATCATAATGATGTTGAAGAAACAACCTTATCACCCGCTGCAACAGCAGACTTAGCTTGGCATCATATGGTTGTCACTTACACACCTCCAACAGATGCAGATCCTAATAATGCAACTTTGGAGTATAAGTATAATGATAAGACTTTAGCCGGATATGCGCAGAACTTAAAGACAGGTCAAAATTTAATAAGTCATTCAATAAATTTGAACCTTTCATATTTAGGAGTCAAAAAGGGTGACCCATTACGTTTTGGCTTTACAGCTGCAAATGGTGTGGATGATGATCATACAGAAACTAATACAGTATTATTTGAATCCATTCCATCACTAGTTGATGCAGATGCTAATGCTTATGTTGTTGATAAAACTGATAAGACAAAAGTTAGTTCAAGTACAGATGTTATGGATAAGACTGACAAGAGCTTAAATGACGTAACATCCGTCCATCCAAAAGATGATTTACAATTCAATTACATGCTTCGTTATAATTCTGGTAAAGAAGCTATGAAGCCTGTTACTGCAAAAGTTGATTTACCAACGAATGTAACTATTACTTCTGATGGTGATGGTAGTATCGGTAAGGTGATTTATTCAGATGGCAGTTATGAAAATATTCCTGTAACTGATCTAAACGATGATAAGACGGTACTAACGCATGTTTTGTCAAAGGGATTGAGTTCCTCATTATCCACTGCAAAGGTTGAATTGAATGCTACAGCAGATGCAGTTCCTGATGCTAACTCGGCTCTACAAGTGCTATATCTCACGCTAGTTTAGAAGGTGCTAATTATAAGACCGATGTTCAAACACCAACATTCAATATTATAGAACCGCAGGACACTTTAACGATTGCTAAGACATCCGAAGACCCTGTCACGGTAGCCGAGGGTAAGACAGTAAATTTAACTGGTAATATGAGTTTTAAGAATCTAAAAACAGCTATAAATAATAATGATATGGATATTTACTATTCGGTTGACGGTGGAAAAACTATTGATTTTAAAGATACCGACAGTGGCAGTGGAAATTTTGTGATTCCATTTAGTAGCAGTGACGCAAAGAAACATACTATTGAAGTACAAGTTGTAGATAGTAATTATGTTTCACCAGATGGAACCAAGGATGTTGTATCTTCTAATACATTGACATATACAGTCAATGTAGAAGATCTGAGTCTCATTGCAAGTGCTTCAAATAATAATCCAATCGATAAGTTAAACGACACAACGGTAGCATTGCCTAATATCACAGTTAAACACAACGATGGATCAAATATAGAGAGCGGAAATTTAAAGGTTAATTACTCGATAACTAATCCAAACTCTAACGACGGTAAGGCTGTAGTTGGAATCGAAACTCCAATGATTCTTGGTGGTGACGGAACTGCCGATGGTTCCGAGACCTTCTCTCTTAATGTAACCAAGGATATGGGTCTTAGGGTCGGACAAAACACTGTTGACGTAACGGTTACTGATCCAGGAGGACATACATCGAATAAATTGACGTTTGTTATCAATGTTGAAGATAAGAATCCTGTACTTACATACGGTGATAAAAATAATGGAAAAATGACTGTAGTCGCGGCTGATGATAGTATAACTTTCCCATTGAATATAGCCTATGAAGATAATATACGGTTTAAACCTTCAGATTTGAAGTTCACTGCGAAAGTTGATGGTGAAAAAACTATTACTCTTCCTAAGCTAACAAGCAGCTCACTACATGATTCGCTTTATTTTGAAGAAACTATTGATCGAGCTAAATTAGGACTCGATGCTAATAAAAATGTAAAGACACACACAGTTACGTTCCAAGCAACTGATCCATATGGACGTGTATCTAAAGAATTAACTTTTAATTTGGATATGGTTTATAGTTCCGCAAATTTGACTTATAAGGATAGTTACTCATTTGGATCATTGAATCAAAGCCCAGAGTCGCGATTGGTTAAGAGAACTAGTGACTGGGATATTGGTGTTAATACGGTTGATTCACAATATAAGTTAACTGCCAGCGCTGGTCCGTTGACGGCCGGTGGTCCAACTGATAGTCATACTTTAGCTGGAGGATTGATCTACGTTGACCCTAATACTGGTAATTCTCAATCAATGACTGATCCAGTGACACTTAGTGAAAATAATTCCGATACGACTTATCAGTATCATATTTCAAATAAGTGGGCAAAAAATCAAGGTATCTTGTTACAGGTAAATTCTAATGCATCTGCCGGTTCATACAGTGGCAAGATAAATTGGAATTTAACTGATAGTATATAGTGCTAAATATCAAAATAGACAAACTCACATGTGGGTTTGTCTATTTTGTTGCTTATTTTTATTTCAAG
>NZ_BAMN01000028.1 GCF_000615905.1 Companilactobacillus nodensis DSM 19682 = JCM 14932 = NBRC 107160
GGTAGGAGTACCATCTTTACCATACTCAACAGTAAGAACAGGAGTTGTATAACCAGTTACTTTAGAGTTCGCATCAGTAACAGTTTGTTCTTTTCCACCATAATTACCAGCAGGAATATCCCAAGTAGTCTCAGTACCATCAGGATTATTGACCTTGATAGTAGGGACCTTATTAGGAGTACCTACTAATTCAATTGTAGTTGGTGAGAAAGTATATGGATTTGTTGTACTGTCGTTGTAAGTGATAGTAACTTTGTCTTTAGACGTATCCTTTAGTTCATATCCTTCAGGAATCTGTTTATCTAAGGTAATTGTAGTTGATCCACCAGCGTAACCAGAATCAACACTAAGCGTAATTGTTTCTCCGGTGTTTTCTCCGTTCTTGGTAATTGGTACTTCTACAGAACCACCGTCAACTTGGGCGCCTAGATAAGTAACAGTGCTTTCTGCATTAGTTGATGTCGAATTTGATATGATTGCTTTAATTGGATCAGTTGATTGCTGTTTAGTATAAACAGTGCCATCTATGGTAATAGTACTTGGAATATCAGCATTATCAATAGTTATTTCTTCACCCGCTGTTCCTTGTGCTATAACGGGAATGCTTACACCTTCGTGATTTGTAGGTATGGAAACTATGTTTGTAATGATTGAACCTGCAGGTGCTTGTTGAGCAGCAAAGGTGTATTTCGTATCCAGTGCTCCACTTCCGTCGAACTGGCTACCAATACCACCAGTAGCAACGCCATTTGTGAATGTTGGTACACCAGAAAAATCTTTTCCAGTAACTGGCGTCGTAATTCCGTGATCTGGATCAGTATACGAGTTTACCCACATTGTTCCGTGGGTAGAGGTTAGTGCGGTTTCAGAATCGAAACGCATACTACCATTTATTGTAATTGTTTCTAGATTTGTTCCATCGAACATACCCTCACCTTTTGAGGAATCACCAGTTTGCGGCTTTGCTTCAGGGTATTCATACCAACTTTTTAGATTTAAGTTTTCGATATTACTATCATTTTTGAACATCCCAGTAAGATTTTTAATTCCATGGACTTGCCAATCTGAGACACCTGGGTCAACAAGTGAAGTATCGTTTGCATAAGCATAACTGGCATCTGTTATATGAGCTATGTTCATTTTTGGACTTTTTATAGGATATATTGTTGTTTCAAGGCTGGTATCATTTTCAAACATGTGACTAATGTCTTCAATGTAATAAAGATTGTTTTGACTTAAGTTAATTGATGTAATACTCGAATCATTTCTAAACATACCTTTAGCGCTAGTAGTAACGTTAATACCATCCGCATCTGCAAATTGAAGTTTATTAAGATCTTTGATATCGGTCAATTTTGTCATATTAGCAAATAAGTATGATGAGTTTTTAGGAGCAGTTACTGAAGTATTCACACTAATGGTAGTGATTTCACTTGTGTGGCCACCCCAACGTTCTTTGTCGGTGCCATCACTTTCGTCCAATTGACCGTTAATATTGAGCGTTGTTGTAGCTTTGTCATATTTCCAACCATTGCCTTCATCAGTAACAGTAGTAGGAGCATCAACTGGAGTAATTGGAGCAATAGCTGCATTTGCTAATAATCCATTGGCAACAGCATCTGGAGTTTCAACACCATCAAGTGCCGCTGTTTCTACTTGAGCATCACCAACTACTGCAGGATCTACAGGAGTTTCAGTACCGGCAGGAACATCCGCAGGTGTCTTTTCATCAGCAGCAGTAGATTCTGGTTCAACAGGAGTTTCGGTGTCAGCAGGAACATCTGTAGGTATCTCTTCACCAACAGCAGTAGATTCTGGTTGTGCTGCAAGTCTTGATTTAACAAGGGTATCTGCAACAGGTTCTTCAACTGTTTTTTCGTCAACGGGTGCTTCTTCTTTTGGTTCTTCAGTTGCTTCAGCACCAGTTGCTGGAGCTTGTTCTTGGACTTTTTCAGGTGCTACTACAGGAGCAGCATCTTTATTTGCATCTGGAGCTACTTCAGCATCTTTATCGGCAGTATTGCCTTGTAGGAGCTGCGGCATCTTTGGATGCTTGTGTTTCAGTACCAGCGGCAGGAGCAGGTGTTGATTCTGTTCCTTTAGCCGGAGTTGGTGTAGTACTTGGTGCAACTACTTCTGTCTTAGTTGATTCTGTAGCAGCATCAGCTTTGGCAACAGTACTTGGTCCGCCCATCAAAAATAAGCCCCCGGCGATGGAAAGACTGCTTACAACAATCCAATTTTTCTTTGACTTAACGAGCTTTTTTCTCATTACGGCATTTGGATCACGTTTTAATTGTTGAAACCTCATATTATTTACCCCTTTATCTTCATATATTATTAAGTTGTGTCTAACATGGCATAAATAAATTATAATATTTAAGCAATATGTATATATTTCAGATACTGTAAGAATTATTTTGCTAAAGTGAATATTTTTCCAACTTTGGTCAATATTTATTTAAAAAACAATTGGAAAATGAGATTTACATTTTATTTTGAAAATTATGGATTATCACGATGAATGCTATTGCATAAACTATTTGATAAATACAAATATAATTATATGACATGTTGTATACATGGTTATCACTTTTTAATGATTCTTATTATAAGAAATGAACCATAAAAAATCAGGTATCTTGGTTAGTTAATATGCCAAGATACCTGATTTTTTTATATTTTAGATTAAGACTAACTTTAGTAATTAATATACTCACCATTCAAGCTATTTTCCAAAAAACGTGCGATCGACTTGCCACCATCATCGGAAAAGTGAGCGTGATCACCGCAGTCGAATTCTTTAGCTAATTTTTTTTGCGAATCATCACAAACAAAGGTTGCCAAGTCGACTGTATTGGTTAAACTTAAGATGAAATCATTTATTTTGATACGCAGATTTTCTTTTTCAGAACTCCAGGCATCATGTCCATCGAGAATGGCTCCTTGAAATGGTGGAATGGTTAGACAAATTAATTCGATATTATTCTTGTGACAATATTGTACAATTGTCTTGTATCCCGCGACCATTTCGTCGACAGTCGGTAATTCAGATGTCGGCGTGCCGGTTCCTGGTAACATCAAATCATTTGTACCTTCCAGCAGGATAACAGTATTAGGCTGGAATTCGTCGATCATTTTTTCAAATCGATCAATGCCAGCTGGTCCGAAGCTACTGGACCATTTGGAAGTACTGTTTCCTTTGTGAAGCAGACGATTACCGGAGATGCCGTAATTTGCTGTTACGGTATTTTCGTTGGCGAGCAGCTTGGCCAGAGGGGAGGTAAATCTACCCTGATTGGTTAGTGAGTCACCGAAGAAGGCAACTTTGTTCACTAGTTCGTCGGTATTAGATTGAACTGCCGAGACACCATAGAAGAAGTGATTGTCGCCATCGATGTAGTTGTCAGAATCAGCTAATTCAGTTGAAATAGTTGATCCTAATGTATGGATCGAATGGTTGAAAGAACGGATCTCGATGTCAAAAGTAGAATTACTTGATAGTTGAATTGGTAACCAGTCGCTCCACATTTTTTGCTTTGCGGCAATGCTAAAACTGTTATGATTATTCATAGTTACATCAGAATACTTACCATTAACGACTATTTGGATGCTTTTGATTTCCAACGGGATCTTACCGTATTGATTATTGACCAGTAGCCTGATCTTATCGGTCGCTAGGGTCTGAAAAATTGTCATTGTCTGTGTTTTTCCATGATTAATGTGTTTGATATTTGGAAAATATGAAAATTCTTTGGTCCAAGTATTGATGATTGTCATAATTAGTCACCACTCCATGAGTTCAGTATGTAATAATATATTTATTATTATTTTATATAGACTATGCTATAAGATAGTTTCATATGTTATAATTCTAGTGTAATTTACTTGTTTAAACACTTGCAACTCCATTTGCTTAAACATATACCACACAATTTGTTTATTGAGGAGAAGGTCCAATGCCTAAAAAATTATATTCCGACATCTATGATACATTAAAGCAAGAAATCAATAAGCAAGTCTACCAACCACGTAATACTTTGCCAGGTGAAGAAGAACTCGCATCACGTTTTGATGTGACAAGAAACACTGTCCGACGTGCCCTTAAAGAATTACAAAGTGACGGGCTTGTTTATGCTGTAAAGGGACGCGGTGTTGTCGTCTTAGAACCAATTCGAGACGATCGTGTCGTGTTCCAAGCTGAGAATACAGAAGGGTTTGAGGCGTTAAGAAATTTCCCTCAAAATAAGTTTATTCAACGCTTATCAACAGATGTCTTAACATTTGAAGAAGTTGAAGTTGATGAGGAGCTTGAGAAGCTTACTTCATTTAATACTGGTGATGTTGCTTACTTCGTCGAACGATTGAGATTGTTCGACGGTAAGGCTCTGGCGGTTGATAACAGTTACTTCCGTAAGAGCTTGCTTGGTGATATGACTCGCGAAGATGCAGAGAAGTCTATCTATGAATATATTCGTGACAACGGTCTATTCAAGATTGCGGCCGAACGTTCAACTACCACGGTTGAATCAGCTACTAAGCGTGACTTGCAAGTTCTAGATGTCGGCGACATGAACTGTGTCGGTGCACTGACTAAGTTTGTTTACACGGATACAGGAAGATTGTTCGAACACACTCAAACGAGATATGTTCCCAATCATTTCTCAATGGTCGACTTCAAGTCATTCTAACCAATAACAGGATTGATATCGTCTTCTGGCTTGTAACCCCAGATCATGATTATGACGAAGGTTATTACTAACGTCGTGATGTGGCAACTACGTAGCCAAGCAGGTTAGACGTGACACCCACACTAGGATTGATAAAGGCCGGAAAACCGATCAATGATCCTGATAGGGCGTAAGCATCGACCTTGAAGAATCCGGTCAAGAATCCGCCAATGGCACTTCCAAGGTTTGATAAGAAAAATATCCGCTTATATCTAAGCGTAATACCGTAGATTGCTGGTTCAGTAACGCCGCAAAAGGCTGAGATAGTTGCTGCCCAGGACAGATCACGGTATTTTTATCTCTAGTTTTGAGTGCTACCGCCATAGCCGCCGCCCCTTGAGCCACCATCGTTACGGAAATCATGGCATTCAAGTAGCTGTGGCCACTAATTGCCAAGTCGTTAACAACGATGGGAATAATCGCCCAGTGTAATCCGAAGACAACGGCGATTTGGTACATTCCCGAAACTAAGAATCCGGTCAAAGCTGGATTAACAAAGTAAATTGCTTCGATACCATGTGACAATAGGGTACTTAGTGACAGCATGATCGGACCAACACCAACATATATCAATAGGCTCAGAAGAATTACTTCTATTATCGGTAAGAAGATCGATCTAATTACCGAGGGGATAATTTTTTTGAGCCATTTTTCTAGGTAACTTCCGACCCAAGCAGCGAAGATAATCGGGAAGACAGACGAGCTGTAACTCAAGATGTGCGTCGGAATTCGGAAGACCGTCAGCTGAATCGAATTACTGCCTGCCGCAATCAGTGACGGATAGGTTAGGACGCTTCCGACCACCGCTAGAGTGATCGGATTAGCTCCGAGCTTTTTGGCGGCTGTGAATCCGAGGATTATTGGTAGGAAGTAGTACAGTGAATCGGCGATAGATGAGAACAGCAGATAGGTTCCACTAGCCTTGTCGAGGATATTATATCCTGTCAATGCTCCGAGGATACCCTTTAGAATACCTGATCCTCCAAGAAGACCGATAATTGGAATCATTGAGCCGGTCAAGACACCAATGAACGCGTTGAATGTTTCTTTGATCCGTGAACGGATGGTTTTGTGTCCTTCAATATGAGGCTTGATCGGGAGATTTTTGAATTGCGGGCCGAGCTGATCAATAACCGCATCGTAAACTTCAGTGACCTTTGAACCAATGACGACTTGGTATTGTCCAGAAGCTCTGGCAATATTGATTACTCCAGTGAGATTTTGGATGGCATCGTCGTCAGGGATATGATCGTTCTTTAGGTAGAATCGCAAGCGAGTTATACAGTGGATAAGTGAGTTGATATTTTCTCTGCCACCAATATCCTTGATGATTTCTGAAGCTAACTGTTGATAACTATCTGCTTGATCGTCATTTTGGAGATCATTGGAAGTCTTGGGAATTGCTGAGGCAGCAATTATACCGGATGAAATCTTGCCGGATTTTAATGTGATACTTTCGAGATAATCCTTAGTGTTGGTTATTGCCACGACTACGGTTGTTTCTTTACCGGAGTTCTTAATTTTTTTTAAGTCCATATTTCCAAGTGATTGTCCGGCTGTGATTGTGTCATTTTCAGTTATATTAAGATCAAATGGCTCACCATTGAGATCTACAGTGTCGATTCCCATATGGACGAGGATCTCAGCGCCACCAGCAGTCGTAATTCCGAAGGCATGTTTGGTTTGAGCAATGAAGGTGATAGTTCCGGCAACTGGAGCGCGAATTTCACCACTTGTCGGTTCGATCCCGAATCCTTCGCCCATCATTTTTTGGGAGAAGACAGGGTCATTTACGGATGATAGTTCAACAATTCGCCCAGATACGGGCGCAAGTATGTCTAACGAATCTGCCATAGTTAATCCTCCCAATAAGTTGATTAGAAATATTATTAATTTGTTATATAAACCAAAAAAATAATAAAAATATTTCTATTATTTACCTTATTGTATAACCTTTACTAAACTTTTGGTAGTGATATATGTTTAAACATAAAAAGACCAACGAATTTAATTCGTTGGTCTTTGATTTAGTCTTATTATTTAACAACTGGTGCAGCGTTTAATGTCCATGTTACAACTGCATTGTATTTTGTAACTGAATTACTTGGAGCAGTGTTTGTTTGGTTTGGTACTTCAAGGCTTGCTGAATCAGGTGTGCTGAAGTGTGCTCTGATGACACCGGCACGATAAGTACCACCTTGTAAGTTGATCAATTGTTGAGCAGGTCCGCCACTTTGGAGGACACCTTTAGTCGTTTTGAAATCTTTAGCAGAGTTTATAGAAACGTTCTGGTCATTTTGATCAACCAATGGCATTGAACTCAACGTAAGAATAGCACCAAGCTCTGAAGTGCCGTGTACTAGGTTACCGATTGATGCTGTCAATGAGAATCCGGGGCCGGTAGCCATGCCGTCTTTGGTTGTTTGTGTACGTGAATCGATCATCTTAACTACACCTTCGGAGCTGCCATCTTCACCTAGAGGTGCATCTGTATCAGTTGTATCAACATTGTTAGATACTAACTTTGAACTTGAACCGATCATTGTAGAGCCAAAAGCAAAATCAGGAACAGCGTTAAGCGTTAGAATTCCTGATAAGATATCAACGGTAACATTTGAAGTAGCTACTTTGTTAGCATCAGTAGTTTGTGTGGTACCATCGTCTTCTGTGACGGCGCTTGTATCAACAGGTAAGGCGTTATTAACGGTTGCTGCTTGTACGGGGGAAGCAGTTGCGCCTAGTGCGCCAAAGATTATACTGGCGATAAGTAATGACTTAGCAATCAAGCTTTTGTATGATCTCATTTGTTTTCCCCCTTTACACATTAATAGAACAGCAATATTGTCTACTAGAATAGTATCAAAAAAAACGGGGTCATTTATTTCTAAATTCATAAATCTTTCTTTCAGAATTTGGGATATAATGCATTTAGTTGTATAAAACTCAGTAAAACTAGTTTTTTCATCCGTAAAAATGACAAAATATTGATAATGAGGATAAGTATGGGGAAATATATTACCGGTCATGACGAAAGTGAAATTTCAAGAAACACAAAAGTTAAAAGAAACTATCTTATTATGATGGTTCTTTTTGTAACTCATGATGACCGTAAAGAGACGATAAGACTTCTGAAATCTCATCCAGATGAATTAGCTTCATTATTTAAGAATAAGGCCAAAGAGAATCATTTGGAATTCTCCGATAATATTCCTAGGGCAATTAACCTTGGGATGGTTAGAGAAATCTGTGATGAGTTTGCAAAACAAGATTCGAATGAAGATGTCCAGGCAATCTTGAATCTGTTTATAAGTTCGGATAATGACTCACTGATAGATCTTATTATGGATATCGCAGATATTCAGGATGATGAAACAGTTTTGGATGTCGAATTCAACCATGGAGACTTGTTACTGCGGATTTTGGATGAAAATATTAATCAAAGTGTAACTGGATATGATGAAACAATTTTGTATGACTTTGTGTTGTTGATAACTTATTTCAGGCAGGCTAGTCATGTGAACCTCAATCATCGAAGAATCTCATCAGAAGTGGAGGAAAAATTCGATTGGGTTATTTCTAAGCTACCAGATCCTATACAGGACAAATCATTTTGGAAAATGATACTCGCTGATGAATTAAACAGTATTAATCGACCAATTCCAAGAAATGCTTTGATGAATTGCTATGAATATATTGAGTCAAGCATGAACAAAACTCATTCTGATGGACGTGTGATATTTATTTTTCATGAGTTTGACCTGCAACGGGATAGTCCTCTAAAGAAAGAAATTGTCGAAAACGACTGGATCAGAGCCATCATTCAACTTGGCAGGTCATTTCCTAATTCGGGTATGGTTATTGTAGTTTTGGACAAGGCCAAGAAGAAGAATCAGCAACGAGTGCGGATGATTGATGCCTCTGATATGGTTTGGAAAAACAAAAATAATAGTGAAATCACTGCCATGAAAAAAAGAATAGTTGATACATTAGGTAAAGATAACAGTTATGCTGATTTTGTGAGAACAGTTGATACAGATGAAATCAGTAATAGCGGCTATGACTTAATGCCGGAAGCCTATTTGAAGGATAGAGTATACGAACTATCTAATGGATTTGATGTAAAAGTTCATCGGAGTGAATTCGATAATATTAAGACGATCGAACTTGGAAAAATTGCAGATATTTTAGATAACCATGTGCCGACTTTATATGGAAACATTAAAAGTAAATATCGAGTTGTTTTAGTAAACAATGATGGAGATTTCGTTCTAAGTGATTATGAGTGGCGTGATGTACCAGAGTATTATTCGATAACAAATGAGCCGGTTCAAAAATCAGATATTTTAGTTACTAGATTTACCGATAAAAAAATATCTTATGTTACTAAGAACTATGTTGACTTACTTTTTATCGGGATAGTTGTTCGTTTGAAGAACCCAAACTTTAATAGTCGCTGGCTAGCACAATACTTGCGTACACCACTTGCAAAAGCAGAATTTAAACGGGTCAAGAATCCAAACTTTTCTATTTCTAAAGTGCGAGTTCCGGTTATACCGTTGGAATCTCAGATTGAGGGTATTAGCAGTTATAATCAAAATATGGAAGTTATCAGCGATACTCGTCAAAGAATTACTGAGAATATGAATAACGCTAAATTGGAATTGTATCGTGAAATGGGCTTGAATAGATTCTTTAAATAATATTGATCATTAATGGAGAATTAAATGAATTTAAAACTTGTTTACCGTAGAATCTTGAGATTAATAAATAGAAATGAGATCATCGTCTATCATTTGGCTATGGTTCTTTTTGTGATTCATGGGAATCGTTCTGATATGTTGAAGTATTTGGAAGGTAAGCCGGAAGAACTAGTGCCGCTGTTTAATTCAAAAGCAAAAGGGCTTGATTTTGAATTCACTGATAAGGTGCCTAAGATTATTGATATGGATAAAGTACAAAAGATATGTTTGGAATTAGAAAATATCTCCGCAATTGATGATGTAGAAATTTGGTATAGCATTAACGCGATGAGAAGATATGCACCAACACTTTATGTGATGAGCGCAATATCGGATATAAAAGAATCCGATCAGGTATTGATTGATAATTTGGACTGCGGCAATTTAATCCACGATTTTCTAGAAAATAATAGTAATCAAAAAATAGATGGCTTTGAAAAAACGTCATTTTATGATTTTGGTTTAATTCTTATCTACTGTATGAATGCGACTAATACTAATTTGGCGCATAGTGAGTATGTGGCTAGTGATAAGGAATATGATAAGACGATTTCTATTATTAATCGTAAGAGGAATAGGCTTTGGAGGTTTAACAAAAAGAAGAATTCTATTGATATTTTTAAACAGATCGATGCTGATATGTCACGGGTTAAATCTGAAGGGTATGGAATATTTGGAGCTATTGAATGGCTATTAGATAGAGATAGTTCGATAAAAAATGACTATATCCAACGTGGTCTGATCGATACAGTAATTCAATTATCAGATGATATTGGAGAAGTTATGAGTATTATTTTGGTCGTTCGTAAATCCAAGGTTAGGGATGATCGAAGTATTAGAATGATCAATGCCCCTGATAGTGAGCTGTCTGATAATATGGTAAGAAGTGTGGTTAATAAGCAAACCGCTAATAGGGTGATCAAAGCTTGGAACAAAAAAAATGAGTATGCTGGATTCGTCAGAAATGTATCATTCGAGGAAATTGAAAAAAATAACAATGCTCTTCTTCCTAGTAAATATGTTCATAGTGAAAGTATCCCGTTGAAAGAAAATTTGTCAGTTAGAGTTGACTTTTCAAAGTTAGAAAAAGCAGATACTTATAAATTATCCAACATTGCAAAAATTTATTCTGAAGATTCAGGTAAAGGTGATATAGAGCTGGAAGTAAATGACGAAGGTACGGTTGAGGTTGAAGCAGATTCCAAATATGTGAATAAGCAATGGCTTGAGGAGTTTTTACACAGCCCATTGGGGGAAACTCAGTTAACGAAGTTTAATGCACAGACTGTGGGTAACTTACAGATCCCAATTGTACCTTTGGAAGAGCAAATGGAATCTATTCAGAAGTTCAATTTGGTAAAAACTAAGGTAGAAAATGTTAATGCTAATTTGGATGAAACTGCTGCCGAGGTTGAACAACAATTATACGACAGCATGGGGATAGGTGATGTGTTCGAAGTTATGGACAAAGAACAAGGTGTAAAAAAAACTATCGTATTAAATCTCGACTAATTCAAAAAGCCTCGTATTTACTTTGAGTAAATACGAGGCTTTTTGAACTTTTTTAGTTTACAGAAGGTGTAGGTGTCAAAGTCCAAACGATTGAACTTTCGTATCTTTGCATCGACTTGCTTGATGTGTCAGCGTTCTTAGGGATGTACATACTGGCTGAATCAGGATCTGTGAAGCTAGATCTGATCGCTCCAGACTTGTATGTTCCGGCGGCGAGATTCATTACGCTTGTTTCTTGATCACTACCAGCAATTAATCTGGCTTCATTGGTAGTAAGTTTGTTGGCACCAGTACTGATATTGTCGCCATCCGCGTCATATAGTCCTTCGGAATTAAGGCTCATCGTAAAGCCATCGATTTGATTACCGTTGGAACTAAAACTGTTCAAACGAGCTGATAGATTGAATCCAGGAGTTTTTCCTTCGGAGTTTTGACGGGATTCAGTAACTTGTAAGATACCCTGAGAATTACCATCAACGATGATGTTTCCATCGTCTGAGTTATCTTTTAAGTTAACAGTGCTACCAGAAGCACCGTTACCAAAGTTGAAATTAGGAACAGAGTCGAGCGTCAGCAACCCAGTAACCACAGTAACGTTGACACTTGAAGTAGCAGTTTGTGTTGCTGCAGAGTCATCGGTATTGTTACTGGCAGAGATATCGATACTGTCTGAATTATTGAGGGTAGTAGTTGTGTCGGCTTGAGTTACTGAAGGGAACATGAACAAGGCACTTAGACTGACGATTGTGCTAAAAATCAAGTTTGATAATTTCATGTTATATCCTCCAGCAACTTATTTGTAATTAAATAATACCACATATCACAAAACCACACTATTTTTATACCAACTTTCGTAAGAATTTTTTACAAAATATGGAAAATTAAGTGCGAGATCCACTTTTCTTCTGAAATCAAATAATTTGATATGTGGATAGTAATTTGTTACTGTATAAGGCGATTCGAAAAATACTAGTATTGACTTCCTATATAAGCACCACAAAATAGGAAAAGGTTAGGTATTAGATTTATGGCACGTAAAGCAAAGATTGAACGTGAAAAAAGATTACAACGGACTGTTGAACGTTATGCAGTATTACGTAGAGAACTAAAGGCAGCCGGTAATTATGAAGAACTCAGCAAATTACCAAGAGACTCATCAGCTACGAGACTACATTCTCGTGACTTGATCGATGGACGTCCCCATGGTTATATGAGTAAATTTCAAATGTCTAGATTGAACTTTCGCAAGTTAGCTCATGCTGGACAGATCCCTGGAGTAAAAAAAGCCAGCTGGTAGAAAAGTCGTCGTTTATTCGGCGGCTTTTTTGGGTACAATAGAAGTAAGGTGATGAGGGAAATGACAGAGATAACTTATTATTCAATTTTAAAAAATAATCAGTTGTGTCTACCGTGGAGTGATGACGACAGACCAGCACAACTAAAATTACAAGATGACAAAGAGGCACAACTTGCTGCTTGGTAGGTCAAGAAATGCCTGTGGACAAATTATTTAATACTGGGGTAATAACTATTTATACACAGGACTTGTTGGAAAACTTTATCAACAAGCAAAAAAACAAGAGTTATTATCTACAGAATGCCTTCTTCTTGATCGATGATCTTGATAAACGGTTCAAATTCAAAGATGCCAAGTATTTGCGCACTATTTATTTAGTTGCGGCATTGTCACAGAAGAATGCTTTTACACAGAAGATGAATTGGTTGCTGAATTTTGCAGCTATCTTCGATGATATGAAGGATATTAAGTCTTTGGTCAAAGAGTATGACTTGAAGGAATGGTCTGACTTTGACTATGCATTCTTAGAACATCTGTTAACAGGTCCTGAAGAAGCTCCCATCTGGAGGAAACAAAAGATCAATATTCAATTCACGTCGCTCCGTTATCAATATTATTTTGAAGTTGCGCAGTCATTTCAGGATATTCACGAATTATTGAAGATCGATACCAACGGATTGAAGTTGGATAAATTACAAAATGAACATTCGCTGGAATTGCTTCATATGAATTATGAGTTATCAAAGTTCTTCCCAGATAAAAAAAATTAGGATTGCTATTTTTAGCAATCCTTTTTTAGTACGATTAAAAGTTTTTTACGTAATTTACTGTATAAGGAGAAAACAATTGGCTGAATATCGTAAGACTACTATAGAAGATTTAGAAGAAATCGCGGAATTGGAAACAGAAGCATTCTTTGATTATCCGTTGTATTGGGATGTTTTGAGAAAGAAGTTCAAAAATAACGCTGAGTATCGAAAGTTTCTCAAGCTGATCTTAATGATCGAATTGACGGTGGACTTAAAACGCGGCAATGGATATGTAGGGGTGGTCAACGATGAAATCGTCTCGGTTGCGTTGTTCCATTCACTGGATGACAAAAAAATAAGCATGCTGGAATACTTTCAAGCTGGAGCAACACGATTATTGCCGTATTTCATCAGGTTTAATTTGTGGAGCTATCTTAAAAAAATGGATCAGGCTGAAAGCAAGAGTGTGGAATTTTCAGAAATAAACACTTATTACTTGAGTATTCTAGCAGTCAATCCTAAGTATCAGGATAGACATCTTGGTAGTGAAATGATCCAAAAATGTGTATTGCCGAGTATCAAACAAAACGGTGTTAGACGAGTAACATTGATGACTAATACCAAGCCAAACTGTTACTTCTATGAGAAGAACGGCTTCTCAGTGGCGTCACATATTCAGTTGCAATTTGGTCATAAGGTAGTGAAGAACTGGAGCTTCCAAAGATTGCTTTAATGCCAACCTTACAAAAATGTAAGAAAGATGTAAGAAAATGCAAGCGACTATGAAAATTGAAAAAACTATGATTAAAGCCGTACTAGATTTCACGCAAATGAATCAGTATTAGTTAAATTATTTTTTTCGCTAAATGGTAAGTATTAATAATTGCATAGTGTTCGATTTATATAAATCGAACACGGTATCTAATATTTAAATATAAAAACTGTATATATAATTTTAGAATATTTGACATTTTAATCATATTAGCCATTGCTGGATGATTTTATTAGTAATAGTTATCCATTTTTAATGAAATATTTCCAAAAATAAACAAGTTCTAAAATAATATGTTTAAACATATATCTAATAAACTGCCTGTGGCAGTATGTTTTGGTCAAAAAAGACAAAATATTTTTACAAAAATGCCGTAATATGTTTAAACAACAATTATTATAATACTTATAAAAGTTATATAGATAAAACTGTAATTCATAAAATCTATTAATTTTTTTGTTTGACACCCTATAGAATCCAATGGTTATATAGGCCTTGCGTAGCGAAATAATAGGAAAGGTGTAAATTATGAAGAAAAATTTACTTATATTTTTACAAAAACCAACTAGTATGTTTGTAATTAAAACCGTTACCTTTTTCGCAGTCTTTTTAGTTCTTTTGTACATCTATGGATATAGCGGTGTAGGTAATGCCAAATTTATTTACGCTGACTTTTAAAAATTGAAAGCGAGAGAAGGGAATAGTCATGAATTCAATTATTGAAAAGATTACGGATATTATTACTGAGTCACCTGCCAAAGTTTGTTATCAAAATGGTTCAGTAACACATACTTATCATGATTTGGGACAAAAATCTGATCGTATTGCTAATTTTCTGCAAGATAAGTTTTTACCAGAAAAGAGTCCCATCATAATTTATGGTGGCCAACAATTTGAAATGTTAGTGATGTTCCTTGGCGCCATAAAGGCGGGGCATCCGTACATTCCGGTTGATGATGGATCAGATCCTCAACGTATCGTACAGATCAATTCGGTTGCAAAACCATCATTGGTTTTGAACTGGAGTGATGCTAGTGACTTTGGAATTGAGACACCAGTTGTTTCAATGAATGAGCTAAAAGAAGCGATGGAATCTGAAAATGATATTTACGATGCTAACAAGAGCATCGGACCGGAAGACGACTTCTATATTATCTTTACTTCAGGTACTACTGGAACTCCAAAGGGAGTTCAGATCAGTACTAATAACCTTTCGGACTTTGTAAATTGGGTCGACAGCAAGTTCGATTACTCTAATGAAACTAATTTGATGTTACAAGCACCATTTTCATTCGACCTATCAGTCTTTGATATTTATCCAGGATTGACTAACGGTGCTACTTTAACTGTTGTTGACAAGGCCACAACTAAGAACTTTGGTAAGTTGCAAGATGCCATTGTTGATTCAGACTTTGACACTTGGATCTCTACACCATCATTCTTCGAGATGTGCTTATTGTTCAGAGGCTTCGACAGTATGAATATGCCTAACCTCAATAAGTTCATCTTCTGTGGTGAAGAGTTGACACATGCGACAGCGGTTAAGTTATTGAAGAAGTTTCCTAAGGCCAAGCTGTATAACACATATGGCCCAACCGAAAATACCGTTGCTATTACATCCATCTTGATCGATCAAGATATGTTGAATAAGTACGATCGACTACCAATTGGATATCTTAAGTCAAACATGAATCACATTATTTATAACTTCGAAAAGGATGAAGATGGTTACTTAACTGGTGAATTACTAGTTAGTGGACCAGATGTTTCCAAGGGATACTTGAATAATCCCGTTCAAACCGAAAAGGCTTTTGAAGTTATCAACGGCGAAACGTTCTATCACACTGGCGACATGGTCAGTGAAGCACCAGACGGATTGTTGTTCTACAAGGGTAGAACTGACTTCCAGATCAAGATGCATGGATATCGTATTGAGCTAGAAGAAGTCGATTCTATGTTGGGTAACTTGGATCAGGTAAAGCAATCTTGTACCGTTCCGCTATATAACAACAAGAAGCAAGTCAGCAAGATGATTGCTCATATTGTGTTGGAGGATCAATTCAAGACTGTTGATGAGCTTGAATTGAACTCTCAGATCAAAGATGAATTGAAGACAACAACAATGGATTATATGATTCCAAATGTTTTGAAGTTTGTGGAACAACTGCCAATTAGTAAAAATGGAAAGATAGATAGAAAGGCACTAATAGGCGAGATTAATGCATAACATTACACCATACAGCTCACCGCATTACTTTATTTACCTATTCGTATTATTACTTCCTATCATCATTGGTTTACTATACGGCAAACGTTTCAGAATCTATGATTTCTTTGCAACAGTATTGATTTTAGTCATCACTTTCTTCGGGGGTGACGCAAGGCAAGGTATTTCGTTAATATTCTATGTACTATTTGAAATGATTGTTGTCTTCACATATAAGCACTATCGGAAGAATCACAATAACTTCTGGGTATTCACTTCAGCGGTAGTCCTGGCGATTATTCCACTGGTATTTGTAAAATTAGATCCACTATTGAAGAATGCGACGATATCATTATTCGCATTCATGGGAATAAGTTATTTAACTTTTAAGGCTGTAGAAATAATTATGGAACTCCGTGATGGCACGATCAAAGAGATCAAGCCGACCGAGTTCGTCAGATTTCTACTATTCTTCCCAACTATTTCATCTGGACCAATCGACCGTTTCCGCCGTTTTCAAAAAGACGTATTAAAGGTTCCAAGTCGTGAAAAGTACTTGGAGCTGCTACACACCGGTACAAACAGATTAATGTTGGGATTAGTTTATAAGTTCATTTTGGGATATTTCTTCGGAACATTGCTATTACCAAAAGTTTCTATTCTAGCATTGTCCTACGGAGAGCAGGCACCACTAGGAATTTCCTGGGCATTAGTGGCCTACATGTATACCTATAGTATGTATCTATTCTTTGACTTCGCTGGTTACTCACTCTTTGCGGTCGCAATCAGTAACTTCATGGGTGTAGAAACACCGATGAACTTCAGACAGCCATTCAAGTCAGTCAACATCAAGGACTTCTGGAATAGATGGCATATCACATTATCGTTTTGGTTCAGAGACTTCATTTATATGCGTTTGATCTTTTTAATGATGAAGAAAAAATGGATCAAGAACAGAGTTACAATGGCAAACCTCGGATACGTCACATTGTTCTTGATCATGGGATTCTGGCATGGAGAAACTTGGTACTATATCGTTTATGGTATTTTCCACGCTTGCGCTATGATCACCAACGATGCATGGCTGAGATTCAAGAAGAAGCATCGTCAACAGATTCCAAGCAACAAATTTACTAAGGCTCTAGCAATCTTCATAACTTTCAACGTAGTTTGCTTCAGTTTCCTGATTTTCTCAGGATTTTTGAACACATTATGGTTCGGTTAATTAAAGGAGAGTATTCATTATGGAAAACACAGACAAAATTGTAGATATTTTAAAAGATGTAACAGGATTAGATAACATTGGTGACAACTTAGATCAAGACTTATTCGCAACTGGTATTCTAGATTCAATGGCAACAGTTGAAGTTCTAGTAACATTACAGGACAATTTTGGAATTGAGGTACCTGTTTCAGAATTCGACCGCTCACAATGGTCAACTATCAACAAAATTTCAGACCGTGTTAAAGAATTGGAATAAACTATGAAAAAAAAGTTATGGATGATTTTTGGACCTGTAATAGTTGCGATTGTTGCTTTATTGATTCTTTTATGGACTCCGATTAATTTCAAAACAGTTACGCCACGCAAGATAGATCAAGCATCTACTTCATTGGATGTTAGAGTTCTCAAAGGTGAAGGTGTTAAGAATGCGGCCGAAAAAGAAAATTACATTCCTATTATTGGATCATCTGAACTTTCTAGAATGGACCCGTTCCATCCATCTTCCATGGCACAGAAGTATCACTGGAAGAACAAACCATTTTTACTAGGTAACCCTGGTACAGCTTCATTAACACAAGCATTGAACGTTAGTGGAATGACTGGTTTGAAGAATCAAAAAGCTGTTGTGATCATTTCACCACAGTGGTTCACCAAAAAAGGTGTTCCTTCGGATGTATTCAAGTACTTCCTATCTCCATTGCAATTAACAGGCTTCATTGTTAACTCCAATCACGGTGATAAGAAGATGAATAAGTATATTGCCAACAGGATTCTTGATTTGGATGACAGCCTTAATACGGTTGAGACCAATGCATTACTCAGAATCGCTGACGGTAAGCAAATTACTAGCTTCCAACGTTTTTATATCAATCGTCTAACTCGTAGTAGTCTACAAAGTCAGGATAATCTCTTCGGAACTATTTCGTTGAATGATCACCAAAAGAAGATCGATCAAGCAGTGTCGAAGTTACCTGACAACTATAACTACAAGGATTTGGACAAGCTAGCAGTTAAGATGGCAAAGAATCACTCACGTGAAAATGATTTGCAGATTGGCGATTCCTTCTATAGAAAACAATTGTATAGAAGAATTCACAGATACAAGAATGCTCATAGACATGTTGATTATAATCATTCACCTGAATATAATGACTTCCAAGCAATGTTGTATTTGTTCAATCAAAATCACACCGAGGTAATGTTTGTTATCCAACCAGTTAATCCAAAGTGGATCAAGTACACTGGTATGCCAAAAGATTCATTGGCTGACTTTAGTAAGAAGATAACATATCAACTGAAGTCACAAGGTTTTAACAACGTAGTTGATTTAACTCATGAGAAGAATCCTAACTACATTGCTGAAGATACTATCCACATGGGATGGCGTGGCTGGTTGATTTTGGACAAGCATTTGGAACCTTATTATAAGAATAAAAAAGCTGATCCAAATAAGACCAACTATAAGATGAACAGTTACTTCTTAACTAAGAAGTGGGCTAATAATACTGATTTTTGAAACTTCCCAAGCCTGGCAGGTAAGGGAAGTAAACCGTAATACCTTTTCCGTAGTACTGTTTCCCCCTCAAAAAACAGTGCATGCCCGCAAATCCGAGATTCTACAATAAAAGTAGAATCTCGGTATTTTTTTGACTTTTTTTTATTAAAAAACTGAAAGCCCTGTAAGTCTTATAAGATTAGGATATCTAGCCTTGTAAAAAAATCTCATAAATGCCCGTATGCGGCATTTACGTTACACATAGTTTGCAAAATACAACCATCTTTGTTAGTGTATTACGTGTGTTGCTATTATTTTTACCTTATGAATAATAGTATTTTTAATTGAAAATTCTGATAAAAGACTCCTGAGTTTAGTATTTCTTTACTCAAGAGCCGCTTTTATCTCAAGACGTAATATGTAAAAGAATGGGGGATTTGATGACAGTAAAAGTTGAAGTTAAAAATTTAACTAAGATTTTTGGTAAACATGTCAACCGTGCTAAAGATTTAATCAAGCAAGGTAAGACTAAACCTGAAATTCTAAAAGAAACGGGTGCTACCGTTGGTGTTGATCAAGCAAGTTTTGAGATCAATGACGGTGAGATATTCGTAATAATGGGTCTATCTGGTAGTGGTAAGTCAACTATGGTTCGTATGATCAATCGTTTGATCGAACCTACAGATGGATCAGTCCTAATTGATGGTGAAAATCTAATGAAGATGGACAAGAAGTCGCTTCGTGAGGTTCGACGTAAGAAAATGAGTATGGTATTCCAAAACTTCGGATTGCTTCCTAATCGAACAGTTCTAGAGAATGCTGAATATGGTCTTGAAATTCAAGGCGTTGACAAAGATACTCGTGAGAAAAAAGCTAACATTGCACTAGAACAAGTTGGTATCACTGGTTATAACGATGAGTATCCTGACCAATTATCTGGTGGGATGCAGCAACGTGTTGGTTTGGCTCGTGCCTTAGCCAACGATCCTGAGATACTATTAATGGATGAGGCCTTCTCGGCACTGGATCCACTGAATAGAACTGACATGCAAGATCAACTCTTGGATATCCAGGAAAGATTACATAAGACGATCATCTTCATCAGTCATGATTTGAATGAGGCATTGAAACTTGGTGATCACATTATGATCATGCGTGATGGTGAAGTCGTTCAAACTGGTACACCAGAAGATATTTTGACACATCCAGCAAATGAATATGTTGAAGAATTTATTGAGAATGTTGACCGTAGTAAGGTTCTTACAGCTGGTAACGTAATGATTCGTCCAGTTACGATCAATGTCGATAAGGCCGGTCCAAGATTGACCTTGAAGCGTATGAAGAATAATGAAGTATCAACGGCTTATGTGGTTGATAACAAGCGGACACTTGTTGGTATCGTTGATGCTAATGATGTTATCGGATTGGTACGTAAGGACAGTAGTGACTTGAGATCAATCGTTAAGACTGATGTTCCAACTACTCATGTTGACGCTCCTATCAATGACTTGATGGATGATATTTCTCAAACCGGTATCCCATTTGCAGTTGTAAATGATGATAATCAGTTGAAGGGAATTATCGTTCGTGGTGCCGTACTTGGTGCCCTAGCAGGAAATGAGGTGAGTCATTTTGAATAATATTCCACAATTACCATTAGCACACTGGATCGATGGTTTCGTCGATTGGTTAGTATCATTCACTGGTTTCTTTAATGGTGTAACTAACTTTATCGGTGGGATCAACAATGCCTTCCAATGGGTATTCGATCTGATTCCAATTTGGTTATTTATTGTCTTAGTATTGGCACTAACTTATTATGTCAATCGAGATGATCAACGCTGGACCTTATTAGGCTTCGAGTTGTTCGGATTATTATTGATCTGGAACTTGGACTTCTGGCGTGACATGACCCAAACACTAACGTTAGTATTAACATCAAGTTTGATTGCTCTAGTTATCGGTATTCCACTAGGAATATTGATGTCTAAGAGTCGTATCGCTGAAATAATTTTGAAGCCGATCCTTGACTTCATGCAGACTATGCCAGCCTTCGTTTATTTGATTCCTGCCGTTGCCCTATTCGGTATCGGTATGGTACCTGGTATCGTCGCTTCAGTTATTTTCGCCATGCCACCAACAGTTAGAATGACAAATATGGGTATTCGAGAAGTTCCTAGTGAATTGATCGAAGCTGCCGATTCATTCGGTTCCACTGAGTGGCAAAAATTATTTAAAGTTGAATTACCATTAGCCAAGACAAGTTTGATGGCTGGTGTTAACCAAAGTATGATGCTTTCATTATCTATGGTTGTTACAGCATCAATGATCGGTGCTATGGGTCTTGGTACTAAGGTATACTTCGCCGTTGGTAGAAACGATGCTGGTGGTGGTTTCGCTGCCGGACTTGCCGTTGTTATCTTGGCAATTATCTTAGATAGACTGACACAATCATTGACTCGTGACCATAAAAGAGGATAGAGAGTGCAATGAGACATAAAATTTGTTTCATGGAACTCGTTTAAGGAGGGATTGTTTGAAGAAAAAATTAAGAAATCTAAGTCTTTTCTTTGTAGCATTGCTGATTATTCCGCTGATTTCTGCATGTAGTTCGCAGACTAAACCATATGATAGTAGCAAAAAAATTGGCGAGCAGATCAACTATACTATCACTGGTATTGATGCTGGTGCCGGTATTATGTCATCTACCCAAACTGCTTTGAAGGATTATGGTTTGAGTAAGAAGAATTGGCAATTACAAACTAGTTCAACTGCGGCCATGACTAGTACACTGGATAAAGCTATCAAAGAAAAGCGTCCCATCGTGGTTACCGGTTGGCAACCGCATTGGATGTTCACTAAGTATCCCATCAAATTCTTAAAAGATCCTAAAAATGTCTACGGAAAAGCTGAAAGTATTCATACAATCGTTAGATTAGGACTCAAAAAAGATGATCCTGAAGCATATACGATTCTGGACCGATTCCACTGGAAGCCGGCTCAGATGTCTGAAGTTATGTTGAAGATCAATGGCGGGATGGATCCTCAAAAAGCTGCTAAGCAGTGGATTAAGGATAACCCTAAGCTAGTTAATAAATGGACTGATGGCGTTAAGAAGGTTCATGGTAAGTCGCTGAAGATGACCTACGTCGCTTGGGACTCAGAAATTGCCTCAACTAATGTTGTGGCACAAGTTCTTCGTGAACAAGGTTACAAGGTAACTATTCAAGCTATGGAACAACAACCGGTCTGGGCTTCGATTGCTACGAAAGCTGCCGATGCACAAGTTAGTGCTTGGTTGCCTAAGACGTCAGGTTTGTATTACAAAGATTACAAAGGACGCTTTGAAGACTTGGGGCCTAACTTGAAAGGTGCCAAAGTTGGATTAGCAGTTCCTAAGTACATGAAGAATATTAATTCGATTGAAGATTTAAAAAATAAATAATAACTGTACAAGATGGAGAATCTCACTGAGAGATTTTCCATCTTTTTATTTTCACAATCTTATCACTTGAAAAACCAAAATCACTGATAGCGCTATCTAAAATCTTTG
>NZ_BAMN01000027.1 GCF_000615905.1 Companilactobacillus nodensis DSM 19682 = JCM 14932 = NBRC 107160
TCAATTATGACTGGTCTTTTTTATTTATTTCAATTTAGGAGGTAGGTGCCATGTAATGGATAAAAAGGAAAAAGCTGCACAAGATTATTCTAACGGCATGAAGTACAAAGATATATCTGCAAAGTACGATATACCGATCAATACATTGAAGTCGTGGCGAAGTCGAGAAAAATGGAAAAGGGATGCGCCCGCAACTAAAAAGTTGCACCCACAAACTAAAAAGGTTGCACCCAAAAATATTGATGGACTTGAGGACAATCCAAAATTAACTGAGAATCAAAAGATGTTTTGCTTGTACTATTTACAACGTTTCAACGCTACGTGGGCTTATCAGAAGGCCTATCACAGCTCTTACGAGGTTGCTAATGTAGAAGGTAGCAAGAACCTAGTAAAACCTAGTATCAAGAAGCAATTAGCTGCTATAAAGAAACAGTCACATACTGATGCTTATCTTAAGATTGATGACATCATTAACGAGTATAAGAAACAGGCGTTTGCTAGCTTGGGAGATGTATTAGATTACACAGTTCATAAAGAATTGGTCATGGATACTGAGGGAAATGTATATCTTGATACTGACGATAATCCGGTTGAACGGCATGTATCTGATATATTCCTAAAGCCAAGTGATCAGATTGATTGGTCACTGGTTCAAGACATTCATAAAGGAAAAGATGGCCTTGTAGTTAAGCTGTATGACAAGCAGAAGGCACTTGATTCACTTATGAAGTACTTTGATAGTGATATGTCTAAGGCACAGCAACGCAAGGTTAATGCCGAAGCTGACATAGCCCAATACCGTGCCGATCAGTTGAATGGTGTTGCCGATGAGAATCAAGATGATGGCTTCATAGATGCAATTGATAATGCTGCTGATAATATTTGGGGTGATGACGATGAGAACTAGTCTGTTTCACTTCAATACATTTTCAAAAAAGCAGCTGCAAGTATTAAGCTGGTGGCGATATAGCAAGACTAAGGCTAAAGAGGTAATTATATGTGATGGATCAGTTCGATCGGGTAAGACATTAACAATGTCGTTGTCATTTATATTGTGGTCGATGCACACGTTCCAAGATGAACAGTTTGGAATGGCTGGTAAAACTATAGGCTCGTTCAGACGTAACGTCGTCAGACCGCTCAAGAAGATGCTACGAGGACGTGGCTATTCCGTTAAAGATAAGCGTGCCGATAATATGCTGGAGATATCCAAGAATGGTGTTACCAATTATTACTTTATTTTTGGTGGTAAGGATGAATCAGCTCAAGACCTCGTTCAAGGTTTAACAGCAGCAGGATTCTTCTTTGATGAAGTAGCTTTAATGCCTCAGTCATTTGTAAATCAAGCTGTTGCACGTTGTTCAGTAAGTGGCTCAAAGCTGTGGTTTAACTGCAATCCAGAAGGGCCCTATCATTGGTTCAAGACGGAATGGATTGACAAGATAACAGAGAAGCACGCTTTGCATATTCATTTCACGATGGACGATAACCCCTCACTGGCTCAGGACGTTAAAGATAGATACATGCGTACTTATACAGGTACGTTCTATCAACGCTACATCTTAGGTCTGTGGGTTCTATCAGAAGGTGTTATCTACGACAACTTCGATAAGAGTTCGATGACTGTTGATATTCCTTCCAATCAGCATTTTGAAAAATATTATGTTAGTTGCGATTACGGAACGTTGAACCCCACAGTATTTCTGTTGTGGGGCTTTTCTAATGGCGTTTGGTACTGCATTAATGAATATTACTATTCTGGCCGTACAAGCAAGCATCAGAGAACTGATGATCAATACGCTGATGGATTGGATAAATTTCTAGGCGGTATCAAAGCCAAAATTATTATTGATCCGTCTGCAGCATCGTTCATTACTAAGCTACGGCAGCGAGGTTATACGGTTATCAAGGCCGATAATGATGTGATCAACGGTATTCGTGAGACGCAATCTGCGATGAATCTAGGCAAGATTATGTTTAGCAAGACGCTTACTAATCTGTTTAAGGAGTTTGCTTCATACGTGTGGGATATTAAAGCAGAGCAGCACGGCGAAGATAAGCCCGTTAAGGAACATGATCATGCCATGGATGCAATGAGATATTTCGTATATATGGTTGTAGCTTCACGTAACAAAGTTAAAGTACATCTATTTAAGCACAGTTTATAAATTTGAAAGGAGTGATGTAATGAGTGATCAAAAATGGAGTGTTACTGATGATTCGGTTTTTTTATTTCCACAAGAAGATGATTTGACTGCTGACGATATCAAAGAAATGGTTAAGCAGAATCAAACTTACACCGAAAACAGATATAAAGTGGCACGTCAATTTTACAAAGGACATCATCCAATTTTGGATAAACAAAAGAAGTCAGATATTGATAAACCTGATAACTGCTTAGTGGTCAACTATCCTAAATACATAGTTGATACTTTCAACGGTTTTTTTGATGGGATTCCGCCAAAAATCACCCTTGATGATGAAGATTTAAATACTTCACTACAAGATTTCGTTAACTATAATTCATTACTTGATTTGATATTTGAAGCATCAAAACAAGTCAGCATTTACGGAAGAAGTTATTTTTACATCTACCAGAACGAAGACAAGAAAACTTGTGTTACTGTCGTTGATCCTATACACTCGTTCATTATCTATGATGATACAGTGGCCAAGAAAGCTAAAGGATTCGTGATGTATAGCTATGATTCAGATAATAATTTGAGTGGCCAAGTTTGTTTGACTGATGGTTTATATGATATTGAATTAGGCAACAAGACAGCTAATGTATACAAGAATATTCCTGCTATTGAATTCTTCGAAAACGAAGAACGACAAGGGACATTCGAGAATATCGAAACGTTGGTCAATGGCGTCAATAACGCTCTATCACAGAAAGCCAACGACGTTGAATACTTCGCCGATGCGTATATGAAAATTCTAGGCAGCGAAGTTGATGAAGATACACTCAAGCAGATTAAAGATAATCACATTATCAATCTCGCTAGTCAGGACGGTCAAGATGTCGTAGTTGAGTTCATGGAGAAGCCTAACGCTGATGGAGAACAAGAAAATCTTATCAATAGATTGAATAACCTTATCTTTCAAATTTCTATGGTGGCCAACATTTCAGACGATACATTTGGAAATGCTGCTAGTGGCGTCAGTTTACAATACAAGTTACTTTCAATGCGCAATTTAGCAAGCAACAAAGAACGTAAGTTACTAAATCACTTCGTAAGCTATTTGAGATTGTATTCAGTACTGGCAATGTTATTCCGTCAAATAAAGCTGAGGAATGGCAGAATGTGAAGTTTAAATTTACACGTAACTTGCCATCCAATTTAGTTGAGGAAGCTCAAACTGCCGCTACATTATCAGGCATCACATCTCAAGAGACACAGCTTTCAACCTTGTCTATTGTTGATGATCCTAAATCGGAAATTGATCAAATTAGTGAGGATCAGAAGAGGGATGCCGAGCCAGTTAATAAAGACACAGTTAATTACAATTTTGGTAGCTCTCAAAACTCAAATAATGGCGATTCTAGCGATGATAAGTCGAAAGAAGATAATTAGTCATGGCTGATAATTATTGGATGGAGCGAGAGAAGAAGTGGCTAGAACGGCGTCAATTGAGTGATGAGGAATTATCTAAGAAGCTTGAATCACATTATCGAAAGGCAATCACGGACATTGATAAACAGATAAGTAATTTCTATGTGAATTATGCAGCTGATAACAAATTGACAATGGCCGATGCTAGAAAAAAGGTTGCCAAGTTCGATGTTCAAGGATTCAATTCTACAGCTGCTAAGATGGTTGCTGACAAAGATTTCAGCAAGGAAGCCAATGACAAGTTGCAACTTTATAATTCAACAATGAAAATCAATCGATTGGAGATGTTGAAGGCTCAAACTGGTTTGGCGTTGACTGAAATGGATGACGGTATATATCGAGATGTGAACATGCACCTCACTACATCATTCAGAAATGAGGTTAAGCGGCAAGCTGGTATTTTAGGCGATCAGAAGCTTGATAATATATCTAAGAAAGTCGATCAGGTTGTTAATGCGTCAACTAATGGTGCTAAATTTTCTGATCGAATTTGGGTAGCTCATGACGAATTGAAAGGCCGACTTGATGGAATAATTTCAAGAGCTATGATTCAGGGGACTAACCCTAATCAGTTAAAGCAAGTGTTATATCCGTTGATTGATAAAACTATCAAGAACCGTTCGTACGTTGCCAAGCGAATAGCCATAACAGAGACTGCCAGAGTTGAAGACGTGGCTCAGATGGAGAGCTTTAAAGCCTCAGGTTATGAGTATTGTGTTTGGATAGCTTCAATTGATGCTTGTGGTCAGTGTGCTGACATTGCTGCATACCACGATGGCATTTATCTATTATCAAAGGTACCTAATATTCCTATTCATGCCAATTGTCGGTGTTCTAAGGCTGCTTCAATGGGTCCAAAGGATAAAGAACTAGAAAAGGCTATTAAATCTGATTCAAGCGAGGACAATATTTCCAATAAGTTTGAGAATAGTAATATGAAACACGTTTTTGGAGATGAATTTTATAATAACTTCACTAAAACAATTAATTCACCAGAATTCGATCCAAGGCTAAGAAGAGCCATAAACAGATATGCTGATAAATATAAATTTTACAGAAGCTCAAGTTCTAGTGTAGGTAATTCGTTTGGTTTTAATATAGTTAATCTAACTGATGAAGCTTTTACCGGAAATAGTTATAAAGAACCACTAGAAACTGTCTTTCATGAGTTAGGGCATGCCATGGATCATTTTTCGTTGAAAGAGTGATGGGTTCAGACAGGGTAAAAACAGGAAGAATTGTTAAAAGGAAAGTTGCCGCTTCTATGATGAAAGTTGAAGAAAAAACTCAATATCTATCATCAGCAGGTAAATATGATTTAACAGAAGTAATTCATGGTGATTTAGATAAGGCTGTTTATGGAGACATACCAGATGTTGCAAGCTTGGGTAGAAGACCTAGAAAACCCGATTTAGCAAAGGAATATAGATTAAATCGTATGGATTTGCTAAATAAGCGATCAAAAGCTGAAAAAAGCTTTATTGATAATATAAAAACTGATATTAAATCCGGAAAAGATGAATCAAAGTATTGTACTTTGTCGGATATGCTGGAATCAACAGGCAATTTTGATGTAGCACCACTGGGATATGGTCATGGTGGGAAAAAGTATTGGTCAAACTATGAAACCACAAGTACAGAGTTTGTTGCCGAAATGACTGAATCACTTGCTAAAGATCCAGAAAAACTAAAAATAATGGAAAAGTACATGCCTAATGCTGCTAAAAAATATTACGAATTACTTGATACCATTAGTAATAGTTAGGAGATTATTATGATTCATATTGATGATGATGCACGTGCAATATATAAAGAAGCTATGAAATTATATGAAGATAAGTTCGATGATGAGTTTCCAATTCTTGAATATAAAGGATTTAAAAATGGAACTCTTACAAAGGCTGCCGCATTAGAGTTACTTGAGATTGTAAAGACATCTATTAAATCTGATAAAAAAGTAGAACAGAAAAATACAAATATTGTTTATTAGTCATTAGAAACTATCTAATGGCTATTTTTTATGCCTTTTTCCCTGATTACAGGCTTAAAAGAATAACTTGAGTAGACTCCCAAGTCTTTAAATGCGAGTGGAGGTAACAACATGGACAACGAAGAAAAGAACCAAGCTACCGAAGATGAAACAAAAAAATCTACTGATCAAAATGTCGATAACTCCGCGGATGTCGACGGTCAAGAGTCAGAGGATAAATCTGTTGATTCAGATAAAGTGGTAGAAAAGTTAAAAGGTCGAATCGGTAAGATGACCGCTGAAAAGTCTGATACAGAGCAGAAATTAGCTGATGCACTCAAGACTATTGAAGACTTGAAGTCTGGCAAGAAGGACGTTAAGAAACTATCTCAAGATGACAAGGCCAAGCAAGAACAAGTTGCTAAAGATAGCAAGATTCAAGAGCTTGAAGACAAGTTAAAGTTGTCAGAAGCCAAGTCTCAAACTGATTCAGTCTTTAAGGAAGCCGGTTTAAACGTCAATTCGGATGTATTGAATATGGTTGTGTCAACTGATGATGAAACAACTTATTCAAATGCTAAATCACTGATTGACTTTGCTAACTCAATTCAAGAATCAACACGAAGTGAGTTCATGGCCGGTAAGACACCAAAAGTTAGCGGTGCCGTGGCTAAACAAGTAACACAAGATGAATTTAACTCTATGTCATATTTCGACAAAGCTAAATTGATGAAAGATGATCCAACACAATTTACTAAATTAACAGGAGGCTATTAAAATAATGGCAGAAAATACAGCACCATCAAAATTAGCAGATTTGGTTAATCCAGAAGTTTTAGCTCCAATTATTTCTTATGAGTTGACTAGTGCACTACGTTTCACAGCTTTAGCAACAGTAGATACAACCTTGAAAGGCCAACCGGGTGACACTTTGAAGATGCCTTCATACACATACATCGGTGATGCTGAAGATGTTGCAGAAGGTGAACCAATTCCATTAGATAAACTTGGAACAAAGAGTAAATCAGTAACAGTTAAGAAAGCTGGCAAAGGTACAGAATTTACTGACGAAGCTGTATTGAGTGGTTTCGGTGATCCAGCGGGAGAATCAACTAAACAATTAGCACTAGCGATTGCCAACAAAATTGATAACGATATGCTTGCTGCTGCTAAAACAGGAACTCAAACAGTTTCAATTGCTCCAACCGTTGAAGGCGTACAAGCTGCAACAGATCTATTTAACGATGAAGACAGTTCAGTAGTAGTTGCAATTTTTAATCCAGTGACGGCCGCAAAGCTTCGTGCCGATTCGATTGAAAAGAAAGCTGGTTCAGAAGCCGGTGCCGATCAATTAGTTAATGGAACCTACTACGATGTGCTAGGCGTTCAAATTGTTCGTTCACGTAAGTTAGCAGCTAACGAAGCAATCTTTATCAAGGTCAATCCGAAATCACCAGCACTAAAGCTAATCACAAAGCGTGGTGTACAAGTCGAAACACAACGTGACATCATTAAGAAGATGACAATTATTACAACTGATGAGCACTATGCAGCATATCTATACGACGATACAAAAGTTGTTGTTGCAACAGT
The DNA here is from genome assembly GCF_000615905.1 of Companilactobacillus nodensis DSM 19682 = JCM 14932 = NBRC 107160. Taxonomy (GTDB): domain Bacteria; phylum Bacillota; class Bacilli; order Lactobacillales; family Lactobacillaceae; genus Companilactobacillus; species Companilactobacillus nodensis. The sequence continues at coordinate 7,180 of NZ_BAMN01000027.1, forward strand.
TGCAGATTCTGCAACAGCCGAAGTAGACCCAAAAGCCTAGTACCCGATACACAAGCGGGTTTGACAAGACCCACAGCAGACAATACTAAGGCTGAAATAACTGCATTCATGGACGCTAACGACATTGAGTATTCATCTGCTGATACCAAAGACCAATTGCTTGCCAAGATTTCAGAGAAATTAGGTGATGTTAATGGATAACGACGATGTTTTGCAACGAATTAAGGATATTGCTGGCTTTGAGGATTCAGACACGACGTTAAAAGCTGTGATCGAACTGATCAAGGCTAGACTGCTCAACTTGATCGATGCTGACAAAGTACCGGACGAATTGAGTTATATCGTAGTTGATGCCTCAATATCACGATTCAATAGAATCAGCGACGAGGGCAAGACTTCCAGCGGTGAGAATGAAGTATCAGCAACGTGGCAAGTCGACGACTAGCACCATTTTTAGACGATATCGACCGATGGAATGTTAAACACTCTACGACCGGTAAAGGCAAGGTCAGATTCTTATGAGATTCGCTGATAAAGTCACATTCGTTAAGAAAGTAAAATCTCATTATGATTTTGACGAAGGTGAAGAGGTTGATGGCGGCGAGGTAGATACTGATCGAATGGCCAAGGTCACAACACCAGTTAAAGAAAATCGGGATGAAATAATGGGCAGTCAAAAGACTGATCAAATTATTATCCATCTCAAAAATAGATATAAAGATAGCTATGATTTACTCAAATGGAAGGATCATAGCTATTTTTTTGTCAATCAAACCGTAGTTGGGAACAGACAAATTATTTATATGCGAGGTGATTCAAATGGGAGTCAAGCTTGATATGACCTATAGCAAGTCACTAGAGGATTATCTAAAGCAAGGATTGATAACGGTTGATGACACGTTAAAGGTTGTCAGAACTAATACAGCCGAGATGCAGGAGAACGCTGAGCGTAAGGCACCAGTTGACACTGGACATCTAAAACGTGAAATTCATCAAGATATCAAGGGCGAAGGTGCTGAGGTTGTTGGGCAAGTTTCCGGCGATGCTGATTACGATCCGTATCAAGAATATGGGACACGTTATCAGCCGGGTACACCTCACATTCGGCCTGCATACTACGAGCAGCGTGACAAGTTCGTAAAGGGGATGAGTGAGCTGGTGAAGCCTAAATGAAGAAAGATATTTTGCAATCGATTTACGACGATACTTTCAAATTATGTTATGGGCTAACCAAGGAAACATACAATAGTTTGCCGGAGGTGGCACCTTATCCATTCATCTATGTTGGTGAACAGTTTGACCAGCCCAAACGTACCAAAGACCCGTATATAACTGCTGGAAGTAGTCAGCTAACTGTTCATATATATGGATTAAAGAAAAAACGTCGATTGATGACCGATTTGATGAGAAAAGTCAGGTTATCGCTACCACAAACAGATAACAATATTCATCAATTTGAGAATGTGAATACAGTAATTCAAGAAGAAAATTCAAATAAAACAGAAAGTTTAGTCCACGGCATATTAACCGTGGACTTTTCTTATCTACAAGACGAGAGAGGTAATTAAATATGACTGAAGCAGTAGCAGCTAAAGAAGCTTCACCAGTAAATGGTAAAGACAGAATTCTAATGATTCGTGTGTTTGAGGATCGAATGAAGAAAGGTGCTTCCAAGCTAGCACTTCAAACTAAACACGATTGGAAGATCGAAGCTAAATCAGATTCAACATCAACAAAGGATGGAACAATTAATAGTGCTGCAGAACCAACTGTTACGCTTGAAATTAACGCCATTTCATCAAGAGATGATGTCAACTTGACACTTAAAGATGCTGTTCTAAATTCTAAAAAGCTGGAATTCTGGGACATCGATTTGAAAGGTAAAGTGACAGAAGAAGGGGAAAACAAAGGGAAGTATCCAGCTAAGTATGCTCAAGGATATCTTCAATCTTGGGAAGTTCCATCTGAAATTGGAAAGTTGGACGAGTTAAAGACCGAAGCAAATATCGATCAGAAACCTGTCGATGGTTTTGCTACCTTAACTGATGAACAACAACAAGAAGTGCAATATGCCTTTGCTGATACAACAATTGTTACAGATCCAGCACCAGAAGTTTAATAGAATATCAAATACAACAATTGGGCACGGTTAAAAAATCGTGCCTTTTTTCTTTAGGAGGAAATTAAATTATGGAAATTACATTACACGGTCAAAAGGTTCAATTATATTTCGGTATCAGATTCATTCGTGAGATGGATAACCGCTATTTTACAGGTAACGAAGTTGCAAAATATGGCGTTGGCTTGGAAAACGCCTATGACAAGCTCAAAAATCACGATTTGGTAATGCTAGACGATGTTTTAGCAGCTGCCACAGCCACACAATTTGTGTTCACTGATAAAGATTTTGATGAATTCTACTCAGAAACTGATCCAAAAGAAATTGACAAAATCTGTGATGAATTAGCAAAAAACTTATTAACGCAACCTATGACCAAGAAGCGAGTGACAACATTCAAGAAGAATCTGGACGAAGTGAACAAGAAGACAACTCAAGAGTAGAGTCGTCTGCTCAAACCTATCGAAAACTGATAATTGAGGCCATGTCACAGTTTGGTATCAACGACATGTTGACTATTGAGCGAATGACCATAGTTGAATTTGGTATTCGACGAGAAGCTGCCACTCGTAAGCTAACCGATCAGCTTCAAAATATCTACTTGCAAGCTTACTTGAATCGAATAGCTGCAGCTGTTGGCGAAGACAACAAATATGTATTTCCAGAATTTAAAGACTTCTTTGATTACGAGAAAACTTTGCAATTGATGTTACATGGCGAACCGCACAAGAAGAAAGAATCCGAGATGGATAAAGATCTTGTGGCTATAGCTAAACGATTACAAAGACTTCGAGGAAAGGAGGTTAAAAATTAATGGATAATTATACAACTACTGCTCAGTTAAAAGCTGATGTGGGTCAATTCGTCAATGCGTTTAAATCGGCACAGAAGTCCTATGAGAACTTCCAAACTGCTATGAAAAACAGTCAAAGTCCTGCCGAAGCAGTTGCTAATTCATCAAAATTGGTAAGTAAGTCGGTTAAAGTTGGAGCTACTGCAGTTGTTGCACTAGGTGCTGCCGCGATTAAAACCGGTATGGATTACGACCATGGTATGAGCCGTGTTAAAGCTATTTCAGGAGCCACAAGCGGTGAAATGGTCAAGATGAATAAGCAGGCTATCAAGTTGGGCGCTGATACAGCTTTTAGTGCTAAAGAAGCTGCCCAAGGTATGGAGAACCTGGCCAGTGCCGGTATGAAGCCCAAACAGATAATGGAAGCGATGCCTGGAGTTTTGGACCTAGCTGCCGTATCTGGTGGTAATGTCGGAGATGCTGCCGAAAATGCTGCCGTTGCTTTGAATGGTTTCGGTTTGTCTGCTGGTTCAGCTGGTCACGTTGCCGATGTGTTCGCTCGTGCTGCAGCAGATACCAATGCCGAAGCTAGTGACATGGGTGAAGCTTTGAAGATGGTTGCACCGCAAGCTCATGCTGCTGGTCAATCATTGGAGGAAACTTCTGCCGCAATTGGGGTGCTTAGCGACGCCGGAATAAAAGGTAGCATGGCTGGATCTAACCTAGGTATGGCTCTTACACACTTGCAAAAGCCATCTGATGAAGCTAAAGAGTTGATGGACCAAATCGGTTTTAGTGCTTATGATTCATCAGGAAAGATGAAACCGTTACATCAAATTGTTGAAGAACTAAAGAAATCATTGGGGACTTTCCCACCAAAAGCTAAGCAATTTCAATTAGCAACTATGTTTGGTGTTCAAGGTGGCCGTGCTATGAATGTCATGCTAGATGCTCAAAATGGTAAGTTAGAGAAGCTGACTAACTCGTTAAAGAATTCAGATGGCTCAGCTAAGGCAATGGCTAAGACTATGCAAGATGATCTAGCTAGTTCTGTCGAGCAGTTTGGTGGCTCATTAGAATCACTATCAATCGCATTTGAGCAAACGTTTAGTGGCGTTCTGAAAGCTGGAGTTGACTCAGCTTCTGATGCGGTTGGTAAGTTAACTGACTATTTAACTGATAATCAGGATGAAATTAGAAAAGAAACTAAACATATTATTGAAGTAGCAAAGAGCTTTGCTAAATTCTTGCCATCAATTCAGCAGGTAACTGGAGCATTGAAGTTATTAATGCCTGTATTTGTTGGAATTGAAACGTTTAAGGGTATCGGTGTCGGTGGAGCTAAGACAATAGCTGCATTGGAGACAATGAAAGCTGATCTAACTCTAGTCAGAAACGGTACAACTATGACAATGGGTGTTGCTAAAAATGCTGGTAATGTAATGAAACTAGCATTTGGAACACCGCTATCAGCTATCAAACGTGTAACACAAGAAACACTCAACTTTGGTAAGGCTATGGGTTCAGACGATTATTCAAGGTATGAGACAGGTCTAAGCAAGATTGGTAAAGCCTTTACGACACTTGCAAAACCAGTTACAGGTACAACTAAATCTGTATTTAACTTCGGTAAGGCAATGGGGTCTGATGACTATTCAAGATATGAGAATGGTTTGAAGAAAATCGGTAACAGTTTTAAGAATACCGGTACTTCTATCGTTAATAGTTTGAAGAATCCTAAGCAAGCCGCTAAGGATTTAGGTAAAACGTTTACAGCTTTAGGCAATAAAGCAGGTAGTTTATCAGGTAAGTTCGAAAATACCGTTACATCAGGTTTAACACCTATGCTATCGGCTATGGGGATGTCTGGTAGTGCTGCCACGGCTTTAGCTAGTTCGTTAGCTGCTGTTATGCCACCAGCATTAGCAGTTGCCGCAGTTGCTGTCGCAATCTATGCTGCGTGGAATTCTAATTTTATGAATATTCACGGCGTGGTTGATAAAGCTATATCAGGGATTAAAGGAATTCTAGCATCAGTTCAGAAGCCTATTGACGCTATCAAGAAAACACTAGATCCAGTATCCGATTCGTTGAAGAAAATATTTAAGATTGCCGGCGTTGGTGTTATATCTGCTCTTGCTATCGCTGCAATTGGCTTAGCTACTGCATTACGTGTCGTAGTCGATGCACTTGCTGCCATCGTTCAAGCATCTCAAGCTGCATATTATGGTGTTAAGGCACTATTTGAGAAGTGGAAACGTGGCGGGTCCGATGGTTCAGAATCAATGAATAAGGCTACTAAAGCATGAAGGGTACCACTCAGTCTATTGGTGACATGGGTTCAGCTTTCAAAGATGCTTGGAAGGTTGGATCGGAAACGATGAGCCAATTCGGAAAATCCACGGATAAGACTAAGTCTGACACTAAGGGAGCTGCTCAAGTAGCTGCCGCTTCGATGAAAGATGTATCTAATTCTGCCAAAAAGATGAAGACTGATGTAGAGGCTTCAAAAGCTGATTTCAGCAAGGTAATTGATACTGATGGCGTATCTGATAAGACGAAAAAATTCTTATCCGACGTCAACAAGACACTTGACACTTATCAAAAGACTACTGAGAAAGCTTCACAGAAATATCAGAAGTCTATGACTGCTGCCGAGAAGTTGACTGGTGATAAGAGACTGGCTGCCGTTAATGCTGCTAATTCTAAATTAGCAACTGCAACGCAAAAGAATGGTCAAAATCTTATTAATATTTCAGCTGACTTAGATAGACAATTGCAACAGCGTCGATTCACTGACGGTACAGCAATGACCGAAGATCAGGCTAAGATTCTTACTAAGCAAAACGAGAAGATCAAAGAGAAACTACTAGAACAGAATCAAATCTATGTTCAAGCTCAACTTTCGAAAGTTGCTAACGGTAAGAAGCTTAGTGCCACTGAGCAACAAGCAACGATTACCACTGTACAAGCTAACTATCAAGCACGTCAGCAAGCTATAACGGCTGGCGAACAGAAGATAACAGACTTGCACAATAAGATTGCCACCGCTAAAGATGCAACAACCAAGGCACAGTATCAACAAGATCTTGCAGCTACTCAAAAGCACAACAAAGATCTGTTAGTGGAACAAGGAAATTTCGGAACTCAGATGAACATGTCAATTGCCAACGGATCTAAGTTGAACTTCGATACTTGGAATGCTGGACTTCAAAAGATGACCGATATTACACCTGTTCAGTTACAGCAGATGTATTTGTCATTTGTTCAGATGAATAATAATACCGGTCAACAGATGCAGGCGTTTGCCACATTATTACAACGTGGTGGTACGCAAGGCGTCGACGGGCTTGTTCAAGCTTTGCAAGATGGTAAGTTTACGGCTAAAGAAGCATCAAAGGTCATGAATGATAATACTGTTCAAGGTTTGAATTCCTTGCCTGATTCTATGTTTAAGAAAGGTGATAAGGGTCAGCAATCTTTTATTAAAGCACTGAAAGCTGGGAAGTTTAAAGATGCTGGTAAATATTTAGCTGATCAATCATCAAGTGGTGCTAAAGACACAAAGAAGCATGGTAAATCCGGTAAAGATAACGGTGACGCTTATAGCAAAGAATTAAAGAAGAAAAAACAACAAGCTAAGTCGACTGGTAAAGAAGTCGCTAAGGCTTCCGCTGACGGTGAGAAATCTCAGAAGAGCGCTCATAAGGCCGCTGGTAAGAATAACGGTGAGTCTTATAACTCTGGTGTAAAGAGTGGTAACAATTCCGCTAGATCAGCCGGTAAGGGACTAGCACAATATACTCAAAGTGGAGCCAATTCAGTTTCATTCCGTCCAGTTGGTCAAAACATGTCGAATGGTGTCGCTAATGGTATCAATGCCAATTCTAATAACGCAGTAATTGCTATGCGTAATCTTGTGATTCGAGTTAATAACGAGGCTAGACGAGTAGCAAAGATTCATTCACCTTCAAGATTAATGAGGGATGAAGTTGGTAAATATCTATCGTTAGGTATTGCGGAAGGTATTACAGATTATAGTGGTAATGCTGCCGATGCGATGGGTAACGTGGTTAGTTCATTAACTGATAATGCTAGTCACATTAATTTAGCTGATCAGGTATCTGCACAGGTTGGGTTGCAAGCTAATTCGACGGTTGACATGGTTGCGTCAATTCATGATAATAGTTCGCAAAAACAACCAGCGGTGCTTAATTTCAATGTTGCAGGACGTTCATTCAGAGCGTTCGTTAGCGATATTACTAGTCAACAAGAACAGAATATCGAACTAGATTTAGGCTATTAAAATTTGAAATGAAGGTGATTAAAATTTATAAATTCAAGGACAGCGTCCCTGATACTTCTATCGATTCAGATATTAGTTCAGAGGCGCTTTTAATCGGGCAAAACCCGATTGAAAACACAATTTCAGGTTATAGGACGTTAACGGTCACAGGCCGTGGAGCGTTGGGTTACAAGCTAACAGCACAATCGTTAGATGGAATGGACGGGGAAAGGTACGTTGATTCAAATTTACCTATCAGACCGATCGTAGTGACGTATCAATTAACCACTTCGAACGCTGCTGAAATGATTGAAATGCAAGATAAACTTGCGGCAATTTTAGCTGCTAAGGAATTCGAGTTCAGCTTCAATGATCAAAAAGACTGGCACTATATCGGAACTGTGACGGCAACTAGTGAGGTGCCAGCCGGGAAGCTGTCAGGAGTAGGCTCATTCACAATTACGGCCAGTGATCCAAAAAAATATTCAGCTGAAAAGGTTATTACGAGTTCAGATGGAAAATTTAGTTTCCCGGCTGGTAATTATCTGATAACAGAAATGGCGTTCACGCCTGCAGCATCGACTTCGAGCTTGAAAATAACTAATAATTCAGGTCAACGGCTAGCAGTGTCAGGAACAATCAATAGTGGCGATACGATTCATATTTTGCCACGTACACAGGTTATAACTCTTAATGGGGTCAATAAGTTAGAGTGGTTAGCGTTCGATTCAGACTTCGAGAATTTCAAAGCTACAGGAAGTGGCTCAACAATTCCAACTGGGAAATTAGTAATCAAATATAAAGAAATGAGGTGATGCGGTTGAAATTTTACTTACTTGATAAGAACGAAAATATTATTGATAATCCGCCCTCAGAAGATATCCTAGAGCTGTTTCAAGATATTCAAAGTCACAAGGCTGACGCCGTTTCTGGTTCATTGGTATTGGATGAAAGATATACCAAAGATCTGGATAACGTTCGATATTTTGCCATCTCAGATCGGAACAGTGAACATAATTTCTGGCTATATCGTAAAACCATCGCTCAAGTTCAAAATAAAGAAATCGTATTTAACGGTACCGGTGCATTTTATGATGACTTAAAGGGATATGGATATATTAAAGAAAAGCGTCCGAACAACATTACAAGTGTTCAGGCGCTTCATTTAATTTTAGATAATACTCGTTGGAACATTGATTATGTTGATGATCGGTTAAATAACGAATATCACGATGCTGACTTCTACTATCTGCCATATTTAGATTGTTTCAGCAAGATTCTAGAAACGTGGCAGGTCGATGTTGTTCCATTTGTAAACATCGAAGGTAACAAAATCACACGCCGATACGTCAACCTCTATTATCAGCAAGGTGGCAATAATGGCCGTCGTTTTGTGTATGGTAGCAATGCTCTAACGGTTGAGAAGCAGACTAATGACACAGATGTTTATACTGCTTTAGTTGGTAGAGGTGCCGGTGTTGAGGAGACCAATGAAGATACTGGCGAGTTAACTGGCGGTTACAGTCGTAAGATTAATTTTGCTAACGAATCATGGTCAAAATCTGCTGGTGATCCAGCTGATAAACCGGCAGGACAAGAATATATTGAATGGCCACAAGCTACGGCACTTTATGGTTATTCAGACGGTGCGCCAAGAATTGGAATAGTTGAATTTGACAATGAGAAGGACACAGCTAACCTCCTACGTGAGACATGGCAACACTTGTTACAAGTTGGAGTCCCACAAGTTCAGTTCAAGCAACCGTCGGCGATGTCGGATTCTTAAATTTAGGTGAGACAGTAACCATAGTTCGTTATGATCTAGATATTAAATATCAAACTCGCGTTACTGGCATCAAGTGGAATCGTAAGAATGAGAACCACTCAACCATCACAATCGGTGACAAGCTAGTTATGTCAACAGCTGAGCGTTTGAGTGGTATCAGTTCATCAGTCAAACAAGCGCAGGTAACTGCTAACGATGCTAAATCGTCAGCTGGCTTCGCTGTTAATAACGGCGGTGTCAACGTTAATTGGTCAGAGGATGAGCCACAACATCCAAAAGAGGGCGACCTTTGGTATCAAACTCAGGCCGATGGAACTATTGTCATGAAGCAATATGAAGATGGCCAGTGGTTGATTCGTGTCGATGACACTACCGGAGAGCAGATCAAGAATAAGGTTGACGAAGCTATTAAAGGTGCCGATGCAGCTAAGAAGTCGGCTGATGACGCTGTGGCCAAAGCTGAAGAAGCCAGTTCTAACGCTAAGGTAACAGCTGCTAAGTTTGATGACACTAACCAAAAAGTTAAGCAAGCACTAGATAATTCAGTTTCGGCTCAGTCTAGTGCAGTGTCAGCAGTTGCTAAAGCTGAATCAACAGCTTCGGAGTTTGGTACAGTTAAGCAAAAAGCGGATAGTGCCGCAGCTAATGCCCTGAGTGCTCAAGCAAGTGCTAGTGAAGCAGTAACCCAAGCGTTGTCTGCTGAAGCTGATTCTAAAGATGCTAAGCAAATTGCTGGAGCAGTTAATCAGAGCTATAAGACGTTAACTGATGGATCGACTATGACCATTGCTGAGCTAGAGGGTGGCCTAGCTGTTAAGCTGACTAAGACTGATTTGAATGGATATTCCACCAAGGATTGGACACAAAATCAGCTTAAGGTAACTGCTGATGGAATAAACGGCACTATGTCCAGTATTAAGAATACGGTTGATAGTCAAACGACTAGTATCCATGACCTTCAGGCCGATTCCAGTGGGTTTAAAACTCAATTTACGACTGTTAATGATACGCTGGGAAAGCAAACTACTGATATTGGTACCTTACAAGCGTCATCCAAAGAATTGACTACTGGTTTCAATACGTTAACGACTGATAATGGTACTAATAAGAACGATATTAGTCAGCTTAAGCAAACTGCCACGGAAGTCAGCAGTACCTTAGAAACTGTTCAGACACAGGTTCAAAACAGTGCGGTAGGAACCAATTTAATCGTCCAATCGGATTTAAAAAGTGGGTATCTTATTAGAAAGAATGGTGGAATCAACTTCAGTAGCGATGATTTTCATTCAGATAATTATATAGCCACTAATGGAGCAACTGTATTTACGTTAAGTTCACCAGACTATGTGTTCAAAGGCAGCGTTAATCATACTTTGGCAATGTATGATAGTGATAAAAGCTTTCTTGGTTGGCAAAGTATAACTTCATCAACACAAACATTAAGTCATTCTAATGCTGCGTATATTAGATTCTCTATTAATTTTACAGATGAAGGTGACGTTCGTGGCAAATTATCTGATTGGCTAAGTACTCATCGGTACAAGCTAGAAAAAGGTTCGGTAGCTACTGATTGGTGTGCTAATCCGGCAGACAATGCAACAGTCACGGCTGTATCCAAGATTTCACAAACTGTGGATGGTATGCAAACTGATATCTCTAAGAAAATCGAGCAGAAGGATCTTAATGGATATGCTACTCAAGATTGGTCTAACAATCAGATTAAAATAACTGCCGATGGTATTAATGGTGCTATATCCAGTATTAAGAATACGGTCGATAGTCAGACAACCAGTATCAACGACCTCAAGGCAGACTCCAATGGGTTTAGAGATCAATTTACAACCGTTACCAATACTCTCGGTACGCACACTACTGATATCAGTACTCTACAAGTGTCATCTAAAGAATTGACTAGTGGGTTTAATACACTTACAACTGACAATAGTACTAATAAGAATGATATCAGTCAGTTGAAGCAGACTGCAACAGAAGTAAGCAGTACCTTAGAAACGGTTCAAACACAAGTTCAAGATAGTGCTGTTGGGACCAATCTATTAACGGGAACAAGCAATGCACAAGACTATACTTTGTCCGGTTCTGGGTGGGAACTCGGAAGCCTGTCAAGCAATGGAACAAATGCATCAATTCCGTGCACTCCGGGGGCAAGTTATACGTATTCTGTAATCGTTAAAAGTACGACATATGATTGTTACCCAGAACTCCAGTTTTTCGACAGCGGTAAAAATTTTATTTTAAATTCTACTAATGTTCCTGGTAAAGATATTGGCATGCGAAAAACTACAGAGGTAGCTCCGGAAAATGCGGCTTTTGTGGGAGCACATATGGTATTAAACAATGCGCCGGATTCACAGACGGTGGTATTTAACAGTGAAAAGCTGGAAAAAGGTAGTCTGGCAACTGATTGGTGTCCGAACCCAGCTGATAATGCAACAGTCACGGCAGTTTCTAGCATTTCTCAAACTATTGATAAAATTCAAGGAACGATTATAAACAAGGCTGATCAATCGCAAATTACTCAACTGGCTAATCAAATTACTACGACTATCACGAGCGCCAATAATCCGGCTGGGATCGTTAAAGAGTACGTCCTAAAGCGATGGTTTGATGATGGTCAAACTGGTGGATGGCACGGAAAGATTGTAGGTGCCAATAAGGACGACACATATCAAATAAACGCTGGTAATGGTCATACGGCCGTGTTAACGTTTGTGGATACGTCTGTGGTTGAATCTAAAAATTCTTTTGCAGTTTCAGCTAATGAGGAATTTAACTTTGAGATTTGGATAGACACGACGTTAACAGAGGGAGATATTCAGTTCGGTCTACAATTAACTGATAGTTCTGGAAAAAGTTCATTTTTCCCAGCAATAACAGTTGATAAAAATATAAAAGCTGCTAAATATACGGGGAAGTTAACAATACCTAATGGTTATGTTTCAGCCATGCCAGCAATTACCAAGTCTGCTGAAGCTAGTCTTATAGATTGGGGTCTAGTAACAGGTATGTCAATAACCAACGCCGCAGACACTGGTAGTGGCTCATCAACGCAGGTAACACAGCTATCGGACGCTTTCGGTTTGTTAGTTCGTAAAGACAACTTATTAAGTCAGATTAACGTGGAAGCTGGATCAACGTTGATCCATTCAAACAAAATCTTCCTAGATGCTGATTCCGTAATTTTTAGTGGTAGTGCATTTATTCCGTCTGCTGCTATAACAAACCTTTCGGCTGATAAGATTACTGCTGGAACATTAGATGCCAAAACTATAAATGTAATTAATTTGAATGGTTCAAGTATTGCATCGAAGTCTATCACGGCTGATAAGTTAGCTACTAATATGATTCGTGTGGGTCTCAACAACGAGTTATCTGGTATGGTTATTAACCAAAGCAGTTTAGCTACATATGACGGTGGGCAAATATCTATGCAATTAACCTCAGACGGGTTACTTGTATCGAATCCGGATAACTATGGTTCACTTGTAGGACGTATTCATTCCAATACTTGGGTAGGTCACTCTAATGTTCAGGGACTTAATTTTGATCTGGAATATCTAAGCGATTATATGTCATGGTCACGTAAGCGTTCGCCATCGGAAACCTCATATACCACTGTTCTTCGTTGGATGGACAGTGGCGCAGCATCTACAGTTGGTGTTGATGCAGGTTTCTTATTTAGCGATGATGTTAGATTCCAAAATCCTGCTGTTTTTAGAGATGAATTAAATGTAAATGATCATATCTTTTTTAGCAATACGTCAAATAACGTTAAAATCTATGGTGCATCAACACCTTTAAAGTTCTCAACGTTAACAGTTACCGGTGAGGAATCGAATATGCCATCTATTAAGAATTCAAGTGCTAGTTCAGGTCTTGCATTTGGTAGTGGTGAACTTTGGTTATCATCGGGTAACAATGCTATTTCACTATCAGATATTAAGAGAGTAGTTTATTTCTTTAAAGGCAAAACTCTATCATTTGCAACTGGATTTAACAAATCAGGAGGAACAGCGGTTTCTTGGCATGATTACACATTTTAGTTAAAAAACGAGCATCGACAAAAGCCGGTGCTTTTTAATTTGGAGGAAATATGAAAATAACATTAGAAAATCAATATTTAGTACCATCAATCGAATTTTTGAAAGCAGCTAAATTAAAGGGTACCCAGTCATTAGCACGATCAAAATTTATTAAGCTGCTTCAAGTATCGCTTCAATCTTTGGGAGATGCCGAGATGGAAATGTTGAAGCAATATGGTGAACCAGAAGACAATTCCAAGCCAGTTGCGGAAGATAATCCGTTGAAAAAATTGCCAGATGGGAACTTTTATATTCCTGATGAAAATAAGCAGGAATGGAATTCAGAGCATACAAAGCTGCTCAAGCAGGAGGCAGAAATAGAGGGCGGTACGTATCTTGGCCATACAGCTGATATGTTGAAAGTAGTTGACGATTACGCTGCTAATACAGAATTGGCCGGCAACGATGCTGAAGTATATTTCCAATTGCATGAAGCGCTAGAATCAGCAACACAAAATGATGAAAAAGAGGATGAAGAATAATGAAAGTAAATTTACAATCAATCACATATCAATTTGGAGATAACAACGAAACCACATCTATCATGATTCAATTTCAAGGTAACCAAGGTAGCGAATATCTAACGTCTCAAGTCTCACTAACAGGCGATGGGTTAGATGATCTAACACGTAAGGAAATCGAAGCTAAGGCACGTCAACGATTGCTGGAGATTACTACACCAGCTGCTGACGAAGAAGAACCAGCTAAATAGTTTGATTCGAATATTACGAAAGGAGGGATGTTGATGCCACCACATTTGTTTTTAGGATTTTCAATATCGGAATGGCTTGGAATAATTTCAATTATTTCAATCTTAGTTGGTGCATTTAAAACGTTTTTATTTAATCCAATTGGCGATCAGTTGAAAGATTTAAGTGGTGCCATCCAAAACTTGAGTGACAATTCTGCTAAGGCGCATTCTGATTTAGAGAAGAAGATAAGTAAGAATCATCTTGATATTGAAAGACACGATATTGAGATTGATTTCTTGTTTGATAAAAATCATTTACACAGGAGGGAAAAGAATGAAGACGGAGAAGATTAAAAGCAAATTATCGATTGATTGGCACTCACCAATTTGGTGGGCTTCTTTGGTATCAATTTTGCTGGTACTAATTCAACAAGTATTATCAATTTTTGGAATTTCAATGCCGGAGGGACTAGCACAACAGATCACTGATGTGGTTAACTCACTATTATCTATTGGTGGCCTTTTGGGTATCATATACGACACATCAAAGAAGCCTGATTCGGAGGTTTCCAATGAAAAATAAACTAATTTATATTATGAGTCTGCTGCTAGCAGGCTTATTTTTTTTCGGTGGTAAAGTTGATGCAGCTAATACCGATATGGTGGATGTATCTAACCACAATGGCTATATGACTACAGCTAATTTTGTTGATATGCGCAATAATTACGGTGTGAAGTCAGTAGTTACAAAGATTTCAGAAGGTACTTACTACGCCGATTACACAGCATCTAACAACATTACAACCGCACAAGCGGCAGGGCTGTATATTAACGGCTACCATTTTGCACGTTACACAACTCAAGCTGGAGCAATAGCGGAGGCAGATTACGCTGGCAAAGTGGCCAAGTCCGCAGGCTTGCCAATAGGCGCCGTCCTAGTAACTGACGTGGAAGCGCAACAACAAAATGGACTTTCACGAGCAACTAACAACGCTAATAATCAGGTATTCATGGATGAAATTAAGAAGTTCGGTTATCGATCAGATATCTATACTATGTCGAGCTGGCTAGGCACTAAGATGGATATCGCTAACGGTAACGGCTGGATTGCGAGTTATCCGTACAACGCAAGTGGAAAGAACTGGTATTCAAACAATCATGCGTGGCAGTGGGGAAGCACGTACAACTTCCAAGCCAGTTATGGCAATTTCGACGTGTCACAGATCTATGATGATTTCTACACGGGACAATTGCCAGCAGTTGTTGATCCTAAAAGTACAATTTCAAACGTAGTATCAGTAAAAGGCAATTCTTACAAAGCGTACACAACCTATCATTTTGATGGCACAGCCAATACAGGAACTGATGTTATTTCTGGTAGCGATTGGATATCGAATAAGATTATCGCCATAAATGGCCAGCCTTACTATCACATCGGCGTTGATACGTACGTTCCACAGGCTTCTACAACTTTTAAAGGTATAGCAGTAGTGAACTATAACTCAAATTACGGCATCAATGCGTATGATTCTGACGGTCATTACATGGCAGATTCAAATAAGACATTTAAAGGTGGATCAACATGGAAGACGGCCGATAAGTTAACTGATATTCCAAATGTCGGATTATGCTACAAGGTTGCCACAAATATGTATATTCCAGCCAAGTATGCTCAAGGATCAGGATTCAACGGTAACGATATTTAAATATCTGAATATATCAAAATGGCTATATCTAATTAGCAAAACAATCTATATCATAGTAATAGGAAAATCATTGCAAAAGGCCTCCAGCTTATACGGTTGGGGGCCTTATTTTTTTGCTGTTGAAAGCTTTATTGATAGATGATATATTTTGAGTGTAGCAATCACAAATTGCTATATCCTGTTTATGACAGGTACTAAAACAACCTAGTCTGGCAATCGTCAGGCTATTTTTTTGTCATCTTTACAAATATGATGTTATTGCCACTGATGTAACAGAAGTATTTTCCATCAAGTTCGAAGTCTTTTTTGGCATGAATGATATACTTGCCATCAAAGAAATCAACAAATGCTGATCGGCCAGTATACTCGTTTGGTAATGCTGCTATTTGAGCGCTATTAATTTCATCACTGCTGATTATGTAGAAGTACAACCAACGTGCCATTGAGCCGGTGGGTATTTTAACGTTGTATTCAAGTATTTCACGAGTAGCTCCAAAATGTGAAGAGTCATTTCTCTTATAACCAATGCTTGTAAAGACTTTGCTACTTCCATCAGAATATTCAACTTCAATTTTATTTTTCATAGTGATCACTTCTATTTCTGGCTTCATGATAATCTGATCAGACATACAATAGAAGAAAAGTGATTCGACGTGTTATAATACACGTAAATGGTAAACAAAACATAATTAATATCGATGTTATAAAATTATCGCATCTTTACATAAATGAACACCGTTTGCACGGGATTTGCACCAAACGGTTATGAACGTTGATATAAAGGCATCGAATAAG
>NZ_BAMN01000026.1 GCF_000615905.1 Companilactobacillus nodensis DSM 19682 = JCM 14932 = NBRC 107160
GCGACACAGTCGCTAAGAGTTACTAATTAAGCTTCTTCTTACTTACAACTTGTAACTTGTCATCCAAGTCATATACAACTGGTTCACCAGTAGCCATTTCAACATCCATGATGTCAGCATCACTAATGTTTTCAATGTATTTTGTAAGGGCACGTAGTGAGTTACCATGTGCAGCGATGATTACGTTCTTGCCATCTAGAAGTTTTGGAGCAATTTCATCTTCCCAGAATGGAATTACACGTTCCAAAGTAACCTTAAGGTTTTCACCACCAGGAATAATCTTTGGATCCAAGTTAGCGTAACGACGGTCTTTAGCAGCTGAACCTTCGTCAGTAGCTTTCAATAATGGTGGCAATGTATCGTATGAACGTCTCCAGATATGAACTTGTTCATCACCATATTTTTCAGCTGTTTCAGCTTTGTTTAATCCTTGAAGTGCGCCATAGTGACGTTCGTTAAGTCTCCATGTCTTTGTTTCAGGAATCCATAATTGGTCACAGCCTTCAAGTGCGTAGTGCAATGTCTTGATAGCACGTGTCAATACTGAAGTATATGCTTGATCGAATAGGATGCCTTCTTCTTTAAGAAGCTTACCAGCGTTTTGTGCTTGCTTTACACCTTCATCACTAAGGTCAACATCAACCCAACCAGTAAATTGGTTAGATAAGTTCCATTGACTTTGTCCGTGACGAATGAAAACTAATTTTGCCATTTCAAAATCCTCTTTTCATTTCTTATACAACATTACATTTTACACGAAAACACCAATAAAAAAAAGCCAGTTTCATGTAAACTGACTTTATTTCAATTATATATTTTAAACAGTTCCAACTGGCGCAGCATCTTGATATGATTCAACATCACTTAAAGTCGAAATGTCCATCTTGATCTTCGAATTCTTGTTCAAGTATCCATTGACCTTGTCGCTTCCGGCAAAGACAGCTGTAACTTGATCTTTACCACTCAACAAGTCAGTAATGACCTTAGCATTCTGATCTTGCGTCATGATAACAGGAATGACTTCGAATCCGCTGTCACGCAATGACAATAGCTTCTTATAATATACAGAATCGATCGATACAAAGATCGTAGCTTCAACTTGGCGAAGTGCTTGGTTCTTCAACCACCAAACAATTAAGTCTTCATCAGTATCAAAGGTACTGATCAAAACATTACCTTGTGTGAATAATTGAATGTATGGATCGTCATTAGTATAACTCTTGATCAAGACCAAGGTTCCATCTTGACGATAGAAGTTTTCACGAACGACCTTATTAGGATCATGGTGATCGTAGAATTGAGTTGCGGAGATAACTCCATTGACATCAAAAATATCACGACTCAATAACTTGGAATTACTATAATGACGGATAACTTGTAATTGTTGATTAGAAGTACGTGATACTTCCATAACCAAATTATCGTTAGCATCCAAAATTTTATCAGTTCTATCACTGATATGTTGGATTCGGTATGATTCTTCAAATGGGATTTCAGCAGGTGTAGCTGCCATATTCATTGAGCGGCCTTGCAAGTCATTGTACATACTTAATAGGTATGAATTAGGGTCGACCCAACCGGCATTTTGATAGTTCATCCAAGTCTCATTAACTTGATCATCATAAGCAACGGAAATAGCATTGGCCATCAAGTTGTGATCAGCCAAAGTTGCGGTGACCTGTTGCCACATCTTACTTACACTAGTTTCAGGATTAGCATCCAATTGATCAGTAAAAATGAAGTAGTTGCGGTTTGGATCGAGATAGATTTCGTTAGCCATCTCATCAGTATCGAACCATTTTCTCAACAAAGTATTGATTTTAGTAATACGTTCTGCAGCATTATCGCGGACTTCAGTCTGATCACTGCCGACACTGCGCAATACGTGGTTACAGTAACCACGATCAGCTAATAATTCATGACGTAGTTGACTCTTCAAGTTCTCACTTTGAGCCAAAGTGTCTTGTAAATTATCCTCGGTATACTTCCAGTCTTGAGCATCATTTGCTTCAGGAACCGGTTGCTCCTCGTAGTAATTACCATTGACCTCAGGATTATTACCTTGAGGTTGTGGTTGTTGCTGTGCGGGATCAGTCCCGTAATCCTGATATTGTTGGTCCATCATTTGTTGGAAGTTTTGTTGATTGTTAAATGGATCTTGTTGTTGATCTGGTTGAGGTTGTTGATCTGGTTGAGGTTGTTGATTAGGATTTTGATTTTGGTTCTGGTTTAAATCAAAATTCGTTTGTGGTTGATTGAAAGACTCGTCTTGATAATTGTCTGCGTAATCATTATCATTGTCCTTCTTTTTTCTATCAAAAAATGACATACACCTATTCTCCCATCTACTCAGTTATCCCTATTATATATGACTGCAATACTTTTTTATCGTAATTTTCTTAATTTTATTTTCTTTTTTGGAGTATTTTTTCGAATCGAATGAACCCCCAGAATATCTAGGAAGAAAACAAAGATCGGAATACCGATAATTAATCCCCAAGTACCGATGAGTTCTTCTGATACGATCAAAATAACAAACGTGAAGAAGATCGGTAAGTGTGTCATGCTCGACATAAATTGTGGATTAAGGAAATACGTTTCAATCATATGAATAACAACTATCATAATTATAATATAAATTACATATCTAATTCCACCAACTGAGTAAGCAATAAAGCTCAGCGGTATTAATGAAATTATAACACCAGCCACGGGGATCAGCGACAGAATGAAGACCATCACTGCTAACGCGATAACACTTGGCATCCCCATTACTAACAAGGTAATCGTCGTCAAAGATGTATTAACAACGGCTATCATCAATTGTGCTTCAATGACAACCCCAAAAGTATTAACGAACTTCTGACCATAATAACGAAGGTCATCGAACAACCATCCGTACTTACTTGTCAAAAATTGACGACCGAAGCCATTCATCTGCTCTACTTGAGTCGTATAGAAAAAACTCAACAAGAAGGATAGGAAAATATTCAATCCCATCGCCCCAATACTAGACAGATAATTAACTGCTTGTGTAATGGCCGTCTTGATCTGCGCATCTAGATTTATCTGTTGTAAGTAATCGTAGACAACACTCAAATAGACATTCGACTTCATCTCATCACTCTGGTAGAACTTCTGCAATGAGGTGAACATCTTAGCCGTCTGGCTAATGATCTGCGGTACATAGTTAGCGACTGCAAAAACTATTCCAGTAATTATTAACAAATAAACTGGCACGATTACCCAAACTGGCTTAACCCGTGGAAACTTCTTCTGAACTGCACGGACAAGTTGAACTGACAAAAATGTAAATGTAAATGTCAGCAAAAACAGACTCATCATGCTGCGGAACAAATAAAACAGTCCCATCACTGCCATCAACAGGACGAATCTTCGTAGCCGTTTATTGGCTACAAAACTATCATATGAAATAACGCGACACTCCTCACTGTATAGCACTTAATAACAAAACTACGATTATAAATATCACCGATGTAACGGTGTATCTATAATACCAAACAATCGCTGTAAACTCACGAAACATCGCCGGCCAGCGAAAGATTGGCATTGTTTTTGCAGGCAAGTAACTGACTGATATTCCAAGATTTTTCAAATACTGTAATGTTCTAGGAATATGAAATTCACTCGTTATGATCGTAACTCTGGGAACGGTCTTGGCTCGCCAATTCTTATTCAACAGAATAGAAGAATATTCCAAATTCTGAATCGTATTCAGCGACTTGTTCTCCAAAATTATCTTTTCTTCAGGAATACCATGTTCAACCAAATAATCTCGCATCAGACTAGCTTCTGTTATCGGTAATTGTGAGCTGTGCCCACCACTAACAATGATCGTTGGCCGATCGTGTAGTCGATGAAAGACAGAGATCGTTGTATCTAACCGATCTTGCATCACGGGCGGTACTCGCTTGGTAATGAAACTAGTTCCTAAGACCAACAAATAGTCAGCATCTTCAAACTTGGCTTTTTTGAGGAAATAATAAACATAAAAAATATATCCCAAGAGGATCATCATTAACACCAGATCAACTGAAAACAGTACAATGACGTAATATCTGATGATCGTTGGTCCCTTGCATCTAAGAATGTGAGCTAGCAACAATATCAAAAACATCGACAAGGCACTCGTCGTTAGAACTGGATGGCGACTGAACATATAACGTGTACGAAAAATCAAGAATAGTTCGATTACTCCGGCAAGTATTGCCAATAGAACATATTCCATAATGAATCCCCCCGATTAATTAAGAGAATCAATCTAATGTAAATTTCAATTTTGGAACCTTTAGTGAAACACCGTTGACCAAAGTCCAAGTGACAGTAGTAGAATCCTTATCCGGTTGCTTAAGCAAGAATAATCGATTATTGAGCATTCCATAGATCAAGAACTTGCCTTGATTAGTAGTGATCGTCGGACCATTCTCCTTATAGGTTGCCGGTGTAACAAGGAACAAATACTGCATCAATGGCTGCTTATTGCCATCAATATCAACACCTTGATAGTCAGTTGGGACTTGATCAATACCATATTTACCGCCGAAGTCGACGGCTATATTACCTAACTTCTTGTCATGATTATCCGAAATAGCTGCGGCTAATTGCATGAAATCAGCGTTAGACTTCACCGGATTAGTCTTGTTATCCTTGTAGACTTGATAAGTCTGAGTAATTGCATCACGCAGGCTAACTTGTGACTTGTCCGACTTAGTCAGGTAATTACCGTTAGCGACCTTTTGAGCGGTTTGTTTACGAACGGTGAAGTCAGATGAGAACAAGTACATTTGTCCATCACTGATCTCAATTCTCGTCCGTGCCCGATCAATCTGATTGCCAGTTGCCTTAGAACTGACTTTCAAATTGACACTCTTCGGTAATAAGTTATTTTGATTCTGGCCATGGAAGTAATATTCGATAGTCAAAAAATTCTTCGGCACCAAATAAACTTTGCCATACATACTCTGAACTTGCCCAGATTCAATCGTCGTCGCCATAACGACCTTACTATCAGTTGTCTCAGTATCTGGTTGTGCCGCATGTTCAGTCAGGGTCATCTGATAAGTACCATTATTATCGACTGTTAAATTACCGTCAGTCCGACGATAATCTATAATAGTAGAAAAATTAAAATTACCCGCCATATTTGTATTCTTCAACGGCGTTGATCCAGCATTCACATTAATAATATGATCTGGCATCGACTTATAGGCGATCGACTGCGACTTGGACTTATTATCAGTAGTAACGTTAGACTTCTTGTCAGTCTTAGTAATGTAACCGAACTTGTAAGTCTGACCTTGATATTGGACATAGTAACCCTTCATATGCCGGCCATAGACATTCTCCTTGTACGGCTTGAGCAGCTTGAAGACAACTTTATTGCTCGCATTAATAACGATCGTCTTACCGTTACGATCCAGCTCATAAGATGGATTGGCATTGTTATTGTTCATCCGATTAATGCCGACACTATCCCCTAGCGACATAATATCCTTAACTTCAGCCTTACTATTCTTCAGGAACCTAATCGAAATAACATCCGACTCTCCCTGATCTTGGAACATGTACCAAGTCTTAGTAGTATCTACGACCTGAGCATTGTCCTTCTTACCACACCCTGATAGTACGATAAATAAAAACAATATCCCCAATATTGCAAAAAGTCTTTTTCTCATCGACGCATTCTCCTACTGATTCAGTCTCCTATTTAAGTACAATTATACAACGTGCAGTTATTAATTAGGAATTAAAGTACTAAAAAAAGGACCCGCAGTCTGCGAGTCCTAGATTTATTGAACTTATTTAACGTAGCTGTTGATACCCATTCGTTTGTAGCAACACGACGGTATGTAACGCCATCTGATTCTCTAGTCTTATCTGTGTACCAAGGAGTGTTATTCATCAAGGCACGATTTGTGACTGTCTTAACTGAACCATCATCTTGGAAGGCAACGATTGGAACATAGCTACCGTTTGGATTGTTAACATTGATAGTGTTCTCGGTATTTGTACCGTTTCCGTTGTCAGGGGATGTTGAATTACCACCACCATTGGTTACAGAACCGTTAGCCTTCAAGTTGTTATAGTAATTGCCGATCAATTCATAGAATTGGTCCATGCTGTAACCCCAGCTTGCGAAGTAACCAACTGGATCAGTATGGTTAGTATCACCATAACGTTGTGAAACATCATTATGTGATAGCACTGTTGTACCAGGTGTAAATGGCAAGTTGTATTGAATCAACTTCTTAGCAATGTAGTAAGCATCGTTAGAGATCGAACGAGCAAATTGATCAGTTGAGCTTACTTCACACAACTCAACTTGAACATACTTGGCATTAGCTGTTGGACCAGCACCCCAGACACCATAATCAGTACTGTGAATATTGATGATCTCGTTGTTATCAACAAAGGCATGAACGTATGAGTACATATTCGACCATTCACGGTTGAAGTATGTAACTTCGTTTCTAGCGGTAGCACCAGGAGTAGCTGTTTCGTGAACAACAACACCTTCAGGCTTACCGACCCCATTTTCGTAACCGAACCAATTGTTAAAAGTACCTTGTTCATATTGGATTGAAACTGGTTGAATATTATTATTTGCAATATAATCATTGATTGCTGAAGCTTGCACTGTTTGAATTCCCACATTAGGAACAACGTTTTGTGCAGTTACATATCCAGCACCAGCCAACGTAGCAGCAGTGGCTAGACTGATCATGAATTTTTTATTTGATACCATAATAGATAATTCCTTCCCACCGTTAATTTTCTTAACCCTTAAATTATAACAAGTTTTTTCATTAATTAATTGAAAGTAACACATCTGTAATCAGATAGTAACCTTCACAGCGTTACACTCGCACGTAATTTGACCAAAAGCCTATTCCGATGGTACCTGAGGTTACGTGTACTGCATCCATAACGCCGTGCTAATATTACTAAGCTCTCATTGTGAATGAAATGTTCCTGAAATATTTGGTTTTCAATTGCCGTCAAAGTCCCCAAATTCAGGTTTTCTAGCAATTTGTTAGTTTTCTGACTAATTGTCGAGAAATCAAATTCATCTAAAGAGTGAACTTCTGAATATCTCATTTCCTGTCGCAATAAATCTGTTATTCTCCAACGTAATTTTTGAAAAATATAGGCCTTAAACTTGCTTGCATCGTTATGCTCATTCATATATTGTTCATACGTCAGCGCATAGATGATGATTGCTTCCTGAAAATAATCTTCATAGTCAAATCGTGTTGGATAGACGTGAACTTGCTTCAAAACTCCATGGATCAGACGCTGATTATCGACTGCATGTGCGAAACCCTCTTCTACTAAATTCAAAAAAACGAACCTGTATTTCCTAATACTCATAAGCGCTTATGGCAATTACTAAGATAACCTAATTGAATATTTTTGGTTAGTTGCTGATTGAAGTGTAGAGGTACTGGTATATTAGGCTTTTGGTTTTGAGTGCAAAACAAAAACGGCTTGCCATCGGCAAGCCGCAATTATACCTAGTAAAGTTTCTTTAGACGATAGATTTTTTGCTCATACATTTCTGTCAATGCATCTGGTTCAATCTCTCCTCTGGTTAACTCGTTCAGTATATACTTCCTTAATCCTTCCAACCTATCACTCGTAACATCCCAGCTGAGTGGAATATCATCATGAAACAAGCAATTGCAAATTTGATACTGTCCTAACATTCCAATGTATTTGGGCGGTATCATTTTCATATTTGCTCTGGAGACAACCATGTCTATAACGGACACTTGATGACTACTCATATAGCAGACATCATGAACCCTCTGACGCAAATTACCACGAGGAAATCTCATTTGAATCACAAGACCCTTATCGGTAACAAATTCAGCAATATTAGTATACTGATCCACACTATCAATCCAATGTAGTGCTATCCAATCCGTACAATTACGACTGCCTCCAGTCATTGGCATGTAACAACTGTAGCCGAATACCATTGGAATATTCTGTTTCCAATTGAAATACTTGGTTAACGCCTTTGACAGAGAAAATCCGAATCGATTGAACTTGTGGAATTCATTCATTAATTGTTTTGTCGTCCGCTTCACAAAAAAGATGCCTAGTTTGTTGTGAATCACGATGGTATTACCGTCGATCATCCTAGGAATCTTACTGACATCTAACAAAGCAATAATGTCATTGTCGACTGTAAAATCTTCTTTACTGGATAGAAGGTTTATTACTTTATTCAATAAATAATCAGCGTTGAATATAATCTTAATTACAGCCAAATGGTTACTCCTTTGGGGTGAACGGTCATTTAGTATAGTAATTCACGGTATAAAAAAAGACGCCTGCGCGTCCCTTAATTTGCTGTAAAAATGCAATACTTGCCGTTCACCCAACCAGACGATACTCTATACCATGTCTGTCCGTCAACTATTTGTTGTGAAGTAACTTGCCATGTTGTACCGTCAGCCAAACGCGTTCCTGTGAAGCGATTGTTTGAAGCCGGACTGTTGTACACATTGACACCGTAACCCGGAATATAGTTGATCTTAACTGAACCTTCGACGGTCTTAATGTAGTTAGATCCTTTGACCTGAACATCGTTAGCGTTGACCCATTGGCCGGATGCGACACGATACCAGACAGAACCATCCGCATGAGTCGATCTTTTATCGATCTTCCAATCGGTATTATTGAGCAAGCTGACAGCTAGTGCCGTGTGCTTGTCATTGTAGACCTTGGCACTTGGAGTGGCCGTAACGTGAATAATATCTGGATACGAAACGATTTGGTCCTGCTTGTATTCTTCATCGCCCTGTTGCGACTTCAAATCTACATCATCTTCAGATAAGTAAGAATTAGTTCCTACGAAGTAGAATTTCTTACCGTTCTTATCCAAAACATACTTAGTTGTGATCCATGAAGATTGATATGGTAATACTCGATTAGTTACAGAACTAGTATCGGCCGCACTATAGACCTTGGCACCGGTACCCTTAACAACTATCGCTGTATCAGAAATAGACACAGGCGGCTGTGTTGGAGTGGTTTCTTGTGACTTAAGTTGCACATCTTCGGCCTTAACGTACTCCGTTGAAGAAACCTTATAATATGTCTGACCATCATCAGTGACGACTTTGGCTGTAACTACCCATGGTGTTTGATATCCAAGGGCACGGTTAGCAGATTTGTCTGGGTCAGCATTTAAGTAGAGCATTGCACTCTTTTGATTAGTTACTGTAGCAACATCATTGATCTTGGTTACAGTACCTTTGACTTGTTGGCTCGTATTATCACCTGAATTATTATTTGATCCGCTATCAGTAGAGGCATTGCCATCATATTGAGTCAAATTATATTGTTCGATAATGCCATTCAAAGTTTGGGCATAGATCGGACTCGTGGCGTATTTACCTTGCAGAGCAGCTGTTGCCTCACGATATGATGAGGCATTCTCTGTCCATGCTCCACTGTAGTAGCTGGTATTCCATGATACACCATTACGGAGTTTATCTCCATTATCTGCGAATGATTCATAGTAACTTGGATATTGGCGGAAGTTAGCATAGATCACATAGTAACCTTGTTCCTGACTCCATTCTCTGGTTGGATAATTGATATAGGCACCATTGTAGTCACCTTTCATCCCAAACAAATTGTGAGCTTGAGTCGCTAAGTCAGATTGACCCCAGCCACTCTCAAGGATAGATTGAGCTAACATAACCGAAGTAAACAAGTGATACTTCGAAGCAGCTTTTTGTGCCATTGGCACAGCTTCATTCAAAAAAGTCTGTTGAGTCGTGGAACTAACAACACTTGTAGATTGAGTCAAAGCGGTGGCAGCACTTCGAGACATGACGCTGGATGACTTAGAAGAATCGATGGCATCAGCCGTTGATTCATCAATTGGTGCACCAGCATTATCCATCACGCTGGCAACGGTTGAATCTTTACCAGTGGATGCTTGGTCAGTTTGATCTTGATTATCGTTATTGTCGTCGTTACTAGTTACAGCAGCACGAACATGTGCCGAATTAGAAGAAATTCCTACCGCAGCTAGAACACTAGCCAATGCAGTAGAAGCGACCCACTTTTTATTCATAATCTTACTCCCCCTTGGTTCTACGTCTACCACCAAGAGTACTATGTATTGTCATTCTCTTCAATTAAATCTTAAGAAATCTAACGTTTTTTAAACATTTAATTACAAAAAAAGCAGACTCCGAAGAGTCCGCTTAATTAATTGTCCATTTGAATGAAGTCAACGTATTCAGCTTCAATCCATTCGCCGTCTTGAGCGATACGATAGAATGACTTACCGTCATCACCAGTACCCTTGGCATCTGTGTACCAAGTAGATTCACCCTTAACGAACTTATCTTGAAGCATCTTGCGATCCATTTCATATGAATCGAATAAGAAAACAACATAACGACTATTTTGATTTACTTTTACAATACCATTCACATTTTCAAGCATTGAAAATACCACCTTTTAGATATTCTAGTCTAATTATACCCTACTTGAGCTAAAAAATAGACTGGCTTATGTAAGTCTTAAGTTGTTAATTAGACAATTCAAAATTTTGCTGAGCAATATCTTCTAGTCTATCTATAGCTTCAACATAATACTTGGTTTGTATTTTAGCATCCCCAGACTCTAATTCCAAAAGTCTATCAAACGAAATATTCAAGATTTTTGCTGATTCTCTCTGATTCAATTTTAATATTTTCTCTAGTTTGATTATTTGAACAGACAAATCAAACTGATCTGAATTTATTTTATTATGTAAATATTTGTCATTTCCAACAATGTTTTCGTCCAAAAACTTTTTCAAATTCAATTTGATCAACTCCTTTTTAACCAATCAAAAATATTCTCTTTATTTAATTTCTTTCTAACTATAACAGATTCTGCATTACTCATAACTTCTGACTTATTCAAAAACACACCCAAGGATATCGATTCCGAATAATCTTTAAAACATCTACGAGGTAACGTAAAAAAAGTAACTCTAATATGATGATGCTCATCATAAATTCTAATCTCATATTGAAATCTAAAGTTTCTAAGTTTCTTGATTATTTTAAATGAATGAGTCTGTCCCAGTCGATCTTTTACATAAACAGTAACACTATCCTTTTGTTTCAATTCCAACAACTGTTCATCGACATCAAAACTCAAAGTGGATATTTCTATTATTGCTCTATAAAAAATATCCTTATAAAAGGAATCATTCATTATTCGGACCTTATTCTTATCAAACAATTAAAAAAAGCATCCAAGCCAACCGACTTGAATGCTCCCTAATTATTTAACACCTTTAAGTTTAACTTGATACTTCTTAACACTAACCTTACCCTTGTACAACTTCTGACTCTTAGCATACTTAAATGCCTTGTTGAAGTCAGACTTCTTAACTCTGTGAACCTTCTTCATAGATACATCTTCCTTACCCATGTATCCACGAGCCTTGTCAGATGCACCGAAGTCAGCCAATGTGTTGTAAGTCCACATGAAGCCGTTCTTATTAAATGTCTTGATACCTTGGTTAACTGTGTCGATCAAGATCAATGTTGAACTAGCATTCTTAGATAAGTAATCCTTCGAGAAGATCAAAACGTTGCCGTTATCCTTCTTCAAGTTTTGCTTGTTAAGAATCTTAGCACCATTAGCCTTAGCATTACTGATCCATGGATCAGCGGCGACGATTGCGTCAACTGAACCATCTTTGAGATCACTAACACGAGTAGCTTCAGGGTCAACGTTCTTTACCTTAACATCCTTAAGCTTCATCTTGTTCTTCTTAAGGAGTTGCTTCAAGTAATACTTGCTGCTGTCATTCTTGTTAACAGCAATCGTCTTACCCTTAAGCTTCTTCACACTCTTGTACTTCTTGTTAGCAGCTAGGCCATAGTAACCAGGCATTGTGCTACCAATCTTCCAGTTAGCCTTTTTGGCGATAGATGCGTAATTGACCAAGTCAGTTACCGCAACGTTAACTTCACCAGAAGTAATAGCATTGTTCAATTCCTCAGTTGAATCATATGACTTCAATTCAACGTTAATGTTGTTAGTTTGGAACAAATTGGCTTGCTTAGCAATTGTCAATGGCAATGCTGAGACATCCTTAGTCGTTCCGATAACGATCTTAGTTTCACCAGCAGCTTCAGCGGCTTGGGCAGTCTTAACATTCATCAATGATAATGAACTTAGGACCAAAACTAATGTTGCCAAAATCAATCCAATTTTCTTCATAATACGTGACATACAGATTATTCTCCTCTCGTACTCACTAGTATTTATGATACCAGTTTGCGGGAATGTTGACACTGTTGTTGAACAAAAATAATCGCAAATCTAGAATAAAACACGATGATCTAATAGGTATTGGAATAATACATCCAAATTGGTCTTATCAGATTTCCTTAATTTGGCTATCAAATCTTCCAAAGTATCAACATCAACATTCATATCCCCAAAGACCTTAATATACCTGGTTTTCTCCCTATTAGTTTTAGCAACAAAAGAAAAATCTATATCCCTTAACACATCCTACAAGTTTTCTAAGCAATATATGGGTTGAACGTATTCTTTCAGATCACTATCTCCTAAACCACTAATATTACCATTAATATAATTGTTCCTAACAGAACCGTCCTTGCAATCATCTACATCCATAACTGTAAAAATTTTAAAATCAATCAATTTCTTTTTATTACATTCAATAGTTGCGTATTCTTTCAACAATGCTTTACGGCTTCTAAAAATACTATTATCAAATATTGCCGGTAACCCATCAATTTGAATGCTAGATTTACCCTTATTTCTTGCAAAAATTTGAATGTTTAGTCTTAACTTAGATTTGATTGAATTAATCATCGCATATTCAGATTGACCATGAACAATCACAACGGCACAAGTTCCATTATTTATCATTGTTCACCCCAATACCTTCAAGAATGTCATAAAAATCAACATCATCTGAATAAGGAATACCTGCAAAGTAACCATCGAGATATAATTTTTGAATATTATTGTTGGCTGCAATTTTCCCTTTAGAGGCTTTAGATATATTAACAATACGCTTGTTTCCCTCTGAATCCACTTGAATTACATACAAAGATGACACATCTAATTGCTTCATCACCTGTGTATCGTGAGTTGTAAATATTAATTGACCAGTTATATCTTCTTTTATGTTATCAATTATTCTATCAATCAGTAAGTCATGAATTCCTTGATCAATTTCATCAATAATAACTGTATTGCCATTAACCGCATTTAAAAATAGTGGAAATAAGTCTAACAATCGTTTAGTACCATTTGACTCTAACGCAAATGGTATCTCAACAATTTTGTTGCTAATTCTTTTTTTCTCATATAATTCATATCTAATCATATTATCGTCAACACGAATAGACTTATAAGACAATTCTACAATATCGCTGTATAACGGAACAAAATACTTGTCCAAAGCTGCTATTGTTCTAATAATACGTTCTTCTGATCCATCATAATCGATAGTTCACGATACAAATCGGGAAGTAGCTTTGGAAACTGGCTCATACCACTTGCACCATCAGTTTTAAATGATATTTGTCGGAAATCACTGATCACAGTCAAAAAACTAGCTAAAACATTGTCTTCGATATATTTATTATTATTTTCATTTTGAAATTCATTGAAAATAGATAAGAAACTATGTTTCCCCCATAATCTATAAATTGAATCATCAATAGACGCGAATAATTCTTTGTTTTTTAGCAATTGTGGACTTAGTTTATACGAAATGTTCCCATCCTTGTCACCGGTTATTATATAAATCATTCCACTAGACTTTTTAATAACATAATTCAATTCTTCAGTTGCCAGATAGGCTTTCCCATTAGACTTTTCAAAAACTAACTTGTAATACCCTGCATGACCATCTATTTTAAAATTAAATTTCAATTCTGTTGGACCATGTTCACCGAACAAATATGTATTCTGAAAAATGCGTAACAAGCTAGTATATTGACTATTTTGAATACTTCTAATAGCATCTAGTTTCATTTTTTTTGCATCATCACTCATGTTATTATCATTCTCATCATCAGATAATATGTTGGATTCCATCTTATTGAATATTTTTTGAGATTTCAAAGTATTGATTGAAAGGCTCAAATTCATAAATGCTGAAACCACATTCGATTTACCGGAGCCATTCTCACCATAAATTGCGACTATACTCTTTGCATCATTCTTTTGTTTCATGTCCAACTTTATGTTCTTCAAAGACATATAATTCTTAAGTTCGATTTCAGTAAACATCATTATCCTCCAAAATCATACATTTTGTATCACTTATGCTTAATATATAGTAACATACCAAGATGATTACGTGTCAATATATTAAGATGGGACTTAGATAACTTACAATACGGATTTTATATCAATTTTTCTTAATAAAGGTTTTCATTAATTAATTACTCATTCAAATATAATTCAACATTTAATCCAACAGTAATAACTAGTTACGAGAATTAGTAATATAATTATGAAGAATAACAACAACCAGAGGGGAAGCATCATCATGGAATTTCAACAATTAGATCCAGCCAAATCATATTACAGACGTTGGTCGACTGCCGACTACGTTATTATCGGACTCGCCGCGGTCGGGTTCGTCTCAGTCTTCGGTATTCCCGTGTCCGTATTACTATTCGTTATCTATCGTATGAGTGAATCCAAGATCTATGTGTCAGACATCGACAATCGCAGTGTTAAGTTCTGGGTTAGAAAAATCGATTGGAAAGCTTACTGTGAAACTCACGGCAAGAACATGTTCAATTCATACAGACCACAACGTGTCACCACTTCACAACAAGAAGCGGCCGCAGCTACTAATACCCAAAACAATAATCTTGATCAATTAGCTAAACTCAAAGAACTACTCGATCAAGGCGTGCTTACACAAGAAGAATTCGATGCGAAGAAGAAACAATTATTAGATTTGTAAAGTAAAAAGGATTTCTCGAAATTAATAGAGAAATCCTTTATTTTTACATCATATACTTATTAACCAATGGAATCTTACTCATAACCCAGACTCCAACAATACAAATAACTATCGCAACTGGGAATACAGCCACATAATTCATTGGATTGATAACACTCTGAACCAGAGCAACCACGATACCATGCACCAGATAAATCCCATATGTTAGTGGCGCAATGAACTCGATAACAGCTTGGAGCTTCTCAGGATACCTGCCCTCATACTTCTTACAGATGAGGAACAATGAACCTGCCAAGATTGGAATCAAGACCGAAGCCGGGAAACTTGCAAGAGGCTTCTGTTGTAGTGCGTATCTATGAACAATATACAAGTCGATGATCGATACCAACATACCAATACTGAAGATACTTAGATGCAACTTCACGTTGATATTCTCCTTCTTGATGTTGGATAACTTGTAACCTAATAAGAAGTAACCACCCATATTAGATAAGAACATCAAGCCATTACCATAGGCAACGAAGAACGTACCAGCTTCTGGTGGCAATGACGTGACAAAACCAGGTAAGAAAATATTCGTGATATACCACAGAATCAAGATGTAGTTGATAACCGTCTTGTTGGCAGCATCAACGAAGAACTTGATAGCTGGTGACAATAAGTAGAATCCAATCAACGGATACAAGAACCAAAAGGCCGTGATAACTGGTTGATTGTACATCATCGCAATCTTTTTGATAATGACATCCAACTTGAAACCATCACCAACGATCTGGAAGAAGAATGCTGAAATAACCGCCCAAATCAGAAATGGCACCATGATCCTAACTAGTCGATGCTTGAACAAGTACTTCAAATCTCTAGTCTTAGAACTATTGAGAATAGTTACCCCACTGATCATATAGAACAATGGCACCGCTATTTGAGAAATCGTCTCCATGATATTAGCAGGAATCCATAACCTAGACCCCATTCCTGAAACTATCATATTAGTTAACGTGTGAACCAAGACCACCGCCAACATAGCAGTGACCCTGATCACATCTATATAAATAACCCTATTACGCTTCATACTATTTAAATCCCCTATATATATTGTGACTTAATTATACAGGAGTTTTATTGGATAAAATGTGGCATAGGTGCAACTTATAAAAATCTTTATTAGGTTGATTCAAAAAAGGCAAAAAAAAGAAGCTCACAATGTGAGCTTCTAATTTAACACCAAACTAATAAGAATTAGTTAAAGTGAACACCTGTACCTTGTTGTAACCATTCGTTTGTAGCTACACGGTAGTATGTGTTACCTTCTGCATCTTTAGCAGTGTTGATAACTTTCCAGTCAGTACCTGGCATTAATGAACGTTGTGTAAGAAGCTTGCCATCTTTACCATATAGGAAGTATACGTAGTTACCACCATCAAGTGAAACTTGACCTGTAACTTTTTGGATGTCTGTTAAGCCATCACCAGCAGGTGTTTCACCAGCTTTAGTAAATGTAACATCGTTAGCATTTACCCATTCACCAGTAGCAACACGGTATTGTTTGTTACCGTCTTGGTCTGTACGAACCTTGTCAGTCTTCCAAGCAGTATTAGCTTGTAGGGCACGGTTTGTGATTGTGTTGTTGTCGTTGTTCTTCAATGTGTAATATGAAGCATCATTCTTTGTTGTAACTTGTCCATCAACATTTTCTGTTGTCCATGTAGCTTCTGAGTCAGAAACGTTGATTGCACGTACAAATGAGATTGTAGTAGCATCTGTGCTTGTTGCAAAGTCATAACCAGCGGCTGCAGCTTTTCCATTTACGTAAACTGTGTATGATGAAGGATCATCATTATAGTTATTGATAAAGTTAGCTAAATCTGTATCAGTACCAGCTTTGTATGTAAGTACTTGATAGTATGTTCCAGCTGTCTTGAACTCACCGTCTTTAATATCGTCTCCTAATGTAACTGGTGCATCTACAGTACCAGCTTTAGCAGCATCAATAGCTGTTGCATATGTACGGAAGAAACCTTTACCTACAGAAGTACCAGTTGTTGAAACTGCATCACCGTTTTGGTCAGCTAGTGAAACATTAGTACCTGAAGATAATTGTGTAAGAGAAGTCTTTGACTTCTTAGCAACGTTAAGTGGTGTTGTGAACTTAGCATTGATTGATTTCAATTCAGTTCCTTCATCAGACTTGTTCAAATTGAAGTTAGCTACTGCTTTATAGCTATTACCAACACCATTAATGTCAGTATCCTTCATATACAATGTGAACTTAACTGGGAATTGTGAATCGTCATTAGTTGCAATAGCAGCATCCAATGCAGCAGCATCACGGTTTGGATCACCGTTATATGTCTTTCCACCAGCTTCGGCTACAAGATATGCCTTAACGTTTTTCTTATCCAAAACATCTGTCAAGTATGTAGTAACATCATCGTCATTCAATGGACTGTTGATAACAGCTTTGTTATCTGCATTGAATGCTGTTGTTGCTTCGGCGTTCTTTTCACCAAGAGTTAATTTAGTATATGTACCTGCTGTTTTAACAGCGTCCATATCGCTAAATTGTTTAGTAAATTTGTTCTTAGCAGTAGTATAAATGCTTTCTGGTGTATCTGGCTTTACTACTTCATCATCTGAACTTCCATCACCTGTTACGGCTTGAACTGTTGTTGCGTTTGTTAAAACAGGAGCAGCGATAGGTGCAACAGTTAGAAGTGTTGCAGCAGCGATTCCTGCGTATTTAATAGATTTTTTCAATGTTAATCCTCCCCTGGACTACAAGAATTTATTTTTTAATTTGTTCAGTGGGCTATCCCACTGACAATCATTATATGAAACTCCGGCGTTTGAATCAACCTTTAATTGAAAAAGGTGGGTTTTTGTAACATTCCTGTATTATAACTAACAGTTTTGTAATATTTCTGTATTGAGAAATACCAAAATCACAGGATGGTTACTAACCTTACCTTTTTTAATAATTGTTTCCTCAAATGAGCCTACTCTTATAATAGTCGATTCAGGTCAATCCCTCAAGGAATATCCATGAATTATTTTATTTTTTTCTTAATATATCTTTATAACTCGGTCCCAGCAAGAATATCCAGGCCAATATCGTGATTATAGTGATGCTCAGATACAGTGGTTTGTTCTCATAGTTAGTTATTACTGTCACATTCTTATAGTTATGATCAGCTTTCCACTTCAAACTTCCCCGCTTACTTCGACTAGTAGCAATCTTCTTGCCATCTATCCTGGCGGAAGTACCACTGTAATATGTGACTGGTAAGTCAACGACCGTTCCACGTTTGATACTAGTTAGCTGATAACCATTACCTTGTGGCGTGATTTGTGGTTGAACGTATAACTTCTTATTGTTAATCATTAATGAATGCTGAACTATCTCACCGAATGACGCTTGGGCGCTCTTAGGAATATATTGTTCAAGATATGAATCAGGTACTGTCCCACTGTCGATCATCTTATTGGTAATGATCAAGTCATTTCTAGATAACAATGTCTGATCGATCGACTTGTGGAATGAAATCGACCACAGACTACAATTGATTACGATGAACATCCCTGCAACTGTATACCAGATTCTCTTATTGTAATTCTGACCGAGTAGCTCAATAACTTTTGCCGCAATCATACTTGTGAACAGCGTCGTGAACATCAGAATGCGGAATGGGAACTGGATAACGTGGATCGGTGTATGTTGTAACCAGCTCCATGGGAAGATACTTGATGTTACAAAGAAGCTGACAATTGATATCCAGTAGATGATGCGGTACTTCTTATCGAATTGCTTATAGAATAATATCCCGATCACTAAGGTAATTAATAAGATAGTTCCGATGTTATAGATATTGCCTTCGATGGCACGATTACTTGTATTCTTGAAGCTATCTGTAATTAGGCCTATTAAGCTTGTCCCCTTAAGGATAACTGGTGATGGAACATCAAACTTCTGAAATGTTTCTTCTATAATAAACGGAACTGTGAAGATACTAGTTGCGAAGATAGTCGTAACGACTGATTTGGTTAGATCTATCGCTCTCTGGCGTATCTTATCGATGCGTTTGAAGTTGCAGATGATCAATAATACGAATAGCACTATCAACATGAAAGTAGTCAAGACGTGTGAGAAGATAACGAATGATATTCCCACCGCTAGTGTCTTCCACTTGCTTGAGTCACGGAAGACCACTTCATAGAATCCTAACAGGCATAGTGGTAGGAAGATGGTCGCAAGGTATTCAGCAATTGACGACCTGGCGATTAGTTCGACCAGCCGATAGGTACTGAAGTTATAGACTATTGCGAAGATAACCGCTTGTTTGGTTGAACCTGAGAATGACTTCATTGCGTAGTGACTGATACAGAATGACGCGAAGAAGAACGCTGCGATACCGATATAATATATCGTGATTGGATTGGTGATGAAGAATGATATTAAGGCGAATGTTATCAGCGTTATCCACGGATAGAAGATATTGATTCCGTATCCTATCAACCCGAAGTTGTTAATAGAGATGGTCGGTATCGTGTGAGCATCCCTGATCGAATAGATGATGTTCTGCATTCGCTGGAATTGATAGTAGATGTCATCCCCGTTCCAGATGAAGTTCCTTCTGATGGTTAAGAACATGAATATTGTTAGTGCGACGTAAAGAAGACCGATTAGGATGGTGTTTCTTTGGCCGCTTGTTGGTTTTTTCAAGATTTATCCCCTGCATGTGTTTGATGTTTTAATTCTATATTACTTGTGGGGTAATTTGTATAGTAAACGAGAAAAAGCCCGCAACTGGTGGGTTGCGGGCAGGGGTAATGCTATTTTGATTTGGTTCTTTTGGTTTTCTGGTGATTTGGTTTTCCGAAACGAGTTGCGAAAGCCAGATTCCTGCGCCTGCTACAGATAGCAAATGCACCAACTTCGTTGGCACCTTCACTATCTTAGGCAGTGCTCAGAATCTCCCGGCTTTCTCCACTCTCTACTTCTTAAACAGCCATATCTTCTTGAAACAAGCTTGTTTCAGTGCGCTCCACATACTTGGCACCAACCACTTTTGTATATAACTGAACAGTGTCTTTTTCAAATAATTGACTAGCCACGATCTTGTCCATGGCCTTTCTGACTGTGGGTGTATCGAGTTCAGCACTCACATAATTCAATACTAGATTTCGTTTTTGTCCCTTGGCTGTTTTGAATGTTAGTTGTAGTTTCTTCATATATTAAGTCCTCTTTTCTTATTTTGAATTAGTCTGATACAACGTCGGTGTGCTTTACTACTTCTGCTTTGATGAATGAGTCGCCATCAGATAGCATTGTTAGTGCTTCGGAGAATAGATTGATTTGATCCTTTGATGGTTCTTGAATCACGTTACCGAATGGCTTTGTTTTCTTGCCACCTACATATTTGTCGTTCGCCATTGTTACATTAATAGAAGTTCTTTTCCAGCTCATTTGAATTACCTCGTTTTTTAGTTTGGTAAGGAAACTTATCGGCCGTTTAAGTTGCTTACATAGATAATAACGAGTGAGGGTGGCAAAAGCGGAAATACTTTTTTGATTTTTTTCAATTAATTGTGATTTGAGGTGGTTGCTGTTAAAATATGACTGTAATAAAAAAGACGGCAAGCACCTACAATGTGCTATACCGCCTGAGCCCCACAAAGTGGTGGCAAAGGTAATCATCTAAAAAGACAGACCACGGCCTCTGACAGTCTTAGTGGTCTATTTTTTTAACGTCTTTTTGAGTTTATTATACGTCTCCACAAGGTGTATGAACGCGACCATCAATCCATCGGATTGTGTAACGATCACCCTTAGTACACCAAGTAGGACACCCAACGCTAGCAAATAATACAACTGCTACTCCTTTCATTAGAGTTTAAACTATGATTTCCATAGCATATACCTCACTTTACTTGAAAGTAGCCACCACTTCGACAAGCTGTACTCCTATTATGTAGGAACTTGGTATTGATAGAAAGGCATAGGCAAACATACAATTATTTAAATACCATTCCAAATTTTATATTCATAGAATCCGCACCATGTTTTTGAAAAATTTGCTAACATGGTATAATTCAGTCAGCATCTTTAGGAGGAATTATATGAAAAAAGCACTAGCATTACTCGCAACAACCTTTGTTGGTATCTTGCTTGTTGGTTGCAGCAACGGTTCATCGTCTGCATCCTCATCAAGCTCTAACAATAATAATGATTACAAAACTGAGATGTCTAAAGGTAACAAGGCCGTTAATAAAAAAGATTATGAAACGGCTGCCGACCACTTCGAATCCGCTAATGAAGCTAAGAATACTAAGAAATCTAAGGCATCTGAGATTCAAGCTGACAAGTTATCTGACGCTATCGAGGATATGAATGACCGTGAATTTTCTGACGCCAAGAAGGCTTTGACTACAGCTAAGAACCAAACTGATGGTAATGATAAGATGACTAGTCACGCTAAGAAGTTACTATCACAAGTTAAGACTATTATCAGAAGACGCAGTGATTACAATACTAATATCAAGACTGCTAAGGAATTGATCAAGTCAAATAACAATGACCAAGCTCGTACATTGCTTGAACAAGTAACTAAGGCTGATGGTATCAAGGGTAAGTATTACTCAGATATCTATAAGAAGGCTAAGAAGTTATTAGATACTCTTCCAGCAAGTTCTGTTACAGCTGAGAATAATACTACTGATAACAACAGTTCGAATGATTCAGCAGATGCTTCAAACGATTCTAATTCCAATGGTTCATCAGATGACAGCAATAATCCTGCTGCCAAGGGTGACTTCGATATTGAATCTAAGGAACTTAATGGTAAGACAATTACCGATTCTGACATTGCTAAGGCTAGACAAGATCTAACTGACCAAGGTGTTAAGAATGTTGCCGCATGGAGTGACAATGATATCGTTCGTGCTATTAAGAACGCTGCCGCTGATGGTCGTTCAACGATCAAACCTTCAGACGCACAAGTTAAATAGTTACATTATAAAAGTTAAGGAGCAAGCCGGTTGGCTTGCTCCTTTTTTGTGTTTAATTAAATGGTAATGGTATATCTCTACCTAATTCTATATTTGCAGCAAACCATTCTAGTTTAGCTTTTTTTATTTCACTTACTATTTCAGAATAATCATCCACATATACTTTTAAACCTGGTAATTCTGGAATACTTGCTTCGATATATTTTTCATTATCTTCTACAATTCTCTGGTTACTACTGGATATTCAAGTTTCATATAATCATCTACATCCATTTTGCAAGCCCCTATTCTTTTCTAGAACCAATGTAATATATCTAATAAACATTTTCTAAAGATAACCCTCACAACCTTAAAGAATCATATAAGAAATTCTGAATTAATTGTTAATGATTTCGCATGAGAATAAGCTAGAAGCAAACATGCTTTTAGGAGGGATAATTTATCATGAAGAAGAACTCGCTACTTCTTGGTACGGCAATGGCGGTCTTGCTGGCACCGGGAATATTAAACAATGTATCGGCGCAAAATGTCGATGCGGCATCCAGTTTGATCGGTATCGTCAGACGTGGCGGCGGTACTCTCTATGATGCTAATGGTCACGCCATTGGCAAAACTCTCGATAATTTCAGTTCTTGGCAGCTCGGTAAGTCTAACACTGTCAACGGAGTTACTTATTATAAGGTAGCAACTAATCAATGGTTGCGTGCTGACTCGCTTGAGATCCAAGGTGCAACTGGCAGCAGTACCAGCACTTCGACATCTTCCACTAAAACTCCAGGTTACGTTGGTCGTATTCTCAAGGGTGGTACTGTTTCAGTTGATGATAATGGCAAGTCTACTGGTCAGGCCTTCACCAACTATACTGCTTGGAAGTTGAGTGCTAAAAAAACTATCAATGGTTCTACCTATTATAAGGTAGCAACTAATCAGTGGATCAGTGCCAGTGCGATGACCGTTCGTGATGCTGGTGGTGTCTTGGTCAATGAGTCGATCAATTCAACTACTATTACTAAAACTCCCGGCTATGTGGGGACTATCAATAAAGGTGGTACGTTATCGTACGATGACAATGGTAATCTGACTAACAGTGCCTTCGGCAACTACACTTCTTGGAAGTTGGATGCTATGAAGGTCGTTAACGGTTTGACTTATTATCGTGTTGCCACTAACCAATGGATCGACGCCAGTTCAATGACCGTTAACGATAGTACTGGCAAAGTCATCAACATCACTGACACGACTGATCCTAGTGTTGACCCTAACGCCAATCCATCCAGTGGTATTACCAAGACACCTGGTTATATCGGTGAAGTCCTCAGCAACGGTTCAGGTACTAGCTCATATGATGACAACGGTAATCCCACCGGCAAGTTCTACGATCCATCCTCTAGGTGGCAACTGACTGGAACCAAAACAATTAGTGGAACCCAATACTATCGCATCGCCACTCATGAATGGTTGCTTGCCAGTTCAATCAATATTTTTGATGCTAACGGAACTCAAGTTACTAATTCGAATAACTTTTCAAATAACAAAGTCTGTAAAGTAATTAACTACGCTGAGATTTTTAACGATCAAGGTGTTTCAACCCAATATGTCTTACCAAAAGATACTGAATGGATCATCAATGATTCCAAAACCGTAAATGGCATCTTGTATTATAAAGTTGCGAATAACGAATGGATCAAATCCGACACAGTCACTATTAAAACGGTCGACAATACACCATCATTAACGGTCAAACATGTTTTGAAGACATTAGCTAATGCCCAAATTTATGACACATCGACTAATTCATTCACCACTGACACTCACCCTGCTGGAACAACTTATAATATTCTGAGTGTAATCTTCAATAAGAATAAGGATTACTTCTTCCAAATCAGTCCTAACGCATGGATCTCCAGCAAGTACGCCAACATTCAAGACGATTCTATCTACAAAAATGCTGACTACGAGCCAGAATTCACATTAAGTGCAACTAATAATTCTACTAATACAACAACAGTTACGAACGAAGTTGCGACGGTAATCAACGGTGGAACATACTTCTATAACGACTCTACTGATGGTTACGAAACCTCCCTAGTTCCTGCCGGGACTAGTTGGAAAATCTTCAGAATAGTTAAGAATTCTAACAATGAATTATTCTTCAAAGTTGGTGGCCACGAATGGTTAGACGGCTCACATTCTACTTTGAACTTCAATTTGAGAGATGTTACCGTAGAAACAGATAATGACTTCGGTCTCACAAAATAATTTATTTTTGATAATTCACAGTTTCTTCACACACATGATATATACTATACGTATAAACAAACTACTAATATTACGCGTCAAGGCTTTCTCCCTGATATAGTAAGGTGACTCTTTCATGTTGAGTCGCCTTTTTTGGTGCAATCAAAAACCACCAAGAGATTGATCTTGGTGGTTATTTGGCTAGGCATCTTTTCTAGAAATTCCTTTTTCATCAGATAAATTAGGCAATTCAAAGGTTGGATCAACGTAACTGTATGATCCATCTGACAATATTGCCGTTACATGTCGACCATTTTCATCATAAACAGCTGGCTGAAGGTCAATCCCAGCTTCTTCAGCAAGTTTAATTAATTTTTCTTTATCTTTCATAAGATATCTCCTTCAGAATTCAAACAAAGTGAATTTTAATTTTATCCAAATTTATAATACTTAAATCAACTACTACAATCTGACGTTCTTGCACTCGCAACCCCAAATCTACAATAGATTGATAGCCATCAATTAACGGGGTTGGAAATGTGAATATACTATATTTTAT
>NZ_BAMN01000025.1 GCF_000615905.1 Companilactobacillus nodensis DSM 19682 = JCM 14932 = NBRC 107160
CCAATTATGACTGGTCTTTTTATTTTGGAGGAAGAAACATGACATTTAGTGAAGCACTAGAACAACTCAAATTAGGCAAGAAATTGAAACGTAAAAATTGGAATGGTA
Source organism: Companilactobacillus nodensis DSM 19682 = JCM 14932 = NBRC 107160 (assembly GCF_000615905.1). Classification (GTDB taxonomy): domain Bacteria; phylum Bacillota; class Bacilli; order Lactobacillales; family Lactobacillaceae; genus Companilactobacillus; species Companilactobacillus nodensis. The sequence continues at coordinate 109 of NZ_BAMN01000025.1, forward strand.
AAAATCAATTTATCTTCTTAATTGATAGAGATTTTTTAGAAGATATTCTTCGCGGTGGCACAGATGAAAAGTGGGGAGATAGACCATGGAAAGAGAATGCTTTCTTAAATTCATTAGAAGTTACTGAATTTAATGTCACTGATTTATTAGCCATTAAGACAACAGCTAATCAGCTTCAACTAGGGTGGTTAGCAAGTCAAACGGACATGTTATCTGATGATTGGGAAGTAATTGATAACAGTCTAAAAGAGGTTAAAACAGAAGATTCAGCAATTGGATCGGACAATGCCGCAGCTAGTGCGATAAATAATCCAGTAAAGCACGCAATCCATAATTCATTTATGCCAGGTGCCTAATATGCTGAAATTAAATGATAAGGATTATACGTGGTTCCTGTTTGTTCTGACACTAATATTCGCAGCAGCCAAAGTATTTGGATTCATTACATGGAATTGGTTGTGGGTATTTAGTCCAATGCTAATTGCGTTAGGGCTATTTATTTTGTGCTATGGAACTGCTGGAATCGTTATGCTAGTTAAAAAACACAAAGCTAAGAAAGAGCTTAGAAGGATGTGCAAACATGATTAATATTACAGTTTACAAAGAAGCGGAATCAGGAGAAGGATATGAATATAATGAAATGCTAGTAAATCCTAAGCAAATTGTTTCGATAGGATCACATATGGTTGATGACCAGCTTTATCAATTAACACTTCCTAATATTGATGATTGTTATTTAACGGATGAGGAAGGAAAAGATAAGATTGTAGGTGCCTTGAGATGATTCACACAAAGGCTGGTTACATGACTAAGGAAGAAGCTAAGATGATTGGTGATCTAGATCGTGATTTGAAAAAGAAGAGAGAAAAACCTAAGCCAAGAAAGTAGGTGATGATGTTGGCTAAGTCAAACATTGGCGAATGGATAACTCCCGAAGGGCTACTTCAATTAGAAGGCTGGGCACGTGATGGCTTAACTGACGAACAGATTGCCCATAATATTGGGATTGTTCCATCTACGCTTTATGAGTGGAAAAAGAAGCAATCGGAGATATCGGAGGCCCTAAAAAAGGGGAAATCCGTTGTTGATCGTGAAATTGAGAACGCCTTATTCAAGCGTGCCAAGGGATTCACAGCTACCGAGACACAATATAAAGTAGTCCCGCTTGACGATGAGTTGATTGACGTTAGAAGACGTGACTATGAAAACAAGTGGAAGTTGAAGCATCCGGGTGCTTCTAAGCAAGAGATTCAAGATGCTGCTATCAAAGGCGTAAAGACAACCAGACGTATTAAACTAGGTTTAGTTGAAAAAGATATTCCACCTGATACGACTGCTGCCATATTCTGGTTAAAGAATCGTAAGCCTGAAGAATGGCGTGATAAGCATGAGACTGAGCTATCCGGTGGATTGAATGTTCATAACCCGTATGCAAATCTTACTGATGCCGAATTGAAGAAGATCGCTCATGAACAGAAGTGATTGGATTAGACGTGGTGCAGAAATTGAATTAGCACGGCGACATTTTTTTGATTTCTGCAAGCTGAGAATGCCCGACTTTTATAAGCCTAATCGTAAATACTTGGTTGACTTGTGTAACGATTTGGAAGATTTCTTAACCAGTGATGACCAGGTACTTGTAGTTAATGAGCCACCACGGCATGGGAAGTCTTTGACGGCTACCAATTACGTTGAGTGGTTACTTGGTAGGGATAGCACCGAAAGAATCATGACGGGCTCATATAATGAAACGTTATCCACCGTATTTTCTAAGTCGGTGCGTAATACGATTCAAGAAGTTAAAGCTGATGACAGCATACTTGTTTATAATGATATTTTTCCAGACACTCACATTAAATATGGCGATGCTGCAATGAATATGTGGAGCCTTGAAGGCAATCCGGTTAATAATTACCTTGCTACATCTCCAAGTGGTACAGCTACTGGTTTTGGTGCTGATCTAATTATTATTGATGATGTCATCAAGTCGGCTCAAGAAGCTAATAATGCTAATCGATTAGATGATATTTACCGTTGGTACGTTGATACAATGCTTTCACGTCTTGAAAAGGGTGGCAAAGTATTAATTATCATGACACGATGGGCTAGTGGTGATCTGGCTGGACGTGTATTAACTGAGATGCCAAAAGCTGGATATAAAGTCAAACATATCAATATGAAAGCTTTACAGGATGATGGAACAATGTTGTGTGATGATGTTCTATCCTATGACGAGTATAAGCGAAAGATATCAGTTATGAGTCCTGAAATAGCCGCCGCTAACTATCAGCAAGAGCCAATTGACTTGAAGGGTACTTTATATCAGAAGTTCAATACCTACACTAAACAGCCTGATTTTAGCGGTATCTATGCATATTGTGATACTGCTGATGAGGGTAGTGATTATCTGGTATCAATCGTTTATGGGATGTATAAGCAAGAGCCTTATATCTTGGATGTAGTCATGACACAGGAACCAATGGAAGTAACTGAATCATTGGTTACTGAAAGCTATTATCGAAATAAAGTTAACCTTGCTAGAATTGAATCTAATAATGGTGGTAAAGGGTTTGCCAGACAAGTTGATGCTAAGTTGAAGAATGAATATAAGACCAACCGCACTGTTATCAATTGGTTTCACAATGGTCAAAATAAAGATGCACGTATTCTATCTAACTCAAGTTGGGTAGAAGAGCATGTACATTATCCTGAAGACTGGAAGTCACGCTTTCCAGTCTTTTTTGATGCAATCAAGAAGTATCAACGTGCTGGTAAAAATTTACATGATGACGCTTCAGATGCTTTGACTGGTGTTGCTGAATCAGTTATGGCTATGCAATCTGTTGACCAGGCACCATCAATCAATGAGCAAGCAGACTACTTAGATAGTCTGGGATTTTAAATGAAAGGAGAGTGATCTAATGGCAATTGAAGATAATCCGATAGCTTACTATTCAAGTTTGCCTTATCCGAATCAAAGAACAGTTCATATGCTCAGTGGTAGACGTTTCTCGCTTGATTCAAACAAGCAATATAAAATGCCAGCCGAGTTGTTTAACGTTATCAAGGACGACCCTGTTAAGCTAGGCGAATTAGCAACTAAATTTATTGAGAAACATCAAGCACTACAAGTACCAAGATTATTAACTCTTTACCGCTATTACATTGGTGATAACGATATTCATTATTGGGACAGTGAGAAGTCCGAAAGCCGCGCAGATAATCGTATCGCTAGTGGATTTGCTCACTTCATTACATCAATTAAGACTGGTTATCGTTTTGGAAATAATATCAAATTTCAATATAACGATGATTCTGAAACATCTGAAGCCGATGAAGATAAACTCAATGATCTAATTAATGAATTCAATTCTAAAAATGATGAGTCGTATCATTAAAAAATAATGGGCAAGAACCTGTCTATCATGGGACGTGCTTACGAATTGATGTATGTTCGTGAGAATACCAATGAGGTTTCATTACGTCCTGTAGACCCTGCTAATGCTTTTGTCGTCTATGATTCATCAATGGAACAGCATTCTTTATTCGGTGTTTATTATTACAACGTCAATTTCAATGAACAAGATTATTGGTACACAGTTATTTATACGGATACAAATATTTTCATTTATAAGCCAACATCAAACTTTGATGGTCAATTAACGTTATCCGACAATCAAGAACACAATTTTGGCTCAGTCCCATTGACCGAATATATCAACAATGATGAGCGCATGGGCGATTGGGAGTATAAGCTCGATACAATTGATTCAATTGATAAAAGCAAGTCCGAAATGGCTAACTCACAAGAAGATTTCAGCAATGCTATGTTGATGATCACAGGTGATATTGATGTTCCTAAAACTCCGTGGGTTGGCGCTGATGGGCAGCCATTGACAGATAAAGACGGCAATATCATTTATAGAAAGACGCCTGAAATCAATACTCATCAAAGTAAAATTTGGTTAAAACCAGCATTGGTTAAGAATGGTATCAATGATAATGGTCAAGTCATTCAGCCAACTGCATCATATCTAACCAAAGAATTAAACTCAGACGGTTGGAAACTCTATATTGATGCTCTTAATATGGAAATCCACAAGGACACGAATACGCCTGATACAAGCGATGCTAATTTTGCATCTAATGCGTCGGGCGTTGCTATGTCTTATAAATTATGGGGCAATGATCAAGAACGTTCTAACCAGGAATCACTTTATACGCGCGGATTAATGAGACGTTTACGATTGCTTGGAAATTATTGGCAAGCATTAGGAAGTATCAAGAATGCTGATATGGTTGAAAATATCAATCCTGTCTATACGCCTAACATGCCTAAAAATGATGCCGAGATTATGCAAACTGTTACGGCTCTAGTTAACACTGGCAAGGTATCGGATCAGACTATTCGTGAGCAAATCGAACCCGTCACTGGCGTAAGCAATGATGCCGAACAACAACGTATTGACGAGCAAAATGAGAAAATAAAGGAAAATGATCCATTTAACAATGTATTTACTAGAAAGCCTGATGAGTCTCAAGATGATGATGGTGATAACACCGACGATTCTAATCCTGACGAGGTAGACAACAATGAAATTGACGAAAAGCCAAGCGATTAGTATTGCTCAAAAGATTTACGGTAAACAAGATATTAGAGTTAAAGAAATCGAATCGATGTATCGTGATACTCAATCAAAAGTTATCAGTGATGTTGATGCGTTTATTGGAGCTAATAAGTCATGGACTGCTAAAGCTAATCCTGGTGAAATTGCTGCCTTTCTTAATAATCTGAAAGACACATTCTATAATGCCAGTCCCGATGATCAGAATTTAATTAAGATGGCTTTCAATAACAATAATCTAAATACCAATGGCGATATGCTGATGGCTAATGTTACTCAAGATATTGTTAGACTGGCAATGGCACAAAAGATTCATTTAGGTGTCGCAACGGAAAATATTCCTAATGTTGTTTATGCACCAACTTATGCGCAGGCTAAAAATGTTATTAATAATAATCAGCATATTGCTGAGCAAAGTAAGAACGTGGATGCAATCATTTATAAATCTACGCAAAATGCCGTGTTAGACAGTCATGTTGATTCTGATATGTTTTCTTCAATAAATAAGCAAACTATGCAGACGTTGAGAAAAGTTCGTGAAGTGGCTGAAAAGGCTGCTAAAAGTCCTAAAGATTCATTAAATTGGACCAAGGATGTCTCTGATATATTGACTGGTGGAAACAAAGCAACGAATGGGCAAATGGGACGCGCTGCTGGCATGATTCGAACGGCTACCGCTCAAGCAATGAATAGAACTAGATTGCAAGAATTCTATTCAAGGAACGTTAAGAAGTATAAATATATTTCACTCGAATCACCAACGACGTGTGCTGACTGTGATGCACTAGATGGGCAAATATTTGATGTTGATGATGCTGAAGAAGGCGTGAATTTTCCATTGATGCATCCTAATTGCCAATGTACAGTAATTGAGGAGAATGATGACGATGATTGGGACACTTCTAATCATGATGTAACCGATGAATTAAATAATTTATAGACGACTTTAAGTGGTCGCCTTTTTTATTGCCTTCAAACGTGTGTCAGGCATTAAAGAGCCACGGATATAGTCGACGGACTCTAAATGGAAATTAAAGATGACGAGCTTAAAACGGGAGGATAACTCATGAACCCAGATAATAATCAAGAGCCAAATATTCAAACGAGCGACAACGAGCCTAAAGAAGTATCTAAGGAAGTATCTTTTGATGATAAGCAGCAAGAAAAGGTTAACCAATTAGTTAGTCAAACAAAAGCTAAGGAAAAGGATGAATCTGATCAAATCGTTAAAGAACTTCAAGACAAAGTTAATAGCATTCCTGATTTAATCAAGAGCGCTATTACTAAACACGATGCTGAGGCAAATATGACCGATAAAGAAAAAGCTGATGCTGAAACAGCTGACTTGAAGAAGAAACTTGAAGAATTACAAGCTGAAAATCAGCATCGGAATTTAATTAACTCAGCTACTAAAATTGCTGAAAGCATGAAGTTGCCATTGTCGTTTGCTGAATTATTCGTTGGTTCTACTGATGACGAAACAAAGCAAAACCTTGAAAGTGTCAAAACTGAATTTGATAATGCTGTGCAAGAAAGTGTTGAGAATCGTTTGAAGGGTAAGAGTACGCCTCAAACTGCCACAGGTAATGCGACAGTGACACTTGATAAGGATTTGAAAGATATGAGCCTTGAAGAACTTACAAAGGTTTATATGGAAAATCCTGATTTAATTAAGAAAGATTATTTAAACAAATAGAAAGAAGGAATTTTAAATGCCACAATTTACTGGAGCTACATTTCTAGGACAATTAGTTGTCCCTGAATTATGGGCACAATATATCAATAACGATACAACTAAAACTAATCGTCTTTTAACATCAGGAGCAGTAACTGCCGATGATGTTATGGGGGCACATCTCCAAGATCCCGGAAGACTAATGAATATTCCTGTATTGAATGACCTTAGTGGAGATCCTCAAGACTGGAACGATACTGATGATATCTCAATTGAAGGAATCACAAGCGATGAACATAACGCTATTAAATTTTATCAAGCTAAGGCGTTTGGACAAACCGATTTTGCAGAGCAAGTTTCAGGCGCTCAAGTGCAAGGACGCATTACATCACGATTTTCAAACTATTGGCAAGGTCAAGATGAACGATTGCTATTAGCAATTCTCAATAACATGTTCTTACTTGACGATATGCAAGAAGCTAAGTCATTCGGATTTGATAATGTTCAAGCCTTATCAGCTGGTAATTATTTAGCTGCATTATCAAGAATGGGTGATGTTGCTACTCCATCATTGACAAGATTAGTAGTTAACTCTGCTACCGTTTATGCTATGCGTGAACAAAATTTGATTGCTGATGTTCAACCTTCACAAGGCGCAACAGTATTAACAACTTATAATGGAATTCCAATCGTTGAAGATGACGATATTCCACTAGATGCTGACGGAACAACTACAATGTATGCAATGATGGATGGAGCTTTGAGATACTCAACAGCACCAGCTAGTCAAAACGCAGTTGAAGTAACACGTGACTCACTTGGTAAAGGTGGTCAATCTGCACTTATTAACCGTCGTATCGTTTCAATGCATCCAAATGGTTTAGGATATGATGTCACACAACCATATGTGGGATTAACTGTTAATAAATTGGAAACTGCTACAACTCCTTATTATAAAATTGTTACTGATCCAAGAAATATCGGTACTGTTGCCTACAAATTTAAGATTGATCCTAAGTATGTCGTTACAAATATCAATACTAAGGCTAAGAAGTCAACATCAACATCAGGTACTACATCAGGTACTACATCAGGTACTACATCAGGTACTACATCAAGTAAGTAATGAGGTGATTTCATGAGCGAAGAAACTCAAAAGATCACGGTTAATGATTCGGTACTGGCAAATATAAAAGTAGTCAATGACTTAGAAGATAATGATCCAAGGATTCCTCGTATTGAGATTTATATCGAAAATGCCGTAGATGAAATTGAATTATATTTAGGTGTTGATGATCTGGATTCAAAGCTATCTGTTGCCGTTCAAAAAGTCACACAGAATGCAATTACCAGGGAAAATTATGAGGGAACTAAGTCAGTTAGCGAAGAAGGGATGTCTTTGACATTCAGCGATACTGATCTAGATCCAATTCAAAGTTTGCTTGATTCATATAAGAATAGCCTTGCTGATAATGACCACAGAGGGGGCGTATTTACCTTTGATTAGACCAATTATTTATTTGATACGAAAAGTTAATGATCCTAAAGATGATGTACTCAATCACACAAAGACATTGGTAGCGACTAAGTTTTACGGTGCTAGAGTTACAGAATTGAATGGATCACAAGAGCAAATTAATGTAATTGGTAAGCAATATGATAGATCGTGGGTAATCAGACTGAATTGCCCTGAAACGGCTGATTATGTCGCTTTTGATGGTGAATACGATGAAAAGAAACAATCTCCTAAATATATCGTCAAACAAGTAAGACATCATAAGAGCAGAACGACTCTCTATGTTGCTGGAACGGAAGTGAAACCATGAGCTGGGATAATGAAGACGTACCAGTAGTCAGGATTCAAGCTAAGGATAACTTTAGTGATCCGCTGATTGCTATGGCTAGATCACTAAAACAGTCTGGCAATGCTGATTTGGCAGAAATGATACTTCAAGATAAAGCACGTCTTAAAAATAATGTGCCCAAGGCGGTCGATAAAGTTGCCAATGATGAAGTGGATGGCGCCCAAAAATTGATCAGAGAGCGTGAATACCATTCTAAAAGTGGCTATGTTGGCATGGTAATTTATGGAAATCAGTAGCAAAGCACTCTTCAAAAGACGGTATGTCATCTGATATCTATGCTAATGCCGAATCTAAAGATGGATATGAATACATCCAAGCTTTCGAAAATGGTCTGAAAGATAGAAATTATCCGGCTCAACATGTTATGCACGATTCGGGCATGCAGCTTGACGTTGATAAATATTCAGACGAAATCATTGAAAATTCAATAAAGTAGGTGATCAATTTGATTTCACCACAACGAGACATGGTTACATCAGCTATTAAAACAATCGAAACCATAGCAGACGACATACCGATTTTTGATTCTAGTGAGAGTGATAGCAACGGCTATCCTCAAATTATTATTTCAACAGGTTCAACCGGTGATTCACAGCGTGCTAAGAATGAACAACGTTCAAGTTATACTTTATATGTTGATTATTTTGACACGGTGGACAATGATCATGGCTTGATGATGGACACATGTTTCAGCATACGTGAGTATCTGAAATATTTGAGATTATCAAGTTATAATTGCTCATCTGTTGCTTTCAATCAAGTTGAGGTTATTGACAATTCAACTGATCAGAGTTTGAGACATGTGACAATCACAATGGATTACAACATAACAGAAAAATCATTTATTTAGACATTCATTTCAAAAGTGAATGTCTATTTTTTTACCAAAAAATTTGAAAGAAGGAAATAAAATGGCTGACAATACACAACCAGAAAACAAATTCAAAAAGGCCTTTAAAGGCCGCGATGCAGATAAAATCATCTATCTGTATAAGCGCTTTATGCATGAGCCAGTAGCTAATAAGGCGCATATTTTAGGTCAACAGAGTGCTACATCAGGTACTAACACAAGAGCAATTCAATCAACTGCCACTAAGCGTGGAACTGCTAAGGGCGTTGGTGCAATTAATCAACAAAGAACAGTCGATGTTATCTTTGATGATCCTAACAACAATGGAAAAGATCTCTATTGGGATCTATATGCAGCATGGGAAAAAGGTGAATTGATTGGCTTATGGCGTGTTGACCTAAATACGCTTCATGGAACAAAGCCAAATCGTAAAGCTCAAGCACAATTTTCTCAATCTTATGTTCCTAACTTGCCAAATACCGAAGCGCTTGGTGGAATCGTTACATCCAATCTTCAATTTGAAGTCAACGGCGTTGAACGGGCAATTAATTCTGATGAGAATGCTTTTGAATTGGACGAATCTGACCTTGATGATGGTGTGCTTGATGATTTAGATAAGTATTATAACTGGGCACATCCAAGTGACATTGGTACAGAAAACGGGGATGTGGTTGATAATACTGCCGATGATGAAACCATTACAGTTCAAGATACAACAACTGGTGAAGATGTCATGGGCCCCGGAGCTTCTAAATCAGCTAATACATCTAATCCAGCAAGTTCAAGTACAGGATCAAGCACAGGTACAGGATCAAGCACAGGATCAGGTACAGGATCACCAGTGTCTTCGAATACTAAGCCGACTGCTTAGTATCTAATCAAGTGCATACTCACATACTTGAGCGGTGGTGGACGGAATCAAATTATTAGGAGAAATTGAAATGCTAACTTTAGAGACAAAAAAAGGAATGATCACACCTACTTTTAATTATCTTTTATACAAAAATATTGCTGGTGAAGACAAGGATAAACGTACTGACAAATTTAATTCATTTTTAGATGGTTTATTTGCTGACAATGTAGATTCAGTGATTACTTTCTTTAAAGCTGTGGCTGGAAATTTGCTTAAAGAAGATGAGTTGGTTGATCAATTAAGTAAAGATGGTCGATTTGACGATATCCACGAAGTTACTAATGAAATTATTAAGGGACTAATTAACGCAGGTTTTTTAAAAGCGAAAATAAGCGAGTGGATGAGATACGGAGATCGTTTGATCAAAGGTATGAAGAAGAGTTTGGAATTGAAATCGGTAAAAGCCGAAGAAAAAGAAATGACTCAAATTCAAATCGATCAACTCGAAGAAAACATGAAGGAAGCAAACGAGAGAATCGAAGAAGCGAGCAAGTAAATCAGTTTGATTTGGATGAACAGATAAGTAGAGCTAGAAGAATTATCGGTATTACAAATATTGATGATTTTTGGAAGTTAACTCCCTTTGAATTTAATGATTTGTGTCGTGGAGCGTTGCTTGCTCAATATGACGATCTTGAGAATGAACGTCTTAAATCCTCGATGGTAAGACCAGTAGGTCTGATTGAAGATATTGAAACACAAAATCGATCAATTGAATCTTCACTTTTCGAGGTTAAAGATTTTGCTACCAATTTTGGCAAGGAGTCGGACAACATTCAAAGAAAACAAATCAGTGCAAAAGCGTTTCATGATCTGGTCATGGAAAGGGGGCGAGAATAGATGTCAGATATCGTAGTAAATAAAGTTATTAATTTTCTTGGTAAAGATCAGTTAACTCCGACCGCTCAGAGAGTTAAACAAGCAATGGATAACATCAATGATAAGAACGTAAAGCTTGATGTTACTGCTGATGAGCAGAAAATCGTTACATTTAGTCAAAAACTTCAGGGCTTGCCTAAAGATGTTCAAACTAAGTTGAATGCTATGGCTGAAAAGAGTGGCTTTGATACCTTTGAAGGCTACATGAAGACCGTCCCTAAAGATAAATACACTCAATTAAAGGCTAACGTTGAAAAAGGTGGATTCCAGGCATTTAAGAATGATTTGGAAAGTCTGCCACGTAGTCAACAATCCACATTAAAGGCTATGGCTGAAAAGGAAGGCTTCACTACCTTTGAGCAGTACTATCAAAAGGTGCCTAAAGAAGCACGTACAAAGCTCGATGCGATAGCTGATACACATGATGTTGATGACTTCATTCGTGAAACTGACAAGATTCCTAAGCATCTTAATACCAAAGTTGATGCCGATGTTAATGGTGGTAATAGTGCACTAGTTAACTTCAGCAATCATATTGATAAAGCTAAAGAAAAAACAAGCCAATTTAAATCAATCCTGGCAGGAAGTTTTGTTGGATCCATGATGACAACTGGACTTATGTCCATTGTTGGCGGTTTGAAATCAGCAACTTCAGCTGCAATGGAATACGCCAATGCTCAGCAAACCATGAATGCCACTTGGAAGACTTTAACCGGTAGCGCCAAAGATGGTCAAAAAATGGTAGATATGACCAACAAGATGGCTATAGCTGCTAATAACTCTACTCATATGGTTGACCAGTTAAATCAAAAGTTCTATTCAGTCAATGATAGTGCTGAAACTACTAAGAAATTAACAACTTCAGTATTAACACTACAGGATGCATTCGGTAAAACCGATGATGAAGTTGAGAACTTCGGAACTCAGTGGGGACAAATGGTTGCCAACGGGAAAGTATCCGCTCAAGATATGATGTCGTTCGTCAATGTCTTTCCTAAGTTGAGAATTGAACTGCTCAAGACCGAGCAGAAGATGACTGGTAACAAGAATCTAACGATGAAACAGCTGAACGACATGATCTCAGCCGGTAAGGTTTCATCAGATACCATGGATAAGGTATTGGAAGATACTGCAACCAAGTACGGCAAGGCTACTAAGAATTTTGGTGCCACAATAGCCGGAATGAAACGTACTATCCAAAGCCAAGTTCCGGTTTTGCTATCGGCTTTCACAGAGCCATTTTTAAATGCTCAAAATCCAATCTATAAAACTGTATCCGATTGGGTGGCAGACAAACGCACCAAGGATAAATTTGGTGATTTAGGTAAAACTATATCTAATGGGATGTCTGATGCCATGAGTGCTCTTTCTGGCGGTACAGGGGGACAAAAGGACTTTACTGACAATCTAAATAGGGGAATTGATTCGGTCGATAAAGGATTCAAAGTATTCTTTGGCTACATTACTGACCATGCTAAGGACCTGAAGACAGTCGGCGGCAGTTTAAATGAAATTCTAAAAGTATTTCTTAATGCAATTTGGAAAGATGTCGGTTCTATCATTACCACAATCGGTAGTGGCTTGGGGCTGATGAAAGACAGTTCTAAAGATGCAAGTGATCCATTACATGCGGTTGCTGATGCCTTGAAGGGAATTGCTAAACACAAAACAGCTATTAAAGCCATCGCAGGCTATTTAGTAGCTATGAAAACATTCAAGATGGCCAAGGGTGCATTTGACCCGTTACTTAAATTAGCAGGTATCAAATCTAAAGGTGGCGGATTACTTACTAAAGTAATTGGTTCTGGAGAAAATAAGAAAACAGTATTTAGATTTGGTACTGAAGGAATTGCAGCAACAAAGAAACAGTTATTAGGCCTAAAAGATTTATTAGGTAAAGTGACTCAAGGCGGTAAATTCTCAAAAGTTAGTGCCGGTAATATGACAAAAGGCGCAAAGATTGGTACAGGGGTAACGACTGCCGCTGTTGCTGGTGTTGCTACTATGGATGTAGTCGGTGCATTAAAAGCCAAGAATCCAGAGAAAAAATTTGAAGGATTTGGTAAAGCTGCCGGTGGAGCAATCGGTGGTGGAATAGGTTTCATGCTTGGTGGTCCAGCTGGTGAAGCTATCGGTGCTACATTAGGTCGTATGCTTGGAAAGCTCGGTGGTAAAGCTGCTAAAAACTTCACTGACGGATGGAATAAAAAAGGCCGTGGTGCAAAACCACCAAAGGGAATTATCCAGAAGGCTGGCTATTATTCAAGAAAAGCCGGAGATGCTGTTGTTAATTGGACAAAGGGTATCGCTACTTGGATGGGTAAGCATAAAAAAGAAATACTTCTTACTTTGGCCAACCCGTTTTTAGGTATTGGTGCCTTTATTTTAAAGGATACCAAAGTCGGTAAAGATTTCCGAAAGTGGGCATCTAATGCAATAAAGAATGTTCAAAAGGGCTTCAAATCCTTTAATAAAAAAGCTGGAAAAATTGGCGGTGGCATCTCTAAAGGCATCGTTAAAGGAATGAAAGGCTTTGGCAAGTTAGCACTTTATGCGTTAGCTTTTCCTGTCGGTATTGGTGTAAAGATAACTAAACCACTTGTTAAGCCAATTAAAAAATCGATTTCTTCATTGGTTAAATCAATTAAGAAAGATTGGAATGGGTTAACAAAATGGCTCGGTAAAATCTTTAATCCAATAGCTAAAAACTGGCAAAAATCTTGGAAGAAAATTTCTAAAGCTATAGATATGAAGAAATTCTCCAAGGATATGTCTAATACTATGTCAGACATGTCTAAGTCTATTCAGAAATCATCAGATGATGTTGGCAAACAGATGTCTAACATTTCTAAGTCAGTCAAAAAGTCTAAATGGGCTAAGGATTTAAAAGAGAAATTCAATGAAGCTCAAAAGAATGCAGGTTCTTGGAGTTCTGGCATGAACGACTGGTGGTCAGGATTTAGCTCTGGATTTTCAAAATCTTGGAACTCAATTTGGTCTGGCGTAGGTTCTTACTTTAGCAAAAAGTTTAGCGGATTATCTAAATGGTATAGCAATTTTTCAAGCGGTATGAACTCATGGTGGTCTGGCTTTAGTTCTAACTTCAAATCAGCTTGGCACTCAGTCTGGAAAGGAATATCTGACACATTCAAAAATATTTTGATGGATTAAAGGATATTGCTAAAAATGCCTGGAATGGAATCATTGGAATCGTTAATTCAGGTATTGGAGCTATCAACGGTGTTATCAAGATGTTCGGTGGAAAGAGCTTAGGAAAAATCAAGACTCTTGAAACTGGATCTAATTACCATAGAGGCGGATTAGCAAAGATTAATGATGCTCACTCAAGTGTTTATCGTGAAATTGTTAAATTACCAAATGGACATATGTTCTCGCCTCAACAAAGAAATGTTGTATTGCCATTGCCACAAGGTTCATCAGTTTTACCTGCTCAAGTAGCAAGACCATATGTCGAAACTGGTTTAATTCCTCACTATGAAAATGGTATTGGAGATAGTTTATCTAATTTCTTCGACATGGCCAAAAACGGAATATCTGATGCAGCTAGTGGCGTAGGCTCTTGGGTATCTTCTAAGATGAAAGAAATTGGTGGAGATATCGAAAAGGGTATTAAATTTGCTAAGGACTTTATTAAAGACCCTGTTGGGAATTTATCTAAGGCATTCGAATCAGTCACAAATGGTAAATTTGCTAAAGAAGAATTTTCAAGCAAAATGGGGCCTGCTACTGGTCATGGAATTGTTAAAGCTGTTGCCGATAAAGTTAAGAGCTTGGCTGAAAGTTTCAAGAAACAACTTCAATCAGTCACAGTTTCTGGTAAAATGCCAGCCACTGCATATGGTCCAATGATTAAAGCCGCCGCTGCTTATATGCATCAATCAATTACCGATTTTAATGTTGATATGATTGAAAGAATCATTGCCAATGAATCTGGCGGTAATCCACACGCTATTAATTTGACTGATAATAATGCCAAAGCCGGTACACCATCAAAAGGAATTTTGCAGTATATTGACCCAACATTTAATAATTACGCTATGCCAGGACACAAGAATATTTGGAATCCGTTAGATCAATTGATAGCGTTATTCAATGATGCTACATGGCGGTCTGATATGGGTATGGGCTACAACGGAAAGTATGGTGAATGGCGTGGGTCAGCTAGTGGTCCTTCTGGTCCAAGATTAATGGCCAACGGTGGACATGTCTTTAGTGCTACTAATGCCATTATCGGTGAAGCCGGTGACGAATTTGCAATTAATCCTGCTAAACCATCAGCTATACCATTAATAGGAGATTTGATGGGAAGAATGGCAGACTTCCATCCGGAATTTAGATCCTCAAGTTTAACAAGCAATATCAGCGCTGACCTTGGTCAAAAACTAGATATTGTCATTAATCTGTTAGGCTCTATCGAAGGTAAGAACTTTGCTCCTGAAATTAACATTGCTAGAGCCAGCAGCAATATGAACAGACAAAATGCCAGAGAAACAGCTGTATATGGCTATCAACAAGGAGGTAGACAATAGTTGACTAACAAAGTATTTAAAGATGAGACACTTCAAAATCCCAAGCCACATGCTTATGGCTTTTCAAACGGTCGTGATAATCCATCGAGATTACCACTTGATCCAATTGAAGTTGCTATAAGCGACAAGGGAATTGATTGGACTTCGTACTTTGATGTTGAAGATATGTTCGGTGTTCATTGCTATGATTGGGATATAGCTCAAACTAATCCTGTAGATAACTGGCAGAAAATCAATACTCGAGATGGTCAACATTTAACGTCGTCTTCGTTTGATAGTCGGGATATTACTTCTACTTGGGAAGTAATCGGGAATAGCGAAGCAGAATTCCGAATGCTATATGCTGCTCTACATGATTTCTTTATGAATCGAAATGGTTTTTGGATTGTATTTGGCAATGAGCCTTCATTCAAGTATCGAGTTAAAACTAAAGTTTTTGCCCCGACATATGTTAATGAAAGACAAGCAACTATAGTCATTACTTTCAATAACTATACCGGTATGCGTGAGAGCGTAGGTACATCATTAGAAATATTTGATAAAGAAAAAAGCTTCTTTTCTTATGGAATGGGAATACCTAATAAAGATATTTCCTATGAATCCAAAGAAGAGGAGTTTTCTATTTATAATCCTAGTTCTGTTGCTATTGATCCTTTGGTACAACATCATGTCTTAAAAATTCACATCAGAGGCTCTGGTTCGCCAACCCTAACTAATAAGACTACCGGCGAATCATTTACCTATAATCGCGTTTTAATACCGACCGATGAACTGATATTAGACGGTGTTGATCCATATATCAATGGTAATCCGGATGGAATCAATAGCGATCACGGAACAATTACACTAGCAAAAGGAAATAATGATTTTGAGATTTCTGGTCTATCAAATTCGGATATTTCCTTTGAATTTTATTTCATTTATTTCTAATGCATAAATTATTTGTGAGGTCGGCCGACAACCAGAGCGAAGAATGGCTGACCTGTTTAGATGAAAGCTCTTTTAACTTTCAACAACAAATTAGTGAAACTTTTTCTATTAGTTTTACAGCGTATTTGAGTGATTATGATTCTTTATCGTTTGAAATGCTCCAAGATGGTGCATCAATCATTTTTGACGGTCAAAAGTATACAATCGTGCAATTAGTAGGTAAGGTAGTTGACGGACTAACTACTAAAGATGTCACGGCCACTCATGAAATTTTTGGAATACAAGATTTTAAGCAATTTAAAGTTAACAGTGGTAGCAATACATACACGCTTGACGAAGCCATGAAGTTTGTTTTCGATTCTGAATACAATACTGACGGATACACCTATGAATTACGCGGAACATTCCCAAAAATCGATATTACTGATTGGGGTAATTGTTCTGGTTTAGATGCCGTTCAAAAAGCTGTTGATAGTTTTGGAGCTAAATGGGTGCCAAATGGTAAGACGGTCATAATCTATGATTCTGATTCTTACAAGAACCCAACTAATAAAAGTTTCAGAAATCTTTATAATACCAATGACATCGAAATATCAATTGACAGAACTTCTGTTAAAAATGGAGCTATGTTATACGGTGCTACAAATGATAACGATCACAGCCAAACTGATGGTGCTGTGGCCATCGTTGATTCTGCCGGTATTTCTATGACAGCAAGTCCAACTGGCCCAGAAACTAGAGGTACGATCGTATCAATGAACGGTGCTCCTGTTTATAGTTCTCCGACTAAAAAAATTAAAACTGGTCAAGTTCTACCTGATGGGTCAGTTTGGAAAATTGGCCAGCAAGTCTCTATTGATGGAACGATATGGTATGAAGTTGAAACCAACGGCTGGGTTAGCTCTGAGTACCTACCGTTTGATAGACCCGGAGATGTAAAGCCGGAGAACCATGTAATTGATCTAGTTTGGGGTAAAGGACATATTAAAATTGATGGGGATTCTAGTTCTGATGGTTCTGACAAGGACAATGGAGCCAGTTCATCAATTGGTAATGCCACTTTGACGGTTTCAACTATGGAAGATGGCGGAGCACCGGTGGTAGGAGCTGATATGACTACGGTTGTTGGTCATTTACCAAATGGAAACACATACCTAACTACGAATAAGAAGACGGTTAACGATGTAACTTACTATTTAGTTGCCACAGATCAATGGGTTGCTGAAAAGTATGTCACCTTTGATAAAGACGGTGATGTTAAACCAGAAAATCATGTGATTACAGTGGTTAGTGGTCAAGGTACTTTCAAAGCTGATGATAAAGATAGTGACAGTGATGATAGTTCAAAAGATAATAAGGATGCAGCAATGGCTGATATCTATGATTCACCATTTACGCCACAAGTTAAGACTGGTAGTCAATTGACAGCTGGTACTCAATACAAAGTCAAGGTTTCAGTTTCTGATGGTGCTCAATCAAAATCATGGTACCAAATTGATTTAGGCTGGATTGATCAATCTGCACTAGACTTCAGTGGTGCTACCGATGTTTCACCAACAGATGTTACTAATGCCTCAGCTGGAGCTAAGATATATGATTCACCTTGGACGCCTCAAACCATTTTAAATGATGTGTTGCCGAATGGTACAGCTTGGCAAATTAATGGATCGGTGTCTGATGGAGCAAATGGAAAGTCTTACTATCGTGTTGGTGTTAATGAATGGGTAGATCAAAGTAATTTTGATTTTAGTGGTCAATATGATGTAGAACCTAGTGACACACAAGGTCAAGAGGACGGTACAACAACAGACGACACAGATTATGTGTTTAAGCCGTTTTTTTATTACAATGCACAGTCACGCTCTGAATATGGTTTGAAAATTGGTGATGATATTACTAATGACCAAATCAAAACACCTGAGCAAATGAAACAGTATGCTGATTCAGTTTTGCAAATTGAACCGGTGATTGAGTTAACGGTTAACTTGAGCTATCAAGATGATTCCATGAAAATTGGTGACACAAGTTACTTAGATACCGGACCACTTGGAATTAAGACCATGATTACTTTAAACGGCATCAGTGGCAATCCATTGATGCAAGATACACCTATGACAATAAGCCTTGATAATTCAAAACTATCAAAAAAGAATATCAACTTCGAAACATCAGATAATATAAAGTTGCTGAAGCGAAATAATGACTTATTAAATAAAAAAGTAAACCGATTATCGTCAAAAATTGCTGGTTTACAAGCGTCACAAAAATAACGATAAGGAGAAAAAGTAATGCAAGGATATGATGGTACACAAAAATTCTATTCTCCTGATATTAACCAAAATATGCAGTTAATGGAATATGGAAAATTGCCGGATAACCAAATAGATCCGACTAAAGATACGGGATCTACATATATTGATCAAGAAAATAATCAAGTGTATGAAGTTATTGGCGATGATTCCAATGGAAATACTATTTTTAAGCGTTATAAATTAGTAGATTTAAAACAGCTTTTACAAATACCTGAACTTCAAGATATCGAAGGAGTTGACGGCAATCAAATTAGACTAGATCCGTTAACTCAAGAGTTGATTGGTCCAAGTATGTTTCACGCAAGTGATTACAACATTAACACTATTGAAACGGTAATAAACATTTTGTTAAAGAATCAGGCTATACAAGGGCAAAATGAAACTGCAATCATTGATTTCTTTAAGCAATTAACTGATGATCAACTGGCAGAATTGTCCACATCAATCTCCCAGATAATTGATGAACGTTATTATACTAAGAGCGATGTTGACGAAAAAATTAATAACCTACAGAAACAAATAGATAATCTATCGAATGCAGTTAACTATAAACCACAGCCTAATAGTGTCTTCCCACCGGGATTTACAGGTGAAAAAGACATCGACATCAATGATACAATTCATGATCAAAATATTGAGGACAAGGTTGAGGCACTTAATGACATTGACGAGAAAGGAGAATAAATAAATGACAGAAGTTAATACAGATCAATCAGCAGCTAATACTAATCAAGAACCCAATATTCCTGAGTTACATGTACCGGTTGGCTCCGATTACAGAACGCTCAAGACAGATATTCCACTTGAACAACCAATGATTTTTTATCTTGATGGTTCGAAAACATTCTATCTCCCACATGAGGATACGGATGATGAGCATATCCATAATTTGCCACAAGGTGTTATTGATACTTTAACCAACAAGAGAATTTTTCAAGAAATCAATATCCGCCAAGGACAGTCGGGGATGTTCAAATCACCAATTCTTTTCCTAACTAAAGATGGTCCCGTAGATATGTCCAATGTATTAATTAGATTTGAGGGAAATGATTCTTCTGGGGCCGAAATCTACGACGATGAAGGATTTAATCGAGTACAAGCGAATACTGGTAGAATCACCTGGTCTCCACAATCAGAAGTTGCTCAAAGTCCTGGTTACTTCAAGAATGCACATTTTGTCATTGAATCTATGGATAGAACTAAGATTTATACCACACTGGACTTTTCAGTTAATGTGATTGCTAATGATATAGCATATCCACGAGCAATGGCCTTTTATGTATCTGAGTATCAACGGGCGCTTTTCCATATCAAAGAAATGCAGACATCAGCTGATCATCAATTAAGTTATTTGTTGAATTCATATGCTGCTATTATTGCCGATAATCTAGCACAAATTCGTCAAAAGATGAAAGAAGCATTAGATCAGCTTGATACTGATTTAAAAAATGGTAATGACAAGGTAGATAGTTTTATTAGTGTTTCTAAAGCTAAGCTAGATGAACTAAATACTGGGTTAACTGATTCGCAGACTAAAATGAATGCTTTGGAGAAACAGATTGCTGATGATGGACTTGTAACAAAAGCTGATTTATACGTTGACGTTCAGATGGGAATCAATAACGGTCAAATTGATGTAAATGTAAATGATTCCATTTTAGATTCGGCTGTATCATCAAAAATCGACCTGCTAACAGGTTCCTTGGAAGGGAGTAATGGAGAATAATGAGCGATTTAACTAGAGTTGCTAAACTTCAAACATTAACGCCAATTGGTATTAAATATAAAAATTCTACAGGAACATATGTCAAAGTACCTTTTGACAAGACGGATAATTATTTAGATGCTTCATTATCATTTTTAACCGCTGATAGTGCCAAATCTGTTATTCAATCTCAAATCGATACTTTGGATACAAATGACAAAATTGAAGATGCTACTATATCAGACAAAATAACTACTTTGACGAATGCATTACAAGCGGACAATAAATAGGAGGTAAATTAAATGGCAGATAATGCTTTAACAAAAGTTGCTCGGATTGCCTCAAAGGCAGCTCAAGGGGCAACATATAAGGATGCTAAAGGAAATATTCAAATTATTAAACCCGCGGGTGACTCGAACTATATGGATTTTACTAATTTTTTAACTAGCACAAATGGTACAGGTGGCAGCACTGGTGGAAATACAGATCAAAATCACCCAGCCGCTGGTGCTGATTACTATGCTGGTTCACTTGCTGATGGTGAGATTACTGAAAGATATTTGCTATATCAACGAGACGAAAGTGTAGCAGAACAAACAGGCTCTCAAACAGTAACTTTACAGCGAGATGTTGGTTCAACTTTCAATATGGTTGGTGATGGTGCTACCTTCTTGATTCACCTTCAAAAAACTGCAATGACAAAAGGCACTAAGGGTTCTGTAACCGATATTAAATTGAATTATGATCCCAATAATATAGCAAAAGACGGCTATTTCACGACAACATCACCATATCCTATTTATATAAAAGCATCTGATCTAGGCACTAAAAAAACATTAACAATTCCAATCAATGGGATTGGTGAAAATCTATCAGGTAAAAATGTCAAAGCTCCTCAACTAAATGTTACTTTTAATGGCAATGGTACTATGACTTTCGAGAGTGTTACAGGATATGACAACGATGGTAATTCTGCTGGCGCTACGGGTGCTAACTATGAAGTGGTTGTCGATGTAATTGCTACATTTTCAACACAACCAGCCGTTGCTCAATTGCCAGCCTCAGTCAATTTATTTAGCGGCTCAGCAAGTGGTGATATTGCCTTGTCAGGAGTAAGTAACTTTTTTGAAAATTCCATGGATGGTATTGAGATAACATTAGATGATTATGTTTATTTTTATAACCTAGCGTACTCATCATCAATACCAGTTTATAGAATTAAAAGCTCTAATTTTGTTTTATCCAATACGTTTAAAATATCTAAGGAGGAATTGATAGATGGAATAAATATTAATATTATTCTGAAACCATTTCTTGATTCTACAAGTGTAATAACTATTCCTTTTGAACAAAATAATGGTACTAATGAGGGCATTGTTTGGGGAAATGGTACGGATAAGAATTTTAATTTTAAAGGGGTAACAAAGTCCAATATTATTATTGGTAAATCCAGTTTAAGTAGTGATTTTGAATTCACTTTTAAAAATACTAGAGCACCTAGTTTTACGGATAACTTTAATTGGAATGTTTTAAAAATTTCACCATATAAGAATTAAGGAGGTAAGATATGAAAATAGCAGTTCAATTAAATTCTGATAGAAATATTATTGATACTTATTTAAGTCCCGAGGATGGGGCTAAGCTACAGGTCAAAAAGTATAGTAATCAAGGTTGGGTACTAGTTGATAGTGATTCAACTTTTTCTACTGATAATAAATACCGATGGACGGTGAGAGAATCAGACAATTCTTTAGTTCATATTCAAAGTAATCAAACGCCTGAAGAAGAAAGAGACACTGTCATATCTAATTTGACACTTCAAAATTTATCTTTAACAAACGATGTCTCAGACTTAAAGAAGTTATCAACAGCACAAGCACTTCAGTCATTACAAGATTCAAAGGATAAATCTGAACAACAAGAGGTTATTACTGGATTAACAAAAGAAATTTTAGAATTAAAGCAAAACGTTACGACAGAAACTAAATAGTTGGAGGAAATGAATTATGAATGCAACAATGTTAAAAATTATTTGGAGTTGGGGAACTTTGAAGGCTTCCGACTTAACAGATTATGTACCTGATCAAATTTCTGTAGAAGATTATAAAGAGATTACTGGGGAAGAATATAAGAAAGAAGGTTAGCAGATGCTAGCCTTTTTATTTTGGAGTGATGCGAATTGAAATATTTAAAACAGAATCACTTTTGGTTTATCACAGGAGCAGAAACATTCACTCTTGGAATCATTTTTATTTTGACTGGCAACTTCATTGATAGACCGCCTAATGCACCAGGATTCATTGCTAATGTAGATGATCCACCATTTGCCATAGCGCTAATAATTATCGGTCTGTATGTGATGTTCTCGTGTTTTGACGAATTACGTAAGTCCAACAAAGACTTAATCGTATTTCTTTTATTATTTGTGTGGACATTCTACTTAATAATTTTTTCAATACATGATTTGACTGCGCCAGTTTTGTTACCAAAATTCACAACTCTTTTTATTCTATTTATTAACATTCGAATTCTTTTAGAAGCATTTTGGAGTGATCCAGGATAAATGGAACAAGAAACAATCAGAATTTTGATATCAGCTATTGGTGGTGCAGTCATAACTGGTGTCTTTGGAGTTTGGTTGCAACGCTTAAAGAATCAAGGTTCAAATGAAAATGTTTATGCGGATCATACTAGAGAGTTATTTGATCGTTTAGATCAGATTACGCAGGAACGTGATGATTTAAAGGTACAGGTTATTAAGTTACAAGATCAGGTTTCAAAGCAGAATAATACCATCGATGCACTAAATAAACAGGTTGGGGTATTAAATAGTAAGTTCGACAAATTTAATGAACTGGAAGAGGAAAAATAGATGAAAATTATTGAAGGATTGCAATTGATTGATGTAGCACAGTTAATGGTAATTGCTATTTTGTGTTATGTCCTAACCAACTCAATCAAAAATACAAAGGTCGTTGATACTAAATGGATGCCATTCGTATCAATGGCTTTGGGATTGGTGTTAGCAATAGTTACAGCTCTGGTATTTCATGATAAGGAAATTGGCAAAGCTATTATTGCAGGCTTGTTGGTCGGTGGCTGGACATCAGGTATGTTTGACGGTGTTCAAGGGTTTTTAAATGATGGAGGTACGTCAGAATGAAGAAAAGATTAGTTTATATTGTAAGTCTGCTGATTGCAGGCTTATTTTTTTGTACTACTAATGTAAATGCTGCAAGAACGGATATGGTTGACGTTTCTAATCACAACGGATACATGACAGTTAGCAACTTTCAGGATATGTTGAATAATTACGGTGTCAAAGCTGTGGTTACCAAGATATCTGAAGGTACTTACTACCATGATTACACAGCTGCTAATAATATTAAGACTGCTCAAGCAGCAGGTTTATATATTAATGGCTATCACTTTGCTCGTTATAGTACTGTTTCAGGAGCAATTGCAGAAGCTGACTATGCAGCTACTTTGGCTAAAGCAGACGGTCTACCCGTTGGATCAGTATTGGTAACTGATGTAGAAGCTGAACAGCAAAATGGATTATCAAGAGCAACTAATAATGCTAATAACAAAGCATTTATGGATCAAGTTGCTAAGTATGGATATCGTTCGGATGTTTATACTATGAGTTCATGGTTAGGCAATAAGATAGATGTGAATACTGGTGGTTGGATTGCTTCATATCCATATAATGCTTCGGGTAAGCAATGGTATTCTGGTCACCATTCATGGCAATGGGGTAGCACATACCAATTTGCTGGCTCATACGGTAGTTTTGACGTATCTCAAAACTACGATAACTTTTTCACTGGTGGTCAAACTCCACAGGTTGATCCTAAATCTACTATTAATAATGTAGTAAGTGTCAAGGGTGATTCCTATAAGGCATTTACTACCTATAATAACAATGGCCAAGCCAATACCGGCACGAATGTTATTTCTGGTACTAGCTGGAAATCAAATGGAATCACAGTTATTAATGGCAAATCTTACTATGTAATAGGCGTTGACACGTTAATTCCACAAGCAAGTACAACTTTTAATCGTATAGTTGTAGTGAACTACCTCAATAATTACGGCGTTCTTGCTTATGATAGTAAGGGTAATTCAATTAAAGACTCTAATAAGACATTTAAGGGTGGTACTAGCTGGCAAACTAAAGATAAGTTAGTTAACATCCCTAATATTGGTTACGCCTATGAAGTCGCAACTAATGAATACATTCCAATTAAATATGCTCAAGGTTCTGGATTTACTGGATAAATTTTAAACGGTAAATGCTAGACAAATTAAATAATATGTGTTAATTTGAAGGTGTTCATTGACGTGGACAATATTATAATAAATTACCTCGATTTTGAATTAGCCTTGGTAGTGTTAAAAGTACCCATCATCTATTAATTTAGGTGGTGGGCTTTTTTGTGCTATTTAAAAAACTTAATTTTAAAGATATAGCTGTGATACAATTTGAGTTGTTGAAAGACCATCATTTCTAAATGTTTTCACCCTATAATGGGTAGAAAAACATAATAAAAAGTAAGACTTTGCGCATATTTTGCGCATATTTCAAATGGGGATTGATATATAGGCTTTTTAAAATCCTGTACTCTCCTTACTTCGAACACCTTTGGGTGTTCTTTTTTTGGACTTTTATTTACGAAATGTATATGATTATTTTGTATAAGAAATAATGTTTGGAGATAGACCGATTATAAAAATCAAAAATTTTAACAAAAAGGATTTGTCTAAACTAGCAGAGTTCTCGTTAATAGGTATGAACTTTGATAGATACTCAAGTTCCAAAGTGCAAAATAGAATCTATGCTGAATACGTTGTGCGAGATGAATATAGCAAGGCCACAATAGCTTTGGGTGCATACGACGACGATGATAACTTTTGCGGTGCGGTTTTTGCCGGATTCAATAATGAGGTCTTGATCGATCAAGGATGTCTCAATCGAAGCTATTCAAAAGTTGTGGAATCGATAATGAATATTGGCTTCGATGCTGATTCAGGTGTTTATGACCAAGTTAATGGCTTTATGTTAAAAGAACTCAAGTCAAAGATGGATTTTGACGGTGAGTTGATGTTATTTGCAGTTGATCCAGATACGAAGGGTCAAGGTACAGGAACCAAATTACTCGATGCACTTTCAAAACGATATACTGGTAAAAAAATCTATGTCTTTACTGACACCAATTGCTCATATCAATTTTATGAACATCGCGGGTTTGATAGATGTGCTGAAGCTGAGGTACATGAACCTGGGCAATCAGCAGATCAAAAGATGAAATACTTTATTTATAACAAAACTTTGTAGCAATAATTTGAGGAGATAAAATGATAGCATTAAAATCAGAACGTGAAATTAAAGGGATGCAGGAAGCTGGAGATATTCTAACTGGCTTGTTCCATGAATTAGAAGGTTATGTCAAACCAGGATTATCAACTTGGGATATTGATAATTTTTCTTATAAATATATTACTGAACACGGTGCCACACCCGGTGAATTAAACTTTGAAGGCTATAAATATTCAACATGTATCAGTGTTAATGATATGATTTGTCACGGTTGTCCAAGCAAGGATATCATTGTTAAAGATGGTGATTTGATCAAATTGGATACTGTTATCGATTATCATGGATACTTAAGTGATGCATGTCACGCCTTAGTTGTTGGTAAGGCTAGTCCTGAGGTTAAAAAATTGATGGATGTGACTCTTAAATCACTATATAAAGGAATTGATAAGGCTGTTGTTGGTAACCGTATTGGTGATATTGGTTTTGCCATTCAAGATTATGCTGAGAACGAAATGGGTTATGGCGTTGTTAGAGATTACATTGGTCATGGAATTGGACCTACAATGCATGAAGAGCCAGATGTTCCACATTATGGTAAGCCAGGACATGGCACACGTTTGAAGACAGGTATGACAATTATGATTGAACCAATGATCAATGTTGGTAGCTTCGAATGTAGTGAACCGGATGAAGAAGACGGTTGGACGATCAGAACAGTTGATGGTAGTTTGAGTTGTCAATATGAACATACGATCGTTATTACAGATGATGGTCCTAAGATTTTAACGTCATTTGATCATGAGAGAGATTCTAAATATTTGTTGTAATTGTTAAGGCTCTGAACACAATGTTCGGAGCCTTTTTTGGATGAAAAAAATAAGCCCTGGTAGGCTTATCAATAGTCAGAATCCTCGTAATCTGAATCTTCAGAATCATAGGAATTATTGTCACCATTATTTTCGTTAGATCCATATTGATCACTAGGTGAACCATCTTTGTTCAATATTCCTCGATCCATTTGAGATTCAGTTTGTTGTTCACCGAAGGTTTCCATGTAGTCAGGCGTACTCTTCAAGGCTTCATACGCAGACATCCCGTAATGTTGAGACTTGTACAAAGCGGGTGATACACCATATTTGTTTACAAATCCCGTAAGTGTGTTTTCATCGTATGATATTCCGTTATTTGAAGATGAAGCTTGCTGATTAGTATTGGGTTGTTGCTGTTGCGTGTTGTTTTGATCTTGTTGAGCTGCTTGCTGGTTCTGATTATTAGTCTGTTGCTGGTTTTGGGTGTCTTTTTGAGTGTCGTCTTTTTTGTTGGTGTCAGTTTTCTTTTTGGTTACTTTCTTTTTAGACTTTTT
>NZ_BAMN01000024.1 GCF_000615905.1 Companilactobacillus nodensis DSM 19682 = JCM 14932 = NBRC 107160
ATATATTATACGTTATAACGGTTGTTAAATTCCACATTACCGTTATGTTACTAATTGTTTTCGGATGAAAATTTGCTTCCAATTAGTTCTGAAAGATGATATAACAGTAGTAAGCACGGAGGACGATACCATGAAGAAACAAAAGAACTTACGTGATGATAAACGCAACGTAAGTTATCTTGCAATCGTGGGGATATTGATAGCATTTTTGCTATTGATCTTTTAGGTATATGACGTGCTATAGTTGGGTAAGATTAGGAAATTATTTTTAAAGTTCTGATTACGGGGAATGTGCGGAAACACATTCCTTTTTATTTTGCCATTTTTTAGTAAATAATATGATATAATTAATTTCCTTTTTGGGAAAAATAAAATATATTGGGGGTTCCAAATGTCTGAAAAACAGTTTATTGAAATAGTGAATGATCGCGAGAATAACTTGAAAAACATCAGTTTGAAGATTCCAAAAAACAAACTGACAGTTTTCACAGGTGTCTCTGGTTCTGGTAAGTCTTCAATCGTGTTTGACACCATCGCTCAAGAAGCTGGTCGTCAATTGAACAGTACTTATAACAGCTTTACTCGCTTATATCTGCCGAAGTACAAACGTCCTGATGCGGATGAGATTCATAATCTTTCGACAGCAATTATTATTGATCAGAAGCCACTGGGTGGTAATGCTCGTTCAACTCTTGGTACGATCAGTGATATCAGTCCATTATTTAGAATTCTGTTTTCAAGGTTTGGCCAACCCAAATATGGTAATGCCAGCAACGCATTCTCCTTCAATGATCCTGAGGGAATGTGTCCGCAATGCGAAGGAATCGGCCGCAGTTATGTGGTAAAGCTGGACGAGGCATTGGATTACAACAAGTCGCTGAACGAAGGTGCTGTGTTGTTACCAGGTTATAGTAATAATTCCTTTTACTTACAGACACTATTGAATTCAGGCTTGTTTGACAACGACAAGCCTGTCAAAGACTTCACTGAGAAAGAAATGGATAACTTATTGAATGGTGAAGCTGCCATTAATGTTAAGTACAAAGGCAGTGATTTCCAGACTAATTATGAAGGAATCGTCAAGAAGTTCTATCGGACTAATATTCAAGAGAACAAGACGATGTCTGATGGTGCACGTAAGAAGATTGAAAAATTTGCTGAAATGTCGACTTGTACTATGTGTCACGGAACTAGATTTAATCAAAAAGTTTTGGATTCTAAAATCAACGGATACAATATTTTTGACCTAACCAACATGCAATTGGATCAGTTGATTACTACACTCGCTGAATTCACAGATGAGCGAATGGAATCGATTATAATTGATTTGAAGGCTCGGATTCAAGACTTGATCAATATTGGTTTGGATTACTTGAACTTAACTCGTGAGACATCATCATTATCTGGTGGTGAGAGTCAGCGTGTTAAGACGGTGAAGTATCTATCGAATAGTTTGACAGATTTGATTTATATTCTGGATGAACCTAGTACTGGTCTGCATCCTAGAGATGTTCATCGCTTGAATAACTTGCTGCTGAAGCTGCGCGATAATGGCAATACCGTTCTGGTCGTTGAGCATGATCCTGATGTTATCAAGATTGCTGACTATATTGTGGATGTTGGGCCACGCGCCGGAATTCATGGTGGTGAGATCAATTTTACTGGTACCTATGAAGAACTTTTGAAATCAGATACATTAACTGGTAAATACTTGAACCACGAATTATCTATGAATGGGCATCCAAGAAAAGCTGGGGAATTTGTGCATAGTAGTAAATCCTCACTTCATAATTTGAAGGATATCCAGCTAAATATTCCTGAAGGACTGTTTTCAGTTATCACAGGAGTTGCTGGATCGGGTAAAAGTACCTTGGTCGAACAAGTCTTTGCACAAGAGAATCCTGGTGCAATAGTGATCGATCAGAGTCCCTTACACGCTAACAGTCGTTCCAACTCCGCAACCTATACCGGAATTATGAATGAGATTCGTAAGTTATTTGCTGCAGCGAATAATGTTGAAGATGGATTGTTTAGTTATAATTCCAAGGGTGCTTGTCCTGAATGTAAGGGAAAAGGTGTGATCGAGCTGAACATGTCATTCATGGATAATTCTGAGATTGAATGTCCAAAGTGTCATGGCGGAAGATTCGATCCTGAGGTGTTGCAATATAAGTTCAAAGATAAGAATATCGTTGAAGTAATGGATATGACGATTGAAGAAGCATTTTCGTTCTTTGATGATAAAAAAATCAGTAATAAATTGAAAAATATTCATAATGTTGGCTTGGATTATCTCTCAATGGGACAAGCACTTAACACCTTGTCCGGTGGTGAAAGCCAACGTTTGAAGATTGCCAAAGAATTGAATAAAAAAGGTAATATCTTCATATTAGATGAACCAACTACGGGCTTACATGTCTCTGATACTGAGAATTTGATTCGGATTATCAATGATATGGTCGATAAAGGTAATACAGTTGTTGTTATTGAACATAACGTTGATGTCATGCGCAGTGCTGATTGGATTATTGATATTGGTCCGGATGGTGGTTCTCGTGGTGGTGAGATTATTTATGAAGGTCCAGTTGCTGGGATACTTGGAGTTGGGGAGTCGGTTACTGCTCAGTATATTTAGATTGTTTTGTGGTTGCCGCTTCCGGTTACGAAATATTTCGTCTGCCGTGTGGACCAGTCCGAGCCAAGGTCTCGAACTTCGACTTTAAGCTTTACTTCGTAAATCTTAAAGTTCGTCCTGTGGTTTTGCCACATTCACGGCTGATGAAATATTTGTAACCTCACGCTGGTGCTTGTTATTGATATTTTCATAATTTTAGAACGGTTGATAATTAATATAAAAATATTTAAATGTACATTTTAATGTTAATTTAAAGAAGAACTCGACTTTATCTAGATAAGGTCGGTTTTTTTTATAATAATAATAATAGGGTATAGTACAATATAGATACAATGGGTAGCTATTGTATAAGTATATACTGTAAGATGTGCTATAATCAATTAGCGTCAAAGTTCTTATTACTCACATTAGGAGGCAGAAATGGGGATTTATATTGGGCTAGGAGATCTTCATGGACAAGTCGGAACACTGGATCGTCTAAAGACTGTACAATCACAATATCCTACGGCAGTTACAGTTTTTATGGGTGATTATATTGACAGTTTTGGTGATAATCATGGTTTTGAATTACTTGAAAAAATACATGATATGCAAGTAACTGATCCAACGCATACTATTGTTTTGATGGGTAACCACGAGCAAGCTGCACTATCGTTCTTTTATGATAGTGACAATGCCTGGCTAAGTTTTGGCGGTGACAGTACATTGGAGGCTGTTACTGATAATTTCGATATTGAGCAGGCACGTTTATCTGTTCTGGACAATCATTTTGATTTACTTGATTGGATGGAGCAAATGCCAATGACTTATACCGCTGGCAAGCTTTGCTTTGTTCACGCTGGATTAGATATGAACTTGGATGATCCTATTAGAGATACTTCTGACTATGACCGATTGTGGTCCAGAGCAAGTTATTGGTATGATCCGCATGAATGGGGAACTTTCGATAAAAATAAATTAAACTTCAGTATTATTACAGGGCATACCGCTAATGGAAAAATAATGGGTAGATATTTCAATGAGGAAAAGCCTGACAAGGAAGAATCTGACCGTAGTCCAATATATGCAATCCAGTATCCAGGAGAGATGCCACGCTATTTGATGGATGGTGGAGTGGGAGAAGGTGACCCTAAGTTACTGGGAAATATTGGCGTGTTTGACAGTGAAACAGGTCTGCTTATTGATGCACTTGAAGATTAAAAAAGACCCAGAATTAATTCTGGGTCTTAAAATGGAATTCGTCAGTTAAGTCTGTGAAAAACATTTTAACTTCCTTTCCTTTTTATGAATAAGCATTGAATAGCTCATTTATTTCGTCATCTGAGTAAGAGTAATTTGATTTGTCGGACAGATTGCATAGAAGCCGCAAATCGCGAACAACTCGGCTCATACGATTTTCAGCTAAACGTCGGAAACGCTCATGATTGATTTGAGGCTTGGATGGTTCTGTGCTGGAATTGGTAAATTCAAAACTGCTTGGCATTTCGTTGTAGCGAGTTGGACCGTTGAAGTATTCGCGTGCGGTTACGCCTAGCTTTTGATATGTGTTAAATAATTCTTCAATGTCATCATTAGTGTAAGTGTACTTAGGCGCACTCAGATTAGCGATTAGATTCATATTTTGAAAAATTCGACTTAGTCGAAGCTCGGATAATCTTCGGAACTTATCGTTTCTAGTTTCCATTATTTACCTCTATTTTTTAAAGATACAAATCAATCGAAATTGGGTGTTATGTCATTTCGTCTTTATAATTTTAACAGATATTATGTGAATGATTAACAACAGTTATAGTTAGATGGTAGTAGAAATTAAATACTAGAATTTGATCATTTCAAATTTATTACCATAATTAGAATAGAAAGAGGAGAAGTATTATGCATAAAGATTTTAAGGATCTAGTTTTTGAGTCTATTCGTGGCTTGAATCTCAGTTTGGATGACAAGCGCATAGTAGCAATGAAATATGCGTCCGTAACAGAACAAGAAAAATTTATTTTTGAACATGCATTAAAATCTTATTCTGGTAGAGTCACTGCCCCGTTCCGTGAAAAATTATATGATCGGTACGTGTATGCGATTAGGGCCAAAGATGATTTTGGAAATTCGATGACTAATTATCTGTTAAACAACGAGAGAGGCTTTTTGGATAAGCATTCCGCATCCTTCTTCTTAAGCGAGTAAAAATATTTTGTATTCATTTAAAAGTAATTAGTCGGAGGTAAAAGTGATTGCCAGCTGTGACAGTGGTGTAGGATGGTGATCTTCCATCTGTACAGCACAGGACGACTTTTGAAATCTACGGTTTATGTAGAGTTCAAAAGCGAGGCTTCAGACCTTGGCTGAAGCCGGTCCCACAGTAGGCATATCACTTTTCACCGTAGACGGAAAAATAGGACCTGACTTTACAAACAAAGTCGGGTCCTATTTGAGTTGAATTACATAAACCAATCACGAAAATGTTCCTTAATAGTCTTCTGTGTTTTCTTAAACACGTTAGAATCGTTCTCATTAATTTCTTCATAAAGACTAGTATTTAGCTTGGTCAAGATATTCGAGAATTGATCCAATTCTTCATCAGATAACACATTCAAAAACTCAGGAACCTTTGAGGATTCCTTATTGGCTATTTCGCGGCCTTTCTTGGTCAATTTAATAACTGTCATTCTTCGATCAGTAGTGGATTTTTCCTTGGTAACTAATTTTTTAGCCACGAGCTTATTTACGAATTCGGCGGTTGATTGAGCAGTTAAATTAAGATTTGTGGCTAATTCTTTTTGAGAGATCCCGTCATTTTGTGACAAGGCTACTAAGATTTTGCCTTGTCCTTGGAACTTAAGACGACGTTCACCTTCATCAGGATTTCTGTGATACATGTTGTCTACAGCGTGACGTACCATACCAAACTCCATGAGTTTGCCGGCGGCGTTCTTTTGTTTTACTAAATTAGGCATAGTTTGTACCTCCAAATATTATTATACTGGTTGATTTGTAAAAAGATAGTCAGGTGGCCTGATAAAATTCTTGCATTATTAATCAGGTACCCTTACAATGTATTTAATCAGGTGACCTGATGAATACTTGTAAGTAACGAGGTAATAAATAATGAAGACAGTTAATGCTATTGAAGTTAATCATTTAACAAAAGAGTTTGGTAACAAAACCGCAGTCGATGATATTTCTTTCGATGTTAAACAAGGTGAAGTGTTCGGATTGCTGGGACCTAATGGTGCCGGTAAGACAACGACTTTACGAATGATAACAACGTTGTTGAAGTCAAGCGGTGGTAGTGTAAAAATCTTTGGTCATGATACTGCTAAAGAAGGTCGATTAGCTAGATCGATGTTCGGATTGACCGGTCAATATGCGTCAGTTGATGAAGATATTTCTGCCAGAGAGAACCTGATGATCTTCGCACGATTGAATGGATTGTCTCGTGCAGCTTCTAAGCAACGTACACAAGAATTATTAACCGAGTTCTCGCTAGTGAATTCAGCCGATAAGTCACTCAAGGATTTTTCAGGTGGGATGCGTCGAAGACTAGATTTAGCTGTTAGTTTAATCACACGTCCAGCTTTGATTTTCTTGGATGAACCAACAACTGGGCTTGATCCAAGAACTCGAACACAGATGTGGGAAACAATTAGAAAATTGGTTGCGCAAGGATCGACCATCGTATTAACAACACAATATTTGGACGAAGCCGATCAATTGGCAGACCGAATTGCGGTGATTGATCACGGTAAATTAGTAAAAATCGGAACTCCAGAAGAACTCAAGAAACAAATTGGTGGTACAAAGTTGAACTTCACCATTGATAAAGCAGCACAAATGACCATAGCCGTGCAGTTGATGACGAAGCAATTAGGAGAATCGATTAATCAGACGGGGCAGCGCTTGAGTGCTGTTCTGAATAATATTAGTCAGTTGGCACCATTATTAGATACACTGCAACGTTCCAAAATTGCAATTAGTGATTTAACAGTTCAGGAACCATCGTTGGATGATGTATTCATGAATTTGACAGTAGGTAAAAACTAAGAAAGAAGATATTAATTATGGAAGTAAAAACAAGTCGTGGAAATTTAATTATGAACACAGCCACAATGGCATATCGTAATCTCTTGAGGACATTTCACAATCCTGACAGATTCATGGATGTAATCATTCAACCAGTTATGTTCATGCTGATGTTTGGCTATTTATTCGGAGGAGCCATCGCCGGTAATGTACAAAATTATTTGCCAACAATCGTTCCTGGAATCTTGATTCAAACAATGTTGTCGGCATCTTCTGGATCGGGTGAACAAATCAGAGAAGATCTGGATTCGGGCGTATTTGATCGCTTCAAGTCATTGCCTATGGCACACATTGCACCGTTAGCTGGTCAATTATTTGCGGATATTTTGCGTTTGGTAATTGCGGCAGTTGTTTCATTAACAACTGGATATCTCATGGGCTGGCGTCCAGCCGCAGGTTTGGGTTGGGTAGTAGTAGTCGGATTATTGGCCGTTTTCACTGGTTGGGCAATTTCTTGGATCTTTGCATTGTTAGGATTATTAGCTAAGAATGCCAGCACCGTTTCAAGTTTTTCATTGATCGTTATGTTAGCTTTGTCATTCTTATCGAATGCTTTTATTCCTATTAATACATTGTCCAAAACTATGAAAGTTATCGCATATATGAATCCCATTACCTATGTCATCACCGCTATTAGACAAATTCTTGCAACAGGTAGCTGGACACATGAAGCTGTGTTGGTATTGATCTTCGGTATCGGAATCGTGGCGGTATTTGCTCCTTTGACTGTTTGGGCTTATAACCGTAATAATTAGGATTAGTTTTGGTTTTCTGCTTCCGGTTATCAAATATTCGTAACCTCTCGCTGGTACTATTCTTATTGTTTATCATAATAAACAAGAACAAAAAGCGCACAATCTCAGCTGATTGTGCGCTTTTTATTCCATAAAGGTATTTAAAATATACCAAAACTATCTTTGACTAAATACTTTGTGAGGACTTACACTTGCATTGAATAAATTGAATATTGTATACAATATTCAATATCCAATTTATAAAATTAAATGGGAGTGATATCATGCATGCTTTAGAAAAAATATTAGCAAAGAATAGTGGCCTTGATTCAGTTAGCGCTGGACAAATAGTTACGGCAGATATTGATTTTGCCGAAATTAATGATCTTTATTTACAAACAGTTTATTCATTTTATGAAATGGGTGGTAAAAAGGTTTGGGATAATACTAAGGCAGCATTCGTATTTGATCATTACGCACCTGCCCTGATGAGAAGAGCGCCCAGAACCATAAAGAGATGCGTGAATTCGCGAAGAAAAATAATTTGAAATATCATTTTGATACAAATTGTGGCGTTTGTCACCAGGTTATGCCGGAAGCTGGATTAGCATATCCAGGAATGATTTTAGTTGCAACTGATAGTCATACGACCACTCACGGTGCATTTGGTGCCTTCGGTACAGGGGTTGGTGCTACAGATATGGCTACAATTCTGTTAACCGGAAAGTTATGGTTCCGTGTTCCTGAAATAATTGAGGTTCGCCTTGACGGTGATGCTCCTGATGGGGTTTATCCAAAGGATGTTGTTTTGAATGTATTAGGAAAACTAAAGGCTGATGGTGCCGTATATAAAGCTATTGATTTTACTGGGAGTTATGTTGATCAATTAGGAGTACCAGGAAGAATGACCATTTGTAATATGGCAGTTGAAATGGGAGCTAAGACAGCATATATGCAACCAAATCAAAAAGTTTTAGATTATGTTTCTGAGAGAGCCGTTAAACCATATGAAATTAAATATACAGATGACGACTTTGAATATGAAGAATCACATTTATTTGATGTATCAAAAATGGAACCAACATTATCATGCCCAAGTAGTGTAGATAATGTTCATAACTTAACTAGTGTTGTTGAAAATCATGACGTTGAAATTGATCAAGGATATATCGGTAGTTGTACTGGTGGAAGATTCGAGGATATTGAGATTGCCGCTAAGATTCTCAAAGATAAACATATTCCAAAGTATAAGAGACTTGATGTTGTACCAGCTTCAGCTGAAGTAATGCAGAAGTGCATTAAGGCTGGTTATATTCAAGACTTAATGAAAGCAGGAGCAACTATTGCGGCTCCAGGATGTGCGGCTTGCTTAGGAATCCATGAAGGTATTTTAGCTTCTGGAGAGGTATGTATCAGTAGTACAAATCGTAACTTCCCTGGTCGTATGGGTTCGGTTGAAGCTGAAATTTATTTGGCTAGTCCTGCGGCAGTAGCATCAAGTATTTTAAATGGAAAGATTACTGATCCACGTAAATATGTCAGTGAAATCAGCGTTGCATACTAAGGAGGAATGATTTTGAAAACACAAATTGAAGGTCAAATAATAGTTCTTGGAAATAATATTGATACTGATCAAATTTATCCGGCACCATATCTTGCATTGACTGATCCAGAAGAAATAGGTAGCCATTGCTTAGAGGGACTAGACAAAAACATTTCAAAAAACTTCCCCAAAGGTGGAATTGTCGTTGCTGGAACCAATTTTGGATGTGGTTCGAGTAGAGAGCATGCTGCTATTACCTTGATTCATATGGGGGCAAGTGCGGTTATCGCCGATTCATTTGCAAGAATTTTTTATCGTAATGCGGTTAATTTATCTTTGACACCTGTTATATGTAAGGGAATAAGTCAGCATGTTAAAAATGGTGAGACTTTAAAAATAGATTTGGAGAAAGGAATTATTTCAGACAAAGATACAGGTGAAGAATTCAAATCAGAAAAAATCACTGGACAACCGTTAAAAATATTAGCTGCCGGTGGTATCAAGAAGTACATGATCAATAAATTAGCTAAAGAAAAAGCCGAGTAAGTCTACAAATTAATAGAATAGGAGGACAGCCTCATGACTTCCTTACAGCATGTAGATTATAAAAAGTTTCTATTGCCTGTTCTTATAGGTTTAGTTATTTGGTTTATGGCTCCACTCAAGCCAGCTGCATTATCTGTTGCCGCTTGGCATATGTTTGCATTATTTGTTGCAGTGATAATTGGATGTATAACTCAGCCATTACCAATTGGTGGTGTGGCAATTGTCGGATTTGTTATTGGTGTTTTGACCGGAACAATTTCTATGGATAATGCAATTGCTGGATTTGGTAACAATAGTATTTGGTTGATTGCGATGGCATTCTTTATTTCTCGAGGATTTATCAAAACGGGATTGGGAAAAAGAATTGCTTTGCATTTTGTAAGTATGTTTGGCAAACAAACGTTGACCTTGGCATATTCTATTATTGGCGTTGACTGATACTTGCACCAGCGACGCCAAGTAATACAGCTAGATCAGGTGGAATTATTTATCCAATAATTCAATCACTTGCGAATGCTTTTGATTCGACACCAAAAAAAGGAACCCAGAGAAAAATAGGTTCCTTTCTAATGTTTGCAGAATTTCACGGTGTTGTGATTACCTCTGCGATGTTTTTAACTGCTATGTCAGGTAATCCCTTGGCACAAGCTTTTGCTAAAGACCAAAATATTTCAATTACTTGGATGAATTGGTTCTTAGCCGCTTTGGTACCGGGTGTGATTTCATTGATCTTGATTCCATTCATTATTTATAAGATGTATCCGCCAGAAATAAAAGAAACACCTAATGCACGTGAATGGGCTGAAACAGAATTAAAAAAAGTTGGTAAAGTTACGTTGCCAGAAAAAGTAATGGCAAGTGTCTTTGTAATATCTTTAGTTCTTTGGATAACGGGTAGTATGACAGGTATCGATGCGACACTTACAGCATTTATCGCTATTTCATTATTATTGTTATCTGGTGTTTTGACTTGGTCAGATATAACTCATGAAAGTGGGGCCTGGAATACATTCTTCTGGTTTTCAATTATGGTAATGATGGCCACGCAATTGAATTCATTAGGCTTTATACCTTGGTTGAGTAAGCAAGTTTCATCATCATTACACGGATTTAATTGGGTAGTAATATTAGTTATTTTAATTTTAGTGTACTTTTATTCTCATTATTTATTTGCCAGTGCCGTAGCACATATCAGTGCTATGTATGCAGCATTACTAGGAGTTGCGATTTCAACTGGTGTTCCACCGTTATTAGCAGCTTTGATGCTTGGATTCTTTGGAAATCTTTTTGGTTCCACAACACATTATTCTATGGGACCAGCTCCAATTTATGCAGGATCAGGGTATATAACTCAATCAGAATGGTGGAGAATGAATTTTGTATTAGGAATTGTCTATCTAGTTATTTGGATCGGAGTAGGTTCAATTTGGATGAAGTTGATTGGAATGTGGTAAATTTAAATCTTATTTGTTATCAAAATTAGCAATTAGATTATTCATACTACGTGTTAAATGCTTTTCCATAATACTGTTTGCCTTATCTGCTTGTTTATTTTGAATAGCGGTTAGTAACGCAATATGTTCATCTAATGATTTTAGATGATGCTCGATAGCTGGATAAATATTATTTGTACTAGATCCATTCCATAATTCTTCGCACAATTGAAATAGTTTTTGATTATCAGCTGCTTTCCAAATTGATCTATGAATATCTTGATTGACCTGTACATAATCTTCAATTGTGGATTCATTAGGATTATTTTTTAATTTTTGTTCGCGTTTTAGTAGATCAGAAACATCCATGTTGTTTTTTATGGCACGTCTAACAGCTTCGCATTCTAAAAGAATTCGAACTTCGAAATGGTCAATTATGAATTTTTTGTCAATCGACTTTACGATTGCACCTTTGTTCATACGTAATGTGATTAATCCCTCAGAGGATAGTTGCTGAAAAGCTTCTCTAACAGGAGTTCTGCTGACACCTAATTGGTTTGAAACTTTGGTGAGGCTTAGTTCTTCGTCGCCACTGTATTCGCCACTTAGAATAGCTTTTCTTAATAATGAAGCAACTCGAGTACTAGTGGGCATTTGTTTTATAGGTTCCATTTGGTTTGTCCTATTCTGTAATATTCTATCAATTAAAAGCTAGCATAGTGGTCTTTTGATGTCAAAGCAACCACTAGTCAATGTAGGACGACTTGCAAGTTATCCTTTTTGATATACTAAGTATACAAATAGACAAACTAGGAGCTACCAATATGAAAAGTTATACGGTCGATGCATTCACAAACGAAATCTTCAAAGGCAATCCAGCAGCAGTATTAGTCATGGATCACTGGCTTCCTGACGAAACACTACAAAATATTGCCATTGAAAATGGAGTTGCTGAAACTGCCTTTACTGTTAAGGAAGGCGATTCATACAAGTTAAGATGGTTCACCCATAAGTGTGAACTGGAACTTTGTGGCCACGCTACTTTGGCGACTGCCTTCATATTAATGAAATACTATGAGCCTGAAATAGATTCAGTAACTTTTCAAACTCTAGGTGGTGAAGTTAAGGTTACTAAAATCGCTGATCGATATGAGTTGGAGTTCCCATCATTTGAACTCAAGCAAGTCGAAGTTACCAAGAAAATGGAGGATAGTATTGGAGCCAAAATTCAAGAAGCCTATCTAGGACGTGACCTACTCTGTGTTGTCGATAGTCCTGAAACTGTGATTAACTTACAACCTGACTTTGACAAAATTGCGGCACTTGATGGTGTATTGTTGAATGTTACAGCAATGGGTAAAGAATATGATTGTGTTTCTCGGACGTTTACCCCCAAACATGGTGTCCTAGAAGATCAGGTTTGTGGAAGTGGGCATTGCCACATTGTCCCATACTGGTCTAAGAGGTTAGGTAAGAAGAACATTACAGCTTTCCAAGCTTCACAACGCACTGGCGTCTTGTATGGTCGTTATGAAGGTGCCAAAACTTATCTTGCTGGTAATGCAGTCTTGTATTCGACTTCAGAAATTAATTTATAATCCAAAAGAGCAGTAAGTATCCAGAAAAATCTGAATACTTACTGCTCTTAATTTTTGAATTTATGACGATATTTCAAGGCAACATTGACTAGACTCAATAGTACAGGAACTTCAACTAGAGGTCCGATGACAGCTGTGAATGCCTCACCGGAGCTAATGCCAAAGACACTTACTGCCACGGCAATGGCAAGTTCAAAATTATTGCTGGCGGCAGTTAGTGATAATGATGTGGCGATAGGATAACTTGTTCCACGGTGATGTGCAATGCCAAAGGATGCGAAGAACATTATTAAGAAGTACAACAGTAATGGCACAGCGATTCTCACAACATCCAATGGTAGCTGAACGACTTTTTCACCTTTGACGGAGAACATAACGATTACGGTAAAGATCAGGGCCCAAAAAGTGATACGATTGATTTTTGGTACGTAGACATTTTCAAACCAATTTTTACCTTTGAAATGTATCAGTGAGTATCTTGAGATTATTCCAGTAAGGAATGGAATTCCTAGGTAGATCATGACACTCTTGGCAATCGAAGCCATGGGAACATTGACCGTATGGGTTTGTAATCCTAGCCATCCAGGTATGATGGTGATAAATAAGTACGCAAAGAATGAATAAAAGACAATTTGGAAGACAGCGTTGAAAGCAACTAATCCGGCGGTATATTCACTATCTCCTTGTGCCAACTCGCTCCAAACTATAACCATGGCGATACATCTTGCCAGGCCAATCATGATCAAACCAGTCATATAAGCAGGATAATTATGCAAGAAAATCACAGCCAAAGTGAACATAACAATCGGACCAACAATCCAGTTTTGAACTAACGAGACAGTCAAAGTTTTCCAATCTTTGAAGACGTGTCCCATTTCTTCATATTTAACTTTGGTCAGCGGCGGATACATCATGAGTATCAAACCGATGGCGATGGGCAGTGATGTGGTGCCAATTGATAGGCTATTGATAACGTTGGCAGTGTTAGGCCAGAAGTAGCCGATCGCTACACCGATAACCATTGCCAGAATTATCCACCAGGTCATATATCGATCGAAGATGGATAGCTTTTTACTAGTTTTCTCCATAATAAATCCCCCTTATAACATATAGATGCTTATCTATCTATTGGGCAAAAAAAACAAATTATTTTTTTTCGTAGTCACAGACACATTCTGAATCACTAGATAATAATTGCTTAGTGTTGTCGAAGAATCCGGCCGCAAATTCTTTATTCAATGAGTAGTGTTTCCATTTGCCTTCGCGATAACTAGTTACGATACCGGCATCTTCCAACACTTTCATGTGGTGGGAGAGAGTTGGTTGAGTAAAGTTGAAGTGATCCAATAAATCACAGGCACACAAGGTTTTATCGGAAACTAATTCAATGATCTTGAGTCTGTTCTCATCAGACAAAGCTTTTAAAGAGTTTACATAATTTTTATAATTCATTTTCCACCTCATATAGATATTCATCTATGTATAATTTTATCATAGCTTAAGTCGGTAATAGAGTCAAAAATACCCCAGGACAATTTGTCTTGGGGTGTTTTTGTTTCCGACTTCGGTTGAAAGTGATGAGCCTGCTGTGGGACCGACTTCAGCCTAAGGGCGGTCTGAAGTCTCGCTTTTAAACTCTGCATAAACCGCAGATTTCAAAAGACGTCCAGTTTTATAAGAACGGTGGACCACCGTTCCTATAAAACTATCACTGCTGGCTCATCACTTTCGCCCTGCGTCTAATCTGTGTTTAGTATAGTGAGTTTAAACCTTTAAAAGAGAAATATGAGCTGGAGGTTCGAGACCGTGGCTCGAGCCGGTCCCCCACGGCAGGTAAAACATTTCGGAACCGTAAGCGGCAGCAAATCAGATAGGCTCTAATTAGGCAGTTGTACGCCGGTAATCTTTGCTAGTTGATTCAATAATTGTTGTTGTAAAGAAGTATCATCAGCACGAGAATCATACTGGCTTGGTTTTGAATGATAAAAATATTGTCCTGTGATTGAAGAATTCGCAGTACTTGCTAGCCAAACTTGTCCAGCATATCCTTGTTCCAAGTCATCATTAGCATTTTGACCACCCATTTTGGTTGGTACCCAGCCGGGATCAATAGCATTAGTTGAAACATTTGGCCATAATCTGGCCATTGCTTTTGATAGCATCAAGACTTGAAGTTTTGATGAAGAATATCCAGTGGTTGTTTCAAGATGATTGAGGTCTAATGAACTACCTTTATGCATACCTGAAGAAATATAGACAAGACGTTTGGGACGCTTAACTAGAGCTGTTAGAAGATAAGGAGCGACCACATTTATTTGAAAAATCAATTGTGAACTTCCTGAAGCTATACCAGCATTATGAATGATAGTGTCAAAAGGACTATTATTGTTAATTTGCTCGGCTAAATCTTCAACCTCTGACTTATTTGAGAGATTGCCAATCAGTATTTTAGAATTTGGTAATTCTTGATGTACATCATCGGCTCTTTTTTGATTGCGAGCATGTAGAACAACCTCATTGCCCATTGAAATAAGCTTTTTTGCGGCCAATAATCCTAGGCCATCAGTTGAGCCAGTAATAAATATTTTTGACATATTAATATACCTTCTTATCAGATATTATCTCTTAAAACTTGTATTCTTTAATTTTCAGCGTGAACATCATATGCAGATAACAACATATCTTGAACGCCGGGAGCATCTGGATCATGTTGACCTTTGTTCTTATCAAGTGCCTTGATTTGTTCCATCTCGTCATTAGTTAGTTCGAAGTTGAAGATATCCAAGTTACTCTTGATACGACTAGCGTGGACTGACTTAGGGAAGACAACTGCATCATCTTGATTTTCGAAACGTAGGATGATTTGTCCAATATCTTTGTTGTACTTCTCAGCCAATTTGGCGAGCACTGGGTCATGCATTAATTCTTGATTACCTTGACCTAGTGATGCCCAAGCTTCCAATTTAACGTTATTATTATCTAATATTTTTCGTAATTCTTTTTGTTGGAAGTAAGGATTGAATTCAACTTGATTAACTGATGGCATAATTGAGAATTGTGGTACAAAGTTGTTCCAAATCTTAGGAGTCATATTTGAAACACCAATAGATTTGATTTTACCATCTTTCTTAGCTTCTTCCATAGCACGCCAAGCACCAGGAACATCACCATATGGTTGGTGAATCAAGTATAAGTCGATGTAATCTAGTCCCAATTTTTGGAGTGATACATCAATAGCCTTCTTGGCAGCTTCGTAGCCGAAGTCTTGTAACCAGAGTTTACTTGTGACCCAAATCTGGTCGCGAGGGATGTCACTATCATTAATGGCGTTACCAACTTCGCCTTCGTTGAAGTAAGCCACGGCTGTATCGATGTGACGATAGCCAAACTCTAGGGCTTCTTTAACTGCCTTGTATGTAGAACCGTCATTAGGAATTTGGTAAGTTCCGAATCCAATTGCTGGAATTTCATTTCCATCATTTAATTTAATTGTAGGAATAGTTGTCATATTTGTTCACACCTGCTCTTTTCTTGATGAATCTACTATAAGTCCAAAGTTAAAGTTTGAAAATTACCAAATAATTATGCTAGTATACGATTGATGTATACTGGAGGCGCAAGAATGTTAGATAATTATTTGCTGGAAGAGTTAGTTGTATTCTCCAAAACTGGAACTCTGGCTTTAGCTGCGGAACAACTTCATGTAACTCAACCAACTGTTACTAGAGGAATGAAAAAATTAGAGTCCGAATTGGGAACTCATTTATTTGACCGCCAACCGAATCGAATTACTTTGACAGAAACTGGTAAGTTGGCAGTGAAAGAAGCCGAAAAATTAATTAGTGCTAATAAAGAAGCTATTGAAAGAATTCAAAACTTTGATCGTAGCCAGCGGGTGATGCGATTTGGTTCAACCTTGCCAGGACCAATTATTGTATTGAATTACTTAAAAAAAGATTTACCAGGTAATATTAAAATTAAGGAGAATCAGCTGAAGCCTGATTCAATCACAACCAGATTGAATAGGGGTGAGTACACATTGATTCTGTCCAATCAAAATTTGTCCAGCACAACCATTGAGTCGCAGTATATAGGTATAGAACAGTTAGCCATTAACCTAAATAAATCTATGGAGCAAGCAAATCAGCCGACAACTAAGTTTGCGAATCTTAAAGACTTGAGTTTCTTAGTTCCTGCCAATGTTGGTTTGTGGAGAAATATAATTCAGCAGTCGATCCCCAATGCGAAGTTTTTCTATCAAGAACAACACAGCGCTCTATCGGAGATTATCAAGTATGCAGACTTTCCGTATTTCACTACGAATGTATCGCCGCTAGATACAGTGGGTGATGCACCGGTTAGAAATGGCAGTATCAGTCAGATTCCAATTATTGATGGCAATGCCAAAATGAATATTTATGTTAATTATCTAAGTGTTGAAAAAAATCGAGTGAAAAATATCATTGATCAGTTGCTGTCAGTTTGGCCTGATGATTTTAGTCATTAATGCAAATAAATACCCCAGGACAATTTGTCTTGGGGTGTTTTGCATTTGTATTTCCGACTTCAGTTGAAAGTGATGAGCCTGCTGTGGGACCGACTTCAGCCTAAGGGCGGTCTGAAGTCTCGCTTTTGAACTCTGCATAAACCGCAGATTTCAAAAGACGTCCAGTTTTATAAGAACGGTAGACCACCATTCCTATAAAACTATCACTGCTGGTTCATCACTTTCGCCCTGCGTCTAATCTGTATTTAGTAATTATAAATTTTTGATCAAGAATTATGTTAGCTGGAGGTGGAGAGATGTTTTACCAGCCGTGAGTGTGGCGGAACGCCACAGGACGAGCTTTGAAATTTGCGAACTATGCAAAGTTCAAAGTCGAGGTTCGAGACCGTGGCTCGAAC
Organism: Companilactobacillus nodensis DSM 19682 = JCM 14932 = NBRC 107160; assembly: GCF_000615905.1. Lineage (GTDB taxonomy): Bacteria > Bacillota > Bacilli > Lactobacillales > Lactobacillaceae > Companilactobacillus > Companilactobacillus nodensis. The sequence continues at coordinate 17,472 of NZ_BAMN01000024.1, forward strand.
CGGTCCCCACGGCAGGTAAAGCATCTCGAAACCGGAAGCGGCAATAGAAACGCTACTTCTCAGGATCAATCAAAGAATTGTCGTTAGTTCCAAACCACTTCTGATTGATTTTTTGTAGCTCGCCATCATTAGCAAGTTGTTGCAAAGCAGAATCAATCTTGCGTTTCAAAGTCTTGTCACCCTTACGCATACCAACGGCGAAATCTTCACCGTCAAAACCACCCACGGTAGTTTGATAAGAAGCAGGATCTTTTTCGTGTTGAATGTAGTATCCGGAATAAACACTATCGATCAGCATTCCTTGAATACGACCAGCGTCAAGATCCATGAAGGCATTGTTGAAGGAATCATACATAACCGGTGTCTTATCCTTGATGTAATTCTTCAACATAGCAGGTTTTTCGTCCAACAAACTGGCACCAGAAGAACTGGTTTGAACACCGAGTGTCTTATTCTTCATACCAGCAAAGCTATTGATACCTTCACTTTTCTTAGTTACCAACACTTGTCTGTTAGCCATGTAGGGACGTGAGAAGGCAATTTGTTTGAGACGTTCAGGTGTAATTGTATAACCATTCCAGATTAGATCGATCGTACGATTACGCAATTCGGTTTCTTTCATATTCCAGTCGATAGGTTGGAAGTCGGCCTTGATACCATATTGTTTGAAGACGGCCTTGGCTAAGTCGATATCGTAACCGACTAACTTACCATTTTTCTCACGAAATCCCATGGGCACGAAAGTATCGTCGAGTCCGATAATGACACGTTTACGTTTTTTGATGGCTGCCCAAGTATCAGCGGTGTTAGCTTCTTGAGCAACTGACTTTTTATCCCCGCAACTACTCAAGCTAAGCGCCATGACTGCAACAGCCAAGAGGGTAACTAGTTTAATGATTTTTTGCTTCATAATATTGATCCCCCTTTGATTATTTATTAGCGATTGGTTTAACTTCGAGCAATTGGTCAGCAATTTTCTTGGCAAATTCAGGATCATGGGTAATGACGATTTGGGTGATGCCGGTCTTCTTCAAGTTGAGGATAACTTCAGCAACGGCGTCACGAAGACTTGGATCAAGAGCTGAGGTTGGCTCGTCGTAACAAAGAATCTTAGGCTGCATTGCCAAAGCACGGGCAATAGCAACACGTTGCTTTTGACCACCAGATAATTCGAATGGATATTGTTTAGCTAGATCAGTTAACTCTAGTTGTGCAAGAATCTTTTCAGCATTTTGTTTAGCTGCTTGTTTGTCTTGTTTTAAAACCATCATGGGAGCAAGTGTGATGTTTTCAAGAACTGATAAGTGGGGGAAGAGGTTGAAGTCTTGGAAGACGACGCCAACGACGCGTTCCTTGGCTGATTCATCAGCAGGATCGAATGGTTGGTCATTTAATAGGAAAGAACCTGAATCAACTGTTTCGAGTCCAGCAATACAACGTAGTAGGGTTGTCTTACCAGCACCGGAAGGTCCAACGATACTTAAGATTGAATTGTCTTGAACCTCGAGATTGAGATTATCCAAAATTGTTTTTCCATCAAAACTCTTAGTAATATTTTTAAGTTTAAGCATATGTTTTTCTCCTCCGAAACGAGTTGTAGAAATCAAATGTCTCCGCCTATTTAGGATATGCTCAACATTTGTCGATTTCTTCCACTCTCTATTTAATCTTTATAATAACTAAAGCGTTTTTCGAGTAAGCGTAGTCCCCATGTACATACCAATGTGAGTAGTAAGTAGATAACACCAACTAACACAAGCGGTACAAGGGTGACATCACGTGAACTGGCAATGTTACCGGCACGAAGCAAGTCGCCTAATCCGATTACGTATACCAATGATGAATCCTTAACCAAGTTGATCACTTCGTTACCGATTGAAGGTAGGACGATTTTGACAACTTGTGGTACAACGATTTTTCTAATTGTTTGGAAATAACTGAGTCCTAATACTTTGGCACCTTCGAATTGTCCATCACTGATGGCACCGAAGCCACCACGGAAGATTTCTGCGAAGTAAGCTGTGTAGTTCAAGATGAAGGCGAATAGTGCTGCGTCATATCTTTCAAAAACGATATGTGCAAATGGCATGTTTGGCAAACCATAGAAGACGAATATCAACTGCAGTAGCAATGGAGTTCCACGCATGACCCAGATATAAAATGAAATTAGCCAACTCAATGGTTTGAACTTGGAGTTTCTACCTAACGAAACCAAGATTCCTAATGGAAGAGAACAGATCAGAGTCCAAAAGAAAATCTTCAATGTCATAACAGTACCGCTCAAGAGCGATGGTAAGATTTCAAAAATATAATTCATAGTATTTCCTCCCCAGTATATAAACGAGATACAAAAAAATCCCCTTAGCAAAAATTGCTAAGAGGACGACTTGTCGTGGTTCCACCTCTGATTCGTTAGTACCTTGCGATACTAACCTCAGGAAGTTATGTAATTGTGATATAAAAAAGCCCTCTTAGCCAAAAGACTAAGAGGGCGAATTTCGCGGTACCACCTCTGATTTCTAATACCTCACGATATTAGACTCAACAAGTTATTACATAACTTCAGTGGTAACGGGACTACCGAAATAACTTACTATGACTTCAGTTATTCAACTTACAGATGTGTTTCATTCACAAAGTGGATTGACTTGCACCACCGTCAACTCTCTGAACCAACTTAACGAATTACTCTTCTGTCGTCGTTTTTGTACGTGTTTAAATGTTGAAACAATAATATAGCCAAAATTATTGATTGTCAAGAATTAATTTGTGAAATGTAGTTGACTTGGGTTATAGAGTACGCTATATTATTTGTGCAATGATATTATACGTCGTATAGTATTGATAGTTCGTATAGTATTAGGAAATGAGGAGATAATATGGCAATTCAAGTGTCAACCGAGATTCTCGAAGGATCGGTCCTGTCCTTGTTAACTCGAGAGGATTACTACGGATATGCGATTACTAGGGAAGTACAGAAGGTATTTCCTATCTCAGAATCGACCATGTATCCAATTCTCAGGCGGTTAAAAAAAGAAGGCTGGTTGGAAACATATGATCAAGCCTATGAGGGGCGCAATCGCCGTTACTACAAAATCACTGAATTAGGAACGGGAGAATTAACTAGGATCCGTGAAAATTGGAAAGAATTAAAAGAAGCCACGGATGCTATTTTGGAGGGAAACGATGGAAACTAAAGCTGTTGAGTCATACATCAATGAGTTCGAAGTTTATCTAAGTCAATTGGATGAAGACGAACGTAAAGATGTTTTAGAGTTTTATCGAGAATTTATTATTGATGCTAACTTGGATACTTCGGATAAGATTATCAATGAATTGGGGACACCGAAGCATTTGGCCAGAAAAGTCTTAACTGATTATTCGATCAAGATGTCAGAAGAAGATTATCAAAATGTCAACGATGGTAACGTTCCGACTGAACAAAAGGCTAAGAAGAATGTTCGTATGATCTGGCTGATCATCTTGGGATTGTTCGCAACGCCAGTTGCCATTCCGGTTGCCATTGCTTTGATACTAATGTTGGTGTTAGTCGTTGGTATGGCAGTGTTTGGAGTCTTGTTGTTCGTCTTCTTAGTAGCATTGTCAGTGATCTTGGGAGTTGGATCAATATTTGTCGGTCTGTCGGTCATGATGCAATCCCTTGCCACAACGCTATTCTATGTTGGTGCTGGATTCTTGATCCTCGGTGTCGACTTCTTCTTGATTCCAATAATAATTGCCATCTTCAAGTGGGCGTTCCAGGTCGTAGTTATCTTCTTCCGTTGGGTCGGTAAGAAATTACTCTACGGTAGAAAAACACCAAGTAAGGGAGGACAAAAATAATGCGTAAATATTTTGTGATAGGATTATATTTAATCATCATTGGTGGTCTTCTCTTAGGTGGTGGACTAGTGATGGGTGCTGAGAAAACAGTGCTGTGGATCATGGATTCAAGATTTCTAGACAAATTGACAAAACCGAAACGGTTCCAAAGTTTAATAAAATCAAAGTGGATGATGATGCACATTCTGTCAATATTGAAACTGGCGATAGCTACAAGGTCCATGTTGTTGGTGATTTGCTTCGCAGTAGTGAATTCTATGTCTCAGATGGAACGTTACATATCACAAGTAATAAGTCTGGCAAGTACAGTGACATTGTTTCTGGCTATAAGAACCCAAGTATCACGATCACCGTACCGGCTAGTGTTACTTTGAAAGAATTGAATCTCAATATGAATCAATTAGGCATGGATGTTAATGGTGCCAAGATCGATAACTTAGTAATTGCTAACGGTTCAAATGGTAGTTTGAATTTTATCGAATCGCAGATTAAAAATGCCAAGAATATTGAGTTGGATTCCAGTTACTTAGAATTCCAACAAACTGATATTGAAAATTTTGAATTGAATGAATCGAATAATTCGAATCTAGAATTCATTGAATCTAATATCAAGAATTCCAAGTTCAAAGCTCGCAATATGGACTTGAGCATCAGTAAAGGAATTCTGGATAACTTAACAGTTGAATCGAGAAATGGAAGCACTAGAATCAGTCAATCGACGCTTCAAGGTAAAAATCTTTTTAAGATGAGAAGTGGTAGTTTCTCAGCTAATGGAACGAATGTTGATGGTTTGGACTTATCGACCGCTAATGGAAATATTAGCTATTATGGTAATGCTCAAGGTAAGAGTTATCAGCATGATATTGATTCGGAGAATCTTCTGAAGGTACAGACAACTAATGGTTCAATCCATGTAGGTGGTAACGAGTAGTAACTCAGTAACGATATGTTATAATATTCGGTACTGTGAGGGATTTTAATGAATAACAATAATCGTGTTACTTCCTTAGAAATCAGGAGGATGGCACACAAAACATTTTTCAAAGATATCAAAGGTAACATTGCCTTAAATATTTTTCCGATCTTGATGCGATTGATTGCAATGTACTTCGGGACACGAATCTATAATTCATGGTTGGCACAACTTGGTGTCAGCATGAATAATCCTGAAGAAGCTAGCAAGAAGTTGACAGCAATTACGCAACAGATGGCAACTGATCCTAGTACCGCTACGAAGTACGCATTGAGTTTGACACCTGGTAGTAATGTGGTGGTTTATGCATTCTTGATCTTCTTCGTACTAGTCTGTGCTGGTGTCGGCTATGCAATGGTTGATAAAATGCGCAATCCTGACTATGAGATCAATGCATTCAAGGATAGCTTGCAGATCTTCGGTAATCGCTACTTCTTCCCAACACTGTTCATCACGGTGTTGTTAGGGATATTCGTTGAAGCCGGGTTATCATTCTATCTGATTCCTGGTATCTGGTTCTTTCTAATGTTCAGTCAGAGTTTTTACGTGCTCAAAGACGACGTTGATAAGACTGGTAAGTGGTCACTTCGTATGGCATTTGCCAGTTTTGGACGAAGTGCTCGTGTGATCCGTGGTCACAAGACAACGTTATTGTTCATCTGTATTGAGTTCTTCTTATGGGAGATCATCAACCTGATGACGCACGAAATTTTGTCGATCTGGTTGCATCCATATGAACAATTAACTTTGGCCGCATTCTACACTAAGATTTCAGAATTAGATAAGGCAGAGAGTGATCAAAAAGCTGCTTAATAGAAAATGATTTTGATGGAAATGTACATCGAAAGATGTGCATTTTTTTTGTCTAAAAATATTTTTTTAAATAGGTATTGACTATGTCATGATAACTAACTAAAGTATCTTTAACACTGCTTTCAATTGAGTTAAAATAAAAATAGGTATAAGTATTTTTATAAAGTAAATAATTGAGGATAATTAACAAGTTTAAAGGGGGGATAACATTATGAAATTGCGTAAAATGTTACTGATTGGTGCTGTTGCACTAGGGATGGCTGGTTCGGCAGCTTTGATAGAACCTGCAATGAATGTTGATGCTAGTTCTAATGTCGCTATTGATGGTGATTTCTCGGATTGGCAAGGTGTTGATCTAACTGATGGTAATAATGGTTCTATGGCTATGAAGAGTGATGGTCAATATGTTGATGTCTACGTTAAAATGAAGAACGGCCAAGTGCCAGGCTATGGTGACTATAACTTTACTATTAATAATAAGACTTACTATGTTTCATCGAAGAATATTCCTAGTAATGTCGATGCTGGTGACGCTAAGCAAGTTACTTTTAATGGTGGCGATTGGAATGAGGGAGATCAATATGGTCAAGTCGCTACTGGATATGTTTCCAATGTTGACGGTAGTAATGTAGCTGAATTCAGAGTTGATCTAAGTAAATTTAACCTTCCTGATTCAGCAGTAGGGCAAAAGGTTTCAATGTCTAACCCAAACGTTGGTGGTGATTCTGTCAGCACAACAGTTGATGCTGTTAATGGTGATACTTCTAATGCTGGAGTTATTACCGATAAAGGTGATACAAATTCTAAAGGTGACACACCTACTGATGCAAATGCAGATAACACAAATGATAATTTGAATATCAATATTGATGGTAAGTATCAAGACTGGAAGAATATGAAGTTGAGTGAAGGCTATAACGGCTATACAGCTATGGTCAGTGATGGCAATTACGTTTATGTATATGTCAAAATGAAGTATGGTAACTTCCCAGGTTATGGTGATTACAACTTTGATATTGGTGGAAAGAAAGTTTATGTTTGGTCAAGTGAGGACACTAATGTAGCTTCAGGACAAACTAAGACAATTTCATTCACTGGTGGCGATTATAACGAAGGTCATCAATATGGCACGGTTGGTAATGGATATATTACTAATGATGGTAAAAATAATATTGGTGAGTTCAGAGTTGATCTAACTAAGTTCAAGATTTCGAATATGGCTGGTCAAACTATCACTATGTATAATCCTAATATCGGCGACGGCAGTAAAGTAACTGCTGCTGGCGGATCAACTGGTCCAATTCTGATTTCTGGAGTTGGTGTGTTGATTGCCGGATTTGGTTATATCAAGCTTAAAAAAGCTGGATATTTGAGTCGTAAAGAGTCAGATATTTCAGGTAAGTAATTTAATAAATTAAATAATAGGACTGATGTTAAATGAACGTATACATACTACTTGGAATTGTAGTGTGGCTGTACATGTTGTCAGTACTAAAGCGAGCCCAGCTATCTGCTTTCTTTTTCATTGTCGGCAGTGCTGGACTTTTCTTTATCCTCACAGCAATCAGCCAGCCATACTGGGTCTGGTTTTTTACCCATGCTGTAATTCACGGTGTCGACTTGTTCAGTCACATAACTAGTTGGAGTACGGTCATGTTAAAAACGGGATTAGTGTACATAACTAATGGTAATAATCCTGTCGTTATGTCAATTGATTATGAATGCTCAGGAATTATTGAAACGTGTGCGTTTGTTTCTTTGGTTGTATTTTTTCCAATGTATGAACGTAAAGAAAAAGTGTTTTACGCTGTCTTTGGATTGATCTTTATTTATTTGAGTAACGTTTTGCGACTAATTGTCGTTATTACTATTGTTCATTTTGCTGGTGGACAAGCATTCTTCTTGGCTCACTCAGTCATTGGACGATTGGTATTCTACGTATTAGTAATCGCGCTATATTACAACGTCTTCACATATTCCCAGCTTGCACGTGGGATTTATCGAGAATTTATAGATTGGAGGGAGCATGAGGATTGATGTACTGGATTAATTTGGCGCTAACCAGAATGGGATTCTGGATTACTTGGGCACTTATTCCAATCGTTGTTGAAATAATTCCGGCACTTATTTCAACGGCTAAGTTGATGTATATGCACTCAAAAGAAAAAAAGCCAACGCCACCAGGTAAATGGCCTTATGTTTCGATAATTGTTCCGGTTTATAATTCTGAGGATACGTTATTTGATTGTATTCGTTCAATTAATGATCAAACTTATCCTAAGGATTCGATGCAGATAATTTTGGCTAATAATCAAAGTACCGATGACAGCTTTGGCGCATATGCCAAAGCACAGAATACTTTCCCAGAGTTGATATTGCGTTATGTTAATACAGATAATGGCAAAGCAAAAGCCTTGAATACGGCGATTTATGAGAGTATTGGAACCTATATTATCAATATTGATAGTGACGGTGTATTGGAATCTCATGCTGTTGAAAACATGGTTTTGAGATTCGAAAATGATTTAAGTATTGCCGCTATGACAGGGGCAATTTTACCTAAGGAAGAATTGGTTCAAGGTGTTAAAGGTTTTTGGCATCGTGTGTTGGCTAAGAATGAATATTATGAATATGCTCAAGCTTTTTTGTCGGGGCGTACGATTGAGTCATCTCGTGATCAGTTATTTACAATGTCAGGTGCCTTCTCTGCTTTTAGGCGAGAGGTATTAATGGAAACATTTCTATACGATATTGATACGATTGGTGAAGATACCGATATGACATTCCAGATTCGCACTCGTTTGGGTAAAAAGGTTGTTATTTGTGCCGATGCAATTTTTTATGTTGAACCAATATCAGGATTCTCAGAATTGTACACACAACGTCAACGATGGCAGCGTGGTGAAATGGAAGTTACACATAATTACATGTCACAGACAGCGGGATTAAATCGTTTTTTTAAGAACTTTTTAATTAGAAGAATGATAATCGATCATACTTTTAGTTTTCCGAGAATGATTTGGTTCTTTGCCAGTTTTGTGCTAATAGCATTTGGTTATTCAGCCACAATCATGTTGTTATCTTATTTATTGATATATGCTCTATACGTGTTTGTTGGGATTATCAATTATCTTAGCGTGGGAGCTTTACTGCGGAAGTATCCGGAAGAACGTAAGTATTATTTACATCTTTGGTGGGTGACATTAACGTTGCCGATATACATGTTTGTGTGTTCATGGATACGCTTGATTGGTATTGTTAATGGGATGACGACCAAAGCCTCATGGAAGTTACGCGGAATAAATACAGAAATGAATCAATTGAAGAATGTTGTCAAAGACGACGTGAAAACGGTTCGCGAACAGCGTCGTAAGGATAAGGAAGGAAAATAATTCATGGAGAAACAACGATCATACAAAATTAAGTCGTACGTTAATGCTAGTCATGCAGTTCGTTGGAAGTCAGGTACTGGTAAGAAACATAATCATACTTGGGAAATAACTTGTGAATTGCACGCCTTTGAGGGTATGGTTTCTTTCTTTGATATCGAAAAATCTTTGCATAGAGCAATTGATGCTTTATCTGGTAAATACTTGAATGACTTGCCAGAATTTAAGACAGTCAATCCCACGGTTGAAAATGTCACTGAGTATCTCTTCGATGAGATTGATTCTATTTTACGTGCTAATGGTGCGATGTTGATGAGAATAGAGGTAAGTGATTCTCCAACACGTGCTTATTGTATTGATGTCACAGAACGTCAATTGCCTACTGAGGCAGAGATTAAATCAGAACAAAATAAACAGGATGAATCAGATGCATAAATTTTATAACTTTAGTCATACAGTAATAAATATTTTTTGGAGGGTCTTATTCTTTTTGACCCTCTTTTTTGCATTGATATCGCCCAATATTATTATTGGGGATAACGATACTTTTGGTACCAGTACCACGATGGTGACGACTGGTTTAGTGATTGCTATTATCGTGATATTCGTTATGAACTATGCTTATCCATGGGCACATAAGTTTTTGTATGATGTTTTTATCACTCATCGAATATTGACTGGTAGTTTGATGTTACTAGTGATTTTGGTGGGTCAAATTTTCTTTGTAACATATGTTCATCCGGTCGCTGGTTTCGATGCCGGAGCTTTGCATTATGCAGCCATAAGTGCAGAGAATGCCAAGGAACCTAATATGACGGCTTACTATAGCTTGTACCCTAATAACTTACTGACAACGTTATTCATGCATTGGCTAACTGAAATCAGTGGGCAAACATCTTGGCAGTTTTTTGATTACGTAACTTTGTTCTTGGTTGATTTGTCAGCGTCATTTAACTTACTCAGTGTGTATGTGGTTCAGAGACGCTCTTTAGGAGTTGCAATTTATATTCATTGTGCTTGGTTGGCAGTTTTCCCAAGTATTATCATGCCTTACACGGATGCATGGGTACTTCCATTTGTCTCACTGTTTTTACTATTTTATTTCATCATGCGTAAGGCAGTTACCTCCAGCACGATTATGTCTCAAGTAGCGCTGATTTTATCATCACTTGGATTCGGTATTAGCGTTGTATTGACATACTTTGTCAAACCGTCGGCTATTGTACCGGTCATTGCAATTGTTATTGTTGAATTACTATCGTGGTTAATTAGAAAGAAGCATTTTACTATGCGGCAAGTTATTTTAACTTTGACAATGTTGATCATGGTTGGAGGCAGTGCAGGTATGACATATATGCTTGCAAATGAAAAAAGTCGCAATCAAACATATCTTAAAATTGATAGGTCGCGTGCAATTCCACCAATTCATTTCATGGCAATGGGTGTATATGGTGAAGGTGGATATGACACTGAACAAGCAGTTGAAATGTCTGTTCTACAAACTAAAAAAGAAAAAACCGATTATTCAGTTAAGATGTTAACTAAACGATTGAAAAAATTGGGTGCTTTAGGTTATTTGAAGTTCTTGGTAATGAAACAGCGTAATAACACTGCGGATGGAACTTTTGCTTGGTTGAAGGAAGGACACTTTTTCCGAGAAAACCAAAAGCCAAATAATAAAGGTATCAGTAATAAAATAAAGAACTACGTTTTTCTATACGGACGTCACATCGCAGACTTTCGATTTGCAGCTCAATTATGGTGGATAACGTTGTTAGTAATTATTGCTTTAGGATTTGGTCCTCGTAGTGATTTGATCCAAATCCTCAGACTATCATTAGTCGGTGGATTCATGTTCCTATTACTATTTGAAGGTGGCCGTAGTCGTTATTTGATTCAATATTTACCTTGTATCTTGCTACTTGCAACAATATCATTTGAACGCGCAGTCGCCAATATCAAACATTTATTCGGTTGGTATGAGGTCAAAGTTGATGAAGCAGAAGCCGCAGATGAAAAAGTTTAGAAAATAAAAAAGTATCCAGTGATTGTGAAAACTGGATACTTTTTTTGGTAAGCGTTATCATAAATTCGTACAAAAAACTGGAGGTAGAGAGATGTCAGTATATAGTGAGAAGCTAGATCATATTCACAAGAACTACGGATTGCTTACAGAGAAGTCAGGCGAACCGGGTAAGGACTTTTTGAGCATGCATGTTTCTGCTCTAAAGGACGGAGCTTTGTCACACAAAGAGAAAGAATTAATGTGCCTCTGTGTTGCCATTTCGATTCGTTGTGAGGGATGTATTTTAGATCACTTGAGCAATGCCATCGATGCTGGGGCAACTAAGGATGAAATCACTGAGACAGTTAATACATCCTTAGTTATGAGCGGCGGTCCCGCCTATGTTTATGGTGGAACAGCTCTGGAAGCCATGGAGGAATTGTTTGATAAGAAAAAGGCAGATGACAAGTAATGTCTGATGATGTTGTAACTGAAATCAGTAAGATCAGTGCCGAATGGAAGCATAACGATGACATCAGGGATGCAGGTTTACCAACGGATCCAGAAGATGTGAAGCGTTATGATAATTTAACTTATGGACCTTATGGCGATGAGAATCTACTAGATATATATGTTCCCAAGAATGTTCAGGGAAAGATTCCAGTGATAATCAGTTGCCACGGCGGTGGTTTCTTCTATGGAACTAAAGAAACCTACCAAGCTACGGTATTTATTGGGCACAACAAGGATTTGCCTTTGTAAATTTCAATTATCGTTTAGCTCCTAAGACAGCTTTCCCAGGAGCCTTAGTGGATACAGATACTGTAATTCAATGGGTTGCAGCACACGGTGCTGACTATAATTTAGACTTGGACAAAGTCATATTGATTGGTGACAGTGCCGGAGGAACCTTGGCATTTCAATATATCACAGCTTATACACAGTCTGAATATCGCAATTTATTTGGCTTCAAGAAACCTAATCTCAATATTGTTGGTGTACTGATGAACTGTGGGGTCTATTTATTAGATCACAGCGGCAATATGAGCGGCGGTATGACGGCATACTTCACCAAAGAAGTTCAGCGTGATATGCAGGCTGAGTTATCTCCGGAAAACTATGTGGATAAAACTGTGCCACCATTAGCCATCGTGACGGCAAATCGTGATTTTGCACATGATCAATGAGTTAGAATGGATCAGTTCTTAATTGATCACGATATTGCTCATGAATTTCATATTTATGGTGATGATGAAAATATACGGACACATAATTTTGAATTGAATGTCCGTGATCAAGTCGCAATGGAATGTAATGCGGACGAGAAAGCATTCTTTGAAAGAGTTATAAAATAAAAAAAAGGTAGCCGTTAGGCTGCCTTTTTAGCGTTCTTCAACGAAAATATAATCAATGGCTTTTGCGCCAATGGTGAGTTTCGTTCCATCTTCTTTTTCCACAACGAGTGAGTTGTCGAATTTTTCGTGTTTGATAATAGTAATGATATCGTCGATATTGACGCTCAAACTACTGAAATACTGTAGGAAATCGTAGTTGTCTGAGATACGGACGATTTGAACTTTGTCCCCATCAGGAATCATACTTAATAACTTGTCGTCAGCGTCAGTTTCACCTTGACCATTGCCAGGGATGATACCACCATGTGGACAACGTTGGGGATGACCTAAGAAGTCGTTTAGGTGGTCCATCAGATCCTTATCTGATGAATGTTCAAGAGCGTCGGCATGATTGTGGACATTGTCGACCGGATAGTTGAGACATTGATTCAAGAATACTTCCCAGAGACGGTGAGTTTTGACCAATTTCTCTGAAATATGATTGCCCTTTGGTGTAAGGGTGATTTTGTTATAAGGCGAGTGTGTTAAGTAGCCGTCAGCTGCTAGGGAGTTGAGCATTTCAGTTACGGATGGAGCACTGACATCCATTATTTCCGCAATTCGCTTGTTAGTGACTTTTGTGAAGTCATAATTCAATTCATAGATAGTCTTGAGATAATTTTCTTTGTTAGGAGACAATTTTTTGACCTTTCGTTTAGACTAAAAAAATTATTAGTTATATTAACATTATAACGCATTTAATTAAAACTTGAGGACCGATAATGTTAAAATAAACAGTATATATAAGTGTGAGAGGGAGTATGCATATGAATTATTCCAAACGACGTTTTGATTGGTTTGGTTTTATTATTGGGTTGGTTTCACTGTACGCAGGATACTTGGTTATCTGGTATCCATTGAATAGTTTATCGACCGTCGCAACAATCTTTGGACTCTACGTTATTCTGCGTGGAATTTATCAATTATGGTTTGGTTCACAAATGACTAAGTTCTTGGGGGTACGTAGTGGATGGACCATTTTTGCGTCTATTTTAGATATTATTATTGGTATTATTTTTATCGCTAATTTACATGTTGGTGTAATGACGATTATTTATATGTTTGCCATCTGGTTCTTCGTTGATGCAGTTTTCCAATTGATAACATCAAGATTCTATCACTTCTTTGGTAAGAAGTATTATCTATTGATCGTTATTCTGGCGATCATTAATTTGGTATTTGCCATCGTATTGTTGTTTAACCCGGTACTCGCCGGAGGAATTATTGTTTTTCTACTATCATTTTTCTTCTTTGCCACAGGCGTTGCCGAAATAATCGAAGCATTTTAGTTTTAGATATTTCATCTATATTGTACCTTTGGTAAAATAATAGATGAAATTGCCGTCTTAGCTCAGATAGGTAGAGCATCACCATGGTAAGGTGGGGGTCGTCGGTTCAAAT
>NZ_BAMN01000023.1 GCF_000615905.1 Companilactobacillus nodensis DSM 19682 = JCM 14932 = NBRC 107160
GTTTTAGAAGTACGTCATTTCATGTAGTTAAGAACCTATCTATTCTCGAAAGAATGGGATTAGTCAGTTTTAGAAGTACGTCATTTCATGTAGTTAAGAACCAACTATATATTTAGGATAGTTGACCACTAAGTTTTAGAAGTACGTTATTTCATGTAGTTAAGAACCTAAAAGCCATCCAACACAAAAGTTGAATGGCTTTTTTCATCCCCAAACACAAAAAAAGCCCAACCAAAAATCGGTCAGGCATCCCTATTAAAAAATTTACATATCAACCTTAATAACATCTTCAACACTATCATCAAAATCAATAATCATGTTAGCAACCTCTTCAGGTCTCTCGATCATTCCGACATGACCTGCACCCTTCAAGTCTTTAATCGTAAGATGTGGCACACGTCCGATGGTTGCTTTGGCGTCTTTAATACCAGCCTCAGTTAGAATCTGATCATCGTCAGAGAAGATAGCTAGTGTAGCAAATCCTGTCGCACGAAGACGTTTGTTCATAGCTTTGTCTTCCAAATAATCATCTGCCATTTTACTTAACTTCTTGGCAGTCTTACGATCAACAGCATTCGCAGCATCATTGATAACGTTAGGGTTCTTCAGCTTCGAAGTATCGAAGTTCTTGGCAAAATACAAGCTAGACTTAACTGGTGACTTAGCCATTCGACCCAATAATGGAATAGCCGCAAACGACGAATGAGCGTCCATATCAGCGTACTTGGCATTTGCCGGTGTATTAAGCATGATCAATTTAGAAACGCTAAAATCACGCACTTCTGCCACTCTATTGGCAATCAAGCCCCCGATACCATATCCAAACAGGATCATGTTATCAGTTATACGAAGTCTGGCAATTCCCTCAAGGATTGCCCAGGCTTGCAAGTCCATATCGTATTCACCGCTATCAGATTTACTAGACTTTCCTTGTCCTAATAAATCAATCGAGACAACGGTGTATTTTTTTTGTAGATAAGGTGTTATCTCGTCATAATAGTCAACAGATCCATTAATTCCAGGGATCAACACGATAACTTTTTTATCACTTTCGAGGTCGCCGGCAACTTTGATATTTACCTTACCTCTGGTTACTTCATATATTTTTTCCAAATTTTAAGCCTCTTTAATTTTTCTCACTCTCAAAATATACCGAAAATCCGACAACTTTGCATTGTTTATGCTAAACTTTCTGATTTTTTTCATAATCTAGTCGTTTTTAATTGACTTTTAGCTGAAAAAACGTTAAATTGGACTAGACCAGACAAAGAGATGGGAGATTATAAATTATGAATATTATTAAAGTTAAAGATCAAGATTTAGGTGGTAAGGAAGCCTTCAATATTATCGCTACTGCAATCAAGAATGGTGCCAAGGTCTTGGGCTTGGCAACTGGTAGCAGCCCTATCACTATGTACAATGAAATGACAAATAGCGACATTGATTTTTCAAACATGACATCAGTTAACTTGGATGAATACGTTGGTCTAAAAGCCGACAACGACCAAAGTTACCACTACTTCATGAATGAACACTTATTCAGCAAGAAACCTTTCAAGAATTCATACGTTCCCGATGGTTCAAATCCCGACGCTGCAGCTGCAACTTCAGAATATGACAAGATCATCGCTGACAATCCTATCGACGTTCAAGTATTAGGTATTGGTAGAAATGGTCACATTGGCTTCAACGAACCAGGTTCACCACTTGATGGTAAGACAAGTAAAGTTGCTCTTACAGAATCAACTATCGAAGCTAACAAGCGTTTCTTCGACGACGAAAAAGACGTTCCACGTTACGCTTATTCAATGGGTATCGGCTCAATCATGAAAGCTAAGAAGATTATCTTAGTTGCTTACGGTGAGAACAAAGCTGACGCCATTGCTAAGACAGTTAACGGACCTGTTACAGAAGATGTTCCTGCAAGTGCATTGCAAAATCACCCTGATGTAACATTGATCCTTGACGACGCTGCTGCATCAAAACTTTAAAATTAAAATTTTAATCAATTATAAATAGCTTTTTGGAATAATTATTTTTTATTTCAAAAGGCTATTTTTTATTGACATCAATGTTGATCAGCCCGTAGTCTGTATAGGTCATAGAGGAGAAATTATGCTAAAAAAATATTCAAAAAGGCAGACTATAAGCAATACATTGCCGATGACTCACACTTTTCAAAAACTCTGACTAAGAATAATTTGATTGCCATGGGGATCGGTTCAATTATTGGAACCGGAATTTTCATCCTACCTGGTATTGTTGCCTATTCAACTTCTGGTCCAGCAATTACCGTTTCATTTATTTTGGCAGCAGTTGTCTGTGTCCTAGCTGCGATGTGTTTCGCAGAATTAGCCTCAACTTTTCCAGTCGCTGGAAGTACTTATTCATATGGGAGTATTATCTTCGGACAGTTTCCTGGTTGGATCGTTGGTTGGGCACTCTGCCTGGAATATATTTTGGGCGTTGCGGCGGTTTCGTCTGGGTTCTCAGCGTATTTTGTCAGTATGTTTAATAACTTCGGAATTCATTTACCACATGGACTGACCGGCCCATTTATCCCGTCTGAGAACTTACATCAACTTACCATCAATCATTGTCTTAGTGTTGATCTACTTCCTATTGCGGCGTGGTGTCCAATCATCAGCACATATGAATACGATTGTGGTATTTATCAAGTTGGCGGTCATCATTGCCTTTATTATCATTGGTTTGTTCTACATTAAGCCAACCAATTACCATCCCTATTTCCCGATGGGTGGCATGGGAGTAGTTAAAGGAGCGGCACTAGTTTTCTTTGCTTACTTAGGTTTTGACGTCATTCCTTCATCTGCCCCTGAAGTCAAAGATCCACAAAAAAATATTCCTGCTGGAATAATGATTTCATTAGCCATCTGCGCTGCCTTATATTTGATCATGGCCGCAGTCCTAACTGGAATGATCAATTATACTAAATTAAACGTTGCTGACCCGGTAGTTTTTGCACTCAAAGAAGTCGGTCTTAGCAAGATAACCTTTTTAATCAGTATCGGGGCTTTAGCTGGCATGTTCACCATGATGCTCAATACTATCTATGGTGGCTCTCGACTAGTCTATGCGTTAGGCCGTGACAAATTAATTCCTGAAGCCTTCGGAAAATTAGATAAAAAATCTAAGATGCCTATGACTTCGCTGAATGCTATCACAGTTTTGGCAGTTCTATTAGGTGGTTTCGTTTCAATGAAAGAATTAACCAGTCTAGTAAATATCGGAACGCTATTATCGTTCGTTTTTGTATCGATCGGTGTCATCAAGTTACGACGTCGGACCGATGTCCCAGAGAGTGGTTTCAAAGTACCATTTTATCCATGGTTCCCTGCTCTATCTGCCGGACTTTGTATTTTATTAATGACACAAGTCAGTATCAATTCCTGGATTGCATCAATCGGTTGGTTTGCCATCGGCATCGTAATCTATTTTGTCTATGGATATCAAAAGGCTGAATGACAGTATTAATCCCAAATCGATTTTCGATTTGGGATTTTTATTTTTATCCAAATTGTTTCATGTGTAACATATGGTATAAAAAACATCTGTTCTCACTAGATATAGTGATTGATACTTTTAAAGCGTATTTAGTAAATCGGTGCAGACTTTGTGACTCAAAATAGCGGATTCTGGACTAACGGGATTTGGGCCATCCGTAGTCACCGCTGTTAAGAATTTGACGATCAATGGTTCAAATCCACGCGTAATCAAATTACGCTCCCAATCTGGTCGAGAAACTTGTTGGGTCACTCCAGTTTGATATTTATTAAGTAAATTCAGGTTGGTAACTTCAGCACGCTCAGTTGATCCTTGAACAGTAGATTTTTCCAAATTAATTCCACCTACTAAACTAGTCGTTATTTGAACTTGTTCATGTTCTGACGATAATGTGACGTAGCCTTGTTCAAGATTATCGTCTTTAGTGACCAAATGATTAGCAACCTTTTGGATAGGTTCATCCATCAAGTACAATGCTGTATCGACAGAATGGATCATCAAATCAAAGATGGCAAATTTAACTGGTTGCGGTGAATTCTCACGGATTTTTTCCGACATGATCAAACGCTTGTCAGCAATCTTTTTTAATTCCTGATTAAATGGTGCAAAGCGACGATTGAAACCGCAGGTTAGCATTAGATTATTCGTATCTGCTAATTTGTACAGTTCTTCCACTACCTGTAAATCCTCAGAAACTGGCTTGTCGACATATACATTGATACCAGCGTTCAATAATTGTTTGATAACATTCTCATGTGTACTAGTTGGAGTATGGACAAAAACTGCCAGAGGCTTCTCGGCAATCAACTGATCTAGAGTTTGATGAAGATGAGTAAACCCATATTTTGCAGCCAATTTTTGACCCTTTTCTACATTTCTAGTCGTCAAATGCCATTCATATTTATCTTGTAAGCTAGCCATTACTGGCAAATAAGCTTTTTGTGCGATATTTCCTAATCCGATTACACCTATTTTTTCCATTGCTAGACCTCGACTTTCTTAAATAGTGTAGCAAATTTCTGTCATCGCTTACAGTCAAAATGCCTAAAGACCAGCTTCGAACAGTCAATTGTTTCATGTGGAACATGTGGTATATGAATATTTTTTTATAACTATATGTTGTGTATGTATAGGAAGTATATAAAAAAGAATGTATCAAATCGCTTTCTGAAATACGAAACAATTTAATCCATTCTTTTGTAATAAGTTTCTGAAACAAATAACGGTAAAGCTGAAAATAGATGAAAATATAAGTATAACTTATTTGTCGCAATCCCTCTGTTATTGTAGCTTCTCTTTTAATTCTGATTTTCTAAACTTCACGATTTTCCGAATCAAGTTTTCAGGCAGTTCTTGATCATATGGAAATTGAATGGCACCTTTGGAAGTTTTGTATACTTTTAATTCATCCGTAAATTTTGCAATTGGACTGGGCGTTGGATAAAAACCTAAGTGATTCTTAAATCCAGCAAAGTGAACAATATTTTCATCCGCATAAAAGGTTGGCATCCCATAAGACATTTTTTCGGTAGTACCAGGCAATTCATCCTTCAAGATTCGGTACATTTCACTCAACTTAGCTTGTTGCTCTTCTGGGGCTGATTTAATGTAATCTTCGATTAAAGTCATGATTTCTACCTCAATGCTTTTACACTGATTATAACCTAAGCTTCCGGAACTAAATACACCAAATAAGAAGTTGAAATCACTATCAATAATGAATAAATCGAGCCCAAATACATATACGATCTGCGCTTAACTATGATACCAACCAAGAATAAGATGATTCCCATAAAAAATGTCGCTAATAAGAGTAATCCCCAACCTTGTACAATTGTCGGCACAATTATTAGTAGCGACATAACTAGTGAAACTAAAAATTTTAACTGATATTCTTCTCTAGCCAGTAGATACACAATAAATACTTGCGAAAATAAAATAAATCCCATCAAAAAAATCATTAACATCACCTCTTGCACTCAATTTACAAAATAAATATATTTTTACAGTATGTTTACTGTAAATTTTCTGTAAAAAAATAGCCTAGTCCGAAGACTAAACTATCACACATAATTATTCTGATACTTTAGCAATTCTTCCTTGTTCAATATAAACACTCAAAATTCCGATATCAGCTGGATTAACACCACTGATACGACTTGCTTGAGCAATTGTCTCAGGATTGATCTTGCTTAACTTTTGAACAGCCTCAGTAGCTAGTGAAGGCACCTTTGTATAATCGATACGGTCAGGGATCTTCTTAGATTCCATCTTCTTCAAACGTTCGATTTTCAATTGTTCCTTCTTAATATAACCAGCATACTTGATGGCAATTTCAACTTGTTCTTTAACACGACGATCAACTGGACCTTCTTCTGGTTCACCGATCATGTCGATAATATCTTCATAGTGAACTTCTGGACGTCTCAATAAATGATCAGCTAAGATGCCATCTTTCAAACCCTTCAAGTTATGGCTTGTTAAGAATGGTTCTGCCATCTTAGGTGTCACCATTTTACGGCTTAGACGCTTTAATTCTTTTTCTGTAGCGTTACGTTTGTCATTAAACTTGGCATAACGGTCATCACTGATCAGTCCCAATTCATAACCCTTATCTGTCAATCGTAGATCTGCGTTATCATGGCGCAAAATCAAACGATATTCAGCACGACTTGTCAATAATCTATATGGTTCATTAGTTCCCTTTGTAACTAGGTCATCGATCAAAACGCCGATATAAGCTTCATCCCTATGCAAAATAAATGGATCTTTATTTTGTGCACGCAATGCCGCATTGATACCTGCCATCAAACCTTGTCCAGCAGCTTCTTCATATCCAGAAGTACCGTTCATTTGACCAGCTGTGAAGAGGTTCTTAACAACCTTTGTTTCAAGATTTAACTTCAATTGCCAAGGTTCGATAACGTCATATTCAATGGCATATCCAGGACGCATCAACTTAGCATGTTCCAATCCAGCAACTGAATGCAACATCTTCAATTGGATTTCCTCAGGCATCGATGTTGAGAAATCACCAACGTAATATTCTTCAGTATCCTTACCTTCTGGCTCTAAGAAGATTTGGTGGCGTGGCTTGTCAGCGAAACGCACAATCTTATCTTCAATCGATGGACAATATCTTGGTCCAACACCCTTGATAACACCAGAGAACATTGGTGCTCGGCTGAGGTTCTCACGGATGATCGAATGTGTTGTGGCATTAGTATAAGTCATCCAACATGACAATTGATCTTTTAAATATTGTGAATCAGGTGTCTCAAATGAGAAGTGATTTGGTTCTTTATCGCCTGGTTGCTCTTCTGTCTTGTCGAAGTCGATCGTTGACTTATTGACACGTGGTGGTGTACCAGTCTTGAAACGAGTTAGCTTAAATCCATGGCTCTCAAGGTCTTCTGACAACTTGATTGATGGAATACTATTATTAGGACCTGATGAATAAGTCAATTCACCGATGATGATCTTACCACGTGATGATGTACCAGCTGTTAGAACAACTGACTTGGCATGGTATCTAGCACCAGTAGCTGTAACGACACCCTTGCAGACGCCATCTTCAACGATCAATTTTTCAACGATTCCTTGACGAAGAGTTAGATTAGGTTCATCTTCCAAAACTTCCTTCATCATACGATGATACATATTCTTATCAGCCTGGGCACGTAAGGCACGAACAGCAGGACCCTTACCAGTATTCAACATACGCATCTGAATATAAGTCTTGTCGATATTCTTACCCATCTCACCACCGAGAGCATCGATCTCTCTGACAACGATTCCCTTAGCTGGTCCACCAACTGAAGGGTTACATGGCATAAATGCTACCATGTCCAAATTAATCGTTACTAAGAGTGTTTTTTGACCCATACGGGCACTTGCTAGTGCAGCCTCAGAACCGGCATGTCCAGCTCCTACAACGACGACATCATAATTCTCTGAATCAAATTCCTTTACTTGCATTTTTTCACCTGTTTTCTATTTTCCTAAGCAGAATTGTGAGAATAGTTGTGTTATCAACTCATCTGGATAACTCTCACCTGTTATTTCACCCAATGTATCCCAACATGAAGTCATGTCGATCTGAACCAAATCAATTGGCATTCCAGCTTCAATACCTGAAATAACATCATTGAGGTTTTCTTTGGCCTGACGCAACAAACCAGCTTGACGTGCGCTAGTGATGATCACATCAGTACTGCTATCTTCAATACCAGCATTAAATATCTTACCGATAGTTGCTTTGATCGTATCGATACCGTCATTCTTAATGGCTGAAGTGACGAGGATAATGTCGTCATCCTTCAATTGTTCAACATCATTAGGCGTTATAACGGGTACCAGATCATTCTTATTGAAGATAATAATCCGGCGCTTGTCTTTGGTAGCATCTAATAATTCAATATCGTCGTCTTCAAGTTTGCGACTAGAATCCAAAACCAAAATAACTAGATCTGCATCGCTCAAAGCTTTAAGTGAACGCTCAACACCGATTTTTTCGACTTTATCTTCAGTGTCACGAACACCGGCAGTATCGATCAATTTCAATGGCACACCGTCAATATTGACATATTGTTCAACCACATCACGGGTCGTACCAGCAACATCAGTCACGATAGCCTTATCTTCATCCAGCAGACGATTCAAGAGACTAGACTTACCAACATTAGGTTTACCAACGATGGCCGTAGCTAATCCATGTTGTAAAATCTCACCAGAATCGGCCGTCTTGAGCAAACTATCGATGTTTGTACCGACCAATTTAGCCTTCTCTAGCAGCATCTTCGTCGTCATTTGTTCTGTATCATATTCGGGATAATCAATATTAACTTCAACCTGAGCCAGCGCATCGAGGATTTCTTGACGTAAATTTGAAATTAAATGATTCAAGTTACCATCTAGTTGGTTAACCGCCACTTGCATAGCTTTGTCAGTCTTAGCACGGATCAGATCCATGACAGATTCAGCTTCAGTTAAGTCGATTCGGCCATTTAAGAAGGCCCGCTTAGTGAATTCACCAGGTTCAGCCATTCTAGCTCCAGCACCGATCAATAACTGCAAGACTTTGTTAGTTGGAACGATTCCACCGTGAGTATTGATCTCGACGACGTCTTCTCTAGTAAAGGTCTTTGGAGCTCGCATAACGGATACCATAACCTCATCAACTAAGCTGTTATCAGTTGGATCATAGATATGACCATAGTTGATCGTATGTGTGGGAACTTTGGCAAGATCTTTGCCTTTATAAATTTTTTGTGCGATTTCGACCGCTTGATCTCCAGAAACACGAACGATTGAAATGCCACCTTCCCCGGGTGGGGTTGAGATAGCTGCAATAGTGTCATATTCAGTTACTGTTGCCATTTTGATCTCCTTTGGTTGTTTTAATTTATTATTATTTTTTACGTTTTTTGAAACGAGCTGCGGAAGACAGATTTCCTCCGCTCTCTGTTTTAAGGCACAAAAAAAGTGCACAATCCGCCTCAAAAAGACGGAAAAGCACTTTGACTACTTTTCTATATATAACAATTTTTCAAAACAAATTTCTCAAATATCTTAACGACATTTGTTTCAATTGTCAATTATTTACGACGCTTATAGACACGTTTCTTAGCTCTTCTAAGCTTACGTTCTTTTTCACGCTCTGCTTCTTCCTTTTCTCTCTGTTCACGACGATACTTGAACGGATTCTGGAAAGCCAATGTCTGAAGAACTTGGAACGCATTAGTAACAACCCAATAAATGGTGATAGCTGATGGGAATGTCAAAGCTGGTACGAAGATAAAGATTGGCATCACATATGTCATCAACTTCGTTGTAGCGTTTTGTGTTGGTTGTGAGTAACTTGAGATATAAGTACTCAAGAAAGTAAATGCGGCGGCTAAAATAGCCATAATGTAGTAAGGATCAGCCTTACCTAATTGCATCCACAAGAAACTACCATCACGTAATTGCGTTGTCTTGTAAATCGCTTGATACAAGGCAAACATAACTGGCATTTGGACAATAAGTGGCAAACAACCAGCTACCGGATTAACTCCGGCTTCACTATATAGCTTTTGCGTCTCTTCACGTAATTTTTGTTGCGTATCAACATCTTTAGCAGAATATTTCTTTTGCAGAGCCTGCATTTGTGGCTGGATCCGCATTTGTTTATTCATACTTCTAATTTGGAACCAGTTAAGCGGCAATAGAATAACTCTTATAACGACAGTAAACAGTACGATTGCCCAACCATAGCTGTTCCCAACAAGAGATGCTAGCCACAGGATAAATCTTGAGAAACTATAAAGAATATAGTGATCCCAAAATCCAGTACTGTTACTAGTAATTGGCTCATTTAGGTTAGAACAACCGGCTAAAACTAGAACCACACTCAATAAGAGTGCAACACCTAAGTATTTCTTTAAGCTTTTTTTATTCACCTTTTACACCTATAAGTCTATTTATTTTTCTTACCCTATTATCTTACCTAATTTTAGTAAGTGTACGATATTTTTTTTCGTTTCAAACATGTCTAGATCAACAGAAGGTTTTCTGGCAATAATCAGAAAATCTAATTCTGCTGGTATTTCAGGTTTCAATTCCAAGAGAGATTGGCGCACGTATCTTTTGACACGATTGCGTCCAACGGCTGTGTGGGAAACCTTCTTACCTACTGAAAGTCCAACTCGAAAGTGTTTTTGGCCTTCTTTAGGCATCTTATACAAAACAAAGTTTCGGTTTGCGAATGACTTTCCTTCCGAATAGACATATTGGTATTCATTTTCTTTTTTAATTCGATAACTTTTTCTCATATGTCACCATAATCTCTAGTCTCTTAAGTTGTAATAAAAAAAGACCACCAAAAATTAGTGATCCTCCAAAACTAAGCTGATAATACTTTTCTACCCTTTTTGCGGCGTCTTGCAAGAACCTTGCGACCATTACTTGTGCTCATTCTCTTCATGAAACCATGGACGCGTTCACGATGACGCTTCTTTGGTTGAAATGTTCTCTTTGTAGTCATTCAATAAACCTCCTGACTTTAAACTTTTAATTAAAATGTAACTTCTTCAGACAATTGCTCGTATATAATACCATGCTTTCCATTTAATTTAAATACCAAATTTCGTATAAGTAGAAGATTTTGTTAGATGTTCTTTGTTTTTTATCTTGTGGATAATCTGTGGATTAAGTTATTAACTAATTTTATGCACAGGGCAATCCACATACTTTTCCAGCGTATTTTTTTGCTGTGAATCAGTTTTCCACAGGTTTAAAAGGGCGGTTGTAAATTTCTATAAAGACTGTTACATTAGGCTAAGTCATTTGCACTGGTTGTGGATAACTGTGTGAATAACTATCTATTTCCACTTCAATCCACAAATCGTGTTACAACGAAAAAACAGGCTGTTCAAAAACATATCTTTCAATTTATCGTTTGTGGATAACTAAACATCAAAAAAATTTACTTTAAACATCTGTTCTGTGGAAAACTATTTTATACAATGATAAACTATACAATGTCATTTTTCCGGAAAAAAATCATAAACAACTGCGATTGGGGGGAAATTCGTGCAAAATATAAATAATTCATCCGATTCTGCTCTAACTGACTTTTGGGATTATTTAACTGAAAAACTGAAAAAAAGTTTAACCTCAGTCAGCTACACAACTTGGGTCGGAAGCGCCAAACCTTTGTATATCAAAGGAAACGACATACATATCACTGTTCCAACTGAACTTCACAAGGATTATTGGGAACGTCATTACGCAGAGGACATTGCCATTTACTCCTACGAATTCAATGGAATTGAACTCAATCCGATCATCGAAACTGAAGATGAGCATGCAAAAGGCGAAATGCCTAAAAAAGAAGCTCCCAAAGAAACTGAAACAACACAAAAAAACGAGGGTCATGTCTTCCATAACTCTCATTTAAATCCTAAATATACTTTTGATTCTTTCATCACTGGATCCGGAAACCAGATGGCACATGCTGCAGCACTTGCCGTTGCGGAAGAACCAGGGGTTATTTATAATCCACTATTTATTTATGGTGGTGTGGGATTAGGTAAGACTCACTTGATGCAAGCCATTGGCCATCAAATGATCAAGATCGATCCCGGAGCCAAAGTAAAATATGTCACTAGTGAAACCTTCGCTAACGACTTCATAAACTCTATTCAGACAAGGACGCAAGACGATTTTCGACAAGAATACCGAAACGTCGATCTACTACTAATAGATGATATCCAATTCTTCGCTGAAAAAGAAGGAACTCAAGAAGAGTTCTTCCACACCTTCAACGAATTACACGACAACGGTAAACAGATCGTTATGACTTCTGATCGTCTGCCAAATGAAATTCCCAAGCTACAAGAACGACTGGTATCCCGCTTCAAATGGGGATTATCCGTTGATATCACTGCACCTGACTTAGAAACTAGAATTGCTATTTTACGCAATAAAGCTGAAGCAGAAAAATTGGAAATTCCTAACGACACACTATCTTATATTGCTGAACAAGTTGATACTAACGTCCGTGAACTAGAAGGGGCCTTGATCCGTGTTCAAGCTTATTCAACTTTGGAAAATGCTGATATAACTAAGTCTGTTGCTGCAGATGCTTTGAAACTCTTCAAGCTATCAAAGGAAAAGAAGGGTCTTTCAATTGCCAATATCCAAAATAAAGTTGCCAAATATTATCATGTTTCGATCAACGACTTAAAAGGCAAGAAACGTGTCAAAACGATCGTTGTTCCAAGACAAATCGCAATGTATTTATCTCGAGAACTAACTGAAAAGTCACTACCTCAAATTGGAATGGAATTTGGCGGCAAGGATCATACGACAGTTATGCATTCATGTGATAAAATAGCCGAGTTAGTCATTAAAGATGATGAAATTAAAATGGCTGTCAACGAACTGAAGGATGAATTAAGAAATTAACATGTTAATAACTTTCTAGTTTCTCCAAAGTTTTCCACAGCTGTTAATAACAAGAAGTTTTCAACAGGCACTAGAGGTTCATGGGGTTTTCCACAGAATCAACAGCACCTACTACTACTTCTATTTATATATTAATTAATTAAAAAAGGGAGCATAGATAATGAAATTTTCAATCGACCGTACTAAATTCGTTAATCAAACTACTAATGTCCAGAGAGCAATTTCAACCAAAACAACAATTCCAATACTAACTGGGATGAAACTTGACTTAACTGAATCAGGTTTGACAATCACTGGTAGTAATTCAGATATTTCTATCACCGCCTTTATTTCTTCAAGTGATGCAGATAATGATCTTAAGATCGAAAGTACCGGATCAATCGTTCTTCCAGCTAGATTCTTCAATGAAATCATCAAAAAACTACCTGGCGACAACTTCGAACTAGAGGTTTTGAACAATAACCAAACATTAATTACATCCGGTGTTTCAGAATTCACCATCAATGGACTAGATGCTGGAAACTACCCACATCTACCGGATGTAGAAACTGACAACCAATTAACTTTTCCAACTGATTTATTTAAGGAAGTCGTTAACCAAACTGTTATCGCAGTTTCTAATCAAGAGAGCCGTCCAGTTCTAACTGGTGTTAACTTCATTATCAATAGTGAAGGTTTAACTTTGGTAGCAACTGACTCACACCGTCTTTCACAAAGAAAAATCAATATTACCAGCGACGAAGAATATAACTTGATCATTCCTGGTAAGAGTTTGACTGAATTAGTAAGAACTATCAGTGACTCTGTCAAGGAAATCAAAATGTCGATTTCAGAAAACCAAGTTTTGTTCAGTTTTGACAATGTTATGTTCTACTCACGTTTATTGGATGGAAGATATCCAGAAACTGATCGTTTGATCCCTGAAGATTCAAATACCAAATTAACCTTTGATACTTCCAACTTATTAGCTTCTGTTGAACGTGCTTCACTTCTTTCACACGAAAGTCGCAACAATGTTATCAAGTTAGAGATCAAGTCAGATGATAAGAAAGCTACTCTTTATGGAAATTCTCCAGAAGTAGGTACTGTTGAAGAAGTTCTTGATTTTGAAGATCTCGATGGTGATGACTTAGATATTTCATTCAACCCTGATTACTTAAAGGATGCTTTGAGATCATTTGGTAGCAATACTACGATCGAAATGAGCTTTACTTCGCCACTTCACCCATTTACATTACGTCCAGTGGATGACAAAGATAACTTCGTACAATTGATCACACCAGTGAGAACATTCTAAAAATCCCTTAGCGGATGAAAAATAGCTCAGAACATTTCGTTCTGGGCTATTTTTTTTACGTATTACGTTTTTAAGCGTTATTTTCTGCTTTAAGAGTTTTTTGAATGTTTTTTAGTGGGTGGATACTACATTTGTCAAAAATTGCTTAGAGAGCCTGTAAATTACGTTTAAGTTGTTTTTTATTGTGAAAACAACTATAATTATAGTATGTCTTTACTGGTATAAATCTAATAAATAGGGTGTTAATATGTCGAAAAAAATAACGATCGATACTGAATTTATCACATTGGGTCAACTACTTAAGGACACTGGGATCATTGCGACTGGTGGACAAGCTAAGTGGTATCTAAGAGAAAATTCGGTCAGTCTTAATGGTGAACTGGAAAACCGTCGTGGCAAGAAATTGCGTAAGGGCGATGTAGTTGTAGTTGATGATCAAAGTTTTGAAATCGAATAGTTGTATATAAAGAATCTTCGACTTCAGAATTATCGGAACTACGAGTCTTTAGAGATTGGTTTTTCGCCAAACATTAATGTTTTTTTGGGACACAATGCCCAGGGCAAAACAAACTTATTAGAGGCTATGTACTTTTTAGCTTTGACCAGAAGTCATCGAACATCAAATGACAAAGATTTAATTAGATGGGGCAGTGAATTTGCCAGGATCTCTGGTGTGGTGATCAAGGATAATTCTAGTCAATTACGATTGGACTTAGTCATCAGCAAGTCAGGAAAAAAAGCAAAACTGAATAATTTAGAACAACGCAAATTATCTAGTTATATAGGGAATTTAAACGTTGTTTTGTTTTCTCCGGAGGATTTATCGATTGTCAAAGGCAATCCAGGGATTCGCCGGAAATTTATTGATATGGAGTTTGGACAGATCTCATCACAGTATTTGAAGACAGTCAGTCAATTCAGACAAGTCTTGAAACAACGTAATGCTTATCTCAAAAAACTTCAGCACCATCAGACTAAAGATCTGGTTTATTTGGAAGTTTTGTCTGATCAACTGGCTGCTTATTGTGCAGAAGTTGTGAAAACACGTCTGGATTTTCTGAAAAAGCTCCAAGTACACATTGAAAAGATTCATGATCAGATCACTGACCATCAGGAAGTTCTAAAAGTCGTCTACTCGAGTTTTTATGATAGTAACGAAAAATCTTTGGAAGATATTTATGATATTTATAAAAAAGCTTTCAAAGATAATTCGCAAAAAGAAATTCAACGTGGTGTGACTCTCTTTGGACCACATCGAGATGATATTAAATTTTTGATCAATGATAAGAATGTTCAAGATTTCGGTTCTCAAGGGCAGCAGCGTTCGGTTGCTTTGAGTTTGAAACTAGCTGAGGTCGAATTGATAAAAGAACAAGTGGGAGATTATCCAATTTTGTTATTGGACGATGTTTTGTCGGAACTGGATCAAAAACGTCAAACCCATTTGCTTTCGTCAATTGGTCGTGGCATTCAAACCTTTATCACAACAACGTCGCTGGAAGATGTCGACTCATCAATCGTTAAGAATCCGAATATTTTAAATATTACTAATGGAAAAGTTCAACAGGAGGAAGTTTAATGGCTGAGAACAGTAGAAAAGCTGAACTAGAGAAAAAAGAAGAACTAGCCGAAGAATATGACGCTAGCCAAATTCAAGTTCTTGAAGGACTTGAAGCCGTTCGTAAAAGACCAGGTATGTATATTGGTTCGACTAGTAAACAAGGTTTACACCATCTTGTTTGGGAAATTATCGATAATGGTATCGATGAGGCCTTAGCTGGTTTTGCGACAAAGATCGATGTAACTGTTGAACCTGATAATTCCATCACCGTCTTCGATGATGGACGTGGTATCCCAATCGATATCCAAAAGAAAACTGGTAAGCCAGCTCTAGAAACCGTCTATACGATCTTACATGCCGGTGGTAAATTCGGCGGTGGCGGA
The DNA here is from genome assembly GCF_000615905.1 of Companilactobacillus nodensis DSM 19682 = JCM 14932 = NBRC 107160. Classification (GTDB taxonomy): domain Bacteria; phylum Bacillota; class Bacilli; order Lactobacillales; family Lactobacillaceae; genus Companilactobacillus; species Companilactobacillus nodensis. The sequence goes on from NZ_BAMN01000023.1 coordinate 15,716, forward strand.
TATAAGGTTTCTGGTGGACTTCACGGTGTTGGTGCTTCAGTAGTTAACGCCTTGAGTAGTGAACTTGATGTTGTTGTTACACGTGCCGGTAAGAAGTACGGTATTGACTTCGCTAAGGGTAAGGTCAAGGATCCAATGCACGTTGTTGGGGATGCCCCTGAATTTGAACACGGTACACGTGTCCACTTCGTTCCAGATCCTGATATCTTCACTGAAACAACGGTTTATGATGACAAAGTTTTGACAACTAGAATTCGTGAATTGGCTTTCTTGAACAAAGGTCTCAAACTAACTTTTACCGACAAACGTGCAGATACAGCTGAAAAGTTGGTCTTCCACTATGAAGGTGGTATTAAGAGTTACGTTGAGTTTATGGATAAGGATAAGGAAGTCGTTTTTGACGAGCCTATTTATCTTGAAGGTGTTCAAGACGGAATTACCGTTGAAGTTGCTTTGCAATATACGGATGAATTCCACACTAACTTGATGACTTTTGCCAACAACATCCACACTTATGAAGGTGGTACACATGAGGTTGGATTTAAGACTGCTCTAACACGTGTCATCAACGATTATGCTCACAAGAACAAACTTCTAAAGGATACTGAGAAGCTATCTGGTGAAGATGTTCGTGAAGGTATGACTGCGGTTGTCAGTGTTAAGCATCCAGACCCACAATTCGAAGGTCAGACGAAGACCAAACTGGGTAACTCAGATGCTAGAACGATCACTGATAGATTGTTCAGTGAGCACTTCATGAAATTCATGATGGAGAACCCAAGTACTGCTAAGAAGATCGTTGAAAAGGGTAGTTTGGCTACTAGAGCTCGTATGGCTGCTAAGCGTGCCCGTGAAGTTACTCGTAAACAAAACGGCTTAGAGATCAGTAATTTGCCTGGTAAGCTAGCTGACAATGCTAGTAAAGATCCAGCAATTTCTGAATTATTTATCGTCGAGGGTGATTCAGCCGGTGGTTCTGCCAAGACTGGTCGTTCACGTTTGACTCAGGCTATTTTGCCTATTCGTGGTAAGATCCTGAACGTTGAAAAAGCTTCAATGGATAAGATCTTAGCTAATGAAGAAATCAGAACAATATTTACAGCAATGGGAACTGGTTTTGGGGAAGACTTTGATATTTCCAAAGCTCGTTATCATAAGGTAATCATCATGACCGATGCCGATGTCGATGGTGCTCATATCAGAACACTGCTTTTGACATTGCTATACAGATATATGCGTCCGATCGTTGATGCAGGATATGTCTATATCGCTAAGCCGCCTTTGTATCAAGTACGTCAAGGTAAAATGATGAGATACTTTGATACTGATAAAGAAAAAGATGATTTCGTATCACAATTGCCAGCAAAACCAGAACCAAAGATCCAACGTTACAAGGGTCTTGGTGAAATGGATGCTGATCAATTATGGGACACAACTATGGATCCAGATAAGAGAAGATTGGACCGTGTTAACCTTGATGATGCGATTGAAGCTAACAAGATCTTCTCAATGTTGATGGGTGACAAAGTTGAACCTAGAAGAATCTTTATTGAAGACAATGCTAAGTACGCTGAAGTTGATTATTAGGGGGTTGCAAATTGGACGATAGAAGAATAGCAAATGTTAATTTGACGGAAGTAATGAAAAAGTCTTTCGTCGATTACGCTGCCAGTGTTATCGTATCTCGTGCGCTTCCAGATGTACGTGATGGATTGAAACCAGTTCACCGCCGTATTCTATACGGTATGAATGAATTGGGCGTTACACCTGACAAGCCTTATAAGAAGAGTGCCCGTTTCGTTGGTGACATCATGGGTAAGTATCACCCCCATGGGGATTCTGCCATCTATGAATCAATGGTTAGAATGGCGCAGGACTTCAGTTATCGTTATCCATTGGTTGATGGACATGGTAACTTCGGTTCGATCGATGGTGATCCACCTGCTGCTATGCGTTATACCGAAGCACGTATGAGCAAGATGGCGGTTGAAATGTTGCGTGATATCAACAAAGATACTGTCGATCTTGTTCCTAACTATGATGGTGAAGAAAAAGAACCAATGGTACTTCCAGCTAGATTCCCGAACCTTTTGGTGAACGGAGCTACTGGTATTGCTGTTGGTATGACAACTAATATTCCATCACATAACTTAAAAGAAGTTATTGATGCGTTACATATTTTGATGCGTAACAAAGACGCTACGATTGCGGACTTAATGAAGGCCATTCCTGGTCCTGACTTCCCAACTGGTGGTATCATCATGGGTCGTTCTGGTATCAGAAAGGCTTACGAGCATGGTAAAGGCACAATCATCTTACGTGCCAAAGTTGACGTTGTAACGAAGAAGAACGGTGCCGAACAGATCATCGTTACAGAGCTTCCATATATGGTCAACAAGGCTAACTTGGTTGAACGTATCGCTGAACTTGCTCGTGATAAGAAGCTGGAAGGTATCACTGATTTGAACGACGAATCAGACCGTGAAGGTATGCGTATCGTGATCGATATTCGTCGTGATATGAGTGCCTCAGTTGTCCTGAACAACTTGTACAAGTTGACACAACTTCAAATCTCATATGGTATCAATATGGTTGCTATCGTTGACAAGACACCACGTGTCTTATCACTCAAGGAAGTCTTGTCATACTACTTGAAGCATCAAGAAGTTGTTATCAGACGTAGAACTGAGTATGAATTGCGTCGTGCTCAAGCTCGTGCCCATATCCTTGAAGGATTGAGGATCGCACTTGACCATATTGATGAAATCATCAAAGTAATTCGTGGATCACAGACTTCAAGTATTGCTAAGCAAACTTTGATGGACCGTTTTGAATTATCTGACAAACAATCACAAGCTATCCTTGATATGCGTTTGGTTCGTTTGACAGGTTTGGAACGTGAAAAAGTTGAAGCTGAATATCAAGACTTGTTAGTTAAGATCGCGGACTTCAAAGATATTTTGGCTAAGCCAGAACGTGTTGATAAGATCATCTATGATGAGTTGCTGGATATTCAAGAGAAATTCGGTGATCCTAGAAGAACTGAGATCCGTGCTAGTGAAGTTGCTAATATCGAGGATGAAGATCTGATCGAAGAAGAGAATATATTGATCGTCTTGACTCACAAAGGTTACATCAAGCGTTTGTCCATGGATGAATTCCGTGTTCAAAACCGTGGTGGCCGTGGTGTTCAAGGGATGGGTGTTCACGACGATGACTTCATCGAGCATATGATCTATACGTCGACTCATGATCGTCTGTTATTCTTTACTAATACCGGTAAGGTCTACAGAACCAAAGGTTATGAGGTTCCTGAATATGGTCGTACGGCTAAGGGTATCCCAGTGATCAACTTGCTGAATATCGAGAAAGGTGAAACGATTCAAACAGTTATCAATGTTGATCGTAACGTTGACCGTGAAAATTCATACTTGTTCTTCGTAACTAAGTACGGAACAGTTAAACGTACACCGGTAACTGACTTCGCTAATATCAGACATTCAGGACTTCGTTCAATTACCCTCAAAGATGGGGATGAGTTGGACAATGTCTTCTTGACTAATGGCGACAAAGTTATCTTTATCGGAACACACAAGGGTTACGCTGTAACCTTTAGAGAAAGTGATGTTCGTCCAATGGGACGTACAGCCGCTGGTGTTCGTGGTATCAAGTTACGTGATGAAGATTACGTAGTTGGTTCATCGATCGTTGAGGCTGGCCAAGAAGTCCTTACTATCTCTGAAAAGGGTTATGGTAAGAGAACTTCAGTTGAGGAATATCCAATCAAGGGACGTGGTGGTAAAGGTATCAAGACCGCTAACGTTACTGAGAAGAATGGTCCGATTGCTGGTGTGACAGCCGTTAATGGTGACGAAGATATTATGTTGATCACTAACAAGGGTGTTATGATCAGATTCGATGTCGACAGTGTTTCACAAACTGGTCGTGCCACACTTGGTGTCAGATTAATCAAGGTCGATGATGATTCGATCGTTTCTACTATGGCCAAGATCGAAGAAGAGGAAGAAGTTGATGAAGAATCAGCTTCTGATGATAATAAAGAACAAACTTCTACTAATGATGATTCAAATAACGATGACGCTTCAGATAAGAATGAAACAGATTCAAGTGATGATTCTAATAGTGATTCAGAAGAATAAAAAAATAATCAACGTTTCTGCGTAATTTGATTATGTATCATTCAGGATACGTGTCAGGCAGAAACGTTTTTTATTGCAAATTAATGTAGCATTCACTGAAAAATTATGATAAAATCTAACATTGTGAGTATAAAATGTAGTTAATTTATGCTCCTTGTTCTTTCAGTAGAACCATTAGACCATAAGGAGGTGCAGTATTTATGACACATTACGAAATTACATATATCATCAAACCTGATATTGAAGAAGACGCTAAGAAGACTCTTATCGATCGTTACGACAAGATCCTTAAGGACAACGGCGCTGACGTAATCGACTCAAAAGACTGGGAAAAGAAACGTTTAGCATACGAAATTGCTAATTACAAAGAAGGTATTTACCATATTATCAATGTAAATACTAACGATGATGCAGCTATCAACGAATTCGACCGTCTATCAAAGATCGATGACAACATGCTACGTCACATGATCATCAAACGTGAAGACTAATTTGTTTCACGTGAAACACTTTAAGGAGGCAGACATATGATTAATCGAGTTGTACTAGTTGGACGCCTGACACGTGATCCTGAACTTAGATACACATCTAGCGGGGCTGCCGTTGCCAGTTTCACAGTTGCTGTAAATAGACAATTTACGAACGCTCAAGGCGAACGTGAAGCGATTTTATCAACTGTGTTATCTGGAGAAAGGCTGCTGAAAACTTCTCTAACTTTACTAATAAAGGTTCACTTGTCGGTATCGATGGACGTCTGCAAAGTCGTTCATATGAGAATCAACAAGGCCAAAGAGTCTACGTTACAGAGGTCGTCGTCGACAACTTCTCACTACTAGAATCTAGAGCTGAAAGTGAAAAGAGAAATTCTGGATCATCAAATAATAATTTTGGTGGTAACAGTAGCAATTCTAACAACAGTAACAGCAATCCAAATCAAGCTCCATACAACAATCAACAAAATCAATCATCAAATCAGTCTCCATTTGGAAACAATAATAATAACAATAATAATCAATCTAACAATAACAGTAACAACTCAAATAATATGAGCGATCCATTTGCTGACAACAGTAAACCAATCGACATATCAGATGACGACTTACCATTCTAATATAGAAGGGATGACTAAAATGGCACAACAAAGACGTGGCGGACGTAGAAGACGTAAAGTTGACTTCATCGCAGCTAACCATATCGAATACATCGATTACAAAGACACAGACTTACTTAAGAGATTTATCTCAGAACGTGGTAAGATCTTGCCTAGACGTGTTACAGGTACAAGTGCAAAGAACCAAAGAAGTCTTACAATCGCTATCAAGCGTGCAAGAATCATGGCACTATTACCATTCGTTGCAGAAGACTAATTTTTGAAAATTCAGGTCGGGACATATGTCCGGGCTTTTTTTTTACCTAAATTTATCGTTAGTATAGAGCTCATTATTTTTTCTATAAATAGGCGTCGGCTGTGATAAAATTAAGGGGTATATCTAAGAGGGGACTAATATGAAAAAGATAAAATCTAATCTGCGTTTCTTCCTTTCTCGAGTTGATTACTCAACACAACTGACGGCGGTTTCGTTAGTTGTTATGTTGATATCGATTTTTATAGTCGGACTGATTCATGGTTCATGGAGTGGTTACATTCAGTCGCTATTAGTTGTAATTGCATTTGTACTTTTTATATACTTGTTTTTGCTTTTAGGAGAAAAAGCTGGTAAGTATACTAATAATTTGCAATATCGAATTGATCGAGGAACGGATAATAGTTTTGTCGAGTATCCGTTGGGAATTTTGCTCTATGATAATGATAAGCAAGTACAGTGGGTCAATCCGTATTTTGTCGAGAAGACAGGGATCGATTCAGTATACAGCATGAATATCTCTGATATTTCATCCGAATTGGCATCATTTGTTGATGATGATGAAGACGAAGATAATCATGGTAAGTATAAGACGATTCAGATCGGTAACAAGTACTATTTGGTACAAGTTCAGACTGAATTAAAAGTCATTTATTTCATGGACATTACCCACTACTCAAAAATTGAGAGGCGTTATGAAAAGAATCGTTCAGTGATTGGTCAAGTTTATTTGGATAACTACGCTGAAATTACCCAGTCAATGAGTGATCGTGATATTTCTAATTTGGATAATTATATTACTAATGAATTATCGAATTGGTCATCGCGTGAACAAATGTTTTTGAAGCGGATCGATGATGATCATTTCTTTATCGTTGCTTATACCGGTAAGGTATTTAAGATGGAAGAAACTGGGTTTAAGATCTTGGATGCGATCCGTGAATATACGTCGCAGCAAAATGTACCGTTGACGTTGAGTATGGGCTTCGCATATGGAGTGGATGATCTTAATACACTTAATGATGAAGCTCAGAAGAACCTGAACTTAGCCTTAGGCCGTGGGGGAGATCAAGTCGTTGTTAAAGAGATCGGTAAGAAGGCTAGATTCTATGGCGGTAATACTGATCCAATGGAGAAGCGAACACGCGTTCGTGCAAGAATGATCAGTGAAGCTTTACAAGAATTACTCAAGGACAGTGACCAAGTCATTGTTATGGGACATTCTCATCCAGATATGGATGTTGTCGGTTCTTCGTTGGGTATCAGACGTATCGCTTTGATGAATAACACACCTTGTAAGGTAGTTATCGATCCTAAGACGATTCATACTGATGTCAGTCGCTTGTTACAACTGATCAATAAAGATCCAGAAATCAAGAATGACATTGTAACACCGGAAGAATCGATGAATCTTAGAACTTCGAATACTTTGATCGTTATGGTCGATCATTCGAAGCAAAGTATCTCGATCAATCCAAGTCTATTCAATCAAGCTAATGAAAGGGTCGTTGTGATCGATCACCACAGACGTGGCGAGGAATTCCCTGAGAACCCAATGTTGATCTACATCGAACCATACGCATCTTCAACAAGTGAGTTGATCACTGAAATGCTTGAATACCAACCAAAGAACAAGAAGTCGGTTGAGAAGATCGAAGCTACTTCATTGTTAGCTGGTATCACAGTCGATACCAAGTCGTTCTCACTCAGAACTGGTACCAGAACCTTTGACGCAGCCAGTTATTTGCGTTCTGTCGGTGCGGATGAAGCTCTGATCCAGAACTTGTTGAAGGAAAATATTGATTCATTCATCCAGAGAAACCATTTGATCGAAACAATCACGATGGTGGGTGGACAAATGGCAGTCTGCTTCGGTGAAAATGATCGATCGTATGATCCGGTCATTGTTGCTCAAGCGGCAGATACATTGTTATCATTGAATAATGTTGAAGCATCATTTGTTATCAGTAAGCGACCAGACGGACGTGTAGGTATTTCTGCCAGAAGTCTGGGCAAAGTCAACGTTCAAGTTATCATGGAGAAACTCGGCGGAGGCGGTCATTTGACTGACGCTGCCACACAGATTGCTGACGTAACGGTTGACGAAGCCAAGGATCAATTAGTTGATGTTTTATCGGACAGTAGTAAAAAGTAGGAGGAGTTTTTATTATGAAGGTTATCTTTACTCAAGATGTTAGAGGAAAAGGCAAGAAGGGCGAAGTTAAAAACGTTGCTTCAGGCTATGCACAAAACTTTTTAATCAAGAATAACAAAGCTATCGAAGCTACTAAGGCTAATATGGCTAAGCTAACAGCTGAACAAAATCGTGAAGAAAAAGATTATCAAGCTGAATTGGCTGAAGCTAAAAAATTTAAAGCAGAGATCGAAAAGGACAGTACTGTTGTTGAGATCTCAGCTAAAGCTGGTACTGACGGAAGATTATTCGGTTCAGTTACTACTAAGAAGATTGCTGAAGAACTCGACAAGCAATACGGTTTGAAGGTCGACAAGCACAAAATGGTGCTCTCTGAAGGAGCTAAAGCACTGGGATACATAAATGTACCCGCAAAGATTTTTGATGGTGTAGAAGCTACTATAAGAGTTCATATTGTTGAAAAGAGTTAGGAATAAATGAATAATGATATAACTTCACGCATACCGCCCAATGACAAAGATGCTGAGCAAGCCGTCTTAGGGGCGGTATTTCTTAGTCAAGATGCATTAGTTGAAGCTATGGAATACGTTGAAGCAGATGATTTTTATCAACATGCTAATCAATTAGTGTTCCAGGCAATGGTCAACTTAAATGACCGCGAAGAACCGGTCGATGTTGTGACAGTTCAAAATGAACTGGACAAAATGAATCAAATTGAAGATATTGGTGGAGTTAGTTATTTGGCTGATCTCGCTAATTCTGTACCAACTGCCGCTAATACTGGTTATTATGCCAAAATCGTTAAAAATAAGTCGGTCTTGAGAAGATTGATCAACGCTGCGACCAACATTGTTGGCCGTAGTTTTGACGAAGACGAAGATCTTGATACGATCATCGATCAATCTGAACGTGACATTATGGATGTGTCGGAGAATCGTAATCACAAAGGATTTCGAAAGATCTCGGATGTTGTCAAGTCGTCCTTTGAAGAAATCGACCGCTTGTATGATCAAGATTCAGATGTTACAGGTTTATCGACTGGATATAAAGACCTTGATGCTTTAACAACTGGCTTACATAAAGATGAATTAGTTATTTTGGCCGCTAGACCTGGTATGGGTAAGACAGCCTTTGCCCTGAACTTGGCGCAGAATGCTGCTACCAAGGATCAAGCAACGGTCGCCATCTTCTCACTTGAAATGGGTGCGGAACAATTGGTCAATCGTATGCTTTGTTCAGAGGGCAGTATCGATGCTAATGCACTTAGAACCGGACAATTAGACGAAAATCAATGGAATAGTTTAGTTGTAGCGATGGGAAGTTTATCCAGAACTAATGTCTATATTGACGATACTCCAGGTTCAAAAATGGCTGAGATCAGATCAAAATGTCGTCGACTTTTGAAGGAATCTGGCAAATTGGATCTAGTCATTATTGATTATTTACAATTGATCGAAGGTACTGGACAAGAGAATAGACAACAAGAAGTGTCAGTTATCTCTCGTAACTTAAAAAAATTAGCAAAAGAATTGCATGTGCCAGTAATCGCGCTATCACAGCTTTCTCGTGGTGTTGAAGCTCGTCAAGACAAGCGACCTATGTTGTCAGATATCCGTGAATCTGGTTCAATTGAACAGGACGCTGATATTGTTGCCTTCTTATATCGTGATGATTATTATCGAGACGAAGAAGGCGACGGTGAAAATAGTGAACCTGAAAATCAGGAGGACCAAGATGTCGGCGAAGTTGAAGTTATCGTCGGAAAAAATCGTTCGGGTCCAAGAGGAACGGCAAAGCTATTGTTCGTGAAATCTTATAATAAGTTTTCTTCGATTGCTAATATCCCTGAAAATTAGAGAGTGGAAGAAGCCGGGAAATTTTGAGCATTACCTAGATTAATGATGGTGCCAACGAAGTTGGTGCAATCGTTAATCGTAGTAAGCACAGAAATTTGGCTTCTGTAACTCGTTTCAGAATAGAGGAAACCACATAAGAAACTAACGAACCAAAATCCCAAATACAAAGTGCAAGAGGAGAATTGGATATGACAACAGTCGTTGTAGTAGGAACCAATGGGGTGACGAAGGTAAAGGTAAGATTACTGATTACTTTAGTGGAGAAGCTAACATCATCGCCAGATATCAAGGTGGTGACAATGCTGGACATACATTAAATATCGACGGGAATGTTTATAAGTTGAGATCAGTACCATCAGGTATTTTGTATTCAGACAAAACTAGTGTAATCGGTAATGGTGTGGTTTTGAATATTGAATCTCTAGCAGAAGAGTTACAACGTCTTCATGATCAAGGTGTTGATACAACTAACTTGAAGATTTCAAACCGCGCTCAATTGATCCTTCCATATCATATTCAATTGGATAAGTGTCAGGAACAAGCCAGAGGTAATGCCAAAGTTGGTACTACTAATCGTGGTATCGGACCTGCATACATGGACAAAGCTGCCCGTGTTGGTATCAGAATGGCTGATATCTTGGACAAAGATATTTTTAAAGCAGAATTAACAGAGAACCTTAAACAAAAGAATGAATTATTTACTAAGATTTATGGAACTGAACCAATGGATTTTGATACTATCTATAACAAGTTTTATGAAATCGGTCAAAGTTTGAAGGATCGTGTCATCGACACTTCAGCCTACTTGAACCGTGAATTAAAAGCTGGTAAGAATGTATTATTTGAAGGCGCTCAAGGAATCATGCTCGACATCGATCATGGTACATATCCATACGTTACTTCATCTAATCCAGCTGGTGGTGTTACTACTGGTGCTGGTATCGGTGCTCCATTGATCGATAACGTTATCGGTGTTGTCAAAGCCTACACATCACGTGTTGGCGCTGGTCCATTCCCAACAGAACAAGAGAATGAAACTGGTGACTTCTTGCGTGAAGCAGGACACGAATATGGAACGGTTACACATCGTCCACGTCGTGTTGGTTGGTTAGATACAGTTGTTCTACGTCACTCAGCCAATGTTTCCGGCGTGACACATCTATCGCTTAACTGTCTTGATGTCTTAACAGGACTCAAAGAAATCAAAGTATGTACAGGCTACAACTTAAATGGCAAGATCATTGACGAATATCCAGCAAACTTAAATATCTTGGCTCAATGCAAGCCAGTTTATCAGACATTTGCAGGTTGGGATGATGACATTACTCAAGCTAAGAGCCTAAGTGATTTACCACAACAAGCTCAAGATTACTTGGACTTCTTGAAGAGTGAATTAGGCGTTGAATATGCGACAGTATCAGTCGGACCTGATCGTGAACAAACTATTGAAGTAAATGACGTTTGGAATAGCTAGAGCGCGTTGATAAACGGGTAGCTCCTGAGCATTACCTAGATTAATGATGGTGCCAACGAAGTTGGTGCGATTATTAATCGTAGTAAGCGCAGGGTGCTGTCTATCATAAGCGCGTTTCGGAAGAGCGTGTAAAAAGGCGGTCAGACCTTGAGCATTACCTAGGATAGTGGATTTATCACGAAGTGGTGAAGTCGCTATTCGTAGTAAGCGCAGAGGTTTGCCTTTTGTAAACGCGTTTCAGAACCACAAAAAAGGAGTTAGAACTACTAATCAAAGTAGTCCTAACTCCTTTTTACATACCCTAATTCTTATTATCAGTAGAAATAATCCCACGCTGGAACTTAACAAACTTATTACTATTACGATTAAACGTCAAAGTATAGTAGTAACTAGTGTCTTTAGTCTGTTGTTTCAAATAGATTCGCGAGTAACGTGGTACATCGGATAATTGATAACCGACAATACCGAAGTTAGTAACTCGTGAATTAGAGTTCTTAGCCAAATTATAAAGTCCATTGTTACTGTCATCAGGATTCAATCCTAAGTTGATCGACAATTGATTGAAGTCCCCAGGATCAGTGGCATTGGCCATCGTTAAGTTGGAATTAATAATGGTTGTCTTGATTCGTTCCATAAAAGGCTTGGCCTGATCGATACCAGATGCACCTAATTCAGTATCTTCGATCACGTACTTAGGTGGAAACTTGTTTGATTTGGTATTCAAGTACTTGGCTGAAGTAATATTGTTATCTTTGTAGTAGAGACGGTAACGATAACTAACGATGTTTTTGGTATCATCGTAGCGATTGCAGCTGACGGTAATGTAGTTACCGTTGTTATCGCGACCGAAGTTAAGCAAGGTCATTTTATAAATATAACGATGAGGTTCTTTGTGAACTCTTTTGAGCAGAGCCTTCTCTTGATCACTGGACAAAAAGTCTAGCTCCTTAGTATTCTGATAGTCATCATTGATAGTTGAAACTAAGCTGATCGCCTTTAACTTAGTCTTCTCCATGTCACCAGTCTTAAGTGAAATCGACTTTGGTGCGATACCTTCATCGACATTCTTAGGATTAACGATCAGCGAGAAGGGAATCGTCATGCTGGATATCTTATCGACGGTCTTATCCTTGATATTGTAGATGTTGAACCCATAGGAAATGCCGACCAAGATGATCAGTCCTAGTAAAACAAACCATTTGATATATTTTTTGTTTAATTTTTTCAAATTATTCACCCTTTGTAAGTGTGTTACCTTAATATATATAATATACAAAAAGATATGTGTATTTGGAGAAAATAATGAAAGATAAGAAAGATTTAAGGGGTAGCAAAGATTATATGGTCATTGGCGCTGCGGTTGTGGGAATCATCACAGCGGTAATATTCTTTGTGATGCTCTCACGCGGCGTTGTCAATGCGGTTGTTACCTCCAAAATATCTAGTCAGTATCAGGACAAGGAATTAGAAGTCTTGAAGACTGACCTTGATTATCATTCGCTGAATGCCATCGGCAAGTTGATCGATGTATCGGATGGATATGTAGTCACAGCGGACAATGTTAAAAAATACAATGAATTGGAACAATACGTCAATGCTAGAAAGCAGCGTTCAGCTGAAATAAATAGTCTCTACGATGGTAAAAATGATTATCGTAATGATGTGAATGACGATAAGATCAATGAATTAGATAAAAAATTGCTCAAAGAGAAGAATCAGGATGTTTACCAAAAATTGCGGAACAAACTGGATACGATTCAGATCTGGTATGAACAGACCCGTGATGCAGATAAATATATTTCTAAGGTCTGGGATGCCTTCAATGAAGACAATGCTAGTTTGAGTTTTAAGAAGGTCTCGATGTCTAGTACTTATTACAAATTAATCAAGAACAAGTCTGTCAAGAAGCAGTGGACAGAAGCGGTCAATAAAATGCGCGACTATTACGCAAGTCACCAAGGTGAGAGTACTCAAGTTGAGGCTGCTAAGCAAGAGTTAGAAGAGCTGCGTAATTCACCATTGACTGAGAAATATACACCAGCACAAGTTGATATTGTTTCTAGTCTAGACTTCTCCAGTGATGCCGAAGATGCTTTGACAGCAGCGGGATTAACTGGCAAATACGTCTTGTACTATGATTCAAGTTCGAATAACCTAGCCTTGATGACGAAAGCTGGCGGCAAGTATGTAGCCCAAGATGGTTATATCAGTGTTTCTAACTCACAAGTAAGTAAGGGTAAGTATACGATCAAGCGACTAGTCTCAGCTGGTTCATCGGATGCCATCATTACTGATAACAGCAGTAGCAACTTCGGTCAATACGTAAGTGGTGCGACGACTGATAGTTTGTCCGACTTGAACGTGACAGACGCAGACAATACGACCGCTGACTTCAATTCAGCAACACCGGTCTTCTGGTTCAAGAATAACAGTGCGCTGACAAATTCGATCTACTTCAGTAGTGGTAGTACGATCGGCTTCATCTATAGCGGTGGTTCAAGCTACAACAACGGTATGCAGGTCAGCTCATCTGACTTATCGAATTTGAAGTCTGAAGTTTCAACAGGTATCACATTCTATGTTAATTAGGGGTCATTATGAGAGAAACAAATCTAAAAAGGAAACATGTTAAACGACATAGAAAATGGCCATGGGTCATCTTAGTTATTGTTGTCTTGATCTTGGTCGGAACAGGTTTGTTCTGGGCCAAGTATGGTTACGACATCAAAAACAATATTGCGGACGGTTATTCATATAGCCAAGGACTGACAAAAGGCGACTTTAAGCCAAAGAACAGCACCGTTATATATGATCGTAACGGTAAAGTTATCAAAAAGTTGTCCCAATCAAGTTCTGATTATACTCCGATAAATGAAATTAATCCGAAGATAACCAAAGGGTTAGTAAAGGTAGAAGATCAGCGTTTTTATATTCACCACGGTGTTGATCCATACGCTATCTTACGTTCGCTAGTGGCCAAAGTTATGCGCCGCCGAATTGAAGGTGGATCAACACTGACACAACAACTAGTCAAAAATGTTGTTTTGAAAGATCAGTCACAGACATTCAATCGTAAACTAAAAGAAATGGTTATTGCTCAACAATTGGAGAAGAAGTTTACTAAGAAACAGATTCTCGAATTCTATATCAATGATGTCTATATGGGGCATGGTTCATATGGATTCAGTAGTGCTGCCAATTACTATTTCTCACAGAATCAAAATGACTTATCGATCGATAAAATAGCGATGCTAGTCGGCATCCCTAATAACCCGATCTACTATGATCCGGTTAACTATCCGCATCGCTCGTTGTTGCGCCGAAACATGGTCTTATCCATATTTTATAAGAACGGTGTGATCAATAAATCGACATATCGTAACGCTAGGAAACGTCCATTAGGTATCAAAGTCAATGAACATAAATATGATAATGATGTTTCGAACAACTATGCCTTGAGTTATGCCGTCTATAATGCGACGGAGGAATTGATGAAGTCATCAGGCTTCACACTGAAGTACAAGTTCGATACTGATGCTCAAAGAAAACAATATAATACGGAATACCAACAAGCCTATGAACGTGCTCATGGTGAATTGATGGATGGTGGTTACAGTATTCATACGTCGATCGACATGGATATCCAAAACCAAATCGAAAGTATCGTTGCTAAACAGTACGCTGCTTATACAGGTAGAGATGTTCACGGAAAACTAGCGCCACAAGTCTCAAGTACTGTGATCGATAACAAGACTGGGGATGTCTTAGCAATCGTTGGTGGACGTACAACTGAGGGAGATCAGGTCAACCGTGCTATTATGGGCTATCGTCAACCTGGTTCATCAGCTAAGCCGCTGACAGCCTATGCGCCTGCATTTGAACGTGGTTATTTACCACAGAGCAGTGTGATCGATTCGGCTGTTAGTTCAGATTCTGGTCACGCGATAACAAACTGGTATAGCGGCTATACTGGCAGAACGACCGTCCGTCATGCACTAGAGAACTCGATCAATACGGTTGCGTTCAAATTAGCTTCTGAAGATAAGGATCATACTTATTATGATGACCTAACGAAGATGGAATTTGCCAGATTAACACCACAAGATAATAATCCGATCATTGCGATCGGTGGGTTTACTTATGGTGTTACGACAACTGAAATGGCTTCGGGATACAGTTCATTCTCCCGGAATGGTCAATTTATCCATCCAAGTAATTTGACAAGCATCTACGATACTTCACATGAACGTTATATTTATCAGAACACGCACTTGAAGAAGAAGATTTATTCGGCAGATGCAAGTTATATGACGATCAATACTATGCAGTCAGTTATCAGTGACGGATTAGGAAAAGCTGCGGCACTGGATAATTACAGTCACACAGCTGGTAAGACGGGTACAACTGATAATACGAAGGATTCTTACTTCGTCGGAATGACTAAGTCATTTACGATCGCTAACTGGACTGGTAACGATGTATCTTCATCATTGACCGGTGCAGAACAGTCATTACCAATGTCGACTTTTAAAGCTGAGGGTGAGTACTTAGTTGATCAATTGAAGGAAAAGGACACCGACTTCAAGAAGCCAAGTACGGTCAAGGTCAGTGGTCAAGATCTAACGGTCGTTAAGAGTAACAAGCAGCCAAGTATTCAAGATGTGATCGACACTAACTTCGAGAAGTTCAATAAGAAGCAAGAGTCGAAGAATGATAATCGTCTCTATAATATGGACTATCGAATCATCTATCATTTGACGAAAAAAGAGGAATTCAGTCGGGAGCATAAGGTTCAAAAGGCGATCGACAAATATAACGAGACACCGATCAAGAAGCAGTCGCAGTATGATAAGAAGCTTGATGAGATTCAAAAGATTCGTTATTTGAATGCTAATGTCAAACGTCAGAGTGCAAAGATCAAGTTCAACAATCAAATTCTGGAACTGCAGAAGGATCTGAATATGAGTCAAGCGATGTTCCAGTCTGAAAAGGACAATAAAAAGATTGCTGGTTACGATGCTCAAAAAGAAGATCTTGAAGCACAACGTGACAAAGAGCGTAAAGATAAAGTAGCCAAATTGCAGACGCAATATGATTCACAATTACAAAAGGTCAAAGATGCTTATAAGAATAATGACTCTGATAAAGACGACCAGAAACAAAAGCTGATCGATATCATGAATGAAATCAGAAGTTATGGTGGTAATGCACCTGATCTTAAGTTAAATGTGGATTCAGGCTCGAGCAGTTCTAACAGTAGTAATTCGAATAGCTCAAGTACTACATCAGATAGTACGAATAACTAGGCAACAAAAAAACGACTTTCCGTCATCATGACAGGAAGTCGTTTTTAATTTTAATTAAGTTCAGGACCATTAGTCCGTTTGGCAATTGCAGGTAAGATCAATCCCAAGAGAATGAAGATGATCGGTGTAGCAATGTTAAGTGCTAGTTGGAACCACCATGAAGATGGGTCTTGCGCCATGTTCATCTTTGGAACCATACCCATGATGCAGGCAAATGCTGTTAAGAAGAATGTCCAAAGGCCGAATCCGAAGCCAACGTACTTATTCTTAACGAACATATAGTCTGACTTGTACTTGTCTAATTGTTTTGTCAAAAGCATGTAGGCAAGGAATACCCAGAGGTAACGCATTGGCATAACGATTGAATTAAGGTTAAGCATCCAATTGTACAAGTCATTCATTCCGTTGATACCTAGTGCAGGAACGATGATCAGGATAGATACTAGAGCAGCAGTCATGTAGTAGCCGTTAATAGCAATACCCTTTTTGTTCTTCTTGCTCAATGCCTTAGGGATGTACTTCTTATCAGCATCGTCTAACAACATACGAAGTGGAGTATCGATCGAGATTGCTAGAGCGGCGGCTGAAGCCAAAGTATTCGTGAGAGCGAAAGCCCAGACGAACAAGTTACCAACGTGGAAACTGTTACCTAAGAATTGGAAAGCTTGATAAGCACCATTTGCCATCAAGTCAGCAGGAATGTGGTTTGAATCAACGATCATTCCGATAGCAAATGAACCAAGAACAGCGGATACGGCAACCATTGCTGCCAAGATGATCATCCCTAGAGGGAATTCTTTAGAAGCATTCTTCGTCTTGTTAACGTAAGGTGAGATTTTTTCAGATCCACCAACGGCGAAGACTAACATCGAAATAGTCGTGAAGTACTGCATGTCGAATTTCGGTATATAAGTATGAATATCAGACATGTTTGGTGTAGCGATTTGAACATGAGTGATAAATGGAGCACTGACACCTAAGATGATAAACAGCATCGACATCACAAACATCGCGATACCAGCGATACTACCAATGTTATTCAATGTGGCAACACCCTTACTTGCTATCCACACGAATCCCAAGAATATCACTAAACTCAGTCCCTGAACCACAAGTGGTGAGACTGTATTGACGAATGAACCGTTACCCTTAAATAACCAGCTCAAACTGATCATAATGATCTGTGGTTTCTGTGCTAAATATGGAACGTGAACGACCCAATAAGTCCAAGCGGCGAAGTAAGCAAGCTTGTTATTAGATAACATCTTAATCCATGAACTTACACCACCACCGGAGTTTTGAAAGGCCGATCCTAATTG
This sequence comes from Companilactobacillus nodensis DSM 19682 = JCM 14932 = NBRC 107160, assembly GCF_000615905.1. GTDB lineage: Bacteria > Bacillota > Bacilli > Lactobacillales > Lactobacillaceae > Companilactobacillus > Companilactobacillus nodensis. Next base: position 33,350 of record NZ_BAMN01000023.1, read on the forward strand.
TCCCACCATTAAGGTATAAGGGACAAAATACAAGAGCATGATCAAAATCCAAGATGTTACAACAGCTAAGCCTTGATTGGCAAAGTTATTGATAACATTATTCAACCCCCAGACGGAAGTGAAGCCGACTAAGGCTATATTCCACCATCGGAAGGTCTTTGCATTATTCTTTGTTTCTGGCATGAAAATATCCTCCTACGAAGGAAGATTATACAGTAAACAAATGTCAATTGAACCCAAAATCTAACGTTTTATTTTTCGGAAATAGATAATTCCCTTTACTATTGAAACCAAATATTGTGCCGAAAATAAGCCCACAGCTAGGAATGAAGCAATCAAAAATGTGGTGATCGCTTGTTCAAGTGAATCGATATATTTGTTCTGAACCATATAGAGGATCGTGCGATAGGCATTACCTCCGGGAACTAGATTGACTAGGCAGGGGATGTAAATAATATTTTCGGGCAGTTTGAACTTACGAGACAAATAATAGGTTAAAAGTCCGATCGTTAGAGCACCCACAAAGTTCGCAAATAAAATATTAACGTGTGCCCAATTTTTTAGTATCCAAAAAATCGTCCAACTCAGTCCGCCTGTGAGACCAATGATACCGGCAGCACGATGAGGGGCATTGGTTATTAGTGAAAAACCGATTGCTGATGCGGCGCTTAAAACGAGATTCAATAATAGTGCGACCATGATCGTACCTCCTTAGAATAGAATCAGTGCTGTGGCAATACCGAAGCCGATACTACTGGCGACGAGCAGAGCGTCTAGTAGTTTGACGGCGGAACTTAAAGCATGTCGCATGACAAGTTCGCGAATAGCGTTGGTGATCGCCACTCCAGGTACTAACGGCATGATAGCTCCGATGATAATATTGTGATATTGTCCGACCAAATTTAATTTACTTAATATAATAGAAAGAAGTGCGATCACGAACCCGGAAATAAACAGGTCAACATAAGGTAAATTGGATAGTTTAGCCAAGTAATACGAGACTCCATAACCGATCGTGCCGACGATGAAACAATAGATAAAATAATAAAGCGGCATAGTGAATAGAAGCATCGGTGCCATAGAAACTAAACCGGCGCCAAAAGCCTTTAAATAGAAAGGAAAGTCAGTCGTATGTTTATCTTGATAGATCTTCTCGATTTCCTCAGTAAAATCCTTAGGATTTATTTTCTTTTCAGCTAGTCTGCGTGACAGTGTATTTATGTCATCGATCATCTGTAAATTGGTCCCACCGAGTAGATTTAATAAATTTTGAGTTTTGACCATCAACTTCGACGAAAACCGCTGTGACAGTAACGTAGCAGTTGACATCGTGACCGAGAGATTTTCCAATTCTTTCTATTGTATCTTCGATCCGATATGACTCAGCTCCACCACTGATCAGAAGATATCCTGTTTTCAAACACAGCTCTGATACCCGTTGAGTACTAGTCTTTTTCATCGCTAGTGACCCCCTAATTGACAAGAATATAAAACAAAATAATTCTCATTTTAAAAAATTATAACGCCAATACATTTTTCTGGAAGTAAATTTGACAGTTTTGATTAAACTTTTATAATAGTGTCTAATGCATTTATATGCGTAATTTAATATACGATGTTTAAATTACGCTGTATAATTGTGTTCTACCTATATATAATGAATTATGGTAGTTTGTAATTTCGGATACACTAATTGGAGTTTAATATGGACAATAATAATAATATGTCTAGAGAACAAAGAAAGATATCTAGAAACAGCGCTTTGTCTAGCGGCAATGGCGGTGGTGGCGGCAAGCATCCTTTTCTAAAGGTGATGGGTCTGACACTTCTAGTAGCGCTCTTTGTTATTGGTGCTTACGGATTCAGATTGTATGCTCAAGCCCAAAATTCTCTGGGAAACACGTACAAGGCCCTAGATGGTAAGGCACCTTCAGCTAAGATCAGTGACAAGAAGCCTGTCTCGATCTTACTATTAGGTGTCGATACAACTGATAATGGTGTTAGAGATACTGAGACTGATTATCGTGGTAATTCTGATACGATGATCATTGTAACGGTCAACCCGACGACGAATAAGACGAAGATGGTATCTGTTCCGCGTGATACTATGTCTCAAATTTGGAAGGGCGTTGGCAATAACACCAAGAAGATTGCAAAGATCAACTCAGCTTATAACATTGGTAATGAAGAGAGTGCGGTCGTAACGACTGAGAAGCTCGTGAATGTGCCAATTGATTATTATGTCAAAGTCGACTTTAATTCATTGAAGAAGATCGTCAATGCCGTTGGTGGTGTTGATGTTGATGTACCATTCAGCTTCTCTTATGGTGATACTGGTGAAAAGGAATCACACTTCAAGAAGGGTAGCATGCACTTGAATGGTAAGCAGGCATTGGATTACTCTCGTATGAGATATGAAGATCCAGAAGGTGACTACGGTCGACAGAAACGTCAACGTCAAGTCATTACTGCTATTATCAAGAGTGCAGCTTCTGCTAAGACCTTTACGCGTTATCAAAAGGTCCTAGACAGCATCTCTAACTCAATGACGACTAACTTGAGTTTTACTGATATGCAATCAATGTTCTTGAATTACAGCGGTGCAGCTAAGAAGATCGGTTCAGATCATATTCAAGGATATGGTTCGATGATCAATGGCTCGTCTTATGAAATTGCACCAACTAAGGAACTACAACGAGTATCTAATAAATTGCGTAAGTCACTCGGTTTATCAGAAGAAACCTTGAGTAATGAAGAGACTAAGTTGAACAAGTATAATGAGAGACGTGGATTCTCATTCGAATATACTGGAACTCAGACTCAAAATTACGAAATCAAGATCGTAAGTTCCACAACATCAAGTAGTGCTGGAACCACAGGCAGTACTACAAGTACGGAAGGAACAGAGACCGAGCATCGTTTTACCGGAGCTGGTTCTGGTCCAACTAATTACTAATAGTAGATAAAACCAACATGAGGGCTGAAACATGTAATTGTTTCAGCCTTTTGTTATGGTGTTAAGAGATATAAGGAGATTTAATATGAGTGTTTTAGAAGTACATAACTTGACGCAACAGTTCTTGGACAAGAGACTGTATGACGATGCAAGTTTACAAGTAAATAAAGAAGACCACTTAGGTATCACTGGTCAAAATGGTGTTGGTAAGTCTACCTTCATCAAGATTTTGACTGGTCAGATCGAACCAGATGAAGGTAAGATCACGTGGCAAAAGCATTTGACTATCGGCTATTTGGATCAGCAAGCTAGACTGGTTGAAGGAATGACTGTTAAAGAATATTTGCAGACGGCTTTTAGCAATCTATATGAAGCAAATGACAAATTAACTGAGATCTATATGAATGAACCTGACGAAGATGATCTAGAGAAGGCTGGTAAACTCCAAGAAATTTTGGACGCTAATGACTTCTATGAATTAGATACTAAGATCGAACAGGTGGCTACCGGTCTAGGGTTAGATGCTATCGGCTATGATCACGATGTATCTAAGCTTAGTGGTGGTCAACGTTCGAAGATCATTTTGGCTAAGATCCTATTAGAGAAGCCAGATATGATCCTATTAGATGAGCCAACTAACTATTTGGATACTAACCATATTGAATGGCTATCTGAATATTTAAATAATTTTGAAGGTGCCTTCATCGTTATCTCCCATGATTATAACTTCTTAGATAAGATAGTTAACTGTGTTGCCGATATTGAATTTGGTAAAATCACCAAATATACGGGTAACCTGAAACAAGTTCAAAAGCAAAAGTCTGCCAATAAAGAGACTTACATGAAAGCTTATGTTAAACAGCAAGAAAAAATTGCTAAAACTAAAGCTTATATCAGAAAATTCAAGGCTGGAACTCGTTCAAAGAGTGCAAAGAGTCGTGAAAAGCAATTAGCACATATGGACGTTCTAACACCACCAGGGAATAAGAAAATCGGTAGTTTTGGTTTTCCATATTCTGAAATACCTAGTTCAAGAATGATCTTGGAAGTAAATGACTTACAGATCGGTTATGACAAGGCGCTATTTGAGCAAAAACTGAACTTCTCGATTGTTAGTGGTGAGAAGATGGTTATTAAAGGATTCAATGGTATCGGTAAGTCTACCTTGATCAAGACTCTTCTGGGGATGATCAAACCTATCAATGGTAACTTCGACTTCTCTGAAGTGGTTAAGATCGGATACTTCAAGCAGGACCTAGTTTGGAACAATAATATGGAAACACCATTCCAGATCGTCAGCCGCGACCACCCAGATAAGGATGGTAAGGAAGTTAGACGTGTGCTGGCTAGAACTGGATTAACTAATCAACAGATCATGTCTAATATCCGTTCACTATCTGGTGGGGAGCAGACTAAGGTCAAATTAGCTGACTTGATGTTTGATCCTACTAACTTCTTATTCATGGACGAACCAACGAATCATTTGGACGATGAGAGTAAGGCTGCACTCCGTAAAGGACTTAGAAACTATGATGGATCAATGATCCTAGTCACTCATGAGGAGGATTTCTACAGTAGTGATTGGATCGATAAGGTACTTGATATCGAGGAAATCAAAAAAAATTAACTTTTTTTCAGAAAGTACTTGCAAAGGTCGAACTTCAATAGTAATATATATCTTGTTGTTGCGACAGAGCAACGGCGACAAT
>NZ_BAMN01000022.1 GCF_000615905.1 Companilactobacillus nodensis DSM 19682 = JCM 14932 = NBRC 107160
TGGAAATAAGTCGTATTTTTTTATAATTTATTAATGAAAATTAAAAAAAATCATTTGCCTTAAAGTACACTTGAAGGTTTATATTGAATTTATTAATTAACGACAAGGAGAATGGTTATGGCAATTAAAGGTAAAGTAGTAATTATTACAGGAGCTTCATCAGGAATTGGTGAAGCATCTGCCAAACTTTTAGCAAGTAAAGGTGCAAAAATCGTTCTCGGTGCAAGGCGAGAAGAAAAATTAAAGAATATTGCGGACGATATCATCGCTAATGGTGGTGAAGCAACTTACGCAGTAACTGACGTTACTAAACCAGAGGATAATGAGAGATTAGTTAGTTTGGCCAAGGAAAAATTTGGTAAGGTTGACGTCATGTTCTTGAACGCTGGTCTGATGCCAAATTCACCACTATCAGACTTGAAGACCAATGAATGGAATCAAATGGTTGATGTTAATATCAAAGGTGTCTTGAATGGTATTGCGGCTGTGCTTCCAACATTTAAGTCTCAAAAATCGGGACATGTTATCGCAACTTCATCAGTTGCTGGTTTGAAGGCATATCCAGGTGGTGCAGTATACGGAGCTACTAAGTGGGCTGTCCGTGATTTGATGGAAGTTCTTCGTATGGAATCCGCTCAAGAAAACAGTCATATCCGTACTGCTACTATTTATCCAGCTGCTATTAAGACAGAATTGTTAAATACAATTACTGACAAAGATGCCGCTAAGGGAATGGAAAGTCTATATGACCAATATCAAATTGGACCAGATCGTATCGCTAATGTTGTGGCGTTCGCAATCGATCAACCAGAAGATACCAATGTTAATGAGTTTACAGTTGGACCAACAGATCAACCTTGGTAATAGGTAGTAAAAATCCTGAATTCTTTTGAATTCAGGATTTTTTATTCGGTTATATTAGAATTTATCTTCGTGCAAAGCATGTTGAGCAGCCAAGTTCAACAAACTCCATTGACGATCGAATCCTGGTTGGAAGAAGAAGTCAGCATCAGCTAAATCTTCAAGACTTAGTTTGTTTTCAATTGCTAAGGCTAGGACGTTTCCTTGAGCAGTAATGTCGTACTTGGATAGAACTGCACCACCTAAGATTTGGTGACTGTCAGGATTGTATGCCAAGTATACGTGAACCTTGGTATTACCCTTGTCGGCCGGTACGTAGATTGGACGTAGTGTATCACTGTAGAATGATGTGGCAATTTCTACGCCAGCACGTTTAGCAGTGAATGAGTTCAAGCCACTTTCGGCGAAGTGATAGTCGAAGACGCTGAGAGCAGATGAACCAACAACACCTTTGAACGGTACAGCAGGTGTATCTTCGAATAAATGACTGATAACGTATCTTGCTTCACGACGTACAACGGTTGCTAAGGCAATTGGTACGTGAGTTTCGGCAGGGATGGAATAAGCAAGAGTTGCATCACCCATTGCGTATACGTCTGGTACGTTAGTACGTAAGTATTCGTCGGTCTTGATCCAACCACGATCATCAAGATCAACAACACCCTTGAGCCAATCAGTATTTGGTTTAACACCAGCAGCTTGGATAACCAGGTCAGTTGGGTATTCACCAGTTTTAGTTTTGACAGCAGTTACTTTGCCATCACCGACATACTCTTCAAGTTGAGCGTTCATGACAACATCGACACCATTTTTGATAAGGTGCTTCTCAAGGATGGAAGTCATATCTTCATCAAGATATGTACCAAGTGGACGATCGATAACATCCATCAAAGTAACTTCTTTGCCAGCTTTGGTTGCGGCTTCGGCGGCTTCAATACCGATATAACCAGCACCAACAACCGTAATATGCTTGGTTTCGGGATCATTTAGTTTGGCTTTGATCTTAGTTGCCCAGTCGTATCCACGCATTAGATAGACATTCTCTAGGTCATTTCCAGGAATAGGTAGTGACTTAGGGGTTACTCCAGAACTCAGGATCAATTTGTCATATTCATAATTCTTAGATTCATTAGTTGTTGAATCCAGAACAGATACAGTCTTGTCGTCAGCGTTGATTTTTTGAACTAGATGGTTGTTCATGATATGGACGTTCTCTTGTGGGAAACTCTTTTCGCTGAAGTTTCTAACATCGTTAACATTTGTGACGCTATCTTCCAAGAATAGTTCCATTCCACATGACATGAATGAGATAAAATCACCGGCTTCAAACAAAGTGATATCCACATCGTCATAGCGATTCAGCAATTCAATGATTGATTGATGACCACCATGTGATGCTCCAACAATAATGATTTTCTTTTTTGACATACAAAAACCTCCCGTATATTTATGAAAATAATTGTAATTAAATATAAACTCCAATTTAAGGGTATGTCATTTCGAAAACGTTATCAACATATTAATTGTATATTGTCGGAATAAGAATATTTAAAATTTATTGATTATAGTTGTCACGCGGGGCCATCTGTTTGATAGTTTCGCCTTGATAAAGATTTTTACCGAGATGATTCTCAGCATTATCATCGTATAGATAGACAGAGGTAATGCCATTGTCAGTATTATCGACTCTGATATACTTGGCGTCGCTGGTTTTCCAAGTGTATGTCATGCCTAATCCATCAACATAGGCGGATGAATACATACTTCCTACGTATTTCTGGATCGTCTGTGAATCCTCTTGTCCAAATGCTTGACCAGCACGTTCAATAAAAGTTTGTTCTTCTTCAGGTGTACGTTTTTCAGTGACTGGTTTTGATTTCTTTACGGGTTTTGGCCTTTTCTTAGTTATTTTGGCAACTTTATTATCAGTATTTGTAGGGGTGTGATTGTTATTTACATAGTAAACGCCAATTGTCCCGATAATAATCAGTACGAAGAGCCAGAACCACCATTGATGAATTATTTTTTTATTCGCCATGCTTCTTTCCCCGCATTACGTGATCTGCATGTTCTAGAGTTTCGTTAATAACGTCCAAAATATGTGGATCATTAAGTTTGTAATAGTTAGACTTACCCAATTTTTTTGCACTGACTAGTTGATATTGCCTCAATAGTGCTAATTGGTGAGAGACGGCGGATTGTTCAATTCCCAGCAAATCAACTATTTCACTGACATTCATTTCCTTTTGTTCGAGAATATTCAACATCTGTAACCTGATAGGGTTATTGAGTATTCTCATTATTCTTTGTGATTCCTCTAATAGTTTAGGCTCAATGAGCTTGATGTCATTCAAAATAATCCCTCCTACATATGTTGAAAGCTTCATATGACAATGTTATCATATGAAATAACTTGAAACGGGGTAATAAAATGTTAAAAGCAATTTTAACTGGTGTAACAGCATATATATCTACCAGTATAGACTATTTAATAATTTTAATGGTTATCTTTGGTTCTACTAAATCAAATCAAAAATGGTTGGTATATTTGGGGGACATTCTGGGAACTTCAATATTAGTAATAAGTAGTTTAGTATTGGCAATTATTTTAGGATTTGTGCCTGAAGATTGGATGTTGGGACTCCTGGGTATAATTCCAGTATTAATGGGAGTTAAGTTATTATTGTTTGGTGAGAATGATGACGATGATGCTGTTGAGAACGGCATGAAGAAGCAATCCAGTGTAGTTTTAAATGTGGCATTGATAACTGTTGCTACTTGTGGGGCTGATAATATCGGAATTTATGTTCCTATATTTGTTCAATCCAACCTTACTAGTTTGATCATAATTTTGATTACGTTCTTTTTTATGTTGACCATATTTTGTTATATCGGAAATTTATTGGTTAGGATACCTAAAGTAGCAGATTTATTGGAGAAGTGGGGAAGATATATAACTGCGATAGTTTATATCTTTATTGGTACTGGTATTTTGTTGGAAAGTGGAACTTTTGCCCATTTTTTAGGTTGATAAATCACAATAAAAAAAGTCTCAAATCGCTGTATATCAACGATTTGAGACTTTTTTATGGAGATGAGGGGAATCGAACCCCTGTCCAAGCGTAATGCTATGTAAACTTCTACACTCATAGTTGTACTATTTAGAATTTCGCCACTATGAACGCCGCACAACCTGGCTAGCCACAGCGGCTAACCCCGATTAATCTCTTTTTAACTTGTTCAGGCTGGACAAATCAAACGTAGCTCAATTAATTTGAGACCCGGCTCTGACCCTTGAGCAAAGTCAGACGGATCACGACTAGACTGTTTTTAGGCAGCTAGTGCGTAAGAATTATTATTTTTTGCAGTTATAATAAACTGTGTGTTTTTACGGAACACGAAAACCGAAGTGCAGCCTACACGCTATTACACATGTCGAATCCAGAACATCCCCAAGATGTTCCCTATAATAATAACGAATTTATGATGATTTAGCAAATGAATAGTATCTTTTGCATGTTATCATTATATTAAGTAGAAGGAATACGAGGGATAGCATATGAGATTTATTGGAAGTAAGACGCGGTTGTTGGATCAAATAGATAAGTTACTAACGAAACATTTAAACGGTTCTGAAAAAAGTTTTGCGGATATTTTTTCAGGATCTAATGTTGTTAGTGAATACTTCAAGTCACGATATTCAATTGTGACTAATGATTTGCTTTATTTCTCATATGCTTTGTCAAAAGGTGAAATTGTCCTGAACAGTCAACCAGACTTCACAGGGTTATTTAAATTTGGTATCCATAATCCATTTGATTATTTTAATCAGTATGATGTATCCAATTATAAAGGTGATTTTATAACCAAAAATTACTCCACAGCGGGCAAAGATAAGCGAATGTATTTTACAGTTGCCAATGCCAAACGAATTGACTTCGTTAGAACCACGATTCAGAAGTGGCGTGACGATAATGACATAACTGACAATGAATATTTTTATTTATTAGCTTGCTTGATTGAGGCCGTACCATATATTTCTAATACAACAGGAACCTATGGAGCATACTTGAAGAACTTCAACGATAAACGCGCTAGTAAGCCATTGAAGCTGGAACCACAGAAGATTCACAATAATAAGCAGCAAAACCGTGCTTATAATGAGGACGCTAATGAACTAGTCAAAAGAATCCATGGAGATATTGTTTATATCGATACGCCGTATAACATCCGACAATACGGTTCAAATTATCATCTGCTTGAGACAATTGCTCGATTTGACGATCCTAAGATTCATGGTGTGAGCGGTGTGAGAGATTATACGGACTTGAAGTCAGCTTATTCAGCTAAGAATAAAGCCAAGGATACGATGGAAGATTTGCTCAAGAATCTTAAATTCACACATGTATTGTTGAGTTATTCGACCGATGGAATTATTCCCGTAGATGAGTTAATGTCATTGATCAAAGAAGTAGCGGTTGATGGTACTATTGAAGTTGTTGAAATTCCGTTTAAAAAGTATAATTCAAAAGTTTCTACTAATAAGAAGCAGTTGAGTGAACTGCTGTATTATTTCAGAACTAAGCATCAAGAGGATAATGACTTGTTGCAGATTCAATCTGTCGAGATGCCAAAGGATGAACCCAGGTATATTAAGAGTCCACTAAATTATGTTGGTGGAAAATATAAATTATTATCACAATTGATTCCAGAGTTTCCACATAATATTGATATTATGGTCGACCTATTCAGTGGCGGTGCTAATGTTGGAATCAACGTTAAAGCGCAGAAGTACTACTTTAATGATGTGAATGATCGAGTTATTGATATGTTCAAATATTTTCAGACACATCAATTTGATGAGATTCTCGAACGAATCAACGCACAAATCAATAAGTATCATTTGAGTAAAGAAAATGAGAAAGGGTTCTTGCAACTAAGGGATGATTATAATGAGAATCCTAATCCTTTGGACTTGTATATTTTGTCCTCATTTAGTTTTAACTATCAAATAAGGTTTAATCAGGATATGAAATACAATAATCCGTTCGGTCGCAAACGTAGTCGTTTCTCTAATAATATGCGCGAAAACTTACGTGAGTTTGTTACACAATTACATAAGATCAATGCTACATTCACGTCTGACTACTTTAGTGATTTTGACACATCTAATTTAACCCAGGATTCATTGGTATATGTTGATCCGCCATATTTAATCAGTGACGGGACTTACAATGATGGAAATCGTGGCTTCGGTAGTTGGACTCAAGAACAAGAGAACGGTTTGTATGATTTCCTAGATTCTTTAAATGACCGTAATATCAAATTTGCGATGTCGAATGTCTTTAGGCACAAGGGTTATGTCAATCGTGCCGTGATCGATTGGGCAATCAAATATAATATTCGCCATCTGAACGCTAATTATTCAACTTCGTCTTACCATCCTAATTTGTTAGGTACAGATGAAGTCTGATAACTAATTACTAATAGTTCATTAATAATGCGAAATACCTCCATAGTTGCTAGAATTGAGTTGTATCTAACAATTATGGAGGTATTTTTGATGGTAAAACCTTTTTATAAGAAGAGATGGTTCTGGCTTACCGCAATAGCTATGCTGGTGGTGATTACCGCCACTGCCTTTGTAGTTGAAAATACGTATGATGATAAGGCTGATGAAGAGTCATATACGCAAGAGAATCTATTCAAAAGGACGGCGGATTCCAAAACGTCTATCATTGATAAGTTCAATGCAATCAAGTTGGGTGCCAATGGTAATGATCGTAGATTCATTGAAAGCCAGTTTGGACAGGCTGCTATGAGTACTAATAGTGGAGACAACGATAATGCGACACTTAGTTGGAGTGACTTGAAGGGATTAGACGATGATGTTGTTATTGATGTCAATTTTAAAAACGGCAAGGCAGTCAGTAAATCGATCAAGGGATTGGATATAGATCGACGAAATGATTTGACTATGAAGGATTTTGATATGGTCAAGACAGATTATAATTACGAACAAGTGATTGATCTTTTGGGTAATCCTGATAATTATACTGAAACAAATGGTGTGATAACGTTGATGTACACATCTGATGTTGAAGAGAAGATTGATGATCAGGCAACTTACATCAAGATAACTTTGGCTAATAACAAGGTTACTGGTAAAAGCCAGCTAAACGTAAAATAGCAAAAAGAAAGAGGCCTATTGGCCTATACTCTAAAACAGTGCTTTGGAGCATAGGTCATTGGACCTCTTTTTGTGTGTAGATTAATTTGTTACTAATCTATCTTCTATAATAGTACAAAGTTTAATGGCCATACTTGAAATTGCCACAGACATAACTGCTAGGAAGAACGATAACATGCCGGTTAAGGCAATATTTCCTAAGCAGACGATGCCATCAATAATAAATAAGCTGATGTATTTATCGATTCCAAAATTCTTATGAATGATCATTGGTGGAACGGTCGTACCACCACTTGACATATCCAGCGTGTATAAAACTGCCAGTCCAATTCCAAAGGTTATACTTCCAATAACAATGGCTAGGATCTTGTTACCAGGAACTAGGTTGTAGACTGGAGTGATGAACAATAGTACTGGAAGGAGAAAACTACCAAAGGTTAATTTAAGAGTAGTAATCTTATCTAAGTGGAAATACGAGAAGATCAACATAATGATATTAATAATGAAAACCGATAAAGACGTCGGAACTGACCACCCCTCGTATAGTAGAATTGCTATACCGGTGGCACCACCTGCGGCTACCTTATTGGGTTCGAAGAACATATTAAGACTGAACGCAATAAGCTCTAATGCAAGGACCATTATTAGTAGTTTAAGGTAAAACTTATGTTTTCTATTCTGCATGACTAATAGTATAGCATAATATATGGAGTAAGACAATCTTGTTTTAACGTTTTCATAAATTTGAGAATCCTATTGTAGCAGGTATTACAGCATTTCTTATTGCAGGAGTGTTACTAAGGTTACAAAAGTCGACCAAACTGTAACTCTGAGGTGGTGGCTATGTAACATAGGGCTGTTAGTATAGCATCATAGCAATGAGAGCTAAACAATCTAAACATAAGGATGTAATTTAATTTATGAAAAAAGTATTATCTATCGCATTAGTAAGTACAATCGTATTAACAGCATTAGGAGCAACAACAGCAAACACCGTTGACGCCGCTACTACAGTTGATAGTACACACGTTACAGTAGAGAAGGGTGATACATATAAGAGTATTGCTGCTGAAAACAGCACAACAGTTTCAGCACTAGAACAAGCAAATGGTAGAACAGTCGGTGGATTTGATTTGATCTACCCTGGTGAAACAATCACATTACCATCAGCTACAGCAAATACAACATCAACTGATACATCAGCAGCAACTGCAACTGCCGCAACTACAAATACAACTACTCAAGCAGCTACAACATCAACACAATCAACGACTGCCACAACAGGTACTTCAAAAGGAACATTCAAGATCAGCTTCTATGATCCAGCCGTATTAGGTTCAAACATGGGTTACAGTGGTGTTGCCGCTAACCTATCAGTGTTCCCTAAGGGTACACAATTGAAGATCACATTGTCAGACGGTACAGTAATGTACAGAACAGTTAATGATACAGGTACATTTGCTAACTCTAATTCACAACAATTAGATGTTGCTATGCCAAGTTCTTCAATTCCTTCATACGGTGTTACAACAGCATCTGTTGAAGTAATTGCATAATATGAATTTTATTGAGTCGCTTAATAGGCGGCTTTTTTGTTTTCATTAGAAAATATATTGTTATTTCTAATAAATATATTGATATCAATGATGATCATACCAGATAAATGGTTTATCAGATAATAAATTTAATTTCAAAAGTGTTGATTTAACAACAATTTTAGACCGTTATAACGATAGAATATAAAAAAATACTTTTCAAATTAGAAAAACTAGCTATAATGAAGTCATGGATTTGGAAATGAAAACATTAAAAAGCAAGTGAAAAGAATTTAATTTTATCTGTTGACATTATCGTTTTCAAATTGTATTATCATTTCAACGATTAATAACAAATAACTATTTCAAACAATTTGATCAGGGGAAGTAGTTCAATATCCAAAGTACAGAAAGCCTCAGTAGCTGAGAAGGGGACGCGGACTTGAACGAAAATGACCTGTGATTGGTGCGCTGAGTCCTTCGGGATAAAGAGGCAATGGTTGGTACCCTTTACAGTACACGCGTATAGAATTATATTCCGTACGTTGTAGAGGGGATAAGTGTAAGCATATCCTGAATTAGAATGGTACCGCGGGAAGCCGCTTCTAAAAATGAACAATTAATGTTCGTCTTTAGAAGCGGCTTTTTTTGTTTGTTAGAAATAGGTATTTGTTAGAGATCACGAGAAAAGTATTTAAAGGTGGGGGAAACATTATGACAAGATTTAAGAAAGTAACAAGAGTTTTATTGCTAGCCTGTACAGCTTTATTCGTATTCGTACTAGCCGGTTGTGGTAGCCAAAGCAAAGACACGACCGTAAAGGTTGGTATCAATCCAACAGATGCTCCAATTTGGAAAATCGTTAAGGCGAATGTCAAAAAAGAAGGCATCAACCTAAAAATTACTGAATTCAGTGATTACAATCAACCAAACACAGCCTTATCACAAGGTGAACTAGATATTAACGCATATCAACACAAGTATTTCTTAGATGCCTGGAACAAAGCACATCATACAGATATTGTTCCTATTGGTAACACAGTTATTCAACCAATGGCAATCTACTCAAATAAGATCAAGAACATCAATGCTTTGAAGGATGGCGATAAGGTAGCTCTTCCTAATGATGCATCAAACGAAAGTAGAGCTCTTGTATTACTTGAGAATGCCGGACTTATCAAACTTGATAATAAGACCAAACTTGCTACAGTTAAGAACGTTTCAGAGAACAAACTAAACTTGAAGTTCACACTTCTAGATGCTGCACAAACAGCACGTTCATTAGATGATGTAACAGTTGCAGTTGTTAATGGTAACTACGCAAGTGATGCTAAGTTGAAACCATCAGCAGCCTTATACACAGAAAAGATCAACGAAAGTACTAAACCATGGATCAACTTCATTGCAACTAATAAGAAAGACAAAGACAACAAGACTTACAAGAAGGTTGTTAAAGCTTTCCAAACAAAAGCAGTCTCAAAAGAAATTAAAAAGGTTTACGGTGGTTCGGCCGTACCAGCTTGGAATACAAAACTATGAGTTAAAAACGAAAATTAGGTGGGGAAGCGTATGAGAAATTTCAAGAAACTAAGTAGATTACTATTAATAGCATTCACAGCATTATTTATCTTTGTATTAGCCGGTTGTGGTAACCAGAGCAGCAAGGAACAAACTGTCAAGGTAGGTATCAGTGCATCAGATGAGCCAATCTGGAAGGTTGTAAAACAAAATGCCAAGAAAGATAACATCAATATCAAAATCGTGACATTTAACGATTACAATCAACCCAATACCGCCCTAGCTCAAGGCGAACTTGATATCAATGCATATCAACACAAATATTTCTTAGATGCATGGAACAAAGCACATCATACAGATCTCGTTTCAATTGGTGTAACCATCATTCAACCGATGGCATTGTATTCTAACAAAGTTACATCACTCAGTGATCTAAAGGATGGCGCCAAAGTTTCTCTTCCAAATGATACAACTAACGAAAGCAGAGCTCTTGAATTATTACAATCAGCCGGACTCATTACATTGAAAAAAGGTGTGAAACTAGCATCTGTTAAGGATGTAACTAGTAATAAACTTAACTTGAAATTAACCTTGCTTGACGCTAACCAAACCGCACGTTCACTTGGTGATGTCGACGCTTCAGTAGTTAACGCTAATGTTGCCAGTGATGCCAAGTTGAATCCTAAGAAAGCCATTTATAGAGAAAAAGTAAACAAGGCATCTAAACCATGGATCAACTTGATTGCTACACAAAAGAAAGATAAAGATAACAAGACTTATAAGAAAGTAGTTCAAGATTTCCACAAGAAGAACGTTGAGAAGGCTATTAGTAAGGTCTATGGCGGTAACGCAGTTCCAGCATGGAAGGTAGATCTTAAATAATAGAAGAAATACAAAAATCAGGAGGAATTCAAATGTCAAAGTTAGATGATCCATTGATTCAAGAATCAATCGAAGAACTGAAGCAATATATTGCTCTACCATCAGTATCCGCAAAGCATCAATCTATTAATGAGACGGCCGAATTCCTCAAGAAATTGTTGACTGACTTCGGAGCCGATGCAACTATCTGGAATGATTATAAACATCCAGTAGTATTCGCAGAGGCCAAACCTGAGAAGCCCAGCAAGACAACAATTCTTATCTACAATCACTATGATGTTCAGCCAGAAGAACCAATTGAGTTATGGAATTCAGATCCATTTGAGCTGAAGATAACAGACGATAAGTTCATCGGACGAGGTGCTTCTGATTGTAAGTCAGACTTGATCAGTCGTATCACCGCATTGAAGATCTATCGTCAAAAGCACGGCGACTTGCCTTGTAACATCAAGTTCTTGGTTGAAGGTGAGGAAGAAGTTGCTAGTGAACACTTAGTTGATTACCTCAAGAAGTATGGTGACAAACTTGCTAATGACTTGATCATCTGGGAATCCGGAAGTAAGAATGAGCATGAACAATTCAGTATTACTGGTGGTAATAAAGGAATATTGTGTTTTGAACTTTCAGCCTTATCAGCTGATATCGATCTTCATTCATCACTTGCAGCGGTTGTTGATAGTGCTACTTGGAGATTGACTAAGGCAATCGATGCATTACGTGATACAGATGGTACTATCAAAGTTCCAGGTTTCTACGATGATGTCGTTGAACCAAGTGAACGTGAAAAAGAATTAGTTGCCAAAACAATTGAACCTGATTTAACTAAGAAGTGGGGCTTGAAAGTCCCATTGCTTAAGAATGAATCTGTAAATTATAATTTGACCTTCAAACCAACGGTTAATATAGAAGGAATCATTAGTGGTTGGGAAGGTGAAGGTGTCAAAACCTTTACACCGAAAGCTGCTGTTGCCAAATTGGAATTCAGATTAGTACCAAATCAAGATCCAAAAGATATATTTGATAAGTTAACGAAGCATTTAGAGTCACAGGGATTCAGTGATGTATCAGTTAAGTATTTATTAGGTGAAAGAGGATATCGTTGGGATCTCGATAGTCCAATCGTTAATACTTTGATTCAAACTGCCAAGGACTTCTATGGTGGTGAGGATGCGGTAGAGGCGTTACCATCCAGTCCTGGTACTGGTCCAATGTATGTAGTTAATAAATATGCACAAGCCCCAATCGTTTCAATTGGTGTTAGTTATGCCAAAGGTGGAGCACATGCACCTAACGAAAACATTCGTATCAAAGATTATTTGGACTTTATCGATTTCTTCGATGAATTTTTAGCCAAAATAAATAAGGAGTAATTATGGTAGAAAAGAACGGGATAGTACAACTAAAGAATATTGATGTTACATTTCATAACGAAGGCAAGACGATCGAGGCCGTCAAAGACGTCTCAATCAATGTACAAAAGGGTGATGTCTTCGGTGTTATCGGATATTCCGGAGCTGGTAAAAGTACATTAGTACGTGTTATCAACCTCCTTCAAAAACCAACTGCTGGTGAAGTAATTGTTAATGACCAGAAGTTAACAGAATTGAGTGCCAAAGATCTTCGTAAGGCACGCAAGAATATCGGAATGATTTTCCAGCACTTTAATTTAATGAGATCTTTAACTGTTTTTGGTAATGTAGCTTTTCCATTACGTGACTCCAAGCTTTCTAAGCAAGCACGCAAAGACAAGGTCAATAATCTGCTAGAGCTAGTTGGATTAAGTGATCGTGCTAATAACTATCCATCACAATTATCAGGTGGACAAAAGCAACGTGTTGCTATCGCTCGTGCGTTAGCTAGTGATCCAGAAATATTAATTTCTGATGAAGCTACTAGTGCGCTGGATCCTAAGACAACTACTGAAATTTTGAGTTTGTTAGGTAGATTGAATAAGGAATTAGGAATTACGATCGTCATTATTACCCATGAAATGGACGCTATCAAGCAAATCTGTAATCGAGTTGCGGTCATGGAAGAGGGTAAATTGATCGAGGAAGGCGACTTACTTACGATCTTTGCCAATCCTAAGAAGAAGCTCACTAAGGACTTTGTTAATACTTCTACACAAATCAGTAATGTTCTGGATGAAGTTAAGGAGAGTGGAATCATTGATTCTATCTCAGGTCACTTGGTTGAGTTGAACTTCATGGGCGATGTTACTAATGAGCCGATCATTATTGAGTTGTACAAAAAATTCAATATTGAAGCAAATATTCTCTTTAGTAATATTGAGCGTCTTCAAGGTACAACGGTTGGTATTATGTTGTTTGACCTTGAGGGTGAACAGAACAAGATCGACAAAGCAATTCAATATCTAACTGATTTGAAGATTAACGTTAAAGAAATTGATTTAAAAGAAAGTGAGGGTAAATAATTCATGACACATTTTTTAAATACGTACTTACCCAATGTTGTAGCTAACTGGGAAGGTGACAATGGTTTCGTAGTTGCCATTCAACAGACGCTATACATGACGTTTGTCAGTGCAATCTTTGCCGGAGTTATCGGTATTATCTTAGGAATTCTCTTAGTTGTAACAACCGAAGATGGTATTACACCTCACAAGGTGTTCTATACTACCTTGGATAAGCTGGTTAACTTATTCCGTTCCATACCATTTATTATTTTACTAGCGGTCATCGGACCATTTACCAAATTGATTGTTGGACAAACGATCGGACCTACAGGTGCTTTGGTTCCGTTGGTCATTGGTACAGCACCTTTCTTCGCCAGACAAGTCCAATTGGCACTGGTAGAAGTTGATCAAGGTGTCATCGAAGCAGCTGAGGCAATGGGATTGTCGCCGATTCAAATAATCTTCAGAGTTTATTTGAAAGAGGGACTCCCAGAACTTATCCGTTCAGGAACTTTAACAACTATTAGTTTGATTGGTTTGACTGCCATGGCTGGTGCTGTTGGTGGTGGTGGTCTTGGTAATATGGCCATATCCGTTGGTTATCAACGATTTGAAAATGATGTTACCATCGTATCTATGCTTTTGATCTTAGTTTTGGTTTTTGTTATTCAAGGTCTTGGAGACTTCGCAGTGAGAAAACTAGAACATTAATTCGGGTTTCATTTAAGCTTTATAAATATTGAAACAATATGATCAGGGGAAGTAATTTGATTGTTGTGCGCAGAAAGCCTCAATTGGTTGAGATGAGGAGACGACTTCAGATGAAAATGACCTGTGATTGGTACACCGAGTCGATTAGATTAGGATGTGATGGTTGGTACCCATTATCATACTGGGAGAGTGCATCTAGCGCTCCTCGGTGAGGTGACAGGTGTAAGCTTGTTACAAAATTAGAATGGTACCGCGATTAGTCGCTTCTATAAAATATAGGAGCGGCTTTTTGTTTACAAAAAAATGGAGGATCGTCGGATTATGAATAAAAAAATTAAGGGTATATTAGCAATTTTATTTACAACATTATCAATTTTTGTATTAGCAGGTTGTGGCAAGAGTGCCTCAGCGTCAGATAAAATGACAACCGTAAAAATCGGGATCATGGGATCAGATAACCGAATCTGGAATACAGTTGATGAAAAATTACAAAAACAAAATATCAAAATTAAGTTAGTAGAATTCTCAGATTACAGCCAACCAAATACAGCTTTGGATCAAGGTCAAATTGATCTAAATTCCTTCCAAACAGTTTACTTCATGGATAATTGGAACAAGACTCATCACACAAATATCGTTGGTATTGGTGATACAGCTATTGCACCTATGGCTTTATATTCAAAGAAAATTACTAAGTTAAGTGAATTAAAGGAAGGTGATGAAATTGCTCTTCCTAACGATGCTACAAATGAAGGACGTGCGTTGGCCCTACTTCAAAGTGCTGGTTTGATCAAGCTTAATAAAGATGTATTACCAACTAAGAAGTCTATTATCGAGAATAAATTGAACTTGAAGATCTCAGAATTAGATGCAGCCCAAACAGCTCGTTCACTTGGTGATGTTACAGCATCAGTTGTTAATAGTGGTGTTGCCAGTGATGCTAAGTTGAATCCGAAAAAAGCAGTTTATGTTGAAAAAGTAAGTAAGGCTTCAAAGCCTTATGTCAATGTTATTTCGGCTAATAAGAAGGACAAAGATAACCCTGTTTACAAGAAAGTTGTCAAAGCTTACCAATCAGAAGAAGTTGCTAAGCTATATCACAAGTATTATGGTGATTCCGAAGTACCAGCTTGGAATCTTAAAATATTGAAATAATAATTAGGCCGAAAGGCCTTTTTTTATTTGTTGGAATCAAAGTGACAAAAATGTAAGTTAGCTGTAAGTAATTTAAATGTACTTACAGCTGCCAATATCTTATTATGTTATTAAAGATAAGGGGGAGTTACTTATGCACATTCCAATTAAACGTTCGCGTGATAATAAAATTTTGGCAGGTGTTGTCGGTGGTCTCGCCGAACACTTCAACTGGAATCCGGCTATTGCTAGAATTCTGTGGGTAATTATAAGTTTCACACCGATCTCAGGTATCATTGCTTATTTAGTATTGTGGTTATTAATGGAGAATCCAGAATAATATATAGAGGGTGAGAATAATGCATATTCCAATTAAACGTTCAAGAACAAACCAAGTTATCGGTGGGGTAATCGCCGGCTTCTGTGAAAAATATGGCTGGGATCCAGCTGTAGGCCGTGTGCTATATGTTATTTTATCGCTAACACCAGCATTTCCAGGAATTATTGTATATCTAGTATTGTGGTTGTTGATGGAACAGCCTAATTAAAAAATTAATATAATAAAAAATAACCGCAATTCTTCAAAGAAGAATTGCGGTTATTTTAATTTATGCGTTTAATCCACCATTTAATAAATTAACTAAGTACTCGTCAGCTGTGTTTATATCGATTTCAGGCTGTTCGAATAAACACCATTCAAGAACGGCGATTATCAAGTCACTGTAGAATCTTGCCAATAATTTAACAGGTACTTTAACTTGATCATTATCTTTACAGTAATTGTAAACCAGAATATTGGCTTCGTGTCGAAGATAACCAGACATACTATGCCATAGGTGTGAATCAGAACCATTATTTTTGGTGATATTTGCGAGTAATTCTTGATGATCATTAAAGAATTCAAGTAATAAATTAAAAATCTTCACGAGACCTTCTTCTTCGTCACCATCTCTAGGTATTTTATTTAAGATGTCTTTTCCTATGTATGACCAGAGATATTGAAGCAAGTCGAACTTATCATCGAAATAATTGTAAAAAGTAGCACGTGGATATTCGCTTTTTTTACAGATATCATTAACGGTTATTTTGTCGAATTCCTTTTCACTGAGTGCTTCAAACATCGCCAGCCGAAAGGCTTTTAGAGTTCTTTTTGCTCCCAACGTAAGGTGTTGAGTTACATCGATCTTCATCTTAAATTCCCCCAAGTCATTTAATCCGATTACTTCGACATTAACATAAGTATAAATTTTTGCAAGTGCAAAACTAACGTGCATTTGTAATGAAAATGACCGTGTTTTTCAAAAAAGCGGCTTCTTTTCATGACAAAAAGGACTTTTTCATTACATTTTTGGACAAATATTAAAAATGTGTCTAAATTAAAACATTTATATATAAATTGTCTCTTGTCTAATTACACCATTAATTTTATTATTATCGTTGTATTTTGACAGTTGTCAATTATTTTACAAGTGATAACGGGTTGAGGAGATGTCGTAATGAAGCAGATCACAAAGAAGTATGTGCCTGCTCTAATTGGATGGATAATAGTTGTGGCAATAGCATTGTTTGCCATGCCAAATGTATCCCAATTAGTTAGAGATAAAGGAAATATAACTTTACCAAGTTATACCGAAAGCCAGAAGGCTTCCAAGATTGAAAAGAAAGCGAATGGAAACAAATCCGTTCGGACTTATACAGCGGTGTTTAACAATAACGGTGATAACAAATTCACTGCTTCCCAGAATCGAAAGATCACTCGTAAGTTGAATAACTTGGAAGACAAGAATTCACTTAAGATCGAAAAAGTTATGGGACCTAGTGATAATGCTGAAACCAAGAAGCAGCTGATTGCCGAGGACAAATCAACGCAATTGGCACAGATTACAGTTAAGAACAATGGATCAGTTGGTCCACAGGTCAAGGAGCTCCAACGTCAATTGAAGACGTCAGGAATCAAGACTTATGTTACGGGTTCAGATGCTTTGAATGATGAATTCGCAACTGTGACTGAGAAAGGGATTCAGAAAACTGAAGTTATTGCGGTAATCTTTATCTTTATCGTATTAATATTAGTCTTCCGTTCTCCAATCGTTCCATTGGTATCGTTACTTAATGTTGGTGTTGCCTTTGTTACATCATTAAGTATCATTATGAATCTTGCTCAAAAATTTGATTTTCCAATTTCTAATTTTACACAAGTATTCTTAGTGGTTGTTTTATTCGGTATTGGAACTGATTATAATATTCTTCTATATAACTACTTCAAGGGAGCGTTAGCCAGGGGAATGTCGGCTGTTGAAGCTGCTCATGATGCGCAACGTCATGGTGGCCGCACGATTTTGTACAGTGGATTGTCAGTTCTAATTGGATTCTCTGTACTTTCATTAGCTAAGTTCTCGTTCTATCAAAGCGCTGTTGGTGTTGCTATTGGTGTTCTAGTGTTGTTGGCAGTTCTTCTAACATTGAATATGTTCTTCATGGAAACACTTGGAGCTAAGATGTTCTGGCCAAGTAAAGTTACTGCTGGACGTGGCAAGAGCAGAGTGTGGTATGGATTATCACGTGCAGCTTTAGCATATCCAGTTGTGATCTTGGCAATCATTGGTGTTGTTGCGGTACCATTTTTAGTCAATACAAGTTCAACATTGAACTTCAACAACGCTGATGAAGTGCCTGATACTTATCAAGCCAAAAAGGGTTATGAAGTCATCCAAAGTCACTTCAGTAAAGGTATGTCAGCTCCAGCAACTGTTTATATTCAGGATAGTTCGAAGATGACAACTCAACCAAATTGGCGGCAGTTGATGACTTGACTCAATATCTTAAACAAGAACCAGGCGTTAAGACTGTTGCATCCGCAACACAACCTGGTGGTAACAAGATCAAGAGTATGTATTTGAAGAATCAACTTCTGACTATTACAAATGGTCTTAATACATCGACCAAAGGCCTAGAAAAAATCAAGTCCGGATTAAATTCTGCAAGTTCAAAATTGCAAAGTGCAAATATCAGCGGCAGTACAGCACAAGTCCAAGAGTTAGCCAATGGTACGAGTGAGTTGCAATCTGGTGCACAACAGTTGTCGAGTGGAATTAATCAATATACTAGTGGCGTCTCAAGTGTCAACAGCGGCTTGCAAAGTGCAAGTAGTCAGATGCCTACGTTGACTAGTGGTGTTTCAAATTTGACAAGTAGTTCGCAACAATTGTCATCTGGGTTGTCACAATTACAAACACAGGTAGGTTCAATTTCTTCACAAGCTAGTCAATTATTGGCGTTAATGCAGAGTACTGGACAGGATACTTCTACAGCCGCCGCAGAAATGTCTGCTTTACAGGGTTCCATCGGTCAATTAAGTAGTGGTTCCGCTGCTATCACATCTGGAATGGGACAGTTACAAGGTCAAATTCCAACATTGACATCAGGGATGTCTACTTTGGCAAGTGGGACAAGTACTCTTAATTCAACCAGTTCAACCTTAACTAGTGGTGGTCAAAGTGTTGCCAGTGGAGCAACGACCGTTAATAGTGGGGTTCAACAGATGAATACTCAACTCAAACAAATGAGCTCTGAAGTTACTGAGCTAGAATCAGGATTATCATCAGCTAATGATGGACTTGATTCAATTGCTTCTGGTAATAAGACTATGAAGACATACTTAGATGGATTGAGAACTTCATATGTCGGCGATACATTCTATCTACCTAAGCAGACGATTAAGAGCAGTGAATTCAAGCCGGCATTGGATGCGTATATGGATGGTAATCGTAAGATCGCTCAAATAACGATTGTCTTCAAGGGTGATCCAAACAGTGAGACTACTTCTAAACAATTGAAGACTATTCAAACTGACATGAAAGCCAGATTGAAACATGGTGCCTTGAAGAATGCTAAAGTTGCCGTCGGTGGTGAAACTTCTCAAAATAATGATTTGAGAACATTAGCAAATGGAGACTTTGGTAGAACAGCTTTGATTATGACGATCGGAATTGGAATTGCTTTGATCGTTGTAACAGAGTCTATCTTGCAACCAATGACAATCATTGAACTTTGTTATTAGCATACGAAGTTTCATTAGGAATAACGAGAATTGTTTCCAAGTTTGTTCTTGGTGATCCAATGTTGAGTTGGAATACACCATTCTTCACCTTCATTATGTTGATGGCACTTGGGGTCGATTACAGTATCTTCTTAATGGTTAGATTCAAGGATGAAACTCAACCTGACTTGAAGGATAGAATGCTCAATGCTGCGACTGCCATTGGTGCAGTTGTCATATCTGCTGCCATTATTTTAAGTGGTACGTTTGCAGCCTTGATGCCATCAGGTGTAACAACCTTAATTCAAGTTGCCTTGGGTGTAATCTTCGGTTTAATAATTTTGGTTATTATTCTTCCATTGACCTTGTCATCGTTAATCAGTTTGACGATGTGGCATGAGAAGAGGATTCATCGAGTTAGAA
The DNA here is from genome assembly GCF_000615905.1 of Companilactobacillus nodensis DSM 19682 = JCM 14932 = NBRC 107160. Taxonomy (GTDB): domain Bacteria; phylum Bacillota; class Bacilli; order Lactobacillales; family Lactobacillaceae; genus Companilactobacillus; species Companilactobacillus nodensis. The sequence continues at coordinate 19,710 of NZ_BAMN01000022.1, forward strand.
AACCTAAGAAAAACAAAAAAGCAAAAGCAGATACAAGTTCTAAAGATAAACCTGCAACAGATTAATAAGTAATGTTAAAGAAATTTGGGACAAAACTCTAGAATCTAAGTAAATAAGTGGTGTCAATTGCCGGTCTGTGGTGATTGACACCACTTTTATTTATTGGTTTCAGCGCCTATACATAGGTTCAAAAAAAATAGTTCTGAGAAATCAATTGATTTCTCAGAACTACCTTTTTTGATGCGAGCCAGGGGTTTTGTCCCAGACTCTTTTTATTAGTAATCCACAAATACTGTCACATTTGCCCAATGAGTTTAGTGACTGCTATTGAAATCAAAAAGAGACCCAATAACGTGTTGTTGATTCTAATCTGATTCAACTAACACCAAGCATAATGTTATCCTAGCTTAATTCAATTGACCACGATTAACTCTAGCTTCGTTTAAGAACCAATAATCAGCTGGCGAACCAATCAACCTACTATAAGGAATCGGTGTCTGATGTTGTTGCCTTAAAACCTGATTTAAATAATTACGAACAATCCATGGATCTTCGATATGACGCACATTCAAATCCAAGACCTGTTGTAAGTAGGTCGGTGTTGTCTGCAAATCAGCTGCCGCTTGCGCCACACTAAGACCGCTTAATTCAAAATTTTCTTGTAATTCGCGCTTGGTTGCATGTTGTTCCATTGCTGTTAATGACATTTTAGTCGCCTGCCGTTTCTAAATATTGAGTTAATTTGGTTAATAATGCTACCAAGTCATCGAGTTGCTTGGCAGTTAGTCCCTGTTCAAATAAAGTATTTAATTTGTTAAATGTTTGCGCAATTTGTTCCGCTATTTTTGCTCCTTCAACTGTTAAGAATAGGGCCTTTTCGCGGGCATTTTCTTTGACTGGTTGGCGCGTTAGCCAGCCGCGCTGACTAAGTCCAGTTAATAAATTAGAAGTACTCGCAGCCTGTCGCCCTAAATGAGTTGCCACCGCCCGCTGGTTTGTTCCAGGATGTGCTTGCACATAATCCAGTACCCGTGCCTGATCTGGGTTAAGTCCTAGTTGTTTCAAGTGATGATTCAAATTTTGTTGTTCAATTTGGGCCAGTTGATAAATTGAATGGACAATTCCGGTTTTATTTTGCACGATCACACCCGCTTTCTCTGTTTAGTTTATCATGAATTGTTTTAATTACAAGTGTTTTAATTGAAACAGTTTTGTCAATAATTTAATGTGAGATCAAATTGATTGGTACTCAATGGTTTGCACCACTATAATGTATTCAAACATATTAGAAATATGATTAATGATAAGGAGAACGATATATGACAAAAACAGTGATCGTAACGGGAGCCAATTCTGGACTGGGATTTGAAACAACTAAGCAAATTGCAGCAAAAGGTAGCAATTATCAACTCGTCATGGCTTGCCGAAATATGAAAAAAGCAGCTGTAGCCCGTCAGAGAATTTTACAGACGATACCTGATGCAAATATCATTTGTTTGGAGTTAGACACATCTTCGTTGGCAAAAGTGAGGGCATTTGTTGCTGCGTTTAGGAAACTAAACATACCACTCTACGGTCTAGTATGTAATGCTGGAGTTAGCGGCAAAACCGTTCATCAAACGCAAGATGGTTTTAACAATATTTTCGAAACAAACTATCTTGGGCATTTTCTACTTACTCAACTTCTGATGCCATTAATGGAAGTAAAGGGTCGTATCGTAACTGTCAGCAGTGAACGTCATGATGCATTGCTTAAAGGTGCGACATGGCCTGGGTCAAATGTACTTGCATATAGTGGCATGAATCCACAGGTGGATGGTCAAAGTTATCCATTTTCCAAGCTATGCATGATTCTATTTGCATATGAATTAGATCAAAAATTGAGAGCTAACGGCCAGCAGATAGCCGTTAATAGTGTTAATCCTGGTCTCATGACTGAAACAGGATTGGCAAAGGATAAATCACGTTTCACGCCAACGGTTCTTTCACAGTTTGCAGGTATCATTGGCACTGCGAAGGATTCAGGAAAAATGATCACTGATCTAATTACCGCTGATAAATTTGCAGCAGGTCCAGTAAGATACTTTGACCGTAGCAGTGATAAGCCTGTACTATCATCAAATCTTTCTTACGATGAACAGATTCAAGATGAACTTTGGAATTTTAGTATGGAGGCAGTTGGTCTAAAGGGTAATGAATAAACCCAATATATTGTTTATGAAATTGGGTATCGGAACAGTATGTCCCCATAGTTCCACAGCTATCCAAACTACTATAGGCACACAACTTGCGCTTTGGTTAAGTTTCATCGTGATTATTTTTGTTGTCTATCGTCATCGGTGATAATTTAATTTCACGTGCAGCAGACGTTACTCTAAAAGAACAACGAAAACTTATCATGGTTCCTCGTGAAACACCATTGAATACGATTCATCTGGAAAATATGACAAAGTTATCCAGAATGGGAGTGCAAATGATCCCACCGATTCCGGCGTTCTATAATCATCCTCAAACTATTCAAGATTTAGTTGATCATCAAACAATGAAGATATTAGATGCATTGAGAATTGACAATGATTTTGATGCACCAGCTCCGGTCTATTACAGTGATTTTGAAAATCCCAAATAGATATAAATTAACTTATAAGCAATCTACTGGTATGCAGTAATTATTGAGACTATTATCATGGCAAAATAAGCTAAAGAAGATGAGTATAATGTTTGTTATTGTATTAGGACTCATGGCTATTGCCATTGGAATTTATCAACTGTTAGGTACGCGAACTTTCTTTGAATTAGAGAAAAAGGACGGCCACATGACCGCACCAAAAGTTGAGTTTGCAGAATGGTCTTCAGTATTGATATCAGCAATTATTATAATTATGGGTGTCTGTGTACTTGCGTTTGTTGGAGTCACGGCATATTGATAAAGCAAATAAAACAGTGTCAATTTATTCGGTATGGACACGTTATGAATAGCAAAAGGAATTACCATTATCGGTAATTCCTTATTTTTTTTACTTTATATTTTTTTCATAGTATTCCCAGAACTTAGCAGCAATATCATTCTTAGACATCAAAGGCCAAGTTACTGGTTCTTTGTCACGTTGAATCAAAGTTATTTGGTTGGTATCAACATTGAAGCCGGTATTGGCTTTGGAAACATCATTAGCAAGTATCATATCAACATTTTTGCTGTACAATTTCTTTTTTGCATAAGGAATGAGATTCTCTGTTTCAGCAGCAAAGCCAACCACAAATTGGTTATTTTTATCTTTAGCTATCTCTTTGAGAATGTCAGGGTTCTTTTGTAATTCAATTGTGTATAAGTCTTGGTCGTCGTCCTTTTTGATTTTTTGATCAGCCTTGTGCGCTGGTCTAAAGTCAGAAACTGCGGCGGCCATTACTAGTACATTGCTACTTTCGAAATGTTTTTGGAGTTCCTTTTGCATTTCCAAGGCAGTGGAAACCTTGATTTCATTCAAGTTAGGTGAGCTCAGTTGATCATGGACTGTTGTAATGAGCGTCACATGGGCTCCCATATCAGCTGCCACATTAGCGAGTGCAATTCCCATTTTGCCAGATGAGTTATTCCCAATGAATCTGACGGGATCGATAGCCTCCTTAGTTCCACCGGCAGTTACGATCACGTTGGCGCCGGCAAGAACTGGTTTGGTAAATGTTTTGAATATTTCTACCATTATAGTAGATAATTCTGGTAGTCGTCCCTTACCTGATTCTCCTTCAGCTAAGAAGCCAGAATCTGGTTGAACAATTTTGATGTCCATCAGATTGAGGGTTCTTAAGTTGGTTTGAACGGCAGGGTTGTTCCACATAGTAGTGTTCATTGCTGGAAATACAAGCTTGGGTGCGTCGGTTGCCAACAAGGTCGTGGATGCAAGGTCATCAGCGATTCCGTTCGCCATCTTGGCGATGATGTTCGCCGTAGCAGGGATGACAACCGCTAAGTCAGTCCAATGTGCCAACTTGATGTGAGGTATGAAGTCATCTTGTGCTGATTGAGCATCAAAATTGTCAGTTAAAACTGGACGTTGACTTAATGTCGCAAAGGTTAGTGGTGTGACAAATTCTTGTGCGGCCTTAGTCATAACGACTTGGACCTCAGCTTGGTTCTTGATCAATTCACGGACAATATTCAAAGATTTATAGACGGCAATCCCGCCAGTTACATAGAGCGTAATGTGTTTCCCTTTTAACATACAGTCACCTCATATTCTTTCTACTATATTATACATTGTTTTATTGCATTATAATGAAACTAATATAGGAGGAACTTATGAATACTGCAACTATCGATATTATTGTCGCCATTATCTTAATTATTTTTGTTAATAATCCACTATTACAGTTTTTTCAAAAATCATTTGGCATGAATTTTGTTATCAGTGAAGTGATTATTGCCATAATTATAATTATATTGATATATTTACTAAACAAGTTTGTATTGAAGCGTGTTTTCGCAAATAAATCTAAGTGAAAAAGTGTAAAATTACAATTGAGATGTTTCACCGAAGGAGTGGTCAGTGATGGAACAAAAAATGTCACAACGAGAAATCAAAAATTTAGATTTATCAAAACAAGTAGCAGAAGATGGAATGGTCTTACTGCAAAATGAAAATAAAATATTACCGTTACGTAATAAAAAAATTGCACTTTATGGAAGTGGTTCATTCGCAACTGTCAAAGGAGGTACAGGCTCTGGAGATGTGAATCAGCGTCATGTTTCTTCTATTATAAGTGGTCTTAAAGAACATGGTTTTGAAATCACAACCGAATCGTGGTTGAGAAGATTTCAACGATATTATGATTCGAAGAAAAATGAATATTATAACAAGTTAGACGGCTCGCTTGCTTCATTGTTAGCTCCCGCTTTTACCATGGATGATATGGAAGTCAGTGAGTTTGAAGAGGCTCTAACGGGTATCTATGTCATTTCGCGTAGTTCAGGTGAAGGACATGATCGTAAAAATGAAAAAGGCGATTACCAATTAACGGATAATGAATTATCTAATATCAAACGTATGAGTGAATATTATCAAAATAGTATTTTGCTCTTAAATGTTGGTGGAATAATTGATACTAGTTTTATCGAGAAATGTCCATTGTTAGACAGCATTCTGCTGGTGTCACAACCAGGAATGGATGCTGGGAATGCAATTGCGGAAGTCCTTGATGGAACAGTTACACCTTCTGGTAAATTAACGGATACTTGGGCCAATGATTATAGTGATTATCCATCGTCCAAATATTTTGGTGAAAATGATCCCCGTTATAACGATGGTATTTATGTAGGTTATAGGTATTTTGATAGTTTTGAAATTAAACCTAAGTATGAATTCGGATATGGATTGAGTTATACCAAGTTTATGATCGATACAGACAAAATCAGTGTCAATGAACATCAAATAACAGTTAAAGTTAATGTTCAAAATATTGGCGAAAAGTTCAGCGGTAAAGAAGTTGTTCAACTATATGTATCTAGTCCTAAGTCGAAGATTCCAACCCCGTATCAAACTCTACAAGCATATGATAAGACTAAGAACTTGCGTCCAGATGAGCAGCAGAATCTGACTATGAGTATTGGTACAAAGAACTTGGCGGTGTTTGATACTAGAATTGCTGCATGGGTAATGGTACCAGGTATTTATTTGATTAGAGTTGGTAACAGTTCTCGTAATACTAAAGTCGTTGGTCAGTTCAAGTTAGATAAATTAGTCGTAATTCAACAGTTGGAACATAAATTGACCCCTGCTAATGATCCAACAGAATTAACTGAAGGAAAGTTTAGTTCTGAACAAGTCGGTGGGGTACCATTTTTCATTTTGAAGGCAGAGAATTTTGACGCCATTGAACCGATAGATTACTCGAATCAATCTCAAGTTATTACATATACAACTAACTTAGATCAAGAATTGCCCGGCAAAGGTTATGATGAAAAGCTACAAAAGGTACCAGCCAATTCAAATCTTAATTTGTTAGATGTTTATAATCGTAAGATAACATTAGATGAATTTGTCGCTAACATGAGTAATTCTGAATTGATCGATTTGGTTGAAGGTTCACTCAAGCCCAATGTTGAGGGGAGTATGGTCGGTAATGCTGCTGATTTGGTAGCCGGTGCTGCGGGCCAGACAACTAATAATGATCGACTAGGTATTCCCGCGACAGTTAATGCCGATGGGCCTGCCGGATTAAGATTAGAGCAGACGTTTGATGATAATGGAAAAACTAAGCATCAATATGCAACAGCTTGGCCCATTGGAACATTGTTAGCTCAGACTTGGAATCGTGATCTAGTTCAAAGAGTTGGTTTTGCAATCGGAACTGAAATGAAAGAGTTTGGCATAACTATGTGGTTAGCACCAGGAATGAATATTCATCGTAATCTATTAGGTGGACGTAACTTTGAATACTTTGCTGAAGATCCAGTGTTATCTGGAACGATTGCTGCAGCTGAGACTAAAGGTGTTCAGACACATACTGGTATTGGTGTAACGATCAAGCATTTTCTAGGTAATAATCAAGAGACTGCTCGTAATACCGGTAATAGTATTATTGGCGAGCAGGCACTTAGAGAAATATATCTGAAGAACTTTGAAATAGTTGTCAAGACAGCTCAACCTATGGCTATCATGTCCTCTTACAATAAGGTCAATGGAACTTTTGCTGGTGAAAATTATGAGTCACTGACAAATATTTTGAGGGATGAATGGAATTTCAAAGGATTAGTAATGACTGATTGGTTCAGTTTGGCTGATCCGAAGCATAGTATGCACTCTGGAAATGATTTGATAATGCCTGGTGGTTCGCAAGATAAGTTATTTGCGGCAGTGGATAACTTGAAACCGAAGTTTGCTAAGAATGGTCATATTGCTATTAGGAAATCATTTGATATTGTGGCTTTCAAAGAAACGACTAAAGAATTGTGGAATGACTTTGAACCAGCAGCTGATGGTGAGAACTATATTCGCGTTAGTCTATCTGGTGAGTTAGACGATGACATGACAAAGATGCTGTATGACGGCTCAGCACAAATAATTAATAATGATACAGTGTTGTTAAAGGGAAATTGGAAAGATAATAATGATTTGTATATCGGTGATTTACAGAAATCAGCGATGAATATTTTACGAGTTGTTTTGAAATCAGATCGATTTGCTGAAAAATATGGATTAAAAGAAATTACTTATAATCGAAATATGGAATTATATGATTATTTCAGTACAAAATAAAAAATGGGATTACGACATAAAATCGTAATCCCATTTTGATTAATATCTGTTTAATAGTTCTACATATGCATCAATGATGCTTTGTAAGAACCCAACTGAATTTTCTGATACTTTCCCATTTTCATCAAGCATATTTGTAACATTACCAATATATGCTTCGGGTTGTTGAAGTGTTGGCATGTTTAAGAATACTAGTGATTGACGCAAGTGGTGGTTTGCACCGAAACCACTGATTGCACCAGGTGATACTGAGACGATTGCAGCTGGCTTCTTGTCCCAAATACTTTCACCATATGGACGAGAACCAACATCAATAGCATTCTTCAATCCACCGGGTACTGAACGGTTGTATTCAGGTGTTACGAAGAGTACACCGCTAACTTCTTTCATTGTATCTCTGAACTTTGTCCAGGCGGCGGGAACATTTCCTGGTGTATCAAGATCCTCACTATATAGTGGCAAGTCTCCGATTTCTACAAATTCTGGTTCGTATTCACTTGGAAACATTCCTACTAAGTTGTTAGCAACTTGACGTGAGTATGATCCTTTACGCAAGCTACCGACGATTACGGCAATTTTTTTTGACATATAACATTCCTCCAATTCCTTATATATCCAAATTATCATGTTGCGCTGTTTTCGACAAATAATTGTTCTCGGAGAGGGCGATATTTTTTCCGATGAGGCAAGAATTGATATTGTGATAAATTCACAATATAAAATTAAAACGATAAATAGTCATATAATTCAAAATTAAAGTAGATAATATGAACTACATTACAAAGATGTTACAAAAAAAGCCTCAAACAGAATTTTTTTATTCTTAGCGTAATACAATTGAAACAATTATCTTGTATAGTTCTCTCTTGTGATTAAGAAAACCGGGGGGATTAGTTGATAAAGCAATTTAAATTAGACGCATTATTTTTTATGGGGTTAATCTTAGTTGGATTCATGGGCTATACAGCTACTGTTCAAGCCGATGCACAAAACAATGATCCATCAACAAGTAATGCTGGAGACTTTGTAAACCTATCAAACTTGTCAGATTCATCAAAGGATAAGCAAGATAATTTTAATAGAAAGGTCTCACTACCAGGGAGCAAAGAATTTATTCCTGGAATTGAAAATAGCGAAAGAGACTATGAAATGGGAGAAGTTGCAGCAGCGAAACAAGCACAACCGGAAGTAGACGCTGTGGCTTTAGAGAACGAAGCAATTAAGGCTGAGCAAGAACAAGCTTCAGCACAAGTTCAACAGCAAGCACAAACACAGGCTGCAGCAACAACCGTAGCCACAACGCAAGCTGCTCAACAATCAACAGCGAGAACTGTTGGTACATTTAAGATTAGTTTTTATGATCCAGCAGTATTAGGATCAAACATGGGTTACAGTGGTGTCGCTACAAATCTAGGCGTTATCCCACGTGGATCACGCTTGAAAATTACAACCGCACAAGGTGATGTTTGGTACAGAACAGTCAATGATACGGGAACATTTGCATATGACAATCCATATCAGATCGACGTCGCAATGCCAAATAGCATGATTCCTTCTTATGGAATTACTAGTGCAACTGTAGAAATTGTGTAGAGAGTGTTTAGAGCGTGTCAAAAGACGGTAACAACTGAGCATTACCTAGGATAACGAAGGTGCCAACGTAGTTGGCGCATTTGTTATCCGTAGTAAGCGGAGGTTGTTGTCTTTTGTAAACGCGTTTCGGCTACAAAGCTAAAGAACACAACAACAATTCACAGTTAATAAAAAAACAAGTCTTGGGGACTTGTTAAAATCAAAAAAGAGACGACTGCATAGCTATGTGCGGTCGTCTTTTTTATCCATTTTTACAAAAATAATATTATCGCCACTGATGTAAGTCAGATATTTACCGTCCAGCTTAATATTCTTTTTAGCATGAACATTGTATTTGCCATCAAAGAATCTGATCAATGCTGAATGTGTAGTGTAGGCATTAGGTAAGTTTTCAATCAAATCGTCGTTTATCTCGTCACTGTTTATCACGTAGAAGTAAAGTTTAGGCGCAACTGATTGCGTTGGAATATGAACGTGAACCTCGTTAACTGTATTATCTAGTGTGAGATACGTTGAATCGTTTTTAATAGATGAAATACTTTTAAAAATCTTCTCTGATCCGTCAGGATATTTGACGTCAATGAATTTTGCCATTTGAATCACTTCGATTTTTTACCTGAATCATAATATCAAATTTGTTGGAATTGAAGAAAAGTGTACTGGTAAATAGGGTTTAATACATAATGTAAAACTATTATTAAAAATGATGTAAAATAAGTGTCACGAGGTGATCATATGAAAACATATGGTATGACAAATAGTGAATTGAGTAGTTTAAAAGAATTTGAAAAAGAAACTCCAGTACCAACTGGAACAGATCTTCTAGTAAAGATCGAAGGGCTATCGATCAATCCGGTCGACATTGCGACTAGAAAGAGCTTCGGTGGTAATGATGTGCAGCCACTTATTTTGGGGTTCGATGGTTATGGTACAGTTACCGCAACTGGTGACCAAGTGAACAATTTCAAAGCTGGCGACAAAGTATTTTTTGCCGGGGACCATACACGTGATGGAAGTTATCAAGAATATGAATTGGTCGATGAGCGTATCGTTGCCTTGGCACCTACAAAAACATCGATTGAAGAAAGTGTTGCGATGCCACTGGTTACACTGACTGCGAGTGAATTATTATACGAAAAATTACATGTTGATCCAAAAGAAGATAATAGTGATAAAACAATCCTGATTATCAATGGTGCCGGTGGTGTAGGTTCAATCGCTATTCAACTGGCACATTTGGCAGGACTACGTGTTATTGCGACCGCATCAACGGATGAAAAAGTTAAGTGGGTCAAGGATCTTGGTGCTGATCTAGTCGTCAACCACCATGATGACTTAATTAAGCAAGTTCATGATTTGGGAATTAATACCGTCGATTATATTTTGGGATTAAGTGATAATGATCCACATTGGAATGAGATTGTTGAATTGATCAAACCATTTGGTATTTTTGCCACAATTACTAATTTGCGTGATTCACAGATTGGGGACTTGAAGCAAAAGTCAGCGGATTTTGCTTGGGAGTGGATGTTCACGAAGGCCTTTTATAATCTTGATTCAATGTCGACACAAGGTGATTACTTGGAGCAGCTAGCGACTGGACTTGATGGTGGAATGATCAAATCAACCACCACCAAAGTATTACATGGATTGAATGTTGAAACTTTGACTAAGGCAACTGAATTAGTTGAAGCTGGTCATATGATGGGTAAAGTTGTTGTTATAAAATAAAAAAGCTGGGAAAAATCCCAGCTTTTTTGAAAGTTTAAATTAAATTATAATGTTTGAGTCCATTGACGATACCGTGATCAGTATTAGCGGTCGTTACGAATTCGGCAGCTTCTTTGACACTGTCAATTCCGTTACCCATTGCAACACTGTGCTTGACTTCCTTGATCATTGGCAGGTCATTGGGGCCATCGCCGAATGCATAGACAGGCTTGTCCTCGAGCTCTAGTCCGCTCAATAGATGTTTGATACCGTTCATTTTTGAAACACCTTTAGCAATCGTATCAATGGCATAAGGACCAGTCTTGTAGAAGGTTAATTCGTCACCAAAAATTTTTGAATAACGTTCGGGACCGTCAGGCGTAACAACTAAGATCATTGGCAGTTCTTCTTTTTCATAGAACTTAGGATCAACGCCGGGAACGGGGATTTTGACTGACTTATAAAAATCGTTCACAAATTTTGTGCTCTTGATTGTGTACGTTTTGTCAAGTGAGTGCATTGTGATAATATCATTGTATTGTTTGGCTTCTTCGATGACCTTCGCAACGGTCTCTGGTGAGATATTTTTCTTGTAAATAGTTGTGCCAGCTGATTGGACATAGGCTCCATTGAATGAAACATAAGTATCGATGCCAGTTGGACCAGTTACGTCGACTAATTCGCTTGGTGCGCGGCCAGTACTGATGGCAGGCAGGTAGCCATTATCACGTAACTTGTGGATAGCAGTAGCTACATCAGGATCGATTTTGGAATGTTCGTTCATCAATGTACCATCAAGGTCGAAGAAGACAGTACCTTTATAATCTTTATTCAAAAAATCACCAACTTAATTCATATTTTTATACTAATATATATAGTAGCAAGTTTTAATGAATTGTTATAGTCTTAAATCGAAAGTAGATGGAGTGAATTATACATGAAAATTTTAATGATTGAAGATAATAAATCTGTATCAGAAATGATGAGTATGTTTTTCCAAAAAGAAAATTGGGATGCTCACTTCGCATATGACGGTAATGAAGCCGTCGATATGTTCAATGAAGCACCTGACGATTGGGATATGATCACACTCGACTTGAACTTACCTGGCAAGGACGGATGGAGGTCGCCAAAGAAATCAGAAAGGTTTCAAAGACGGTTCCTATCATCATGCTAACGGCTCGTGATACCGAAAGTGATCAAGTTCTAGGACTGGAATTCGGTGCTGATGACTATGTTACTAAGCCATTTAGTCCTATCACATTGATTGCCAGGATGAAGGCCATTCATCGTCGTAATGAAAATGTGGCTGAAGAAGCATCCAAGGGTAGTGCTAATGTTGAATCTGATACAACCGCCGACAATGACGGATTCGATGTAAATACTGGCTACTTCAAGTTGAATTCAAACACACGTGAAGCCTTCTTAGGTGATAAGGAAATTCCTGATTTGACACCTAAGGAATTCGATCTCTTGAAAACTTTGGCAAGCAAGCCTAAACAAGTCTTCTCACGTGAACAACTATTGGAGCAAGTATGGGACTATGACTATTTCGGGGAAGAAAGAACCGTCGATGCTCATATCAAAAAGTTACGTCAAAAGATTGAAAAAGTTGGACCACAAGTTATTGAGACTGTTTGGGGAGTGGGCTACAAGTTTGATGATTCTGGACGTAAGGTAGATTAATTATGAAATTAATTTATCAAAATATGCTGAGTTTTTTGATCGTTATCCTTACGACTTTGGGAATTATTCTCTATTCCGTTACGAGTACTTCGACGACTTCAGAGTACAACCGAACTTATAAGGATCTTGAGAGCTATGCTGGTAATCTTGAAAAAATAGCTCTAAAGACAGATTCAAAAACCGGACAGATCCATAATATTACAGGGGATAATATTAAGACTGTCGAGCAAGTTCTATCAGATAAGAACGTTCAGTTCGCAATATTTGATTATCAAAATGACCAAGTATATCCAACTCCACCAACCAATGTGAAGCTGCACTTGAAGCAATCATATTGGAACAAACTGAAGCAGGGTAAGACGATTCGTAATATTCAAAAGCCCGAGAGTTCTGAAGGCAATCCTCGCTTAAGCAATAAAAAGGATAATTTGAGTTATGTTTACGTCCTGACACCGTGGTTCCAAAATGGTAAGTTGATTGCGGCCGTTTGGGCGGGATCAGATGTTTCACAATTACAGACTAATATTGGTGAACTCAATAAGCGTCTGTACTTTGCCTTATTGATATCACTATTAGCTGCGATTATTTTGAGTTTCTTGTTGTCACGTTATCAAGTCAACCGAATCAATCGACTTCGTGGTGCAACAAGACGAGTTGCTAATAATGATTTCTCAGTTCATATCGAAAGTAAAAACACGGATGAATTGGATGATCTCGCTAATGACTTCAATACCATGGTTAAGTCACTAGAGGCTTCAGATAAGGAAATTAAGCGTCAAGAACAACGACGTAAGGAGTTCATGGCCGATGCATCACATGAGATGAGAACGCCTCTTACGACTATTAATGGCCTATTAGAGGGCCTTGCTTATGATGCCATCCCTGAAGAATCCAAAGGTCAAAGTATTCAATTGATGCGTAATGAAACTAATCGATTGATTAGGTTGGTCAATGAGAATCTTGATTACGAGAAGATTCGGACTAATCAAATCACCTTGGCAAAACGTGTCTTTGATGCGAATACACCTTTGAAGGATATTGTTTCACAATTGCAGAAGAAGGCCGCTGAGTCCAAAGATAAATTGACTCTGGAGACTCCAGAAGATGAGTTGGAGACATATGCTGATTATGATCGATTCGTTCAGGTAATGTTTAACATCATGCAGAATTCGATTCAGTTCACGGATAACGGTGAAATTACAGTTACAGGTTATCGTGCTGATGATCGACATGCTTCGATCTTTAAGATTCAGGATACCGGCATCGGTATGTCTGAAGAGCAAGTTAAGAATATTTGGGATAGATACTATAAGGCTGATCCATCGCGTAAGAATCGCAAGTATGGTGAGTCCGGATTGGGACTATCGATTGTTCATCAATTGATTGAGAATCACGGTGGGGAGATCCACGTTAAGAGTAAGTTGCATGAAGGTACGACCTTCACTGTTACTTTGTTCGATGAAGGTTATGAACACAAAGTTGATACAGACAAGGCACCTGATTAAGTGTTCTGTTTTCAGGTATGAAAATATTCATCCTCATAAAAATCAAAAAATAAGACAGGGAAAATATTAATATTTTCCCTGTCTTATTTTAATTATCAGCATCATTCTTCAATACATATGACCAATCATCAATAGGTGTTCTATCTCCATTTAGCTCTGGTGCATCAGTATTGTAAAGATGAGTAGTGGATTTGTTATCGTTCTTGGAATATAAGCTGGTTGAGCCAGCACCTAATGAACTCCGTGTCTTGATCAACCGCTGAATCTGATTGAGGTAATTATAAGAGTCATCATCAGGATTAACTGGTGTGAAGCCATTTGGAGTATAGAATCTCAAGAGGTCCTTGTTGTTTACGGCATCAGAAATTTTTAGCTTAGTATTAACTTCCTCTTGCCAATTAGTTACTTTATCCTCTAATTCAGGATTGTCCTGTAAGTTGATCAATTCACCAGTCTCATTGCTGTATACTTGTGGTCCCTTACTGTTATTTACCACGGTGTACTTAGTTGTGACAAAGTTCTTATCTCTGAACGCTACTGGACCCTTATGTTGCTTAGATAATAAATCAGAACCGACTTGTATGTAGTTCTTAGTATTAACACCGGCAAGATGCAGGATGGTAGGTAAGACGTCAATTTCACCACCGTATGTGTGGTTGACGCCACCCTTTAATCCATTCATGTGAATCATGAATGGCACTTTTTGAAGTTGTGATTCGTTGTAAGAATTAAAGTCATTAGGGTCGATTCCAATGATTGGAGCGAGAGCCTTGTTCTTGTCAGCTGAAATTCCATAATGATCACCGTACAAGACGATCATTGAGTCATCGTACAGTCCTGAATCCTTAAGGTAATCGAAGAATTCTCTCAAGGAGTTATCCAGATAATGGGCTGTAACAAAGTAGTTACCAACGCTACTATCGGTTGTATCGGGAGCAGCGAAGCCGTCGCTATTATCCTGGTCACTCAACGTATATGGATAATGATTAGTAACAGTAATGAACTTAGTATAGAACGGTTGTTGTAACTGCTCTAGGTACTTTACACTCTCAGACAACATCAATTTATCCTTCATACCATATTTCATGCTGGCATTGTCGATTGAATTATCATAATAAGATTGATCGAAGAAATAGTTATAACCCATATTCTTGTAGACTTCATTGCGACTCCAGAAGCTACCCACATTACCATGGGAGACAGCACTAGTGTAGCCCTTTTTCTGTGCCAAAATAGCTGGTGCCGATTGGAAGGTATTCGCTGGTCCATTAGTAGGGAAGAAGGTTCCACTACCTAGTCCAAATAGTCCTGATTCCAGCATGGTTTCGGCATCACTAGTTCGACCTAATCCCACTTCATGGTAGAAGTTATCAAATGATATTGTGTTGTTATCATTGTAGAGACTGTTCAAGAAGGGAGTAACTTCTTGGTCGTTGATCTTCATACCAAGTAAAAATTGTTGGAAACTTTCTAGATGAATAATAATGATGTTCTTCTTATTAGCTTTGCCGAAGTACTTAGGATTAGGCGCGGCATAATTGCCGTCGACATAATTAAGCACATCATCCATATCAGTACCGACCGCAGTAGATCTAGCCTGGTCTGTCATCGTTGACTTGACCGCATCGTAACCAAGGAAGGTATTGAATCCGAGATACTTAACAACGTAGGCGTGGTCAAATGTTCTTGATAATAATTGTGGACGATTACCTTCGGCAATCATTAGATTAACTGAAAAAATCAAAATACCGACTGAAGTAGTGGCGACTGCAGCTAATTTACGTAGTGGTTTAGAATCTAATTTGATGAATTTTAAGCTGAATAATAATATTAAAATAATTAAATCAATAAAATAGATAAAATCATGAATCTGCATGAGTGAGAAAGTACTGGAGCCCAGTCCTTTGGATACTTTACCAACTCCTAAGATGACGGATGACGTTAAGAAGTCAGAGAATTCACGGTAGTACAAAATATTCGCATATAAAAATATGGATTCGATTAAATAAATCAGACCCATAATTGTATACGAAATTTTTGCTCGTTTGATATAGAGTGGGATGCTCAATAGAATCAATGCGGTTGCGATTGGATTGATTATCATAATGATGTGCTGCAATGGATCATTCAATCCCAGTGAAAAATCGACATAGTAAGCAACAACTGTTTTTATCCACAATAAAAATACCAAAAAGCAAATAAACCCTACTCGTTGATTAACCAATGACTTAAATTTTAATTCTATATTATTCATACAAATCCCTTAAGTTGTGTCATATGGTCTTATTATATCAGTTATACGAATTGTATTATTGAACCCACGAAAAAATACCCCAAGCAGCCCAACTGCGAGGGGTATTTGTGTTGGTATCGTTGAAAACAGTCACATCTTCTTGTACAAATGTATTATAACACGTTGTTACCTGGGCATTTGATTTGAATAATTGTATCTAATTATTAATAGATTTGTTAGAAAGGCACTAGTCATCAGCGTTCGCACCCTTTAGAACACTTGACCAGTTGTCGATGTAAGTCCTGTCGCCGTTTAACTCTGGCGCATCAGTATTATACATTGGAGTAGTGGATTTATCATTGTTCTTTGAGTAAACACTAGTCGATTTGAGTCCTAGATCATCACGAGTCTTGACCAATCGTTGAATTTCATTTTGATAGCTGTACTCGGACGGATTAACCGGCTTGAATCCTGTCGGTGTATAGAATCTCAAAAGATTCTTGTTATTCGTGGTATCTGATATTTTTAGCTTCTCATTAACTTCTTCTTGCCACTTATCAACAGTCTTAGATAGTTGAGCGTTGTCGTTGAGATTTACTTGAGTACCAGTGCTGTTGTCATAAACAATATGTCCACCATCGGTTCCACGAATCACAGTATACTTAGTAGTGATGAACTCCTTATCACGGAAGGCAACGATATCACTGTGATTGCTCGATAATAGGTCAGTACCAAGTTGAACGTATCCCTTAGTATTGATTCCAGCAAGATGGAGAATCGTCGGTAGGGCATCAATTTCGCCACCGTAGGTATCGTTTAATCCACCTTTGAGTCCCTTCATATGAATCATGAATGGCACTCGCTGCATTTGGACTTCATTGAAGTCACTATTGTTAGTATCGTAACCAAGCATTGGCGCAACAACTTTATCCTGTGTTGCATTTAATCCGTAGTGGTCACCATAGAGGACAATCATTGAATTGTCATAGATACCACTGTCCTTGAGATACTGGAAGAATTCCTTTAAGGCACTGTCCAGATAATGTGCTGTTACAAAGTAGTTATCGACTACGCTATTACCGGTGTCAGTCTTAGGGAAGTCAGCGGTCTGATCTTCGTCACCTAAGTCGTATGGAGTATGGTTAGTAACAGTAATAAATTTGGTATAGAAGGGCTGCTGTAACTGTTCGAGGTATTTGACACTTTCGGAAAGCATCAGTTTGTCCTTCATACCATAGCCAATACTTGAGTCGTCGCTTTGGTTGAAGTAGTTCAAATCGAAGAAGTAGTCGTAGCCCATGTTTTTGTAAACATCGTCACGATTCCAAAAACTACCAACATTGCCGTGGAAGACGGCACTGGTATAGTTCTCTTTTTGCTTAAGGATAGCTGGAGCAGCTTGGAAAGTATTGTCTGAACCTAACTTTGAAAATAGTGAACCTTCAGGTAATCCGTACAGACTTGTCTCCATCATATTCTCGGCATCACTAGTACGGCCACTGCCGACTTCATGGAAGAAGTTGTTGAACGACATAGTGTTTTTGTCGTTGTATAAACTGTTTAGGAATGGTGTAACTTCCTGGTCGTTGACCTTCATGCCAATTAGAAATTGTTGGAAACTTTCTAGATGGATGATGATAATATTTTTACCTTTAGCTTTTCCGAAGTAGTTTTTATTCGGTGCAGCATAATGCTGATTAACATAATCAAGTACATTGTCCATATCAGTTCCGACTGCGGTTGATCGAACTTGATTATTCTGAGCCGACTTGATGGCATCATAGCCTAAGAACGTGTTGAAGCCTAGATATTTGACGATGTAACTATTGTCGAATGTACGACCAAGTAATTGTGGACGGTTGGTCTCAGCCAGCATTAAGTTGAGTGAGAAGAGGAACACACCTAGCATTGTAGTTGCGAAGGCGGTCAACTTGCGGATCTTGGTCTTGTCGATTCTTATATAGTGACTGGTAAATAGGACAACGAGCAAAACGAAATCTAAGAAATAAATAAAGTCATGTCCTTGCATTAAACTGGCGGAGCTGCCACCTAGACCCTTGGTGACCTTGGATGCACCAGCAATCGTGTTGAATGAAATAAAATCCGAAAACTCACGATAGTACAAAATATTTGCATATAACAAAATATTTTCTAAAACATAGATAACACCCATCACAATGTAGGATACAATAGCCTTGTTGATGTATAACGCTATACTCAACAAAACGATTGTTGTAGCAATAGGATTGATGATTAGAATTAAATGTTGTAACGGGTCATTTAGTCCCAAAGAAAACTCGGCGTAATAGGCAATGACAGTTTTTAGCCATAAAAAAAAGACCAACAGACTTGAAAAGCCCATGCGTTTGTTCAAAAATAATTTTATTTTATTCATAAAAGTTCCTTGTTTGTAAAATTTCTTTAATAAATTTA
>NZ_BAMN01000021.1 GCF_000615905.1 Companilactobacillus nodensis DSM 19682 = JCM 14932 = NBRC 107160
TGAAAATCCTACGCGCACTTACATATTTTCTTTAATCGAATTTAAGATACTTAATCCCTTTATTAGAAAGTGCGTAACCGCTTGCACAAATATTGAAAACTAGGCATTTCAGACGCTTGTAAATGGCTTTTAAACATGGTAGTTTAGCTATTGGAGAGAGCCAAGGGAAAGATAAACGGAAAACCTAAAGCTCGCAATTAACATCAAACAAGGGGTGGATTATTATGACAATGCAAATCGTACGTCAATTAGCAAAAACATCAATCATGGCAGTGGTAGTGGTATTCTTAATGTTACTATTCGTGTTGCAAAGTCGATATTCCATACCCGCAGTTGCAATCACTGCTGTGATTTTCGCAGTGTATTCAGAAAATAGCTTTACAAAGAATCACGATGTAAAGTATACGATCTAAACAGCCATACTAAAAAAGGATTTCGAAGTGTAAAAACTTCGGAATCCTTTTTTGTTTTGATGTAACCCTATATCAGGGGGGGAAGGAGGGTTACTTACTTGTGATTATGAGATTAATATCTATTTTATATGAAGATTATTATTATATAGGGAGGGTTATAAGTTAAAGTGTTTTTCGTTTTCCTTTAGCTTATGGTTATATAATAACTAGTAAATGTGAAGAAAGTATGACTCAAATGTTATGTAAAGAAGAATCTTTTGGGATGAATCTATTAAGCCAAATAAATCTTCTTTAGATCCTTGATATCGCTAGAGCTAACTTTCAATTCATCTTTGATATAATTATCTATACTACCGGAAGTTTCTTTGATGGCCTTTTCAGCAGTATTAAGGTAATTAATATTAACAGTCATCAGTGCTTTGATCGTATCAACTAGTGATGGCTCATGTTCTAGCACTTCACTTAGTAGGTTATCTATATATGACTTACTTGCTTTGTTTGTTAGTAGGTAATCGTCCTTAATAGTTGTCATTGGTACGCCTAAGGCAGACATTAAGAAGAAAGCACCCATACCAGTGCGGTCCTTACCAGCACTGCAGTGGAACAATAGCACTTCATTATCGGTTTCATTACCTAATAGTTCACCGAAGAAATTTTGATAAGCTGTCTTGGCTTGCTCGCCATTGATCATATCGAGGTATGCATCTAGCATGTGGTTGTATCCGTCGATTGGAACATAGTCTAGGTCAGGAATTGAAGTTCCTTGAATCTTTGAAGCCTCAGTTTCATCTTCCTTGAAAACAGGAAGTGAAAGATACTTAGTTCCTGTGGGAATTCTGTCCGGCTTCTTTTCAGCTTCGTCTTTGGAACGAAAGTCGATATCAGTCTTCAATCCGTAGTTGCTCAAGAAATTGATGTCTTTATCTGTGAGGTCACCTAATCCGGCCGAGCGCAGTACTTTGTGGTACTTGATCGTGTGTCCGTCGGTAGTCTTATATCCGCCAAGTTCACGGAAGTTACGACCTTTTTCAAGATCTAAAATACGATGTGATTGCTTTGTAGCGTTATCCATTGTAATACCTCTCTATCATCGATAAATGTTCTTAATACATTATAACAAAAAGGAAGAATATTCATGAAATTTATCATCGCTCCTGGAAAATATTCTGACCATATTAGTTCTAGAAAGATTGGTCAGGCTATATATAGCGGTATTTCGCGTGCATTACCGGATGCTGAAATAGTTACGATGCCAGTTACTGACAGTCGCGATGGTATGCCAGCACTTGTTAAGCACACGATTGGTGGACAGTGGTTGGAATTACCGTTCTTTGATGCCTTTTGGCATAACAAGTTGGGTAGATATCTTGTCACTAAAATCGATGGTCAAGACACGGTTATCATGGATTCTGAACAAATCGTCGGTTTAGAGTTAGCTAAAGGTAAAACGAGAGATGAATTATTCCATGCCACTAGTCATGGGTTAGGCGAATTCATTTTGGATGCTATCTCTGGCGGTCACAAGAACATAGTCATCTGTTTAGGCAGAACAGCCGTCGCTGATGGTGGATTAGGAGCATTACAAGCGCTTGGAGCAAAGATTTATGATGAACAGGGATCACTTATACCGGAAGGTGAAAACCCGCTTATAAGCGGTTATACGGTTGATTTGGATGGAATCAAAGAATTGCTTCCTTATCGAACACAGATTACGATTCTGCTTAATTATTCCAGTGCGTATGAAGTTAGAAACAATATTGAATTTTTAAATGAAGCACAAGAAAGTTTTTTGGAAGATAATTTGGTTTATGTTACGGAAAAGGTCAATGAGAAGTATAATTTAGATATACATCCGATGCCTAATTCTGATGCCATCAAGACATTAGCTGGGGCATTTGCGATGATCGATGCACGGATCTTCCGTTCATCCTTTGAGTGGATAGCCAATGTTACCGGAATGGATCAGACGATTCGTTCGGCGGATGTTTTAGTGACGGCAACTGATGATATTTCAGCAGAGTCGATGCACGATGAGTTATTGTTTCATTTAAGCAAGATTGCTGGGACGAGTAAAATTCCCACATTTGTACTGTGTAATAATTTTATTGATAATTTTGAGGATTACGAACAATTATTTACAGGTATATTTTCAACTCAAATGTCAGCTTATAGCGTTAATAAATGGGATGAAAAGACGATCTTTGATAACTATGAAGCAGTCGCTAATCAATTAGCTCGTACATTGATGTCCTTTCACTGATATAATTGTATATAAGCAATACAAAAGATTGAATATTCTATATTAATGCATTAATCTTACATTAAGAAGTTTTCAATACACGCATTGAAAAGAGCACGGGATGCATAAACTTGCAGCTCGTTTAGGAGGATTTCATTATGGAACAAGACTATAAGAGAATTTTAGTACCCGTAGATGGATCAAAGGAAGCTGAAATGGCTTTTCAAAAAGCTGTAAGAGTTGCCCAAATGAATGGTGGTCATCTAGATGTCCTAACAGTTCTAGACACTAAGCAATTTATCGGATTGCACGGTGGAATGTTGAACGGGGATGTTATTTACCAACTTTCAGAAGATGCTCAAAAATATCTCAATGAATTAAAAGATAAAGCTGTTAAAGATGGATTTGCTGAAGATAATATTGATATTCACGTACGTTTTGGTGAACCAAAGACAGTTATCTCAGATGAATTCGTTGAAGAATATAAGAATGATTTGATCATGATCGGTTCAACTGGTATGAACGCAGTTACACGTCTATTGGTAGGATCAGTTTCAGAGTTCGTTACACGTAATGCTCGTACTGATGTTATTATTGTTCGTACTAATACTGATAATGGCAAATTATAGAGAGTGAAAAAACCGGGAGATTCTGAGCACTGCCTAAGACAGTAAAGGTGCCAACGAAGTTGGTGCATTTGCTGTCTGTAGCAGGCGCAGGAATCTGGTTTTTGTAACTCGTTTTAGGTAGAGCGTGTCAAAGGACGGGAACAACTGAGCATTACCTAGATAAGTGGATTTGCCACGAAGTGGTGAAGTCACTTATCGTAGTAAGCGGAGGTTGTTGTCTTTTGTAAGCGCGTTTAAGATAAAATACAAAAGAAAAGACCGTGACTAGTGTCACGGCCTTTTTAATGCAAAGAGGCGATAATATGAGGTGTCCATGGGCAAATAGTTCAGAGGAAATGCAATCATACCATGACAATGAATGGTGCAAAGTAAGTCACGATGAAAGGTATTTTTTTGAGATGCTGACGCTGGAACTATCACAAGCGGGCCTGTCTTGGGCAACTATTATCAAACGTCGTGAAGGATACAGAGAAGCATTTGCTGATTTTGACGTTGCTAAGATTGCTCAGTTTGATGATGCGAAAAAAGCTGAATTGTTGCAGAACCCTGGTATAATTCGTAATAAGTTGAAGGTTAATGCGACTATCAACAATGCCCGTCTTATTCAAGGGATGCATGACCGAAATGAAAAATTATCTGATTATATTTGGAATTTTGTTGATAATAAACCAATAATTAATCATTATAGTGACATGAGTGAATTACCAGCACAAACTGAATTGTCGCAGACAATCAGCAAAGATTTAAAAAAACTGGGATTTCGTTTTGTCGGTCCAACGATTATTTATTCATTTTTGCAAGCAGTTGGCGTGTTGAATGATCATTTGGATAGTTGCGATTTTAAATAGGGATATTTTTCAGTATAATAGAACTAACGGAGGAAAATTATGGATTCTGAAACTATTAGTAAATTAGCCGAATGGCTAGATAAGAATGACAAGGATATCGAGAAGAAAGACGAAAAGTTCGATGTTCAAAAGGTATACGACATAATCGATTCTTTGGAAGTATTGAGAAAACCTATTAAAGATTATTTCGATATGACAGAAGATGATTATTATCAAAACGAGTCTGACCACCGTCTTACATTACAAAACCCAACACACAAGTTGAGTGAATTGCATGATCGCGTGCAGGTAAATCACGTTGATGGTTCTCTTTCAGAACACAATATCAACTTCACTTATAACCATGAAGATCCATATGCCGAAGGCGAATACAAAGTTAAAACTGACTTGAATTTGGTAACTTATTCATTTGTAGTTATCGGCGCTGTTTACAACAATACAATTGTCGCTGATGTTAGAAACTCAATTTCAAAAGACGCAATCCTATCAATTGGATTAGCCGCACATGCAATCGAGGAATGGCAATAGTGGAATTAATAACCGTTAAAGATTTATCTTTACAAAACGAAGGTTACTTTGCATTTAAGCATGTAACCTTTTCTTTAACTCAAAATCAAATTATTAGTATTGTTGGTGACAGTGGTAGTGGTAAAACTCAGTTACTATCAACTTTGGCCAAATTGAAGACAGCTGACAGCGGCAAAGTTGAGTTCACTCCTGGTGTTAGGATCGGTTATCTGCCACAGTTTGATCCGCAAGTGATCAATAAGAGTGTCCGAATCTATCTAGAGGAAATTCGTCAGTTGAGCGGTACACTGGCTGTTTCTAAAGAACAGCTCAAGGGTTTGATCGCCTTTATGGGAATGAGTCCTTATCTTGATCGTCAGGTTAGACAGCTTTCTTATGGTCTGAAGCAGCGAGTCAACTTCTTGGCTGCTGTGTCAGGACATCCGAACGTATTATTATTGGATGAACCTTTTTCATTTCAAAACAGCAAGTACACTTCGAATATGTTGGAGATAATCAAGGACCTCGCTGATAATGGTTCTGGCGTTGTTATTGCAAGTTCAACTCAAGATAGTAGTATAACCAATTATTTTGATGCTAATTATATTATGAAGAATAAGTCGATGGAACAAGTTAAAGACAAGGATAAGGAAATTCTCTGTATGCTGATATTCACCGTCAAGCCGGATTCTATGGCCCTGACGACGGAGATAAGTCAGTACTTGTCCGCTAATGTCAGCAGCTTGGTTGAATTGAAGATTCCACTAGGGATGAAAGACGCTATCATAAAAGAAATGATAGATTTGAATTATCAATTTGAGGGGGCAAGAATTCTTGAAGGTTAGAATTTTATTAAGTAATTTTATTAATTCGATATTACAAAATTTCTTGTACCCAACATTATTGTTAGCTTTTTTAGCTTTTGAATTGACAATGAATTCTTTGTTGGATCTGAATACAAGTAATAAGTTTGGATTCTTGATTGTTGGAATATTTCTAATGTCACTTTTGACGAGCATGAATTTTTTGAAGAATGATGCCCAGTACAATGAGTACTTTATGCAAAAAATTAGTAATTATTGGCTGTATTTCATAATGCAAGCTTTGACACTGTTCTTGGTCACGTTGTTCAGTGCCATCGTTGTCTTTTTATTTAGCTTTATGTTGAGTTCAGACATTATTGTTGATCTGGTTGCCATAATGTCATTGGCTACAACTGGCTTCGTGGGTGTGGGTATAGCCTTTTTGTGCAAACCACAATGGAATAAGCACCCATACGCCGGTCAAATGGGTATAATATTACTTGTATACGTAGCGTTAGCTGGAAGCAGTATTGATTTATTACATTATGTCAGTTGGTTTTTACCTCCAGTTTCTCAAATGATTACAATTTTCCAAGAACAAACTTCCATTAGAGCACTGATACCGACGGCGATACAACAATTTGTATATGCCTGTGTCTTAATTGTGTTAAGTGGAACTTTTTACGAAAAGAAATTATCCAATTAGACCAAGGGGGTAGTTGAATGAGTACTATTTACTTGCGCCAATCTCACTCAGATGATTTTGAACGAGTTGCTGAGATAATCAGTGGTGCAAAAAAAATGCTTTTTGATCGCGGAGTAAATCAGTGGCAAAAAGGGTATCCTGATGAAGCAATTTTGCAGCGTGATATCGAAGAAGGTATCAACTATGTGTTGATATTAGATGGTGCTGTTGTAGGTACAGCAGCTTTACAACAAGGTTACGATCGTGATTATCAGAATATTAGTGAAGGCAGATGGAGCGAGAACTCCGATGTTACTTATTCGATAATTCATCGTATTGCGGTTGAATCAGGTCATCAGACTAAGCAATTGTATATTGCTCTGATCCAACAATTACTAACGATGTCATATCATTTAGGGTATTCTGATGTCAGAATCGACACTCACCCAGACAATTTGGTAATGCAGCATGTGATAACGGATAGTGGATTTGATGAAAAAGGAATTATTACTTTGGATGCTGATGATGGTGTTCGTAAGGCTTACCAAATATTATTGAAGTAGAAAAATATTGCGTTACTGTAAGGTAGTGTGTGAGAATAGAGTCTCATAGTTAATTGTTTCCCAACGATTAATATGAGCGGATCGAAAAAAGTCATCCGAGATTAGATGGCTTTTTTACTATTTTTTCATAAAAAAAATGATAGTATTGAGATATTGGGAGAACAGAAAAATTGAATATTAAAAATTTTGCTAAAAAAGTTTTAAATCCAAGGTCTTCTGGAATTATTTCAGCGCAAACTGATAATTTTTTGAGAAGACTCAAACCGAGACGCTTTGTTAAGGATTATATTACAGGTGTTTATGATAATAACGTTAGACCGAATGTGTCCGACAATACGGTGACTCTTTCTGTTCTGACTGATACTCACGCCAAGGCGGTTGCTAGTGCATCTTATTATGGAATCAACGGTATACGTCATATAATAGAGGCTAACAGTGCAGGTGATGATTTGAACATTGATTTGAATGTTCACCTAGGCGACCTGATCGACGGAAGTGACAAGCCAGAAATTAGTCGCGGATTATTAAGATTCGCTGTTGAAAACTATCAAAAGAGTACAAAACCATTTTATATTGCCGAAGGTAATCACGATGAGAATGACAAGTATGACGAACATCGTTTTGTCAGTTCAGCCTCATTCAATCGTGACGACTATGATAGTCTGGTCACAAAATATAACTTTGAACAAAGTGAGATTTCGCGATTAAATGCCGTTTCAAAGGTCGGTTGGTATGACAAGGGTGATGTGCGCCTTATTTTTTTGGATACTAGTGATATACCTTATATTTTAAATAATGGTTCTAAAAAATATGACTTTAAAAAAGTTAGAGGTGTCCGTGAGCAGCAACTAGAAGATTTAGTTACTGTTTTGGAAGACACAGTTGATAAGCATGTTGTTGTATTTGGGCATGCCAACATAATAAGTCCTAGTGGCCGTAGTGCATTGAATTTTAATGGAGATTTGATTCAACAGATATTTGTAAGTTTCAATAATAAAAATCGCGGGCAGATTAAAAATGAACTTACAGGTGATTTTGGAGTAAATTTGCGTTATGATTTTTCTTCAACGGGAATCTCCAAGGTGTCCAATTATATTTGTGGACACATGCATTATGAAAAATACTATAAAGTTTCAGGAATTAATCATATAATATTAAATTGTTCGGCTTTGATGGGGAAGAAGCATGGATTAACTACGGACTATAACAAAAAGTGGGATCGAAGATATAATGAAATTTCAGAATTAGCTGGATATTTTATTAATATTGACCCTGATAAATTACGGTTGCAGATTTTTGGTTACGGAGCAGCAACAAGATATGTAAGTTTTGAGATATAAGGGAGAATTAATATGTGTGGAATTGTCGGATTTGTAGACAAGAATATTGCTGACAAAAAGCCAGTTATTGAAGCCATGATGGATACGATCAAACATCGTGGACCTAACAGCTCTGGAGAATTGATTGATGGAAGCACTGCATTAGGTTTCCGTCGCTTGAGTATTATCGATATTCAAAGTGGTATGCAACCTATATACAACGAAGATAGAAGCAAGGCTATTATCTTCAATGGTGAAATCTACAACTATCAAGACGTTAGAAAAGATCTATTAAAAGCTGGACACGTGTTCAGTACTGATACTGATACAGAAGTTTTGTTACATGGATTTGAAGAGTGGGGCATTGTTGACTTGCTTAAGAAGATTCGTGGAATGTTTGCTTTTGTCATCTATGACTTAGAAACGGGCGATATTACCGGAGCTAGAGATTTCTTTGGTATCAAGCCATTGTACTATTACAATCGACAAGGAACATTTATTTTTGGTTCAGAGATCAAGTCATTCTTAAAGCACCCTAATTTTAAGAAGGAATTGAACAAAGCGGCTTTGAAGCCATATCTTACTTTCCAATACTCAGCTTTGAATGAAACATTCTTCAAAAATGTCTTCCGTATTCCTGAAGGACATTACTTTACATATAAGAATGGTAAATTAAGCATCAAGAAGTACTGGGATATGGAATTCAAAGAGAATCATTTGAGCTTTGAAGATACTGTTAAAAAGATTGATGACTCATTACGTGATTCAGTTAAGGAACATGCTATCAGTGATGTTCCCGTTGGTTCACTACTATCAAGTGGTGTTGATTCAAGTTATGTTACAGCTATCCTCAAACCAGAACATACATATTCGATCGATTTTGATACAAGTACCTATGAAGAAGGTAGTGCTGCCAAGGATTTGGCAGATCAATTAGGACTCAAGAACACACGTGGAATCGTCACAAAGGATGAAGCTATCAAGGCTATGCCTTTGATTCAATACTATATGGATGAGCCGGATTCTAATCCATCATGTGTGCCACTATACTTCTTAACTAAGCTTGCAAGTAAGGATGTTACAGTTATCCTTTCTGGTGAAGGTGCCGATGAATTATTTGCTGGTTATGCTAATTACGGATATCATTCACATTCGAAGGCAATTCGTGTCTTCGCTGAAGATTTGAAGAAGTTGCCAAGAGGCGCACGTTACAAATTGGCTCATGGCTTGAAGAAGATGCCAAACTTCCCAGGAAGATTACATCTATATGAGTCAACTGCTAAGGCTGAAGAGTTCTTCATTGGCCAAGCTAAGATCTTTACAGAAAAAGAAGCTGCTGACCTAGTTAAACCTGACTTTGAGAAGTCACGTTCAGTTAAGGATATTGTTATGAGAAGTTATAGCAAGGTCGCTGATTATGATGACGAAGTTAAGAAGATGCAATATCTTGATCTTCACCAGTTCATGTCAAATGATATCTTGCTCAAAGCTGATCGTATGAGTATGGCTAATTCTATGGAGCTTCGTGTTCCATTCCTTGATAAGGAAGTGGCTAAAGTTGCTTCTGGAATTCCAACTAAGTATCTATTAAACAGCAAGGATAGTAAGTACGCCTTACGTGTTGCTGCAGAACGTGCTCTACCTGAAGAATGGGCAAAACGTGAAAAGTTAGGATTCCCAGTACCAATTCGTGATTGGATCCGTACAGAAGACGTTTATCACCAATTCCATGAACTATTCAGTGAAGACTATGTCAATGAATTCTTCGACCAAGATGCAATCTTGGATATGTTAGACGGATTCTACAAAGGTGACAATGATGATCGTCGTAAGATCTGGACTGTTTATACATTCTTGATCTGGTACAAAGTATTCTTTATCAATGATGGTAAGAAGCCAGAAGTAGAACCAGAAGTTAAATAACTAAAACAACTAAAATTCAACAAATAAGAAGGACGCATCATGCGTTCTTTTTTGCTGTTACTATTTTTTCACCGCTATAACGCCTGATTCAGTCAATAAACTGTGTTATGAATAAATGTTAGTTTACGAATTTGTTCAGACAAATAATAAAATTAAAAAGCTGTTAAATCGGCTATATACCGGGCTTGAATTGTAAAATATCCTTAAGGTATCGTTGTGTAATTGTGATTATGGTATAATTTTGTTTGAAATGTGTGTAATTATAAAATTATGAATTAAATAAAGTAAGAGGTTGATCCCTATCGAAACTGAATCAGGAAAAAAATTCACGCCGGTAATATTAGGTAGTGATATGAATGTATATGGTATGGCGCGTGCCTTTCATGAATTATATGGTGGAGTAGTAGATGCATATGCAGGTGCTCAACTCGCTCCTACACGTTATACAAAAATTATAAATTTAACACTTAATGCTGGATTTGCTGAAGATCCTGTATTTATTGAAAAAATGCGTGAAATTGCTAAGAAGTATGAGAATCATGACGAACCAGTTATTTTGCTAGCTTGTGGTGATGGATACGCTGAACTTATAAGTAAACACAAAGAAGAGCTCTCTAAGACATTTGTTTGCCCATACGTTGATTATGACCTACTGAAGTCATTGAATAACAAGGAGAGCTTCTATAAGGTTGCTGATAAGCACGGACTTCCACATCCATTGACTAAGATCATTACTAAAGATGCCTATGAGAGTAAGGACAAGTCTGGCCTTGAAGTACCTTTTGATTTCCCAGTTGCTTTGAAACCAGCTAACAGTGTTGAATGGTTGGATATTCATTTTGAAGGTAGGAAAAAGGCTTTCACAATTCATTCGAATGATGAATATATGGATATCGTAAGCAAGATTTATGATAATGGTTATAAATCTGATTTGATCCTTCAAGACTTCATTCCTGGTGATGATTCAAATATGCGTGTACTAAATGCGTATGTTGATCAAGAACATCACGTGAAGATGATGTGTTTAGGTCACCCAATTTTGGAAGATCCTACACCTCAATCAATCGGTAATTATGTAGCTATCGTGCCAGAATTTAATCAAGATGTTTATGACTTAGTTCAAAAGTTCCTTGAAGATATTGAATTCACAGGTTTTGCTAACTTTGATATGAAGTATGATTCTCGTGACAAGACCTTTAAGTTCTTTGAAATCAACTTGCGTCAAGGTAGAAGTAGCTTCTTCGTTACCTTGAATGGCTATAATCTTGCCAAATATGTAGTCGAAGATTATATTGAAGGTAGTCTAGAAAATGAGCCTACTGTTTATGCTAATAAGAATAAGGCTCAACATAAGTTATGGTTGGGAATTCCTGTTAAGGTCTTCAGAAAATACGCTGCTCACAATGAAGCTAGTGAATATGCTGAAGAACTTATCAAGCAAGATCGTACTGGTACAACTGTTTTCTATGACAAAGACAAGTCCTTCAAGCGTTGGTTATTGATGACTTATATGTTCCACAATTATGTGAAACGATTTGATCAATATTTCCAAGCTAATAAGGGACGCGACTTCAAAAAATAGGAGGTTTTTATTAGATGGATGAATTAAAAGAATACAAGGTAAAGAAAATTGAGTATTCAAAGATTTTGATTTGTGTGGATTCAGATGACTTCACATCATCGAAAAATGCCTTTAATTATGCCTGTTCTTTGGCAAAACATTATGGTGCTGAACTTGGAATAGCTTCAGTTTTGGAAACAGGAGATTTGAATATTTTTCAATCACTTGATCCAGAAGTCCTCAAAGACCGTCGTAATGAAATTAAAGAATTGCTCGAAACTTATGGACAAAAGGCCAAGACCTATGGTGTTAAGAATGTGCATTTGATGGTCACCGAAGGAAATCCTGGTTCTGTTATTGTTGAAAAGGTAATTCCTAGTTTTGAACCAGACTTGGTTATTGTTGGTGTCGAGGAAAAGAATCGTCACCGTAATACCATTGGTTCACAAGCTTCAAAAATTGTTAATAATTCAAGAGTTTCAGTTAGTGTTATTAGATAATTAGATTTTAATGATTGCATCTTTTTGGTTAGAGAACTCTAACTTCAAGAAGGTGCTTTTTTGATATTGAAATTATATATTATTGGGCAATATTGAGTGAAAACAAAAAATGTCGCATTTATAAAATACGTAAGTAGAATTACTAATTGTATTTATGAATGCGACATTTTTAAGTTATTTTAAGCTTTTCTATAGAACAACTTTGAAATCAAACGACCTATTAGCATAATGATTAACGGCGTTAGAATAGCTATATATGTATCATCAATACCTAGTGGATCTCCAAGGATATACCAGACAGTAGTGAGTAATGTGGTAGTTATTAAAGCAATGTTAGCCGAAGTTGTGGAATCAAATGTAGGTAAATAAAATGCGATTACAGCTATTATTGCAATTGAAACACGTAGAGCTTTTGCGAAAAATGAAAGAGCAAGTATGTTTGGTGTGTAGAACATAAATATTAGTGGTAAGAGTCCAACAATTATGGAAATTATTCTGGTTACTTTTAATTGTTTTTTGGGTTCTGGCTTCCAATGTGGAACATAAAAGTCATTAACGATAAGAGCGACAATTGCAAGTCCGCAGGAACTAACACCAACGAATACTCCCGCCAGTAGTCCGATCGAACTTATTGACGCCCAAAATGTATTCATATGACTTAAAAAAATTGGAAGGGCATATAAACCATTAATAGATGGGAAAAGATATTTAGCGGTAACACCGATAAGACCTAATGCAATTCCAAATGGAATTACTAGAATAGCTGCCCAAAATGCTGCCTTTTGCGCATCTTTTGCGCTTTTTGTTGAAGATATAGCCTGCGCAATAGTTTGAGTAGAAAATACAGCTCCTACTGAAGTTAAAATCCATCCAATGATTGTAGCCACACCAATATTTCCAGTAGATGTGAAATAGAATTTCGGAAGTTTATGGGCTACTGGATGTAGACCGTGTGTCATCATTAAAGCAACTATTAAAATTATGATAACGCCCAAATATTTCATAAAGGTATGAACCATGGTCGTTTTAGAGATACTTTTCATACCACCGATACTAAAATATATGGTGCTAACAATGGCAATTAATATCATTGATACGGGCAAATTAGTATTTAGAATTTCGTGTAGTACGCTAGCCCCACTTATATATGTATTTAAGTTGAGCATCAACATAGCATAAATCATAATCATAGATACTATGAGTTGTGTTGAACGTCCATATGTTTTATTTATAGCTCCTGAGATTGTGAAACTTCCCGTATTGTATAGTTTTTTTACAAAGAAGCAGCCATAAAGGAAGAAAGCAATTGCTGCTGCAAATAGGGACCACATAGCTGCAATACCACTAGAGAATGCCTTCTGTGGTGTGCCAATAACTGCCATAATTCCGTTATAGTTAGAAAAGATCATTACACCAACGACAAAATACGGAATCCCCTTGCTTCCCTGCATGAAATCAGAATTTGAGCTGCCACTCCATTTATAGCTTAGATAGGCAGTGATGATAATATATGCAGCGACCACAATTAAAATAATGAGAGAAGAATTTTGATTTATTAAATCCATAGTTTTCACCCCATTTGCAAAAAAAGCCGTTGATAGTATCCAATTTATAGATATATCAACGACTTTGATTTGACATATTGTAATAATTTAGAATTTGGACATATCTACTTTAGTTAATCCGCTGTCCTTCACTCCTTGAGAAATAATCTCTTTGCTCTTTTCTGTAATAGGTAGGACAGGTTTACGCATATGATCGTTTGTAAATACACCACGTTCAACTAATACTTGTTTCAAACGAGCATGTGCTTCCCCTGATGGTTGGCCTCCACGGTATATTGCACGCTCAACAGGGAAAATCTTGTTATCTACTTCATGAAGTTCTTTACATGTTCCCTCATTGTATGTCTTGAAAGCTTTAGTTATTAATTCTGGGATACATCCAGCAAATCCAAGGATTGCACCATCCATTCCTGGGAATAATGAGTCACTAATTGTTTCATCATGACAAGTTAAAAGTGCAGCATCTGGATTTGACTTGCGAATCGTACGGACTTGTTCTTCGTAGATTGATTGGACACGGGTTCCCATTTTGACACCCTTAACGTGTGGAATATTTGTTAACATTTCAACTAGTTGTTCTTGTGTGTATGTGGCTTTGGTATAGGCAGGGTATAAATGTAAAATTATATCAATGTCAGCACCTTCAGCAACGTCTTTGACGAATTCAAAGGGAGAACGTGGGCTCATACTGAAACGTAACCACATGTGTGGTGGCATTAGTAAAATACCATCTGCACCGGCTTCTTTTGCATCCCTAGCAGTTTCAATAGCTCCCTTTGTATTTTCACTACTTACACCAGAAACAATCGTCATCTTATCGCCGACTTCTTCTGCGGCAATTTGAGTAACTCTTTTACGTTCTTCACGGCTTAATGCTGTAATTTCACCAGTGTGTCCATTGGTAACAATTCCTTTAATACCGTCATCATAAAATGATTCTAGCCAGCGAAGATAGGCTCTAAATTCTGGTTCATTGATTGAATCATCATCATTCATAGGAACAGAAATTGCTGGGAAAATTGTATGAAAGTTTTTAGTTTTAGTCATTTTTAAAATCTCCTTAACATGTCATTCTACTTATGTATTCGACATTTACTTTTAAATGTTTCAACGGTGAATCACGATCTAATTTTTCAACTTTTGAAATAATCAAACTCAATGCATGTAACGAAACTTCATCTATTGGGAAAACTGTAGCACTGACTTTGATTGGCAATAAATCACTAAGGTACTTCCCGCTAAACTTATCACTTTTATTTTTTCAGGAATGGGAATATTTTGATCATTAAGATACTTGGTTACGCCTAATGCTTCGGGATCATTCGCAGTTAGAATTGCATCTATATTTGGTGAAGCTTTCAGTAATTTTTTTGCTAAATTATATCCGGCATTTACAAATGATTTGGGATAATCTTTAGTATTTTGTACGATGATAGGTAAATCATAATTAGTCGCTAATCGTTGGTATGCCTCTGATTTATTTTTATAAGAAATATCACATATAGGTCCATTGACTAGTCCAATTTGTTTGCAGTCCTTTTCAATAAGTACATTAAAAGCAGTTTCAACACTTTTACTATAATCAATTGAAATACTATCCAAGTTCTGATCAACTTCACGGAATATTTGAACAATTGGTGTTCCGCTTGAATTTATATCTTCTAATAATGAGTTATTATCTCCAGTGGAAGCAATGATAATTCCGTCGACTAATCCAGCACGCATTTTTTGAAGTAGGCGTTTCTCCTTTTCTCCATCATCGTTTGAAAGACAGACAATTACGTCGTAGTTAACGGCATCTGCCTGGAGCTCTGCTTGCTGGATAAAGTCCATAAAAATATTTAACTTTGCATTTGGTATGATAATACCTACGGCGTGAACTTTGCCTGTTGTAAATACTTCCTTGGTACTATTTGAATGATATTTAAGTTCATTCGCAGCTTCCAGAATTCTTTTTTTAGTATTTGGATGAACATATGGAGAATCATTCAAGGCACGTGATACTGTACTTATATCAACGTGTGCCAATTTAGCAATATCTTTTAAAGTAGGCAAAGTATAAACCTCGCAATCAATCCGTTTAGTTGTGTAAAAGAATCAACATGTTTTAGGGATCCGATTTCCTTTTACAACTACAGTATAGAAATCGCTTACTGTATTATCAATAAAATCCATGTCTTCTGCAATTTTTTGCATTACAAGAATAGATGATATTTATACTAATTTATTTAAAGGCGTTTCTTAGACTCATAATTTTTTTAATGAAAATCAAAGAGTGATATAGTATTAAGTAAAATCTCACATGGTGGTGAATGTATTGTTTACTAGTAAAATTATTGGTGGCGCTGGCGATATGGTAAATGCTAAGCCTACTGATTATAAAGAAAATTTGTACTTGGCTGTGAATGGTGCTTGGCAGGAAAAGGCTGAGATACCGTCAGACAAGCCACGTACGGGTGGGTTTATGGATCTTGATGAAGGTGTTGAAAAAGCCTTGATGAAGGAGTTCCACGAGTTCGCAAATGATGAAGGAAAGATTAATGATGATTTGATGTTACAAGCTGTTAAGTTATATCGCTTGGCAAATAATGTTGAACATCTTAATAAATTCCATCATCAACCAATTTTAAAAGATATCCAAAAAATCAATGACATCACAAGCTTGCAAGAGTTCAGTGACAAGCTAGCTGAATTATCAAAGGCTGGATTCCCATTGCCAATTGATATTTCTATTGATGCTGATATGAAGGATACTTCTAAGAATGTTGTCTATATTGGTGGCGCAGGATTGATCTTGCCGGATAAGACTTACTATGCTGAAAGCAATAAGTCTGGTGAACAATTGTTGAAGAAGTTCGCCGAAGTTTCAACACGTCTTCTTTCAATGATCGGTTATAATCTTGATGATGCTAAGAAGATCGTTGCGAAGGCTTTGAAGTTTGATAAGCTGTTAGTCCCTATCGTTAAGGGTTCAGAAGAGTGGGCTGATTATACTAAGATGTATAACCCAATGCCATTCTCAGAATATATTACTAAGTCAGATGCATTGGACTTGAAGTCTCAAGTTACTGAACAGATCAACGATATACCGGACAAAGTAATTATTACTGAACCTCGTTATTTGGATAACTTGAATAAGATTATTAACGAAGATACTTTTGAAGATATCAAAGCCTGGATGATGGTCAACTTCTTGACTGGCAATGCTTCAAGTCTTGATGAGGAGTTCCGTCAAGTAATCGGTGAATACAACCTTGCTTTGAGCGGTGCTAAGGAATTACAAAACCGTACTAAGTTTGCTTATCACAAAGCTGCGGGTATCTTCAGCCAAGTTGTCGGTGTTTATTATGGTAAGAAGTACTTCGGTGAAGATGCTAAGAATGATGTTCGCGGCATGATTAAGAAGATGATTTCAATCTATGAACAGCGTATCAGTGCCAATACTTGGTTGAGTGAAGATACTAAGAAGAAGGCTATTGTTAAGTTAGATAAGATTGAAGTTAAAGTCGGCTATCCTGATAAGATCGATGATATTTATAGCAAGATCAAAATCAATGAGAATGACTCATTGTATGACAACTTGCGTGAGATCAGAAAGATCTTCATTCAAGATTCACTTGATCAATATCACAAGGCAGTTGATCGTACGAAGTGGCTTATGCCAGGACACATGGTTAATGCATGTTATGATCCTTCAAGAAATGACATCACTTTCCCAGCTGCCATTTTGCAAGCTCCATTCTATAGTTTGGAACAAACAAGCAGTGAGAACTTCGGTGGTATCGGTGCAGTCATCGCTCATGAAATTTCTCATGCCTTCGATAATAATGGTGCGCAATTTGATGAGTTCGGTAATATGAATAATTGGTGGACTGACGAAGATTATGCCAAATTCAAGAAGTTAACACAAAATATGATCGATGAATTCGATGGAATTCCATATGCAGGCGGCAAGGTCAATGGGAAACTTGTTGTTAGTGAAAATGTCGCTGATGTCGGTGGCCTTCGTTGTGCTCTAGAAGCTGCTAAAACAGAAGACGATTATGATGTTAAGAAATTCTTCATCAACTGGGCTCGTGTCTGGAGATTAAAGGCAACACAAGAGTTCAATGAACTATTGTTATCAACAGATGTTCATGCCCCAGGTCCATTACGTGCCAATGTTCAAGCACAAAATATGGATGAATTCTATGATGCCTTTGGTATTACTAAGAATGATGGAATGTGGCTTGATGAAGATAAACGAGTTAATATTTGGTAGACACTCAGAGAGTGTAGAAAAGCGGGAGCTCCTGAGCATTAGCTAGGATAAGGAAGGTGCCAACGAAGTTGGTGCATTTCTTATCCGTACTAAGCGCAGGGGGCTGCTTTTCGGAACTCGTTTCAATAAACACAACCAAAAATATCCCCCAAAAAAGCTCCAATGAAATTATAATTTCGTTGGAACTTTTTTATTACTCTCAGGTATAATCATCTTGACTTGAAATTATTATCGTGCGATAATTCAATTTCTGTGAAATTCAATTAAAGGGGGGATTTTATGTCAGATAATACATTTGCCATACCAAATTGGCGAAAGAATATTTACTTATTCTTATTCGGTCAATTCATGTCGGGAATCACAAGTATGGTCGTTCAATATGCCATCATATGGTACCTGACCAAAGAAACGGGTTCGGCAACAGTTTTAAGTTTTGCGACGTTGTTGGGAATGTTACCAATGGTTTTGTTGAGTCCGTTTGTTGGACCATTCGTCGATAGAACTAATAAGAAGTTCTTGTTGATAGTTCCAGATATTATTGCCGCAATTTTTGCAATTATTTTATCAATTGTGGGAATTATCAATAAGGACTTTCCACTGTGGTTGATCTTTGTTTCGTTGTTAGTGAGATCGATTGCCCAGACTTTTCAGATGCCAACGATCCAGTCAATTATGCCTACGATGGTTCCTAAGGAACAGATCACTAAGATGAATGGACAGTTAGGAATGGTCCAGTCGGCTAATATGATTATTGCGCCAGCGCTTGGGGCGTTCCTGTTCTCAATCGTGCCGATTGCCTATTTGATCTTGTTGGATGTTGTTGGTGCCATCGTCGGCGTGGTTATTATCATGTTTGTTATTATTCCTGAGAATCCAGTTTATGATGAAAAAATTCATGTTTTGTCTGATGTAAAATTCGGACTCGATCAATTGCGTGGTAACCGCGGACTGTGGTATATCACTTTAATGGGAACTGCCTTTACATTATTATTTATGCCCGCCGCCAGTATGTATCCACTGATGACAATGTCATATTTCCATGGAACAGTGGCTCAAGCCGGTATCATTGAAGTTGTTTACTCGGTCGGAATGCTAGCCGGTGGAGCAGTGATCGGATTCTTCGGTAACTGGTCAGATCGGATGAAACCGATACTTAATTCCATATGGGTCATGGGAATCTCCTTCGCTATCAGTGGTGTCCTACCCGGCAATAGCAATGGGTTCTTGTGGTTCGTCGCCTTGAATACAATTGCAGGGTTAGCGACACCATTCTTCAACACATTACTGATGGCGATGATTCAAGAGAGTTATCCACCAGAGAATCTTGGACGAGTGTTGGGAATCCTGAATTCATTAATGAGTATCTCTGGTCCAGTGGGATTAGTTTTTGCTGGTCCACTAGCGGATAAATTCGGAGTTAATAGTTTGTTTATTATTGGTGGAATAGGAACTTTACTCTGTGGGTTGTTCGTCCTATTGGTCCCAGTTACTAGAAATTATGATAAGGAATTACAAAAGAAGATATCGTAGAATATAACGATGTCTTTTTTCTTCGCATAAATCTACTTATCTAAAAAATGCTATAATTATTATGAGATTTTAAAAATTAAAGAGGCCGCGACTTTTGTCCAGCCTCTTTTTAATAGGTGAAGGTGATTTAATGGCATATATCGAGGTTAGACATGAATTCAAACGATATCAAATGGGCGAGACACAAATCATTGCTAATAATGATCTGTCATTCGACATTGAACGTGGCAAATTAACGGTTATTCTGGGACCTAGTGGTGCTGGTAAATCAACTGTGCTTAATATTCTTGGGGGGATGGATACTCCAAGTGATGGACAAGTGGTCATTGATGGGACGGATATTGCTCGTTTTTCAGAACGTCAATTGACTGAATATCGTCGTAATGATGTTGGATTTGTTTTTCAATTTTATAATTTGATCCCTAATTTGACGACCAAAGAAAACGTTGAGTTAGCTTCCGCAATCGTTAGTGACGCACTAGATGCGACTCAAACTCTGAATCAAGTTGGTTTGAGTGATCGAATCGATAACTTTCCTTCACAACTATCAGGTGGTGAGCAGCAACGTGTTGCCATTGCTCGTGCTTTAGCGAAGAATCCTAAGTTGTTATTGTGTGATGAACCGACGGGTGCGCTTGACTATGAAACTGGTAAGCAAGTCTTGACCTTGTTACAAAATGCTAGTCATCTGAATAACAAAACGGTAGTTATCATTACCCATAACTCAGCTTTGGCAGCGATGGCTGATCGAATTATTCGTATCAATGATGCTCGTGTTCGTTCAATCGAAGATAATCCAAATCCAATGCCTGTACAATACATCGAATGGTAGGTGAAAATATTGAAACCACTGACTAAGAATATGTTTAGAGATATCGCCAAGTCAAAAGGTCGTTTCATCGCTATCATTCTAATTATTATGCTGGGTGTTTTGATTTTCGTAGGTGTCAAAGCAGCTGGGCCTAGTTTGAATGATTCACTTAACACTACGGTCACGGATAAAAAACTGTCAGATGTGCAATTGATTTCGACGACTGGCTTCACACAAAAAGACCTGAATCTAGCTGAAAAAGTGAGCGGTGCTAAAGCTGAGAGGGTTAAGTATAAGCAAGTTGTCGGTAGTAAAAGTCATGTTGCAATGGCACTTTATGGATATAAAAAAACTAATAAACAAAATCAATTAATTATTAGAAGCGGTCACTTACCTAGTAAGAGTAATGAAATAATTTTGGATCAAGTGGCCAAAACTAAGTATGGTTATAAATTAGGTGATAAGTTTAGTTTTGATAAGTCAGCTGATTTAAAATCCAGAACTTACAAGATCGTAGGATTTGCGAGTTCTCCGCAATATATTGATAATGAATCTCGTGGAGCCAGCAATGTCGGCGATGGAACGGTCCGAATGTTTGCTTATATTTATGATAAGCAAATGAACTTACCGTTTGCGACACAATTGAATGTTAGGTTCGATAAATTACAATCTAAGAATACCTTTAGCGATAGTTATAAGGATGCCGTCGATCATAAGGTCAAAAAGCTAAAAACAGCATTCAAGGGAAGAGCTAAAGAACGTTCAGATTCATTGGTCGGTGATAATCTCAAAACTTTGGATCAGCAGCAAAAACAATTGAACGATGCCAAAGGTCAACTTATGCTGGCCAGTTCTGCTGGAACTGATGTTAGTGAGCAATTAATGACATTGAATTCGCAACAGACGCAACTGACGGTTGGGTATGACAAGCTCCATAAACAGACCAAGACTAGTTATACTTGGCAAACTAGAGAAGATTTACCAGGCTTCTCAGCCTATGGTGAGAGCTCAGATCGAATCGCTGCAATTGCCAATGTTTTCCCAGTGTTCTTCTTCTTAATTGCAGCTTTAATTACTTTTACGACTATTACTAGAATGATCGAGGAAGCCCGTGGACAGATCGGTACTTTCAAAGCACTCGGCTATACAAAATGGGAGATTGCCAAAAACTACTTCTATTATGCTTTAACTGCCGGGTTAATTGGTACACTTCTCGGTGCGGTAATCGGTAATGAGAGTTTGCCACGAATCGTTTTGGCGTTGTATAAGCAATATATTCCATTAACGTGGGATGTTAAATTTCAATGGATGATAGTTCTCATAGCACTGATCTTTGCCTTGTTGGCAACGGTTGGTGCAGCGATGATCGTTGTTCGTCGGGAATTATCTGAAGGACCTGCGGCATTAATGCGTCCGAAGGCCCCTAAGTCAGCCAAGAAAATCTTATTGGAACGTATCAAGCCACTGTGGAATCATCTCAGTTTCAATCGCAAAGTCAGTTATCGTAACTTGTTCAGATCAAGTCACGAATGTTCATGACTATTATCGGTATTGCTGGTGGTACAGCTTTGATTCTGACTGGGTTTGGCATTCAGAATTCAATTGGTGCTTCTGGTAATCGCCAATATGGTGAGATCTTTGATTATCAAGCAGTAGTTAGATTGTCGAATAACAATAGTACTAAGGCACTAAAAGTTTTGAACGATAATGACCAGTATCGCAGCAGTACCAAGGTTAGTGCGACGACTGGTAAGGTTAAGGCTAATGGAGAGCAAGTGGACGATGTTAACTTCTATACGCCTGAGAGTGCTAACTTCGATAAGTATATCCACTTGAAAGACTCTAAGACTGACCAAAAATTGAAGTTAAAGGATAACCAGGTTGTTTTGACTGAAAAGATGGCAAAGATTCTTAAAGTCAAAGCCGGAGATATGATCAGTATCAAAACCGCTAGTGGCAAGGGTGGAGAAATTAAAGTATCTGCCGTTACTCAAAACTTTATTAGTCATTTCATGTATCTTAATAAAGATACATATAAGGAATTGTTTGGAACGGCACCGAAGACTAATACCTTATTAGTTAACCTGAAGTCACAGACGAATGGGCAACGTAATAGCCTGGCTAATAAACTATTGAAGCATGGCGGAGTTATGGGAACCAGTTATACGTATGATCAAGAATCTACGATTGCTAAAATGACATCTTCTTTGATGCCGATCGTATTGATCTTCATCTTGTTATCAGGTGTCTTGTCGTTCGTAGTTCTATATAACTTAACTAATATCAATGTTTCAGAAAGAATCCGTGAACTATCAACTATTAAAGTTCTAGGGTTCTACAATAACGAAGTGACGATGTATATCGTACGTGAAAATATAATTTTGACGATTCTAGGAATCATCGTGGGATATGGAGTTGGTAATCTACTGACGGCCTATATTCTTAATCAAGCATCAACCGCGTTAGTGATTTTCCCACTGACGATAAGTACGTTTGGCTATATTGTCGCGACAGTTCTGATGATTGTCTTCACAGTAATTGTCATGTTGATCACACACCAAAAACTAAAGGGGATCGATATGATCGGTGCTTTGAAGTCAAATGAATAATTAGTGTTAAACTTAAAGTCAACTTTAATATAAAGAGGCAATAAGAATGGATACCAAAATAACAGTGAGACAATATCGTATTGGTGACTTTGCCAAGGCGACTGGTTTGAGCAGTCCAACATTGAGGTACTACGAAAAAGAGGGCTTGATCAAGCCGCACCGAACAGAAAACGGTCTGCGTTACTATACTGAACAAGATGCTGACTGGATCAAATTCTTGTTACATCTGAAGGGTACCGGGATGACGATCGAACAGCTCAAGCAATATGTTGAGTGGCGTGCTGAAGGTGATTCGACGATTGATAAGAGGATTGCCTTATTACAAGA
The DNA here is from genome assembly GCF_000615905.1 of Companilactobacillus nodensis DSM 19682 = JCM 14932 = NBRC 107160. Lineage (GTDB taxonomy): Bacteria > Bacillota > Bacilli > Lactobacillales > Lactobacillaceae > Companilactobacillus > Companilactobacillus nodensis. Next base: position 23,094 of record NZ_BAMN01000021.1, read on the forward strand.
GGTTCACGATGACTTCGAAAAACAGTTTGCGCAATTACAGCATAATTGGACGATTTTAAATGATAAGCTAGATTGGTATAAGGGCAAAGTTAATGGTCACATTGAGGACACTGAAGACTTTGCGGCTTACCTTAAAAGAATGAATCATCACGAATAAAACTAAAAATATTCTCAAATTACAGCTTGACTTAAAGTTAACTTTAAGGAGTTTAATGATTCTTGTAATCAATTAGAAAAATTAAACAAAAGGAAGTATATACAATGGCAAAATTTGAAGAATTAAAAAACGAAGGTGTATTTCCAGTTGGCGATAAGAACGACGCCTACGCAAAATATTTCATCGGTCAAAGTTACCTACAAGGTCTAGTCTCACCAGATGACAACATCGATGTTAGTGTCGGTAACGTGACATTTGAACCGGGATGCCGCAATGATTGGCACATTCACCATGATGGTTTCCAAATCTTATTAGTCACAGGTGGCATGGGTTGGTATCAAGAAGCTGGCAAGCCCGCACAATTGTTGAAGAAGGGTGACGTAGTCGCAATTCATGATGGCGTTAAGCACTGGCATGGCGCAACAAAGGACAGCTGGTTCAGTCACGTTGCTATCACAAAAGGTACATCAGAATGGTTAGAAAAAGTAACCGATGAAGAATATGCTAAATTGGGTAAATAAGGAAAAAATTGAATGTCAGTAAAAAATAAAGTAGTTAATGTTAATGGATTTACTATCTATTCTACAAAACAAGCCTAATAAAAAAACTTCCAAGAAATTGGAAGTTTTTTTATACTCTTCTTCGACCGATGAATAGCTTCGGTGGCAGAGCTTGTAAGAATGTGATGCCAAGTATCAACAAAGCACCAGCAATTTCAGCGGGACCAACGTGGGTGCTTAGTAGGGTTACTGATAGGATCGTCGCTGTCAGTGGTTCGAAGGCACTGAGCATGCCAGTAGTAGTAGCGGATAGGTAATTCAAACTTTGTAAGTAGAATAAGTAAGAGAACATCGTTCCACCAATGATAATGAAGATTATCAATAGCCAAGCTTTAACGGTTAATTGCGGAACTTGGTTCAGATGTGCTACAGGGGCGAAGACGATGCCTCCAAGTAACATTGACCAGCCGGTAACGATACGAGCGTCAAAGTTCTTCAGTAGTTCACGTGGTAACAATGTATATGACGCCTGGCTCAAACCAGAGCCAACACCCCACAATACAGCCAAAGGTGACAGTGCCAAGGTGTTCCAGTGTCCATGTGTTACTAGTAAGAACGTGCCAATAAGTGCCAGAACGATTGATATCATGTCGATTCTTCGCGGCATTTTAAGATTGCGTAATGATAAATATAAAATAATAAATAATGGCCCTAAAAATTGTAAGACCGTTGCCGTTGGTGCATTACCGTATTTGATCGCCATGAAATAAGTGTACTGTGCCGGTAACATTCCCAATAAGCCGAAGCATAATAATTGAAAAATGTAGCGCGGCTTTTTTAGTATGCTAAATAATTCTTTTGGCATAGCGATGCCACACCAAATAAGCAACAATATTCCAGCTAAAATTAACCGTAATCCAACGAGCCACTGAGTCGGAATCCTTTCAAAACTAAATAAGTACTGTGCGATACTTCCGGAAAATCCCCATAATACCGGACCAGCAATTGCATAGAATAGACCTTTTTGTTGATCTGTCATAAGTACTTCCCTCCTAATCATCAACTCATATGCTATCACATTTGATTGTTATTCAAAATAAATATACGGTACACTTAAAACATCAAATTATAGTAGGAATGGGAAATGCTTAGTGTTCAACATGTGAGTAAGAATTTTGGTTCATTAAAAGCATTGAATGATATCAATTTTTCGATACCGGACGGTCATATCTTAGGATTGATCGGACAAAACGGTGCTGGTAAATCTACAACATTTCACAGTATTCTGAATTTTTTGCATTACGATGGGGAGATAACTTGGCAGAATGAACCGATAACAGAATCAGTCTTTGATCAAATCGGTTATTTGCCTGAGGAAAGAAGTCTGATGCCCAAACTAACAGTTGAACAACAGATTGTTTATCTCGCTAGATTAAAGAACAAACCTGCTAAAGAGATTCGTCCGCAAATAGATTCATGGTTAGAGAAGTTTGCAGTCAAGGGAACTAAAAAAGATAAAATCAAATCACTCTCAAAGGGTAATCAACAAAAGGTTCAATTGATCTGCACGTTGATCCATGATCCCAAATTGATTATTTTGGATGAACCATTCAGTGGACTTGATCCTGTCAATTCTGATTTATTGAAGCAAGCAATCATTGACGCGAGAGATAATGGAGCCTCGATTATTTTTTCCAGTCATGATATGGAGAATGTCGAAGAAGTCTGTGACAGTTTGGTGATGTTGAAGGATGGGCAGATTGTTCTTAACGGAACAGTGGGGGATGTCAGAGATACTTTCGGCAAGACAAGACTATTCGTTACAACAGATTGGACGGCAGATCGATTGTCGGAGTTACCACATGTTGTTTCAGTAACTCAACGTGAACAGAAGCGCTATTTGTTGGATCTCGATGATGAGAATGCCGGTAAAGAGATTTTCAATACGTTGACGAATGGACAATACATCGAAGAATTCAGTCAACAGCCACCGACCTTGAATGAGATATTCAGAATGAAAGCTGGTGATCATAATGAATAAACTTTGGATCGTAACCTTTGAAACCTTCTTGAGACAAGTTAAGTCATGGGGCTTCGTAGTCTTGATATTAGGTCCATTTCTTATTTTTGGAATCAGTATCGGTGCTGGTTATATGAGTGCTAGCAGTGCCAGCAGTAGCGACAAAATTGCTGTGTTTGGTCAGAGTGAATTGAAACAGGCATTTGTGAAGCAGAATAAGGATGACGTTGATACCGAAGTTCAATCTGAAAAATCTGCTGAAAAGAAAATTAAACACAATAATTTGGCTGGGTATCTAGTCTTGAAGACGAGTGATAATCAAGTTGTTGCGACATATCACGGTTCAGATTCAATGAGCAACAGTTTGAAGAGTAAACTTACGATCTTCACAACTACTGTTCAGCAACAGTTGAATTATGCTACGGCACAACTATCGCCGACGCAGGCACGGTCATTGCAACAACAACCGAAGTTCAAAGAAGTGGTTACTAAGAAAACGGGGACTGATAATTTAGCCAAGTTGATTTCATTCTGGATTATGGTTATTCTGGTCTATACGATCTTGATAACTTATACTTCGATCACCGCTCAAGAGATAGCTTCAGAAAAGGGTACTAAGATTATGGAAGTTATTTTTTCTAGTACTACTGCTACCAAGTATTTCATCGGGAAAGTTCTTGGTGTGATGTTAGTTATTGTTACACAAATTCTGATATACGTAGTTGGTGGCTGGGGGATGTTCTCATTTGCGCAACATTCAGAATTGACCAAAGATGCGATTGCTCAGAACAAGGACTTGATCGGTTCGGTGCTGCACAATCTGTTAAGTATTAATTTGGTCTATTTATTACTAGGAGTCGTTATCTATACGATCCTGGCAGCTTTGTGTGGAGCATTAGTCGCTAAGTCAGAAGATGCTGCGAAGGCCGCTCAGCCGGTAACAATGCTCAGTATGTTGGCATTCTTTATTACACTTCCATTCCAGAATAATATGGATGCTTTGGTAGTCAAAATCTTGTCATATGTGCCATTCTTCTCGTCCTACTTCATGCCGATGCGTGTCATCAATGGAGAAGCGACGCCAGTTGAAATGACGATTTCATTAGTGATTTTAATTGTGACAATAATCTTTATGGCTTACTACATTGGTAAGATATACCAAGGATTGATGTTGCAAACGGATGATTCAAGTTTTTGGAAGAGATTAAAACGTGGAATTGCTTATAATAAATAAAAACTACCTCTCGAAATAATTTCGAGAGGTAGTTTTGGTAATTAGAATATTAATGAATACAATTGAACTGCTAAAACTCCGGCACAGATTGGTGCAATAACTGGAACCCAAGAATATTTCCATTGAGAAGAACCTTTGTGTGGGAATGGTAACATAGCGTGCAATAAACGTGGACCAAGGTCACGAGCTGGATTAAGAGCTGGACCAGTAGGACCACCGAATGAGATAACCAGACACATAACTAAGAATCCAAGTCCGATAAAGTCAGCACGTGGATCGACATGGTCTGAAGTAAGTGATAAGGCACCGAAAACAAGAATAAAAGTACCAATAAATTCGTTAATAAATCCGTTTAGACGGCTGTTTTCTGCATCAATAGTTGAAAAGGTACCAAGAATTGATTCGACATTTTCTGTTTTGTTGTAGTATGGCTTGTAAGCTGCAACAATTAATAGTTGACCGAAGATAGCTCCTAGCATTTGAGCTATTAGATATGGGCCAACCTCTGACCATGGAAATTGACCATTGAAAGCTAAGCCCAAAGTCATGGCTGGTTGATCTGTCCACCTGAAACAGGTCCGAACATCATGGCTGGATCATAACACCAATACCATAACCAAAACCAATCAAGATCCACCCACCGTGGAACCCTTTGGTACCCTTTAATTCAACGTTGGCAACTGAACCATTACCGAGAGCTACCATGATTGCGGTTCCGATGAATTCCGCAATACAGCGCGTTAATAACGTATAATGCATCATTTATACCCCTAATAAAAAATTTTATTTTGTAAATATGATTTAGACAATAAAAAATTGCCCCCAGAAGATGGAGCAACTTTTCTAACATACTTGCTTGAATAAATCAAATTTTACGAACAACATTTATAAGTGTACCATATAATTTCTTTTTCATAAGATATTAATTAGAAAACTGGATAGTTTTGTAATAGATGATTATAATTGAAGATAAATTTTAAATAAGAGGTAGTGGATATGAAAGTTCTTAGCTTGGTAAATTTGACAGATCACCAGAGAGAAAGAATCGAGAAAATCCCTAGTGTTGATTTAACAGTAACCGCACCAGAGAATGTTACAGCAGCTGATTTGAAAGACGTTGAAGTCTTGTACAATTGGTCTAACTCTTTGAAAGATGATATTTTGAAGAGTTCTAGTTTGAACTGGATTCAAGTAGTTCGTGCCGGAGTAGAATCATTGCCACTTCGTGAATTATCTGAGAAGGGAATTACTTTGACCAATGGTTCAGGTGCTAATTCAATTAATATTGCGGAACAAACATTAGCTTATATGTTGATACTAATGAGAAACATGAATTTGTCAGTCCTACATCAAGCAAAGAAAGAATGGAAGCACGATGAACCCTATAATGAGGTTTATGGTAAAACCGTTATGATCGTCGGTGTTGGTCATGTTGGCAGCAAGATTGCTCAATACGCCAAAGCATTGGGTATGAAAACTGTCGGTGTACGTCGTTCTGATCAAACCGATGTTAATATTGATGAAATGATTCCAATGTCTGACTTCAAAGATGGCGTTAAACACGCTAACTTTGTAATCAACGCACTACCTGATACAGAAGATACAAATGGTATTTTCAACGCTGAATTGTTTGATGAGATGTCTAAGAAGGCATTCTATATCAATATCGGCCGTGGAAAGACAACTAATATGGACGATTTGGTCAGTGCTTTGCAAGAGAAGAAGATTGCTGGAGCAGCACTTGATGTCGTAACACCAGAACCATTGAATGAAGACAGTCCATTGTGGGATATGAAGAATGTTATTATCACACCACACAACGCTGGCATGAGTGTTCACTATGCTGATCGTGCCTTTGGTATTTTTAAACGTAATTTGAAGTCATACGTTGAGAATGGCGAAGTCGTTGAAAATGTTGTTGTCTTTGGTAAGCGCGTTTCAGATTAGAGGGAGAAAGCCGGTAGATTCTGAGCACTGCCTAAGATAGTGAAGGTGCCAACGAAGTTGGTGCATTTACTATCTGTAGCAGGCGCAGGAATCTGGCTTTCGCAACTCGTTTCAGAAACACAAACAAAAAACATAAACCAAGAGTATCATCATAAAATGATGGTACTTTTTTTATACCAGTACTGATGTCATAAAAAAATCATACTTTTTTAAGTTCAATGAAACAAATAGGGACTAGAATGTAGCCATCCAGTAAAAGATGGCATATATTATTGAATGTCGTTCCGCCAAGCAGATATAGTATCCGGTGGGGAACGGACTTAGCCAAAGGACGGTCTAAGCCCTCGCCTTGAAGCCGAAGACCGCGTCTTCCAGGTCGTCCCATGCAGTAAGCCAGCATAAATCGCTGACTAACTGCATTTTCACGGGATGCTATATCTGCATGGCTGCACTGGAGTTTTATATAAATATAGTCAATAAAAATAAAACCTAAAGGAGTGATGTTGATGCGTTGGATACCGTTATTGGTAATTTTGGTTCTGTCGTTTTTAAGTGGAAATTATATTATCCACAATATCGAAGATTTCAACAAAAAAAGAATGTCACTGCTCAGTTTGGTTTATATGACATTGTTAGGCGCTATTTTATTTACGCCAATGTCATTTAACGGAATAGATGCATATGTAATGCCGGCTGGAGTTGGCCGAGTAAATTTGTATCATATATACTATGATGTGGGATTTTTTGAAAATATTATTTTGACGATTCCGTTAGGATTTTTAATCAAAAAGTCTTTTACCGAATTGTCTATAGTTTCAATGATTCCGGTGGGACTTATGATTGGTGCAGCTATTGAAACTATGCAGTATTATTTATCGCATGCGTTCTTAATCAACCGTACTAGTGATATCAGCGATGTTGTCGCTAACGGGATTGGGATTGTTGTTGGTTCAATCTTACTGTTGATCTATCAGCAAACCTACGAAAAGCAATTGTTGAATAATCGAATTTAAAAAGGAGTTCTGTGGCAAATTTTGTTTTTGTCACAGGACTCCTTTTATTATTAAAATTGTCGGAAATTATAAAAAATCAGTTAAGCCTTAAGCTTATTGATCAATACATGGCACAAGTTTAAGAAGCAACAAAAAAAGTAGACCGGCATTTAACTTTGGCGAGTTAACAGTCTACTTTTTGACTTAATAAGTTTAGCCACCACTTGGCTATCAGGAGGGATGCGGATAACATCCCTCTTTTTGTACACTCATAATATAACATAGGTTTTCTAAATTATGAATATATTTCACTCTCTGATTAAACGGGTTACATAATCCAGATTCTTGTGCTTGCTACGAATTGCAGATGCGTTACTTCGTACCACCCATGTAATTCTATGCAATGCTCAGAATCTCTCGGGATTATTTCACTCTCTGATTTGTCCATCGCCTTGTACCAAATACTTGGTTGTAGTTAATTCGTTGGCTCCCATAGGACCTCTGGCGTGTAGCTTTTGAGTGCTGATTCCAATTTCAGCACCGAAGCCGAATTCATTACCATCGGTAAATCTTGTTGAAGCGTTGGCATATACGACTGCAGCATCAATTTGTTTCATGAATTGACGACTGGCAGCGTAGTTCTCAGTAATGATTGATTCACTATGTTTAGTATTGTATTTGTTGATATGTTTAATAGCTTCATCGAGATTATCGACAACTTTTACAGCGATGATATAGTCGTTGTATTCAGTATACCAATCGTCTTCAGTAGCGGGAATTATGTCTGAAACAATTTTAACAGCACGTTCATCACCGCGGACTTGCACGTTATTATCCTTTAGAGCCTGATATAATTTTGGTAGAAATTTTTCAGCGATGTCTTTGTGTAAAACCACTTTTTCAGCGGCATTACAGACAGAAGGACGTTGGACTTTGGCATTGATAATAATTGGCAAAGCCTTATCCAGATCAGCATCTTTATCCACATAAATATGACAATTACCAGCACCAGTTTCAATGATTGGAACTTTGGCTTTGTTTACGACCATCTTAATGAACTTGCCAGATCCACGAGGAATCAAGACGTCGATGTAGTCAGTTAGCTGCATCATTTCATTGGCTATTTCATGGCTAGTATCAGAAACTAGTTGGACGGCATTTTCAGTTATACCAATTTCCTTTAGAGCATTACGTAATGTATCAGCCAAGACAATATTTGAGTTGATGGCTTCCTTTCCACCACGTAAGATAACGGCATTACCAGCTTGAAACATAGACCGGCCGCGTCAACAGTGACGTTAGGACGGGCTTCGTAGATCATACCGATAACGCCAAGTGGAACTCGTTCTTGAACGATATCTAATCCAGCAGTTGTTGTCCAGCCACGGTCAATTCTGCCAATAGGATCGGGTAGGGCAACGACCTGCCTTAGTCCCTCAGCCATACCCAAGATTCGATCTTCATCAAGCATTAAACGGTCGATCATGGCTTTAGCGATACCATTATTCTTGGCGTTTTCAATATCTTTTTTATTCTCGATGATAATATTTTTTGTGTTAGCGATTAAAGAATCAGCCATTTTTAATAGTGCATTATTTTTTTCATTAGTTCCAAGTTGTCCCAAGTCGAATGAGGCACTTTGAGCTTTTTTACCCATTTCAATCAAATCAATCATGATAAGACCTCCTAGATTTTTGTGAACAATGTTCCAACCATGTCGCCGGATAAAATATTAAAAATAATATCTGGATCTTTACCATTTGCGAGAACCATCTGTTGATTGTGTTTCAAAATTCTTTCGGCAGCCTTTAATTTGGTTGTCATACCACCCGTACCGAACTTTGTACCGTGACCACCAGCTGCGGCAATGATATCTGGACCAATGGTTTTAACTCGATCAATCAACTTGGCATCGGGAACTTTGAGCGGATTAGCTGTATAGAAGCCGTCAATATCGGATAACATTATTAACAAATCTGCGTCGACCAGGTTAGTTACGATAGCAGAGAGCTGATCGTTATCACCGAATTTTGTTAAGTGATCCAATTCAGAAACGGTGATAGCATCGTTTTCGTTAACGATAGGAATCGCGTTAGGCATACTGAGTAATGCTTGGAAATTGTTCATAACATTTGTATGACTTTCAGGATAGTCGATTACGTCCTTAGTGATCAACATTTGTGCCGCACACATACCGTATTTGTGAAGTGCCTCATTGTAAATTTGAATTAGCTCAGCTTGTCCGATTGCGGCAACAGCTTGTTGTTGAGAAATCTTTACTGGACGGCTGTCTAAGTGGAGGACACCCATTCCAACTCCGATGGCACCGGATGAAACTAAGATAACATCTTTACCATCTTTTTTTAAGGTACTCATAACGTGAGCCAGTTTGTCGATAACTGCCAAACGAACTTTGCTGTTTTGGTGGATCAAAGTGCTAGTACCGACTTTGATCACGATTCTATTTGATATTAGGTTTCTTTTATTTTGCATGATTTACTCCTGATTTTGTGAGAGAGTGGAGAACGCCGGCTTTCGGAACTCAAAAATCAAAACGGACTCACTAGCTTTTTCCAGGTTCTAAAACGAGTTGCAGAAGCCAGATTCCTGCGCCTGCTACAGATAACAAATGCACCAACTACGTTGGCACCTTCGCTATCTTAGGCAGTGCTCAGAATCTACCGGTTTCTTCCACTCTCTAGAACTTAAACTCTCGATTGTAGTATTCCAGATACATTTCCTGTGTTCTCGCCAATGTTACGATTTTAGTAACACTAGCGTTGTTCGGTTCGGGAAGTGTCATCGGATTTTGCGGTTCAACCACGCCCAGCGCTGCGGCTTTAGTTGTAAATCCGTGTGTAACTACAATGTATTTTTTATCAGGTGTATTAAGTGTTTTTTCCAATAAGAAGGACTTAACACGTGCGACTACTTGGGGGAAAGTTTCTCCCTTTGTAGCAACTTCAATATAATCGGGTAGAACGTCTTGAAGGTATTTGTCAAAGTAACGTGGATATTTTTCACGTAGTTCAGAATTTTTTCGTCCATCCCACTCGCCATAAGAAATTTCGAGTAGACGTTCGTCAGTGGACATCGGCAAATTATAGCCCTCGTTTAATATTTGAGCAGATTCAATGGTTCTATTAAGAGGGCTGTGAATTAATTCATCGGCGAAGCTAATATTAAAGACTTCGTGCAATTTTTTAATCTGACTCTTACCGGTATCATTGAGGTTACTTATCTCGGTATTGATAGTACCTTGCTTGATGTCCTCGGCGTTTGCTTCTGTTTGTCCGTGTCTGATGAAATAAAATTCTGTCATTTTTTTCTCCTTCTAATTGACTTTCTCTGGTTAAATTGTTAAAGTGTCCTTAAGTTTATTGGAGGTATTTTAATTATGATGAAACAATTACATTTTAGCTTAATAAGCTCCTCCTTGTCTACACGGTTATCCATGTAGGCCTATTAAACTTTTCGTTTAACCCTCATGGATTCAAGATTTTTTGAAGCTGTGAGGGCACTAATTCAGACTTTTGTTTGGGAACTCTCACATCTTCGTGAGGGTTCCTATTTTTTTAATCTAAAACAAAGGTGGAAATAAAGATGACAGTTTACAATTTTTCAGCTGGTCCAGCCATGTTGCCTAAGCCAGTCTTAGCTCAAATCAAGGAAGATATTCCTTCATTTCAAAATTCGGGTATGAGCGTTATGGAGATCTCCCATCGTTCAGACTTATTCGACAACGTTATTGCTGATGCCAAAAATGACCTGAGAGAATTGATGAATATTCCTGATAACTATAAGATTCTCTTCTTGCAAGGTGGAGCAACACTTCAATTCACTGCTCTACCAATGAATTTGGCCACTCAATACAATCATATAGGCTTAATCGATACTGGACATTGGTCAACTCGTGCTGGTGAAGAGGCTGAAAAAATTGGAACTGAAGTTACGACTGTAGCGACATCTAAGAATAATGATTATCATCAGTTACCTGAATATACAGATGACGATAATCGTTATGACTATATTCATTTAACCACTAATAACACAATAGAAGGAACTGCATTTAGTAAATTACCAAAAACTAAAAATGTTTTGGTGGGAGATATGTCATCGAACTTCTTGGCACAACAGTATAATGTTGAAGATTTCGGTGCAATCTATGCTGGAGCTCAGAAGAACTTGGGTATTGCCGGATTGACGGTCGTTATTGTCAGAGAAGATCTGATCGGTAAGAAGCCATTGCCAAGTATGTTGGATTATCAGTTACTTGCTAACAAGAATTCGATGCTCAATACGCCGCCAGTTTTCGCTATCTATGCTGCGGGATTGACGTTGAAATGGCTTAAGGATATTGGTGGTATCGCTGAAATGGAAAAGATCAACCGTCAAAAATCAAATCAACTGTATCAATTCTTGGATCAGTCAAAAATGTTCAATAACCTTATCAAACCAGCAGACCGTTCACTGACTAATATTCCGTTTGTTACTGGTAACAAAGAGCTTGATCAAGAGCTTATCGCCCAAGCTAGTGACCGTGGACTAGTGAATATCAAGGGTCATCGTCTAGTTGGTGGTATGCGTGCCAGCTTGTACAACGCCATGCCAATGGAAGGCGTGGTTGCTCTAACAGATTTCTTGGAAGAATTCGAAGCAAAACATCTGGAGGAAAATTAATATGACTTACCAAGTAAAAACATTCAATGCTATTGCCCAAAGTGGACTCGATACCTTTAATGATAATTTCAAAATCAATCAAACCGATGATCCGGATGCATATCTGATTCGTTCGGTTAATCTTCGTGATGCGGAGTTCCCACAGTCGCTCAAGACGATCGTTCGTGCTGGTGCGGGGACAAATAATGTTCCAATCCATCGTGCAACTGAAGCAGGAATTGCCGTCTTCAATACTCCCGGAAGCAATGCAAATGCAGTCAAAGAATTGGTTATTTCACTGATGATCTCAGCTTCAAGAAATATTTTTGCGGCCAATGCTTATTCAAATAATCATGTTGGTGCAGATGTTTCAAAACGTACTGAGGCTGACAAGACAAAGTTTAACGGAACAGAATTGATGGGTAAAAAATTGGCCGTTATCGGCTTGGGTCACGTTGGTTCATTAGTCGCTGAAGCGGCGCTAGAACTCGGTATGAATGTTATCGGCTATGATCCATACTTATCGACTGACGCTGCTTGGAATATCAACAATCACGTTGACCGTTCGAATACGATCAAGCAGGCAGTCAAGAATGCTGACTATGTAACAGTTCACGTACCTAAGAATGATGAGACTTACAAGTTGATCGATCGTAATGTGATTGAAGCTATGAAGCAGAATTCTATTCTGTTCAATTATTCGAGATTAGGGATCGTAGATAATGAAGCTGCTTTAGAAGCGGTTCTAGATAAAAAACTCAAGTATTATGTGACCGACTTCGGTGAGCCGATTATCGCTGATCAAGAAAATGTTATCGTAACACCGCATATTGGTGGCTCAACACTAGAGGCAGAATCAAATGGTGCGACTCAGGCTGCTAATACAGTGATGCGCTACCTAGAAACTGGCGATACTGTTCAATCGGTCAATCTTCCAGCAATGAAAGTTCCATTCGAGGCACCGTATCGTTTCACGGTTATTCATAAGAACGTCCCTAACATGGTCGGTCAGATCACAACGATTTTGGCACAGTTGAATGTTAATATTGCCAGCATGTCGAATGCTGCCAAGAAGGATACCGCATATACAATTATTGATGTAGATGATTTGAATGCTGAGAATAGTATTGAATTGATACAAAAAATCGATCAAATACCAGAAGTTTATCGTGCTCGTCTGATAAAGCATAAGTAATTTACTATCAATCTATGTGCTTGGTATGTTACAACTTTTGTATAGGTATTAAAAAAGGAGGGGTAACATTAAAATGTATAAAGTACTAATCGTTCTGCATGACGGGGATGACTACATTCGGATGAATAAGGTTTTTGTTGAAAACATGCCAGTTGCTGGTCAATATATTATTCATTCAGATGGCTTGCCTTACTATGTTGAAGAAGTGACAAGCTTTGTCGGTTATGTCAGCAGTAAAGGTGCCACGACAATTTTAGTAGTCCATCCAGCACCTAAGGATGCACCGGTCAATAATCTATATGGAATGGATATTGAACGAGACATGGACGATTCTAATAATGATTAAAAAATAAATTTTTGTATTGAAAAAGCCCTTCACATTTGTGAGGGGCTTTTGAATTTGAATTTTTCTGTTTGAAACGAGTTGCTTTTCTCCACTCTCTAAACGCGTTTACCAAAGACAACCTCCTCCGCTCACTACGATTAGCGACTTCACTACTGCGTGGTAAATTCACTAATCTATGTGATGCTCGAAGGTTACCGTCTTTGGACACGCTCTAAAACGAGTTGCGAAAAGCAACTCCCTGCGCTTAGCCTAAGATAAGAAAGGATGCACAAACCGCATCAATTCTCATCTTAGGCTAATGCTCAAGAGTTAATCGCTTTTCTCCACTCTCTACAAAAAGAGGCAGAGACCTACCACGAGTCTCTACCCCCATTGCGAGAATAAGATCAGAGCCTACCACAAACCCTGATCTATAAGCAGTTGAGAAGGAGTACCACTTTTGATAAATAACTTGCGTTATTTTGTTTATACATCCCCGCCCGTATAAACATCTTTATATATAGCGCAAATACTATAATATCTATATGATTTAATAAATATTTCAATAATAACAAATTTAATTATCCAAAAATTGTTCGAAATCGACCGAAAATGTTCATAAGCATGCCAAAAGAAATTTCATCCCGTTTAGGTATGTCCGAAACCCTAATATGACGGGCATAAGTCAATTCAATATAATTTTATTATATAAAAGTGAATTCCATACCGATAAAAAATGTTAGATAATGTCTTCATGAGCTTTACAACAAGTTCTGCGCAATGAGATACAGGGGAAGTTCAATATTTCTAAATAGAAAGGCGGGGAATACCTTGGAGGAAATGAGAGAACTCAAAATGGACCGCAAAGAAGTTATTCAGACAATTGAAGAATCTGTTGGGGAATTCAATATGCTTTCTGAGAGAAATCTGATAGGCATAGTTATGCAATACCTTGATCGCTTTGAGAATAGTGATTTTGAGCCGGCATTACTGGATTTTCGAAGAGATTTAATTGAATACGATGAAAAAACAGATCATATAAACGAACGAGATGTTGATGAACTGATTTTCAAGATAAATCAATCCTTTAATCGTTCGAATAGATATTAATATTAAGGTTGAGACTACGTGCTCAATCTTTTTTTTGTGCTCTGAATCAAGTAAGATGAATATGAGGTGATAATTATGGTAAAAATTTATCGAAGGATGTTGCAGGATGTGCCAATACTGGAAGTCGTGGAAGAGGAATATCGTTATAGCAAAGTTCCGTTGGTAGTTTTTTATCATGGTTGGAGATCTGATAAGGAATTAGTCTTAACACAAGCCAGAAAACTGGCCAAAAAGAAAATTCGAGTTGTTCTTCCGGATGCGATGAATCATGGGCAACGTCGTCACGATGTATCATCGATCCCGTCATTTACATTTTGGAATAGTATTCAGGGAAACCTGGCTGAATTTGATTTGATCAAAGACTTTTATTTGAAACGTGATTTGGTATTGGATGAAAAAATTGGTGTTGGTGGATATTCGATGGGCGGAATGACAACCGGTGCCTTGCTGACACAACATCCAGAGATTACTGCAGCCACCATTATTATGGGTACGCCGAATCTGGGAGCATATGCCAAGTTAGTACGTGATTCAGCTAAGCAGCATAATCTTTATATTCCTAAGGATATGAAGAGTCTGACGAGCTGGATCGATGATTATGACTTGAGTAATTATCCAGAGACTATCAACAATCGTCCATTGCTGTTCTGGCACGGAACTGATGATGAACGGATTCCTTATTCACAGTCGAAGAATTTCTTCGATAGTATTCAGGGACAAGATTATGCAGAGCAGGTTGCCTTTATCACGGGATATAAGGCTAAGCACTTGGTAGAAACACGTTTGATGGATAAGATTGCTAATTTCTTTGAGTATTATTTGTATTGAAAAGTATAAATAGTTTTGTTGTCAATCTAGAATAATAAAAATAAAAAGAGATTTCACAAAAGTGAAGTCTCTTTATTTATATCTGCTTATATTTAATGTCACCAAATTTGCGACGTAATACTTTGCCACTAGCGGTTCTAGGAACACCTTTAACCAGACGGAATTCCTTAGGAACTTTGTAGTGTGCCATCTTTTCACGTCCGAATCCAATTAGGTCTTCACCTGTCAGATAGGCATCGTCAGCTAGCATCACGTAGCAACAGGAACTTCGCCCCAATCGTCATTAGGAATTCCAATAACGAAGATGTTTTCTATACCAGAAAGCTTACTATAGATATTCTCAATTTCTTCAGGATAAATATTTTCACCACCAGAGATGATCATGTCATCTTTGCGGCCTTTAACATAGAGAAAATTCTCATCATCTAAATAACCGATGTCGCCAGTTTTGTAAAACCCGTCAGCGGTTGTTTTTTTGTCGAATAAATCCTGACGGTTCAAATATCCTTTGGCAACGTTGGGAGCTTTGATCTCAATATCACCGACACCCTCGCTGTCAGAATTACTGATCCGTAGATTGACAGGGAACAACGGTTGACCAGATGAACCGACTTTTCTATCGGCATCACGGAAGTTCAATGCAACGACATTTGAAGCAGTCTCTGTCATCCCATATGATTGGATGACGGGGATGTTTAGCATGTCACATCGAAGTAAGGTCCAGTTGTCGATCGGCCCACCACCTAAGAAGACACATTTGAAATGATCATTGTAGTGCTTACCAGTTGGCAGATTATTGAGTAGACGTTTGAGCATCGTCGGAACCAGCGAAATGATAGTTGCTCGTTCATTGGCTAGAACTTTGTTGATATATTCTTCGTTGAAATCGGTAATCAAGTACACGGGAATTCCGTAGATCAAAGAACGCATCATGATCGAAAATCCAGAGATATGAAACAGTGGTACGGTCAAAACCCAAGAGTCTTTGTCATTGATTCCGAGATTCAAAGAGGTTCCGATTGCAGAGTAGAAGTGGTTGCCGAATGTCTGCAAGACTCCTTTTGGTCGTCCAGATGTTCCAGAGGTATACATGATCGAAGTTACATCATCATTGTCGAATTCTTCGACTGGTTTGAAACTTTTATCAGGTTTCATACTCAAAATATCAGATAGAAGAAATTTGTTAGTATCAACTGAATTAATATTGTGGTAGTCACTCGAATCATCCACTAGACAAATTTTAGCAGCGGAATCATTGATCTGAAATTGCAGTTCATCACTAGACAATCTGGAATTTAAGAAAACAATTTCGGCACCGATTTGTTGTAGCGCTAAAATAGCAATATAGCCATTGAAGGAATTACTGATAAATAGTGCCGCACGTTCTCCTTGGTGAATATAGTTGTGGAGTTTTTTGGCACAGAGCTGAACGGTGGAATTCAGTTCACTAAATGTAAAATCTGAATGTTCAATGATTAGAGCCGTTTTGTTTGGGTCTAGTTTTGCACGTTTAGTTAGCCAGTTTTCCATGGTTCTTGCTCCTTGTATTGTGATAGAGCGCGTCAAGGGACGGTAACGCCTGAGCATTACGTAGATTAATGATGGTGCCAACGCAGTTGGTGCAATTATTAATCGTAGTAAGCGTAGGGTGTTGTCCTTTGTAAGCGCG
>NZ_BAMN01000020.1 GCF_000615905.1 Companilactobacillus nodensis DSM 19682 = JCM 14932 = NBRC 107160
AAGGATGATTTTTATACGTGTTTTGTCAATCAAAGGAGGCGGATAAAAAATATATTAAATTCTTCATAAACGGTATAAAAACCGTAATAAAATCGTATAATGGAGATATGAATTTATAATTCAATTTCAAAAGTCGTATTTTATGAAGAATATGATTTTTGGATCATATTAGGGGGAAAACATATGCAAAATAGACATAAGAGCCACAAGAACCGCAACTTAAGAACTTTGCTTATTGCATTTCTTTTGTTGTTCGTCTTCGGCGGAGCTGCTATGGGTATGTCAAAGTATCGTAGCGTTAAAGAATCAGTTAACAGCTCATTCCAATCATCTGGCGTAAGCGCACATGATGTTGGTAATAAGCTTAGCTCAAAGAGACCTATCTCAATCTTGATCATGGGTACTGATACAGGTTCTGCTAAATTGACAAGAGATTACAAGGGACACACAAACAGTATGATGGTTGTTACTATCAATCCTAAGACTAACAAGTCAACTGTAGCTAGTGTTTCTGGGGAAACAGCTGTAAACATTCCTGGATACAAGAGTGAATCACCAGCTCCACTTAACAAGGCTTATGAATTAGGACAAGCTGGAACAAGTGTTAAAACTGTTCAAAGCATGTTAAATGTTCCTATCGACTTCTACATGTTACTTAACGTTGGTGGCTTGAACAAAGTTATCAATGAAGTAGGCGGAGTTGATGTTACACCTACATTATCATTCAGCTTCGGTGGATATAACTTCACTAAGGGTGTTAAGACACATATGAATGGTAACAAAGCATTGGCATACGCTGGTATGAGCAATGACAAACTTGATGGTGACTACGGTCGTCAAAATCGTCAACGTGACGTCTTGACAGCTATTGTTAAACAATCAGGTTCAATTTCAACATTGTTGAACCAAGACTTCATCGATTCATTAACTGACCAAGTTCTAACTGATCTAACATTTGATAACTTGAAGACAATCGGTACTGACTACCGTGATGCAACTAAGGATGTTACTGAAGATCACTTACAAGGTACAGCTAAGAAAGTTAACGGCGAGAACCTACAAGTCGTAACTAAGAGTGAATTGCAACGTGAAACTAACGTTCTACGTAAGAGTCTAGATTTGAATAATGCTAAGACTGGTACTATTCAATATGTACCAGCTGCTACAACAACTAGCTCAGCATATTAATTTTTGATATTGTATTAGCGCTTCTGCATTTGCAGGGCGCTTTTTTTTATGATTGTTAATAAATTGCCGAATATTGTCGTTTTTTATGGAAATATGTTTATTGGAAGAAAGATAAAAATAATTGACTTATTAAATTAATGCTTTAGAATTAAGGATATAAGATCAAGTCTGGAGTGCCTACGGGTTCCAGACTATTTTTTTTCTCAGGAAGGATTAAAACAAATGATTGAGCCGAAGCCATTCAAATCTTATAATCAGCAACTTAAAATATTGCGTGAACGTGGCATGGATATTCCTAAAGGATATCAAGCTTCTAAAGTTATTAAAATATTAGAACTAGAAAATTATTATAGTGTTATTAATGGTTATAAGGATATCTTCTTGGAAAGGGATCCTGTGACGGGCTCAATAGTTAAACCTGAAATATTTAAAAATGGTACTACATTTAATGAAGTTTCATCATTGTATTTCTTTGATCGTGATTTGCGAAATATATGTTTAAAATATCTTCTTAAGATAGAAAGTGCTTTAAAAACAACAATATCTTATCGTTTCAGCGAAAAGTTTAAGGGTCAGACGAATCCATATTTTAATCTTAATAATTATACGAATGATTCTGGTCAGACTTTAAATGTTGCAAGAAATATAGCAACACTTTCAAATACGATATCACGTAAAAGTAAGGATAAATCTATAAACCACTACTTGACTGAGTATGGAACAGTACCATTGTGGGTACTGGTGAATATCTTAACTTTAGGAAATATTAATCATTTCTATGTTTGTTTGGATGACCAGTTAAAAAATTCTATTGCTGAAGACTTTAGTAAGTATTTTAATGATAGTGGAAGACAGCTAAATAACCAGTTGATACATTTACAAGGTCAAGATATTGAAGGAATATTGAAGATTACTAATGATTTTAGAAATGTCTGCGCACATGAGGAGATACTTTATAATCATGTTTTGATGAGGCGTCCTAAGATTAGAACACTTGAGAAGTATTTGGATACTGATTTATCTTCTCCTAAGGCCAATTTATATGTTTTATTGACAATGATGCGTTTCTATCTTTCGAAAGAAGATTGTCAATTGTTGTTTGATGGTGTTGAAGGTTTATTTAAAGAGTATGTAGGTAAGATTAAGACAGAATCAGTCGATTTTAAATTAGTATTAATAGCAATGGGATTTAATAGGGATCGACCAGAGTTATTTAATGATGTATTGAAGATATATGGTTAGGTACTATTTTTGTGGGATGAATTGTATAGAAGTATATTATAATATGTACTTCTTTTTTTATCTATCGTAACGGCAGCTATGCCCTGTTTTAAATATAAAGCATACAATTGCTACTAACATTGTCCTATAATTATTTGTATAAATTACAAGTTAATTCTGGGGGAATTGCGTATGGACTGGGGTAATATTGCTGATTGGGCGAATGTACTAGTAACCGCCATAGGTTTTGCGGGAGCAGTGTTTTCATTTAGAGAGTCTAAGGATTCTGATTTAGGTGTTTCTTTGAGTGATGCCAAGAGCCAAGTTATAAGACCCATGGTTATGAAGTTATGGTTACTAACAACAGTGATGATCATTTGATTTTGGAAAATCATTTTGATAGTAGTGAGAATGGTTTTAAACAATTCTGTAGGAACTCTATTAGTGGAAAGAATATTAAATATCCCTATTTGATTGATGGTAATTTTATTAACAAGAGAATCGTCAAGGCCCACGAAGTTGCAGAGCTTTGGGCATTTCAACCATATCTATTGGATTACTTATCTGGGGAAGATCATATTATCAAGACCACAAAGGATAATCCTAAAGAAGCTAATAAGGAACGCAGAAGTGTGATGAAGGCCAATGCTGGTAAGAAACATCCCGTTCTAAGACTTGAATTTGAAGATATGGGTAAGAACTACCGTTATAGGTGGTATATGCCTAAGTGGATCAGAAACAGATACATCGTTATGTTGTTCTTGGATGACAATGACTACGTGAAGTATGAGGTTCATTTCCATAAGTTCCGCAAGAGTTGTCGAAGATGTAAGAACCCTGATCGAGAGGTACTTGCTGATTCGGTGTTCTATCCTGATAAGCCAGCATCTACAGATAATGCTAATTCAGTGAATGACAAGCCTGAAGCTGTAAAAATCCCTAAGTCAACAGGTAAATTAGATGATAGTTGCTTATCTAAACAAGATTACGAGAAATTGAACAAGCTAAAAACCGTTAAGAATAATCGAAATTAAAACTTTCCAATTTGTACACCCAATGTAAATGAACTTTACAATTCAAAATGTTACCATTGTATACGGAGCCATTGAATTGAATATGCGACTTGAAAGGATGTTTCAATTGAGAGCAAATGATTTTTCAACTTCCTCAATATTTGCAGACAATGAATATTTGAAGAGAGCAATGGGATCTAAGCAATTTGACTTGTCGATGGAGATAATCAAATTGGAACGTGAACTTAATTTGTCACAAAAAGAGGCTGCTGCAATTCTTAATCTACCATTAGATAGGTTCTTGAAGTATGAAGCAGGAGACCGACGTATCCCTGAAGATAGATTTCAGAAGGTCATCGACGAGTTGTCTGATTTGCGTGA
Source organism: Companilactobacillus nodensis DSM 19682 = JCM 14932 = NBRC 107160 (assembly GCF_000615905.1). Taxonomy (GTDB): domain Bacteria; phylum Bacillota; class Bacilli; order Lactobacillales; family Lactobacillaceae; genus Companilactobacillus; species Companilactobacillus nodensis. The sequence goes on from NZ_BAMN01000020.1 coordinate 3,804, forward strand.
TGATCGTAACGGTGTACTTAGTTAATTTACATTTGAATATTAAGGGCGGCTTTGCACGATTGCAGAGTCGCTTTTTTGATTTTATAATTACACGTATGGGGGATGAATTATGAAACAACGACAGTCTAATTTTGAATTACTGAGGATCATCAGCATGTTCCTTATTGTTTTGCATCATTATGGGATTCATGGCACGTTTTATGAGGGGACCTTTTCGTGGCAGAAGGTGGGAATCAACCTGGTCACTACCTTTGGAAAAGTTGGTGTGAATATTTTTGTCTTGATCAGCGCGTATTTTTTGGTTACCAAGACTTTTAAGTTGGAGCGAGTCTATCGACTATTGCTGGAGACGATATTTTATTCGTATGCGGTTCTAGCAATATTTTGGTTCTTTGACCGCAGTAATCCGACACTAACTCATACCAATATTATTCACTTGTGGTTTCCGATTCCATTGGAGTATTGGTTCGTCAATGCGTTCTTGTTCATGCTCTGTATGTCACCATTCCTGAATATTTTAATTCATAATATTTCAAAGCAAATGTACATATACTTATTGCTATTCTTAACTCTTATCTGGGTAATAATTCCCACATTTTCAACTTTGAAACTAGCTGGTTACAGTGACTTTGCCTGGTTTATCTATTTGTACTTGTTAGCGGGATTCTTTCGAAGCTACGATTTGCATCTTAGTGTGTCAACTTTACGATGGTTATTTTATGGCACGGTAGCTATTACTTTGTTGCTAGTAACGGACTTTAATCTTTTGGGTCGAAGTAATCAGTTCTTCATGGATCATGTGATCTTCTTCCTTTTCCAGAACAAACTTCCGATTGTATTAATGTCATGTTCATTGTTCTTATTAGGCAAGAATTGGAATCTTGGCAGCAGTCGCTTCATTAATATCGTTGCATCGGGAACGTTAGGCGTATATTTGATTCACGATAATGTGGTGATCCGTTCGCTACTGTGGACGGCAGTTAATAATGCTCAATACAAGACATTAGTGAGTTCGGTTGGTATGGGCATTGTGGTTTCAATAATTATTTATATCGTCTGTACCGTGATCGATTTGATTCGGCAATTGTTCTTGGCTAAGTTCATGAATTGGTTAGCCGTAAAATTGGCTAATGGAACGCGTCGATTGTTTGGTGCGGATTGAATAAGCAATTTAATGCACTAAAATAGAAATGTTTAAACAAATGAGTTATTCTTGTTCACAAAGATATTTGTGGGGTAAGAACAATGATTTTTTACTCGATTAATTTAGCAATTTTTTTAATTTATAGTTTATTTACTAACAGCTATTACAAAGACCGGCGAGCGTACTTTTGGTTGATATTGATTCATTTGACCTTGTTACTTGGACTACGCTCTAGCATTGTGGGAACTGATACACCGCAGTATGTCAGCTTTTATTTGGCACAGAACTCGAACTTCAATGGTAATGGTACGCTAGTTTATTCTGCAGTCAGTGGGTTGATCAATCACTTAACTAATGGTAATTATCATGTTTTTTTGTTCGTCTTATCATTGGCTACAGTGTTCTGCATTCTCAAGGCTGTCGAATTATTCAGCGGTGATGAGAATCTGATGTTTCTAAGTATTTACATTTATATCACGTTCTACTTTTACTTTGAGAGTTTCAACATTCAGCGGCAGATGCTGGCTATTTCAATGGTCATGTTGGCGATGGCTTTGTTATATCGTCATCACTTTGTTGGGTCGATCGTATTATTCACGATGGCTGTTGGTATTCACAGTACGGCTATTTTTGCATCGTGGGATTTTTGATTTGGTACATTAAGAAGTCCAAGTTGACCTTTAGTTTGATGATAATTGTGGCAGCCTTGTCCAACTTATTCTTGAACAGTCTGTTGAGCAACTTTTCACAATTATTCGATCATTATCAGATGTACACTGATGCAGTTTTGATATCTGGTGGCGGAACGTTATTGTTAGGAATATTCTTATTAGTGATGGTCTGTTCCGCAATCTTTTTGACTGATATCTTGCATGATAAGTCAGCCGCATTCACTATTTTTATGACGGCTATTGGTGCAGTGCTCTATATCGTTGGCTCTAAGTCACAGCTGATCATTAGAATGGCAGACTACTTTGCTATCTATTCGATCATTGCTGTACCGCAGGCTGTTATTGCGATGGGAAGAAGATTTCGCAATCAGCGGTTGGTCGACCTTGTTCTGACAACAATAGTGATTTTCGTTGGTCTAGCAATCTTTTATTACAAGTTAATGAACAATCTAGGGGAGATAATCCCATACAGTCTCAATAGCATTTAGACTTCGGTCTAAGTGCTATTTTTTTGTCTAATTTCACAAACTAGACGAATCGTAAGATTGGTTCTAAATATTATCTAACCTGTCTAAACATGGTCTATGATTTGGCATAACTACAAGATAGACACAAATCTAGATCTTGCAGTGAAAATGTGTACGGGAGGACGACTGTGAAATCAGAGCAAATGGCTAACACGACTAGTATGATCGAGATTCTCGGCATACTTCGTAAGCATATGAAAATGATTATTATGACAACTTTAATCACGGTATTTGCGACGGGATTCGTTACCTTCTTTGTCCTGAATCCCAAGTATGAATCGACGACTGAAATCCTAGTTAATCGTAAGATGTCAGACGAATTACAGGCAGCACAGTTTCAGCAGGTTCAAGCAGATGTTCAGATGATCAGTACTTACAAGGATATTATCACCAGTCCAACAGTCTTGGATGATGTTAATCAAGAAGTCCAGAACTATCCAGGTTATCCGGGTTCGGAGTTGGCACTTCAGAAGTCGATCTCGATTAGCAATCAGCAGAATTCACAAGTATTCTCGGTGACTGCTAAGGCGACAGATCCGAATACAGCGGCGGCTATCGCAAATATGACGGCTGATGTTTTTAAGAAGAAGGTCGGCAAGATTATGAGTATCAACAATGTGTCGATCGTCTCGAAGGCTTCACCAAGTAGAACGCCATATAGTCCTAGGAAGACATTGAGTTTGATCGGTGGTCTGATCGTCGGATTGATTCTAGGAATTGCTCTAGCACTGATCCGTGAAGCTACTGATAAGACCGTAATCAATGAGAGCTTCTTAACTGAAGATATGGGCTGGGTCAACTTGGGCCAGATCAACGAGATCAGCAAGAAGTCGTTTGAAGAAGTGTCTGGTATCGGTTCAACAAGTGGCGTTCGTAGTTCTAATCCTAGTGATCGGAGGGTTTGATGATGTTTGGTATGAAAAAAAACAAGCTTGATTCTACTAGCCAGAAACATGGAGTCAACTTGATAACTTATAACCATCCCCAAGATGTTGTCGCGGAACAATTTCGTACCATCCGTACGAATATTCAGTTCACGGCGGTAGATAAAAAGATCAAGTCGATCGTCTTCACCTCTTCAGAGCCATCAGAAGGCAAGTCAACAGTCAGCAATAATTTTGCTGTAACGTGCGCTAATCAAGGTTCGAAGGTGGTTTTGATCGATGCAGATCTTCGCCGACCGACGATTCACAAGACATTTGGTTTGGATAACAAAGTTGGACTTTCGAATTATTTGTTAGGAAATGCCAAACTGGATGAAATTTTACAACCAGCATTAGTCAGGAACTTATATATCATCCCGAGTGGACCGATTCCACCCAATCCATCTGAGTTGCTGGGAAGTGTCAGAGTTAAGGACTTGATCAAGGAATTGGAATCGAAGTTTGACATGTTGGTCTTGGATGCACCGCCCGTCAATACCGTCACTGATACACAGGTCTTGGCAACAGTAGTTGATGGAGTAGTGATGGTCGTGCCGCAAGGTATTGCCATGAAGGCAGGCGTACGACACGCTAGAGAATCGTTGGAATTGGTCCATGCCCATATTATTGGAGCCATTTTGAATCGAGTAACGGTTCAGAAGTCAGTTTATTATGGCGGCGAATATTACGGTGCGGAGAAGAAGTAAGGGTATCAGGTCATTTGAATTGTGGGAGATTCAAAGGGGCCCTTTATATGGAATATTGGAAGAATTCGGTAGATGTTGTTTATCAACAACATCGTTATGTATATCGAATCATTAAACGAAGTTTGATTTTTTTGCCAGTCTAATGGGATTGATATTACTGTCACCTTTGTTTTTGACATTAGCAATTGCCATCAAACTTGATGATCCACACGGACCGGTTTTTTACGAACAAATAAGAATAGGTAAATTACAAAAGCCGTTTGAAATGTTCAAGTTTCGTTCAATGTGTATTAATGCAGACAAGCAAATTGATAAGTTAAAATCTCAAAATGAAATTTCAGGAGCAATGTTCAAAATAAAGCATGATCCAAGAGTTACTAGAGTAGGCCACTTTATCCGAAGGTATAGCCTGGACGAATTACCACAGCTAATGAATGTAGTACTTGGAGAAATGAGTCTTGTAGGTCCACGGCCACCACTTCCAGATGAAGTTGAGAAGTATGACAATTATGACCTTCAAAGGCTAGATGTCAAACCGGGATGTACAGGGTTATGGCAGGTATGTGGTCGTAGCAATGTCAGTTTTGAAGAAATGGTGCGACTGGATTTGGAATATATCAATCGTCGTAGTCTCTTATTTGATTTATATATCTTTATTCGAACTATTAGTTTGTTTTTCAAACCCAATGGAGCTTATTAATGAGGTGATGATATGAAAGTCTTAGAGATCTGTGAAGCGTATGGCGGTGGCGTTAAGCGTCAAGTCGATTATTTAAATCAATTTGATGACACTAAAGATATTGAAATGACCACATTAGTCAGTTCTAAGCGTGGCGCAGAGATACCGAATAAGTATCTAGTAGATGATCGTCTTTCGGCATTTCCGAAGCATCCCTTCAGATATTTGTCGCTCATGAAGTGTCTGCACAAGCTGATCATTGAAAAAAATATTCAGTTGGTCCACGCCCACAGCACGATTGCCGGTATCGCTATGGTGGTTTATAAGCTGTGTTATCACGATGAAATACCAGTTGTCTTCACGCCACACGCGTATTTTTCAGAAGTCGATCGTGGGTGGCTGAAGAATGTTTTATTGAAGATTGCTGAAAAATTCATGAGTCATTTCTTTACCAAGGTCATTCATGTTTCAGCTGATGAAGAAGACTACGCCCTCACCAACAAACTTGTTAAGCAATCGCAATCGGTCGTCATTAATAATGGCGTACCGTTTCACGAATATGAGAAGATCTCACATGCAAATATTGATTTCGTTAATGTCGCCAGATGTGACTTTCAGAAGAATCCGCAGTTGTTCATCAAGATTGCACAAAAAATCATCAAGCTATTCCCGATAGTCGCTTCATCTGGGTCGGTGATGGACCGATGCTCAATGAGTGTCGAGCCGAAGTCGTTCGATTAGGTCTGGAAGATAAGATTCAGTTCGTGGGCTTCCGCACTAATCCTTATACCTACCTAGAGAAGTCGGATATCTTTATTTCCACCTCAAGATACGAAGGTCAGCCGTTCTCAGTTCTTGAAGCCATTTCCGAGAAGATGCCGCTGATTATAACTGATGTGATCGGTCATAAGGAATTGGTCGATGACAATGGAGTTTTACTGACGGATGAAATCATTGCCGACGACGCTCAATTGGTAGCAGCTTTTCGAAGGGTGATCAATCATGAGCCAGAATACTCACAGGCGAGTTATCGATTATTTGCGAAGAAATACGATGTTATGAATATGGTTGATGCGATTGAACAAATATATTTGTCAGGAGTAGCAGCATGAAAAATATCGATGTCATCGTTCCGTATTTTTATCCACCATATATCGGTGGCACTGAAACTGTTCTTCGCAAGTGGAATAAGTATTTTTCTGATCATCAATTGCCTGATATAAAAGTAAGATTCATCTTGCCATTCGCTTATCGCAATAGCGACGTCTTCGATGCTTGCGGCAACTGTTATTATGGCTGGCGCGTTAGTGACAATAAGTCGATGCGAGGAATCGGTGTTTTGAATCTGTTGATATATCTGATCTTCACTCGAGCTGACAACATCATTGTTTTGTCACCGAAGTATATCAATCTAAGCCACAAGGTTCGCAGAATATTTCATAAGCACTATCAGATCACAGATTGGATTCATTTTTCGTTAGCCAAGATGTTCGTTGGTGATCGCAAGTACTTCAAGCGGGCAGACTATCACTTAGCGATTTCAACTGGTATCAAGCAACAACTGCTGAAGATGCAAATACCTGATAGTCGGATCTTTTCAGTTTTCAATCCTATTGAACAATCTAATGAGCAGATTCCAGCGGCTGCAGACCCTAAGTATATTTATGTCGGACGTTTGGAATATCAACACCAAAAGAATCTTCAGGAATTGATCCGCGGGTTCGAAATGGTCAAGCAGGAATTGCCGCATGCAAAACTGGAACTGTGGGGCGATGGACCAGATGTTGAAGGTCTGAAGCGCTTGGTCAATGGCCTGCAACTAGACGACAGTGTTAGCTTCAAAGGCTGGCAAAAGGATCCGTGGAGCATGATCGATTCGGCAACAGCGTTTGTGTTGACCTCGACCTATGAAGGATTGCCGATGTCGATCTTGGAAGCAATGTCTCATGGGATTCCGGTCGTCGCAGCCAATGTTTCGACTGGTCCAGCGGATGAGATAACTGATGACAACGGGCTGTTGTACGAAAGCGGCCGTTTGAATGAGTTGAAGAATGACTGTATCGAGGTCAATGAGAATCGCAAGCACTATGATGCGGCAACGATTCAGAATTCTATTAGTAAGTTTTATACACAAAATTATTTTTCGAATCTAATCAAGATTCTAGAAGAAATGGGGTAAGCCGATGGATAAATTATTATCGATTGTTGTCCCAAGTTATAACGCTGAAAAATTTTTGGATAATGTCTTAGGTCATTTGGTCGAATGTAAGACGTTGAATCGCTTGGATATCATGATTGTCAATGATGGTTCGACTGATAAGACAGCGGAGATCGGTACTGATTATGCAACTAAGTATCCCGATTCCATTCGCCTGATATCTAAGGAGAATGGCGGTTACGGTTCGACTGTTAACGCCGGTATCATCAATGCACGCGGTCGGTACTTCAAGGTCGTTGATGCTGATGATTGGTTGGATCCCCGAAACCTCGATCGATTCATGGGGTTACTGAAGCGAACAGATGTCGATCTGATTTTGACCCCGTTTTGGGCGTTCAATGATAAGTCGAAGCACAAGCATGTGGCGGCTATCAGACCAGATGATATCAAGTGGGGTCAAAAGTATTATTTGAAGGAACAAGGCATCGATCCCGTTCCTAGCATGCACACTTATACATTGCGGACGAAGCTACTGCAAGAGAATAGCATTCGACTCGATGAACATGCTTTTTATGTTGATATTGAATATATTCTTTTTCCGATTCCATACGTTAAGACATTTGAGTTCATCAACATGCCGCTATATAACTATCGAGTTAATCAAGCGGTGCAGTCGATCAGCTTGGAGAATATGCGGAAGAATCAGCAGCAACATAGTTTGGTCGTCGATCGAGTCAATGCTTATATTCATGAGCATACTGATGGATTGAATGATAATCAGCGTGAGTTGATGGTCAATCGGCTCAGTCGGATGATTGCAACTCAACTCAAGATAATTTCTTTATCACCGATTCGTTTAGAAACCAAACGTGAGCTGAGTAATTTCTATTCAAAAGTCAAAGATGAGTATTACTTCGAAGTAAATGACGTCAATCTGCCGATGCGTTGGTTGATCAAGTCACGTTTTTATCTCTTCCCAGTGATTCATTACTTGGCAATTTTAAAGATGCAACTTGTACATTATTGATGAGAAGGCGAGGGTCATGAAAGTTACAGCACTAGTGGTTACGTACAATCGGATGAAGTTGTTACAGGAATGTTTATCAGCCATCGAAATTCAAACCACACCAGTCGATCACTTGATCGTCATCGACAATCATAGTTCTGATGGAACTAAGGAGTTTCTGGATAAATTTGCGGATGACAAGTTAGATGTCGTTCATATGCCACAGAATCTTGGCGGTTCAGCCGGTTTCTATCGTGGGATGGAGGAATTCATTGCCAGTAACGATGATGAACTGCTTTGGTTGATGGATGATGATACGATTCCTGAACCGGATACATTACAAAAACTACTAGCGGCTAGTCACAATATTTATGACTTCGGTTTCTTAGCCAGTAACGTTCGTTGGATCGACGGGACCCCAGCATTGATGAATATCCCTGTTGTGGATCCACTCGATTGGAATCAGAGCGCTAGCAGCGAGGACTTTTATCCCGTCATCAAGTCAGCGTCATTTGTTTCGCTGATGTTACCACGTTCAGTTATCCAGCAAGTTGGACTGCCGTATAAGGAATTCTTCATCTGGGGTGACGATGCTGAATATACGTCCCGGATCAGTCAGCATCATAAGTCGTACTTCGTACCTGACAGTGTGGTTATTCATAAGATGAAGCAGAATATTGGTGTTGATATCGTGACTGATGATAGTAATCGACTAGACCGATATTTCTACTCATTTCGCAATCGCATGTTCTTAGCTCGACAACATCACGGTAGGTTACGTTTGAAGTCATATGCCGGTATGAGTTGGGAATTAGTACGAGTGGCCTGTGGTCGGAAGGTCAAGAAGCGTGGTAAGAAGCTCAAGGTCATTACGCGAGGCATGGTATCAGGCCGTTTCTTTAATCCGAAAATCACATATTTACACAGGAACTAAAGGGATGATTTTTATGTCACAATCATTTTTGCATCTATATTTGACCGGTATTTATAAGTCAGAGGCAGCACTTAAGAAGTTCACCAGTGGGAAGAAGTCGATCCTACCAAGTTTTGTTTATGATCCTTATCATTATTTGGTCGAGAAGGAAATCAAGAAGACGATTCAAGATGTGCCGACGACTTTTTGGCATGATGAATTGATCAAGACTGATCCAGTCCTGACTGACAAGATCGTCTGGGTCATGTGGTGGCAAGTGACTGATGTACCAATGTTTGTTCAACGAAATATCGCGCTGATGCGAGAACGTCTGAATAAACGAGTGATCGTTTTGAATCAAGAGAATCTCGGCGACTTCGTACAAGTCCCTGAGAATATCTTGGAACGCTTGAATAATCATCAGATCAGCTATCAGACTTTTTCAGACTATATTCGGATGAAGATCCTATTTGAATATGGCGGTGTGTGGCTCGACAGTACGATCTATGTTGGTGAGCACGATAACTTCTTGAATCAATTGAACTTCGCCGACCACGCACTGATCACAGTCAAAGGGATTCAGAGTTTTGGCAGTAAGTTCATACCGAAGGGACGCTGGGTCATCTACTGTATCGGTGGTCGTTCTGGACAGATGTTATTCAAATTTGTCGACGATTGTCTATCTTATTACATCGAGAATGGCATCGCGACACCAGATTATTTTTTGACCGATTATTTATTTGACATTGCCTATAAGAATAACATTGGCGGCTTCCGTGATAAGTTACGACAAGTTCCTGCTAACAATGTTGACTGCGAGGCATTGGCACCACTGATGAATCACAAGTTTGACGAGAGTGTTTTGAAGCGGATCACCAAGAATACTAGTGTCTTTAAGCTGTCGAATAAGATCAAGTATCACAGTCGTACCGCGGATCAAGATAAAACTTTTTACAGTTATTTATATGAATAAATGAAGGTGAAGTTGATGGAATATTTAGTTGTTGGTTCAGGGTTATTCGGAGCTGTCTTCGCAAATGAAGCGGCTAAGCGTGGCAATCACGTGACTGTGATCGAGAAGCGGGATCACATTGGCGGCAACATTTATACTAAGCCGATCGAGGGTATCCAAGTTCACATGTATGGAGCACATATTTTTCATACTCGTTCTAAGAAAATCTGGGATTACGTTAATCAATTTGCGCAATTTAATAATTACATTAATTCACCGATAGCAAATTATCATGGCGAAATCTACAATCTTCCGTTCAACATGAATACCTTCAACAAACTCTGGGGGGTGATAACTCCGGCACAAGCACAAGCTAAGATTGAAGAACAACGTGCCGAACTTAATTTGATGAAGCCTCCTAAGAATTTGGAAGAACAAGCTAAGTCACTGGTTGGCACTGATGTGTATAAGAAGCTGATCAAGGGATATACCGAGAAGCAATGGGGCGCTAAGGCAACTGAATTGCCGGCCTTTATCATTCGCCGTATTCCGGTACGATTCACGTATGACAATAATTACTTCAATGATCCATACCAAGGCATACCAATTGGCGGTTATACTCAGATCATCGAACAATTACTTGATAACAAATTGATCGATGTCAGAACCGAAACAGACTTCTTCGCTGATCGAGCCAACTATCTGAAGGATTATCCGAGGGTTGTTTTCACCGGGATGATCGATCAATTCTTCGATTATGAATTAGGTGAATTGTCCTATCGCAGTTTGAGATTTGAAACTGAGATCAAAGATGTCGATAACTATCAAGCAACGCGGTCGTAAATTATACAGACGCCGAAACACCTTATACCCGTATTATCGAGCACAAGCATTTTGAGTTTGGTGCCGGTAATAAGCATAAGACGGTGATCACTCGTGAATATCCGAAGACTTGGCAACGCGGGGATGAACCATATTACCCCATCAACGATTCGGTCAATAAGCAACTGTATGCACGATATTTAAATTTGGCTAGGAAGACATGTCCCGATGTTTTGTTTGGCGGCCGTTTGGGCTTGTATCGTTATTACGACATGGATCAAACTATCATGGCTGCACTTGAATTGGTTGCACATGAATTCGGTCGATGAAAGTCGTTAAGAATTACTTGTACAATGCCTTCTACCAAGTTTTTATCCTCTTAGTTCCCCTCGTTACGACGCCGTATTTGGCAAGAGTTCTGGGTCCAACTGGCGTAGGGATCAACTCCTATACCAATTCGGTTATCCAGTATTTTATCGTCTTCGGTAGTATCGGTGTTGACCTGTATGGTAATCGCCAGATAGCTTTCGTCAGAAGTAATAAGCAACAATTGACACAGACGTTCTATGAAATATTCTTCATGCGGATAATTACCATTCTCATTGCTTACGCAGCTTTTGGAGGATTTTTGTTATTGAGCGGTCAATATCAAACTTACTATTTGGCACAGTCAGTCTCACTGATCGCAGCGGCGTTCGATATTTCCTGGTTCTTCATGGGCATGGAAAATTTCTACGTGACCGTAATCAGGAACTTTGTCGTCAAGATATTGACGCTGATCAGCATCTTTACTTTCGTCAAATCATATTCTGACTTAGGAATCTATATCTTTATCCTATCGATGTCATTATTGCTAGGTAATCTGACTTTGTTCCCAAGTTTGAAGAAGTACTTGGTCAAAGCTGATCTGCGACACTTGTCGATCTGGCGTCATTTGAAACCATCATTAGTCTTGTTCTTACCGCAAATTGCAATGCAGATATACGGTGTGTTGAACAAGACGATGTTGGGGGTAATGGTGTCAGTTCAAGCGACGGGGTATTTTGATCAGTCGGACAAGATGGTCAAGATGGCACTGGCAATCGTCACTGCGACTGGGACGGTTATGTTGCCCCATGTTGCTAATGCTTTTGCTAGAGGCGAAGTTGAGAAGACACGCCATTACTTATATCAGAGTTTTCGATTCGTCAGCGCAATTGCGATCCCGATTGCCTTTGGATTGATGGCTGTGACTGCAAAGTTCGTCACACTATTCTTTACAAAGCGGTTCTTGGCAGTCATTCCCATCATGATAATCGAGTCAATCGTGATCATCTTGATTGCGTGGAGTAATGTTTTGGGGATTCAATATTTGATTCCGACTAAGCAGATGAAGTCGTACACTATCTCAGTTGTGGTCGGTGCGATCGTCAATATTATTTTTAATATTCCACTGATCATCAAGTGGGGTGCAGTTGGTGCCACGATTGCGACTGTCTTATCAGAATTTTCGATTACTATGTATCAGCTATTTGCAATCAGGAAGCAGGTCGATTATCGGAAGCTATTCGGGGACTTTTCGAAGTACTTGATTGCCGGTGTTTTGATGTTTGAAGTCGTCTTTGAACTCGATCGAATCCTGCCGATATCTTGGAAGATGCTGATACTAGAAGTTGTCGTAGGCATGGTTTTTTACATAGGATTATTGATTCTATTTAGAACGAAGATCATCGATGAAGCAAAGTCGTTGATTCACAATAGAAAGAAGTAGATAAATATGAAACGTTATAACAAAAAGCATATTTTGAGAAATGTTTTATTATCGTTATTAGCCTTCGTGTTAGTCGGCGGCTTAGGTCTAGGATTGTCACGTTACCGTGAGGTCAAGAGTGCCGTTAATGGTTCGTTTGATCCTGTAGAAATTGCGGGAAGTCGTGACACGAATGCTTTATTGAAAGCTAAGAAGCCAATTTCAGTTTTACTTATGGGGACAGATACTAGTGACTTCACCCGTTCATATGCAGGTAAGACTGATACAATGATGGTTTTGACCATCGATCCTAAGACTGAGAAGACTACTATCACAAGTATTCCTCACGACTTAGCTGTGAAGATCCCAGGCTACGACAAGTCACCTGCTCAGATCAGTGCAGCCTATGAACACGGTCAAGCAAAGTCCAGCATTACTACAGTTCAAAAACTATTGAACGTCCCAGTTGATTACTATGCCTTGATCAATATTTCTGGTATGGAGAAGGTCATCGATAAGATCGGCGGCGTTGATATTACACCATCAAACAGTTTTACTAGTGATGGATATAGCTTCGAACAAGGCGTCAAGACTCATATGGATGGAGCTAAGGCCCTAGCATATTCACAAGAAACAAGTTCTAGTTCAACTGGTTATTTGGCACACGAATCTCGCCAAGGAACAGTTATGGCTGCTATTATGCACAGATGTACATCGATCAGAGCTTTGATGAATCCAAGCTTCCTCAAGACTTTGAGTGATGAAGTTCAAACTAACATGACCTTTGACAACATGACCACAATTATCAAGAATTACAAGCACTTCACTGAAAAAGTCGATGATACTCATATTGCTGCCACAACTAAGACTATCGATGGTCAAACATTCGAAGTCGTTAGTCAAAAGGAACTACAACGTGTCAGTGACTTCATTCGTGGTGGCTTGGAATTAAAATCTGAAAAAACTGGAAACATTCAATATTAGGTGAAGCTAATGGCAAAGAAGCGAATCGATTGGATCGACATTGCCAGATGCATCGCAATATTGTCGATCGTCATTGGACATACGATGGCAGGTTTGAATGGAACGTATCTGTACAATGTTATTTATTTGTATAGCTTGCCGGTATTCTTTGTTTTGAGTGGTTACTTGTATCATCAAAAAGGTTATAAGAAGTTACTTTTGAATGATGTGAAGTTCTTATTGATACCATATCTGGCGGTTAATTTGATCAAGTTGATTATTCTATTCAGCATAAGAAATCACGTTGGAACTGGCATTTTAACAATCAACTTGCATACTTTCCAATCATTGATGATTGCGACCTTGTACGGTTATGGTATGAAACTGCAGAACTTCCCATCAGTCAATGCCATTTGGTTCTTGGTAGCAATGTTTGTCGCTAATCAAATTTTTAATGCCGTGATGAGAATCGATTATCGTAGTTATAAGCTGTTCTGGCAAGGGATACAGGCGGTAGTTTTAACTAGTGTTGGATTTGCGATTGCCCATGTCTATGAATTGCCGTTCTCGATCAATTCAGCTTTGATTGCACAAGTATTCTTGTACTTCGGTTATTTGATGCATCAAAAAGATTTGTTATCAGAATTAAAAGGCAAGTATTATATTGTCTTAGCAGGTGCCTGGCTGTTCGTGGCGTCGTTAGGAACTTTTTATATGGCATCTGCCAAAGCTCCTAACGAGTTGATGGCAGTGATTGGATCTATCTCAGCTAGTTTGTGTATCATCAAGTTTTCGATAATGATCAATGATTATTTACAAGTCCATAACTTGTTGAAGTTCAAAAGATTGATGCTATTCATTGGTGCACAGTCGCTGACGGTCTTGTGTTTCCATCTGCTGGATCTCGATTGTTTTAAGTTCTACAGTGATATTATTTTCGGATTATCAGGTAAAGTTCCACATGGAATCCCAGTTTTGGTTGGGATGCTATATCGGATGGTTTTCGCGGTAGGGATGACTTGGTTGGTAAGATATTTGCCAGTTATCAGAAGTTTGTTTATGCCACGAAGATTTCCATTATTGAAGCATCGTGCTGCGGCATGATGCTTTTTTTGTTTTTGTTTTGGTTGTTGTTGCTTGTCTCTTGCCGCTTGCGGTTGTCAGTGATTCCACCTGCTGTGGGACCAGCCCCAGCCTGAAAGGCGGTCTGGGACTTCGACTTTAAGCTTTGCTTTGCAAATCTTAAAGCTCGTCCATTTTGTAAGGCCGGAAGTTCACCGACCTAACAAAATTTTCACAGCTGGTTCCTTCACTGACAACCTCCAGCTAATACGCTAATACTATATTTTATAAAGTAGACTGATTTTAGTGGAGTTAGGCAGGTACGGCAATCCAGTGTCTATGCAGTTAGTCAGCGATTTGTGCTGGCTTAGTGCATTGGACGACTTTGAAGACGTGATTTTCGGCTTCAAAGCGAGGAGGTAGACCGTACTTTGGCTACGTCCGTTCCTCACAGGATGCCATACCTGCCTGACGGAGCGGCACAAAACAAGCAATAACATTGCATCCTGAACGCTTGTTCGATATATTTTCTATATCAAATACATTCCTAAAAGGAAGATTAATGCCCAATGACTATCAAAGAATTATCAATGAAATGATTGAACAAAAAGAAAATGAATCTTTAGATGATAAACGTGATAATACGCGTCAAAGAAATATTCGTATGGCTGGAATCATTAATGATTATCTTCATAGGAGGTTCAATAGATATGTAATAGTTACCGGTGGATTATCAGTGGAATACTACACTAAGGGAAATTACACTACACAAGATATTGATTTTGTTACTCCGTCTTATGAGGATTTGAATACAGTGTTATTAGATTTAGGTTTTGAATCAATTGGTAAGTATTGGCAATATGAAAAATTAGAAATATTTGTGGAGTTGGTGTCGAATAATGCATTTGATGGTAGCTCAAAAGAACCCACCAAGTTTGAGACCCAAGATAAGTTGGAAGTTGCATTTACTGATGTTGCGGATATCCTATTGGATCGAATTCGTGGAATTGTTTATTGGAATACAAAAGATTATGAATATTGGTCATATCAGTTGTTAAAGGAGCATAGATCATCTATTAGTGATGAGTATATGTACAGTCGTTTGGAAGGACCAGGTGAAATTGATGAGTATAGGTCTCTGGTTCAGTGGGTTGATCAGCCAACCGAAATTGGTTCAAAGGTTAAAACATTTGAGTGGAATTTACGAAATTCAGATGTAGAATTTATTTATAAGCAAATTGGGAATACACATATATTTTGGTTTCCACTTTATGATGAAGAATTAGAACAATTTGGTGAATATATTGGAATTCAAGTTTTGCGTAATGTTTCGTTACTAATGTATAATAACGATGAAGAAGAATTAGAAAAAACTGACTTAGATCCAAGAAAAATATTGGGTAGAATAAATTACGATAGTAATTGCAAGTCAGTTTTTGGGTTAATCAAAAATAGTCTTGAGGAGGCAGAGCTGATATGAAGGAAATATCTATGGAAAACTTAAAAAGTCTTGCTAGGCAAGCTGAGCTTGAAGAGATTGTTGAGCCTTTAAAAAAAGAAGCAGCAGAACAGTTTCCTAATCGTCAACCTAAGCCTCGTGTTCCAGAAGAAAAGGAGGCTCTGTTACGTTGGGAAAAGCGACGTAACGGCTTCAAGATAGGTAATATATAATAATTGAGGAAGACATTCGGCAAATGAATGTCTTTTTTTATACGAAAAAGTAATTTTATCAATTGATTAGTAAACGTTTTCAATGTAAACTTAATGAAGTGGTATTTACCAGTTTATAGGAGAGGGTAATATGGATAAAAAAGAATCGCTATCTCAGCACTTAATTGATTTTTTATCTAATCAAATTCTTACCGAAATGCGTCCCAATGATCGACTGCCGTCAGAACGTGACCTAATGTTGCAATTCAACGTTAGTCGGACGACAGTCAGAAATGCTTTGGATAAGTTAGAATTGTCGGGATTGGTGACGAGAATGCATGGTAAGGGAACCTTTGTCACGTCACGTTCAGAGAGCCTTACTAACTTGGCAGACTTGTTTAGTTTTTCTAAGACTATGGAATTACAGGGTAGAACGCCAAGCGATAGGATAATCAAGTTCAAGAGAATTTCAGCCGATGAGGAATTGATCCAACGACTGAATCTAAAAGAGAATCTGAATGTCTTCGAGGTCGATCGTATTCGTATGGCCAGTGGCAAACCTATGATGTTTGGCAAGAGTTTCTTACCAGCAGAGGTTTTTGAGAATCTAACAAGACAGCAATTAGAAGAGAAATCGATGTATAAGACTTTTGAGGATGACTACAATGTACAGATCAAAGAGGCTGATGAATCATGCCGTGCATCGATCTTGAATGAGAAGATCTCAAATTTGTTGGACGAAAAGCCAGGTGCACCATGTCTGAGATTAGAGAGAGTCACGATGGACAATAACGGACGGGCAATCGAATATACTATCAGTTGGGCCCGAGCTGATGAATTTAATTATCGGGTCAAACATTTGTACAGATAAAGCAACTGGTATTAACCAGTTATATATTTTAGAAATATTTTTATAGAAAAATTATAGTGGTATCTTTTACATAAAAAAGTACCACTTTTTTTATTACCTATGGAAATGCTTTAATAGCAATATAATTGTAATAAACCAACGAAAAATTGGTATAACCAATTTGTTGAAAGAAATGCTGCAAGCGTATACAATGGGCTTGTGGTTGATACCAGAAAGGGACCAGTAATATGAAAATCACTCTTCAAGAACAACTAATCAACTTGTTAACCAACTACATTCAGTCGATGCCAGCCAATGCAAAATTGCCGTCAGAAAGACAGATATCTGATAAGTATCAGCTGTCTAGAACAACGGTCCGTGCTGCATTGAATGAGTTAGAGGTGACTGGTCTTATTCGCAGGGTTCATGGTAAAGGAACATTCGTGAATCGTGTGGATCTGAACAGCGATCTCAATAGTAGTTATAGTTTCAATAAGCAGATGATGTCCATTGGCAAGAAACCACAGACGAAAATTCTTAGCTTTGAGAGAAAGGAGGCTAATTCATATTTTTCACGTAAGTTGGACGTTAGTGTCGGTGATCAGATTATTAAGATCAAACGTTTGAGAATCGCCGATAATGTTCCGGTTATGTTGGAAAGAACTTATCTACCTGCAGATCATTTCAATCTTTTGACTGAGGATATGCTTGAAGGTAGATCTTTGTATGAGATCTTTGCGACAGAATTTAATGAGCAAGTGTACTACGCTGATGAATATTTTTTGGCGGGTATTACCAGTAAAAGGGATAGCAATTATCTAGATATCAAAGAGGGAACACCGTGTTTGAACCTTAAACGTTCAACGTACAATCCTCATAATCAGGTAATTGAATATACACTTAGCGTTGCGAGAAGCGACCAGTTCGCTTATCACATTCGTCACGATATTAGTAAAAAATCTTAGAGAGTGATTTTTATCACCAAATTTGGAGGAATAATTATGTCAATTGTTGCAGTAAGAATAGATGAAAGATTAATTCACGGACAAGTTGCTAATTTATGGACAACTAAATTACAAGCTTCAAGAATTATGGTAGTTGATAACGATATTATAAAGAACGACATTCAAAAAACTGCCCTTAAATTAGCTAAGCCTGCCGGGGTTAATCTAAGTATCTTAGGCGTTAAGAAATCTTCAGCTAATATCTTAGCTGGCAAGTATGATTCACAAAAGGTATTTCTTGTTGTTAAGAAACCTTCAATCCTTGTAAGCATGATGGAAGAGGGCGTTAAGTTCGATACTATCAACGTTGGTAACATGTCACAAAAAGATACTACACAACATTTGACACAATCAATCAATGTTACTGATGACGACTATCATGCATTCCATCAATTATTGGATGCTGGAGTTAAAGTAACAGCTCAAATGGTTCCTAGTGACAACATCAAGAACTTCGAAGATATTTTGAAGGATTACAAGATCTAAAACCAATAGGGGGAAAAAACTATGAGTTTTACAATTGTTCAAATATTGCTTTTAACGGCATATTCCATGTACAACATTTATGATGAATTACAAATGAATTCATCATTGAGTCAACCAGTTTGGGCCGGAATGATTTCTGGTTTGATCATGGGTGACATGAAGACAGGACTTATCATCGGTGCTGCTCTTCAATTAACAGTTCTAGGTGTTGGTACATTCGGTGGTGCTTCTAAGATCGATGCTAACTCAGGTACTGTTTTGGCTACGGCCTTTTCAATCGGTACAGGTATGAAAGCTGCTACAGCTATTGCTGCTATCGGTGTTCCGGTTGCTGCACTTCTAACATCATTTGATATTCTTGCTAGATTCACTAACACATACTTCCAACACAAAGTTGATAAGGATATCGAAAACTTCAACTACAAGGGTATTGAAAGACACACAATCATGGGTGCATTACCATGGTGTCTATCACGTGGTATCCCTGTATTCCTAGCTTTGGCTCTAGGTCAAGGTGTTGTTAAGACAATGGTTACATATCTAAACGGCGATCTACAATGGTTGAACACTGGTCTACAAACAGCCGGTGCTACACTTCCAGCCGTTGGTTTCGCTATCTTGCTTCACTACTTACCAGTTAAGAAACACATCGCTTACTTGATCCTTGGTTTCACAATTACAGCTTTGCTATCAACATTGTTCACAAGTATCCAAACACTTGGTGCAGGTTTAGCAGGTGCAAGTAAGGCATTCACAGCAACATTCAATGCTCTTCCAATGTTGGCTATCGCTTTGATCGGTGGTGCCTTCGCTATTCTTGAATATAAGAAATCTATAACAAAAATCAATACTGCTACAACTGCAGGTCCAAGTACTACTTCTGATGATGAAGATGAAGAAGACGACGAAATTGAAGACGCTAACGGGGAGGTAGACGGTGATGAAGAAGAATAAAGAATATGAATTAACTAAAAAAGATTTTACTCAAATCAACAAACGTAGTATGTTCGGTTTCCAAATGGGTTGGAACTACGAAAGAATGCAAGCTTCAGGTTATCTTTATACGATCTTGCCACAACTAAGAAAAATCTATGGTGATGGTACTCCAGAACTTAAAGAAGCTATGAAGACACATAACCAATTCTTCAACACAAGTAATTTCTTTAATACAATCGTTACAGGTATCGATCTTGCCATTGAAGGTAAGGAAGGTGCCGATTCATTAGATACTGTTTCAGGTATTAAGACAGGTCTTATGGGACCATTCGCCGCTATCGGTGATTCATTGTTCGCTGCCTTGGTACCAACTATCATGGGTGCTATCGCTGCTACAATGGCTACTCAAGGTAACCCAACTGGATTATTCTTATGGTTATTAGTTAACATCGCAATCATGGTCTTCCGTTGGAAACAACTTCACTTTGCTTATAGAACAGGTACAAAACTTGTTTCTGAAATGCAAGGTCAATTGAACGCCTTAACAGACGCTGCCACATTGCTTGGTGTTTTCATCGTTGGTGCTTTGATCGCCACTATGATCAACATCCAAGTTCCACTTGTTGCCCACATGGGTAAAGTTCCATTGGTTGTTCAAACTAACATTGATATGATCCTTCCAAAGCTAGTTCCAGCCTGTGTCGTAGGTCTTGTTTACTGGTTATTAGGTAAGAAGGGTATGACATCAACAAAGGTTATCTTCATTGTTATTATTTTCGCCGTTCTATTATCAACAGTCGGTTTACTAGGCAAAATCTAGGAGGATATAAATTATGGCATTAATCTTGATCAGTCATGGAAATATGGCTATTGAAACAAAGAAATCAGCAGAATTGATTATTGGGGAATTACAGAATACAGCGGCATTAGGTCTTCAAAAATCCGATGGTCCAGATGATCTTAAGGAAAAAGTAGAAACAGAAATTAAAAAATATTATGGTAAGGAACCCGTCTATGTGATCGTTGATCTATTGGGCGGAACTCCCGGAAATGTTGTAGTCAACTTAACGCAAAAATATCCAGACATGCATGTTATTTCTGGTTTGAACCTACCGATGGTAATTAATTATGCTAATCAAATGTTTGTTTCAAAAGAACTCGATATCAATGCTTTGATGAAAGAAGCCAAGGACGGAATCGTTGACGTCAATGCCTTCTTAAGTCAAGACTCGGATGACGATGATGAAGAAGAAGAGTAATTACCGTTATACGTTAAGATTAGCTATCGATAAAAGTATTTATGACGATGATAAAAAAAATGATATGATCGATTTCATAAAAAATGCTCATATCAATGATGTTGCTTTTTTACTCAATCAAGAAGAATTGTCAGATTCACATATCACTCTAGAAAAGGCTAAGGAGTTGGTTACCGATATCGATGAAATTGCCCAACCGCTCAAAAAAATGGGCGTGACGATCAGTCTCAATCCTTGGACGACTATGAATCATTCTGATCGTGGTCTTGGTATTCGACCTGAACTCGATATCAAGCCAATGGTCAACTATCAAGGTATCAAGAGTACTTCGATGGCTTGTCCTGGTTATCACGGTTGGATGGAATACGTCTCTGACATCTATGCAGTTTACGCTGGTATCAAGCCGCATGAATTGTGGATCGAAGATGACTTCAGACATTATAAGAACGCTCCGTTTGAATTGAGCTGTTTCTGCGATGATCACATGAAGAAGTACAATGCCATTGCTGGTACTGACTTATCACGTGAGGAATTCGTTGGACAGATGCTCAATGGTGGAGAGAACAAATATCGCGATGCATACTTAGAGGTAGCACGTGATGAAATATTAAAAGCAGCACATATGATCGAACAAAAAGTTCATCAAGTTTCTCCAGAAACAACGCTAGGTCTCATGAGCTCATGGCCAGAGATCCACGCAATGGAGAATCGTGATTGGCACGCATTACTCGATACTTTGAGTGGCGAGACTACCCCTGCTGTTTCGAGACCTCATTTACCAGCGTACAACGAGGTCAGTCCACTCAAGTATGCCCGTGATTTTGAAAAATATACGGTTGCGACAAGAGCCTTGGTTGGGGATAAACATAAGATTTATCCAGAACTGGAAAACTTCTTATATTCTCAATATGCCAAGTCGACTCGCTTCTCACAGTTTCAGTTGGAAACAACTAGTTCGGTAAGAGCTGATGGCTTGTTGATGAACTTGTTCAGCATGATGGGAATCGGAATCGACAAGACTTATCAATACGATAAGATGTTGGATCAGAGTAAGAAGTTCGCTGATTACTTATATGAGAATGGTATTTCACTTGAGGACCGAGACGGAATCATTGTTCCGATGACACAGAAGGTTGCTAAGTACAAAGTTACTGATGGGACATTACATAGCTTGATGGCCTCACAGACGCAATGGTTGGAGTTGTTATCAGTCTTTGGATTCGCAACGAAGCCAGTTAATTACACTGGTCAGCAGATTCAAAATGAGACTGTTGCTTTGACAGGTAACTTCTTGAATACATTGAGTGATAGTCAGATCACTGACTTGATCCAGAACAACTACGTCTTGCTTGATGGGGATGCTGTGATTGTCCTTGATTCACGCAAGTTACTAAAATTGATCAACGCTGATTCGATCGAAGTAACGCAACCTAGAACTGGTCATCAAGTATATGAACAGTTCGACAATGCAACTTTAGCCGGAGTTACCAAGTCACGAATAAGCATGCAGACACACATTGGTGCTTACGTGAATATTCATTACTTAACAGATATGACTGCAGATTCAAATGCCTACAATCGTTACGGTGAAAAGCTTGGTCCAGCAACGGTTGCTAATGACAACTTCTACATCATGCCACTGACAGAACATGCCAAGTATGAGTGGGAAGCCGAATATATTGATTATCGTGAGCGTGACTTGAAGGAACGTGTCAATGTTGCACATTTAGTAGACATGTATAATTGCAAAGCTATTTTCAATGACCGGAAGATTCTTATCAGCAATTGGTCACTGGATGATGTTGATGGTATTAACTTCAAGCTCGAAAAAAATATAACTAAGCTATCGATCACCTATCGTGTTGGTAGTGAGGTTAAGAATCAGATAGTCAATGTAACAAAACAAGATGATATTTATCACGCTGATTTCCCAGTTCCAGGATTAGCCGTGGTGCTTGTAGAATGCTTGGAATGAAAATAGATAGAGAAGGGAACTTATACCATTGTTTAGCAAAACTGATAAAGAACTAGAAGAGATGGGTGCACAAATTACAACCCGTGAAATTCAACAACAACCTGATTTGTGGAAAGAGGCTTACGATAACTTCGTAGGTAACCAAGACCAAGTCAATAACTTCTTGGACGAAATAATTTCAAACTTCCCTGACAAGAAAATTCGTGTGATCTTCACAGGTGCAGGTACATCAGCATATGTGGGAGATACATTAAGACCATATCTAAATAAGGTCGGCGATACTTCTCACTTCAATTTTGAAACCATTCCGACAACTGATATTGTTTCTGCACCATTAGATAATCTTAGAGCCGATGATCCAACTATCTTGGTATCATTCGCTAGAAGTGGTAACTCTCCAGAGAGTGTTGCGACTGTAGAGTTAGCTGAAAAGATCATCAAGAATCTTTACCAAATCACTATCACATGTGCTCCAGAAGGTCACTTGGCTAAGAAAGCCAAAAATGAAGATGGCAATTTGTTGCTGCTTCAACCAGCTGGTTCAAATGATAAGGGATTTGCCATGACAGGTAGCTTCTCATGTATGACACTGACAGCCGCTTTGATCTTCGACCAAAGTGTAGCTGATAAGAAGCCATGGATCGATGCTATCGTTAAGATGGGACAAGAAGTAGTGAGTCGCGAGAGTGAAATTCAAGCTATTGCTGATCTTGACTACGACCGTATTGCTTATCTTGGAACAGGTTCATTATCTGGTTTGACTCGTGAAGCTCAACTGAAGGTTCTCGAATTAACTGCCGGACAATTAACAACTATCTTTGATTCTTCAATGGGATTCCGTCATGGTCCTAAGTCATATGTTAATGGCAAGACTGTCGTCTTTGACTTCTTAAGCAATGACAAATATAGTCGTCAATATGATGTTGATATCCTTGAAGAAATCAAGGGAGATGAGATCTGCAAAAAGGTTATTGGCGTTGGTACTTCCGCAGACAATAACTTCTCAGGTGACAACTTCTTAATTCAAGCAGGACTCCCTGACTTGCCTGAACTATATCAAGCTTTGCCTGATGTTATGTTTGCTCAAACATTTGCCCTACTAAGCTCGATCAAAGTAGGCAACACACCAGATACACCTTCAGCTAGCGGGACTGTTAACCGTGTCGTAAAAGGTGTAACTATTCACGATTATGAATAATTACATTGTCAACATTGCATCTTCCCTTTAATTGAGGGAAGATGTTTTTGTTAGTAATGGTTATTTTATTGTGGTATAGACCACTAAAAACTGGTATAATGAATCATGCAAACAGAACTTGTTTTGATATACTTTTGGAGGATTGAAAATGACATATTATATTCATGCTAAGAAATTCTTTTTACAAAACACTACTGAAAACGGTGGCTATCTAGAAGTTACTGATGGTAAGTTTGGAGACTTCTTCACTGAAGACAATAAGCCAGAAGGCAAGATTGTTGATTATTCTGACAAGTACATCGCACCTGGATTAGTTGATACACACATCCATGGTCTCGTTGGCGATGATGTTATGAATAACAGTTGGAAAGAACTAAACGAAATGTCAGAAGGCCTACTAAAGGCTGGTGTTACTTCATGGCTACCAACAACACTTACAGCTTCACACGACCAATTGAACGAAATCTGTAAGACAATTGGTGATCACAAGGGTGAAGGTACTGGTGCTAAGATTCAAGGTATCCACTTTGAAGGACCTTTCTACACAGAGAAGCACAAGGGTGCCCAAAATCCTAAGTACTTCAGAGATCCTAGTGTTGAAGAATTTACAGAATGGCAAGAATCAGCTAAGGGTATGATCAAGAAGATTTCTATCGCCCCAGAACGTAAAGGTTCAGTTGAATTCACAAAGGCTGTTGCTGCCACAGGTGTTACTGTTGCTCTAGGTCACAGTGATGCTACATTCGAGCAAGCTAAGGCTTGTGTTGAAGCTGGTGCTACAGGCTTTACACACACATACAATGGTATGAGTGGTTTGAGTCACCGTGCCCCTGGTATGGTTGGTGCTGCTATGTCAATGAATCTTGTTGATGATGAGTTGATCTGTGATGGACACCACGTTAGCCCATATGCTGCAAGAATCTTAGTTGATAAGAAGACTCCAGAACACGTTGCACTTATCACTGACTGTATGAGTGCCGGACTAATGCCAGATGGTGATTATGTCTTGGGTGAATTCCCTGTTACTGTTGGTGACGGACAAGTTAGACTACAACAAGAACCACATAGTTTGGCTGGTAGTATCTTGTTATTGAAGGATGCTATTAAGAACGTTGTTGACTGGGAAGTTGCTACAGAAGAAGATGCTATCACAATGGGTAGTTACGTACCTGCTAAGAGTACACACATCGATGATGCTTGTGGTGCTATCTTGCCAGGACGTGACGCTGACTTCATCGTCTTGAACTCTGATATGAGCTTAGACCAAACATACCTTGATGGTGAATCACGTTACCAAGCTTAATTTAATAAAAGAGAATAAGAATCCTTCAATTCAGCTATTGAGGGATTTTTTATATCATGATAATATAGTGAAATTGCAACGAAGTAGTTCTATAATTTCCCTTGGAGGATTTGTATATAATGTCAAAGAAAGTACTTGCTCATAGAGGAATACCAACCTTAGCACCTGAGAATACTATGGCTGGTTTTAATACAGTTATTGACTGTGGCATCGACTGGATCGAAACTGATCTGAGTATCACAAAAGACGAAAAAGTCTTCGTGATCCACGATGACAAATTAGATAGAACTACTAATGAGAAGGGTTCAATTGAAACTTTGGACAGCTCATTAGTTGAACAAGCCGATGCAGGATCATGGTTTGCTGAGAAATATCGCGGTGAAAAGATCCCTACGTTGGGTCAACTGATCGATTTCTTAAATATCCATAAGCTGAATGCCAATATTGAACTTAAAGGTGTTGTTGGGGATGACGCTAACCACTTGGCAAATAGCTTAGTAGCTCAATTTGCGGAAGCAACTGATAGATTGGACCCAGATGTACAATTGATTATTTCGAGTTTCAATCCCATCATGTTGATGAAGATGCACGAGTTGAGACCAAATCTTGACTATGCCGTGTTGTTCGACGTCTTCGGAATGGGTGAAGACTGGAACTTGTACATGCAAGCTTGTCACGCCAAGTATATCCATCCGGACAGTCGTGGTTTAACTGAGGCTAAGGTTAAGAAAATGAAGGACTATGGCTATCAAATCAACGTTTGGACGGTAGATGATATTAATCGAGCTCAGGAGTTGTTTTCTTGGGGCGTAGATGGTATATTTACTAACGTTGCAGATCGTATGCAGTTTTTGGTTAAAAACAAGTAAATTAATAATCTTATATAAATAGCAAAAGTAGCACGCTGAAGTCACATTCAGCGGGCTACTTTTTGTTTACAAAGAATTTTAAAAGTATTTTTGTAGCAAATAAATTAAAGTAAAGAATGAGGAATATGACTTTCATGAGGAGAGTATTATATGCCCTAGTAATGATAGCGGTGTTCGTTGTTATGGGGGGAATGTTAAAGAATAATATCCAAACTGTTGATGCAGCAACACAGTATTCTAATTTGGATGTTAAACCAAAAGAAGAACCATCTGAAGATGTTAAAAAGTTCCTAGGTATCTGGCTAAATAGAGGTTATACGGTTCAACCGCCAGCCACAACTTATACAGTTGTTGGGCATTCGATCCATCTGAATACCCACTCTGGACGTTCCACGCTGGGAATAGCCACATCGCCGTTTGCGGCTCCACGATATCAATGGTACAAGTCAACGGATAAAGGTAGGAGTTGGACTGAGATCTCTCGTAATGAGGGTGGTAATGAAGAAGACCTGCGTGTTACCTCCAATGAACCGGGTTCAATCTATTATCAACAAAGAGTTAACTGGCGTCAGGCAGGTGGATTGGGTTTTTCTATCGCTGAAATTTGGTCGCAAGTAGCGGGAATTCATTATTCTGCCAAAGATAAAAATGCTGAAAAAATTGAAGTCTCAGTTCAGGATGATTATCTCTACAATAATCCGAGTGAGATTGCACTGAACTCGACGGTCGCAACTGCCAAGGTTAATCCTGAAGACTATACCGAGGACTTGGTTTGGTCTGTCGACAATCATCAGTTGGCTTACATAAACCCTGAAACTGGTGAGTTAAATGCCAATAGTCGTGGGGCATCTGGAATCGTAAGAGTTACTGGTACGATCAAGAATGTAGATGGGACTTCTGTTTCTGATAGTGTTGATGTGCAAATTGGTGGTGGACTTGAGGACAAGAAAGTTAAGTCTGGTGAGTCTGCCATGTTCGCAATGCAGGGGCATATTGGTCAGTTAGGTGATAAGGATAATGATTTTACCGTTAGATGGTATCGTCAACCTGCTGGTACTCAGAAGCGTGAGTTAGTTGCTTCAAATACTAAGGAACTGTCTTACGTGATTGAAGAGGCAAGGGTCAGACTTGATAATGATTTGTATTGGGCCGAGATCAGTATGAGGTTCAGCAGGGATGTGTATGAGTACGTTACTAATAAAGCTCGATTAAATGTTCTACCAGCGACAAGCCGGATATTACACTGAATAATACGGTACAGAATGAAACCTTTAATCACAATAATACTGATGATTTGATCGATGATATTGCCAACGGAGATATTGTTTCATATCGTGATGAGATAACAATAAGTCCAGATAGTGGTCCACTGAGAAAGGGTACCTATGTCTTGCCGATATACGGTGATACTGAAATTGATAGTGTCAAGATCAATGATGAGGAGATAGATCCAAGTAGATATCAAGTTATCAATTATTTTGGTGGAACGTCACCGATCTTGCAGATTGACCAGATACGCCGGGAATCAGGAGAGACATTTGTAATCGAAGTTCGCACTAGAGTCGATGGTGTGTATATGAATGAACAGATGGTAGCCCATCCCTATATTTATTCTGGTGAAGAGGACAATGCTTATCGGTTCCGTGGTAAGGATAAGGTGATGAATTACGTAACTAACGTGCTTCAAAAGGATGTGCGAGATATTAGTTATGGAGCAGTTAATGCGTATACTACTGATAAAATAATTTCACGAACAGATGATACTAACCAACCAAATGATGTAGTTACGGTTGATGATCAAAGGCGAACTAAGGAACCGATCAAAGTATTCTTAACTCAAGAAGGTGAATTTACCAACGATGATGGTGGTTCTTTGCCAGGGTGTCTGAGATTGTATGATCAGGGTAAGTTCGTGGAAATAGTCGGTAAAAAAGTAAAAGTTACTGAGAGCCAAAAAGACCAGCCGTTGAATTCAATCGGCTGGGATAAGGAAAATGGATTGTTGTTGCACATTCATGACGCTGCCGTAGCGCCAGGACAATATAGTACAACTTTGAATTGGTCGTTTGAGAATAGTATTTAATCACAACAAAAACCCGCTTACTACATCATTGACGTAGTAGGCGGGTTTTATTTGTAAGCAAACACTATTGCTTACGAAGTGTGTGTTTAATTCCTAAATAGGTCAAGCCTATTGTAATTATCATCAAGAAGAGACTTAAAATTATCAGGGAGACGTTATATAACATTGTTATCACCTATTTCGGAGTTTTTAACGAAATTGTGTATCTCGGGAGGGTTTTATTTAATGATTAGGCTGGCAATCAAATGACTACAGCTTTTATGCGAAAGATTCGTCTTTTCAATCGATCCGCCAGCTCTACGGATGACTGAAAAGAACGAATCCTTAAATTGTATGGTATTAATTCTTATTCATCCCCGTACATATATATTTAAATTTCAAAAACAAGGAGGGTAGCCCCCTTGTTTCATCCCATTCATTGAGGTGCTTCGGTACACCATCCACGACTGCGGCCTTTTTAAACCGGTGAGGAAGTGGAAGGTGCAAACCCAGTCTTTATTTTATAAAAGAAATGAGTTTTCGAAAATCAGATATGTTTAAACATATTTGATTTTCTTAATTCAAATTATAGCAGGGTAGATGGGTAATGCAAATAAAAAAGCCGCCCAGATGTGGGTGGCTTGGTGTTTGTACTCAATGTATATTTTGGTTGTTGTTTGTGGTTTCGTTCCGCCAGGCAGGTACGGCATCCTGTGGGGAACGGCCATAGCCGAAGTGCGGTCTATGACCTCGCCTTGAAGCCGAAAATCGCGTCTTCAAGGTCGTCCCATGCAGTAAGCCAGCATAAATCGCTGACTAACTGCATTGACACAGGATTGCCGTACCTGCCTGGCTCCACTACTTGATATAGTAATCTAACTTAGCTGGAGGTTGTCAGTAATGGAACCGGCTGCGAAAATTTTGTTAGGTCGGTGAACTCCCGGCCTTACAAAATGGACGAGCTTTAAGATTTGCGGTTCATGCAAAGCTTAAAGTCGAAGTCCCAGACCGCCTTTAAGGCTGGGGCTGGTCCCACAGCAGGTGGAATCACTGACAAACGGAAGTGGCATTAGAAAACCTAAACTCTAGCTCGAGGATGTAATGAATATGCCATGATCAATGACACGATCGATGTAACCAATAGGACGTAGAAACTAGCACCGAATTGTGTTCCACCCACAGCCGTTTGGCCAGTAATAACAGCGGAATTGACGGCACCAGAGTAGAAAATACCAAAGACTAGAGCATAGATAACAGTTGGTAAAACGGTAAAAATTCTTACTAGTCTGATAGTACCCTTTTTTCTGAAGCAGGCCGCGATCAAAGCAATAACTGGTGATAAGAAACAAATTAAGCGAATTGCGGAAGATAAGTTAACAATCAGAGTACTGTATTGATAACCGAAGTTGGCCGTGTAGTTAGCAGCTGAGGCAATTGTACTTGATAGTGATACTCCATTGATGAAGGGACCACCGATTGAAGCCGCAAAGCCAATGATCGATGAACCAATAATAACTTTTTGACGAGTATTCTTACCACGTGAAGAGTCAGTTACTTTTTGTTTCTTAGGTTCTCTATATGTCTCTTGATGTTGTTGCGGTTGATCGTTAGAGGTTTTGCTGTTCTCATGTTTGAACTTTTTGTTGGCATTCATTTCATTACCATGGCTAACTTGAGAAGCTAAGAACCATAGCAATAACACAATTGCCAAAGCAATGAAGCCGTAGTTTCTTTTAACCACCAATAAGATGGCAACAATAATCACGGCAAAGATTCCTAAGTAGGCATTGTTCTTGAGAAATTTACCCATGTTATGAATTAAGCCATCGTTAGTATCGTTTTGTTGTTCTTCAAGTTTCTTTTGTTCCTTCATTTTCTTCAACTTACTCTTAGTGGGTTTGAAGGGATCCTCACCATTTTTGAAGAGGCGATTCTTGAAGTCTTGAGTAGTATTCAATGCCGCTGACTCGTGTTGTGCTTGTGATGAGTGAGTTGGATTAGAAGTTCTCGGTGCGGAATATGGTTTTTGTGTGGCGGCTTTTCTAAAGGCGTCCTTGTTGTAAGCCACAGTGCGATCTTCTAGTGCTTCGTCAGGAACTTTTTTTGTGCTATCAAAAGTACGCACGGAATCATAATTAGGTGCGGGTTTAACAGCTGGCTTTTTTTGTTCCACTTCAGCAGCAGGTTTAACTGAGCTGTATTCATGCTGTTGGGCGGGTGCTTGCTCATATTTTGGCTTGGCGGCAGGTGCTGGTTCTGATTTGACGGGTTCAGAATCATTTAATTCTGCCTCGATGTCAGCCAAAGATTTTATTGTATCATCATCTTTTTTTTGTGCTTCATTTTTTTCTTCATTACGTTTAGTTTTTATTGAAGTTAGATCATAGCCACAGTTGTCACAGAATTTTTGTGATAGGTCAACTTTATGGCCGCAATTTGGACAAAACATTCTCATTCCTCCATTGTATTAACAGACTTTAGTATACAAGATAAATATACTTGTATAAAGACGTTGGTATGAAAGTTCATGAAACTTTCACATATCGAAACTCTATTATACAAAAAAATCACAGCTTACGTTGAGATTTATGTTCTAGTCCTCTAAGTAAATATTCTTTAATTGCGCCAATTTGTTCTTATCGAAGTTCAATGCCTGTGTTAAATAGTTTTCGAAGCTTCCATAATAATGCTTGAGAGCATCAAAAACAGAAGTGATACTCTCTAAGTCGGCCTTGGTCATATTCATCTTGTTGATATTTTGATTACCGTCTTTGTCATTGAGCGTTTTTTCGATAGTTTCAGAATCAGAATACATCAAGTTGGTCAGTAGGTAGTCACGAGCGATGGTTTCATCATCAACGCCTAAGGCCTTGAGTATCAAAATGGCAGCCATGCCGGTTCTATCCTTACCAGCGGCACAGTGGAATAATAATGACTTGTGTTCTTGGTTGTTTTCTAATAATAATTCAAATAATAACGAATAGGCACGTTGTCCGTATTTGTCCAATAAGACACTTTGATAGATCATTCCTAAGTAGGATGTTGTATTGCTATAAGCACTTGCCAGCTTGTCGCCATTGCCCATTAATGGATAAACGGGATCGGAATAAATTTGATAAAAATCTGTGCTCTGATCAGCCCAGACTTGTTGTTCACGGTCACCACGAAAATCGACTACGTACTTTAAGCCGTATTTTTTAAGGTAGTTTAAAGCTTCCGGAGTTAAATTACTTATATCTCCTGAACGAAGGAGTTTATTATATTTAATTTGTTTACCATCAGTGGTTTTATAGCCTCCCAATTCACGTAAGTTTATGGCTCCGTCAAGATTTAAGATTCGTTTCATGTTTTTTCCTCCCCGGATTCGTTGCGTATTGTAGGTCTTTCGAAGTAAAATACTATTAAGGTGATTTAATGGTAAAAAATAAACTTTCAATCATAATGACAACGTATAATGTTGCCAGCTATGTAGTGTCGACACTTGATTCACTAGTTGCTCAGACTAATAAAAATTTTGAGCTGATCGTTGTGGATGATTGTTCGACCGACAGTACGTTGGATATTATCGCAAGTTATGAGGACAAGTACGATTGGATATCGTCATTTCCTCATACTAATAACTCTGGTGTTTCAGCAGCTAGAAACACTGGTTTGCAACATATCTCTGGCAATCTCGTTACCTTTATCGATGGCGATGATTGGTTAGAACCGGGATATGTTGATTTCTTTTTAACAGTTTTTGTTGATACTGACGTGGATCTTGCCACGTGCGGCTTCTTTATGGACACCGAAAATGGCAAGAGTAAGGTCAAGACAGATAAGCGTCAGAATGGCTTGGTTGATCGTGATGAAGCAATCAAGCAGATCACCAAGATAAGTGGTCCTATCATGGGTTACACGTGGAATAAGGTGTACCGTCGCAGTGTGATCGAGGATAATTCAATACATTTTCAGACTGATCTCGACTTAATGGAAGATCAGGTCTTCAATGTTGAATATGCGACCGTCGCTAAGAAGTTCTATCTTGACACGCTACCGCTATATCATTATGTTTCTCGTAAGGATAGCATCACTAGAAAGTTCGCCATGGAAAATGTGCGTGACGTTGGTGTGGCTAACTTACGAGTGTACAAAACTATCAGAGATTCTCGGTTGGATAAGGATAATCGAGAACAAATCGAATAAAACTGTATACACTTATATTTTAACAAATTAAGGCTCAAAACTTTCATCTGAAGAAAGTTTCGAGCCTCTTTTTTTATTCGTAAGCAAACTTGTTGATTTAATATACGGTAGGGGGTATATTAATATTCATCAAAGGGAGGTTCATTGAAATGAGCGTAAAAGAAATTCATGATAATACTTATGTAAAAGAAACTACCGGGCCAGGTGTGACCGTTGTAGACTTCAGAGCAGACTGGTGTCCCCCATGCAAAATGATGGATCCAATATTAAAATCATTATCGGCTGAAAATGAATTAGGCAAGGATGTTAAGTTTGTTTCAATGAATGTCGATAAGGATCCTTTGATAGCAAATGAAATTGGGGTACAAGGAATACCAACTTTTTTGATTATGAAAGATGGTAAGATGGTCAGTGGAATGGTTGGTGCTAAGCCAAAGAAACTCTTTAAAGAAGAAATAGAAAAGTATTTAAATAAATAATATACCGTCAAGGGTATTCTAACGAGGAAAAGATGAATAATAAAAAATATAATTATATCGTAATTGGAAGTGGCCCAGCCGCCTTTGGACTCACAAATGAATTAAAAGAGAGCAATAGTAAGCAAACAGTTTTGGTCGTTGATAATGATTTGTTTGGTGGAACCTGCCCAAACTATGGATGTGAACCTAAAATTTTCTTAGAAGGCGCTGTTAGAGATGTTTTGATCGGACAAAAGTTAGAGAATCGTGGTATAGTTGCCGCTCCAAAGATCGATTGGAAGACACTGATGGAAACTAAGAAAAAGACTTTCAAACCGTATCCTGATAATTCAAAAGCTGGTTTTGAAAATGAATTTATTGATACAAAAACTGGTACAGCTAAAATCATCGATTGTCACACGGTTCAAATAGGTGACAGTAAATATGATGCTGATAAGATAATTATTGCGACAGGTATGAAGCCTAATAAACTTAATATTCCTGGTAATGAATACGCACATAGTAGTAATGACGTTTTGGATTTGGTTGAGCTCCCTAAGAAAATGGTCTTTATTGGAAGTGGCTATGTCAGTATGGAACTTGCGACAGTTGTCAGTGCTGCTGGTGCAGATGTTGAAATGGTTGAGTTCTCCGATAAGGCCTTAGGTCCGTTCTACCAAGAACATGTCAAAGTTGTCGTTGATCAAATGAAGCAACGAGGAATCAAATTTAATTTTGGTCAAGCTGCTGATCAAATTACCAAGACTTCTGATGGCAAGTATATTGTTCATACTGCACAAGGCAATTCTTATGACGCAGACTATGTGGTCGATGCAACTGGGAGGATTCCTAATGTTTCATCATTGAACTTAGACAGTTTAGGTATTGAACACGATCGACAAGGTATCGTTGTTGATGATCATTTACAGACTAGTGTTGAAGGCATCTATGCTGCTGGGGATGTTGTTAAGAAGAGTCCTTTGGTCGCACCAAAATTAACACCAGTTGCACAATTCGAAGGAGCCTATATAGTTAGTGGTAATGAAGCACCAATTTCATATCCAGTTACGGGAACGGGTTCATTCACTTTTCCTCAGATTGCTCAAGCTGGAGTGTCGGTCACAGATGCACAGGCTAGTGATGACTTGAGAATTGAACATTTTTCGTTGGAATCAGATTTTGCTTACGCGGGTACAAACGATGAGGATTCTGAACTAGTTGGAGTATTCGATAAAGATTCCAAGCTGGTTGGTGTTTCTGAAGTTAGTCAAACCGCAACTGACGATATTAATTTGTTTGTTAATGTGATTGGATTAGGTTTAGATAGTAAAACTTGGAAGGAAAAAGTCATCTATATTTTTCCAACGTTAGCTTCAAAAATTAAAGGATTTCTTTAATATGACAACAGCCCCGTTCTCACTTTGAGAACGGGGCTGTTTTTTTAGAATAAATTACGGCACATCTTGATCGTGTAATTGATACATTCATCAATATCATCAAAGTGGTGACTCTCAGAACGCATCAAATAGAATTTGCGTTCGTACTTGTAATTCAAAGTTTGATAATCCAATCCTTCAGCCGCACGTTTGGAAATAATAGATGTTCCGAAGTTTTGATTGAGTAGTCTAACGATCATTTCATTATTCTTTACTTCCATCTTCGGTTCAGTAATATTATTTTCAGCCAAATATTGCTTAGTATAATAGTAGACTCCTGAAGCTGGTTCACGAACTAACCAAGGATTGCCATTGTTTACTAAGACTAATTGGTCGTCGCAAAGACTAGTTCGTCTAATATTGCTGGCAGCAAGAGGCTTTTCGATGAAACCGAAGTCGAGATTGTCAGCTTCAATGCTTTCGAGAACTTCCATTGAATTCATCATCTTGATAGTGAAGTGAATGTTTGGAAACTTCTTGTATAGTTTCGGCAATAAGATAGGTAGTAAGTAGATGGCGAATGTGTGTGAAGCTCCGATATCACAAGTTATTTTTTTGTCGGCATCGTGACGGATCTCTTGTCGGAGATCTTCCCAATCGTCGATCAGATCGATCGCCCGTTTGTAGAGAATATCAGCCTGCGGAGTAGCGACGATTTTTTGCCGACCATTGCGAATGAATAGTTTGATATTCAAGTCGGTTTCTAATTGCATGATTTGTCCGGAGACAGTCGGTTGTGAGACGAAGAGGATTTTGGATGCTTTGGAAAAACTTTTGGTTTCGTAAACTGTCTTGAATGTTTCCAGTAGTTTGAGCATGGTGATCAACTCCTATCAGAATTATTAATAAAAGCTATTAGGTTATTGAATAATTTAATCATAATTCTACCTATATACTTAAGAGACGGTCATAGGAGGTTAAGTATATGGATTTAGAAACTAGTAAGGATACAAGAATGCAAAAAATTGTTGCGACCTTGCCAGGTCTCGGATTATCAGTAGCGGTCGCAATTATCGCCAAGGTGGTAGCAATTTGGCTGCCCAGTCTTGGCGGTGCTACGATTGCAATATTATTAGGAATTGTTTTGGGAAATACTTTTTTTAAGCAGACTGGACTTGCCGTGGGAACTAAGTTCTCAGAAAGTAAGTTATTGGAATATTCAGTTGTGTTGTTAGGTTTCACGGTCACATTTCAGACGATTGCTGAAATGGGTCTGCGTGGATTGGCTTACATTGTCATGATGATGACTACTGTTATTATTTCAGCTTATGCTATTGGACGCAAGCTCGGGTTTGGTGAGCGGATGTCACTGATGATGGCAGGTGGGAATGCCGTCTGTGGTTCATCGGCTATCGGTGCGATTGCACCGGCAATTGACGCTGACGATGAAGAGAAAGGACAGATCATCACACTAGTTAATCTACTAGGAACTGTGATGATGCTGACATTGCCATTTTTGGGATTGGCAGTCTTTGGGGATGATTTATTGAGTAAGAGTGCCTTGCTTGGTGGAACATTACAATCAGTTGGTCAAGTTGTCGCTGGTGCCAGCTTGATCGATGCTCAGACAGTTAAGTATGCGATGTTGTTCAAGATCACCCGCATTATTATGTTAGTAGTCGTAGTGTTCTTGTTCGAGAAGAAAGTTAACCGTAATAAAGCAACTGTAACGACGCATAAAAAAACAAGAATGCCGATTCCATGGTACGTCTTGGCATTCTTGATTATTTGCATTATTAATAGTATGACCACGATGCCCTCAATCTTTGGTAATAGTGCTCATGTGATCAGTACTTGGTTTGAAACGACTGCTTTGGCAGCTATCGGCTTAAGACTGAACTTGGCGAAGTTCTTAAAAGAAGGTCCTAAGTTCTTGGTCTACGGTCTCGCCGTCGGTAGTGTACAGACGGTTGCTGCATTGTCGTTTATCACTTTATTGAAGATTTAGATTTTTTTCTTCAAGTGATAGGGAATAACTGACTTGTCAGAATTCTTCACGTGTGACTTCTCATCCTTTGCGAAGTAGACAACGAAGCTCTTGTTGTCCGAAACGTCTTCGGCAACGATTAAGGATGATTCATAAGGATCTTTAGCTTTATAAATTTGTGCTCCACGAACTGCCTCTCCAAAATCCTTTGAGTTAGCAATTGCGTCACCAGGGTTAAAAAATACCATTTCATCCATAGATAACACATCCTTTCTTTATGGTCATTATACCGTTATTATAGTATGTATAATAGGAATAACAGTTCGAAAGGTGGAAATCAATGACTAGTGTTGAGGATTATATTAAGAAAAATGTTTTTGGCAAGCCGCAATTAAAGCCGGACGAAAAAAATAAGTTTCTGGGTAACTTTGCCGAGCGTGTAGGTATTGCTCTGACGATTTCTCAGCTGAAGAATCCGGATAATATAACAACGGTTGAAAACGTTATGAAAAAATATCCGCAGTATCATTTGTACTTAAATGGTAAAATTGACTCTTATATACTGGATAAGTACCTTCAATTAAGTGTAAAATTGAACTATAAGTTTACAATCGTTTCGCAGTCTGCCGTACGCAATAAGGAACGTGTCATGACGGATAATGACATGGGACTTGTGATTGCGGACGAAAGTAAGCCCATTGATCGACCAGTATTAATATAATTTTGGAGGACAGACCAGATATGTCTAATACATCATTAGATAAAATTGCTTTACTTTCTTTGAATGGTAATACACCATTAGCACAGAGAATTTCTGAATATATGGACGTTCCATTGTTGGACGCTTCCGTTTCTCACTTCGCAGATGGAGAGATCAATATTCAAATCAACGAGAGTATTCGTGGAAAAGACGTTTACATCATTCACTCAGTTTCAGATCCAGTTAATGATAACTTCATGGAATTGATGATTGCTGTTGATGCGCTAAGACGTGCAAGTACAAAACAAATTATTTGTGTATTGCCTTACTTCGCATACACACGTTCAGACAGAAAGTCTCGCGCACGTGAACCTATCTCAGCTAAGTTATTCTCTAACATGCTAGAAATGGGTGGAGTTGACCGTGTCATTGCACTTGATATGCATGCCGATCAAATCCAAGGATTCTTCGATATCCCGGTTGACCACTTACGTGCAATGCCAATCTTTGCCAAGTACTTCATGGATAAGATGGATGACAAACAAGACGACTTCGTCTTCGTTGCTCCTGATCACAACTCAATGAAACGTGCTCGCTCATTTGCTGAAGTGTTCGGTTCACAAATTGCCATCGTTGATCAAAGATCAACTGAGATGGAAGATATTGTTCCCGGTGTTATCGGTGACGTTGAAAATAAGCACTGCGTTATCGTGGATGACTTGATTGATACTGGTACAAGAATGATAAATAGTGCAGAAGCTTTGAAGAATGCTGGAGCAATCGACGTTTACGCCGCTGCTACCCACCCAATATTCTCAAAGAACGCTGCCCATGATCTACAGAACTCAGAACTAAAGGAAATTGTTGTAACAGATTCAATCGTTGTACCGGATGATTGCAAGTTCGACAAGTTAAAGATCCTTTCAGTAACTGAATTACTTGGAGATTCTATCAGAATGACAGAAATGGATGAGTCAACAAGCTCATTGTTTGAAGTTCGTGATGGATATACAGTTATTAAATAATGACTTTTAAGACACCTCTTCGGAGGTGTCTTTTTTTATCCTAAAAATGAATTTATTTATTAATATAAA
>NZ_BAMN01000019.1 GCF_000615905.1 Companilactobacillus nodensis DSM 19682 = JCM 14932 = NBRC 107160
TCCGTATCCCCTTGTGTGCCTTGGCAGTCTCAGCATCGTTACCAAGTTTTGTGACGTCTGGCATGACATTTTCAACTTGATTGATGACTTTGATACCATTATCAACTTGCGTAATACTGCTATCCATCAAGTTAGAGATCTGGCTGAAGTCATTATCGATCGTGTTGATCTGTGAACCAGCGCTCTTGATTTCTGGAATTTTAGTTTGTAGTTTTTTAACAGCTGTGCCACCTTCATCAACCAGTGGTAAGAAGTTGTTCAAGTTAACGATCTTTTGGGCATCGGCGTTTAGTTCGGGAATGTAGCCATACATGTTATTGACTTCATTAAGTTTGTTGTTCAAGTCTGGAATCAGTGTATTAGCGACTTGGACCTTGTCCATGATGCCTTGCAATTCGTCTCGATTCTGGTCGGTTAATTCCAATAAGCTAGACAAACGCCTCAACATAGGCAGGTTATTTTCAAGTTCGACACCTGACTTATTCAAGACCGTGGCGACCGTTTTACTGATTGTACCGATGAATTCATCAGAAATCGTATTCTGGAGAGTCGTCGCACCCGATTCAGTCAACTTCGGCGCGACGGCATTGATCTTTTGGTTGACTGAGTAAACTAGGGTAGGTTTCTTGATTTCTCCTGAAGCAAAACTCATAATATCTTTTGAAAAACTCTTAGGGATGTAGATTCCGGCATAGTACTTACCAGATTTGACCCCATGGTCTAATTGTTCTTTTGAGTCAGTGAAGACCCATCCAAGTTTTTTATTCTTTTTTAAGTTAGAGATTAAATTTTTACCAATTTCAATTTTTTCACCTTTGAGATTGACAGCTTGGTCGTCTGAATAAACGGCCACTTTCAAGTCGCCAGTGTTTGAATATGGATCCCACAATGCCCATACGTTGAACCAACAATACAGACATGGCAAAATAATCAAAGCCATCATTAGTAGTGTTGCTGGCTTTGATTTAAGAGTTCTTTGTATATCTATTCTAAATAATTCCCAGGATTTGATGATGTGCCTCCTCAACGGTTCGGTTCCTAACAAGATAAGTTAACATAAATCAACTATTAAATAAACCATTATGTTAATGGATTATAATAAATGAAATTATTAACGCGTTTTAAAATTTCAGAATCATCATGCATTAGTGAGTGTTCTGCCTTGGAACCATTGACGGGATAATCGATATATTCTTTGACACGTGGCTTAAGAATATAAGAAATCGATTGAACCGATGTGACAGAAATATATTTATCACTATTTGAATAATCTTCGACATTTCCGTAAATGTTCAAAACTCTTAGGTCGCTGGAAATACTATTTCGTCCCATGAAGATCCTAAAATAGGTTGGACTCATGAAAGCTGGACGGCCGTCAGGTTTGATGCGGTTAAGGTTTGGAAGATCGCCGAGTCCGAGAATACCATTGAATGGACCGGCAATGAGGACTAGTTTTTTTAAGCGTGGCATGTAGGGATGCAATTTTTCTTTCAAATTGACTAGGACTAAGGCAACGGCACCCAGCGAATGCCCAATGGCATCGTAAGTGTCAAATTCATATTTGGTTCTCAAATTAAATAAAAGTTTGGATAACCAGTAAGATATTAGGTTACTCCCAACGTATTTATTCTGAAAGACGACTTGGATGATTGGATGCGCATCGTCAGTCC
The DNA here is from genome assembly GCF_000615905.1 of Companilactobacillus nodensis DSM 19682 = JCM 14932 = NBRC 107160. GTDB lineage: Bacteria > Bacillota > Bacilli > Lactobacillales > Lactobacillaceae > Companilactobacillus > Companilactobacillus nodensis. The sequence goes on from NZ_BAMN01000019.1 coordinate 1,671, forward strand.
AAGTACCCTCATATGTGATTTTCCCATTCCAATTGATCATGGCTTTTAGGTACTCTGTTTTGTGATTGAACTTTAGTGCTGATTCAATCATCTTTTCAGTCGTGTAGTCCCCGCCACGAAAGCCGTGAATGTAAAGTATCGGCCACTGTTTTTTTTTCATAAATTCACCCCAACATTAACCTATTATATAATGAAAAGTAACAAAATATAACATATCGAGGTAAGACATTGCAAAAATATTATGCGGTACGACGCGGCAAGACTCCGGGAATCTATCGAACATGGGCAGAGTGCAAGGCTCAAGTTGATGGATTTACCAACGCACGTTATAAAAGTTTTGTTACTGAAGCAGAGGCACAGAAGTTTTTAACTAATAAAGATAATTATGCTCCAAAGCAAAAGGCTACCAATAAGACTAGTGATTTAAAGGATTTTGATGCCGTAGTATATACGGATGGTGGTTCTCGTAACCACGGTAACGTCAAAGGCGGACATGTTAGAAGTGATGATCGAGCTGCTTGGGCGTATCATATCAATGCTGGCGGTGAAATATTCGAAGGAACCGATGGCGAACTAGGTGCTACTAATAATCGCATGGAGATTATGGCACTGATCGAGAGCTTCAAACGTTTGAATGATTTAAAGCTTAATAATAGGAAGATTATATTTGTTTTGGATTCACAATACGTTCTTAATGCCATTACTAAGGGATGGTTGAACGGATGGAAACGTCGTGGGTTCAAGAAGGCTGACGGACAAGTTCCAGTTAATGTTGAATTGTGGCGTGAGTTGGATAAGCTGTTGCCTACGATTGAAGACAAGACGTTTGAATGGACTAAGGGTCATGCTACGAACGTTGGTAATAACCGAGTTGATGCTTTGTTGAATGATACTATGGATAAGATGTGAATAAAAAACAGGTTTGGACATTTGTCCAAACCTGTTTTGCTATTTAATTGAATAATCCTTGGAAGAATGAAACTATGCTGTCCCAGATTCTTTGGATGAAATTACGATTTTCTTGAGTATTCAAGTTGTTAAAAAGGTTCTTGGCCTTGCTTGTGATATCGCTACTCAACTTAGAAGCTTGTTCCTTGAAGTTTGAGTTTTTCAAAGCACCTGAATCTCTGATTTCTACCATTAAGTTAATGATCTTCTGTTTTTGATTATTATTAATGATGTTTTGGAGATTATTCTTTTGTAGGTTGTTGTTAACGATAGTGTGATTTGGTTAACGGTAATGTTATCACCCTTTTGGGCAATATCTGATTTCATGCCAGCAACGGCATTGTTCAATTGCTTATCGGAATAACCGTCAGTTCCTTTGTTGGCATCGGTGATACCACTTAGAACACCCATTTCATTTTGGGCTGCATTAACTTGGCTTTGGTTTAAAGAACTACCAGTACTTGCATAAGCGGCATAGATACCTGCCAAAGCACCAGATCCATCGATCGGTGTAGCAGACGTTACATAGATATCAGCATCACTGATACCAGCCGTAACGGCGGCGTTTCTGTATTGGTCAGCGGTAATAGTAGTGATGTTATTGTTACCATTGTAGTCGACGATTTTAACGTTGATACCTGAACCAGACGAAGTCTTTTGGATCAAGGCTGATGACCAGACTCCGGAACTACTAGTAAATGAACTACCACTTGGGTTCAAGTACTTGACCAAAGTATCACCAGTTACGGTAACGGTCGTGTAGTTACTATTGTTGCCACTGATCTGTGAAGATAGGGCATCGATCGTACCTTGCTTTTGGCTATCTGTAAGAGATGTTCCCAGTGTCATCACTGGTTGGTCGCTCAAACTATCGGCCTTAACACTCTGAGTAGTAAAGATACCCAGGGTGATCAAAGATACTAAACTAAGTAAAATAATATTTAACTTTTTCACGAGTCAAATCCTCCTTGACTACATTAAACCAAACAAATATGAATAATTCGAGAATTATGTCAAAGAAATTTTTGTGCAAACGCTTAAAATAGCCATTGAATAATGATTGTGGTATTCTATAGTTTCTAGGAAATCGCTTTGATTTACAAAAAAAGAAAGAATAGGTGAAACGAACAATGAAAATCGTTGTCCTCTCAGGTGGAAGAAGTACCGAAAGAAACGTTTCTTTATCTTCAGGTGTGAAGATCACAAACGCATTAAGAAGTAAGGGTTATGAAGTCGCATATGTCGATTCATTTCTTGGAGTAGATGTAGCAGAAGATAAGATCGATGATTTATTCACTACAGAGCCAGAAGACGAATCAAATTTGATCATCAGTGATGAAGTTTTGACTGATGAAAAGATCAATGCCTTACGTACTGACGATACTATTGGATTACTTGGAAAGAACGTATTGAAGATTTGCCAACACGCCGATATTGTCTACATGGGACTTCACGGTGAAGATGGCGAAAATGGTAAGATGCAAGCTGTCTTCGATGTCTTCGATATTAGATATACAGGAAGCGGCTCGTTGGCTTCTGGTATTGCAATGGATAAGAAGTTTTCTAAGGAAGTCTTCGTACAAAACAACATTCAAACTGCTGATTATACAACAACAACTACAAGCAAGATTTCGGCCGAAGATATTCCATTCGGCTTCCCAATGGTAGTTAAGCCATCGAATGGTGGTTCAAGTGTTGGGACACATATTATTAATAATGAAGCAGAACTTGAAGAAAATATCGCTGATGCATTGAGATTCGACAAAGAAGTTTTGATCGAAGAATACATCAAGGGTAGAGAGTTCTCAGTTGCGATGGTTGATGATCACGCCTTGCCAGCTGTTGAAATTGCAGTTGATACAGGTTGGTATGACTTCCAACACAAGTTTGTTGAGAATAACGTAACTCACTTCATCACTCCTCCAGATTTGGATGATGAAACACATGCACGTATGCAAGCAATGACCAAAGATACATTTGATGCCCTTGGCATGACAAATTATGGTCGTGTTGATTTCTTGTTACGTGATAGCGAATTATACGTTATGGAAGCTAATACTTTGCCAGGTATGACACCATTGTCATTGATGCCTCGTGAAGCTAAGGCTGCTGGTATTTCTTATGCTGATTTGTGTGAGAGTATTATTAAAAGTAAAGTGCGTATTTATGACGAAAAATAATTAATTGTTGGCTCCTTGTCCGGTTGGATGAGGGGCCTTTTTTTTGTATACAACATAAAAAAGGTGTCTGATTGGATTCAGACACCTTTTTAGAATTTTTAGATTTTATTTACAACATGATAATTTATCTTATTTTGGTCAAAATATTCTCGATACTTTTCGGGTAATTCCTCATCTGTGATCAAAAGTGATATTTCATTCAAGCCAGCATATGTCATTAGGGTGCTTTTACCAATTTTTGTATGGTCAGCCAAAACAACTATGTCTTGAGAGTTATTAACTATTTGTTTTTTAGCTTTGTATTTGTCAGATGAATAATTTGTCAGTCCATTTTTTATCGAGAGTCCTGTTGCGGCCATGAAGGCGGTATTTATATTTAAATCCTTCAGACTTTCACTTGAAACCCCGACCCGTTCCACCATCGACATAGTCTCACGATCAAGAACATTACCAATGACAATTAAAGTTATATTTGTGAACTTTTCCATTTGTGAAATTATTTTAAAGTTATCAGTTACTATCACATATTTAATATCTTTTGGTAAGAAATTGAGTAACTGTTCAGTGGTTGTTCCGGAATCTATATAAATAATATCGTTTTCCTTGATTAATTTGCTGGCATTTTGAGCAATTGCTTTTTTTATGTAAATATTTTTTGTTTTACGTGCATTAAATAACTGTAATTCATCCATAGGTGATTGATCTTTTTGAATTACTTCAACGCCGCCATAGACTTTTTGAATATCACTGGACTTCTCAAGCTCTGCTACATCACGCCTAATGGTGTTCATGGAGACATTAAAATGGCTTTGTAATTCCTTTAAACTAACGATTTTTTGCTGGACGATATAGTTATACATTTGTTCAACTCTTTTGTTTCTCATAAATTACTCCTTTAAATGCTCCTTTTTTATAATAAAACGCTAGCATATACACAATATATTATCAAGTTGCTAATAAGTTGACAAATACTTAACCATAAGTTAACATTCACTTGTGAAATTCTAATTGGTGTGTGAGGAGGTTTTATATTTGAATGCAAAGGAAAAAAGCGTTAATCGAAAAGTAACGTTAATATCGATCATATCTACATTTGGTGGATTACTTTTTGGATATGATACTGGTGTTATTAATGGGGCTCTTCCGTTTATGATTCAAAAGGATGAGTTGAACATTCCGGCTTCAGCTGAAGGAGTGATTGCTGGGGCGCTGACATTAGGTGCAGCAGTCGGTGCTGTAACTGGTGGAAAATTATCTGATAAGTATGGTCGTAAGAAAATCATTACTAATCTAGCTTTGATCTTCATCATTACAACGATTGGATGTGCGGTCTCTCCAACGTTGGGTGTACTGATTTTCTTCAGATTTCTTCTAGGTTTAGCGGTTGGTGCGGCATCAGTTGTTGTTCCAACTTTCTTAGCTGAAATGGCTCCTACGCATAAGCGTGGAAGAATTGTTGCACAGAATGAAGTAATGATTACTGGTGGACAGTTTCTTGCGTTTACGATGAATGCAATTTTGGGAACAACGATGGGACATGTTCCTGGAGTCTGGCGTTGGATGCTGGTACTAGCAACTTTACCGGCTGTTATTCTTTGGTTTGGAATGTTGATTGTTCCAGATTCACCAAGATGGTTAGCGGCGAATGATAGTGAATCAAAGGCATTTGATGTTTTGAAAACAATCAGAACTCCAGAAGAAGCCGAAGATGATATGGAGAAAATCAAAATTTCTCTGAAATCTGAAAAGGAATTAGACAAAGCTTCGTACAAAGATTTGAAAATACCTTGGGTAAGAAAGATTCTCTTCATTGGGATTGGTTTGGGAATTGTTCAACAAATTGTCGGTATTAATATCATGATGTACTACGGTACAACGATCCTTGAAAAATCAGGCTTTTCTAGAAATGCAGCATTGATGGCCAATATTGCTAATGGTTTGACTTCGACAGTTGCGGCATTCTTCGGAATGTTCATTGTAAATAGGTTTAAACGTCGATCAGTATTCTTAACAACCTTGGCTGGAACTACGACAACAATGATCTTAATAACACTCGTTAATGCATTTATGAAAGGCAATCCATTGATGCCATACGCAACGATTGCCTTAACAATTACATTTTTGGCGTTTTTCCAAGGAGGTATTTCTCCAATTACCTGGACGCTTCTATCCGAAATTTTCCCAGTTCGTTTAAGAGGATTGGGAATGGGGATGGCAACATTCTTCTTATGGATCGGTAATTTCTTCGTTGCTATCATCTTCCCATGGTTAGTAGCTAATGTGGGTATGACATACAGTTTCTTATTATTTGTAATCTTCAACGTAATTTCCATAGTCTTCGTTATCTTCTTTGTTCCTGAAACACAAGGTAAGTCATTAGAGGAAATAGAACTTGATTTCAAATTCAATGATCACTTCAAGAAAGAGGACAGAATATGAATAAGGTAAAAATTGGTATTATCGGTGCTGGTCGAATAGGAAAATTCCATATTGACAATATTTCTCAATTGGATGAGATGTTTGAAATAGTTGCTGTTGCAGATGCATTCTCTACTGAATTAGAGAGCTTAAAAGCTCGTTATCATATTAAAAATGTTTATAAAAATTATACAGAAATACTAAGTGATTCAGATGTTGACGCAGTTTTGATTTGTAGTCCAACAGATACTCATGCTCAAATTGCTATTGAAGCAGCCAAAGCGAAGAAACAAATTTTCTTGGAAAAACCAATTGATCATGATATTAATCGTATCAAAGAGGTTATCAAAGAAGTTGAAAAAAATAACGTTAAGTTACAAGTCGGGTTCAATCGCCGCTTTGACCATAACTTCAAAACCATTCAACAACAGATTACTGATAATAAGATTGGAAAATTACAACTTGTTAAAGTTACTTCCCGTGATCCAGAACCACCATCAGCTGACTACATAAAGAGTTCCGGTGGATTATTCATGGATATGACGATACATGACTTTGACATGGTTAGATATCTTGCTCAAAGTGAAGTTGTAGCAGTCGAAGTATTCGGTGGCAATCTGGTAAATGATGAAATCAAACAGGCGGGTGACATTGACACAGCGGTAATCAATTTACGATTTGCAAATGGTGCTCTAGGTCAAATCGATAATTGCCGTGCGGCAGCCTATGGTTATGACCAGAGGGCCGAAGTTCTTGGTAATAAGGGGCAAGTCATTGCTTACAATGATCAAAAAAGTAATACAGAACTTTATACAGCAGAAGGGGTAGAGAAGGAAGTATTACCTCATTTCTTTTTAGACAGATACAAAGATGCATATCGTGATGAGTTTAAGGAATTCTATCAAGCTATCTCCGAAGATAGAAAACCCAGTGTTAACGAAACTGATGGACTAAAGGCTGTAGAGATCGCCAAGGCCTGTCAAATGTCATTTAAAGAACACAAAGAAGTTAAAATACAAAACTAATTCGGGAGAACTTAAATGAAGACACTTAAAAATTTTATTAATGGTGAATGGGTTGAATCTAAGTCTAAAGAAACAATGGAAGTTATTAATCCGGCTACCAAAGAAGTTATTGCATTAATTCCAGTATCAAATAAGGAAGATGTTGATCTCGCAACCAAAGCCGCAAGTGATGCTTTTGAAATTTGGAAGAACATTGCTGTGCCACGTCGTGCGCGGATATTTTTCAAGTTTCACCAGTTACTTGTAGAACATACAGAGGAACTCGGGAAAATAATTACGATGGAAAATGGAAAGAGTCTCGATGAATCTATTGCGGAAGTAAAGAGAGGAATCGAGAACGTTGAGTTTGCTACTGGAGCCCCAACGTTGACTATGGGTGATTCATTATCTTCAATCGCTACTGATGTTGAAGCAGCTAATTATCGTTATCCCATCGGTGTTGTCGGCGGAATTACACCATTTAACTTCCCAATGATGGTTCCTTGCTGGATGTTTCCAATGGCGATCACGGTTGGTAATACTTTTGTTTTGAAACCATCAGAAAAAGCACCGCTATTAACTGAAAAGTTAGCTGAATTATTGCAAGAAGCTGGACTTCCTAAAGGAGTCTTCAATGTGGTCAATGGAGCAAAAGATGTTGTTAACGGAATTTTGGACCATCCAGATATCAAGGCTATTTCATTCGTTGGTTCCAAAGCCGTTGGTGAATATATTTATAAACGCGGTAGTGAGAATCTCAAACGTGTTCAAGCCCTAACAGGTGCTAAGAATCATACAACAGTTCTAAATGACGCCAATGTCAAAGATGCTGTTAAAGCAATTGTCTCTTCGTCATTTGGTAGTGCCGGTGAACGTTGCATGGCAACTAGTGTTTTGGCGGTTGAGGATGGCATCTATGACAAATTCATGACAGAGTTTGTCGAAGCAGTTAAGAATATCAAAATGGGTAATGGGCTAGATGATGGTGTGGTACTTGGTCCGGTGATCAGAGCAGAAAATCAAGAACGAACATATAGCTACATTGAAAAAGGTATTTCTGAAGGAGCAGATATTCTGTTAGACGGAAGAGATAGAACGAACGACGAGGGCTACTTTGTCGGACCAACTATTTTTGAGAATGTCACGACAGATATGACGATTTGGAAAGATGAAATGTTTGCGCCAATCCTTAGTGTTATGCGTGTTAAAAATATTCAAGAAGCAGTTGCGACAGCTAATAAATCGGAGTTCGCAAATGGTGCCTGCCTATTTACTAACAATGCCAGTGCCATTAGATACTTTAGAGAAAACATTGATGCAGGTATGTTGGGAATCAATCTTGGTGTTCCAGCGCCGATGGCTTTCTTCCCATTCAGTGGTTGGAAGTCTTCGTTCTATGGGACATTACATGCTAACGGAAAAGATAGTGTTGATTTCTATACTAGAAAGAAAGTTGTCACAGCCCGTTATTCACGAGCTGATGTCTAGGTGAAAATTATGCTGCTAAAACAAAAGTTATCCAAACCAGTTAAAGATGGAGTAACGATGTTACAGGATTTGCCTTTGAGGAGTGTTGATGATCTGAAGTATACAGGGATGCGAGTATTGGAAATAAGTGCAGGTTCTAGTTATGGTGAAACCACTAATGATTTTGAAGTTTGTGTAGTAGCTTTGACGGGGAAAATTGCAGTTTCAGATAATAAAAGTAATATTGGAATTATTGGAAAAAGAAATGATATTTTTGAAAAAGTACCAACGGATAGCGTCTATATTGGTATTAACAACCGATTCGAAATAACAGCTGAGAACGACGCCAAGGTATTGATTGCCTATGCTCCAGCAAAAAAAGAATTACCAACAAAGGTAATCCTTGCGGAAGATAATTTGGTTGAACATCGTGGCAAATATAATAATAAACGCTTAGTACACAATATTTTGGATGATCAATCGACAATTTCTGAGAGCCTCTTAGTGGTCGAAGTTTTCACCGATGGAGCCAACTGGTCAAGTTATCCACCACATAAGCATGATCAGGATAATTTACCTGAAGAATCTTTACTTGAAGAAATTTATTATCACGAAATGAACCCTAAACAAGGTTTTGTCTTTCAACGTGTATACACGGATGACTTAGATATTGATGAAACTATGACGGTTAAAAATGGTGATGCAGTTATAGTGCCAAGAGGATACCATCCAGTCGGTGTTCCTGATGGATATGATAGTTTTTATTTAAATGTTATGGCTGGACCAACAAAGATATGGAAGTTCAATAACGATATGGATCACGAGTGGATCTTGATAGGAGCGAATAATGACAAATTTAGATTTGATCACTTTAGGAAGAGCTTGTATTGACCTAAACTCCGTAGAAATTAATAGACCGATGGAGGAAACAAAAACCTTTTCAAAATATGTTGGTGGGTCCCCAATTAATATCGCCATTGGTAGTTCAAAGTTGGGTTTAAAAGTTGGATTCATCGGTAAAATTGCGGATGATCAGCATGGTCGTTATATTTCAAAATATATTAAGGATGTTGGTATCAATACACAGAATGTGATTGTTGATCATAAAAAACACAAAACCGGTCTTACTTTTACAGAAATAAAGAGCCCAACGGAAAGTAATATTCTCATGTATCGTGATGAAACAGCGGATCTGTATTTAGAACCAAGTGATATAGATGAAGAATATATCAAGTCTGCTAGTTCATTATTGATTTCAGGAACAGCCTTAGCACAGAGTCCGTCACGTGAAGCGACTATTAAGGCTGCTAGATTAGCAATTAAAAATAATCTCAAATTGATTTTTGAACTGGATTATCGTCCTTATACTTGGAAGTCGATGGAAGAAGTATCGGAATATTATCAGTTGATGGCGAAGATGGCAGATGTCGTTATTGGTACAAGAGATGAATATGATGTTATGGAGAACATTCAGGACGGTACTCAACTAGATAATCAGAGAACGATTACAGAATTATTTAAATATAATCCCAGTTTAATTCTTATAAAACATGGTAAAGATGGTTCTTTCGCATATACGAGATGGGAAAGTTTATGAAGGCAGTATTTATAAGACTAAGGTGTTGAAGAGTTTTGGCGCAGGTGATTCGTATGCCTCGGGATTTATCTTCGCGCTTCACAAAGATTTGCCAATTGAAACAGCTTTGAAGTATGGAGCTGCTGCATCGTCGATCGTCATAAGTAAGCATTCTTCGTCTGAAGCCATGCCAACTGAGGAACAAATTAAACAGGTTATTGCGGATGGAGAGGTGAGATTTGATGACTGAGACAATCAAACTGACGGTGGCACAGGCAATCGTGAAGTTTTTGAATCAGCAATATTATTCAGTTGACGGCAAAGAAGAACCTTTTGTAGAAGGATTCTTTGGAATATTTGGTCATGGGAATGTCTTGGGATTAGCTCAAGCCTTGCAAGAAGATCCTGGTCATCTCAAAGTTTATCAGGGAAAAAATGAACAAGGAATGTCTCATGCTGCTAGTGCTTTTGCAAGACAGAACTTACGTCAAAAAATATTTGCAGTAACTGCTTCAGCGGGACCAGGGTCAGCCAATATTGTGACTGCAGCTGGGACTGCTGCCGCAAATAATATTCCACTATTGATTTTTCCAGCAGATGTCTTTGCTACTAGACAGCCTGATCCGGTATTGCAACAAATCGAAGTGGATTATAGTCCCACTATTACGACAAATGATGCTTTCAAACCAGTTTCTAAGTTTTGGGATCGTATTGAACGTCCTGAACAATTGATGGGTAGTTTGATCAAGGGATTTGAAGTACTTACCAATCCGGCGACAACAGGGCCTGTAACGATTTGCCTTCCCCAAGATGTTGAAGGGATGAGTTATGACTATCCGGTAGAGTTCTTTAACAAACGTGTGCATCACTTAAAAAGAGTTTCTCCGGATAATCAGGAATTACAAAGCGCCAGTCGTTTAATAGCCAAAAGTAAGAATCCAATTTTGGTTGTTGGAGGCGGAGCTAAGTATTCAGAAGCACAAGAAGTCATTAAAGAGTTTGCGACGAAGTTCAATGTTCCCATCGTTGAAACCCATGCGGGTAAGTCTACGATCGACAGTGATTTTGAATACAATCTCGGTGGCTTAGGGATTTTAGGAACTTCAGCCGCTAATATTGCTATGAAACGTTCGGACTTGGTAATCGGGTTGGGTACGAGATATACCGACTTCACTACTAGTTCCAAAACAATTTTTAACAGTGAAGCGCAATTCATTAATATAAATCTGAATCGAGTTCAAACGTACAAGTTCGATGCAGTTCAAATGGTTGCGGATGTTAAGAAGTCATTAGAGATGTTGATTGATGCGGTGGGTGATTATCGTTCTAAAATTAATAATTTGGCAGATTTAAAAAATGATTGGAATGATGAAAGAAATCGTTTAGCCAATATCAAGTTTGATGATAAGAATTTTGAACCAGAGATTAAAGGTCAATTCGATCAAGTGCTATTGAATAAATATTCTGCACAATTGAACACTGAATACACACAGACTCGTGCGTTGATCAAGCTGAATGATTTAATAAAGGATTCGACAATTGTGGCGGCTGCAGGTTCATTACCTGGGGATGTTCAGCGTATATGGGAAACTAACAAGTTCAATACATATCATATGGAATACGGATATTCCACAATGGGGTACGAAGTGAGTGGCGCGTTGGGTGTAAGACTAGCTGATGAAAATGAGGAAGTATACGCGTTGGTCGGTGATGGTAGCTTCGTAATGTTACACAGTGAATTATTGACATCGCTGCAATATAACAAAAAAATCAATATAATTTTATTCGATAATTCTGGATTCGGAAGTATCAACAATCTGCAAATGGGTCATGGAAGTAGGTCTTATGGAACGGAATTCAGAGATTACAAGAACGATGTGATCAATGTTGATTATGCCAAAATTGCAGAGGGTTACGGAGCAGTTTCGTATAAGGTCAACAATGAAGCAGATTTAATTGCAGCAATAAGTGACGCTAAAAAACAAAGTAGATCAACTTTAATTGAAATCAAAGTTTTACCAAAAACTATGACCGAAGGTTATGACAATAGTTGGTGGCGGGTTGGTCTTTCAGAAGTTTCTGATAGAGAACAAATAGATCGATTGGTTTCTGAACAAAATGAAATGTTGAAAAATGCAAAACAATATTAAATGTCAGTTTACTTAGGAGAAAATCATGGTCGTAAAAGTTGGAATTGTAGGATTAGGTCGTTTGGGAAAAATTCACGCAGAGAATCTATCGAAAAAAATTTATAATTGTGAATTAATCGCAGCCACTAGCATTGTTGATGAGGAATTAAATTGGGCCCAAAAAGAATTAGGAGTGAAGTATCTATATCACGATTTTGATGAAATGATTGCTAATGATGAAGTTGATGCAATTTTTATTGTTTCACCATCTTCATTCCATCCAGATCAAGTTGTCAAAGCATTGAACAAGAACAAGCATGTCTTCAGTGAGAAGCCATTAGGTCTCAGCGTTGAAGATATTCAAGAAATTTTGCCAGTTATCAATAGTAGTTCTAACAAATTTATGCTTGGATTTATGCGTAGATTCGATGATTCATATCGATATGCCAAAGAAAAAGTTGATGCTGGTGAAATCGGTGATATAACTTTGATTCGCTGTTACAGTATTGATCCAAGTGATGGTATGAAGAGTTTTGTAAACTTTGCCAAGAATAGTAATAGTGGTGGAATTTTCTCAGATATGTCGATCCATGATATTGACGTTATCAGATGGTTCTTGAATTCAGAGGATTCTGGTGTTAACAGAGTTTGGTCACTAGGAAATAACGTTGCCTATCCAGTATTGAATGATTTGAATGAATTAGAAACTGGTGCGGCAATGCTTCAATTAACTGATGATAAAATCGGGATGCTAGTTGCTGGTAGAAACGCTGCTCATGGATACCATGTGGAAACAGAAATTATTGGTACAAAAGGAACTTTGAGAATTGCAGCAACACCTGAAAAGAACTTAGTCCAAGTAATGAATTCCAGTGGTGTAGTTAGACCAACATCACAGAACTTCCCTGAAAGATTCCAGCAAGCCTTCATGTCTGAAGAACAATATTTCATTGATGCTATCAGTAATGATACTGAAATTGAAATCAAAGCCGAAGATGGTTTATATGCAACTCAAGTTGCGATTGCATTGCAAGAATCGTATGACAGTAATGAAATTATCAACATCAAGGGAGGCCAATAGCATGACAATCAAACTGGGAATTGCACCAATCGGTTGGACTAATGATGATATGCCTCAATTAGGCTCAAGCAATACTTTTGAACAAGCCATTTCTGAAATGTCATTGGCAGGATTCACAGGTACTGAAGTAGGAAGTAAGTTTCCAAGAGATATTGATGTTTTAAAACATGCATTAGAAATTCGTAATATGAGTATAGCAAGCGCTTGGTTCAGTTCATTCTTGCTTTCAAAGAGTTGGGAAGAGAACGAAGAAGCCTTTAAGGCACATCGTGATTTTCTTCATGCGTTAGGATCAAAGGTTATTGTGGTTTCGGAACAAGGAAATAGTATTCAAGGTCAGATTGATACACCGTTATTTTTGAATAAACCAGTTTATACAGAAGAACAATGGGAATTAGTAATCAATGGACTCGAAAAGTATGGAGAGTTAGCTCATGAAAAAGGGATGGAGATTGTTTATCACCACCACATGGGGACGGGTATACAAACGACTGAAGAGATCGAATACTTGATGGACAACACGGATCCTGACAAGGTCAACTTATTATTTGATACTGGTCACCTTGTATTCTCCGGAGAGGATCCACTTTATATTTATGATAAATACAAAGATAGAATCAAACATATTCATTTTAAGGATATTAGAAAACCTGAGATGGAAAAAACAATCGCAAAAAATCGCAGTTTCTTGAATAGTGTTAAAGCTGGAACCTTCACTGTTCCTGGTGATGGGATGATTGATTTTGCACCTATCTGGGAAAAAATCAAAGACAGTGGATATGATGGCTGGATCGTTGTGGAAGCTGAACAGGATCCTGATAAGGCTAATCCATATGAGTATGCCAAGAATACCAGAGCTTACATAAATAAAGTCACAGGTCTATAGGAGGAAATATGCCTTTAGTAAAAGTAGATCTATTAGAAGATGGTTGGACTGAAGACAATACAAAAATGTTATTAGACATTATTCATGAATCATTACTTGAGACATGGAATATACCTGTTCGCGATCGCTATCAAATAGTTAATTATCATCAAAAAAATGAAATGATAGTTGAAGATACAGGATTAAATATATCTAGAAGTAAGCGTGTGGTTATTATATCTATTACAAGCTTTACTCGGACTGTTGAACAGAAGAAAGAATTGTATAAAGTGTTAGCTGATAAATTAAGTATATCGAATCTAAAACTTCCAAGTAGTGACTTGATGGTTAATATTACTAATAATAATTTAGAAGATTGGTCATTTGGAAATGGTGAAGCGCAGTTATTAGATGATTAATTACAAAAAAGCAGTAACTGTTGGAGGACAGCTACTGCTTTTTCGCGTTGAGTGGTTTTGTTAAGTATAAGTGTGTAGGGAAAGGAGTTTGAGAGTGTGAGGAGAGAAATTATTAGAATTAAACTAAGTCTTCTGCGCGAACCCATTCGTTAGTGGCAACGCGGTATAATGTTTGTCCATTTTTAGTTAGGGAATTGTCTGAGAACCAAGGAGTATTCGGAGCCAGAGCACGGTTACCAATTAATTCACCATTTGAAGTGTAAAGACGTTTTGGTGTATTTCCAGAAGTAGTAATAGTTTTACTAAATACTTCCATTGCGATGTATGTGTCTTCTGCACCATCAGAAACTTTGGCCCATTCGTTAGTGGCAACACGGTAATAAGTTGTGCCGTTTAATGTCATTTGTTTATCGACAGCCCAACTAGTGTTAGCCATTAAAGCACGGTTTCTTACTGCCTTGCCTTCAATATTAAATAGTTGAGTAGTTTTATTTGTTCTGAAGGTAGTCTTGTGAGCAGTTATAGTTGGTTTTGCAGGTGTTGTTACTGCACCTTTTTTGATAACTTGAACGTGATAAGCTTTTTGAGATTTGTCTACCTTAACTTCTGAAGACTCATTCTTAGCTAGTACGTATCCTTCAGGAATAACAAGCTTGTGTTTTGATCCATTGAGACCAGATACTTTCATTGATCCGATTTCCTTGTTTGTTGCTTGGTCAATGAATTGGATTTTGTTTGTGTATGTTGTTGCGTCTGTTGATGATGAGTGACCTGGTTTTTTGTTTGGTGTTAGAGTGACAGCAATTTTCCCGTCAATGATTGAAAAGTCTTGATTAGGAACAATTGAGTAACCCTTTGGTATTTCAACAAGTTTGGGATTTACAGAAGAAGCATTTTCATATACATCAGGTATGATGCGTGATTTGATTTTATCTTTAGCATTTTCTTTGTTAGTGTAATTTACCGTAATTGGTATTTTTAGCGCAGGGACTACATTTACTTCAACAATTCCATTTTTAATATCAAATGTTTGATCCCCCGCTAGCTTATAGCCCTCAGGGGCATTGATTTTCGATTTTTCAATTTGGGTAATATCTGATGGGACATCTTTTATCTCATCTGTTTTGGGTAAAATGTTATCACCAACTTTGAATTGAACCTTTATTGTTCTTTTTTCTTCTTTCCCTGATGGACTAGGAACGACTGTTACAAGAATTTTTTCTGTAACTTCCTTTTTAGAAGTGTCTATTGTAAATGGTTTATTATTTACTGTAGTATCAACTTTATACCTGTTATTCAACGCTTTGTTAAGATCATCAACGCTGATAGAAGTTTGTCCTTTTTTAACACTAATAGTTTCTATTTTGGGATGTTCACTATCTGAATTTGTGTATATTAAGTTTAATGTTATGTCACTTTGTCATTTGCTTTTTCAGCTGAAGCACCATCAGCTGCATTAACAACCACAGCGTTAATCATACTTGGATTTAAAATCATAGTACTAAATAATAAACTCGTAATTACAAGGGACTTAGTTTTTTTCATAAAATCTCTCCTTAGGGTCTAATAATTAAGAACTAGATAATAATAACGGACTAGTGTAAATATCCAGTTAAGTTAATGTAAATTTCATGTAAAGTTTCAGAAAATTAAAGTTATTAGTCAAGGAAAAAATAAATAAAAAAAATCATCAGTTTCAAAAACTGATGAGATTACCAAATAAATGGAATTAATGATTTTGTTTTCTTATTATATTCAACGAAGTCATGACCATAATGTTGTATCAGGTATTTATCAGCATTAGGGATGTACGAAAATACGAACATGCACAACAACATCAGTGGTATCAACAATGACCACCAGTTACCGGTTACTAGAGCAAATCCTAAAACCCATAAAACATCACCAAAGTAGTTGATGTGAACGGCATATTTAAATAATCCTCCGGTGTACAATTTTCCTTTATTAGCAGGATTAGATTTGAATGGTTTGCGTAGTAATTCTGAGGTGCTGTTGATTCCTGAGCCAATTATGAATAATAGCCATCCTAACCAGATCCAGGTTAAATTACCCCAGATTGCCAGAATAGGGAATACTAAGTAGTACAGTCCAAATGCAAGACTGTTGCCGATTGCTTCCTTCCAACCGATTCCACGTGGCAGCCAAATGAACATCATGCAGTTCAATCTGATGAATGTTACCAATATTAGTAGTGACACATTAATAGTCATTGCAGTTGATAAATGGGGAATTACCCATAAGTAATCAGCAAGTATATAAATTATTTGGACTATAAATATAAGTATTTTTGCAGGAACGGTTTCACTATGTATCCCGTACATCAATTGTTACTTCCACTTGGAGTCAATCCATTTACTAAGAATGTAACTAAATGACCGACCTCTTCATTTTCATCCCAATTTGGAGATTTAAATAGGAAGTAATGCTGTGCCAGATAACCAAAAATAGTTGAGAAAATAAATCTAAATATCTCTACATTGGTCCAGTCGACCAACAATCCGTTATTTTTCAGATGGTCGAAAGAATCATTAATATTTTTCATATAGTCATATGGAATTTCGGCAATCATATCTTGTCTGATATTTTCATCATAAATAAATTCATCCACAAAAATTCTGATCACATCGATATTTTCCACAAAAAATTCTAGACGGTTTCTCAAAATAACATTTATGAAGTCCTGCAGGGTAGGGTATTCAGTCTTCAAGGCTACCTCAGAAAATTCAGTCATGACTTCAGGTAGAATAACGCGTGACAATGGTTTAAGAATTGATAATAATAATTCCTCTTTGTTATTAAATCGCTTGAACAAACTTCCCTCAGACACACCGGCTTCATGTGCAATTTCTTTTGTGCTGGTATCTTTGTAACCCTTTTTTGCAAACAGCGTTATAGCGGCTTGGAAAATTTTTAGTTGTTTATCAGTTAATCCAGATGTTTCAGGTGATTTTTTATATATATCAATTAGACTTTTCATATTTTATCCTCAGATCATTAATACTTTAATTGTAATTCAATAGAAACGAAAAAGCTGGAACAAAATTGCTTTTGTCCCAGCTTCATCAGGGGTGAATCAAAAATATTAGAATTAAGCGTGTTTTACGCTATGACCATTGCGGTAACCTAAGTATAGTTGAGTTGCCGCAAGGACGATGTTTACGTAGTTCAAAATATTGAACCATGTATCAATACCAGCTACTTGCTTACGCCAAAGTAAGTCCAGAATCCGGCAATGACAGCAACGACGTTGACCCATCCAAGTGCCTTTTGAAGTTGTTGATCATCTCTTTTTACGTACATCCAAATTGCGTTGACTACGAACCAAATTGCCAAAATCCAAAACATTGTTGTAAACATAATATCAGCTCCTCTAAAAATCTTTTTGTTTCTTAGAAAGTGAGCACTCACTTTCTTGATTACATGGATCATTATAGTTCTACTAATTTTAAAGTCAACAGTTTAAATATGTTTTTTTGCAATAAAAAACTTCCGAGCAATAGTTCACTCGGAAGGCAGTAGTATCAGTCGTTTTCATCTTCGATAATGTGATCTTTTGTCTGTCCAAAAATTGTGATTATGTGTTGGTCACTTAATCGATAATGAATATTTCGACCATGTCGCACACTCGTAACAAGATTTAATTGACGTAATAGACTTAGTTGATGGGAAATTGATGATTGACTCATGTCCAAAGTATCGGCGATCTCGCCAACACTCAAGGGTGTTTTTGACAATGCCAGGATAATTTTTACACGGGTCATATCGCCAAAAGCCTTAAAAATGTTGACCATTGATTCTAATTCTTCATTGGCAGGAATGCTTTCCTTCAAATGATTCAGAGCAGCTTGATGTTCTTGTTCTGAAAAATCTTTTTCTACCATAATACTTCACCTTTTTTCTACAAATCATTGAATTTCCCTGTAGGATATATTATATTATAGATGAAATATGAATGAATGCTCATATATTCATGTAAACACTTACACAATTGTAGGGAGGATGTTTCTAATGAAATCGTACAATGTCCAATCCGAATATCAAGTAAAAAATAAGCAAACGAAATCAAAACATAAATTAGATCATGAATCCACTGTCAGACTATGGAAATTAGTTATTTCAGCTGTATTTATGATTGCGGGATTCATAGGAATATTCGGTGAACCGATTAATATCGTCCTTTATTTCATGGGTTACTTCGTTATTGGTGGAAGTATCATCTTAAGAGCGGTAAAAAATATTTTTCGTGGTGAAATTTTTGATGAGAACTTTTTAATGACGATAGCGACTGTCGGTGCTCTGATTCTGGGAGAGTATCCGGAAGCCGTAGCGGTTATGTTCTTCTATGAAGTAGGTAACTTATTCGAAGATATTGCGACAAATAATTCTAAAAAATCTATTTCAGCGTTATTGGAAGTTAAACCAGTTTTTGCGACTATAAAAATGGCTTCGGGTACTAAGAAAGTTGATCCATCTAAAGTTCAAGTTGGACAGATTATTATCGTCAGACCTGGTGAGAAGATCCCCTTAGATGGGACGGTCGTGTCTGGACAATCGATGGTTGATACATCAGCTTTAACGGGTGAATCAATGCCTCGTAGTATTGGTCAAAACGATGTCGCCATGAGTGGTTCTATCAATCAAAACGGTACTTTGGAGATTAAGGTTACAAAGATATATAGTGATTCTACAGTTGCCAAAATATTGGATATGGTCCAAAATGCAAGCAATAAAAAAGCTCCAGCAGAGAAGTTCATTACACGTTTTGCCAAAATCTATACACCGATCGTAGTTGCTATGGCGGTTGCACTAGCAATAATTCCGTCACTGTTTACTGGCAACTGGGGTGAGTGGATCTCACGTGCTTGGTATTCTTAGTTATCTCATGTCCTTGTGCTCTAGTTATTTCAGTTCCACTGAGTTTCTTCGGCGGAATTGGAGCGGCATCTAAACAAGGTGTACTAGTAAAGGGTAGCAGTTATCTTGAAGCCTTGAATAGTGTTGATACAGTAGCCTTTGACAAGACGGGTACTTTGACAAAAGGACAATTTGAAGTTGTTAAAATTGAACCTGTAGCTGGAATTAAGAGACAAGATTTATTAGGTATTGCAGCTGCAGCGGAACAGAATTCTACGCATCCAATTGCGCAATCGATTATCAAAGCTTATAACGGCGATATGAATCAGTATCAGGTCACAGACGCGAATGAACATGCTGGTCATGGTTTGAAGGCTATAGTCGATGGCAAACAAGTTGTAGTAGGTAATGATAAAGCAATGTCAGGAATTAATTTCATCAGAGATAATGGAATTGGTACGGTTGTTTATGTCAGTGTTGACGGTAAGTTTATGGGTAGCATTGTGATTGCCGATGAGCCTAAGTCTGATGCACAGGATGCAATTGAATTATTACATCAACGTGGGATTAAGAGTGCCATGTTGACTGGTGATAATGCCATAGTTGGTAGATCAATTGCGGATAAACTTAAGTTAGACAATGTCTATACTGACTTGTTACCTGAAGATAAGGTTAATATTGTTGAAAAATTACTTGCAACTTCTAAGAAGAAAAATAAAAAAGTGGCCTTCGTTGGTGATGGTATTAATGATACGCCAGTATTAACGACAGCTGATATCGGGTTCGCCATGGGCGGTCTTGGTAGTGATGCTGCAGTTGAAGCGGCCGATATTGTTATTATGGGTGACGAACCTTCAAAGGTTTCTAAGACGATTAAAATTGCTCAAGTGACTAGAAAAATAGTTATGGAGAATATTGGTTTTGCCATAGGGATCAAAGTTTTGTTCTTAATCCTAGGAGCCTTCGGTTTCGTAGGCATGTGGCAAGCAGTATTTGCCGATGTCGGCGTCACCGTTATAGCGGTATTAAACGCTGTTAGACTACAGTTCTTGAAGTGATAAACAATTATAAAAAGTCCTCGCATTTATTAAAATGCGAGGACTTTTTATTGTAAATACTTATCTCGTCCGATTATTAGTTTGTCACCTAGAAATTCATAATAGTGAGTTGCATGTTTTTCAAAATTCTCTGGTTCAGATTTATCATCGTAATACGTGTGGTCGTCCACGATAATATTTGGGTTGGGGATATAACTTCATGAGGTGCTCCTTAAATTTAATTGCTGTTATTTAACGGTCGTTACATATATTATAATGTATGGATACATAATAATTAATATAGATGAACCACGGAGATAATAAAATGATAGCAGGAAGTTTATATCAGAGAATTGCCAGTGATATTAAAAAGAATATTTTATCAGGTAAGTATGAAGTAGGAACCCTTATACCAACAGAGAACGAATTAGAGAAAATGTATAATGTCAGCAAAATCACGGTCCGCAATGCGGTCGAATTACTAGTCAGTGAAGGTTATTTGGTTAAGAAAAGTGGAATCGGAACGACAGTTATTAGCAACAACTTGTTCAATAAATTATCAAAAGCCAGATCATTCTCATCTATTGTCGATGAACACGGTGATTTAACTAAGAAAATCCTACAGATCAAATTAGTTTCACCAAAAGGAACTCCCTTTGAGGAATCTGGTAAGCAACAGGTTCTGTATATTAAACGTCTTTATTCACTAGATGATAAGCCGTTCATAATTTTTGAACACTATCTTCCAAATGTTGCGATTCAAAATGAATTGAAAGATTTGCGTCACAAATCACTCTACAAAATACTCCAAGAGAGCGGTCAAGAGGTGGCAAGCTTCAAGGATGAATTCAAGGCTGTTAATCTAAAAGATGATGACAAGGAGTTATTGGGTAAGTCGGATACTTTGGCGCTTAACCGTGTTAGAAGAGGTTTTGATCGCTTTGGCAATCTAGTCGAATATTCATTAGCTATGTATGATACTGATAAATTTCCTTATGAAATCGAATACGAAGTCTAGACTTTGTATAAGCGTTTACATCGTATTGTTATAATGTTATAATCTTTGTGAATTTTAAGGGAGTGTTTGTTAAGTATTACTGTGATTTGTATATTGTCAAAAATAATATTTCCGATAATATTAGCTACGATCTATATATCAGTTATCATTTCGAACAAATACTAAAGAGTATTTACAGACTTGAAAGGCGGTACGGAGGTATGGCAAAACGAACTTTGGGCGTTTCAGTATATCCTGATCATAGTGAAGTAGAAGTTGACAAAGAATATTTAGCTAAAGCAGCGTTACAAGGATTTAGTCGGGTTTTCATGAGCATGTTAGAAGTTAGTGACGGCCAAGAAAAAGTTATGGCAAAGTACCATGATTTAATTTCGTATGCAAAGATGCTCGGGTACACCGTTACGTTAGATGTTGCACCTGATATTTTCGATCAGCTGGGAATTTCATATTACGATCTGAGCTTTTTTAAGCAGTTAGAAGCGGATACGATTCGTTTGGATACGGGTTTTGACGGTAAGACAGAGGCAATGATCTCTTATAATCCTGAACGATTGAATATTGAACTCAACATGAGTAATGATGTGGATTATTTAAATAATATTCTATCTTTCTCAGCTAATCGACCATTCATTTGGGGGTGCCATAATTTTTATCCCCAGCGTGGAACGGGTTTACCATTGGACTTTTTCAATTCTTGTTCCAAACGTTTTAGAGAGCAAAATATTGAGACAGCAGCGTTTGTAACTTCACAAACTGGGAAACTTGGTCCCTGGGATATTAACGATGGCTTGCCAACCTTAGAGATGCATCGTGATTTACCGGTAATCATACAAGCAAAGCATTTGTTTGCGACTGGATTAATCGATTGCGTGATCATTGGTAATGCATACGCTTCGGATGAAGAATTAGAAGAGTTAGGCAGGATGGATCGCTATCAACTAGCTTTCAATGTTAAATTATCATCTGATATCGATGAGGTTGAACGCGAAATATTATTCGACGATCAGCATGTAAGACGAGGGGATATTACTGACTTGGTTATACGTTCCACCGAGGTTCGACAAAAGTATGGCCCAAGTGATAATCCTCAAAGTAGTGGAGTGCATGACTTCAGACGTGGTGACATTGTTATTGGTAATGATGAGTTTGGTAAATATAAAAATGAATTACAAATTGTGTTAGAACCACACAGTGATCCGCGGAAGAATTTGGTCGCAAAAATCTCAGAGAAGGAACTGTTCCTGCTGGATTATGTGACACCGTGGGCCAAATTTAAATTGGAGGCGATTTGAATGGCTGATTTATATATAAAAAATGGGTTGAACGAGCATTCTGAACCAATTGAACTCTTGATTAAAAACGGAAAAATAGAACGTGTCGGGGAAGAACTGGCAGATGTAGTTGCTGAAAAGACAATCGATCTCGAAAAAAAGTCATTCGTCACTGCAGGTTGGATCGATGATCATACACATTGCTATGAAAAATTTGATCTCTATTCTGATGACCCGGACGAAGCTGGGTATAAGACGGGCGTTACAACCGTCATCGATGCTGGTTCTACTGGTGCCAATAATATTGGAGATTTTTATGACGTTACCCGCGATAAAAAAACCAACGTATACGCAATGATCAATGTTTCTAGCAATGGAATCACAACTAAAAATGAATTAGAGGATATGAGTCAGATAAGTTTGTCCGATGTACAAACTGCCGTAGATAATTATCCAGATTTTATTGTGGGAATCAAAGCCAGAATGAGCCATTCTGTTGTTATCAATAATGGTATCAATCCTCTGGTCGAAGCTAAATATATTCAGATGAAGTTGAAAAAGCAATTACCATTGATGGTTCACGTAGGTTCGAATCCACCCGAGTTGGCTGAGGTCATTGCCGTTATGGAACGTGGAGATATTTTAACGCATTGTTTTAATGGTAAGAAGAACGGAATTTTGGATGAGAATGATGACATTAGAGATTTTGTACAGGATGGATATGAGCACGGAATAATTTTTGATGTTGGTCATGGAACGGAGAGCTTTAGTTTCCATACCGCTGAAGTTGCCAAAGACTATAAGCTATCACCCGAGACTTTGAGCACTGATATTTCCCATTCCAATCGTGAAGATGGACCAGTTTATGATATGTCGACGTGTATCGAAAAGTTATTAGTCATTGGTTATAGATTGTCAGAAGTCATTCCTATGATCACGACTCGTCCAGCTAAGAACTTTAATCTCAATAGTAAGGGCCGATTAGAAGAAGGTTATGATGCCGACATTACTATTTTTGATATTAAAAAGGGTCGCAAGGAATTGACCGACTCTAATGGTGATGTTAGAACAACTGATACATTGGTATTGCCCAAATACAGTATTGTCAATGGTAACGTGTATACAATTGGGGGTATTTAGATGAATCTCAAACCTAATTATTTGGATAACGGAATTTGTTTGAATGTTCTGGCTAATTCAGTTCAAAATGCTAAAGACTGTTTTGCTGCCGCCGAAGGTCATGTTGTTCTGGGAGTTTTAACGAAAAATTATTCTAGTGATATTGAAGCTATTGAAGATATGCTAGCCTATAAAGCACAAGTTCATAACGCCGTTTCAATTGGTCTTGGTGCAGGCGATCCTAATCAAAGTGACATGGTTGCGAGAGTCTCTAAAGAAATTCAGCCACAACATATCAACCAAGTCTTTACTGGTGTTGGTGCCAGTCGAGCATTGTTAGGTCAAGCTGAAACAGTTATCAACGGTTTGGTCTCACCTACTGGTAATATTGGAACAGTTAACATAGCTACCGGTCCATTGAGTAGCCAAATTACTTCAGCTGAAGTTCCAATTGAAACAGCCATTGCTATGCTAAAAGACATGGGTGGTTCGTCGATCAAATATTATCCGATGAACGGATTGGCTCATGTTGAAGAATTCAAAGCTGTCGCTGAAGCCTGTGCCAACAATGATTTTGATATTGAGCCAACTGGTGGGATAGATTTGGATAATTTTGAAGAAGTTGTCTCGATTGCCTTTAAGGCTGGCGTAAAGCACATTATTCCCCACGTCTATAGTTCGATAATCGATAAGTCAACAGGGAATACGCGTCCTGAAGATGTTGCTAAGTTATATGAAGTTATTAAAAAGTTTTAAGAGGTTGGATTATGAAAATATTGTCCTTTGGTGAAGTTATGCTTAGATTAACTGTTCCGGAGCATATGTTACTGGAGCAAAGCGACACTGTGAGAATGAGTACGGTTGGTACAGGAGTTAATTTGCTAGGTAGTTTGTCCCACTTGGGTTATCAGACTAAGATATTAACGCAAGTTCCAGATAACAGCTTGGGTAAGAAAGTCGCCGCAGACCTTAGAAAACTGGGAATATCAGATGAATGTGTCGAGTATTCTGGAAATCATCTTGGCAGCTTTTTTGTGGAACTCGGATATGGATCGCGACCTGAGCGTGTTATTTATCAAGATCGATTAACAAGTTCTTTTTGTCAGGCGGAGCAGATGAATATGATTTTGAAGCAATGCTTGAAGATGTAGATTATGTTCATATTTGTGGAATCACTCTCAGTCTGACTAATAAGACTAGAACGGCTGCTCTAAAATTGGCAGAAATGGCTCAAAGAATGAGAAAAACAGTTTGTTTTGATTTTAATTATCGAATAGGCTTGAATGAGGATACGAGTCATTCTGTGATGAAAGAGCGTTACGAGGAAATACTGCCATATGTTGATGTGGCGTTTGGCAGTATTCGTGATTTGACTGATTTGTTGGATTATCCTGATATTGGAGCGCAACATATATTCAAACATTTCATGGATGACTTTGACATTGAATACTTTGCTGGCAGTAACCTGGGTCAGAAAGATTCTAAAAAGTGTTTTGAAGGTTTTATATATCATGAAGGAGAGTTGTATCGTTCTAAGCCTCGAGAAGTTGATGTCTTGGATCGAATCGGCGGTAGAGATGCCTTTGCCAGTGGGATAATTACAGGCTTGATAGAGCACTGGGATTATGACAGCATGCTACAATTTGCAGTAGCAAATGCCGTCATGACTCAGGAAGCAATGAATGACGTCCCGATTTTTGATAAGAATGATATCTTTGACTATATTCAATGTGATGGAAAAAATGATTTGATTGGATATTAAAAGCCAACTCTATTTTAGAGTTGGCTTCTTTTATACTCCCAGAGTCATCCGGGCAATTTTTGACATACGTTCTTTGGTCCAAACTGGTGTCCAAACCATTTCAAGGTTACACTTACTGACAAAATCAATTTTTTCGACAGCTTTGATTACGTTTTGCGTAATTGATTCGCCAAATTGACAGCTACGCGTCGGCATAGTCATTTTGATATTGCAGATATCTTGGTTTAATTCAATATCGTAGATTAGACCAAGATTGATAATATCAAGTTCCATATCAGGGTCAATGACCTCGGATAAATGGTTTTTGATTATCATGATTTTGTCATCCATAGTGACCTCTTTCTAACCGAATATTTGCTCTTAATTTTAATTATACGCTCGTTGTTTTTTAACTGTAGCGTGAATTTAATGATAAATTGATTGATTTTTGTTTGTCAGAACTACTTTCAGACTATTAATAATCGATTTTAATTCCCATTTTTAAATAAATTAGGTTAGTATATAGAAGTGTTAATTACGAAATAATAAGGTGTTATTAAATAATGAAAAGATTTAACAAAATTTACGCATTACAAGTTGTTTTCATAATCTTGTCGGCATTACTGATGGGATTTGTTTTGGAGTACTCACAAATCGGTGGAGTACAATTTGCGTTTTCTACCATTACACAGACGTATCCAGGAATGTATCTCGTAACAGCGACGATATTGTTCTTGATTTATATGGGATTGTACGGAATCATCAATCGATTCTTTTATTCAACGGCGGTGTTTTATGTTTTCTTCCTTATATACGCTGTCGCCAATCGACTGAAAGTCATGTATCGAACTGAACCAGTTTTGCCAAGTGACTTGATGTTCTTGAGTAATATCAAAGAATTATTAACTATGGTCAGTTTGAAACTTGTCCTAGAAATCGTTGTAGCTCTGTTAATCGGTATCGCCATTTGTATTTTCTTAGAGAGAAAGTTTGGTAAGTCGTTGCTCCGTATGAAGTGGCCAGCCCGTGTGATTTTTATTCTATTAGCAGTGCTGAGTCTGGGTAGTTTTTACTCAGCTAATGATGAAGGATCACTGACTAACAAAGTTTTGGCGAAGGCTGGACGTTCAGATTTCACTGCCAACTTGATTTGGGAAACCAACAGCAATGGTCCATTGATCACATTTTTAACTAATGTTCGCGTCAATGTCATGGATCAACCTGAAGGATACAGTGAGGCTAAGATTGATTCAATTGTTAAGAAATACAAGAATGTTGCTTCAGACATTAATCAAGATCGTCCGAACAGCAATGTTAATAAGCAAACATTGATCTTTGTTTTGAGCGAAAGTTTCGCTGATCCGAGTCGGGTTCCGAATGTCAAAATCAATCAAGATGCGATTCCTAATATCCGTCAAACCATGAAAGACAATACTTCTGGTCTGATGCTCAGTTCTGGATACGGTGGGGGAACCGCCAATATGGAATACATGACTTTCACAGGTTTGGCATTTAACCAGTTCTCTAAGTCATTGCAATCACCATATGTACAGTTAGTTCAAAAACAAAGTAATCCTGAAAATATCACTAATCAATTCAACACGAAGGCTGCTATTCACCCTTATATTGGTAATTTCTATAGTCGTGCCAGTGTTTATAAGAAGTTTGGATTCCAAACGTTTAGAAATATTGATACAAGTGGCAACTTAGCATTGCAGTATACTCAACCTGCAGATGGCGGACAGTATATCGGTGATGAAGCAGCGTATAACGACGCCTTGTGGCAAGTTAATAATGTCAAAGATGGTCAATTCATTAGTTTGGTCACGATGCAAAATCATATGCCATACACTAATAAGTACAAGGATAATGAGTTCAAAGCTAGTGGTAGCGGTACTGGTAAGAATGCCAAACAAGTCGCTAACTTCTCTAAAGGTTTGAATTTGACAGATGCTTCAACTAAGGCCTTCCTAGAAAACCTTGATAAAATAAATAAGCCCATTACAGTTGTTTGGTATGGTGACCATTTACCTGGTATTTATGATGGCAACAGTATGGAGAAATACAATGTTGTTCAACATGAGACAGAATATTTTGTTTACAGTAATAAATATGCTGTCGAGCATGACAAGGCTACAAAGAAATTAAATAGTAGCACTAAGATAACTGACCCGAACGGATTCATTGCTTTGGCATACAAACAAATGGGACAAAAGGTTACACCATTCTACGCTATGTTAACTAAGATTCAAGAAGATGCACCAGCGATGGCGAAGAGTACAGTTGGTAATTCTGAAAGTCTCTACGTTAATAAGAAGACTGGTAAACAAGTAGATTACAAAGATCTAAGTAACAATCAAAAAAAATTATTGTCAGATTACAAGTTGATCCAATATGATTTAACAGCTGGAAAAGGCTACAGTACAAAAGCTGGATTTACAAAATAAAGCAAACACGAGTCGAAATTTCGACTCGTGTTTTTTTGCGTTGATATATACATAGGAAGGATTTTGTACTTTTAGTCAATATCTGGATAATATTTTTCTAAATGATGCGATTTATCTCGTATATCATAAAAATATTTGTTAAACTATAAGAAGACACTAATAGCCAATTAAATGAATATGCCAAATTAAAGGAGGCGTGGAGATGTTTTACAATCAAAGCAAAGATGATGTGCTGAAAGAACTAAATACTAGCCGTCACGAAGGATTAACTAAAAAAGAAGTTCAAGCTCGGCTTGAGAAGTACGGTCGAAATGAGATGCAACAAGATCCACCCACGCCGATTTGGAAAATATTTATTCACAGTTTCAAAGAGCCACTAGTAATAATTTTGTTGCTAGCGGTTTTGTTATCTTTGGTAAGTGGAATCTATGACTTAACTAGTAGTGGGGATGTCAAACATGCGATGTCATCCTTCTACGAAGCCATTGCGATTATGATTTTGATTCTGATCAACAGTGGTCTGTCCGTTTGGCAGACTGCTAGTGCCAGAAAGTCACTTGATAGTCTCAAGAAAATGAATGACCATCAAGTATCGGTATTGCGCGACAACAACTGGGAAAAAATCTCAGTCAATCTGTTGGTACCCGGAGATATTATCGGGGTTAAAATGGGTGACTTCATTGAAGCTGACGTTCGTTGGTTTAAAACGTCAGAATTGCAAGTTTTGGAAGCACATTTGACTGGTGAATCAGAACCCATCAGCAAAGCAGTTGAGATTTTACCTGAAGAAACTGATTTGGGTGACCGTAAGAATATGGGTTACTCAGGCTCCACGGTAACGAATGGTAATGGTTATGCCGTTGTTGTGGCAACTGGAATGGAAACTGAACTAGGTAAGATTGCTGGATTGTTAAAGGACACTCCAGATTCAAAAACGCCGATCGAAAAAACAGTTAACGAATTGACACGCAAGTTGATGTACGTTGCTGGTTGTGTGGTGTTATTCACTCTTGTGGCGGGTTCACTTAAGACGTGGCTAACAACTGGAACATTCTCATTCACTAGTTTTGCAGCGATTCTTTCGACAGCAATCGCACTCGCGGTTGCCGCAATACCTGATGCTTTGCCGGCAGTATTGTCGATCGTACTAACGATTGGTGCCACTGTTTTGACGAAGAGCAAAGGTTTGATCAAATCTTTGAACAGCGTTGAAACACTTGGTTCAACCACTTTTATTGCTTCAGACAAGACAGGAACATTAACTAAGAATGAAATGACCGTGACAAGGTTTTTTGCGAATGGAATTGAGTTCGAGGTTGAGGGCCGCGGCTATGACCCATTAGGGAGATCACTCCTAATGGCCAAGTAGAATCAGCGAGGCAATTTATCGTTGCAAGTATTCTAAACAACGAATCTAATGTATCCAAAAATGAAAATGGTAATTACGTTCCGTTCGGTAATCCAACGGATGTAGCACTAGTTGTCTTGGGTCTAAAGAACGACTTAGATCGTCATGAATTATTAAATAAGAAATCTGAGATTGACTATGATATTTTGAGGATTTTCCCATTTGACAGTACTCGAAAAATGATGAGTGTTGTGGTCAAAGCTGGAGATGAGTTCAAAGTGCTGACTAAAGGTGCGCCGGATGTCTTGCTTAACAAGGCAGATGCGGATACTGATAAAAAGGCATTCGAAGAAAAAATTGATAAGTTTGCTAACGAAGCTTTAAGAACTTTGGCGGTTGGTGAAAGGATTATTTCTGAAGATGAAGCTATGAACGCTGCAATGGAGGAATTAGAGAATAATATTTCGTTGCTAGGATTAGCTGGCATCATCGATCCACCTCGTGAGGAAGTTAGGCAGTCGGTTGAGACACTGCATAACGCCGATATAAATGTGGTAATGATCACGGGCGACCATGCCAAGACTGCTCAAGCAATCGCTGCTAAGTTAGGCATTATTTCTAATAATGGTACACAAGTTATGGAAGGCAAGCAGATCGATAGAATGTCTGATGATGAATTATTTGATCAAGTCGAGAACATCAGAGTTTATGCACGAGTATCACCTGAACACAAACAACGTATCGTTAATCAATTACAACGCCACGATGAAGTAGTGGCAATGACGGGTGATGGCGTCAACGATGCTCCAGCACTGCGTGCTGCTGATATTGGTGTGGCGATGGGAATCAACGGAACTGATGTAACGAAGGACTCGGCTGATTTGATTTTGTTAGATGACAAGTTCACAACGATAGAACATTCAGTTGAAGCCGGTCGAACGATTTTTACTAACATCAAGAATTTTATGCGTCATGAATTAACGACTAATGTGGCAGAAATATTGTCATTGATGTTTGGTCTGCTATTGATCACACATGATATTGGTAATGTCAGCAGTAATACGCCGACATTGACGGCTTTAATGGTATTGTGGGTGAATATGATCAGTGACGCCTTACCATCGTTTGCACTGGGTTATGATGTGCCAGAATCAGACATTATGAATGAACCACCACGTGATACGCATAAGTCGATTTTGGCTGATGGAATGATGAGTCGAATCATTGTTCGAGGAATTACCATGGGTGTGGTAGTTTTCATTGCCTTCATTTTGGCTGCAAGAAGTGGTATGCAAGTTGAGGAGGCACAGACAGTGGCATTCTTGACATTAGTCTTTGGACAATTGTGGAACGTCTTTGATGCTAGAAGTTCTAAGACATTGTTTCACCGCAATCCGTTCAGTAATCCTAAGTTGATTATGGCGGTAACATTCTCGGCACTGAGCTCATTGTTTGTGACGATCTCGCCGTTCTTCAATGAAGTTATGGGAACTGCCAGATTGAGTGACAGTGTATATCTAATGGTGATATTTATTCCAGCTATACCAGTATTCTTGATCTCAGGTATTAAAGCGATCTTACTAAAAAATAAATAATTAATATTTTTGTAGAACGTTTTCATAAATCGGGTCGAAAATACCATGCCAAGAAGAGTAAACTAGTATTGTTACTTTACAATTAGGGGATGAAACAAGCGTTTTGAAGTTAAAAGGTTTTCTATACATAATAATACCGATGTTTTTATTCAGTTCGATGGAAATTGCTTTGAAGATTGCCGGTGGTCAATTCAATCCAGTTGAATTGAACTTTATCAGATTTTTAATCGGTGGATTGGCATTATTGCCGTTTGCGATTCTTCACCTTAAGAAGAATGGCGTTAAGATGTCCTTATACGATTGGGGTCGTTGTGCTCTGACTGGTTTTGTCATCGTAGTTGTCAGCATGACACTATACCAATTGTCGATTCAGGTGACAGAAGCTTCTGTCATTGCCATTATTTTGAGTGCAAATCCAATTTTCGGATTGATCATTGGATTTATCTTTTTACATGAGAAGCTTTCCCGAACAAATGTCTTCGCCTTAGTGCTGACACTTGTCGGTTTATTAATTATTATTAATCCGTTTAATTTAAAGAATCCAATGGGAATCGTACTTGGACTTCTTGCATCGATCATCTTCGGTGTTTACGGAGTCATGTCGCGGATCAATGGACATAAGATCGGAATCAATGGTCTATCGATGACCTGTTTCTCATTCTTGTTTGGATCACTAGAATTGGGTGTGTTGATGCTATTAAGTCACACACCGATGGCCCAAAATTTACCAGCACACTACAGTGAGTTCGTTAATATTCCATTCTTCAAAGGTTTGACGTTACAAACATTACCATTGATACTTTACATTTCCGTATTGGTCACTGGTGTAGCTTTTGGTTTGTACTTCATCTCAATGGAAGAGGTTGGAATCGTTCAAGCGTCACTTATATTCTTGATCAAGCCAGCTTTGGCTCCGGTCTTGTCGCTGCTGATCTTAGGTGAAGCCATCACTAGTCGAACAATTGTAGGAATCGTTGTAATTCTATTAGGCTCAGCTATTACGCTTGTTGGTGAAGATATTGCTTATCGAGTTATTGCCATAGTAAGGCACCAAACTCGCCAGCATCATATCAATTGATAATAAAAAAGAAAGTTGTTATACTTTCGGTGTAATAAAAAAGGCAGATCTCACTGGTCTGCCTGAAACATCGTCCGCTTGGGCGGTAGCAAGAAATGCAAAAATAGCCGCGACTCGCTAAAGTCTTACTCAGCGGTTATTTTTTTGGTCAAATTTCAGAATTTCAATTACTAACAATGCAAAAGCAATTATCAGATATAAAACTTCATATACATTTAAATAAACAAACTAATCCAAAATTCAAAATTGGGCGCCAATCAATTTTGAATTTTTTTATATTAAAAAACGTTTTCACACATAAAGTGGTTCAAAAAGTTGTAAAATATTTAATTGCAAATGTTTACTAAACGATAAAAATATTTTCGGGGGATTTTTATGGAAACTTTAGAGCCGAAAAAAAGCTTCATTAGCTGGCCAGTACTGGCGTTGATGAGTTTTGTTACGGTAATTGGTTTTGATGATTTGACTTATAATTTTCAAAACAAGGTATGGGAGTTATCACTTCCTGGGTTATTATGCTATTTTTATATGTCATTCCATATTCACTTATGGTTGGACAGTTAGGATCAGTCTTCAATCATGAGGGTGGTGGACTGACATCTTGGGTTCGTGGAACTAGTGGCGAATTTCTAGGTTACTTTACAGCTTGGACATACTGGGCTGCATCAATTCCTTACGTTGTCGATACAGCTAATTCAATCGTTGTTGGATTAGGTTGGGCATGGTACGGAAATGGTAAATTACAGAATACGATGTCTAACGGTTGGTTCGCATTTTGGACCGTTATAACGTTCGTTGTCTTCATTTTTGTTCAATCTAGATTCAAGCACTCACTTGAATTTTTGAGTACTATCGGTGGGGTTGCCATGTTTGGAATGACAGTGTTATTCGTAATCATGACATTTGCCGCACTGGGTATGGGTGGTCACATTGCTACTCAACCAATGAATGTTCATACCATTGTTCCAAAATTTGACTTGCATTATTTAACTACTTTGGGTCTATTGATTTATGCAATGAATGGTGCTGAATTGATTGCTCCATTTATTACTAAAATGCGTAAGCCAAAGAGTGAATTTCCTAAGGCTATGATTATGTTAGCCGTTATGACGGCCTTCCTTACTATCTTCGGTTCATTCTCACTTGGTGTCTTCTTCGATGCTTATCATTTACCAAATGATTTGAAGATGAACGGTTCATACTATGCTTTCCAAGCTTTAGGTGAACAATTCCATATGGGAAATACTCTTATGTATATCTTTGCCTGGACTGAAGTATTCTACTTAGCTGCTTTACTAGCCGTATTGCTAGACGCTATGACTAGAATGTTGATCTCTGATACAGGTGCTAAATATATGCCTAAGGTTCTTCGTAAAAGAAACAAGTCAGGATTACCAGTTAATGGTTATCTATTAACTTGTGGATTGAGTGCCTTCATTATGTTACTAGGTATTTTCCTTCCAAGTATGAACGATATTTTCAATTGGCTACTGAACCTTAATGGAATCATTTCACCAGGTGTTACTTGCTGGATCTTCTTCGCTTTCATTAAAATTCGTATGGATAGCCAAAAATATCCTTCTGAATATGTCTACATTAAGAACGATAAAATTGCCTTGTCAGTTGGTTGGTGGTGCTTGATTATCACAGCCGTTGCAACAATTTTTGGTATTGCACCTCAAGATGTCGCTACTGGATCAAGTACATGGTGGTACGAATTGATTATTAACTTCGTTGCTATCATTGTATTGATTGGACTTGGTGCCATCATGCCATATGTCACTCGTCGTGAAGAACGTAGTCAAACTGGCTCAGCATTCACACGTCTACAATGGACAGGAATCCTTGCTACACTATTAGTTGTTATTGTAGGTGATTTGTACCTAGGTGGTTCAAAAGCTGCTAATAACATTGCTATGATCGCAGGATTGACTGTTGTCGGTGCTGTGTTGATCGTTATCTTTGGTTGGCATGAACGTGATTTAATTACAGAAGATTAATTAGTTAAGAGTTGGGAGAAATCTCAACTCTTTTTTGATGTCTTAAAATTGATATGTGAATATAATCTTGTTATACTTTCGGTGTAATAAAAAAGCAGACCTCACTGGTCTGCTTGAAGAATCGTCCGCCTAGGCGGTAGCTAAAAGTGCGAAAAATAACCGCGACTTCTGCTAAAAGTCTTAATCAGCGGTTATTTTTTTTGGTCAAATTTCAGAATTTAAATAACCATACGTGTACCCATGATAACCAAAAGTACACCGATAACAGGTCTAACGATTTTGTTGAACTTGATGGGATCAACCTTGGCCAATAATCTAGGAGCCAAAATAGCACCCAGAATTGCACCAATCATCAAGCTGATACCGATCGACCAATTCACATTGCCGCCTGAGAGATGGAATAATAATCCGACACAAGTAGTTCCAGCTAAGACGTATGAAGATGTCGCGGCGGCACGGACCATATCGAGGTTAAGTAATAATAGTCCGGCTAAAATGGGACCACCACCGCTTAAGCCTGCCACACCAACCATTAGTCCACTGATAATTCCAAATAACGACGCTTTTAAAGATTCATTAGTAGATTTCTTTGTGGATGATTTACTGGGAAAAAAGAGACGCATCAGAATTTGAAGTCCCAAAATAACTAGGATTAGTGCAACAATCCAAGTGTAGACTTTGATTGGTATATATGGAGCAAGCAATGCACCAACGGCAACAGCGGGTACCGCCGATATCAGCATTCTGTTACCGACTTTGAAGCGAATATTTCCGGCACGGTAGTGTCCGTAGGCACCGACGACTAGTGATGGAAAAGCTGTTAATAGTGAAGTTGCGGCTGCAACTGGAGCACTCAAATGGAAGACACTTGTCAGTACTCCTAGATAGAAGGCTGCACCGCCGCCACCAGTTGAAAGAACAAAAACACCAATTACAAATCCAATTATAACTAAGGCTAAATATGTCATATTTACATCTCCTACTTACAATTGGTAATTATAATTTACAAGTTGTAAAATGTAAAGAAAGCAATATATGGAGGCAATTATAAGTGGCTCAAAAACGTGACCTGTCAGAAGAAAAAATTATTCAAACGGCAATAGAAATAATTAATGATGGAAATTCCGATTCTGCGACCTTTAAGAATCTTGCCCAGAAGTTAGATTGTAAAACTCAAGCGTTGTATTTCTACTTCAAGAATCGTGACGCTCTAAATCTGGCTCTAACTAAGAAGTGCTTCGATAATCTAGACGATGAAATCAAAACTAAATGTATCGGTTATTCGGGTAAAGAAGGCTTGATTCAAACTGCAAAAGTCATGCGTGCATATGGGCTCAAAAATTTGTCATTGTCGTTGCTGGCCTTGAAAACATCAGAAACTTCCGATGATAAAAGTATTGGTGAAGCAGTTTTGAGATTGAAATATATTATGTACAAATTTATTGAAGAGTTCGTTACGGATGATGAGACTAAACTGACTATTACCCGTGGTATTCGGGCATTAGTTATTGGTGAAGTGGTCAATGAAGGAGTCGGCTGGTTCCACAATCCGTTGATTAAGAACACTGATAGCTTTGAGATTAATTTAGGCAAAATATTGGAGTAATGAATTATATTTGTAAGCATACAAAAAGAAAGTGGTGATAAGTTGAATGAAGAATTAGTTCCAAATGAGGTTACCCGTATGGCAATGGAAATCGCAAAGGACAAAGCTTTAGGAATAATCCCTGATGATACGCCGACTTTTACTGATGTTGATAAAATGATGGAATATTTAAATAAGCAATAAAAATCTTCCCAGAGAAATCTAGGAAGATTTTTTATTACCCAAAATTAACCACTAAACATCAAATACTTACCACTTGTTGCATAACTGGATACAAATAAAATTTTCTGCATAAAATAATGTTCATAAAGCAAATGG
This sequence comes from Companilactobacillus nodensis DSM 19682 = JCM 14932 = NBRC 107160, assembly GCF_000615905.1. Classification (GTDB taxonomy): domain Bacteria; phylum Bacillota; class Bacilli; order Lactobacillales; family Lactobacillaceae; genus Companilactobacillus; species Companilactobacillus nodensis. The sequence goes on from NZ_BAMN01000019.1 coordinate 37,211, forward strand.
AGATGACCATTATGAAACTACTGCAAGCAACCTCATTAACCAAAAAATTTCAAAATAAAATAGCTGTTAATAGTATCAATCTGACGATCAACAAAGGTGACTTCGTCGCATTACTGGGACCCAACGGAGCTGGAAAATCTACCACGATCAATATGCTGACGGGAGTTATTCAACCAACTGACGGTCGAATTGATTTTGATGGCAGAACCAGCAACAATTGTGAATATAAGAACAAAATTGGGGTTGTTTTTCAGAATAGTGTTTTGGACGATAATTTGTCGGTCAAGGACAACATTATGGCCAGAGCCAGAATGTACAATAAGCCAACTCAGATTCAACCATTAATTAATAAGTTTGGATTGGAAAGTATCTGGAAACAAAAATATGGAAGTCTATCCGGTGGGCAGAAGCGTCGGGTTGATATTGCGAGAGCATTGATCAATAGTCCAGAACTATTATTTCTAGATGAACCATCGACTGGCTTAGATATTCAAACTAGAACCGCAATTTGGAATGTGCTTGATGAGTTGCGGCACAACATGGGATTGACGGTTATTCTTACAACGCATTATTTGGAAGAAACTCAAAATGCAGATTATGTTTACATTATTGATCAAGGCAAAATAATTGCTGAAGATACGGTTGATCAGCTTCAAAAGAAATATACGAAAAATATTTTGACTCTATATTATCAAAATGGTGAACCAAAAAATATTACTGTCAGCGATAAAAATCAGGCAATACAAATACTATCTAAAAATTCTCAAGTCATATCCGACTTCGCATATCGTCCGGGAACAATGAATGATGTCTTTATGAACTTAACTGGAAAGGAGATTCGCTAATATGAATGGATTAGTTTATCGCAATTTAAAAATGTACTTCAATGATAGAAGTGGAATCTTTTTCTCATTGATGGGTGCCATGATTTCTTTTATCCTATACCTAGCTTTTTTAAGTCAAAACATGATAAGTAGTTGGGGAAAAGTTCCTGATGCCAGGTTACTTCTAGATCCATGGTTAATTGGCGGAACTATGACGATTACTGCAATCACTACGACATTGAGTAGTTTGAGCTTAATGGTGAAGGATAGAGAAAGTAAAGTTTTGGCAGATCTCAGTTTGACTGATATTAGTTACATCGGGATTCAATGCTCATATCTGATTACCTCAGTGATCATCGGAGTAGTCATGCAATTAATTATGTATTTTATTATGGGAACGTATTTTTTGATTGTGGATAACAGTACTTTTGATCTGAGTCTTTTCCCACAAATACTTGGAATTGCAATTTTAAGTAGTTTTATGTGGACAATCTTTAATTTATTAATCCTATCGTTTGTCAGAAAAGTTGATACTCTAGGTAAAATATCAACGATCATTGGTACAGCTTCAGGATTCTTCGCCGGGGTATACATGCCGATTGGAGTATTGCCGACCACGATGCAGAGAATTATGAAGTACACGCCAGCACCATACAATACGGCGATGTATCGCAATATTCTGATGAATTCGCAATTACATAAGTCTTTCAAAGATTTGCCAGCGTCAGTATTAACTGAATTCAAAAAAATTATGGGGATAAGTATTCAATTGCATGGTACACTTACTTTTCAACAGGACATGTTGATAATTATTGGCTTTGCAGTAGTTATCAGTATCTGCGTATTGCTAATTTCGAGCATCAGTCGGAGATTAGTTATTAGCCGAGTCTAGTTGCAAGTTGTTTAGGAGAATGTGGGATGAAAATAAATTTTAATCAAGACGATAAAATTCCTAAAAATGAGATTGATGTCACCGTTAAAGCAGCCAATTTTTCTAATGAGGTTCAAGAACTAATGAAGAAGTTAGAAGAACTGAATTCCAAGTTTTCTGTTGTTCCACTTTCTGTTGATGATCGGGTGGTTATGGTTCAAATCGACCAAATCATTGCTATTGAGGTTTTTGAAAATGAATTAACGATCTATACACATGAGAATGTTTATCGTCTACGTGGTCAGTTGAAGAAAATGGTTGAGCGAATCAATGACGGTAACTTTGTCCAGATATCTAAGAATACTGTCATTAATTTGAATCATCTGGACTCATTGGAAACAGCTTTTTCGGGCAATATGACGGCCTTTTTGACAGATGATCTGAAGTTTAGTGTCAGTCGAAAATATTTGACCGAGCTAAAAAGACAGTTGGGGATGTGAGGTAAAGACATGAATAAATTATTTAAAGCTATGAGATATTTTTTGATTGGTGTTTTGTTGGGATCGTTCAGTTTCCTCCTCATAGGCCTGTTTCAAGGCGGAATAACAGCCACCGTACGTGGAATCATATCTCTATTCTTCTTCAGCGGTCTGATTGGAATTGTCTCGATGATATTTGAAACGGACTGGTTTAATTTTCCGATAAGACTGTTAATTCATATGGTTATTACAATAATCATTGTTGGGTTAATGATGTTTACAGCGGGATGGCAGATTATCAATCACAAGTTAGATTTTATTTTCACGGTGGTTATCATGTATGCGATAGTTTGGTTGATCATGTATCTCTCAGACATTGTCGGTACGAAAAAAATCAATGAAGCAATACGCAAAAGAAAGTCGAAGTGATTCGGCTTTTTTTTATTATTATTTTTATCTAGTTTTAAAAACTAGATTGAATAGTATTAATTATTATGATAAATTATATTAGTAATTATAAAGAGGTGCTTTTTAATGGATGAATTGCAAGAATGGTTAGATAATTTAGAGGAATTCAAGTTACCACGCTGGTCTGATCTGCCAGAATTGGATTTGTATCGAGATCAGTTGTTGACATTGATAGATAAGTACTTAGGTCCCATTTGGTTAGATGACGGGCCAATCGTTACTACATCAATGGTCAACAATTATGTTAAGAACGGACTTCTACCACATCCGATTAAAAAGAGATATACCAGAGAACATTTGGCGTATTTAATTGCTATTACTTTTTTGAAGCAAGTTGTCTCGATCAGCGAGATCGAAGAGGGCATTGAACTCATGACGAAGCTCAACGGCGGGATCGATAATGCCTTTGACTTCTTCTGTGCCAAGCAAGAGACAGCTTTGAAATTGATCAATCATCGGACTGAAGATCAGAAGTTGTCTGAAGGCAATGATTCTTCAGCGTACCTGATGGTTGAGATGGTAACAATGTCATTTGCATCCAAGTGGGTGACAAAGAAGATATTGATGCTAAGTGATAGTGACGGCTCGAAAGAAAAGAGTAAAGAGAAATGACAGAACGTATTGCTATATTGGTTGATTCCTGCTGTGATATCCCTGAGGAGTACCTTAAGAAGTCAGGAATCTATGAATTACCATTACAAATTATTTATAAAGACAAAACGTATTTAGATAGAAGAGATATTACGGCGGTTGAGGTTTATGACGGACTAGAAAAGGAGATTCCTAAGACGTCCCTACCTTCAGGTGAGTGTATCAATCAGACATTGGATGAAATTGCTGCAGATGGATATGATCACATCGTGTCGATCTCAGTTTCATCCGGTTTGAGTGGTACTTATAACTTCTTAAAAGTATTACTAGAAGACGATGACAGATTTACTTATACAACATTTGATACGAAGCAAGTTGCTGTGGCGGCGGGACTTATTGCCGTTGGTGCCAAGGACTTGATCGATGCTGGCAAGAGCTATTCAGAAGTTGTTGCTGGTGTTGATAAGATGGTCAAGAATACGGTGGTTTACTTCTGTATTCCAACGCTTGAATACTTGCGTGCCGGTGGTCGTATCGGTCTCGTAACGTCAGTGGTCGGTAGCATGTTAAAATTGGCACCGATCATTACATGCAATAGCGAAGGCATCTATACTACGGCTGCTAAGGCACGTGGTATGAAAAAGGGTCAGCGATTAATGCTTGATCTTGCCAAAGATTTCATTGGTGATCACAAGGATTATTTGTTGGCAGTCGGCCATGGTGCTGATGAAGAAATGGGTCAACGGATGGTCAAACTATTAGCTGATAACGGAATTCACGGTACTAAGCAATTCTTCGGACAGGTTGGACCTGCACTTGGGGTTCACACTGGTCCTGGATTAGTTGGTGTCGGTGTTGTGCGTTTATAGATTTTAAAAAGGTTTGGTTCTGCTTTTTAGCGGAATCAAGCCTTTTTTGTTTTAGAATCTCCGGTGCAGAAATATTCATCTGCCGTGGACCGGCTCGAGCCAAGGTCTCGAGCCTCGACTTGGAGCTTTGCATGGACCCGCAAATCTCCAAGCTCGTCCTTTTTCACGGCTGATAAATATTTCTGTACCTCCGACTGACATGTGAAATTTAGCAACAAAAAAAGTGCCATACAATATTTAAATTGTATGGCGCTTAATCGATTAAATCATATTATTAACATCAACATCGCTAGCTTTGACAAATTCATTTGTAGCAACACGATAATACTTATCACCGTTGATATATGTAATACTATCAACTTTCCAACTGCTATCATTCATCAATGATCTGTTGGTTACTGCAGCACCTTTGGCAGTGTAGACAGTTGTGTATGTGTTAGCGTGAGTTGTAACGACCATGTTTACTGGTGAGTAAACATAGACATCATCGGCACTAACAAACTTGTTTGTGGCAACACGATAGTACTTAGTATTGTTGATAACGTAAGTTTCACGATCAGTGATCCAGCTGCTGCTTGGAGCAAGTGTCTCATTGCTGATGACGACATCTTCAGCCTTGTATAGAGCCTTGTCAGAATCGTCATAAGTTCTAATGTGTAAGTTGAGTGCTTGATATGGATAAGCTTGGCTAACCTTAGCCCATTCATTTGTAGCAACACGGTAGTAGCCAACTCCATCGACAGTGATAGTAGCATCGCTGTACCAGTTAGTTTGATGCTTCAACATACGGTTTGTGACCATTGACATCTTATTGTCAGAACCAAGTTGATAAATCTCAACGTCTGGCTTGTCAGAATAAGTGGCAATTGTTTGAACCTTGTGTTCAATTACGCCTTCGTCAGGAGTTACAGGCTTGACAGTATTTGAGCTACCTGATGATCTTCTTGTGTATGAAAGAACGTCAGTTAACTTAACTTCCTTAGTTGGATCATTAGCATAAGTTATAGTAGGAGTTCCGTCAGCACCATAAGTAACAATAATAGATGGTGAATTGTAACCAGGTATTGCTGGAGCCGTGATTGTCTTAGGAGTATCACCATAGTGTCCGGCAGGGATGTCCAAAGTGATAGGGTCTTTTGAACCATCAGGGTTTGTGATTGATAGCTTTTGTGCATCGTTAGGTTTACCAGTATATGCAGCTACTGGATTATCCTTATCAAGGACATTACCAAATTGATCAGTTATAACTGGAGTACCGTCTTGACCATATACGACGTTAAGTACAGGGGTTACGTATCCGTAAACATCATCTTTATCATTAGTAATAGATTTAGGTTTGTCGCCATAATTACCAGCAGGAATATCCCAAGTAGTTTCAGTACCATCAGGATTATTGACCTTGATAGTATGGACCTT
>NZ_BAMN01000018.1 GCF_000615905.1 Companilactobacillus nodensis DSM 19682 = JCM 14932 = NBRC 107160
ACTTGGACAGCCTCAGTATCAATAATATCATCTGAACGTTCCATTAATTCTTTCTTTAAATCTAAAGTTTCTTTGAAATCAAAGGGTTTGTCTTTGTACTTGCGTACATCTTGAACTTCCCAATTTAACATTGATTTTCCCCTTCCATAATCGGTATTCTACCGAAATCCTGTTCTCTATCGTCCACTAGGCTTCTAATTTTATCAACTTTTAATTCAAGTGACAAAAGATCAGATTCCTTTTTTCCAACACGTGTTATTAACGGTATATCGATACTTTTCTTCAACGCATTGAGGTATTGCTTCCCAATTGTATCAAATCCTAGGATTCTTAAATAGGGATTCTCAAATACACTATTAATATCTGATGATTTAACATTCATCAGAGTATACATCGATAAACGTCTAAGACGCGCCCTCGTGTATCTCTTGGATTTCACCGCATCTAAAAAATCATTAAAATTATTACTTTTATCAATTTCTTTTATAAACTTATATTCCAAGCCTTCAACCATTTGATAAATATCATGCAATTCAGTGACTGAACTACTTTGAATACGATACTTCAAAAGTTCAAAGTAATCGTCCCAAAACACATTTTTGGAAGCCTTCAAATGATTCTGCATTATATTCGGAATTAATTTATTTATATTTTGGCTATCATTAATTTTATTACGAATCTCAGTGGCACTCGTACCACCAGATCTTCGTAAAACTGTGTTTACATCAATTTCATAATCATTTGCCAATATTTCCTGAACATAATTCAATCCTAATAATTGATTAGGATGATTCAACACATCCAGACCCGCGTTTGAATAAACCTGATTGAGATTCCTAGCATATGAATCTTGATAGTTCTGATCAAACTCGGTGTCAGTTCGCAGCAACTTAGCCGCTACATTAGCAAAATCCAAATCGGTTTCTGTTCCAAACACTAAGTTATTAATTCCCAAATCATGTAATAAACGGATACTGCCCTTAGCAAACAAGTTTGCTGGCTCAACAGAATAAGCGAATGGTAGTTCAACCACTAGGTCAACACCGCTTTTTATTGCTGCATCTGTTCGGCTCCATTTATCGACAATGGCAAAATCACCCCGCTGTACAAAATTGCCAGAAACCACGGCAATCAAGACGTCAGGGTGATATTTTTTTTTTGATTTCATCAATAAAAAGTTTATGACCATTGTGAAATGGATTAAATTCAGCAACAAATCCATAAATTTTTACCATAAAAACCTCTCTACTTCTCTGCTTCAAAGAACCAGCGATTAGAATCTTGTTTAGGTTCAGACTTACCAAAGTCAGCACTGACTTTAATATTCTTAAAACCAATATCTTCAAGAATAGAAACAAACGTTGTGATTGGATAAGTTCTCTCACGATGGATTTCGGTATTAGCCTTATATCCACCAATTTTTTCATCCCAATCAAAGAAGGTCAATTCATGTTCAATACTGTGTGGATTTTCACCTTCAAAGCTACTCCACATGAACGCTGAATCTTCTTCCTTATGATTGAACATATAACCAGGGAATACTTCATCCATCTGATACAACGAATGTGCATCAAACAAATACTTACCGCCATCGTTTAGATGTTGATAAGCTTGGTTAAAAGCAATCGCTAATTCATCTTCATCTTTTAAATAACAAATTGAATCATCAAAACAAGTAATTAAATCATAATTACCCAATTCAAATAGATCCAACATATTACTTTGAATAAATGGAATAGATACCCCTGCGTCCTTTGATTTCTCTTCAGCAATCTTCAACATTTCTTCTGATAAATCAGTACCAGTAACATCATATTGATTAGCCAAAAGAATCGTTAAATCACCGGTACCACAGGCAACATCTAACAGATTCTTAGCATTGCCGGCACGAAATTCAACATACTTGGCCCAATCATTATACAAATCATCATCCATTAATTCACTGTATACTCGTGCAAATGAATTGTAGATCATTCTTCAGTTACCAAACCTGAGATATCAACTTCTGGTGCATCTGACCAAAGTTTTTCCAAATTGTAAAAATCACGTTCTTCTGAAACGAAGACATGAATAACAACATCGTGTAAATCAATCAAGATCCACTTAGAATCACGTTTACCTTCAACGTGACCAACTTCAACATCATTCTTACCCATTTGGTCCAAGATTTCTTGAACGATAGCTCCAACTTGACGTTGTGAACTAGCATCCATGATGACAAAATAATCTGCCATGATACTTACTTCACTAATGTTTAGAACACTAATGTTATTAGCATGTTTACTATCAGCTGCTTTTACAGCCGTTTCCATAATTTCCTTTGAGTTCAATTAAAGTTCTCCTTTTGAAATCCAATAATTATAGCTATCAAATGTAGCTGGATAAATTTCTCGATTCTTATCAACTAAATGTTCAATCGAATGTTTTAATTCATATGCCACAGCTGAATCCAATGATTTCTCAGCATACTTACGTGCCTCATCAATTCCAGGGAAGTCACGCTTTGGCTCAATAAAGTCGGCAACAAAGACGCACTTATCAACTTGGGTCATGTGAGTAGAACCAACAGTGTGGCGACGGATAGCATTCAATACATCCTCATCAGCAATATTTAATTCATCTTTGATGATTTCTGCACCGACGATACCGTGCCAGATGGCATTATTATAATTCAGAAGATCTGGATCAAGTTGTTTTGACTTAATTTCATCAATGAACTCTTGATCTGATCTCTCCTTGGCATAATCGTGTAACAATCCTGCTAAGCCGGCCTTGGCAACGTCAGCACCGTATTCTGCAGCCAGTCCACGTGAAACTTCTTCGACACGCAAACAATGAGTAAAACGAAAATCACTCATCTGTTCTTGCATACGATTGACTAACGCCTCGCGGTCGAATCCATATTTTACTTCATCATAATTAAAATTAGTCAAGAAATAGCCCCCTATCTTTAATATATTCTTCTACTTCGTCAGGAACCAAGTACTTGATCGACTGGCCCTTTTTAACACGATCACGAATCATACTTGAACTTATTTCCAGTTCAGGTGTATTAACCCAAAGTATAGGGTACTTCGACTTCTTCTCAAAACCCTTTCGACAAACTCCAACAAAATGAATCATATTGACCAATTCATCAATGTGAGCCCAGTCAGGCAAATTTTCGACCATATCACCACCGATGATAAAGTAATACTCCGTATCAGGATTGTATTGCTTCAATAGCTTAATAGTCTCGTATGTATAGCTGACTCCACCACGATTAATATCAGTCAAATCGAGATCAAAGTGAATATTATCGCGGATCGCCATCTTGATCATCTCAATACGATCATCACTACTGATGGAAGGATGTTCTTTTTTAACATTTTTATGTGGTGGAATTTTATCCGGCAAAAACAGAACCTTATTCAAACACAGTTGTTCATACACTTGTTCAGCAATGACCAAATGTCCCATATGAATAGGATTGAATGTTCCGCCCAAAATTCCAACATGTCGTCTAGGACGATTAGTATTAAATTGTGGTTTTACTTTAGTTAATAATTGACTTTTTGTATTCATTATTTTTCACTGCGTTCACTAATACTAAATTTTTTCTAGTTCTAATGAGATCTTACGGTTCTTGATCTTTGGTGCTTTCTTGTAGATAACAACTTTTGATCCAATTGTTTGAACTGGTACAATTTGGTCATCAAATTCAGTCAAAGCGTCAATCAAGCCGTTTGCATCAACCATTGTATTTTGCAACAATGAAATCTTGATTAATTCATTCTTGTTAACTTGTAATTCAATTTGATCCAAAAGATTATCACTTAAGCCTTCATGACCAATTTGAATCAATGGTTTGATAGTTTGAGCCTTACCTCTCAAAAAACTATTCTTTTTTCCTTTAATTATCATATATTCTCCTTAAATAATGGCATCACGAATTGATACACTAACACCATCTGGTACATAGACTTGCACCTTACTATGTGCAGGAATAGTCACCCATCCAAGTCCATATACAACAATATCAGACTTTTCATGAGCTGTGAATTCATGCTTCTTCAATTCTGGGAAATCTTCAATATCAGTTGGAGGTGTCAAATCTTTACCAACATGTTTCTCATAAAATTCTTCAGCATTGACAGTCTTGGTACGATGTAACAACAAGTTTTGATTAACATAGAAAACAACATTAGTCTTTTCGTCCAAGAAGTCAAATCTTGCTAATCCAGAAACAAAGATTGATTGTCCATCGCGAAGTTGGAAAGTAGAAGGACGCAATGGCTTCTTTGGTGTGATAGTTTTCAAATCTTGGTCATTCAAAACATGTGCCAATTGATACTTGTGAATAATACCTGGTGTATCAACTAAATTGTGGCCATCATCCAATGGGATATCGATTCTATCCAAAGTTGTACCTGGGAATCTTGAAGTTGTGATCAAATTCTTAACATCAGAACTTTGAGCAATAATACGGTTGATCAAAGTTGATTTACCGGTATTTGTTGTTCCAACAACATAGACATCTTTACCCTTACGATACTTATCGATCATCATCATCAACTTATCAACATTGATTCCCTTTTCTGCGGAAACCATTATTTGATCAATTGACTTGATACCATTTTCCTTACTCTTCTGTTGTAACCAGTTCAACAAGCGATTTTGATTGACTGACTTGGGCAATAGATCGACCTTATTACCAACAACAAGTATATCCTTGTCTCCAACAAATCGTTGTAGTCCAGGGATAACACTACCTTCGTAATCAAAAATATCGATAACGTTCACGATCAAACCATCTTTTTGAGCAATTGAGTCCAATAACTTCAAAAATTCATCGTCATCAACGTTCACGTCAGTAATTTCATTGTAATTACGTAAACGGAAGCATCTCTTACATAGAAGCTCTTTAGAATCATCATCTGATTCCATATACTTCTTTAATGTAGAGTTTTGGATGAAACCTGGTTTAGTTTTATCTTCAGTTTGAAGTTCAGCCCCACAGCCAATACAATACATTTCTTCACTAGTCTCTGTCATTTAATGAATCCTTCCAATACATATTCGAATCATGTTTCTGTATAAAGTTTAAAATAGGACGCTCAAAAAATCTATTAACTCGGGTTTTTTTTGCGTCAGTTTTTACAATAGGTTTAACTAATACAGTTTTCAACTTGGCCATATTACCCGCTAAAACGTCTGTCATCACTTGATCTCCAACAAATAGCACACTCTCAGGATCAATTTTTTGTTCCTTCAAATGGTGCATAATTGCAAATGGCAACGGCTTAGCAGCACGAGCGACAATCGTCACTGGTAAATCAGTAACAGCCTTCTCAACACGTTCATAACTGTTATTGGATACGATCATTACTTCAATATCAGCCCTATTCATTTGGTTGAGCCATTTACGCAATGTTAGTTCGTACTTATTACTATTCCATGGTAAAAGTGTGTTGTCCAAATCTGTCATTATGGTGGTAATATTCATTTCCTTCAAATCATCGACTTCAAGGTCAGTAATTTTATTGAGCATAACATATGGTTTAAACATTTTTAGTCCTCTTTATTTACTTAGTAAAAAAACGTAATTTGGAATATCCAAATTACGTCTTCATCATTAAGCTAAAGCTTTTTAGCTGTGTCTACTAAACTTGTGAATGCTTTTGGATCTTCAATAGCTAATTGAGCCAACATTTTACGGTTGATATCAACATTTGCTAACTTCAAACCATGCATTAATTTGCTGTAACTGATTTCGTTCATTCTTGCAGCAGCGTTGATTCTTGCAATCCATAACTTACGGAAATCGCGTTTTCTTTGACGACGATCACGGAATGCATAACGGTATGAAACCATTATTTGTGTATGTGCAGCTTTAAAAGTGATATGTTTTGAACCACGATATCCTTTAGCTAATTTTAATATTTTCTTACGACGTTTACGAGTTACTGTTCCACCTTTTACACGTGGCATAATGACTCCTCCTTTAAATTACAAATAGATAATTAGTATGTAGCTAACATTTGTTTGATACGTTTCATATCACTTGCGTTAACCATTCCTGGTTTAGCCAATTGACGACGTTGCTTCTTTGTCTTACCGTGGAAACGGTGACTTGTATAAGCATGGCTTCTTTTCCAACCGCCATTAGCAGTTTTCTTGAATCTCTTTGCTGATGCACGGTGTGTTTTTTGTTTAGGCATTAGAAACCCCTCCACTATTTTTTCTTATTGTCTTTGGAACTAATTGGATCAAGCATCAAGAACATGTTACGGCCGTCCATCTTAGGCTTAGTTGTTACATTAGCAACATCCTTAGTCTCTTCAGCTACACGGTCTAAAACTTCTTTACCTATCTCTTTATGAGTAATTGCTCTACCCTTAAAACGAAGAGATACTTTGACCTTATCACCTTTAGCTAAGAACTTACGGGCATTATTGACCTTAGTGTTGAAGTCATTTGCTTCAATAGTAGGGCTTAGTCGAACTTCTTTTAAACTAACGGTTTTTTGTTTCTTACGTGCTTCACGATTCTTCTTTTGAAGCTCAAATTTATATTTACCATAATCCATAATTCTGGCTACAGGTGGTTTGGCACCTGGGGACATAAGGACAAGGTCCATATTAGCTGCATCAGCCAAACGTTGGGCTTCTGCTGCTGGCTTAACGCCAAGTTGATCTCCTGTTTCTGAAATTAATCGCACTTCATTAGCACGGATTTGATCGTTTATTAATAGATCTCTTGCTATGAGTAGTCACCTCCGAAAAATCTGATCCCACAAAAAAAGTGGGCGCATACGCACGCCCACTATTATCTACACAATCGTATTAACCTAGAGGCATAAAGCTTAGGTGAGAAGCGGGCGCTTCTGCTTAATCTCAACAGTTAATTATGATACACGATTCAAAACCAACTGTCAACATAATAAATAGATTCTTTATAATTAATAATTAACCATTGCTACGACTGAAGTTGTTGATATCTGAAACAACTGAGCCGACAAACATTGGTAAGTTTTCTGATTCTGAGTTATCTTCTCCATACTTTCTAACTGAAACTGTTGCATCGGCCATTTCTTGGTCACCAACAACAGCTGTGTATGGAACCTTCATTGTTTGAGCATCACGAATCTTGTAACCCATCTTTTCATCACGTGTGTCGATTTCGGCACGAATATTCTTAGCACGTAATTCTTTAAGTAGGTTTTCTGCATATGAACCATGAATCTTTTGGTTAACAGGAATGATACGTACTTGTGTTGGAGCTAGCCATGTTGGGAAGGCACCCTTGTACATTTCAATTAGGTAAGCAATAAATCTTTCCATAGTTGAAACAATACCACGGTGAATCATAACTGGTCTGTGTTCTTCACCATCAGAACCTGTATATGTAAGTTGGAACTTCTCTGGTTGCATGAAGTCTAATTGGATAGTTGATAGTGTTTCGTCATTACCAAGAGCTGTCTTTGTTTGAACATCAAGCTTTGGACCATAGAATGCAGCTTCACCTTCTGCTTCATAGTACTTAAGACCAAGTTCATCCATAGCACCTTTAAGCATTGATTGTGACTTGTTCCACATTTCGTCATCATCGAAGTACTTCTCTGTGTTAGCAGGATCTCTGTAACTTAGACGGAATGAGTAGTCTGTAATATCGAAGTCTTTGTAAACTTCAACCATTAATTGAAGAGTACGTTTGAATTCAGCTTGGATTTGGTCAAGGGCAACGAATGTGTGACCATCATTAAGAGTCATTTCACGAACACGTTGTAGACCTGTCAAAGCACCTGATTTTTCATATCTGTGCATCATACCTAATTCGGCGATACGACTGGTAGTTCACGATATGAACGTTTGTGGTGATTGTAAATTTGGATATGTGAAGGACAGTTCATAGGACGTAGTTCAAGCATTTCGCCATCACCCATGTCCATTGGTGGGAACATGTCTTCACGGTAGTGTTCCCAGTGACCTGAAGTCTTGTAAGCATTCAAGTTCATAAGGATTGGTGTGTAAACGTGTTGGTAACCCCAAGCAACTTCCTTATCAATAATGTATCTTTCGATAACACGACGGATAGTTGCACCATTTGGCATCCAGTATGGAAGTCCTGCACCAACTTCTGGATCAACGAAGAATAAGTCAAGGTCACGGCCAATTGTTCTGTGATCACGTTCTTTGATCTCAGCACGACGTTTTGCGTCAGCTTCAAGATCAGCTTCCTTATAGAAGGCTGTACCATAGATTCTTTGTAACATTGGATTACTTGACTTACCTTGCCAATATGCACCGGCAACTGATAGTAAGTTGAAGTGTTTCAAATTCTTCATGCTTGGAAGAATTGCATCGTAACCGAAGTCAACAAATCCATCTAATTTGTATACAGGGATTTGAACTGATTCAATAGCATCGATCAATGATGACTTGTATGGATCGTCTTTGAACATTTCAACAAGTTCTGACTTGTCCATCATGACACGTTCAACTTTGTCGTTGTTCTTGATGATCTTGTGCATAATAGCTGAAATTTCTTCCAACTCGTCAACACTGATTTGACCATCTTTGTCATCTGTATCAACGAAGAAACCATCATCGTTTGATTCTTTTTCACCGAAGTGAAGGTTCTTCTTGAATTCACTAGCAGCAGCACCGAATACTAAGCTAGCAGTGTTTCTCAAAACCTTAAGTGAATCTTCATCATCTTCACCGGCAATAATTTCAATCTTACCATCTTGGCTGATTGGACGTTCTACATCGATCAAAGTGTCGTTAAGTTTACCAGCAACAGCTTTTTTGCCTAGTGATGTACTAATTGACTTAGCAACATCTTGGACAGTTGTGCCTTCATCAAACTCTCTAACAGAATCATCTGGAAATGTTAATTTGATTTTTGACATATGGTTTCCTCCTAAAATTTGGGCAACAAAAAATGCGCCACTGAAGTATATACACACTAAATGTATACATACTTCAGGGACGCATTTCTACGCGGTTCCACCCACTTTAAAACTGCACAAATAACAGTTTTCACTCTTTTGGTTATAAAGTAACCGACAGTTATACAGTTTTTAGTGAAAGTGGTAACTCCAGTAATGGGTAAGCTTTCAGTGACCGTACCCTCCCTGAATAGAACCGAAGTGTTGTCTTTCATGCACTTATTGAAACATTTATAAATTCATTTTGCAAGTACAAATTGAAAATCTACTTTGAAAAACGTTTGTTTGGACCGCTGACGATTACTTCTTTTGAGAGATATTTGACACGTTCCATAATACGCTGTGCCTTTACTGGCTCTTCTTCTCCACGCTGATTAATAGACAAGTGTTTCTCCAACTCAGACATTGAAAAGTTCGATGAGAAAAATGTTGGCATATTTTCTTGCATACGATACTGCAAGATAACGCCTAATACTTCATCACGAATCCAACTAGACATTGAGTCCGCACCAATATCATCTAACATTAGAATTTCAGCGTCTTTAACTTTGTTGACACGATCCAAGACATTATTCTGCCCAATTGAGTTCTTCATCTCAATAGCAAAGGTCGGAAAATGCATAATTGTCGTCTTAATATCGTCCTTGATCAACTCATTAGCAATTGCTCCCAACAAGTATGTCTTACCAACTCCAAAATCACCTGCCAAATACAAACCAGGAACAAAGTTGTCGTCCTTATGTTCATAGTTATCGATGAAATCTATCGCTGAAGCCAGTGCTTCTTGTCTGCCAGTACCATCGTAGTCATCGAGTGTAGCCTTCCTAATATCTTTAGGCATATTCAATAATACGAATTTTGATTCATAACTACTTTCTTTTTCTCTATTGATGGTTTGTGTATTTGGAGCATAAACGACCTCAATATTGTGATTACTTACAACTAATTGGGGAACATATCCTTTTGACAATTCACTGGGATGAGTTTTGTGGTTATAAAATTCATAAATACTAGCGGCACTAACATCGATCGCATCCTGATTAATATGTTGTGTGTTTTCTTTCAAAAACTTCTGAACATCAGGATCATTCAGTGCCTGACTCATCAAACAACGATAATCATCAGTTAGATTTTTTGAATTTAAATATTCAGCTAATTTTGATCCTAAGTTTTCCATGATTAATTATCCTTATTTCTCATTTTTCTGAGTCTCTCTTGTAGCTCTTGCTGCTTCTTTTGAGCATCCCCACTAACGGGACTAGCTTTAACCTTACTCCAGTCAGTACCCTGCTCAACTCGGCGTGGACCTTTATTATTATAACGACGCTTAGGATTACGTGGTTTCGTTCTGAAATCATGCAACCTTTGCAGAGCTTGTTCAGGAGTATTGACATTATTCTGTTGCCAATCATTCGCCATTGTTTCCATCAGCGGCAAGGTCAATGTAGGTGAATTTTGCAAAATATAGTCAACCATAATGTTCAACACAGCTGGAGATAAATAAGTCTTCATCGCCATATCACGTAACGCACGTGATTCAACTGTACCTGTGAAGCCGCCACTCTTCTTTTTCTCAGCAGCGAGAAAGTCCGCTGGGGCAAGATTCTTAGCTTGCTGTAACAACAAGTCATCAGCACGATTAAAATGTGTCACAACGTTATTCTGCTGGTTATTTTCACTATTATTCGACTGTGGTGTCGAATTCTTAATTGATATGTTTGCATTTTTTTCGAAACGATCTTGAACGGTTTTTTTCAAACGAACTGGATCAATCTTGTTATTAACAATATCCGCCGTCTGACCGATCACATTAATAATTGCCGTTTCATTAATTCCATAAAACGCATGCAGACTTATGATCAATTCTTGATTCTCCAACAAATTTTCATTGGATATCTTAAACAATTGTTCAATGCGATCCGAAATCAACTCCCAATCTAATTGAGAATTGTCAGTATCTTCAATTTTTGGCTGTGGCTGTTTATCAACATCCACAAACTCATTCTGAGCAGACTTAACCTCGGATGGGGTATTGATAAGATCATCATTACTCAATTGGAATACTTCCAAGAAGTCCTTACTTACCTCTTTGGAATCAGTAAGGATATCACTAGATTGAGAATATTTAGTTACTAACTTATGGTAATTTTTTTCACCAATTTGCTCATACAAAAATATACTCATTAAGTCATCATTGAAGAACTCATGTGGCATCAAGGGTTCAAATAATTGATAGACACAATAATCACCAATGTCATCACGCTTCTCATATGTGCGGATCAATCCTAATGCTTCAGCTTTGATTCGTTCGTTATAAAAAGTTTTCAAATCAATATCCAACAGACTCATCAAGTCAGCATGACTTTGACGTTCACTGACCAATTCTTTATTCGGAACTTTTTCCCATAACAATAAATAGATACTATATGCACGGGTTCCAAGCAGTGGCAAATAAAGGTCGGTCAACACGTGACGATCATAGTCATTTATTTGTCCATGTGGCAAACACCAATAACCCGTCAATGGTGTAAACTTTGCCGGATCATAATTAAATTCTTTTGCCAATTGAGCACTTCCTAATCTTTATCAGATTTATCCTTAGATCCATCATTTGCCATCATTTCTTGAACCTCTTTCATAAATCCATTCATATCTTTGAATTCACGATAAACACTGGCAAAGCGAATATAAGTAACATCATCGACATCTGCGAGAATCTTCATAACGTACTCACCGATTGTTTGCGAGCCGACTTCGTTTTCACCCGTAGCACGGATTTGATTCTCGACCTTATCAACGATTTCATTCATTTGATCGATCGTGACTGGACATTTTTCAGCAGCGCGAACTAAACCACGTAAGAGCTTCTCACGGCTGAATTCTTCACGATTACCATTTTTCTTGATTACAAGTAGTGGAGATTTTTCGATTCTCTCAAAAGTCGTAAAACGAGTACCACAGTACTCACATTCTCTTCTACGTCTAATAGCACGACCCTCGTCACTTGGGCGACTGTCGACAACTTTTGACGAATCATGATGACAATGTGGACAAATCATATCATCAGCCTCTTTTCTGTATCACAATTTTTTTGTTAAATTATAAATTTCTGTTTTTAAAATATTAATATTACCAGAATTATCAATCACAAAATCAGCAAGATCTCTTTTTTGTTCAATGGGCATCTGAGCGTTGATTTTGTTCATAGCATCTTCTTCACTAATTCTATCACGTTCCATCAAGCGTTCTAACTGTATTTCTTCTGGCACATAAATACTTATAATACCATCAAAATAAATCTGATAATTAGCTTCAAACAATAATTGAATTTCAAATATTACTATTTCTTTATCATTTGATTCACGAGCTTGTTTTATTGTATGTAGAATTTGCTTTCGAATCAATGGTGCAGTGATATTTGTTAACTTTTCCAATTGTTTTTTGTTTCCAAAAACGATAGAACCTAACTTTGTCCGATTTAATTCACCATCACTCAACAAAACATCTTCGCCAAACTCATTAACTATTTGTTTTAAACCAACAGTACCGCGCTTGACAATTTCTCTTGCAACTTGATCAGCATCGTAAACTACACAGCCATCTTGTCTGAATAAATCTAAGACAGTGGATTTGCCAGCCGCGATGCCACCAGTCAAACCATAAACTTTACTCATTTCACTACCTGACAATGTGGGCAGAAGTGTGTACCACGACCACCAACTTTGATTTTTTCAATTTCAGTTCCACAACGATCACATGGTGTTCCTTCTCGATCATAAGCGTGCAAGAAGTCTTGCATATGACCCGCGTGACCAGTTGAATCAAGATAAGATCTAACTGTCGATCCGCCAGCGTCAATTCCCATCGTCATTTCTTCATTTGAGTATTTAATAATATTCCTAATATCATCATCATTCAAATGGTTTGCTGGAGTTTCAGGGTGCAATTTGGCATTCCACAATACTTCATCGACATAAATATTTCCCAAGCCACTCATCACAGATTGATCCAGCAATACCGTCTTGATATCTTTGCGATGGCGCATGATACGTGGCTTCACAGCATCAAATGTGAATGCATCCGACAGTGGTTCCGGTCCTAATTTGGCAATTGATTTGTTATTAGCAAGATCAGCTGTCTTCCATAACTGCATGCGTCCAAATTTACGAACATCATTATAAATGAGTTTTTGCCCATTATCCAAAGTAAAAATTGCATGTGAATGTTTATCGATCATTGCTGGGTCAGCGGATACACGGTACTTACCTTCCATTCGCAAATGGCTGATAATAGTGTATCCATTATCTAAATGAATCAACAAGAACTTGGCACGACGACCGATATCTTCAATCGTAGTTCCAGTTACTATATCAATAAACTGTGGTACATCCCCAGTAATAAGGTTCTGATAGCGGACTTCAACATTTGTAATCTTGCGACCCTTAATCTGTGAGATCAATCCTCGTTTAACAATTTCTACTTCTGGCATTTCAGGCATACTATTCACTCATTTCTATATTAATTATTTAGCTTCATACCAACTATAACCGTGTGCTGAACCAACTTTTAATGGAACATCAAGTTTTACCGCTGAATCCATAACGCTTGGTACGAGTTTTTCCAAGATTGGAATTTCTGATTTTGGTGCTTCAAAGATCATTTCATCATGTACTTGTAATAATAAATTAGTTTTTAGATTTTCTTCTTTTAATTTCTTTTGCATGTTGATCATTGCAACCTTGATAATATCAGCTGCACTACCTTGAATTGGTGTATTCATTGCTGTTCTTTGAGCAAAGTTTCGAATATTAAAGTTCTTTGAATGAATATCAGGCAAATATCTGCGACGATGCATAATTGTTTCAACATAACCATTCTCACGTGCAAATTTAACAATATCATCCATATACTTCTTGACACCTGGATACTGTTCAAAGTATGAATCAATAAACTGTGCCGCTTCCTTACGTGTGATCCCAATATTTTGCGATAACCCATAATCACTAATACCGTAAACAATACCAAAGTTAGTTGCCTTGGCTTTGCGACGCATATCAGGGGTTACTTCATCGGTACTATCCAATCCAAAAATTCTCATTGCTGTATGGGCATGGATATCGTAATCCTCCTTGAACGCTTCTTGCATATTCTCATCACCAGAAATATGTGCCAATACACGTAATTCAACTTGAGAATAATCGGCTGAAAACATTTCCCAGTCTTCACTTTGAGGAACAAAGGCCTTTCTGATCTGTCTGCCTTCATCGATTCTGATGGGAATATTTTGTAAATTAGGTTCGATCGATGATAGTCGACCGGTTTGAGTCAATGTTTGTTGGTAAATGGTATGGATTCGATTATCTGGTTGAATAAACTTTTGTAATCCGACTGCATAAGTAGAATTGATCTTCGAAATCTGACGATAATCCAAAATCTTTTGAACAACAGGTGACTTGCTCTTCAACTTCTCAAGCACATCGACCGCTGTTGAATAGCCAGTCTTAGTTTTCTTGATCACTGGTAATTTTAGTTTTTCAAATAAGATAACACCTAATTGCTTAGGAGAATTGATATTGAATTCTTCGCCAGCTTCTTCATAAATCTGCTTTTCAATATCACTCAAACGTCCGGCAAAATCATTTTGCATCTCTTTCAAACGACTAGCATCAACCTTAACACCCTTGATCTCCATACTTGCCAACACATTCGAAAGTGGTAATTCAATCTCGTCATATAAACTGTCTTGATCATTCTTTTTCAACTCAGCCATCATTGTATCATGCAATACATTGATGATATGTGCCTTTTGACAGATGAAGTTCATCAGAACTTGGTCGTCATCAGGAACGGCCTTCTTAACACCTTTACCATAGAATTCTTCTTCATTAGGTAAGTTGTGACCGTAATTTTGAGCAACAAGACCAATATCAGTTTTGTTGTCATTCGTATCAAGTAAATACGAAACCAGTAGCATATCAAAACTGACTCCCGCAAACTCACAACCGTATCGATTCAATAACGCAACTGTCTTCTTGTTATCAAAGACATATTTTTCCTTAGAATCGTCTGCTAGCCAAGCTTTCAACTTATCGTTCTCTAGAATAGAAATATCAGTTGTAGAGTAGTACTCTTTGTCACTTTCAATGGCTAATCCAATAATTGGTGAGATATGATAATTCTCTCCGAAACTCTCGACGATAACCGTTTGTGGTTTATCAACATTTACAATCTTATCAACAGCATCTGAATTCAATTCACTAAACTTGATATCTGCCATTTCTTCTTTGACTTCTTCGGTATCAACATCCATTTTCTCTAAGAAAGACTTGAAGTCCATACGTTGATAGAACTTAATCAATTGTTCCTGATTATCGCCACGATATTCTAATTCACCTAACTTCAATTCGACTGGTGCATCACAATTGATAGTGGCAAGTTTCTTACTCAATAACGCTTGATCCTTATCATTGATCAGATGTTCCTTGAGCTTACTCTTCCTCATCTCATCAACGTGTTCATATAGTCCTTCCATTGAACCATATTCATTCAAAAGTTTAATAGCTGTCTTCTCACCGACTTTTTCAACCCCAGGATAGTGGTCAGAAGTATCTCCCATTAGACCCTTCATATCGATGATCTGTTCAGGAGTAATACCTAACTTTTCTTTAACGTGTTCAGGTGTGTAAGCCTCAGTTTCAGTGACACCTTTGACATTTACTCGTACTGTAACTTTATCAGTCGTTAACTGTGTCAAATCACGATCACCAGTAATAATTGTAACGTCCATGCCCTCAGACTGGCCTTTTCGTGACATTGTTCCAATTATGTCATCGGCTTCATAATTTTTTAGTTGATAGGTTTTGATACCACGAAGATTAAGCATCTCTTGAATCAATGGCAATTGTTCCATCAATTCTGGCGGTGTCTTAGCACGTGTCCCCTTGTAATCTGAAAACATTTCCGTTCTAAAGGTTGTCTTACCAGCATCAAATGCTACTAAGGCATGCGTTGGATCTTCATCTTTTAAAATTATATCTAACATGTTGTTAAAGGCGTACAAGGCATTTGTATGGATACCGTCGCCTGAAACAAATTTATCTAATACATTATGCATGGCAAAAAATGCTCTAAATGAGACACTATTTCCATCAATTAAAAGTAACTTTTTATTTTTCGTCATTTTTTCTCCCATTGGAATGAAATTAACCATTATCATTTTAACAAATAAACGTAGTCTGTAACAGTTGTTGCATTAACTGAAACAAAAAAGCCTAGAACTAATCTAGACTTTTCTCAGGATACTTAACTGCAACATAAATTGATGAAACTAAAATTAATAATGATAAACATGTCAGCAATGCAAAGTCAATTCTGGTACCGGTAAGCGTATTGACCACATTACTGTTAGTTCCGCTAGTAACTGCAACAGCTGAAATAACTACAGACAAAACATTAGTACCTAATGAACCCGCATATTGCTGCATCATACTAAATAATGAATTTTGATCAGACTTCTTACGGCCTTGAACTTGAAGACTACCGTCAGACAACGATGTTCCAAATCCAAAGTTAAAACCGATTCTCAAAATTGAATACAAAATAATAATTGAAATAAATGATAGATCATCACTCAGTACAAAAAATGATCCAGCACCTAAAGTGACTAATATTCCACTCAACACCATTGGAATCGTTGGTCCTTTCTTATCGTACAATGCTCCGGCAAATGGACCTACCAAAGCGCCTAATAATGAACCTGGTAACAACATAATTCCTGCATGACTGGTGTCTAACTTCAAAACAGTCTGTGCGAATATTGGCAATAAGAACGACAATCCAATATTAATAAACTGAAGTCCAAAATAGCCAAGTAATCTTAATCTCAAAACTGAATTTCTCAAAATAGAAAAGTCGATCAATTGACGACTAGTCCTGGAATTATACCAAGCAAATATTCCAAGCAAAATCAACGTGATCACAATCCAAATCATAAATTGGCTTGAGAACCAACCATAACTTCCAGCTTGATCGAAGGTAAATAGAATCATCGAGAAAATAACTGCTAAACCAACAACACTCAAATAATCAAAGTCAATACCCTCTACTCCACGAGCGGTGCCGCGAATGGTAAACCAACCGAGAATTGCTACAAGAGCAATTAAGGGAATCACACCAATAAATATTCCACGCCACGACCAGATTCCACTGACGATTCCACCGTAAGTTGGTCCAAGTGCTGGCGCTAAAGAAACAATGATACTAGCAAAACCAGTATAGACACCGATCTTCGTTCCTGGGACTTCTTCAAAGATAAGATCAAACATTAACGGAATAGATAACCCTGCAGATACCGCTTGTAATAGTCGACCAAACAACAATACTGGAAAATTGAGTGCAACCAAACAAGTTATCGATCCAACAAAACAAAATATTACAGCAAAGCTAAATATTTTCAGTGGATCAAATTTTTTCAGTACATAGGCGGTTGTACTCATAATAATCGTCGTTAATAACAAATATCCAGTCGTAAGCCATTGAACTGTTCCCAAACTGACATTCAATTCTTTTGTCAAAGTTGGAAAAGTAACATTCATTGACGTTTCAACTAAGATACTGACAAACGACAGTAAACCAACCGCCAAAATTGATAATTTCACACGTGTATTTACTTCTTTTTCCACGTTAAATTCCTCACTTCTATAATTTCAAAACAAATAAAAAGAGATACCGCTGAAATCAACGATACCTCCGTTACAGTTATATAAAAATTAAATTGAGATTTATTAATCTCGAGCAAATATTACTTTAGTTTAACAAAAAAATTTGCCAAAGACCTAAATACACAATTTTTCTATTTTCTTCATTATCTCTTATTGTTGATTAGGATTCAAAGTACTCAACACTTGTTCATAAGCAGTTTCATATTTTTGAACATCTCCGGCACCCATGAAGATAATAACCGCATTATGATAATCCAATAATGGTGACATATCTTTGAGTGTAAGAACTTCTCCACCCTTGTGAATCTTGTCGCCCAAATCTTTACTTGTAATATCTCCGTGCTTTTCACGAATTGAACCAAAGATATTTGTTAAGTAAACTTTATCGGCAAGATCCAATGACTTAGCAAAGTCATCCATTAGAGCTAATGTTCTAGTGTATGTATGTGGTTGGAAAACAGCAATGACTTCGCGGTCAGGATATTTTTGTCTAGCAGCATCAATTGTTGCTTTGATTTCTTGTGGATGGTGAGCGTAGTCATCAATAATAACCATATCAGCAACTTTCTTTTCACTGAAACGTCTCTTAACACCACCGAATGTTTGTAGTTCTCTATTGATCAACGCGTGGTCAAGATTCTCCATGTGACCAACACCAATGACGGCAAGTGAATTAAGAACATTATGTTCACCATACAATGGAATTTCGAAATTACCGATATTCTCACCCTTGATAGAAACATCAAATGATGAACCCTTTACGGTTCTCTTAATGTTTGTAGCACGGATATCGTCTTTTTCATCCAAACCATAATAGTAAATTGGAACATCGGCTTTGATAGACTTGGCATGCTTGTCCTCACCCCAGATGAAGATACCCTTCTTAGTCTTACGTGATTCTGACTCGAAGGCATCAACAACATCATTGATTCCACCGAAGAAGTAATCTGGGTGATCAAAATCAATGTTTGTGATGATCAAATAATCTGGTGAGTAATCCAAGAAGTGACGACGGTATTCATCAGCTTCGAAGACAAAGAACTTAGCGTCCTTTTCACCTTTACCAGTACCATCACCGATCAAATAAGATGTCTTAGCAATACCGCTTAGTGTATGTGCCAAAAGACCCGTTGTGCTTGTCTTACCATGTGATCCGGCAATACCGATCGAAGTATATTGTGAAACCAACTTACCAACCATTTGTGGATAAGTTACGACTGGCAAGTGCATGTCATTAGCCTTTTTGATTTCAACTTGGTCATCATCAAAGGCGTTACCTTTGATAATCGTCAGACCTTCATGAATATTCTTTTCATCAAATGGCATGATCTTAATGCCTGCTTGTTCAAGTCCTCTTTGAGTAAATGTATATTTATCAATATCTGAACCTTGAACTTCATATCCTAAATCTTTCAAGATAAGTGCCAAAGCACTCATTCCTGTACCTTTAATACCAACGAAATGATAGACTGTTTTTTCCATGATTACTCCTAATTGAACATTTTTTCTGCTTTTTCAAAATCAAATGCCTGTCCAGCGGCACCTTCGTCAAGAACTAAAATACCACGTTTCTTTGGTGCGTTAGGAATTCCCAGCTCTTTAGCTGAACAAATCATTCCGTAACTGTCCACTCCACGTAGTTCACCTGGC
The DNA here is from genome assembly GCF_000615905.1 of Companilactobacillus nodensis DSM 19682 = JCM 14932 = NBRC 107160. Classification (GTDB taxonomy): domain Bacteria; phylum Bacillota; class Bacilli; order Lactobacillales; family Lactobacillaceae; genus Companilactobacillus; species Companilactobacillus nodensis. The sequence goes on from NZ_BAMN01000018.1 coordinate 19,303, forward strand.
CAAATTTCACTACCAGTGGGCATAACTGCACCTGGTAATGCTACTACAACTAGTTGTCCTTGTTCAATATTTGGTGCACCACAAACGATTTGGACTGGTTTGTCCAAACCAACGTCTGTTTGTGTGATGTGCAAGTGATCTGAATCGGGATGTTCTGTCATTTCATCAACATGACCGATCACAAACTTTGGCTTGTCATCAACTTCTAGTGTGTCAGAAAAGCCGGCTGCAGAAATCTTTTGATTAAGCAATGAAACTTGATCAGCGTTAAGGAATACTTGTCCCTTAGCATCCAATCCAAGTTCTTTGGCTAGACCAAAAAAATTGAAACCAATGGCTTCATTAGTTTCATCATTATATATTCTTACAACACTATCTTTTTTGTCTACTGCTTGTGTAACACCAGCATCATCTGCTAGCTCAACGATTAGGACGTCACCTAAGACGTCTGGATTATAAAAACTTAATAGCATTATTTCCTCACTCAAATTATTTATTTACTACAGAATTAATAAAGGTCTCAACTTCTTCTTTAGTTTTACGATCTTTATTTACTAGTCTACCAATTTCTTTACCATTTTCAATAATAACAAAGCTAGGAATTCCCATAATGTCTAATTCTTGAGCAACTTCCATGTTATTATCACGGTTAAAGCTGATCCATTCGAAGTCTGAATACTCGCTTTCTAGTTCTGGTAGCTTGGGTTCAATAAACTTGCAATCTGGGCACCAGTCTGCGTGGAAGAACAAAATAAACTTGCCTTCTTTAGTGACTTCATGCCAATCTTTTGTTTCATAATCTTCAATATTTTTCATAATTTATATCACCTCTCATTATTAAGATACTTTTTCTTGCTCAATGGGTCAATTTAAATGTTCTTAGCTAGGGAATTAATATATAATAGTGTTAATATATGATTAAAACAAACATCAAGGAGTGATTTTATTATGAGTAAAAAAGGTATCGGTTCAGTACTAGTTGCAGGTACAGCACTTGTTGCGGGAGCAGCTGCTACAGTTTTGGTAAAGCATCACCTAGATAGTGAAAAGATCATTGCTAAAGTTAAATCCGTTCTTGGCGAAGATAGCAAAGTTATCGGCTCATGGGTTGAACCCTTCTATCAACGTGTAAATGTTAATGGTCAAGCTTCATGGGGTATCGTCGGTGGCGTTACAACAATGGACGACTTTGACGTAGCTCAATATCACTTTATCGCCGATGCTGTCACTGGCGAATTACTTAACATCAAAAAGGTTCAATAATAATAAAACAAAATAACTAATTAAATTGGGCTTTCAGGTAATTAATCCTGAAGCCTTTTTTGCTGAACTTTTCTTCGTATTCAGTCGGAATATTGGTCTCATTCAATTCTTCATTGTTATGAAGATCAAGTGAAATCTCATCAAACTTCATTCCAAAGTTATTCATGCTGACAAGCGAGTATTCAAACAATCCTTGATTATCAGTTTTGAATTGAATATAACCATCATCCTTTAGGACGGTCTTATATTGCTCCAAGAATGACTTATAAGTTAAGCGACGTTTTTCATGGCGTGTCTTAGGCCATGGATCGGAAAAATTCAAATACATTCCACTGACTTCACCTTCAGCAAACAAGTCAGTCAAGTTAGCACCATTAGCTAATAATAGTTGCAAGTTGGGAAGTTTATTCTCAACTTGCTTTTTTAGTAGCAAGGCAATGGCGCCCTCTTGGACCTCCATCGCCACATAATTATTCTGAGGGTTCTGCTTGGCCAATTCAGTAATAAATCCACCCTTACCTGAACCTAATTCAAGGAACAATGGTTGTGACTTTTCAAATCTATCTTGCCACTTGCCAGCCATATTCTCGGGTTGAACAGCAATCAAATCCAAGTTGTCATTAATCATGTCTTTTGCCCAAGGTTTGTTTCTAAGTCTCATAAAATCTAATACGCTCCGTTATCTAAATATTTTTTAAGTTGTCTTGGCATGTAAAAATAGCCAACAAATAATAATACCGCAAGTCCGGCGACAATAATAACTAAACTATTAACACTCAGACCGAATTTGTAGAAAATTGCAATGGCACTGATGACCCACTGAATGCACAACACAAATACGCTAAGCTTGGTGAAGTCATTAACTTTGTCCTTACCACTGACTGGATATAGACGCTGCATCATGTTCAGCATCACTTCTTTGAAGTATGGCTTCAATTGGAAACCTACCAAATATATGAATAGCATTTCTACTATCAAAGAAATATAGAAATTATCGATCAATGCTAACATGATTGTCTGAATGATAGTCAGACGCATGAATAATCCGATGTATTCATTGTTTCGTACGAATCCACGTGCAAATAAGTACAAGTACGTGTTCTTTTGAACTGGTTTAATTCCATTGAAAACAAAGTCCAACCACTTACGACGCTTGATCTTACTATTAACACCCGGTACATCAGTGAATAAATTATAAAATCTCTTAACTCTAAACATTCTCTGATTCTCATCAGAAATAGCTTGCTGCCATTGCATTTGCCCTGATTCACAGATTTTTTTGTTATTAATTTGTGCGCCAACAAAGGCAATCAATCCTACCACCAAAATAACCGGACTAAACCAGTATACAGAAATTATTAAAGAAACTATCAAAAATATATTAAGTAATAATTTTAAATTCATTCCTGACACTTGTTCACGACCGTAGATCTTGAACATTTCAACATTCAAAAATGCTAATTTGAAGAATACTAACCCGGCAGCAATGAGGCATATATCCATGATGCTCAGTCCTGCTCCAGTAAACGCAAATGGTGACAATAAGAAATTAACGATCACGATTGCTACTACTGGTAACGCAATACTATAGTTCAATGCTGACTTGAAATACTGATAAAATTCTTTTTCTTTTACTAATAAGAACGTACTGTCTGGCTCTTCCAGTAAAGTGGCGATCCTACCGACTTGAGCTATCAAGAACAAAATCAAAATAACCACTGGCTTACCTAATAACAACTCATGTTTGATCGTTCCCAAAAAGTTGGAGTACCAGAATCCTAATGCACCTATCAACACGATAAACGCTAACACAAAATTATCGTTAAAAATTAATCTTAAATATTTGAATTGATCGATTTGATGTCTTCTTAATCTATTTTTCCAAAGTTCTTTCATCAGAGATCCTCATTTGACATCTTAATGTAGATATCATCAAGATTGGCATCTTTCATATCGAACTTATCTTTTAATTGATCCAAAGTTCCATCAGCACGAACTTGTCCATGATTAAGCAACACAAACTTATCAGCGTGGTTTTGAACAGTAGCCAGGACATGAGTTGACATCAAAACTGAACATCCAGACTTTTTCTTAGCTTCAACAATATTTAACAAATCATTGACTGCCAAAGGATCAAGGCCAGTAAATGGCTCATCAATAATGAACAATCTGGCATTAGTCATGAATGCACAAACAATCATAACCTTTTGCTTCATACCCTTTGAAAAGTTCTGTGGGAACCAATCCAACTTGTTATCAAGTCTGAAGGTCTTCAACAATTCATTGGCATTTTCCCAAGTTTTATCATGATCCAAGCCATACGCCATGATCGTCATTTCAATGTGTTCTTTCAATGTTAATTCAGGATATAAAATTGGCATTTCGGGAACATAAGCAATTTTTTTACGATATGCTTCAACATTGTCGTGCAGACTCATCCCATCGATCAGAATTTGTCCACCACGTGGCGTCAATAGTCCAATGATGTGCTTGATAGTTGTTGATTTACCGGCACCGTTAAGCCCAATCAATCCAACAACTTGTCCGTCTTCAACTGTAAAAGTTTCTTTTTTTAAAACTGAAACTTGACCGTATCCACCGGTCAGTTCTTTTATCTCTAAAGTCATGGTAAACCACCTATTATTCTGTTTTTACTATCCTAATTATGATAGCATGATAATTAATATTAATGTTTTTTGAAAGGAGATTTTTATATGGACGACTGCATTTTTTGCAAAATAATTAATAACGAAATTCCTAGCACTACGATTTATGAGGATGACGACATTAAGGCATTCTTCGATATTTCTCAAGTAACTCCTGGTCACACTTTGGTGGTACCTAAGAAACATGTCCAAAATATTTTCGAATACGACGAAGAACTAGCTCAAAAAGTATTCAAGAAAATCCCAATGATTGCTCGTGCAATCAAAGATTCTAATCCTGATATTATCGGCATGAACATTTGCCAAAATAATGGTGAAATTGCATACCAAAGTGTTATGCATTCACACTTCCATCTAGTACCTCGTTACTCCAAGGATGATGACTTCTCAATGACTTGGGGCGACAACACTGGCAAGGCCTCTAACGAAGAATTGCAAAAACGTGCTGATTCGATCAAACAACATTTGGAGGACTAAGATGAAATTTTTTAGCGGATTTATTATTGGTGCAATTTCAGGTGCAGCACTAGAAATGCTCCAATCACAAAAAAATGCATCTGTAGATAATAGTACCAACTTATTCCACAATATAAAAGATTTAAAGAATACATTAGTTGAACTTAAAGACAATGCGTCTATCGTTCCCGGAGTTCTTTCCGGACTTCAGTCTGATATTACAAATTACGCGGAAGACATCGCACCTGCCGTTGAAAACTTAAAATCATCAGTTTCAGAAATGCAGAGTAATTTGGAAGAATTCAAAGATATTAGTAACTAATTTATGAATTTTTTGTGATTTTTTCATCAATAAATTAACTATTTCCATTGTTTTATGGTAATCTTGTCAATTGAAGACATATTAAATAAGGATGTGTAAAGGATGAACAAACGTTTGACAAAATGGGTCCTAGCATTAGCAGGCCTATTGATGGTAACAGTTGTTGCTGGTTGTTCTGGTAACAAGACAGTTGCTACACTTAAGGGTAGCAAAATCACCGAAGAACAATATTACAAGGAAATGAAGAGTTCTTCGTCAGGTAAGCAAACACTTCAAACAATGATCATTACCGATGCCCTAGAGAATCAATATGGTAAAGATGTTTCTAAGAAGCAAGTTGACAAAGAATTCAACAAGTACAAGAGCCAATATGGTTCTTCATTCAGCTCAATTCTTTCACAAAACGGTATGACTACTGCTCAATTCAAGAAGAACATTCGTACTAACCTTCTTACAAAGGTAGCTTTGAAGAAGAATAAGTCAGTTTCAAATGCTCAACTTAAAAAAGAATGGAAATCATATCAACCTAAGATCACTGTTTCTCAAATCTTAGTTGCTAAGAAAGATACAGCCACAGAAGTTATTACAAAACTTCAAAATGGTGAAGATTTCACAAAACTAGCTAAGAAATATTCAACAGATAATGCCACAAAGAGTAACGGCGGCAAGATGCCTGCATTCGATAACGACAGTACTAGTGTTGATTCAGACTTCAAGACAGCCGCATACAAACTTGAAAAAGTTGGCGACTATTCATCAGAACCAGTTAAAACTAGCTATGGTTACAGCATCATCAAACTTGATAAGAAACCTTCAAAGGGTAAGATGAGTGACCACACAGCTGAACTTAAATCTAAGATTTATGCTAGCTGGATGCAAGATTCAACTGTAATGCAAAAAGTTATTTCTAAGGTATTGAAGAAAGCTGATGTATCCATCAAGGATAGCGATTTGAAAGATGTTCTTTCAGGATATGTTTCATCATCAAGCTCTGCTAAAAAATAATTAAGCAAATTAAAAAGAGTTCGATTTTTTAAAATCGAGCTCTTTTTTTATGTCTAATTTTAGCTATGTTTATAAAATGAACGATTATCCAAGCCAAAAATACGTTCAGAAAACTTACCGTTCTCAGTCTTATCCAAGGCCTTAGTGATCATATTGATACTTGCATCCATTTCATCGATTCCGTGTAACACTTCAGCCTCTAACAACTTAGGACGCTCAGGTGATCCATATTCTAGTAATCCATGGTGAGACAAGACCATATGTCTCAACAAGATCATATCTTCTGAATCAAGGCTGATATCCATATCTGTCGCAGCCTTGACGATTTCTTCATCGATAATTGTAATATGACCTAACATATTGCCCTCAAAAGTATATTCAATATCCAATCCACCAGATAACTCAATTGTCTTACCCAAGTCATGTAAACATGCTCCGGCAATCAGCAATGCACGATTGATCTGTGGATATTGATCAGAAATCTTTTGCGCCAAATGAACCATACTCAACGTGTGATAAGCTAGTCCACCTTGAAAGTCATGATGATTACTCTTAGCCGCCGCACTAGTAAAGAACTTATCATGATACTTCTTAAACAAGTATCTAACGATACGATTCCAAGCACCGTTAGTTATTTCCAAGAAAATATCCTCGAACTCGTTCTCCATGTCGGCGCGCTTGATTGGCGCAGTTTGAACAAATTGCGACATATCAACAGTTTCAGAATCTAATACACCCAGACGATTGATGATGACCTGAGGTTTACCTTGGTAAACATCCCTCTTACCGTCAAGTTGTACGACCGTTCCTACCTTGTAAGTTTCTGCATCATTTTCCTTAGCATCCCAATACTTACCAGGAATTTGTCCTGACTTATCCTCAAAAACCAATGATAAAAAGTTCTTACCATTTTTGGCTAACCGGAAGTCTGACTTCTTAATAATTGCTTCCAAACTCATTGGCTCGCCATTCTTATAATCAATAATTTTCTTAGTCATTGCTTACCTCCTCTAAATTAATAACGTGATCCTTAGGCAATTCCGCATTCAAGTTAGCAGTAACATAAATAACTTGATTATCTGTTGAAACTTCCTTGATCAAATCAAAAATACTATTTGTTCTTATTTTATCAAAATCCACAAAAGCATCGTCAACTAATATTGGTAAATCTATCAAATCTGATATTTCAATCACAAATGCCAAACGCAAAGAGATATATAACTGTACTGTTGTCGCCTTCGATAACTCATGGACATCAAATTTAACCTTATCATGACGAGTTAACTTCAAACTACTTGAATCAAACAAAATATCGATATAATTACCATTTGTCAATAAATTAAAATAATGCGTAGCTCGCTTCAACATCTTAGGATATCGATTCTCAGTCGCTAGATCCAGCATTGAATGAACCCACTTGCTAGCAAGTTTATCAGCCAACCATTCATCATACAACTCTATCATATCAGTTTCATTCTGTGCGATGTCATCAACCAATTTTTGATATTCAGTATTATTGAATATTTGTTCACGTTTTGTCTTTATTGATCCAATTTGACGATTTAGGTCATTGTTTTGTTGGGAAAGTGATTTGAACTCTTGATCCACAGATCTTAATTTACTTTGCAACTCCATCTCATTACTGAACTTATTTAGCAAATCAACATCATTACCCAGTATCTCCCGGTCTTGTTCTAATTTATTAACAATACCGCGTTTTTGCAATTGTTCACTATGCAGTTTCATAAGACCATCCATTGAATCCACAGAATATCGTTTCAAAATATTATTAAGCTGAACTTGTAAATCAGATATTCGATTCAACTTACCTTGTTGTGATTGCTTATTCTCAAGATTATTCTTTTCTATCAATTCCGATTTAGTATTGATAGAACTCAAACGCGCAAAATAATGTTCAATATTCTCAGCCAAATTATCAGACGAATCCAACAATCCAAAATTATTGAGTTGTGATTTCCACTGATCAAGGTTTGCCTCAGTTGAATGCAGTAATTTCTCCAAATGATCTTGTTCGGAATTCAAATCATGTAGCTGTCTAATAACATTTTGTAGCGCTTGTATATCAGAGACTGATAATCCGTTATAACTTTTTTTATCTAAAAATTCCAAATTATTATCTTGTTCCGGTTCATCAACTTGTTGATTCTCATGCCAGGCATACAGAATACCCGCTACAAAAACTAATCCTGCACCAATTCTCAACGCTCCAGACGTAAAAGTTGCCAAAACTAAGGCAACTAGTGACACGCCGATGATCGGCCAATTTAAATTATGACTGTTATCTGAATTAGTCTTTGGCGTATTTAACTGCACCAATTCATCTTCCGTCAACAATTGCATATTGTCTTTCAAGTTTCTATTTGTAGCATATAGATTATCTATTTTAGTATCATTATCATTTATTTGCTGATTGAGGTTCCTTTGTTGGAACTGTAAATCACTAATATTACCCTTTTGCGCATTCAAATAATCAAGATCATCTTTATTGGCCTGATAATAATCACGAAAATCTTCATCTTCATCATCAAGTTTGGACAAATTAATACTTTCCATGTTTTGCTTCAATGTTCTTAATTCTTGCTCAAGCTGCAAGCTCTGATCCCAATCGTTACGAGAAATAGGGTTACTTAAGCTGACATCCACCTGGTTCAATTCTCGATAGGATACAAACCTAGGCCATTGTTTATTCAGATTCGCCAGTTCACTTTGTTGTTTCGTGATCACATTTAGTTTTTGAGTGTTGGAATCATATTCTTGCTTTGCTGCTTCCAGATCTGCACTAGCTTTTTTATAAGCAACCTGCTGGTTTTCATACTCTGACTTACGTTTCATCAGCTTATCGTGCTCTTCCATCCGTTCCACTAACGGTTGTTTACGTCCACGTGCTTTGTAGACCACCTCACTAGACTTTTCTAGGTTATCAGCGGTCATCAACCATTCCTTGCTTCCGACAGCTCCTACGGCCATTATTTCGGTTTCTAGCTGTTCCTCATTCAACTTATAGATCGACATAATGCTTGTATCGTTCAATACATGGCTGCCCACATAATCCTCTTTGGTGAATCCCCCAGTTATTCGAGTCATCAATGATTCAGGAACCTGTTGAGTCCCACGATAAAGAGTTAAATCACCGCCATTTTTACCATCGACTCGTCTAACGATCCAAGTAACATTATTTTGATCGACAAATTGCAGCTCTCCACCATAATTGCTGCCATTCTTAGGCTTATATTGTTGAAACTTTTCATCCCCACGCGCAGATGCAAAACCAAACAATACACTCTGAATAAATGTCAGTAATGTTGTTTTACCAGCTTCATTCTGTCCATAGATAACTTGATAATCTTTATTAAAATTCCATTCGACATCGGACCACTTACCGAAGCCGTATATCTTAACTTTAGTTAATTTCACGATCAGTCTCCGATGTATTTTTTATTAATTGTATTTTTGGTCAATTCTTTGATATGTTCAACAAAATCTGGACTATCAATATGCTGGCGGATAACCTCTTCACCAAACAAGCGATTGTCCATATCTTTAATATCATTAAGATCAAAAACATTCTTTTCACTTTCGTCCCAATATTTCTGATCTATTCCGACTAATTGCGATTTTCGATCAAATTTCGTATAGACCTTATACAAAATCGTATTCGAATTCATTGCAGCAAAATGATTCAAAAGTTCATTACGATCAATTGATCGTATAACATTCTCATCCAGATTTTGTGAACCATTTATAGTTAGAGTCACCAAATGCTTGGCTTCAACATTATTATATCTACTTAAGGTACTTGTGATCTTATCAAACAAACCGTTGATCGTATCAGATTCATTTGCATCAATTTGTGCTGACTCCCACACATATACTGAACTGGGAACAAATTTCGTATTTGTTGTCCCGTTCGCAACATCTACCAAATAAAAACCCTTGGTCCCTAATTCATTTTGATTGCGACCTTGAGTATCACCAGAATAGATAATCATTGGATTCTGATGTAACACCTCACGTTTGTGAATATGACCCAAAGCCCAATAATCATATCCCTTGGTCAATAATTCATTGACCGTAAAAGACGCATAATTACCATCGCCGATTCCGGCATGTAAAATTCCAATTTGATAATCATAGTTGCCACGGGTAGGATAACTTGCGACCATATCATCACTGATATGGTTCTGGTAATAGCTAAATCCCGTAATCCCAACACGTTGACCGTCGCTGGCGGTGACTTCAGAAGTCGTTATTTCACCTCCAAATACTGTCACATTATCTGGCATGTTAATAACCGAAAAATCATTACGATAATAATCATGATTACCGTAAACTAAATAAACTCTGATTCCATTTTTTCTAAGTCTTTCGAACTGTTCCTGCAAATAGATTTGAGCCGATAGCGTTCGCTCAGTATTATCATATGTATCCCCGGCAAGAATCACAAAGTCTACTTGCTCAGTAATTGCTGTTGCAAAAACCTTGTCTGCAGCGGTATACGTGGACTTCTTCAAATCTTCCTGCAATGAATTAGAAAAAATTACTAATACTAACAAATGGTGTATCTAGATGCAGGTCAGCAGCATGTATAAATTTCATTGAATCTCCTCTTTACAAAAAGGAGCCGGGACATTAACTGTCTCAGCTCCTTTTTTAATAATTATTAATTATTTGTTATCTTGATAGATTTCTGCGATTGGCTTAGAAATGATTTTGTTCAATTCTTCCATCATAGAATTCATTTTTTGTTCTTTATCCATCAAGTTCTTGATTTCATCATAGTTTTGAAGTTGATCTGTCAATTGACGCATTGATTCGATATCGTCATCAGTGATTTCTTGACCTTGCATTTGTTTTTGTTGAAGTTCAAATTGTTTGTTTTGAACCTTATCAAAAAGTTTGAAAGCCAAATCATTAGCCTTAACAGCCTCAAAAGCAATCTTGAGATCAGCTACTTCTGTTGTCTTTCTCAAATCTTGTTCTAGTGAATTGGCGCTATCATAAATATTCATACAGTCCTCCTACTGACCAAAAAAATTCTTAACATCATTATACCATTCCGAAGCCTTGTCTTTAACGTTATTTACTCCATCTTGGAAAGATTTAACAATATCGTTGCTGCCATTATTATTGTCACTATTACTGTCTTCAGTCGCAATAGTTGCAGCATCCTTAACACCAAAGCTGGTTTGATCTGTATACGGCAGGATATTCGTCATTTCACTCTTAAATAGTGAAGCAACACCATTCTCACTCACCCCATATAAGAAATGATTCTTATCCGTGTTATCAAAACCGATCCAACTGGCAACAACAATATCTGGAGTATAGCCGATCATCCATTGATCCTTCGTACCGGCATAACCGTATGAACTAGGAACCTCGGTACTACCCGTCTTACCGGCAATCTTATAACCACTCGGTTTGGCAGTCTTACCAGTACCCTCGTTATAGACCCCAAGCATCATACTAGTCATTTCTTTAGCAGTATCTTTACTGATGATCTGCTTAGTAGAATTACTTGTGTTATCAACGATCACCGTTCCAGTCGAATCAACGATCTTACGAATAAAGTGTGTATCTGATAACTTACCTTCATTAGCGAAGGCTGTATAGGCGCGTGCCATTTGTAGCGGTGAAACACCTGTTTCCAATCCACCCAATGCCAAAGCTAAGTTTTGATCATTCTTGTGTACCTTGATACCAAAATTCTCAACTGAAGATACACCTTTTTTCACTCCGATTTTATCTAACAAAGCTACCGCCGGAACGTTTTCACTTTGTGCCAAAGCCTTATACATCGGAATCTCATCTTGATACAACCCGTCAGCATTCGTCGGCGTATACTTATTCTTACCAAAACTAGTAACTTGATCCGGTAATTCAGAATCATAACTATAGCCATTTTCGATTGCTGGTGTATACACTGCTAATGGCTTAATAGTCGATCCTGGCTGACGCTTCATCTGCGTGGCACGATTGAAACCTCTGAAGGTATGTTCTCCACGACCACCAACAACTGCTAATACCCCACCGTTAGATGGATTGATAGCAACCGAAGCACCTTGAACTGCAGTTCCATCACTTGCATTAGCTGGGAATAAATAATTATTGTCAAAAGAATTCTCCATGGATCTTTGAATACTTTGATCAAGTGTCGTATAGATCTTATAACCCTTATTCAAAATATCATCTTCACTAATGCCGTATTTATCAACAGCTTCAGCGATAACAGAATCAAAGAATGATGGGTATTTATAAGAATTACCACCATTATAATTATTACTCAATGTAATAGGTTGACTCTTGTAATAGCTAGCCTGTGACGACGTTAATTTGTTATTCTCGACCATCAGATCTAAGACCAAATTACGACGAGCCTTAGAGTTATCCATGTTATCAATTGGATTGTACATAGTGGAACCTTTAAGAGTACCTGCCAACACGGCTGCTTCCCCAGCGTTCAATTCACTGGCACTCTTACCAAAGTATCTCTCCGAGGCATCTTGGACACCCCAGACACCATTACCAAAGTATGTATTGTTCAAATACATCGTCAGAATCGTCTTCTTAGAATAAACTCGATTGATCTCAATCGACAAGAATAGTTCTTCCCCTTTACGTGCCAGAGTTTGTTTCTGTGTCAATAAAGCATTCTTAGCCAATTGTTGTGTCAATGTACTACCACCACCAGTAATGTGATGATAAATCAAATATCCAAGAGCCGATCTAGCATATCCCTTAATACTGAATCCTGGATTAGTCCAGAACGTTCTATCTTCGGTTGAAATAACCGCGTTCTGGATATTCTCAGAAATCTTGTCTAAACTTACATATGTACCTTTGCTGGCATACAGTTCACCAGCATCATCATTATCTTTATCTAACACTGTTGTTTTTGTTTGCAGTGAAGATTTCAGATCCTCAACGTTTGCTGTTTTAGCTTGATAAGTCCAAATAGTACTCAAAACTAAAACTAGCGTTAGGAAAAGTAAGATCAACCAACGTGTAAGTTGGAATCTTCTCCAGTACTTCCTAATAAAAGCCCAAGCAATTTGTAATTTTGGTTTTAACCAATCCCAAAAACCATTATTATTATTCATTGTTAATACCTCTGCTATAAAAGTAAATTTTATCACATTACATGGGTATAATTGAAATACAAAAAAATTCTTAAGGAGACATTAATCAATGTATCGTCGCCAAATCAAGTATTTGAGCCAAAACGAATCCAATATTACTATTCGAGAATTGTTAAAAAAATGGTTAATTCCCAAAAAATGGCAACACTTTTTTAGGATCCAACATGATGTATTGATCAATGAAACATATCATCCTTTCAATACGATCGTAAAAAATAACGACATTATTACTTTAAACTTTAATTTCCCACCTCGTTCTGAAAATCAAACTTACTTACCTGGGCATCATCCAGTGGAAGTTTGTTATGAAGATGACGATATAATCGTTGTTAACAAAAAAGCTGGTATAAAGTCTCATCCCAATCTCAAAACCGAAGATGATTCATTGATGAACGACGTTGAAACCTACTTGACTCCACACGCACATCCATATATGGTTCACCGTATCGATATGGAAACAAGTGGCTTAATGTTAATTTCTAAGACGCCATATCTAGTCCCGATCTTCGATCAACAACTAAGTTCCAAAACACTTCATCGAGAATACTTGGCCATTGTGAAATTGAATCAACCGATTTCTGAAATGTCTGGAACCATTTATGATCCAATCGGATTGGACCCAAATGACAAACGAAAGCGAATGGTTCGCCCAGATGGTCAAATAGCTATAACTAAGTACGAAGTCATAAAACAAAATAAAAAATATGCTTTATTGCGACTGAACCTACTAACTGGACGTACTCATCAACTAAGAGTGCACTTAAGTTACAAAAAATGGCCAATAGTTAACGATTTACTCTACAATCCTGAGCCAAAAAATGGTAATCTATTGTTGTTCGCTCATGAATTAAATTTTATTACGCCATTTTCAGACGACATTCAGACGGTTGAAGCCGATCTACCCGACTTTATGACCGACTTCATTACCAATGAATTTTGAGCGACAAGAGGTTTTAGGAGTGATTTTTTACACTTTCTGACAAAACAAAAGAAGCCAACCGATCCCCGACAGATCAGTTGACTTCTTTTTTTGTTTATTTCAGAAAGAAGTTTTAGGAGTGATTTTTTAGGACTCTTTCTGAGGAGTTGCAACTACAGTAATGACATTATCTTATTTATAATCGCCCCGACAGCGATTAGGAATATATATGTTAGAACTAATTGAGTTACAGCTTTGATAACTAAAGGATAAGTTTGCGTTTTAACTTGTTCCTTCAGATAAGGATGGAACTTATCCCAAATTGCAGGATATAGTAGTAACACTAACAATGTAACGTAAGGTACTACTTGTAACAAAGCTAGTATGGGTATCAACAGGAAGGTCAAGGCCCAACTGGCTTTGAATAAACTCAATGCATTAGTTTTTCCAATGTGGTAAACCAACGTATGACGGCCATTTTTTATGTCTGATTCTATGTCACAAGTGTTGTTACACAATTGTGCGGCAAAGATTGCAAATGTATTTGGCAAGCAGATAATCACAATATCGATTGCCGAGCTAGAATCAAAGTTTCCAGTTCCAACCAATCCCAAGTAGGAATAAGTCAAGGGAATCAGAATGGATATGGCAATAGCCACCACTACTTCTCCAAACATTGTTGAATTGAGTGGCTTCGGACCTCCTGAGTATAATAGACCGATACCGATGCAGATGACCCCGATCACCATGATCGGCCATCCGGTTCTGTATACTAGGAAAGCTCCGATTATTAATGGAAAAATGGTCAAACCGTACATCCATTTTTTGACTACTGCCAGTGATTCACGATTAATACCGATAGTGCTGATTTTTTGACGATACTCTAAATCCTTTGAGTTCTTATAATCCATATAGTTATTGTGAAAATTAATAATTATATGAATAAATATAACTGCAATAAATCCTAGTATGCCATTGATAAAATCGAAGGTATTAAATTTTAAATATGCATAACTTATAGTAAGAATAAACCACGCAAGATCGAGAACTGTAGTTTTTACTTCAGATAACTCAACAAATAGTTTTCGATTCAAGTCACGCTACCTTACATTTCTTCTGGTGCTTTAACACCTAATAAGTTTAGTGATTCTTGAAGAACTGTTGTTACTGACTTAACAAGAGCTAATCTTGCATTCAAGCCGGCGTCTTCATTAAGAATCTTGCTGTGTGCATAGTATTGGTTGAAGCTCTTAGCAAGTTTCAATGCATACTTAGCAATTACTGATGGTTCGTAGATACGACCAGCACGCTTGATAACTGCTGGGAATTCTTGTAGCAACTTGATTGTATCCCATGCTTCAGGATCAGCTAGTGACAAATCGTCTGCATCAGCATAATCAAGGTTTGCGGCTTTTCTCAAGATACTCAATGCACGGGCATTTGTATATTGAACGTAAGGACCAGTTTCACCTTCGAAACGAACAACTTCTTCAAGGTTAAAGTCAAAACTATCACGTCTCTCATTCTTAAGATCATGGAAGACAACCGCACCGACACCAACTGCTTCAGCAACGTCGTCTTTGTTCTTAAGGTCTGGATTCTTTTCGTTGATTTGCTTCTTAGCTAGATCAACAGCATCTTGTAGAACACCTTCTAGCAAGATAACATTACCCTTACGTGTTGAGAGTTTCTTACCACCAGTTGTGATAAGTCCGAATTCGATATGTGTAATATCGTCTGACCAGTCATAACCCATTTTTTTCAATACGAGTTTAAGCTTCTTGAAATGTTCACTTTGTTCGCTACCAACAATATATAGTGACTTAACAAAGTCGAATGTATCTTTACGATACTTAGCAGCAGCCAAATCACGAGTGATATATAATGTTGCACCATCAGTTTTTCTGATCAAGGCAGGCGATAGATCATGGTCTGAAAGATCAACGATTTCAGCACCGCGACTTTCTTTTAATAGACCCTTTTCTCTCAATGTATCAACGATGGCATCCATCTTGTCATTGTAGAATGATTCACCAGTGTAGTGGTCAAAAGTAACACCTAAACGAGCATAGATACGGTTGAATTCTTTAAGTGACAAGTCCTTGAACCATGCCCATAACTTAAGAGCTTCTTCATCGCCATCTTCCATCTTCTTGAACCAAGCACGCGCTTCATCGTCAAGTTCTGGTTTGTCTTCTGCTTCCTTGTGGAAACGAACATAATATTTCAATAAGTTGTTGATAGGATCAGCTTCAACGTCAGCTTCTGAACCCCACATCTTATAACCAACAATCAACTTACCAAATTGTGTACCCCAATCACCCAAGTGATTGATCTTAATTGGTTGATAATTTAATTTCTTTTCGATTTTAGCAACTGAGTTACCGATAACTGTTGAACGCAAGTGACCCATTGACATAGGTTTAGCGATATTAGGTGATGACATGTCGATAGGGACGTTTCTGCCCTTACCTTCATCTTGGTTACCATAGTTTGCTTTATCGTTGATAACAGCGTGTAATACGTCATTTGAGAACGAACTCTTATCCAAGAAGAAGTTAATGTATGCACCTGTATTAACTACCTTTTCAAATCCAGCTTGATCGATCTTACCAACTAAATCTTCAGCAATCATGTTTGGAGCCTTGTGTAATGACTTAGCTAAGATAAACGTTGGAAAAGCATAATCACCCAAATCTGATGTCTTAGGTTTTTCAATTAATTTTTGTACTTGCTCTTCTGTTATTTCATCAGGTAAAACCTTAAGTAATGCATCAACTACTAATTTCTTTGAATCCATATTTTCCTCCTCTGGATAAAAAAAACGCCTCTTTCAATAAACTACTTCATTGAAAGAGACGAGATTTCCCGCGGTACCACTCTAATTGATTAATATCCACTCATTAATTTACTTATTTAAATGTAAAGAAAGTGCGACTTAATCTTCGAATCGATCAGCTCTCACCAATGCCTGATCTCGCTTAGAATCTACCGACTAATTAATCCTTCTTTTGCAAAAACATGATAGCACATAATTTTCACAATAACAATACTTATTTGTGAATAACAGTTCCCTTATCTCCAGCGATGATTTCTTTAACATCTTCTAGAGCACCGATAACAGCTGGTTTGCCAGTTGCTTGAACGAAGCTAACAGCAGCCTTAACCTTAGGCATCATGCTACCCTTAGCAAATTCATTACGGTCGATATGTTCTTGTACTTCGTCAGCTGTAACGTCGAAGATTTCTTCTTGGTTAGGCTTACCAAAGTTGTAGAATACTCCACCAACAGATGTAAGGATGATCAACTTATCAGCATTAACAAGTTGAGCAATCTTTGATGCACCGAAGTCTTTGTCAATAACGGCTTCTTTACCGATCAATTGGTCTCCGTCTTTAACAACAGGGATACCACCACCACCGGCAACGATAGGAATTACGCCGGCTTCAGCAATAGCTTTGATAGCTGGATATTCATTGATTTCAACAGGCTTTGGTGATGGAACTACACGTCTGTATCCACGGCCAGCATCTTCAATGATGCTCCAGTCTGGGTGATCTGCTTTAAGTTGTGCTACTTCTTCTTCCTTGTAGAAAGGACCGATTGGCTTTGAAGGATCGCCAAAGGCTGGATCGTTTTTGTCAACGATTGTTTGTGTGATCAAAGTAACAACTTGTTTGTTGATACCGTTCTTCAACATAACTTCCTTCATAGCATTTTGGAACCAGTAACCAATGCTACCTTCTGTCATGGCACCACATGTGTCAAGTGGAAGTGCAGGGTTCTTTTTGCTGTCAGCAGCAGCTTGTTGTAATAATAGGTTACCAACTTGTGGGCCATTTCCGTGAGTTATGATCAATTCTTGACCATTCTTAACGAATTCTACTAATGATTCACAAGTCTTCTTTACAGCGGCTTGTTGAGCTTCTGCGCTAGCGTCTGAACTTAAAATGGCGTTTCCACCCAATGCAACTACTATACGTTCTTTTGTCATTATAAAATCTCTCCTCAGAAATTAATTGATTTTTTATGATAGAGTTTTCACTCTTAATTCTTTTCTAGATAGTCTCCTAAAACTTCTAGACCTTTTTTAAGGGTCTCAGTTGGTGCACAGTAACCTAATCTGGCATGGCCAGGAACATCGAAGGCTTCACCAGGTACTAATAGCACACCAGTATCCTTCAATAGATCTCGACAAAAGTCGATACTAGATTTCTTTGTGTCCATCTTGATAAATGATGTTGAAACTCCGTTAGGAAATACGCAACTAACCTTAGGAGTACGTTCAACCCAATCTTTGAATATCTTCAAGTTATCGAGCACGATCTTCTTGTTACGAGCAAGAACCTTGTCTCTATTTTGCAATACAACACAAGCAGCTTGATCACTGAAGACACCAGAACAAATCATCGTGTAATCACGATACTTTCTGAATAAATCAGCTAATTCACTGTTAGTTGCAGTCCAACCAACACGAATACCAGGCATTGAATATGTCTTAGATAATGAATTTGTTGAGATACCCTTGTCATACAAATCGATGATTGGGGCAAAATCAACTGAGTCATCAAATGGTAGATAAACTTCATCCACAAGAACATAAGCACCAACGGTCTTAGCAACTTCAACAACTTGTTCCATAAACTTACGGTCCAAAATTGTTCCAGTTGGGTTGTTGGCATTATTAATACAGATCATCTTAGTATTTGGACGAATCATCTTCTTCAAATCTTCGATGTCTGGATACCAGTTATCTTCTTCGTGTAGCTTCCAAAAACTAACATCAGCACCCAATGACTTAGGAATGTCATATAGTTGTTGGTAACTTGGATAAACACTGATAACGTGATCTCCTGGCTCTATTAATGAATAGATGGCCAACATATTGGCACCAGTAGCACCATTTGTTTGTAAAACGTTGTCGGGGTCAACGTTCTTGTATAACTTACTTACTTCTTTTTTAAAGGTTGGTGATCCTTCGATCCAACCATAGTTCATCTTTTGTTGATCTAATTCGCCATAAACATCAGAATCAGTTAACTTAACTAATTCGTTCATCGAGAATGACGTGATCGTACTTTGAGCCAAATCATACTTAGCTTCACGTTCATGAACGTTGAGCCAACCTTCGACACCAAATTCAGGTATTTTCATTCTTTACACTCTCCTAAATTGAAACTTTTCCAGTTGCAACCATAACAATACTTGCGACAGCAAAGATAACAAGAAGAATTGAGTAAATAACTTCAGCTTTAGTTAACTTTCCGCCATCAATATTGAATTCTTTCTTAGCTTTGTAATAGAAGTAAATTCCAGGAATGTATCCAATACATACAAGCATCAAGAAGTGAACACCGGCCAAGATAATAGCAAAGATCTGGAAGCCAGCTGCGAAAATACCAATCCACATTTGTTTCATATCTTTATTTTGATATGAGAACTTGATTTGGAACAAACCAACGAAAATGTAACAAACAACGATAGCAGCCGTACATAGTGATAAGGCAAAGTTATAAGCCTCTTGTGAGAACAAGAGAATAAATAGGAAAATTTGAATAAGTGCTGCAGTTAAGATAAGTGAAAATGTAGGTGCACCATTCTTATTCTTCTTACCAAAGTATGAAGCAAGAGTTTTTCCTCAGCCATAAGCATTGTTGTATCAGCTGGTAGCATTGTCCATGATAACCATGAACCTAAAATAGCAATAATCAAACCGACAGCGATAAAGATACCGCCCCATTTTCCGACCATATCTTGGAAAATGTAAAGCATAGCAGGTTGGTTGATTTTAGCCAATTCTGTTTGTGTCATGTAACCATAAGGTAAAACTGATGCCAATACATAAATTACTAACAAACTGATAATACCAATAATAGTAGCTTTACCAGCGTCTTTTTTACTCTCGGCACGTGATGAAAGCATACTTGCACCTTCAACACCAACGAACACCCACATCATGATCATTAAACATGATTTGAATTGTGTCCAAGTGTTGTCACCGCCGGCTACACTAGAAGCAACATTGCTCCAGAAGTGAGCCGTGAACATTCCGCCTTTGAAGACGAAAATAGCAACGATGATAAATGCAAATAGAGGAATCAACTTGCAAATAGTAACGATCGTATTCATAGCCGCAGCTGATTCAACACCACGGTTAACGATATATGTCAAAATCCATGAAACGATACTTGCGACAATAATTGATGGTACATTTTGTCCGCCAGCAAATACTTTGAAGAAGTATCCAAGTGAACTCATCAAAACTGTGGCGAAGGCAACGTTTCCTAGCCAGGCACTTAGCCAATATCCCCAACCACTTACGAATCCGGCAAAGTTACCGAATCCAGCTTGAGCATATGCGTGAATACCTTCAGCTTCAGGTTTCTTTAATAATAAATTATTTAGTGACATAGCTAGCATTAAAATACCGAATCCAACTACGACCCATGCTAGCAATACAGGGCCAGGTGCGGCCCCCCCTGCTAATGAACTAGTTAGTGTAAATACACCAGAACCGATTGAACTAGTAACTACGGCAGCTGTAAGAGCGCCTAGTGATAATCCTTTTTTTTCTTCCATGTTATACATTCTCTCTAATTTTTAGAATTGGAATAGGAGTTCACAAAGCATGCCAACTGCACTTATTACGACAATAATCCTCTACGTGAAACGGTTATTAATCGCAATAATGATCCGTGACTAATTACTTTGTTTCACTCTGTTATAAACGGGTTACAGAGAGACAACTTCCTCCGCTTACTACGAATAGTCTTTCTTTCACCCTCTGTTTTAAAGCAAAAAAGAGCCAACCCATTAGATTAGCTCTTCTTCAATAACTAATTAAGCCTTAGGAATGAACAAGTTACCTAGAGTTGCTGCCATAATGGCCTTGATGGAGTGCATTCTGTTTTCTGCTTCTTCGAATTGACGAGCATACTTACTTCTGAATACTTCATCTGTTACTTCCATTTCTGTTAAACCATACTTAGCGTTGATATCTTTACCATATTTAGTAGTGATATCGTGGAAAGCTGGTAAGCAGTGCATAAAGATTACTTGATCATCTGGTAATCCAGTCTTCTTCATCATATCCATGTTTACTTGATATGGTTTGAGAAGTTTGATTCTTTCGTCCCATTGATCTTCTTCACCCATTGATACCCATACATCAGTATAGATAACGTTTGAGCCTTTAACACCTTCGTCGATATCGTCTGTGATCAAGAACTTGCTACCTGATTTGTCAGCATATCCTTGAGCAGTCTTAACAACGTCGTCTTCTGGGAATAATTCCTTAGGGGCAACAATGTGGATATTAACACCAAGCATTGAACCTGTAACTAACAAACTGTTAGCCATATTGTTACGTCCATCACCAACGAATGTCAATGTCTTGCCTTGAAGTGTTCCAAATGTTTCCTTCATAGTCATGAAATCAGCAATCATTTGTGTTGGGTGCCATTCATCAGTTAAGCCATTCCAAACAGGAACGCCTGAGTACTTAGCAAGATCTTCAACAACTTGTTGACTGAATCCTCTAAATTCAATTCCGTCAAACATGCTACCAAGAACAATAGCTGTATCTTCAACACTTTCTTTTTTACCTAGTTGAATATCGTTAGAACCTAAGAATTCTGGGTGTGCACCTAAGTCAATTGCAGCTGTAGTAAATGCTGAACGTGTACGAGTTGAGTTCTTTTCAAATAGAAGAGCAATATTCTTGCCTTCAAGATATTTGTGAGGAATACCCTTTTTCTTAAGTGCCTTCAAGTGAATACCGAAGTCAATAAGATATTCGAGTTCAGCAGGTGTAAAGTATTTTTCTGCTAAAAGGCTTCTGCCTTGAAATACTGATGTTTCTTTTCCTTGATAATCCAAATTAGTGTCCTCCTAAACTGCATGAGGTTTGCAGTCTAATATTAAATTTTAATTTATTATTATTTAAGATCTTCACGAACCAATGGCATACTCATGCAACGAGGGCCCCCACGACCACGTGATAATTCACTTGATATTGTCTCCAATACCTTCAAGCCGTGTTGTCTTAACATTTCGTTTGATACGTAGTTTCTATCATATGTAACAACAACACCAGGTGCAATTGCTAATGTGTTAGAACCATCATTCCATTGTTCTCTAGGAGCAACGATTGGATCACCGTTACCTGTTGGGATCAAGTCCAAATCATCAAGATCAAGAGCACTCTTAAGAGTAGCCTTTAGGTCTTGGTTGTGTTCCATAGTTAGGTCGCCGTCTTTACCTGGGTGAATTGTCCATGTATCGATCTTGCCACCTTCGCCAAGGATACCTGGGTGAACTGTAAATTGATCTGTATTGATCATTGTAAATACAGTATCCAAGTGCATCATAGCGTGATTGTGAGGAATTGAGATAGCAATAACTGTGTCATAGCCACTGTCTTCCTTGAACAAGTTTCTAGCAATATCTTGAATAGCAGTTGCTGATGTTCTTTGTGAAACACCAATTGCTAATACGTGATTGCTCAATACAAGTTCATCTCCACCTTCGATACGGTGTGTGTGATCTCTATTGCGCCATACGTGTAAGCCTTTATTAGCAAAACGTGGGTGGTGAGCAATAATTGTTTCCATAAACATTGATTCACGTTGTCTAGCAGCGAATGTCATATGGTTAATACTTAATCCATCACCGATTGAAGCTGCAGGGTCACGTGTGAAGTATGCGTTAGGCATAGGATCCATAAAGAATGGATAATCAGGGTCTTCAGCAGCACTGACTAGATCTGTCGGGGTAAAGTCAATTTCGTTTCTGCGAACTCCTGCGAATAATTTGTTAACCATTGCTTGTGTATCAAGACTCATCAAGTATTCCTTTAATGCGTCATGATCAGCACCTACTGCGTAACCAGATTCTGCAAGCATTTTGTCAAGAAATGAACTCTTAACATTTCCGGCATCAATTGCTTCTGCTGCCAAGTTTTCTAGATAGAGAACTTCCGTTCCGTTATCACGTAAAATTTGGGCAAAATTATCATGCTCTTTTTGAGCAATTGGCAAATATGGGATGTCATCGAACAATAGTCGGGGCATTGTGTCGGGTGTAATGTTTTCAACTTCCTCAGCGGGACGTTTCAACATTACTACATCTAGTTTGCCAATTTCAGATGTAACATGAATTGGTTTAGTCATAAATAATCACTCCTTATTTGTATTCCGTTACCAGTACTCACAATATAATACTAGGATTAACTTTGCAAGTGATTTCACAACTTTTTCATATATTTTTTTATTTTCTAATATTTTAACCTCCCCTTAATCGGCGTCAACAGTGACAACGGTTGCATAAAATTAGAAAGGGCTTAAGACAGATTTAATTTTATTCATTTACAAAACCAACAGCAAAATTTTATAAACGTTTTCAGAAATGATGAATTTTTGTAAAAAATTGCTATAATACGGCTGTTTCTCCAAAAAAAGGAACCTTTCGAAAATTCGAAAGATTCCTTTTTTTATTTTTTGTTATTAATTAATTTATCACGTAGAACGAATACTTCACCTAAGATGTCGCCGCCAATTGAACCAATCAATGATCCTAGTTTAGTTTGAAACTTAAACATAATTAATCGCCCTCTCAAAAATGTTTTATGGAACATCATTTGTCTCTTACATCTTATCGAGTATCTGAAATGAAAGCAAATCTAACGCACAAATTTGGACAAAAAAAGACAACCTCTGAGGGGTTGTCTTTAAAACGTTAATTAGTTCTTTGTAACGTTTGTAGCTTGTGGTCCACGATCGCTGTCTTCTACATCGAAAGTAACGTGTTGGCCTTCGTCCAATGTCTTGAAGCCGTCACCTTGGATAGCTGAGAAATGTACGAATACATCACTACCATCTTCGCGAGTAATAAAACCAAAGCCTTTATCTGCATTAAACCATTTAACTGTTCCGTTTTCCATTATGAATGAAACCTCCGCGCTGTGCGCATTTTATTTTTGCATTTAAAGTAAAGCTCAGAAATTCATTCATGAATGTGAAATGAAACCTACACTTAACTACTAACACAATGCAATAACTATACTTCATAAATCAGATAATAGCAATGGTTATCGCTTAAAAAATTAAAAAAATAAAAAATGATCGTAAAACACTGATAAATTTCGGTGTTTTCGACCATATTTATAATGAATTACTACTTAGCGTTCTTTTGAACTTCTTTTATAGCTTTCTTGTGGCTACCTTGATATAGTTTCCACTTCTTGCCATCAGGAGATTTGATTGTTGTTTTGCCAACCTTAACGAAATTCCATTCAAAGTCAGGTTCAGCAATAATTCTGAAACCATCGATCTTGAACTTCTTAGCATTCTTCTTGTTCATAACAAGTTTAGCTTTTTGGAAGTTGGTAATTGTCTTCTTTGAACCATCTTTGTTTACACGAACATATTGAACTTTCTTGTTGTCCTTACCAGTAAAGAATGTAACATACTCGTTCTTGTTGTTCTTACTTACCCCAACATAGTCGTGACCTTTGATTTCTGCTTTAGTGATCTTATCAGCAGAATATTGTTGAGTTTGGCTTGTGCTAGAATTTGAACAACCAGTTGCTACGGTTGCAACACCCATTAGCGAAACAGTTGCTAATAATGTAACTAGTGCTTTTTTCATATTTCAATCTCCTTGAAAAACTTTTCTAATAAATACTAACATCCTTGATTCTATGGTAACGACGGGAAAAAATCAATTTATATTACAAGTTTCCCATATAAATTTAATTAATCTTTATCATTCAGTGATTTTTTGTTGTATAATTAGTAGTTGTTGATAAATGCGAACTTAGTTTAATGGTAAAATACCAGCTTCCCAAGCTAGTGTCGCGAGTTCGATTCTCGTAGTTCGCTTATATGGGTTTTAATGAACCTCAATAGGATTCAAAATGTTGATTTAATAGGCTTTTGATTTTCATAAACTTCAATAAGTATCATATAGATTCAAAAAAAGTGTGTCACGGGTGTGTCATGAAAAAAAATAAAGTGGGAATGCAAATTATAATCGTTAGTCTTAATTGACTAGCGATTTTTTTATTAATTCAATAAAAAAACTCACTCTAAAAATTATAGAGTGAGAGTCGTTTTTAATTATTTTGAAGTTTGTTTACGGCTTCTGAAATTGTCTTACCGTTTGCTGAAACATTTGTGTTGTTTTTATCTGAAACGGTAAACAATTGTGAATCCGTATTTAGTTGAATACGATATTTCATATGCTTACCTCCTAAAAATATTATATTACTCTCGAAAGTAAAAATGTCAAGTTTTTTTATTTTATTATCTATGTAAATTAAAAATCACCGTCTTAATTAAAAACAGTGATTTTTTCATGAAGGGATTTATTAAATTCTTATAAAAAAGAATTACCCACTATGTGGATACATTTAAGATATCGTTCTTTCTCAATCAATTGTCCAGAGCCTTCAAAATAAAAAAGCCCACCACCTAAATTAATAGATGATGGGTTCTTTTAACACTATCAAAGCTAGTTCAAAATCGAGGTAGTTTACAATATTGTCCACGTCAATGAACACCTTTAAATTAACGCATATTATTTAATTTGTCTAGCATTTACCATTAAAATTTATCCTTTATATCCAGAACCTTGAGCATATTTAAGTGGTAGATACATATCCGTGGCGATCTTGTAGCAGTAACCAACCTTAGGAACATTAACCACACTTGCATATTTCCATGCTGAACCACCATTGAGATTAGCACCTACAACCTCACCCTTGAGATTTACAGCGTGTACAGGGATGTCGGAGTTAATCAATACCTTGTCTTTAAAGGTTGTAATTGATTGAGGGATGTAAATGTTACCACCAATTAAGTAGTAAGGCTTACCGTTAATCATTTCAATACCAGCTGAAATCCAACCAGTACCTGGGGCGATGTCTGTGGTTTTGTTAGCTGAACCATCGAGCTTATAAGTAGCATAAGCCTTGACATTGCCTTTTAATACAGTGACAACATTATTAATATTTGTAAATACTTTCTTAGGTTCTACCACATTCTTAATTCCATAGGCAATGTCATGAGCTAGTTGTTCGTGAGTGATTCCCCAAAATGGTTCTAGGTAGCTTTCTACAGGATCAGTATGATTACCCCAGATATTTTCACTAATCCATTTATGAGTTTTAATTCCATTATCTGAACCGTCTAGCACACAAGGAATACCATACTGTTTTGCCTTTGCACGAGCAAAATTAACAAAAGTTGCATAGTCCTTCTTAAAAGTAGCCTTATCAGTAGTTCTAGCCAATTCAATTTGAACTGGTGAATTGGCATTAGCGTAGCTACCAGCTCCCCAAGCCTGGTAACCGTCCGCACCTACACGGTAAATCTTACCTCCGTCTCCCATAACAATCTGAACGTATGTCTGTGTTTTTGCCCAATTATTTTTAAAGTAACTTGCATTGGCTTTAGCACCAATGTTTGTTGTTTCGTGTAGAACAATATACTTGTTTCCGGTTGCTTGAGATGAGCCTTCATTGGCTCCTAATTCGTAAGTATTATCAATATTAAAATTCATTTATTTATCCCCCTTTTCGTTATCGTTTTCTTGTTTTGGTTCTTGATTTTCCATATCTTGACCAAATTTATTTAGCCTTTTTTTAATGAACTTCGGTAGTGGCAACCCCATTTGTCCTATATTTTCTACAATTGAGGTTGCATACATGAATATCCACAAACTTAAAACTGAATCGCCTAGCCATTGATAGTTAATAGCAATCGACCATGGATAAAGCAACGCAACTAGTAAAATAATCGTGAAGTGTATTGCCAACCCTTTCTTGCCAATCGAACTATCCACACAATGAGTAATGATTGATTTTGCTATTCCTGTAATCACGTCGGCAATAATCAAAATAAATAGTGTATTTAGTAAAGTGTTATTTCCCACATGCTCGATAGCAAATTGCCAATCAGTAAAACCAGCATTTGGTAGTGGTACTGGTGTTCCATACATATATATTTCATCTCCTAAAATTTAAACAATAAAAAAGACTAGCCAAACGGCTGGTCTTCTTTATCATTGTCTCCTTTTATAAATTACATGACGTCTTCTGGCGTCACCATTATCGAACGCTTCCAAAAGGATTTCAGTAGTGGTATCGGCAAATTTAAACTGTTTATCGCCGTTGTCAAGATATAGCTTTCTCATAAATAATCATCTCCTCACTTTTACTCATTGTATGCTTCTACAAGAATTGATTCGTATCTGATGTGTCCGTTGTTTTTGAAAGTAAATTCGTTTCCTTCAAGTTTCAAAGTGAGATCCTTATTACCAACATCGCATGGACCGTTTTTTAACTCTGAGATATCAATAATTTCAGGGTCGTGATTATCCACATACACGCGTATTTGAGAGACGTTTTTCCAATCTTTTTCAACTCCAAACGCTTTACAAGTAATTGAATCGCCAGGAGCAAGCCCATAAAATTCTAACCCCAATCTTCTCTTAGCCCAGTCTTTGTTGTTTATATCTAAAAGTAAAAGAATAGTTCCACTCTCCAACATTTGACTGCCACCAAACTCTTGACCGCCATACATAATTTTACCCACGTTGCTACCTCCAATTTTTAAATTCATTTAGATACCTCCTTAAGCATCAGGAATCACATACAAAATTTTTGGATCAACAGTTCCAGCACTAACTAACGCATCGTAGTCGGCTTGACTGATTGAAGTAATCATAGCTTGAACAGTGTTCTGTAATGCTGTAACGTCCGTCTTATCG
>NZ_BAMN01000017.1 GCF_000615905.1 Companilactobacillus nodensis DSM 19682 = JCM 14932 = NBRC 107160
TATCAAAATAGCATGTAAGTGTGTCCACTAGCGACGAAGAACGTCAGACAAATAACCGTCGTAATGCCAATCGCCAGTCCCACCGTTATTAAATCTGATTTATAAGTTTTGACATTGCGCGCATAACGTTCACTCTTCAAACAAAGCGTCAAAATAACCATAATCATAGTAAAGGTCCAGAACATTGGAATCATCGTCAACACCACCAATAAAAGTACTTTTTGTTTTTAAAAAATACTCCATTGAAACAGGTTAATCAAAATATCGACTCAGAATGTACTTCTTGGCAACAAAATTCCTAAACGCGCAAAAAAACACAACTTCCTCCGTTTAACTACAAAAAGGCCACTAAATTTACTATGTAAATTCAGTGGCCTTTTTTAGGTTATACTCGAAAGCTAACCGTGTTTTTTTACGCTCTATTTATTACGCTTGAAACGTGTATCGAACAATGGACTAACTGGTTCGTTGTCATGGATACGACGAATGGCGTCACCGATAAGTGGTCCAACTGAAACTTGAACCATACGGTCAATAATTTTTTCTTTAGGAAGATTGATTGAATCTGTAACGATCAACTTCTTGATTGGTGAAGCTTCAATTCTTTCGATAGCTGGGCCTGAAAGAATTGGGTGTGTACAACATGCATAAACTTCAGTAGCACCGGCGTCGATCAATGCTTGTGATGCTAATGAAATTGTACCAGCAGTATCGATCATATCATCGATGATGATGGCACGTTTGCCTTTGACGTTACCAATGATATTCATAACTTCAGCAACATTAGCACGAGGTCTACGTTTATCAATGATAGCAATTGGTGTCTTCAAGAATTCAGCAAGTTTTCTGGCACGAGTAACACCACCGTGATCAGGTGAAACAACAACGGCATCTTCTTCAAGATGATTTGTTAGGAAGTAATCTGCTAGAAGTGGTGCACCCATCAAGTGATCAACAGGAATATCGAAGAAACCTTGGATTTGTGCAGCATGCAAGTCAAGTGCGAGTACACGGTCAACACCGGCACGTTGCAACATGTTAGCAACTAACTTAGCAGTGATAGGTTCACGTGAACGTGACTTTCTATCTTGTCTAGCATAACCGTAGTAAGGAATAACTACGTTGATCAAGTGAGCTGAAGCGCGCTTCAAAGCATCGACCATGATCAATAATTCCATCAAGTTATCGTTAACTGGGGCTGAGGTTGATTGAATCAAGAATACTTCGGCACCACGAATACTCTCTTCAATGTTGATTTGGATTTCACCGTCACTAAAACGTGTAACTGATGACTTTCCTAGCGGAATTCCAACTTCTTTAGCGATTTTTTCTGCCAAAGGTTTGTTTGAATTCAACGCAAAAATCTTCATTGGTCGTTCGTTATTTTGATATGACATTAATTTCCACCCTTATTTCCAATCTTCACTTTTTGATAATGGTAATCTATTCCAAAAATCTTCTTTGTTTGTTTGTCTCTCTCTGGCAATTGCCATAGCGTGCTTAGGAATATCCTTGGTAATCGTTGAACCAGCAGCGATGAAGGAATGATCTTCCATCTCAACTGGGGCAATGATGTTCGAGTTACTACCGATGAATGAGTGGTCACCAATGGTACTGTGCCACTTCTTGACACCATCGTAGTTGACGAATACAACACCACAGCCGACATTGATATCTGTTCCCAAAGTAGCATCACCAACATACGTTAAGTGACCGACTTTAGTACGGTCGCCGATCTTAGCATTCTTGATCTCACAGAAGTTACCGACATGAACGTCTTTACCGATTTCAGCTTTTGGACGCAAATGTGAATTTGGACCCAAGTCACTGCCAGTATGCATAATAGCACTCTCGACAGTTGAACTGATGATCTTAACGTTGTCTTCAATTGTAGCATCTTCAAGTCTTGAACCTGAACCGATCAAACAGTTAGAACCAATTGTTGTCTTACCAAAAATCTTAGTGTTTGGTTCGATGACAGTATCATTGCCGATTTTAACATCAACATCGATATAAGTGTTATCAGGATCGATAATTGTTACACCATCACGCATGTGAGCTTCATTGATACGTGTTTGCATCAACTTCTCAGCATGTGATAAGGCAACACGGTCGTTAACACCCATTGATTCAGACAAGTCTGACATTTGATATGCGGCAACTTTTTTACCTTGATCCTTGAACATGGAGATTAAATCTGGCAAGTAATACTCGCTTGAGCATTGTCATTATTGACATTGTGCAAATTGCTGAACAACAATTCGTTGTCGAAGCAAAATACACCTGTGTTGATTTCTTGAATCTTCTTTTCAGTTTCTGAAGCGTCTTTTTGTTCGACGATCTTCACAACATTACCATCAGCGTCACGAACCATACGGCCATATCCGAATGGATTATCCGCATGTGCTGTCAAAATAGTAACGGCAGCATTTTGTTCTTCGTGATAAGCAAATAGTTTTTCGAAAGTTTCGGCAGTAAATAGTGGACAATCACCATTGATGATCAGTGTTGTTCCTGCTTTACCAGCTAAAACATCTTCAGTCTGTAATACAGCATGGGCAGTACCTAGTTGTTCTTTTTGCAAGGCATACTTAGTACGGTCACCGAGTAAATCACGGACCTTTTCGGCACCACTACCGATAACAGTTTCAACTATAGTAGGATTGATTTTTTCTACTTGAGTCAAAACATGATCGACCATAGCTCTACCAGCTACTGGATGCAATACTTTGTACAATTTTGATTTCATTCTTGTGCCCTTGCCGGCAGCGAGAATTATTACATAACGATTCGACATTGGAAACTCCCTTTCAGTCACTCAAATATCCTTATATATAATAGCATTATTCACATACTCTACTCAATTATGTTTTTACTCAAAATAACTGAAATCTGTTTTTGCTAAATAATCTCCGGATTCCATCTTGAGAATACGGTTGACCGTGTCGATTTCTTCGACTTTAAAAATCGAAGTAACTTTGTTATCTCTGAACTCTGACTTCACATTGATATTCTCGGCGAAGACTGTTGCTCCGGCAAAAATCGCATTGAATTCTGAAATAAGGCTGCGCATACCATTTATAGTACCGCCACCCTTCATGAAGTCGTCGACTACTAAGACACGTGAACCCTCTGGCAAACTACGCTTGGACAACTCCATCTTCTCAATTCGATCAGATGACCCTGAGGCATAGTTAACACTGATAGTTGAACCTTCAGTGATCTTCGAATCACGACGAACAATCACAAATGGGATGTTCAAGAAACTGGCAACACTTTGGGCAATAGGAATTCCCTTAGTAGCAACAGTCATGACCACGTCAATTGAACTTTGTGAATATTGCGTCGCAATCATTCTTCCAATAGTTCTCAAAACCTCTGGATCAGCTAATAAATCGGTTAGATACAAATAGCCACCGGGCAAAATTCTGTCAGGCTCTTCTAATCTCTTAGTTGTCGTGTCGACAAAATCCGTGGCTTCCTTCTTAGAAATACCGGGTGTAAAAATAACCCCTCCACCTGCACCGGGCAATGTCTCTAAGGCACCAATGCCACGAATCATAAATGTTCGTCTTAAAATACCTAGATCCTCAGAAATCGATGACTTGGCTGATTCATATCGGTCAGCGAAAAATGCTAAAGAAATCAGAGTGTGCGGTCTCTCCAACAAGTAACGAGTCATGTCGATTAATCGTTCGCTTCTTCGTGTTTTCATATATCTCTCTCCTAAAAAACCTGTCTCAATTAAAATTATAAAGTAAATTACATAACAATCAATTCATTTTCCACTAACTTGTTAAGATTTTCAAGCTTTTTGCCTAATTGGATACAAAAAAGGTTCTGATATTTAATCAGAACCATCTTGATTAGTTACTTTAATGTTACCGAGCTTGCGGGAACCCATTCATCTGTTGCCACACGATACATTAGTTGGTCGTTGATTGTGGCAGTTCTATCAGTGATGAATTCCGAATTGTTCATCAACCCTCTATTTCTTACCTTCCCCTGGCTATTGTACAGTGGCACATTTTCATTGACCTTGAGCACACCATCGATTGGCGTGTACTTAAGTACATGGTCATCGTGTACCCATTCGTGAGTCGCTACTCGGTGGTATTTGTCATCTTTGAAGTAAGCATATCTGTCGGTTACCCAACTACTAGACGACTTCAATGCACGGTTCTCAACCTTTCCCCTGTTGCGGAATTGTGTTAACTCCTTATGGTCATCCCCATGAGTTTGTTTAACTGCATTATTGAAATGGAAAACTTTTACATCATCGGTTTTAACCCATTCATTCTCACCAATTCGATAGTATTCTGTTTTCCCAACAGTATTCTTTGTTTCAGTTACAAAGTCGGTTGTTTGTTTTGTTAATGTTCTTTCTTTTTTATTTTGGCCATAGGCATCGTATGTATCTATGGCCTTTTTGTCGGTCATAATGTTAGTTGTATCGATAGATTCAATTTTGTTGGTTGGTTTTCCGCCGCCACCACCTGGCTTAGGTTTTGGAGTAATTTCATATGGAATTGTAATTTGAATTGTTACCGTACTTGGCTCCATTTCTACAGAAAACAAATGTGCAATTTCTACAAATTCTATTTTAATATTACCTGTATAACTACCATCTTCTGACTCCATTTCCCTAGTCAAATTAGAAACTTCTACAATCTTATTAATTTTATCAAAATAAGATGTTGCATTTGGATTTTCCGTTATTACGTTCACCTCATCATTTAAAATCCCAATAAATGTATCTCCAAAATATTTTTTTAAATCTATCGATATAAAATCCTTACTTGATTTAATCATCTCACCTGTAAAAATCTGACCACTTCTAGATGTACCCGGTTTACGACTACTATCATATTTCAAGTCAAACAGATACGGATCAAAGTTAGCTGTCTTTACATTTGCAATCTGTAAATTATTTAAATAATCATGTTCACTTAAAACATTAATATTCTTAACAGGATTATAAAAACGAACTCCAGTCATTTTTTTTACATACTGTAATCCATCCAGATCTTCCACACCCTCCAGATGTACAAATAATGATTCTCCTTTATTATGAGCCGGTTTTTCTTCCAATATCTTCCATGTCAAATCTTCTATATCAACTTTATATATATCAGCTATAATCTGCTGTAAATTCTCATCTGGCATCCAACTATTAATATCATTTTCATCCTTATCATCAGCCTTAACATTCTCAATAACATTAAGATTCGAAAACAAACTAGTATTATCAACCACAACTGCTGCGGTAATTATTCCCGCTGACAACAATGTGGAGACTATTATCACTCTTTTCTTCTTCATAGTTTTCACTTCCCTTATTCTGAATTTTGGTAAACAAAAGGAGGTTGCTACGGCAATCTCCTAATTTAGTCTGTAATTTATTTCAAAGTAACTGATTCCGCTGATACCCATTCGTCTGTTGCCACACGATACATTAGTTGGTCGTTGATCATTGCTGACTTGTCAGTAATGAATTCTGAATTGTTCATCAAACCTCGATTACTTGCCTTCCCTTGACTGTTGTATAGTGGAACATCTTCATTAACCTTTACTACACCACTGATAGATGTGTACTTAACCACGTGGTCATCGTGAACCCATTCGTGAGTCGCAACTCTATGATATTTTTCATCTTTGAAGTAAGCATATCTGTCAGTCACCCAATTGGTAATTGGCTTCAACGCACGGTTGCTAACTTGACCGATATTTCTGAATTGAGTCAATTCTTTGTGGTCATCGCCGTGGGTTTGTTTAACCGCATTGTTATAATGGAAAACTTTTACGTCATCAGTTTTAACCCACTCGTTCTCACCAATTCGGTAGTACTGTACCTTGCCAATTGTGTTGATCTTTTCTGTTACAAAATCTGTTGTTTGTTTTGTTAAAGTCTTTGGTTCTAGTTTTTTTCCACTTACGTTGTAAACGTCCAGTAATTTTTTATCCGTCATGATGTTAGTTGGTTTGATATCTTCGATTTTGCTGTTGTTGCCTCCTCCGCCACCAGTTGGTCGTTTTACTACTTTTACCTTGGCAGTATCAAATACACTATGATCTTCTTTAAGTCGATATGTTATTTCGGTATCTCCAATTTTGGTTGTATCGACATCTCCTTCAACATCTAATTCATTTGCCTTGAAGGTTTTACCCAAGTTATTCTGAGCTTTTACCAATCCCATATCATTATTCCAAATATCTCCAACATACATAGTTACATCTTTTACCCTTACTACAGGCATATAAATTACAAACGGCTGAGTGATTGTAACTGTTACTTTAGAATCTCTATTACTGAATCTAACTGTTTCATCAAACTTCACAGTTAGATCTTCGTTAATTTGATCAGTCGTATTATCATCGGTATTAAGTTTTTCTGTTATGTCCGTCAATGTTACTTTACGTGTATCTGGATCATAAGAACTGTCCATTTTAATATTGCCGATCATCACGGAAACATTACCTATTGGCACTACATATTCTTTTCCTACATACGAATCCAAATCAATTTCAAATTTATTGTCTGTAACAATTATTTCTGGTTCACCTATAGTTTGATTATCTGGCCTGCTGCCATCATCTTTAGGTAGCGGTATATTTTCAAATATATCAAAATTGGAAATATGTATATTACCTATTCTCACACTCTCAAGATTAGGCATATCTTTTAAAATACTTAAATTATCAAAGGGGCCACTCATAGATATATATGTAATATTTGGAGCATAAGTTAATCCTTCAAGATTCATTTTCCCTTGTAATCCAACATTTGTTACTTCACCAATATTATCCATAGTCAATTCATCATATTTCCTATATATATCTCTATACATTGCTGCACGTAACGCAGAATCTGGTATCAAAGTTTCAATATCATCTGAATCATCCGCCTGAATTTTTTCAATCCCAACTGCATTCCAAAATTGGTTTACATTCCCCGGAATAGCAGACACCAATATTAAACTTGTAGATAATCCAGTAGCTACCAACATTATCTTTTTCTTCATAATATTCACTTCCTTTATTGTGAATTTTTTATCGTAATAAAATTATATAAAAATACTTGTAACTTTGTCATTTTTAAACACAACTTGAGCGCAGCAAAAAGGAGAATTGCCATCGCAATCCTCCTTTTGAATCTATAATTTTTAATCTAAAGTTACTAAACTTGCGGATACCCATTCATCGGTCGCAACTCGATACATCAACTCGCCATTGATTGTGGCAGTTCTATCAGTAACGAATCTGGATCCTTGCATCAAGCCTCTATTGCTCTTATTTCCCCGACTATTGTATAGTTGCGCATTTTCATTAGCCTCCACGATTCCACTAATCGGTGTGTACTTAACCACGTGATCATCATGAACCCATTCGTGAGTCGCAACTCGGTGGTACTTCTCTGTTCCGAACATTGCATATCTGTCAGTTACCCAACTACTAGCAGACTTCAATGCACGATTCTCAACCATTCCCCTATTACGGAATTGAGTTAACTCCTTGTGTGAATCCCCGTGTGTTTGTTTGAATCCATCGTTGTAATGGAACACTTTCACATCTTTAGTATTAACCCATTCGTTCTCACCAATTCTATAAAACTTATTCTCCCCGACTGTATTGAGCTTCTCTGTTACAAAATCAGTTGTTTGCTTTGTTAGAGTTTTGGGTTCTAATTTATTTCCATTTACGTTATAGATTGGAAGTGACTTCTTGTCAGTCATGATGTTGGTTGGAGCTATGTCTTCAATTTTACTTGAGCTTCCACCTCCGGAATTGGAGCCGCCTGAACCTGGGGTGTTATTGCCATTTGGATCACCATCATCATTATCATCTACATCACCAGAATCCTCGTTAGAGAGAACTATAACCTTTGAAGGAAACTGGATATAAGGAAAACCAGAAACATAATAATAAAATTTATGTTCACCAGGAGATGCAGTATTGATATTATCTGTGCCTTCCCAAATAACTCTATTCTTATCAAGGATACCCCCGTTCTCATCAATTGCATCACTATAACCTTTTTCGTAATCTATAGGATCCCCAACGTTAACTATTATATCTTTCACAGACATGCTTGGTTCTTGCGTAATATGAAATTCATAAGGAACCGTGACTGTCCCTATTGCATTTGGTCCTTCTGCTCCTATATCTACTTCAAAGATTATTTCAACATCGTAAATACCAAGTCCGTTATCAAACCAAAGATCAAATTCATAAGGTTGATCATATGCAGATTCAAATCGAATACCTATTTCTTCTGTATTAGTATTTTTATTCATTACTTTACCTATTTTAATGTCAATACCCGGCTTATTTTCATCAAAATAGTTGCATTTTATTCTAACATGATTACTTAAAGATCGCTGGAAGTTTTCATACCCCCACTCGATTCTTTGATTTCCAATAACAATCCTACCATCAAAATCTGTTTCATTCTGAAGTTCAAATAGTGCATTAAAATTGGATATATAATTATCACCCACATGTATTTGCTCAGAATTTATAGCATTTTCTAAACCTGTTACATCATAAATATCCCGATCATATAAACTAAGATCATTACCATGCTTCCTTAATTCATCTAATGTCCAATTGGGATTACCCAAATTGGCATCATCACCAATAGCCTTTATCAATTCATAATCTTTCATACCACCTCTGTCTAATTCCTCCGCCTTAACCACCTGAACCGAACTCAATCCCCAAACAATAGGCACGTTCACAACTGTGCTACTAAGCAACATTCCCGCAGATAACCCCGTAGCCACTAAAACTATTTTTCTCTTTTTCATAATATTCACTTCCTTTTTTGTGAATTAATTAACGTAATAAAAGTATATAAAAATACTTGTAACTCTGTCATGTTTAAACACAACTCTGGAAATAGAAAAAGAGAACTGCTTTCGCAATTCTCCACAAATTTACATTCTAATTAAGACTAACTAATTCTTCCGGCACCCATTCATCACTAGCAACACGGTACATAGTTTGTCCATTAATAGTACCAACTTTATCAGTCACAAACTTTGAATTCTTCATCAATGCACGGTGAGTCTTCTTACCCTTACTGCTATAAAGTTGTGCTGTCTCTTTTGCTGTAACAACACCACTAATCTTTTCGTATTCCACTCCATGATCAACATGGATCCATTCATTAGTTGCAACACGGTAATATTTTTCTCCATCAATAAATACATGTCCACTAGCATACCAGTTACTATTGGCAGCTAACGCACGATTAGTAACAGTGTTACCACTCAAAGTGCTAAGAGTGGTATGAGTATTATGATGGGTCTGAATAACGACTGGATTAGAATGGAACTCATTCACATCACTTTCTTTGATCCATTCATTAGTACTGATTTGGTAATACTTAGTGCCATCAATAGTATTCATCTTGGTAACTTTGAAATTCGTTACTCCTAATAAGTCTTTGGTTCCAACCTTTTTACCATTTTCGTTATATGTATCGATTTCTTTTTTATCAGTCATAACATTTTTGGAGTCGATATCTTCGATATTAGAATTACCACCCGTACCTGGCTTCTCTTTCACAATAACAGTCGTCTTTCCTTCTCCAGGATTATCCTTAATCGTATAAGTCAATGGATAGGTTCCTGCCTTATTAATATTGACACTTCCCTCAATATTAACAAGACTAGGGTCTACTTCAACTACATTACCATTAGCATCAGTAAATTCCTTTATTCCTCTCATTTCATCGAATCCGTCGCCTTCAGTTATAGTGATCGTGTCATAAGTGTTGATTCTTATTGACGTATCAATTATGTAATCCATAACTATTCCTCCACGCGGATGTGAATAATCATTTGGACCAAATGTATTTTCTAATTTAAAATTCATTCTTACTTTTCCTTTATTATTTTCCACACTACCAATATCCAATATTCTATCTTCTGAAAAGTTATATTCTCCTGGTAATAAATCATCACCATCATCAATACGTATCGAATATATATTCACCATATTTTTTTTACTTCCAAATTGTTCGTTTAAATCTAATGATAAATTTGAGGATGTAAATACTTTTGTACCCAGATCCACTCTTTGACGAGATGAATATACAAGATCTACCTTAAGATTATGAAACTCATCAAAGTTTGAAATGCGATTATCGCCAATATTAAGTTGATTTATTGATGCTGACAAAAGTGGCCCAATACTCGTTATATCGTTATAATCAAGATATAAAAACTCAACCTTTATGTCTTCCAATCCCGTTAAATCCGTTATACCATAACCCTCTAAGTTCATACTTCTAGTTGGCTTATTCAAATCATCCATGGTCCAATCTCCATCCAAGTCCTTAAAATGTTCGTCCAAAGCTTCGTGCAGCTTTGGATCAGGTATATCAATATTCTTATTACCAGTAGCAGCTTTAACTTTTTCACTTCTTACCGTCCCAGAAATTACAGGCACATTAACAATGCCAGACGTAACCAACATCCCCGCACACAACCCAGTAGCCACCAAAACTATTTTTCTCTTACTCATAAAATCTCACTTCCCTTATTGTGATTTTTTTAACGTGATATCATCTTATAAAAATACTTGTAACCTTGTCACGCTAAAACAAAAAAGAACGAAAAAAATAGGACTGCCTTCTCTCGGCAATCCTATTTTTAGTATCTATTATTCAGCGTCAGCAACTTCTGCATCGGCGCTTGAATCTGCTTCTGTTTCTTCACTATCGAATGTAATATCAATAGACTTTGTTAGTAGATCAGCATAACTATATGAAACTCTTTCAAAAGAATTTTCATTTTGATCCAAATCAACTACAAAAACTGAATGGAATGTTTCTGCTAAAGTTCCGCGACGGCGGATAACTTTTTTACGACCTGCTTGTGCTACAACCGTTAAGTTCTCGCCTAAATGAGCATCTAGACGACTCTTAATTGATTTCAATGACGTTGGCATTTTATAAATCACTCCTTAGGAGTGCAATTCTACCACGGTTTCCTGAAAATTACAAGAAGATTATCATTTTATAAACTAATTATTTTTTAGTTCTTTGTTTAAGTTCAGTTGCCATCTTCTTATATTGTTCGATTGAAACCTGTTCGCCACGTGCGTTTTCAGCGATTTCACAGTCAGTGAAAACTTCGTTGATCAGCGCACGATTTTCATCTGTTCGACCAAGCCAGTTTAAGAAATTATTCATCAGACTCTTTCTCTTTTGAGCAAAAGCCGAACGAATAACTTTGTTAAAGAAAACTGGATCTTCAATATTTATCTCGTCTTTGGGTTTTCGTTCCAAAACAGCCACAGCTGAATCGACCTTTGGTCTAGGAATGAAGGAATTCTTTCCAACGATACGAGCAATTTTAGCGTCCATTTGTGTCTGGACCGCAATTGTTAGTGAGCCATATTCACGGTGCCCCGGATTGGCGGTGATTCGCTCAGCAACTTCTTTTTGCATCATCAATACTAGTGCTTGGAATGGATAATCACTATTGATCAAGTTAAGCATGATCGGTGTCGTGATGTAGTAAGGCAAGTTGGCAACAACCTTGATTGTCTTACCTTCCAAGTGATGCTCTGTGACAAATTCATCCAAGTCAACTTTTAGGATGTCTTCGTTGAAAACTTCGATGTTATCGTAATAACTTAAGGTATCTTCTAGAACTGGAATTAAGGTTGAATCGATTTCAAATGCGTAAACTTTCTCAGCCACTTGTGATAATTTCTCAGTCAAAGCACCGATACCAGGTCCGATTTCGATGGCGATTTCGTCTGAGTGCAAGTCACTTGCATCGACGATATCATCTAAGACTGTTTCATTCGTTAAAAAATTTTGTCCCAAACTCTTCTTAGCACGCAATTTATATTTGCGAAGAATATCATTGGTGCGGATCGGGTCAGCAATACTTAATCTATTTTGTGTCATGGGAACTTCCTTTATCAAATTTTTCAACTGCCGCAAGCAGATCCTGTGGATTAACTTGTAACATATTCAAGCGGTTCAAGAATTGTTTAGCATTCGTATATCCAAGCTTCAACTCTGCACCAACGAATTCGCGACGCTTCTGCGAATGAGCATCCCCGATCAAACCGAGGTCGATCATGTCATCAGTACTATAATCGTCAACTAGATCTGAGGTCGTATAAACGGCTGCCAACGCCTTTTTTATATCTTCATCTCTAGCATGTTCGATTCCTAGACTGCCGTCACTCTTCTTAGGCACAGCTTTGTCTCTTGGTAAGAATGCTTGTTTAGCATTTGGTACAGCTTGAGCAATTATCGTCCGCAACCGATTCCCGTTGAAGTCGGGATCAGTGAAGATGATGACGCCACGCTTTTGTTGTGCGAGCTTGATTCGTTGAATCGTTTCATCATTTATCGCTGAACCGATGGTTTCGATCGTATCAACGTCGCCCAAACAATCTTTGAGACGATTAGTGTCAGACTTACCTTCCACTACAATTATTTCTTTTATTTTCATTATTTAATGTTATAGACCCGATGTGAGTTTTCAAACGTATGCTTGGCAACTACTTCGGGATCCATATCCTTATATTTGGCGATTGCATCTAGCACGAAGCGCGTATATCCTGGTTCGTTTTGGTGACCACGATATGGTTCTGGTGCTAGATATGGTGCATCTGTTTCGACAAGTAGTCGATCAAGTGGTGTATTCATAGCTGACTCATGAACTTCGGGTGCATTCTTGAATGAAACCACACCACTGTATGAGATCATCAATCCTAAGTCTAGGAATTTGTTCAACCAATCAAGATTACCGTTGAAACTGTGCATGATAATACCTGACTTCGACATATCATGTTGCTTCAAGATATCGTACATATCACTGAACGCATCACGACAGTGAATTGAGACTGGCATGTCATACTGTTGAGCAATATCTAATTGCTTCAACAAAGTAGCCTTTTGAACTTCTGGTTCAGGATTCTCATCCCAATGATAGTCCAAACCGATTTCACCAATGGCAACAACTTCTGGCAACTTGATCTGATTGACTAGTTGCTCTTCGTTATATTCCTTGGCAAACTCGGGATGCCAGCCGATCACAGCATGAAGTGGTTTGTAGTTTTGAGCTAAGCGAATAGCTTCAATATTGTACTCTTCATTCTGACCAATGATTGCCATTTCGTCGACATCATATTCAGCAGCTCGATCGATATACTCTTGAGTTTTGCCAGCAAATGCTGGGTCATTCAAATGTGTGTGAGTATCAAAAATTTTCATTATCCAAGGATTGCTCCATTTTTGTGTGAATTATCAACAAGCACTAACTTAACGTCGTCACCCATTTCAGTTGATAGCAACATACCGTTACTCCATTCACCACGGATCTTTCTTGGTTTCAAGTTGATGCAGGCAACAACTTTTTTACCAATAAGTTCCTTATAGTTAGGATAGAATTCGTACATGCTTGAGAGAATCTGACGATCAACGCCAGTACCGTCATCAAGAGTGAATTGTAACAACTTGTCAGCGTTAGCGGCACGTTTACAATCTAGGATCTCAGTTACGACCATCTTAACTTTTGCGAAGTCGTCGAAGCTGATTTCCTTAGGATATTCATCCTCTTCTTCTTTTTGAGCCTTAGCTTTGGCTTGAGCAGACTTGCTCAACTTGCCGCTACCATTCTTAGCTTGTTCTTCAGCCATCTTACCCTTGATGTATTCAACTTCTTCTTTGGCATCAAGTCTTGGGAAGATTGGTTCAGGATCACTAGTTACGGTCTTACCGACAACTGTGTCACCGAATTCTAAGCTCTTGTCATTATCGTAATCTAAGCCTAATTGAGCGAAGATCTTGATTGGTGATTGTGTCATAACAGGACTGATCAAGAGGGCAATCAACCTCAATGATTCAGCTAAGTGACCAAGAACTGATTGTAGTTCAGCCTTCTTAGCATCATCTTTGGCAAGGACCCAAGGTTTTGTTTCGTCAATATACTTGTTAGCACGACTGATAAAGGCCCAGACACTAGCAAGTGCTTCTGGGAATTCAAACTTGTCCATGTGATCACGATAGTCCGTCAATGTGTCGGCGTATGACTTCTCAAGATCCTTATCTAAGTCAGTTACAGCAGCGACTGAAACAACTTTGCCATCGTCATATTTGTTGATCATTGAGATGGTTCTGTTTAGCAAGTTACCAAGGTCGTTAGCGAGGTCATAATTAATTTTATCAATGTAATCCTCAGGAGTGAAGA
The DNA here is from genome assembly GCF_000615905.1 of Companilactobacillus nodensis DSM 19682 = JCM 14932 = NBRC 107160. Classification (GTDB taxonomy): domain Bacteria; phylum Bacillota; class Bacilli; order Lactobacillales; family Lactobacillaceae; genus Companilactobacillus; species Companilactobacillus nodensis. The sequence continues at coordinate 14,223 of NZ_BAMN01000017.1, forward strand.
CACCGTCATTACCGAATGGCATTGCACGCATCAAGTAATAACGTAGTGAATCTAGTCCGTAGCGGTTAACTAACATTTCAGGATAAACAACGTTACCCTTAGACTTCGACATCTTACCGTCCTTCATCAACAACCAGCCGTGTCCGAAGACTTGCTTAGGTAATTCGATGCCAAGAGCCATAAGAATGATTGGCCAGTAGATAGTGTGGAAACGAACGATTTCCTTACCAACGAATTGGACGTTAGCAGGCCAGAACTTCTTGAATAGTGAATCGTCATCACTCATGTAACCAAGAGCAGTGATATAGTTCAACAATGCGTCGACCCAAACATAGACAACGTGCTTAGGATCACTAGGAATTGGCACACCCCACTTAAAACTAGTTCTTGAGACAGCTAAGTCTTCAAGACCTGGTTTGATGAAGTTATTGATCATTTCATTCTTACGGATCTCTGGTTCGATAAAGGTTGGATTGTCTTCGTAATACTTCAATAGACGGTCAGCGTACTTACCCATCTTGAAGAAGTATGAAGGTTCTTTAACTAATGTAACCTCGTGACCTGATGGAGCTTTACCACCAGTAACGTTACCGTCTTTGTCACGGAAAACTTCAGCTAATTGTGATTCTGTGAAGTATTCCTCATCGTCAACTGAGTACCAGCCAGTGTATTCACCTAAGTAAATGTCACCTTGAGAAATCAATTTTTCAACGATCTTTTGAACAGCTTTAACGTGATAATCGTCAGTTGTACGAATGAACTTGTCGTTAGAAATCTCAAGTGTCTTCCATAGCTTCTTGATGTCAGCTGCCATCATATCAACGTATTCTTGTGGTTCCATATTCTTAGCTTCGGCTTTTTGTTCGATCTTCAAACCGTGTTCGTCAGTACCAGTTAGGAAGAATACATCGTAGCCTTCATTACGTTTGTAACGAGCCAATGTATCCGCCGCAATGGTCGTATATGAATTACCGATCGTCAACTTACCTGATGGGTAATAAATAGGAGTAGTTATGTAAAAAGTCTTATTATCTTTAGTCATTTATATTTTCAAGCCTCCGCAAATAAATAGTTATGCAATAGTTGTTATTAGTATATCATTTTAAATTTGAGAAAAAACATTAACTGCGTCATCAGAAATAGCCAAAACCTCAGAATCAAGATCCAAGTTTTCCTTATTAATAACGACTAACTTGGCGTCGTTCTTGGCATATCTCAACAAGCCAGCAAAAGGATAAACCTTGAAGCTAGTTCCAACAACGACTAGTAAATCAGCACATTCGACATCCTCGACCGCATGTTCAACGTTATCTGGATTAATATTTTCACCATATAGAACTGTTGTACCAGGACGAATGATCCCGTTATCCTCATGATGACGATAATCCTTGAGATAGTACTTGTAGTCGAATTCCTTGCCACAAGTTAAGCAATGAATATTATCATACAAGTTACCGTGGAATTCCACGACATTTTTGGCGCCAGCCTTGGTATGGAGCTTATCGACGTTCTGAGTGACGATAGCACCTTTTTCGTTACTGATTTCAGCCATTTTCTTGTGAATGATATTTGGTTCTGCATCTGGAAAGTACATATTGTGGACTGTGAAGTCGTGGAAAACATCAGGATGTTCAACCAGATTGTCATGACTCAACATGTATTCAGGTGGGAAATCATACTTTTCACGCTTATATAACCCATTCTTAGAACGGTAGTCAGGTATCCCTGAAGGTGTTGATACACCAGCACCAGTCAAAAATGTTACAAACTTAGCCCTTTGAAGCAGATCTTTGAATTCTGAAATCTTGTCTGTCATAAAAATCCTCCTTATGTTTTTTGAAAACTATCTAGTGATGTACTTAACTCCGCTTTGAGCAAATGCCTTTTCAACGGTTTGTTGATAGTATGCCTTATAAAACTCAGGTGTTACTTTTTTAGGATCAATATTCAAAGTTGCGACACTCTGACCATCATTAACGCCAAGCAAGATGAACGCATCCTTCTTAGTGGCGCGATTAGTATATGGTGAGTGCTTAATCTGGAACAATTGATTCAAGGTCAATCTCAATTGACGGCTGGATACAACTGGTGTCACATTCAAGAACTCGTGATAGTGCATCCCTTCGTAACCGTTAGAAATAATCAAGTCATTGTAACCTTCTAGAACGTGGATCAACGCACGTCTGAATTGGAATGGCACCGTCATATCATTCTTCTCGACTTGTTCAACAAAACCTGCAGCAACCTTATATGAAACAGGAAATTCCATCTTCCATTCAGCATCTTTGGCATGTTCGCCGAAGACTATTCCGTCAAAGATAATCAAGGAACGATAGAATCTCATGTTTGCAAGATCGAGTGTTACGTGTGGATTCAAGGCATGATCGATACCCTTCAAATATTCAGTCTTGATCTCTGGAGTATAACTGCCGTCAGCGATTTGTTTCTTAACGATCTCAGCGTGCTCTAAAGTTTCAAATAACGAATTAGCGGTTGAAAGGATACGACCATCATCATCTTCCTTGCCTGATGTAACAGCGCAAGAAATAATTGGTTCACCAGAGTTTTCTAATTCAATATGATAAAGTTCATGTAATAAAACAAAATCTTTGTATTTCTCATTAGTGATAATAACTTCGATCGCACCGTCTTTGTTAGAATGACTAGCTTGATCAAGTGTCAAATATTCATGTTCAGCATAATCGCTATAAACAACTACCGGTCTTCCAACTAATTGTTCAATCTTTCGAATCTGATTTACAATAATATCAGATAAATCTTTTTTATCTATTTGTTCCATTATCATTACCTCGTTATAAATAAATTTTTAAGGAGATGGGTTTATATGGAAATAAATGTACATTTGGATAACGGATTGTTGCCAGATAAATACGGTAAATTCGCACCTACAAACGATATTAAAAATGGGAAACCCGTCATTAGTTTCCCAATTAAATTATCAAATATTCCCGCAAGTACTAAGTCACTTGCCTTCACATTCACTGATCCTGACTCGATTCCAGTTTGTGGATTCGAATGGATCCATTGGACAGCTGCTAATATCTCGCCTGAACAATTGGAACTTCCTGAAGACTTCAGCCGTACAGCTAAGGCTTCTGTAGTTCAAGGAAAGAACAGTTCCGCAAGTCCACTATTGGGAGATAATGATGACGATCTTAAGGTCGGATACAACGGACCTAACCCACCTGATGCAACACATGATTACGTATTAAAAGTATACGCCTTGAGTGACATTCTTGATATTAAAGAGGGTTTCTGGATGAACGAACTTCTCCACAAGATGGAGGGGAAAGTTCTTGATTCAGCTCAAATAACCCTACCTAGTCGTGCTAATTAATCTTTTTCCTGTAGATTCATCTTATGGAAATAGTTAAAGACATAACCTTCTCTAACGCCGAAATTCGAAAAACGAATTTCTTTAGAGGGGGTTTTTTTGATGATCTCAGAAATTATCAAGATTCCGCCCAGAATGACCTCATATCTGCCATCACTCAGTTCTTTGATCTGACTACGTTCTTCATTTGAAGCGTGGACCAAGCGATTGAATAACTTGTCGATCTGATCGATCGTCACGATTGAATTGTGGAGTGTCTTCTTACGCTTGCCCTCACGATTCAAAATGCTCGTTACAGCTCGCAGGGTCCCGCCTAAGCCAACAAACGTGGCATTGGCATTCATCCACTGCAAACTGTCCAAGTGCTCGCCAATTTCTCGCTTAGCGGCATTCAACTCTTGTGACTTGATCGGATCACTCTTCAAGTAGAGATCAGAAATGGATATTGCCCCGATCGGTATGCTTAATCCATGTTTCAAACGGCCCTTTTTGGCCAAGCTGATCTCACTACTTCCACCGCCAACATCCACGATCAAGGCATCCTTGACCCGCATCGTATTGCGGACAGCCACGTAATCGTAGAAGGCTTCTTCTTGCTCATCGATAATATGCAGTTGCAGTCCTGTTTCTTTTAGAACCGCAAAAATTAATTGTTCTTGATTTTTTGCCATTCGCACAGCTGCCGTGGCAATTAAACTAATTCTATCTACTTCATATCTTTGGATCCTATTTTGAAACTTCTTAAGAACATCAATTGTTTCTTCAATTTGTTCATTCGTTAATAATCGACTATGTGCAATCGATTTGCCTAACCGGACAGGCTCACGCCATCGATCCAAGGTTTTAAAACGATTCCGCTTTGAAGATCTATACACTGATGTTCTGATGGAGTTAGATCCTATTTCTATCACTGCTAACTTCACATTGCATCACATCCCATTGTGATAATTATATAAAAAAAAAGACCTACATAGTAGGTCTATCTTCACAAAGTTATAAAAACTAGTTGATTTTTTATTTAAATCATTGGTTTTTCCCAAACACCACGAGTATCGACACTCGTTTCATAGGCTAATTTTTCCATTAATAGACATTCGTCTTCAGTTAAAGCTACTTTGCTTGCGGCTAAAGCATCCTCAACATGAGCTGGTTTGGTTACACCCAAGATAGGTACAGTTCCTTTAGCAATAGCCCAAGCGGTCGCAACTTGTGCAACTGATAGGTTCTTGTCCTTACCTATTTCACGCATAGTTTGAATCAACTTTTCCAGTTTTGGAAGTATCGGATTGTACTCCTTAGCCCTGCGGCTTCCTTCTGGCAAGGGATGATTCATATCATATTTACCAGACAGAGCACCTTGCTCGAGCACCATGTATGAGAAGAAGATAATATTATTCTGTTTGCAGTAATCAATAATCTTAGCTTTCTCAGAGGCACGATATAAGAGACTGTAGTGATTTTGAACCGCTGAAATCTTCAATCCTGACTCTGCCAAAATACTGGCGGCTAATTTCAAGTCCGCCAAATTATGATTCGACAATCCAATGTGCTTGATCTTGCCTGACTTAACCAACGGAACTAATTGCGGTGTCCACTTCTTCACATCAGCGGCATTGTGGATCCAATAAATATCTGTATAGTCAGTGTGCAATCTCTTCAAACTGCCGTCCAACATCGTTTCCATGGGATGTTCTACATCTTGAGCACTTCTAGGTGTGAACTTAGTCGACAAGATCACATCTTTTCGGTCAACGTTTTGTAAGTAATCACCTAAGATTGTTTCGGAATCACCCATCGCATAAACTGCGGCAGTGTCCCACAGGTTCAAGCCACATTTCATCCCAGCGTCAAAAACTGACTTGAGATTATCCTTGTTCAAATGATTACCAAAGATTTGATCACCACCATTATTACCTGAACCCCATGACCAGGTACCCAAGCAATCGGTGGAATATTTAATTCATTATCAAGTTTTACCATATTATTTGTCCTCCTCAACTAATACTTTTATGGAATCAATTATAGTATTAATTACGAAAGCAAATGAGAATTGAGTTGTTTTTGTTCATTATAAAATTGCTTATAAGCGAGATAACAAGAAATAAATGATCCGATACTTGTCGAAGCAAGCAGCATAAATGTAACCATGATCTGATACTTAATGGCCTTGACCGGGTCAACTCCGGCAATGATCAGACCAGACATCATTCCTGGCAATGCGACTAATCCCAGTGTCTTGATCGAATCAATTGTTGGCTGCATACCGCTCTTGATGCTCTCACGAATAATATCTTCTGAGGCTAATTTGATGTCAGCACCCAAGGCAAGTTTTTCGAGGATCTGTTGATGGCGGTCGGTAAACGACTGCTTCATATTACGATAACAGAGTCCGATGGCAACCATGATGTTACTGGCAATCATCCCTGTGAATGGCACGATCTGTTCCGGAATAAATTGAATCGAACCCGTCCAAACCAGTGTTCCTAGCGTAACTATCGTCCCGACTGAAATTGCTAACAGAGAAAATTGAAATGCCTTAGGAATACCATTTCCACGTTTACCAGCATTCCACGAAGCATTAATGACGATGACCACGAAGAATGCCATCGTCAGCCAAACATCATTTGCCTTGATCACGAACTTCAAAATATAGCCGACAATGGTTAGTTGAATAATCGCTCGAACAACACCGATAATAATATCTTTGTCGATCTGAAGTTTTTGCCAATAGCCAATAACTAAGGCAATGATAACCAAAATAAATCCTAATGCTAATGTTGAATTAGAAACTGTTAAATTAGACATCTAAATCACCTCGCCATTCTTGACCGTAACTTTGTCCGTTGCTTGTTCGATCTCTGAATCATCATGTGTGACCCGAAGAATCGTTAGACCGTCGTCTTGGTTGAATTTGTTCAAAATATTATGAACTATTTCTTTATTATCTGCATCAAGACCAGTCGTGACCTCATCTGTAATCAATACTTCTGGTGGAAAAATCAGGTTTCGTAACAAGGCGATACGCTGCTTCTCCCCACCAGAAACATCATTAACACTCTTGTCGATGTAACTCTCATCCAAATTGACATAATTCAAAAACTTGGTCACTTGCTCCCAATCAAATTCCTTGCCACGAACAATATAAGGAAACTCCAAATTGTCTTTGACCGTCTTACCAAACAACGTTGGTTGCTGAAAAGCATAAGAAACTCGACGACGATATTCTGTAGGCTCGTATGAGCTTATTTTTTTGCCATTAAACAGTGCTTCGCCAGACGTAGCGCTGATCATCGATGCCAAAATACGCATCAAAGTGCTCTTACCACTACCCGAAGGACCGACAAATGTAATGTACTTACCCTGCTCGATATTTAAGTTAATATTTTTTAGAATTTTCTTATCCCCTACCTGATAAGAAAGGTCAGTTAATTCAAAAATGTTTTTCAAATGTTTCACCCCATCAATATTTTTGAAAGCCTTAACGTTGTTTACGTTACTCATATGATTATCTTTCATTTGATGACAGATTGCCAATAACTTACTTCAAATTTAGACAAAAATCTAAAGCCACTAATAACCGCTATATTAGGCAATTAATACAAATTATGTGAACGGTTAATAATATTAAACAATTATTTTTACAAAAGTTGACTCCTATACATCATTATATTTATATACAATGACACTGAACGCAATTAAGGGCTACCACGGCACCTTAATTAACACGTAGAAGCATTCTAAAAAACATTAGCAAGGGGCAATATTATGATGAGGAGACAAGAATACTTCAGAAAAGCTTTTTTAATCTTTTTCTGTTTTTTAAGTTTAATTTTATCTTTTGGTTTAGTTAAGACTGCACAGGCAGCTACGACAAGTTCCGACTTTAATGATGGAATCACTGATTGGCAACAAACCGATCACAATGATATTGGTTTGAAAAAAATTGGTGGTAACTTATCCATTGGTTATGCCTTTGGTTTAGCACAAAACACCAGTGGAAATGTTGCCAAAATGGATGATCCAACCATCACTTCCGACAGTCAAGGTGGTCAAAGTAATTCATATTTTTCAAAATTCAACGTATTCCTGAGTGATAATAACAAATATATATCTTCAGTTGCACAATCGGGTTATACTGCATCTAATCCATTAACAGCTGCTAGAAGTGTTTCACTATCTTCTTTAGATTTTGCCATTGTACCTGAAAAAGATTCCTCTGGACCACTAGCAGGTGTTAGCAACGCATCATACTCTATTCTTTTAAATAAATTAACTAATAAAAAATATTATTTTGGAAAGGACGCTAATGAGAATAAGGCTTTCAAGATCGTTGGTGACTTCAATAGAGAATCATCTGGAACAAATAACCCTGGAACTTATACATTGAAAGTTGAATTATTACTGAGGGTGTCACCAACAAATGCTCCAGTAATTCAAAGAGAAATGTATGTAAAAAATGCGACATCTAGCACACAGAAATTTGGTGTTCTATTTGGTGAAGACACTGCACTTAACATATCTGGAAGCAGTTATGCTGATAGAGTAACTATTAAGGATATGGATGATAAAAGTGGTATGTCAATTCAAAATGGCGATTACAAACTTTTTATAAACAATCAGTTACCTGATGGTCCTACAAGTTATGCTGCTCAACCGTTCAGTAGTAGTATGATGAACTGGCTAAGTGGATTTTCACCGGCAAACTTTGCTGGAAGTGGTGCAGAATCAAAAACATACGCTAATAACACCATCCTATCTAATGTTGATTCATCATACACACAAAAATGGCCATACACCACCCTTGCTGCCGGTGATACTGCTCACTTCGCTACTGCAATCGGTGTTACGAAAGATCCTTACGCAGTACCAATACCATCAAAAACATATACTAATGAAACTCGTTCCGATGGAACAAATCGTGTCGGAGACAAACTAAAGTTTAATCTAAAAATGCTAAATAAGGGTTATGGAAGTAGCTGGAGCTTCGACGAATTACAAGACAGGATACCCGATGGCCTACAAATTGATCCCAATTCTATAAAAATGAATACACCTCTATCCTCAAATGTTTCAATCAATCCGGCTTCATATGATAGCTTGACTAAAACATTAACGATAAATCCTGAAAGTACGATTAACGATGCACAATCTGCCACTGTCACATTTGAAGCAACTATAACGCATGATGCTAGTGGATTGACTTTGAATAATACAGCTTACTTTACTGGTAAAGACGTTGGAACAACTACAACCAGTGAATCTCAGAAGTTCAATGCCTCTGTAAATATTCCAGTTGAAAAATCTTCATTTACGTATAATTTCACGAACCTCGTAGAAAATGAAACTAATGGCGAAAAAAATTACGCCGAGTCTACAAAGGCTAAAGCTGGAGATATAGTTAATTACCAAACAAAATTCACGGTTAATTCAAATAGTAAAGATTCACTAGTTAGTGGTGGCTACATGAAAAATCCTTTACCAAATGGGTTACAAATAGTAAGTGCAAAAATGACTGGACCTGATGGAAATACATACTCAATAGGTACTAACGTAGATAGTCAGGGTTTGAAAGCAATTACTCCCGGAGAATCTGTAACCATGGATGTCAAAGCTAAAGTTACCAAAGCGTCTGCTGGTATCATTAGTAGTACCGCTACAATAACTGGCACAACAAGTTCCGGTGCCTCACCTGGTGACATAGTCTCCAATACAGCCACTGTCAATGTAACTGACGTAGTTGGTTTCACCGAAACACCAAGTCTAATCAATTTCGGATCAATCAATTTTACCGGACAACAAGAAACCTTAAAGAACGTTGCCACGACCGGTCAACTGATTGCCAATCACCCCACTGACAACAACTACACTGTTTCAGTAGCCTATGATAACGACGCCAGCACACAAATGAAAAATAGTGCCGGTGACACCCTATCACCTACATCTGATGGATTGATGTTCATCAGATCACGTACCAGCTCTCCTGACGATAAGGGAACATGGACACCGATAACTCCTAGCGGTACGCCAATTCAAACTGGGACCTTCAACGGGACCCAGAACCTCACTAACTACATTGGTGTCGGTGATTGGAAATTAAACATTAATTCCAACACCAAACCAGGTACTTACAACGGTACGTTGACGTGGTCAATGGCAGATTCAATTTAAAATTTAATTCAAAAATACGTTCAGACTTTTAGCTATATGCTACAAATCTGAACGTATTTTTTTATTTTTATTATTTGATACCACTGATTTATATCCCAAAAACATTCTTTAAAAGCTTTTTTATAACTACTGAAATGGCTGTGAAATTAATATACCATGTTGTTGACGAATCAAAAAAATGCGTTAACTAACCTGGGGGATATTACTTTGAAAGGTAAAGTGCAATTCAAGATTCTATTTTTTGTATTATTCATCTTTTCGCTTATATTCGTTTTACTTATTTCAAATGAAACTATCACTATTGCAGATTCACAAAAAATAACTTGGGATCCTAATACGAATTTTAATGATGGTATAGATAATTGGAAATATTCTAGAGTTAATTACGTCGGTAAATTAGATATCAGTAAAGATCTTCGTCTAGATTATACTTTTGGGTTAGCACAAGACACTAACGGCAAAGTCATCTACGGTGGTGACGATACCGTCATCAGGGATTCAACTCGAAACAACCAAAGTACCTATTATTCTAAAATAAATACCTTTCTAGATGATAATGACAAATATGTTAGTGCTTTGTTCCAACAAGGCTGGAAGTCACAGATGACACAACTCGAATCAACTTCCCCCTCTTCAGGAGACTTTATGCTGGTCCCTGACAGAACATCATCAGCAGTCTCAACTCCTGATTATTCCATTTTGACTAATTTCTTATCCGGGAAAAAACACTATCAAGGAACTGATGCCAATGGGAAACCAACTTATAAGTTTGCCGGTGATTTTATACGAAATAACAATTTTGGACACTATGATTTACGAATGGAAGTAGTTCTACGGCCTTCACCAAGTAATGCTGCCATCGTCCAACGTGAGTTATATGTTAAGAACGTCTCTGGATCTACACAGAGCTTTGGAATATTGTACGGCGAAGATACTCAACTTAACGGCAACGATGCCGTACCAATATATGCACTTGAAAAAAACAACGGTATTTATATCCAAAGTTCACAATACAAATTACTGTTCGATCGAAGTCTACCAGATGGACCTTCAAACTATGTTGTATCACAATATAATTCCGCCAGTATGGATTGGACCAAAGGCTTCAGTCCCGCTAACTTCTCAGGTACCGGTACTGAGACTAAAAACTTAAAATATGGTGATCTCATCTTGGGCGGTTCAGGTGGTATCGACACCTCATACACAATGAAGTGGCCCTACACCACTTTGAAGCCTGGCGAAACAGCTCACTATGTATCATCAGTCGGTGTCTCTCAACCAAAATATGCTGTTCCAAAAGTCACTAAAACTTACACAAATAAAACTAGTACTGACGGCAAAAATCACATCGGTGACAAATTAAATTTTGACTTAAAAATAATGAACGTCGGATACAACAGTAACTGGTCCTTTACCAAATTGGTCGACCAAATTCCCGACGGATTACAAATTGACCCCAATAGTCTAGTCCTCAAAAATACTGACGGTACCACTAGTAAATTACCTTCCGAAAACTACGATGCAACTACAAAGACGTTGACGATTCCACCGGCTCTAACTGTTCCCGATGGTAAATCTGCCTCAATTCAATTTGATACAACAATACTTTCCAATGCTGGTGGTACTACGATTCACAACCTCGGTATCTTCTCCGGTATTGATGCCGGATCAGATGACGCTGAGGAAAGAAGTTACACAGCCACAGCCGATATACCTATAGAAAAAACAGCCTTTGACTATGTCTTTACTAAGCAAGTCAGAAATGTAACCAATGGTGAGACAACCTACAAAGACAGTACTAACGCCAAGCCAGGAGACACCATTAAATTCAAGACACAATTTACAGTCAATCCCGCCAGTGCCAACTCACTTAATGAAAATAGTTTTATTTACGAGGTACTACCAAAGGGACTAGTTGGAGAAATTGGATCAGCCAAAGGGACTAGTTGGAGAAATTGGATCAGCCGTAAAAACTGAATACACTAATCCAGCTTTAAATGGGCAAACATCATTCACAGACACTCAGAACATGTCCGCCTGGATTCAAAAAATTGATCCTGGTAACAGCATCACAATGGAATTTCCTGCTACCGTTACAAAAACGGCCTCGGGATCAATTAGCAATACCGCCAAGATAACCCCTGTAACTACTAGTGGTGGTGCAAACCTCGGCACGCTCCACACCAATATCGCTAACGTAGTAGTCCAAGACACGAATATCAGTGGCTTCGTCCAAACTCCATCATTGATAGACTTTGGAAAAATCAATTACAGTCCAGAAAATCGCCTTTTAACTAATATTTCAACTATTGGTCAACTCCTAATCAATCATTCAGCGCCGACCAATTATCAAGTTTCCGTTGCTTATGATAATGACGACGACAATACAAAAATCAAAAATGAAACTGGCGATACTTTACCACCTTCATCTGATGGCTTAATGTTCATCAAACAACGTGAATCAGATCCAACCGTTCCGGGAACTTGGAAACCTATAACATCAAGTGGTACACCGATTCAATCCACTTTCTTCAATGCAACATCACCTAATCTGACAAACTATGTCGGTGTGGGAGATTGGAAATTAGCAGTCAACTCACAGGCCAAACCCGGTAAATATACCGGAACTCTAACTTGGGCAATGGAAGATGTGCCTAATTGATGAGATTATAAGCATTATCAGAAAAAAGCTGATAATGTTTTTTTATTTCTCAATTGCCTGATATAAAAGGATTTATATGCTTTAAAATTAAAAATAAACTAATTTATTTTAATTTTAAGGTTGACATATCTAATAAAAGAGTCTAAATTTACAACCAATCAATAACAAACGAAAAAGACGTTCATCAAGAACTTGGCTATTCCAGGTATCTCAGAAAGTTGTCGGTCGATGCGAGACAACACATTACCTGAATAATCATTATCACCTGACAGTCGTGCTTCAAATCGGTATTACCGTAGTAGAAGTCACTGGTTGCACCCATTATCGTGCCGGCAAATTATTATAGTTTGTTTGAGGTACATGCAGCAATGCACGTACGAATAAAGGTGGTAACACGTCCTAGACGTCCTTTGATGATTTAGTTCATCTTAGGGCGTCTTTTTGTTTTTATTAATTAAAATTAAATTAAAAGAGGTGAGTCTCTATGGAAGCAAATATTAGTGAATCTCAGATTAAGGGTCAGATTAGAATTTTAAATATTACAAAAACAAATGGAGGCTCCACTTATGACACAAAATACAACTGAAACTTTAACAAACACTAGATTATCAGAAAACGAGGCTGAACTAACTCAGGCACTCTACAATTCATGGAGAACTCAAAATCCACTGAACGAAGATGATTGGTCAAACTACGCAACCGACGACGAAACAGCTTATCGTGTACAAGATGAACTAACCAGACTAAAGAATGAGCCAGTCGGTGGCTACAAAGTTTCACTTACCAGCAAGCAAACTCAAGATATGTTCGATTCTGATGAACACTGTATGGCGCTCAACTGGCAAGTCACTTCCTGCATGCTCCAACAACAGTTAATCTGAGTGACCTAATGGAACCACTCGTTGAAGTGGAGCTTTGCTTCCGTGCCAAAGAAGACCTGAGTCCAGATGACACTTTGGAAGATCTCCTAAACAAGACAACCGTTGCGCCAGCACTAGAGGTGCCAGATTCAAGATTCAAGGACTGGTTCCCTAGTCTATCGAAGTACATGGTCATGTCAGACGCTGCTGTAGGAGGCTTAGTCGTTTATGGGGATGAATTCGATACTAAGTTATTCAAGACAGTTGATGCACTAGAGAATGTTAATTGCACTTTGCTTCACGACGGGGAGGAACTGAAGTCAGGTAAATCAACAGAAGTACTAGGCAACCCACTTAAGTCACTAAAGTGGTTAGTCGATAAATTAGCAACCCAACATAAAACTTTGAAGAAGGATCAACGAGTATCGTCAGGTACTTTCGTTTTACCACCATCACTTACAAAAGGTGCATGGCAAGCAAGATTCGATAATGGCCTTGGCAATGTTGACCTCGATGTTAAATAGCTCCAAACAAAAAACCAATCTCAAATGAGATTGGTTTTTGAATTATTTACCCGATATTGATTTCATTCCAAAGTAATTAGCGACCCAGAGGTTCATCCAAGCACCAGGATCTTTTTGAAGATAGGCCGTACCATCAAAGGCATTGTACAAACTCTTAGGCTCAGAAATGAGCTTAACAGTGACGGTATCTTTGCCAACCTTCTTGGCATCAGTGATGGTTCTATATTCTTGTGTAACTTGCAGGTTGGTATAGTTGACATCTCGATATGCTGTTAAACCACTTCTTAAGAATAGACCTAACAAAGCAACTGCCAATATATACTTCAAAGCAACCGAATAAGTCGACTTATTAAGATCGTAGACAACCATAAAAATTGCAATCCCCAAAAAGACAGTTGAACCAAACAAAGTTCGAGGTGGAGCTTCTGGAGACAAGATCAAGCTATAAACACTAGCAAAGTGACCGATCAAAAATATAAAACTCATGATCGTACTATTGTCTAATAGTTTTCTTTGTCTATACGCACAGATGTACAAAACAAGTAAAGCCACGTAGGGAATCCAATATGAGTGAATTGACAGACTTGCCAAATTCTTGAAATTGCCTAATAGAACTCCCAAGGTCATACTCATATGTCCTCTCGCCTGAGATCCGGGAGACATAACCATGACGATGGATCCAATCAAACTGGCTATGACACTAAATAATTTCCATAAATAAAACTTTTTATCTTTTAAATATTCTAATAGCATCATCAACATAACGATCAAAGCTGATGCCGGACCAGAATTCTCGTTAGTAGCACCAGCTAAGAAGCCCGCTATGATCGATCCCACTAGTAATAGAACATTCGTATCCTTCTTAAGTGAACACATCATTATGAAGGATAAATAAATCAAACTAGTCCATAAATAATTTCCAGAACCAGAGACCCATAAGGCACTCTTACCGAATTCCGGAATAAAGAACCAGAGAAAGGCGAATACAATAAAGAGAATAATTGCATCAGAATGCTTATCACTACGTCTGCGTGAAAAGCCATTGATCATCAATCCCAAACCAATAAAGGCAAAGGTATTAAAAATATCAAAAACGATCTTGTTATATTGCATAAAGAACTGAACTATCGAATGAGCCACGAATCTTCCGTTCCAGTTGAAATAATGGTTCCACTGTGAAATAGCAATCGTGGTTAATCCATCGATTTTTTCTTTTTTTCCAAATGGTGACGCTGTGTGATAAATAAATCTGTAAATATAATCGTCAGCCGTGTACATTGTTTTTAGATTCAACGTGAAGATAACTATGAATACCCCGAGTAACACTAAAACTAAAAACACATTATTTAATTTAACCTTACTTTTGATTTTAATTTGCCCCCTAAACCAGTTAAAAGTGCTTGCCATAACATAATATCACAATAATCTAGCAAAAAAGCCAATCTCTCACGAGACTGACTTTTTTAGTTTTATAAATTAATGGAATACACGTTTTACACCAACGATAGTACCACGACCTGAATAGATTGAGTGTACTTGCACTGCATAAGGCCATGATTCGATCATTGTATGAGGATCCAATAGAATACCAACGTGCCATACAACACCGGTTGATGGGTCAGCGAAGAAGATCAAATCTCCTCTTTGACGACTATTGAAACTGATTTGTGGGAGACGTCCATCTGCCCAGTAGTCACGGCTATTCCATTCGTGACCTGGTGAAGCGTGTTGAATATTTGAAATTGGAGCTGAGTCAACACCTGAAGCATATAGAGCTTGTGTAACTAGACCTGAACAGTCAACACCATAACCTGGCATTGAAGCTGCACCAGAGATCCATGGTTGGCCAAGATACTTGTATGCTTGGTTGATCATAGCTTCAATATGATCTGAACGAGTACTTGTAGCATTTGTTTGTAGTGGAGCAACGTAGGCATCAAAGTCATACCATGATTGTTCTGAGAAGCCCATAGCTTGCCATGTAGCTAAGTTAACAGTTCCGGTAACAGGCAAACCAACTCTTGATTGAAGACCTCTAACAGAATTAGCAACATTACCATCATAGATAGTGTGAGCATTTGAATAACCGAAGTATCTTCTTACTAACCAAGTCTTGATACCTTCAACACCGTTATATAAATCATAACCAGGTGTTTCAGATTGCTTGATTTGTGTATCTTGAATTTGTAGCCAGCCACTTGGGTTTTGGTAAGCAGGTGCTGTTGTAGCATCGTTACTGTTGATCCAAAGGTTATTAGCGATTTGGTAATAAGTAACACCGTTGAATTCATCCTTACGGTTATACTTCCACATTGAGTTTGCGGCCAAGTTTTGCGCACCTGTATAAGTGTAGTCAGCTAGACCACGGTTATATTGAGGAGCACCGTTGTTTGTAACACGGATAGAACCTTTGTCAGCATATCCGTATGACAATTTAACATCGTTAGCATCAGCGTATTCATATGTGCTGACACGGTCGTATTTTTGTGCACCGATTGATAGTTGCTTATCAGTGATCCAATCAGTATTTGCCATCAAGGCACGGTTAGTGATTGATTTTCCTTCTTTATCAACTAAGTAAGTTACCTTATTAGTTGTTACGACACCATTTTTGATAGGTGTAACGCTTGTTTGTGAGTCTTGTGTAGAATTAGCAGTAGTAGTATCTGCAGTTGCTTGTGTTGTTGTATCGGCTGAAGTATTGTCAGCTTGTGCATCTGTAGTTGGTGCAGCAGTAGCATCGGCATCTGTATTAGCTGTAGCATTTGTTACAGCTGTTGGTGCTTCAACAGGTGCAGTTTGTGTAGCTGTTTCACTAGCTGTTGTAGTGTTTGTTGCATCAGCGTGGACAATGTTTTGTCCCCCTACGAACAAGGCAGCTGATAGCAGTCCACTGTATAGAAAAATCCCTGTACTTTTCTTCATCTTAATCTCCCTAATAACTTATAGCACGTCGGTTCTGGGTATCCCAGTTGGCGATGAATGAGTTAATATTCATTTGTGTACTTTGGTTAGTCCAGCAATCATTGTAATAAACATTATTAGCATCATAACCTGTAACAACTAAGGCATGATATGGGAATCCATGCAATGTGTTCCAAGTTACGACTGGGTGTCCAATGTTGATTTGATACTTGATCGCATCAAAAGTTTCACCAGTCATATTCTTGGCTGTACCGGCATATTTTTCTACTAAGTTCATTAGTGCTGGTGGAAAGATAGTAATACCTGTATTGTCCCAAGGTTGTCCCATGTAACCATAATTAGGATTACTGCTTCTTGGCATCTCTTGAGCTAACTGCATCTTATTCACATTGGCACCAGCATATTGCAGCATCATTGTGACCGCAGTTATCTCACAGCCATTAGGCAATTCAGGTCTCTGACTGATCAACGGAACTCCAGTTACCCAATCGGCACTAGCATAACTTGTATTGTTCAAAACAACATTGTCTTGAGGTATCCAAGTGTTAGCAGCAATTTGGTACCAATATTTGTTACCGACCTTGGCACGCTTATTTACTTGCCAACTTGAACCAGTGGCTAAGTCATTGCCTAAGTATGTAGCCTTTGAGCCATAACCGCTGAATGAATGAATACTAGAATTGGACTTATAGACAACGTCCGCTGTTCCAGTATACGATTCAACATTGTTAGTAAAAGCTCCTGACTCTGAATCAACGTATTCCGAAGTAGCAACGTGATAATACACTTTGCCATTTTGAACTGAACGTCTAGCATTCGTATACCAATCAGTATTTGCCATTAAGGCACGATTAGTAACCAATTGTCCGTTTGGATCATAAATGTGTGCAATATTACCATTAACCGTGAATACACCGTCGACGGCTTGGTCGGTATAACCAACCTGAGTTCTGGTAGTATCTTGTGGTTGTGCAGTCTGTGAATCTTGTGTTACTTGCGTATCTTGATTCGTTTGTGCTGTCGTATCAGCTGATTCTGCTTGTGTTTGTACAGTGCTTGCTTGCTGATCTGGTGTCGTTTGTTGCTCTACTTGAGTACTTTGAACACTAGGATCTGCTTGCGTTGCTGTATCAACAGCGTCAGCATGGACGATCTGCGGCGTTAATAAAGCTGCTGAAGCAAATAATGTCGCTAATAA
This sequence comes from Companilactobacillus nodensis DSM 19682 = JCM 14932 = NBRC 107160, assembly GCF_000615905.1. Taxonomy (GTDB): domain Bacteria; phylum Bacillota; class Bacilli; order Lactobacillales; family Lactobacillaceae; genus Companilactobacillus; species Companilactobacillus nodensis. The sequence goes on from NZ_BAMN01000017.1 coordinate 31,915, forward strand.
AAGATTGTTTTTCCCCATTTATTCTCCCCCTTCACACGAATAATTATCGCGCAAAGTAGACGTTTTCTCAACACAAAAAAGAGCCGATGTGCTCGGCCCCCAATTTTAAAATCTTTACTTGCAATCTTTCAATGCTTGAATAGCGTTGTTAGCAACGTTCACATCAGTATCAACGACCTTGTCACCAATCTTTTCTGGTGCTGGAATGCTAGTGTCTGTCTCAACTTTAGGACTCACGGTAGCGGCAGACACAGTCGTTATCAATCCAGTTGACAATGTGGCCAATAATGCACCACCGTACAAAAACAATTTCATGTTATTTTTCATAATAGTTATCTCCTAAGAGCTTCCTATTAACTAACAGATCCCTCAGTACATTCTTTCCTTATTTCCATTTTCATGGCTAGTTATACTCGCTACTACTGATTAAGTCGACAAAAAAAGCCGGATCTCTCCGACTTGTCTACTTACTATTTTGTGATTTCTTCAATCACTTTTGCCATTGCTTGAGCTTTGAATTCTTTTTGAGCTTGTTGCATAACTTGTTTTTGTTGTGCAGCAGTCATTGAAGGATTAACGGTCATTGCCTTTGTAACTGCGGCTTTGACATAGGCTTCACCCTCAGTTTTCATTTGAGTTTGAACCTTCTTGCTCTTCATTTCCTTACTCAACTTAGCTGCTTGAGTAGTTGATAAGACCAACCAATCATCCCCAATGTGGAATGTATTAGCCTGCTTAACAAATTCTTTGTCATTGTCAGAAATACCGAATAAGAATGAATAGAAACCATTCTTGTATTCCCAACGCGTTGTCTTTTGAGTCAAAGTATTTACACTTGAACCCTTCTTAACACTATTAGTAACATCAAGTTTGGCCTTAGTATGCTCAGGATTCTTAGTCTTGGCAGTTTCAGGTGTCCGATAAATATAGACATCCTCCTTGCCGCTAGTTCCTAATTTCTTATAGAGCAAAACATTACTACCCTTTTGAACAGTTTGAATCTGCATTGTCTTTTCATTCGTTACTTTTTCCATACCGAAGTGTCCGTATTCATTCGAAACCAACAAAACGATACTTACAATGAAGAGAGCGATGAAGATTCCAGCTAAGGTATAGCCGACTTTTTTATTCTTAATAAAAACTGCAAAGTAATATGAAAGAACGGCACAAATAAGAATTGATACGATAATCATTACTTGTCACCTGCCATTTCAACGTTCATTGATTCTAGATCAACATCTTTTGATTTTGAAGTGTTCTTGACCATGAAGGTAATTGCCAACGCAATCACACAGAATAGAATTGCAACACCAAAGGCAGCGTGATAACCGCTCAATGTGGCGTTGAAGAACTTATCTTGATAATTGAGTGGTGATTGAGCCAAGATACTCTTACCTGGCTTCAAGTTGTTTGTAACGTTAGTTAGGACACTGACCAAGATGGCTGTACCCATTGAACTGAAGACCTGACGAACAGTATTATTAACGGCTGTACCGTGACTCATTAGACTTAATGGCAATGCGTTCATACCATCAGTTGTAACAGGCATCAAGACCATTGAGATACCGAACATACGAACCATGTACAAGACAACGATATCTAGAACTGGTGTTGTTTTAGTTAAAAATAAGAATGGAATCGTTCCAGCTGTTAACAAGAACATACCCATACGAGCTAAGTCCTTAGGTCCGAATCTATCGAAGGCACGACCTGTGATAGGACTCATAACACCGATTAAAATAGCACCTGGTAGTAGTGTTAATCCAGAATGGAAAGCACTCATACCTTTAACAATTTGAAGATATAATGGCAAGATCATTTCAACACCGACCATGGCCATATTAGTTACAGATGACAAAGCAGCTGCGACTGCGAATTTCTTTTCCTTGAAAACACGTAGTTCCAAGAATGGGACCTTCATCTTCAATTGACGATATCCGAATAAGATAACTACGATAACACCACCGATGATAGTGCTCAAGACAATCGGTGAACCCCAACCATTATCACCAACAGATGAGAATCCATATAGCACTGAACCAAATCCAACTGTTGAAAGGATCAGTGACAAGACATCAAGCTTTGATCTCTTAGTTTGGATAACTGGTCTCATATAAACAAAGGCCAAAATAAGTACGATCACGACGATAGGAATAATCATTCCGAAAAGATCACGCCATGTAAAGTTATCGATGATCCAACCAGACAATGTAGGTCCGATGGCTGGAGCAAGCCCGATAACCAATCCACCTAATCCCATGGCTGTACCACGTTGATTAGCTGGGAATATCGAAAGCATAATAACTTGCATAAGTGGCATTGTGATACCAACACCAACAGCTTGGATCAAACGTCCAGCTAAAATAGTTCCAAAGTTTGGAGCTGTAAAACACATAATTGTTCCGATTAAGAACGTTGACATAGCTATGATGTATAAAATTTTATTACTAAAATTATTACTCAACCATGCTGTAACAGGGATCATAATACCGTTAACCATCAAGAATCCAGTCGTCAACCATTGAACAGCTGAAGTTGTAACATTGAATTCTTTCATTAATGTTGGAAATGCGGTAGTTAAAATTGTACCGTTCAAAACAGTACAGAATGTACCGACAAGCAGAACCATAACTAACAAGTTACGGTTGAATGGTTTGCCGTTGACATCCAAATGTTCACTACTATTTGCCATAATAGTAACTTCCTTCTTTCGCTTTTATATCTATTTATTACTATCGGGAATTTTTACTTTATCGAGATTGGCATAAACCTTTGCCATAATTACATCCAATTGCTTCAACTCTTCTTCCGTGATACCTGAGTAAATTGTCTCATTGGATTCTTTAAACGCGCTTCGGAGTTTATTGCCAAACTCTTTACCCGACTCAGTAATTTGGACAATTTTGCGACGACGATTGGTTTCATCAACTTCACGTGTAACGAATCCCTGCGCCTCGAGTTTCTTCAACGATCGAGCAATGATTGCTCCATCAAACAAAGTAACCTCGCCAATTTTTTCCTGATTATAACCAGAGTGCTTCGTCACAATCATCATTATTATGCTGTCAGCTAAGTTCAAATCCTTTCCTTTAAGAAAGGCTGATATTAGCCGCTTGCGCTGCATCATAAATCTAACTGCAAAACCTACCAAATCGTAATCGTCCATTGTTCTCCTCATAAAATTAAAAATTTATTTCTAAATAGCAACAAAAAATATGCTATACCCAACTGTTGATAAAATCAAGAGTTAAGTACAGCATATTTTTATGAAACTGTTTCCACGTAAAATAAACGCAAAAAAGATGGGGATATTAAAATATCTCCATCTTTTGCATACGATAAAAATCGGCAGGTTAAAAACCGCCGGAGGTGAAAGAGATAAGTCCGCAGTGATAGTTTTATAGGAACGGAGGTCTTCCGTTCTTATAAAACTGGACGACATTTTAAATCCGCAGATCTGTGCGGATTTAAAATGCGAGACTTCAGACCGCCTTACGGCTGAAGTCGGTCCCACAGCAGACTTGTCTCTTTCGACCGGAGGCCAAACTAGTCAAAATAATTAACACCAATAGCAGCTCTAACTTCAGCCAATGTTTGATTAGCAACCTCATTAGCACGGTCACTACCGTCTTTGAGAATTTGGTAAACACCAGGAATATCCTTTTCGTACTCAGCACGACGGGCACGAATTGGTTCTAGTACTCCTTGCAAGACATCGTTCAAGTAACGCTTAACTTTGACGTCACCCAAACCACCAGCTTGATATTGTTCCTTCAATTCAGCGACTTTGGCTTTGTCATCAGCGAAGGCGTCTAAATATGTGAAGACAGTGTTGCCTTCGATTTTACCGGGATCTTCAACGTGAACGTGATCAGGGTCTGTATACATTGACATGATCTTCTTAGTTACCACATCAGCTGGATCTGACAAGTAGATACAGTTACCGATCGACTTGCTCATCTTGGCATTACCATCAGTACCAGGAAGACGTCCTTGGCCCTTAGGAGGGAAGACACCTTCTGGCTCAACTAATGTATCAGTATTATAAATACTATTGAATGAACGAACAATTTCACGTGTTTGTTCAAGCATTGGTTCCTGGTCATCACCAACAGGAACTGTGTCAGCCTTGAAAGCAGTGATATCAGCAGCTTGGCTAACTGGGTATGTTAAGAATCCCGCAGGAATACTTTGACCGAAGCCCTTCTGCTTGATCTCTGACTTAACAGTTGGATTTCTTTCCAAACGAGATACATTAACAATATCTAAGTAATACATTGTTAATTCATTCAAAGCTGAAATTTGTGATTGAACCAAAATATTAGTTTTGGCAGGATCGATACCAACAGATAAGTAGTCTAATGCAACTTGGATCAAACTGTTACGAACCTTCTCTGGGTTTCTAGCATTATCAGTGAAAGCCTGCATATCCGCAATCATGATAAACATGTTATACTTGCCTTCGTTTTGTAATTTTACACGGTTCTTCAATGAACCTAAGTAGTGTCCGATGTGGAGCTTACCAGTTGGACGATCACCTGTTAAAATTGTATTAGTTTTCATTTTATTTCCTCCATAAGTACGTATTCATTAAAGCCATAAAAAAGCGTCCTATCATAATATATATAATAGGACGCTTGCACGTGGTGCCACCTGTTTTGTAGAATTTCTCTACCACTCATTAGCTGTAAGGCGGCTAGCCATATCCATTTCCTAACTCAAGAGCGACGACTTTTTCAGACTAGAAGTCATTCTCTGATTCAACTTACTTGAATTAGTACTCAAAAATGCTTATGCTTTAATGTACTCAATTGCTATAAGCATAATTAAAAACAACCAAATTGTCAACGAGAGGTAACTTATGACCGTTAACGAAACAAAAGAACAAGAACAAGCTCGAGTAGATGAAGTTGCACAAAAGATTGACGATAAAATCAACCGTGCTACTGAAAACCTCGAAAAAGCACATACTGAAACACATAATATTTACCGTAACTACGGTGAAAATACCAAAGTTAATACTTTTGAAGTCGATGACCAAATGGAAACTAATGCTTCTGTGCAACAACAGAAACAATTAGTTGCCTTAGCCGTTGAAAATGAAAATATTCTTGAATCAAATAAACTCAAATTGGAAAACCTACAAGGCTCTCCATATTTTGGGCGTATCGACATCGTTGAAGACGGTGAAGAAGACACACTTTATATCGGAACCTCCACATTGCAAGATGACGATGGAGAGTTCTTGATCTACGATTGGCGTGCGCCAATTTCTGGAATCTACTATAATGGTATGCTCGGAAAAGTCAGCTACCCTACACCTAATGGCAAAGCTGAAGTTGATTTAAAGAAAAAGCGCCAATTCCAAATAATCAATAACAAAATCAGAAATATGTTTGATACTAACGAAACCGTTGGCGATGAAATTCTTCAATCCGTTCTGAGTGAATATAGTGATGAATATATGAAAAATATTGTGGCAACGATTCAACATGAACAGAACACTATCATCCGTGATACTCATTCTGACGTCTTATTAGTACAAGGGGTTGCTGGAAGTGGTAAAACTTCTGCCATCTTGCAGCGTGTTGCTTATCTGCTCTATCACAGTCGTTCAACTCTTGACGCTGACAAGATCGTACTATTCTCACCAAATAGACTCTTCAGTAATTATATTTCTGAAGTCTTGCCTAGTTTGGGTGAAAGAAATATGCGTCAGGTAACCTTCAATGAATTCGTATCATTGCGTCTGACCGGTATTCAGGTTGAGACCCTCTTCGAACGTTATGAAAAAGACGAACGCAATCTTCCCCAAACAACTGTTGATATTCGCTTATTCAAGGAAAGTGCTGATTTCCTTGAAACACTGGAACAAACTGAAAAAGAAAATAAAGACCATACTTTGTATTTTGAAGATATCATCTTCGAAGGCAAACCATTCTTCACCAAAGAAGAAATTTCTGAAATTTACGATAAACAAAATACAGCCTTCAGTATCCCGGATAGATTCTTAAAAACTAAGAATACCTTGATCAAGCGTCTCAAAAGACGTATCCATAATGATCGTGACGAAGATTGGGTTCAAGCCGAAATCGACAATCTCGATGACGAGGACTTCCAACAAATCATCACTGATCACAACATTGAGGAATCAACTAATCAGCGTTCAATTATCGCTGAAGAATTCTTGAAGGAACGTTATGCTCCGATATACAATGCTCTGATCAATAATTATTTCTTCGATCCATACAAGGAATACATCTTCCTACTATCAAATATGAAACAAAACTTAGTCTCTGACAGCGTTTGGCAAACAATGATCGAGTCGATCGACCACGCTGTTGAAGCTCACAAACTCGGCTTGAGTGACTCAGTCGCCATTCTTTATTTGCGTGACTTCATCACCGAAAGTGGCATCAACCACAACATCCAACACATCTTCATTGACGAGATTCAGGATTATACTATGGCCCAACTGAAGTATATTTCTCACTCTTTCCCTAACGCTAAGATGACACTTCTTGGTGATCGTGCTCAAGACGTGCTGACTAGTTCATATCGCAACAAAGACGTTATCACTGCCATCTGTGAATTGTATCAAGGCAAAAAGGTCACAACGATAACTCTAAACCAAAGCTATCGTTCAACTGCTGAAATCACTGACTTCGCCAAGTCACTATTACCTAACGCCGATGAGGTCAAATCCTTCTCCAGAAAAGGTGAAATTCCTACTATCAAAGTCTTTGATGACGACACCGACTATTATCAAGGATTGAAACAAACTGCCCGTGAATTGACTGAAAAATATGAAACGGTCGCTATCTTAACTAGAAATCAAGCACAGGCCGAACAAGTATATGCTCATTTCAGTGATGAATCGCTGATTACACTAGTCGATGCTGGATTCCGTTCAATTCCGAAGGGAATCATCGTCATGCCAATTTATCTTGCCAAAGGATTGGAATTCGATGCCGTTATCGGACATAATGTTTCAGCTCAAAATTATCCTGATGCAAGAAGCCGCGACACGCTCTATACGATTTGTACTCGTGCTATGCACAACTTGACGATCTGTATTGATAAAACACCTTCGCCACTTCTAGACAACGTCAAATTAGCAGACTACGACACTTCTTCTGCAATCAAATAAGTTTCGTATAACAAAATACTAGCTAACGATGCACAAGTGGATAGTCCAAAAATCAACTGTAACTTACTCCTCCGAGTGTAACCAAGGTATGTCAAAATCACGCCCATCACAAAAATAACCATGAGTGGCATCAAGACGTCGTCCACAAAAAGTGAATCAAGCATCAACAAAAATAACAATGTCATCATGGCTCGTGATCGAGAAATATTAACTATCAAGATTGCTTCAAAAATCTGGAAAAGAAACATTACAATTGATATGTTAGACAAATCGAACATTGACTCCACCCTCTTATCAAAATGATAGTCGAGCAATGTAAATGTTCAGTAAATTTAGTGTAAATTTTATGTAAAATAAAAAAGGTTGCCGATGAAATTTGTAATTCATCGGCAACCCTTTTATTTTAAATTAATATTGTTCCAACAATTGCACTCACAATGGCTACTAACATCGCCATCTTCTCATCTTGTGTATATAGATAAGTCAATGCGTAACACCAGCCTAGCGCCATCATCATAAAGAATTGTAACAATGACCCTGGCAAGCTAAGTGCTCCGGCGATGATACCGCTGAAGATGATTCCTATAACTGCATTAGAAGGAGTGCTCTTTCTAAAGAAATAATTGAAGAAGAATCCTGTTTGGACCAACTGTTGTTGGACAGTAATAATAAATACATTTGCGATTATATTAAAAATAAATACTTTTTGATCTGAACTAACAACATCATCATTCTTGAACTGAGGCAACTTGCCAGTTACTTGCAAATAACTGATCATAAGTCTCAATGCACATACAAGGATGATCATCAGTGTTACTAATCCAATGTTTGAAACTAAAGAACTCATGAATCCGCGGGGATTGTCAGAGAATGAACGTCTCTCACGTAAGTATCGTCTTGCCATTAAGAATAAGAACACGATTCCGACTGCAAAAAAGACTACTGCTAAAATAACATTCAAGCCCTTATCAGTAGCGGCGATGTTCTTCAAACTCAATGTGATTATAGAAAATATAATCCAAATTAAATATCTGACTAAATCTGTTCCCGGAGATTCTCCTACACGCATAATTAATATCTTCCAATCAATAATTTTACTTTGCTATTATATCATATACGAATACTTCAATTTTGTGATGTTTTCATCTATTATTAGTTAGGTATACGGAGGGATTTTTATAATGAATAACCACAAACGAATTTTTTATCTAGACTTTATTCGTGTTATCGCAATTTTTCTAGTTATCTTCATCCACGTTTCCGCCATTGATACGACGCTGCATGTCGCAGTACTCAGTGGCAGATCACTAAGATCATCAATTATTTTGCACACATCAGTGTTCCACTATTCTTCATGATCTCCGGTTCACTCTTACTCAATATCAAAAAGACTAAATCTATCAGCTATACTTGGAAACAAAGAATTCCCAGAGTCGTGATTCCATTCATACTTTGGTCGATTATCTCACCAATCGTCGTGGGTATCTATGCACACTCACTATCGGCGCATAACGTTGCTGCATCAGTCAAAATGATGCTCTATCAACCAACCTCACCGACCCTTTGGTTCATGTATCCATTGATCGGTATCTACATTCTTTCACCGATAATTCGTACATTTGTTGAGAGTGCCAATCGAGAAATGCTCTGGTACGTAACCTTGATTTGGCTAGTAACTAACTCACTATTACCATCACTCGCCAATGTCATGCCTAAGAATTGGGTCGATGCTCTAACAATTTATCCAGTCGCTCAATTCTACTTGGTCGGTGGTTTCACTGGTTACTTCATTCTAGGATATTTACTGACAAAAATCGATATTCACGAATTAAGCAACATCTGGTTATGGATTGTAGCCTTAGTTGCTGGCTTTGCAGGTAATTATGTTTCTGAAGTATTTCCCAAAATATTCGATGCTTTTAACGGCTATTATGTAACATCGATTTTCATCCCTATTATGTCAGTTGCCGCCTTCATTCTATTGCAAAAATGGGGTGAACGCATTAATTCAACTGGTGTCATTAGAACTTTTGAATTCTTATCACCGCTGGTATTTGGAATTTACTTGATTCACAACTTGTTGATTCTCTACATGGAACCATGGTTCATGTCAGTCCTACCATTTGGTGGACTGGCCGCAACCTTTATTCGCTACATTGCTGTCGCAGCTGCTTCGACATTGATCATTTGGATCATCAGTTTGATCCCTGGACTTAATTATTTATTGACCGGTAGTCGTAAAAAGTAAAGACACCGCAACTTTTTAGTTGCGATGTCTTTTTAATTTAATCTTCTTTACGTTTCTTAATTCCTAAGAATGCTAACAATGCCAAACCTACAGCACTTAACCAAGCAGAGCTCTTTGCACCTGTTTGTGGGAATGCACCTTTGTTTGAGTTTGAAGCTGTTGCATTAGTTGAATTAGAACTTGAGGTTGTTGTTTCAGTACCTTTAAATGGTGATTCAGTTCCAGGCAAAGTAATTGGTGTATCTGGAATACCATCGCCATCTGTATCGATCTCGGGAGTATCAGGGATACCGTCCCCGTCTGTGTCGATTTCAGGATAATCAGGCTTACCATCACCGTCTACATCAATACCAGGATAATCGGGGTCGCCGTCACCATCTGTATCAATGCCAGGGTAATCGGGCTTACCGTCACCGTCTGTGTCGATTCCGGGAACTTCAGGTAATCCTGGGACTTCTCCGGGAATTGTTACAGGCTTGTCGGGTTCACCAGGTTTTTCGGTATCTGGGTTTTCAGTGTCAGGATTCTCACCTTCGTTATCACCGCCGCCTTCATTTCCATTGTTTTCATCTGGATCTGGAGGTGTTGGTAATTCCCATCCATCTGTATCGCCAGGGTCTGGATAGTCTATAACGGGTAATCCAGGAACTTCTCCTGGGATTGGAACTGCTGTTTCGTATTCGTAGTCAGTTTCTTTATCATTGTTATCTTGAAGATCCCATCTGTGAGTTTCAGCATTAACATTGACCTCATTTGCAATGATATTACCATCGAGATTAGCATTTGCATTTACGGTTGCTTCAGGTGCTAACAAGCTTCCTTGAAATACTCTATTTGTATTAATGATACCTTTATATAGCTTGTCAGATGCATTACTGTCATAAAAATTCCATAGTAAATGATTGTCACCAAAGTATGTAGTTTCCTGACTGTTTCTATCAGAGCCATCACTGTATTTGATGTTAATTTGAGAATTAATCTCATAAGGATCAATCCCGTGTGTATCAACATTAATGATTACGTTACTACCATCGCCGTCCTTTGAGATTCCCTTAATTGTCAATGGCGTATAACCTTGCAATACTTCCGGAGATAGATAAATGACGATTTGATTATCGGCATTAGGTTTATAGTCACTCAAATCAATGACACGATTATTCATATCACTAAATGTATTATTATTAATTTCAGCTGCATATTCATCAGAACCCACCAAGTAACTTGGTGGTAGTTCCGTCAAAGAATTCGACTTGTTATCCAATTCGCTGAATATCTTAGCAAAGTCAATATAGACATTACCATCATGATCTTGATAAGTTTCATCAGCAGTTAAATGATCAATCTGTATACCATCAGCCATTGGCCTATTGGTGTCAGAAACATCGACGTCAACATTTTGACCAAAGACAACTTTGTTAGTACGTGTTGTTCCACCAGAAACAAACGAACTATTTGCCATGTTTTGAATAGCTTGAATATAAGAAACATCGTAATCTACTAATTCTTCTTGAAGATTAGTACCGAAGTTTACTCCACCGTCAAGCTTTCCTACGGCAACATTACCATTAGTATGAGCTTTCAAATGAGCCTCATTAGCGAAGATATGGAAATATGCAGCATAACCTAATTCGTTATTCTCGGGATGTAAATCATATCCGGTATTTTTACTGCTACTATATGAAGCAACATCCTTGGCGAATGTTCCACCATCTTTGACATCGTAATTATTTATTGACTTTGTAGTAGGTTGCTGAACTGTTTGACTTTTAGCCGGCACGGTACTTGTAGTAACAGGTTCACTAGCAGTAGCTTGACTCAATGGTTGACCTTGAACAGATCTAAAAGCCATTCTACCTTGGTTACCATTTTGAACATTACCCTCAGTTTGTTGCGCATCTTGACCACTATTCTGACGATTAATCTTGGCATAGACAGCAGAATAATCTGGTTGTGTACTTGGGTTATTTTGCGTTGCAGTTTCACTAGCTACAGCCTGGCCACTAACAGCTTGCGTTTGAGCAACTTGATTACTTCCATCAGCATTTTGTGTAGCATTAGTATTATCAGCTAACACATTATTTGAAACAACAAGGAATGACAATACAGCGGCGCTAGTTGCCACACACGACAAAGCCCACTTAGTTCCTTTTTTAGTATTCATTATAGATCCCCCTCGAAGCATTAATACGTCAAACCGGACCCGGCATATTAGTGTTGAATATAAAATATTATTAATATTTTCATTATCACGCTAATTTTTTTTTACGTCAATTTCATATCAAAAAAACACCACAACCGGTAGTTGTGATGTCCTCATTTGATTTTGCATAGTTATAATCCTAACTCCCTAACGGATAAGTATAAGGAATATGTGCCATCTGTGGAACTTCATCCCAATGGACCGGATAACCAGCACCGTGAGCACAGAAGACTGACCCTGGCGTATTGTCCAAGTCTGAAACTGGATCATAGTCGAAGCCATCGATTATTTCCTGTGCATTATGGCAAGGTCGATATCCATCAACGACCGCTTCAAATAATCCCTGGCCATGTGTATAAGCATTGACTTCCTGCGCATAGCCTCGCATCTCAGAAACTGGTGCAGTACCAGTAAGTACGGTCGTTCCCGTTCCACCATCTGGCGTATCAAAACTACCATTCATCCGCTGAATGTCACTCATTGCTCGTCCAACTTGATCTTGTTCAACCTCTAATCTGAATCGATACCAAGGTTCCAATAACTGACAGGCACTACGTTCTTTTAGTTCCATCAATCCCTGTCTGACTGCACGCCAAGTGGCCTCACGGAAGTCGCCACCTACTGAATGAACATTGCTAGACTTACCACTGACTAAACTTATCTTGACATCCGTTAACGGTGAGCCAGTTAATACACCCAATTGTTCTTTGGCACCAAGATTAGTTAGAACTTGATGCTGCCAATTTTTACCTAGGATCTCCAAACTACATTGGGAATCAAATACGAGTCCCGTGCCTGGTGCCTCGGGTTCCAGCAACAAATGAACTTCCGCATAATGACGCAATGGCTCGAAGTGTCCAACCCCTTCAACTGGCTTCGTGATGGTTTCCTTGTAGAGAATGCTGCCTTCACCAAATCCGATATCTAAATTGAATCGATCTAACATCAATTGTTGCAAAATCTCCAACTGAACTTCACCCATGATTTGAACACGTGCTTCTTGAAGATGACTGGACCAAGAGACATGCAGCTGCGGATCTTCATCCTCTAATTGCCTCAATGCCGTTAGACAATTATGAATATCATTGTCCTTTGGATCGAGTGCATAATTTAAAACTGGTTGAATCTCCGGCAATTGAGCATTCTGAGCATTACCTAGACCTTGCCCTGGATAAGTTTGTGTCAGCCCTGTGATAGCGCAGACTCCACCGGCATCTACCTCTTGTACAAGCGTGAACTTGTTACCATTATAAACACGTAACTGATTGGCCTTTTGATCATCGACAACTACCGACTTAGTTGGTAAAACTCCACTCGTCACACGGACCCATGTTAATCTTTCGTCATTTTCATCATGAGAGATTTTAAAAACTTGTGCACCAAAGTCCGCTTGATAGTTGTCCTCACTAGACCACTGTTCCATGCCACCCAAAAAGTTTTCCACACCTTCAAGTTTAAGTGCCGAGCCAAAGTAACATGGGAAAACTTTTCGTTGCTTGATCATTTTTTTGATAACATCATCAAACACTTGTGAAGAATCCAAGAATGTTTCTAGAACATCATCATCTTGCATAGCGATTTCTTCATAAGATTCTTCTGACATTGTTTCATTGAAGGCAATACAACCAGCCGAAAAAGTATCCTGTAACTGTTGCAGCACACGACCTTGATCAGCGCCAGTTGCATCCATCTTATTCACAAAGATAAATGTTGGTACATTGTAGTGTTCCAGCAATCGCCAAAGAGTGCGCGTATAACCTTGAATACCGTCAGTCGCAGAAACAACTAAAATCGCATAGTCCAAGACGCTCAGAACTTGTTCAGTCTGTGATGCAAAATCCACATGACCTGGTGTATCTAATAAAGTTAATTCCAAGTCGTTATATTTTAGACTAGCTTGGTGAGAAAAAATCGTGATGCCACGTTGCTTCTCCAACTTGTCAGAATCCAAAAAAGCATCGCCGTTATCCACTCGACCTAGCTTTCTCAATTCACCAGTTTGGTACAACATTGCTTCTGACAAAGTTGTTTTACCGGCATCTACGTGTGCGACTATTCCTGCTACTATGCGTTTCATTTTAGTACCTCTTATATATTTATTTTAAAAATAATTGAAAATGGTTACGTAATTTAAAGTAACGTGTCAATTAATGAGTGGTTCTAAATAATGTACAACTTAATTGACAAAAAATAATAATTAAATTATCATTTGACTATGTTGAAATGCCTGTATTCATATTCAGGTCGTGAAAACACCTCATGGTAATTAATTACCGTGAGGTGTTTTTCGTTGTCCAAAAACATTCCCAAATTTCAAACATACGGTTCATTGATAAAAAACTTAAGATCAAAAAATATGATAATAGAAAATGAAACTGATGCTATAAATCTCCTAAAAGAAAATGGTTATTATACGTTAATCAATAGATACAAAGGTGATTTTTACATTTCTAACAAATCTCTCTTCGAGCGCGATACATCTATTAACGATTTATATAAATATAAACTAATAGAGACTGATTTCAGAAATATTCTTTTTAAATACACTATTATATTTGAACAAAAGCTCAAAGAATCCATATCCTACACTCTTTCAAAGGATATTGGAATAAGAACATCCGATTATCTCAATCCTTATAATTATAGAAATAAAAATAAAGCAAAACAAATAACAGGATTTATAAATAAAAAGATTATTGATTGCCATGACGATCCGGTTAAATATTATAAAAATCATTACAACGATATCCCACCATGGGTGCTAGTAAATAACATAACACTGGGACAAACTAGAATGTTGTTTTCAATGTTTAAATTTGACCAATCCGACTATGTGGCTCAACAACTGATATCCCCTAACAAAGAAATATTTTCAAATAATCGTAATGAAAGAGAAGAATTAATAGAATTCACTCGTAATATAATTTCAATTATTTCAGATTTTAGAAATACCTTGGCCCACGGGAGAAGAATGGTTCATTTTAACTCAAAAACTAAACTTAAATATAAGAGCTTGAAACTTTTTATAACTCCTAATGTCATCACTAAGAATGAGTTCTACACAGACAAATTATGTACAAATGATCCATTCGCATTCCTAGTAGTACTATCTATAACCATGAAAAGTACTCAACTAGATAATTTAATAATTCAATTAAAAGAATGGGAAAAAACCAATACTGGGACGATTAACGATAAAAAGTTGTTCACAAAATTTCTAAGTAATTCAAAAATCCCCCAGGATTTTATTCAACGTTTAAATAATATTCCTAAATAGTCCGTGCAAAATTCGTGCAAAGTATCTTTTACTTTTATTCAATTTGATCTTTTTTTAAAAAACAAAAAAGTCTCTAAATACTGATTTAACAGGATTTAGAAACTTCGAAATTTAGCTAAAACTCAATAAAACGCTT
>NZ_BAMN01000016.1 GCF_000615905.1 Companilactobacillus nodensis DSM 19682 = JCM 14932 = NBRC 107160
GTTCAATTAATTTCAACATCATAATTGGTATTGTTGATTACCTACTAATAATACTACGTTTTGCTCCAAATTGTCTAGATAAAAAAATACCAAAGACGATTGTGTCTTTGGTATCAAAGTTGCTATTTACTTGTCACTGCTTAGTTCTGGTGCGTCAGTGGTATAGAGATCTAGCATTGACTTGTTATCATTTTGGGCTAATAAACTAGTTCCGTTCTTACCTCTAGCCTTCTTGAGCTCTTTCAATGCAGTACTCTTCTTATATGAATAGTCCTTTTTATTTACTTTGGTGAATCCAGGTACAGTATGGAATCTTAGTAGATCACCATTTATTACACGATCAGATAGAGAAAGTTCAGTTGTAACCTTATTAGATAACTTAGCTTTCTCAGTCGCAGGTATCTTCTTATCCACTTTACCCGTCTTGGTATTATAGTAGGAACTTCCGACTTTGGTGATATTTGGAGTAACAAAATCACCATTTCTAAATGCTACAACTTGTGGGTGATCCTTAGATAATAGATCACTACCAAATTGAATCATATTCTTGTCGCTTACGCCTAGTAAGTTCAACAGTGTTGGAAGAACATCAATTTCACCACCATAAGTATGGTTGATTCCACCTTTTAGTCCATCCATATGAATCATAAACGGTACACGTTGGTATTGAGCGTTGTCAAAGTCATTGAATCCTTTGATTCCAGTTAACTTAGACATAGCTTTCTTATGGTTATCTGAAATACCATAGTGATCACCATATAATACGACCATACTATTCTTATCGAGTCCCGTTTCCTTCATCCAGTTCATGAACTCACCGATAGACTCATCTAAGTATCTAGCTGTCTGAACGTATCCATCAACCGTCTTATCCCCAGTATCCGTCTTAGATATACTCTGGTTCTTCTTATCCAATGTATATGGATAGTGGTTGGTTACAGTAATTAGTTTTGCATAGAATGGTTGCGGCAATTGTTCAACATACTTAGCCGAATCCTTCAAGAAAATCTTATCCTTCATACCATAACCGACTTCATAGTCCTTCTTGATCTTATAGTAATCTGAACTGAAGAAGTAGTCGTATCCCCATGACTTATATGCATTATCACGGTTCCAGAAACTTGGAACATCCCCATGGAATGAAGCTGTAGTATAACCATGTTGGTCCAAAATAGCTGGTGCTGCCTGGAATGTATTAGTTGTACCATCAGTAACCATAGCTGAACCTTCTGGTAATCCGAACAATGAGTTCTCCAACATCAATTCAGCATCGGCAGTCTTACCCTGTCCAACTTGATTAAAGAAGTTGTCAAAACTTAGAGTATCGTCCTCATGATAAAGTTTATTCAAATTAGGAGTTACTTCTTCCCCATCCCACTTGAAGTCGATCATAAACTGTTGAAGACTCTCCAAATGAATGACAAAGACATTCTTACCCTTAGCTACACCTGTGTATTCAACATTTGGTGTCACATAGTTGTTCTTCATATACTTCTCTATCGAATCCAGGTCTGAACTCTTAGACTGTGCCTTAACAGCATTAGTTTGCGAAGTTTTAACTACATCATAAATATTAAAAACATTAAGTCCTAAGTACTTAACAATGTAGTTATTATCAAATGTTCTTGTTAATAATTGTGAACGATCACTTTCAGCTAGCGTCAAGTTGGCACCGAATAGAAGAACCGCAAGTGAACTTATCAATACTGGAATTCTCCAATTCAGTCGCTTAACATCCATTCTTATCACATGGAATGCAAGCAATAGTACTAATATCAAGACATCTAAGAAGACCAAGAAGTCAGTTGGCTTAACGATTCCAAGAATACTCTTACCTAGGTTATTGGAAACTGAGCCTGAACCCTTGATCAGAACCATTGTTAGAAAATCCGAGAATTCACGATAGTACAAAATATTAGAGAATAACCATACAGTATCCAAGAAATCAACTATCAATAAGAATATGTATGACTTTCTCCCTTTCATATATAACGCGATACCAAATAGCAATAACATTATCGGTATTGGGTTAATTATCATCAAGAATGTCTGAATCGACCCTTTAACACCTAAGTTAAACTTATTTTGATAGGCATATACAGTTTTAATAGTGTATAAAAGTACAGCCAAGACTACGAATCCCAGCCTAGTATTTAAAAAATTAGAAATACTTTTAGCAATACGCTTCATTATTTACGCTCCATAGATTTACTAACAACTTTTACGATGTCTCATTTAATTTTGGGTTTCTTCGAAACCGCAATAATCCCCAAAAACATCCCCAAATAATATGTAATAAATCTCCATAAAAACATACCTAGAATCAAACCTGATGGTGAAGGAATGAATCCAGCAAACAGTGTTTTGAAACTAAATTCCGCTCCACCTGAACCCCCAGGAATCGGAAAAATAGATGTGATCATTACAATCATTATGTGCATCACTAAAACATCAACAACATTTACATGATCACAATTGAGTGCCAACAGTACGAAATAAACTACAAAATAGTATAAGAATAGTTGAACAATCGTTAGTAATGACGCTTTGATAACTTTTTTCTTCTCACGCTTTAATACTAAACTCTCATTGTAGAAACTATCAATACTTTCAATAGTTGACTTTAAAATTCTATCACGTTTCTCCTCTTTTAGAAAAAACAAAATAGGTTTAAGAATAACATGAACCATTTTCTTAGTGAAATCATAATAATACATGACCATTAGCAAAAATGAGATGGTAATCAAATGAATGACCATTCCAAACAAAATTAAAGTAGCAAGTCCCGAGAAATGTTGTGCAACACTCCTAAAACTCACTACCATTGCAACAACGAAATTAACCAATACCATTGCTTGGTAAATAATAAACTTCATCAACAATACTGAACTTGCTCGTCCAGGATCAATCTTAGACTGCATCAAACCAACTAGTTGAGCTGGTTGTCCACCAGAAGAAAAAGGTGTTATAGCATTAAAAAGTGCCTGGATAAGGGGAATACGATACATTTCCCAAACACCAAACTTTCGATCTTCCTTCTTTTTTAACAGCGTATGAAGTACCAACGCCTCTACTGCATAAGACAAAAGAATTGATAAGAGTGCCACGCTAACCAGCCATAATTTAAACTCTTAAAAGTTGTAACCAGTGACCGGAAATCAATTTTTCTAGCTTCCCACCAAAAAATACTGATTCCTAGCCCCAGCATTACAAATAATGCAACTATATTTTTTCTACTCATTATTTATCCCGTTTAGCGATTTTATATTGGTCAGTATAGAATTCATACCAAATCTTACTTAAATTATCCTCTGAATACTGTTCAGTGGCTTCTCGAGACTTCTTCTTAAAAGCCTTAAGAATATCTCTGTGTGCTGCAGCCTTGTTAATAAAATCATTCATATCTGAATAATTTCTAGCTGGCTGATAATATCCATAGATTATAGCACGATAAAGATCCAAATCTCTCAATAATACAGGTGCACCACAAGCAAATGCCTCTAATACAGACATTGGGAACAGTTCATCATACGATGGCAACAAGAATAAATCACAAGCATTATAATAATCAACCAATTCATTGCGATCAACGATACCAGTAAACTTCATATTCTTAGGAGCATTATCGATCATGTCCTTGTAGCGGTCATATCCATCAGTGATCTTACCAAATGAAAATCCACCTGCCCAAATAAATTGGATATCTGGATTACCCTTAGCTAATTTGTAAAAATCATCGATACCCTTGCGTTCTTGAACTTGTCCATCACCGAAAACGATGAACTTGTCTTCAGGTACACCGATCTTTTTACGAAAAGCCTTTTTCTCTTCAGCAGACTTCTCATAAAAGTTCTCAGTCGAAACAAAGTTAGGAATATATTTGATTTTCTTACGATCAAGTCCATGA
This sequence comes from Companilactobacillus nodensis DSM 19682 = JCM 14932 = NBRC 107160, assembly GCF_000615905.1. Classification (GTDB taxonomy): domain Bacteria; phylum Bacillota; class Bacilli; order Lactobacillales; family Lactobacillaceae; genus Companilactobacillus; species Companilactobacillus nodensis. The sequence goes on from NZ_BAMN01000016.1 coordinate 3,908, forward strand.
GCCACTAGTTTATCAATAAAAGTTGGATTCACAACAACTATTTGATCCATTCTCTTATAAAAATTAATTACGTATTTATAGAAGATTGACTTAGCAGGTTCAGGCAACTTTATACTACCTTCAAGTGTTTCTGGCAAAAAATGAACATAGCCTATCTTACGGCCTCTTTTTTTAGAAAAGGTTGAAAGATAGAACTGCGGATCGATCGTATGATAATGACTCAAATCACTGCGTCCATAATCGTTTATTTTGATCTCGAATTTGTCACTTAAACGTTCTTTCAGCAAGTTGATCAATTCTTTGTAGGCACTGCCGACACCTTGTCCGGCAACTTTATCTGCTGATGAAAACATTGTTATCTTAATCATTCGAATACTCCTCCGGATCTATTGACGAATCTGAAAGTTCTTCCCTGACAAAGTATTCTTCTGAGCGATGGTAGAAATCTAAAATAGAATTACCAAAACTATCCGAAGAAATATTGTAAAGGATCTTCTGCCTTGCATCACGATCATCAAATGAGCTCGGGTGATCAAGGTAGGCAATAATTCTAGGTACTAACTGACTGTCTTGAGAGAATGTTACACCAACTGAAGGATCTGTCAAAAGCTGATCTGTGTACGGTGCACTTCTAACTACGATCTTCAATCCTGAAGCAATGGCCTCAATGTATGTTAATCCTTGAGATTCCGTATCACTCGAGGACACAAAAATATTCGCCATATGGTAATATGGTGAGATTTTATCATGATCAACTTCACCGGTAAAAGTGACACTATCACTGATACCTAAGTCTTTAGACATTTGAACTAGTTCATCCATATCTGGTCCATCACCGACAATAACTAATTTAATGTCCGGATTGTACTTTAATAATTCTGGCATTGATCTAAGCATGTGATCAATTTTCTTTTCCAAGGCGATCCGACTCAACATCAAAATAACTGGTGTATCTTCTGAAATGCCAAGTTGTTCACGTATATCTAACGCATTGACTGGCTTAGTGTACTCTGACAAGTCAACTCCAGTTGGAATAATTGAAATTGGTGCCGGTACATCATATCGATCTAGTGTCGATTTAACTTGTTTACTTGGAGCAACAACGCCCGAAGCATTTTTTAAGAACATTCGTGACATTTGCTTAACATGATATGGCTTGAGTAAATGTCCATTCAAGACATAGTGTAAATAATCCTCGTACATTGTGTGATACGTGTGAACAAACGGTATCTTTAATTGCTTTGCAACAAATTTACCCATCATTCCCATTGAGAATTCCGTCTGCGTGTGAACAATATCTAGCTTCAATTCCTTAGCAAGATCAACCGCATGGAACATTCCTCTAATGGCAATTCTTCTATCAGTAAATGATATGAACGGAACACTTCCTACACGGAAAATATTTGGTTCAATTGTTTTTTTAGAAACATTAGGATCAGTCGTTGTAAAAATATAAACCGAATTTCCTTTTCGTTCCAAATCGTTCTTTAATGTCTGGATCGATGTAGCTACTCCACTAACTTGAGGGAAGTATGTATCGGTAAAGATTCCGATATTCATAAAAACATCTCCTCACAATCTTTATAATGATGATTATAACAAAAAAAAGGAGGAATCACTTCCCCCTTTATAGTCTTAATTAATTAATTTACTGAAATTGCGGTTTTTCATTAAGAAATAAAAAATTGCAGCTCCAATCGCAACTACGACAACTTCGCCAAGTGCCACTGATCCAGCGTTGATCCAAAATGGTATCTTCAAGACAAAATGTAATTCCGCACCAACGATAATTCCGTTAACAACGGCACAGATTACTGGAACTGTCCAGATCCATTTCATCTTAGATGGAACCAGTGTAATCAAGTAACAAGCTACGGCTGTTGCTAGTGTACCAACTATCATATCGATAGCTGTAACACTGAAGATATTGGAAATAAAACATCCAATGATCAATGACCAACTGTACTTGTGATTGAAAAATGGCAATAACATCAGGATCTCAGAAACCCTAAACTGAACTGGGCCATACGAAAAGGCTGATAGTCCAGGTGCAGCCGTCACCGCCACATACAAGGCAGCAATAATTGCTAACTGAGTTATATCCCTAGTCTTTAATTTGTTCATAGAAAAAAATCCCCCACTGTTTTTATTTTGGACAGGTTACCAGAAAAACTGTCTTAAATAGATTAACGTATTTTAGATTAGACATCAAATAAAAAAAGAAGCCAAATGGCTTCTTCTAATTTTAATATTAGTTATTTGCTGTAATTCGGTGTTTTGCCAATTCAGCATCGATTTGGTCTAACACTTTTTGGAGATCATCTGGATTCTCAACGAAGTCATACTTGTCTCCATCAATCTTCATCTTAGGACTGTAATCATAGTCATCATACCAGCCATCATAACGGCCAAGTAAGTTATGGTAGTACTCAACCAATGATGGATCTTGTTCTGGTTGTTCGTAATCACGACCACGTTTCTCAATGCGCTTGATCATCGTATCATATGAAATATCGATATGAACTAGCAAATCAGGAGCTTTTTTAGCAGCAGCAAATGGTAATTCTTGCATCATATTGTCTAGCAATTCATCATAAACTTTAACTTCTTGTGGTGTAGCACGTCCCATATCAGCGTTCATATGGAAGAATAATGAATCCTCGTAAATTGAACGGTCCAATACATTATTATCATCCACCATTGCTTGTTTGATAGACTCAAAACGTTTGTTCAAAAAGTAAATTTGTAATAGAAATGCATATTTTTTAGGATCAGCATAAAAAAGTGGTAACACGGGATTGTTATCTACTTGTTCATAGAATGCCTCTGTTCCTAAATGTTTTGACAAAATAGTTGCCAATGAACTCTTACCGGCTCCAATAGTGCCGCTCAATACGATCATCATTATTCTCCTCCAACCAATTCATTAAATAATCTGTAAAAAATCAACATTCACTATAATACCACTTCATGACTAGATATTGTATACAAATATAAGTCTTAACCATATATGGTAGTGATTTCACATGTATACTCCTTGACACGGTGGGATTCATATTCCTCAAAAATTCTAATTTCACAATATAATTGCCATCAATGTTAGAATATTAATGCAAAATGGGAGGAGCAAAAAATGGCAATCAGACATAAGAATTATATTCCAGATAATATCGAGGTTCGTGGTGCAAATGCCAACAATCTCAAAAACTTAAATATAGATATTCCACTAAATTCATTCGTGGCGATCACCGGTGTTTCCGGATCAGGAAAATCATCCCTCGCAATGGACACCATCTATTCTGAAGGTGCTAGAAAATATCTCAACGCTCTATCAACATACACTAGAAGACGTATCACCCAAATGGGACGTTCAAATGTCAAAGAAATCAAAAACCTCCCTTCAACAATTGCTTTACGCCAAAGACCCGTAGTCCCTGGTGTTCGTTCAACAGTCGGAACAATGACAGAAAGCTTGAACATCCTACGACTAATGTTCTCTAGACTTGCTTCTGTCAAATGTCCTAATGGACATCGCTTGGACCCTACTCTAAAAATATCTCAAGTTATGGACTTACCTACATCAGATGACGAGATGGGTGTTTTGACTTGCCCAGTTTGCCATGTTCATTTCATGGCATTCGGTGCAGAAGACTTTGCCTTCAATTCAACTGGGGCTTGCCCAACTTGCCAAGGTACAGGATTTCTTAAGACGATTGAGCTTGATAAGATCATCCCTGACAAGACTCTGACTATCTCCCAAGGAGCTGTCCGTTCATGGCGCCTACCTGGACGTTCACTTCAAATAGAGCTTGCCGAACAATTAGGAGTTAGAATCAACGTTCCGTTTGACACATTGACCGATAAAGAAAAAGATATCGTTATTAACGGTAAAGGTGTCAAACGAGAAGTCATCGTTCCTACATCAACTGGTAAGTCATTCAAACTAAATGCACTGTACGAAAATGCTATCGATTCTGTAAAACACAGTTTGAAGAGCGCCAAAAATGAAAATACATTAAAACGCTTGGGCCGATTCTACTCGACTAAGGAATGTCCTAATTGTTTAGGCAGTCGCTTTGATCCCAAATTATTCAATAATGAGTTAGTCGGCAAAAACATTGCTCAAGTTTGCCAACTAAGCATTAATCAACTACAAGACTTCTGCGCGGAAATTCTAAACTGGTTACCTGAAGATATGCAAAAATTGGGTAAAAATCTAACTAACGAATTATTGGAGTTACTACAACCGATCGATGATCTAGGATTAAACTACCTGACTTTGACACGTGCCGGTAATACTTTATCAACCGGTGAATTGCAACGAATTCAATTAGCTAGAACTATCCGTAACCAAATGACTGGTGTCCTGTACGTCTTGGACGAACCCAGCGTTGGCTTGCATCCAGCTAATGTCACAGGATTAATCAAGATTCTGCGCGAATTGGTTAAACTTGGTAATTCACTAATCGTGGTCGATCACGATACTAGTATCATTGCTGCCGCTGACTATGTCATTGAAATTGGTCCATCATCCGGTGCTAGTGGTGGGAAAGTCATCTCGCAAGGTACGGTCGAAGATATCAAGAATAATCAAGACTCAGTGATTGAACCCTACTTAACTGGTAAGGCTAATATAATTCAGCACAAACATATTGAACCCTTTAATAAGGGAACAATCGATGTAGAAATCAGTGACCGCTTCAACATTCACAATATGAAAGCAAAGTTCAGTAAAGAATCATTGAATGTCGTCTCTGGTATGTCCGGATCAGGTAAAACCACACTCGTCTTCGACAGTTTCATCAATGCTCTTGAAGACAGAATAAATGGTGACCCGATGCCAAGTTTCGTTAAAAAACTCGATACTGATGGTATTAAAAATGTCCTAACTGTCGATTCAACACCAATCGGTAAAAATGTCCGTTCCACCGTCGCTACATATACCAAGATACTCGATAAGGTCCGCAAACTATTTGCTGGAACTGACCAAGCCAAAGCCAAAAAGTACACTTCTAGTTATTTTTCTTACAATAATAAAGAAGGTGCCTGTCCTAACTGTGGCGGTACTGGTGTAATCACTCTGGATATCCAATACCTTCCGGACATGGTTGAAACTTGCCCCGTCTGCAACGGTAATCGTTACAACTCGGATATCTTGGCAATTACTTGGCACGGTAAAAATATTGCTGAAATATTAAACATGTCAATTACCGAAGCTGCTGAATTCTTCAAGGATGAGTCCAATATTGAAGGTACCATTGATACTCTGAATGAAATTGGCTTGAGTTACTTAGAACTCGGCGAAAGCACTCCTACCCTATCTGGTGGTGAGGCTCAACGTCTCAAACTAGTTACTTATATGAAGCGAAGCCAAAAGAATCAATTATTTGTCTTCGATGAGCCTAGTGTCGGTCTTCATCCTAAGGATGTTTCAGTTTTGATAAATGTCTTTAATAAATTAATTAATAATCATGCTACAGTTATTGTTATTGAACATGATTTAGATATTATTGCTAACGCTGACTATATTAATGATCTTGGCCCTGAAGGTGGTATCAACGGTGGTAAAATTATAGCCAGTGGAACTCCAAAAGATATTTGTGCGGCAAGCAATAGTATTACCGGTAAATATCTTCAAGAGCACATGAAACTATTTAACATTTAAAGGAATAACTATGAAAAAATCATCTATCATTGCTGGCCTTGTGGCCATATTCATCGGTCTAACTGCTACTGGTGTAACGGCAAAGGCTACCGTTAAAGCAAGGAACCTCACATCCATCGAAACAAGTGTTAATCATGCCGCGCCAGAATTACCACTCGTCTTCTCACATCGCGGTAGCCCATATAATCAACCTGAACATTCATTTGCTGGTTACAATACTGCTATCAAAGATGGAAGCCAATATATCGAACAAGATGTTTGGTTAAGTAAGGATGGCAAATTGTATGTTTCACACGATGACAACTTGAAACGTACCACTGGTAAAAATCTTAAAATCTCTGATTCAACATCTAAAGAATTATCTAAAGTAAAACTGATTAATGGCGAGAAATTACATCAGCTAAGTGACATCTTCAAACGCTACAAACAAAATGTTCATTATATTATAGAAACAAAAAAGAATGCTGGCGATAATACTGATACTGAAAAGGCCCTAGTCAAAGGTTCTGAATAAATATAAAATGAACAAAAATATCATTAATGCAAGACTCAAGCATCCCAGGTATTAAAGAGTTCCATAGCAAGAAAGCTCAAAAGAACATTCCGATCCTCTGGCTGTTAGATTCTGTCACCGAAAGACAATACAATGAAGAAATCGATAATGCACCTCGGTATATTAAATTCATCTCGATTGATCAAACTCAATGGACAAAGAAACTCATCAAAAAAGCCCATGACAATGGATTCAAAACCAATGCCTGGACTCTCAATACTTATAACGATAACTACAATGCATTAAATGTTTATAAATTTGATAGTGTCTTTACGAATAATACCAAAGAGACCAACAAACTTATTAATAAATGGAAATAGTAAAAGCTAGCCAATCGGCTAGCTTTTTTTAACGCTTAAAATAGGATCAAATAATTTCAAACCAATACAATCTGTCGGACCAAGATCCGTAATTGCCAAATCTGGAATAGCAGTAATTGGTAGAAATGTCATATAGAACATTGGATCGTCAACTTTACTTCCTAAATCACGCGCAGCTTTGAGGATACTCTTTTCTTGCTTAACCACTTCCGCAGGACTTGCTTCAGAAACAATTCCGGCAATTGGTAATGGCAAGAAACTGAGGACTTGATGATCTTTAACAACGATTTGTCCGCCACCACGAACTATCAATTCATTAGCTGCGAATGCCATGTCTTCTGCATCCACGCCCATAACGATTAAATTATTATCATCCGGTGCAGCGGTCGATGCCATTGCACCAGCTTTAAGTCCCCAGCCCGATGTGAACCCTAACGATTTATTACCATTGATACCAAATCTTTCAATTACGGATACCAATGCCACATCTTTGGCTGGATCGATTTGAATCTCATGATTCTTTACTACTAATTCAACATCACGACGTTTTCTAACGAAAGGACCGACACTCTTAATGGTTTCAACATCAGCGGTACCATTTTCGATATCTACATTATAAATAAAATCGGCTGCTTTTAAGTGATCTGCTTTAACAGAAGTCATAATATCTTCTGAATACTTCATTTCTGGAACAGCATTTGCATCAACGACTTTACCTTTGGAAATAACTTCTGAAATTTCAAACTTATTCAAGTCTTCCACAAATAAAATATCTGCATCACGATTGGGCGCGATCATTCCAACCTGGTCGTCAATTCGATATGCTTCAGCAGAATTGATTGTTGCCATTTGAATAGCAGTCAATGGTGGAACACCCGCTTGAATTGCCAAACGAACTACGTGATCCAAATGACCAAGTTCAGCAATATCAGTGGCTGTAACGTCATCCGTACAAAAACTAACATGGCGAGCAACATCGGCAGTGTTTTCAGTGATGGCACGAATATTTTCCTTTAAGAAATGTGTAACTGATGATTCTCTAACAACAACGTTCATACCTTTACGAGCTTTTTCTAACAATTCCTCATGATCGTAGCTTTCGTGATCAACGCGGACACCACTCATCAAGTATTGATTGAGTTTGGTACCACGTGCCATAGGAGAACATCCCCAAACAGGCTTATGAGCCTCTTTGGCGTATAACATAGTCTTCAATGTGTCGTCATCCAATTCTTGGATGTCTTCACGGACTGTTTCCCAAACACCATAGACGTTGGAATGCTTAAGCAATTCTGATTGCATGTCAGAATCAATATTTTCAGCGATCGTCGATTGTGGAATTGTATAGGGTGTCTTGAATGGAGCACCCCAGAACAGTTTCAAATCTGATTGATCGATTTCTTTAAAGATTTCTTTGAGGCCTTTCAGACCAATTACTGAAATATACTCATCTAATCCTGAAATAATACTTGTTGTACCATGTGGAACAACCGCATGAGCGAAGCTCGTCATACTTAACTTACTACATTCAACATGAATATGACCGTCGATCATACCAGGAACCAAGTACTTACCTTCTGCGTCGATCACTTTAGTGTAATCACCAAAGTATTCTGAAACATCTTCATCAACAGCAACAATTTTATTTTTGTAGATGGCAACTTGTGCCGGATAAATTTCTTTGGTTGAAACATTTACTAATTGTCCATTTTTGATAATCGTATCAGCTGGAATTTCAGCCGCTCCAGCTCGAATCAAGTCTTTGAAATCATTCAAATCTAACAAGGTAGTGCCTCCTATTTAGGTAAGATATTAATTGTGTAAAGCAAGATAATAAATACAAAGAATAAGATATACATAATTGGATTAATTTCTTTTCTTCTACCCGCAGCCATCATTGTAAGTGGGTAAGCTAAGAATCCAAAGGCAATACCATAAGAAATATTGTAAGTAAGCGGCATACCGACGATTGTTAAGAAGGCAGGCATAGCAATTTCAAATTTGCTCCAATCGATTTCTTTCATTGATTGTGCCATCAAGATACCAACGATGATCAATACTGGTGCTGTGACATTAGAAGTAACAACAGTCAGTAGTGGTGAGAAGAACATTGCTAGTGCAAATAGAACACCCACAACTAATGAAGTAAGACCTGTACGTCCACCAATGGCAATACCAGCACTTGATTCAACATACGCTGCTGTTGGAGTTGTACCCATTACAGAGCCACCAAGCATAGAAATCGAATCGGCCATCAATGCACCACCGATTCTTGCATCTTGTTGTCCTTCATGAATCCAGCTTGTGATGCCAAACCAATCAAAGTACCGGCAGTATCAAAGAATGCAACTAGTAGGAATATAAGAACAACTGCCCACAATTGAGGTTTTGTAATAATATCTCCCAGATGCATTACTCCGACACCAAATGTAGGTTTCATACTTGGAATCGTTGAAACAATATGTGTTGGTAATGGAATTAACTTCGTTACCAAACCTAGAATAGTTGTTAAAACCATACCGATGAAAATTGAACCTGGAACTTTTTTAGCCATCAATCCACCAGTTACTATTAATCCAAAAATAGTTAACCAAGTAGTTGGTACTGTAAATGATCCCATGGCAACAAGTGTTGACTTACTACCGGTGATAAGACCACCACCCTGGAATCCAACGAAAGCAATAAAAATACCAATACCAGCCGCCATCGCTAGTTTTAAATCATGAGGAATTGCATCAATAACAATTTCACGTAATTTAACTAATGAGAGGATCAAGAACAAGATACTGGAAATAAATACTCCAGCCATTGCTGTTTGCCAAGGAATACCCATGGCTAGTACAACTGAATAAGTAAAGAATGCATTGTCCCCAAGTCCGGGTGCAATTGCGATTGGATAATTTGCTAATAATGCCATTAATACTGAACCTAAGATTGCTGATAAAGCAGTCGCTGTAAAAACAGCTCCCTTGTTCATTCCCGCATCCCCTAATACTTGTGGGTTAACGAACAAGATATACGCCATCGAAACAAATGTTGTTAGTCCGGCCAAAACTTCACGTATCACGGTTGTTCCATTCTCTTGAAGATGGAATAACTTTTCAATAAAACTTCTTTGGTTCATTGAGGTATCCATTTTATTTAATCTCCTTTTGCGTTAAGTACAATTCTCATACTCGTTTACAACAGAAGTATCTCAAATTTATATAATAATATCAAGTAAAACACGATTGAATTTTATAAATATTTTTCTATTGTTCGTATTTAACAAATATTTTTATGTTTCAAACGGTTGATTAATAATTTTATCCTTGTTATTCTTAACATTGTAAAACAATACAGATTAAGGAGCTAATCAACTTGTTACCCAAAACAATTACGAGAGAATTCATAGAAGGATTACCAAAAGCTGAACTTCATTTACATCTGGAAGGAACGCTCGAACCTGAATTGAAATTAAAATTAGCACAAAAGAACGGTATCGATATCGGTCAAACTACTATAGAAGATGTTCGCAAATCATATGATTATGATTCCTTGGCATCTTTTCTGGCCGTTTACTACCCTGGAATGAATGTTTTACAAACAGAAGATGACTTTTATCAATTAGCAATGGAATACTTAAAACGAGCCAAACAAAATGGTGTACGACATGTCGAGATGTTCTTCGATCCTCAAGCACATTTAACACGTGGAATTTCTTTTGAAACATTTATCCACGGATATCATCGTGCTTGCGTCGACGCTAGTGCTTTCAATGTGGATGCACATTTGATCATGTGCTTCTTACGTGACATGTCATCTAAGTCAGCCAACGAAGTACTCAAAATGGCAGAACCATATCGTGACATGATTCTCGGTGTAGGACTCGACTCAGACGAACATCACAACCCACCATTGAAGTTTGCTCGTCCATACAGTGACGCCACATCTCAGGGCTATCACACGACTATGCACGCCGATATTGACCAAGTAGATTCAATTGATCATATCAAACAAGCCTTAGAGGTCATCGAAGTCGAACGCTTGGACCATGGAACTAATATCGTCGAAAACCAAGACTTAGTCGATTGGGTCAATCAAAAGAAATTAGGACTAACAAGTTGTCCACTATCTAACGGTTTTGTAACTAACGATATGAAGGGTAAAGAAATGATCGAACTGATGGAACAAGGCGTTAAAGTTTCCATTAATTCTGATGACCCTGCCTACTTCGGTGGCTACATAGCTGACAACTACGAAGCTCTGGCAAAAAATTACAATTTAACTGCTGAACAATTAGTAACATTTGCGAAGAATTCATTTGAAACTTCTTGGATCAGTGATTTTCAAAAAGAAACATATCTAAAAGAAATCGACGATTTTGTAAATAAGTTTTAATCGAAAAAAAAGCTTTCGGCTATTGATTAATAGTCGGAAGCTTTTTTATTCCGTTCAGTATTTGCCGCCTACGGTTGAAAGTGATTGATTCGCAGTGGGACCGTCTTCAGCCAAAGTACGGTCTGAAGACTCGATTTTGAACTCCGCATAAACCGCAGATTTCAAAAGTCGTCCTGTGCTGTAAGGCGGTCAACTCACCGCCTAACACCACGGTCACTGCCGAATCATCACTTTCAACCTCCGGCTCATATACATGTTCTATAAATATTAGATGGATCTCGTCAGATTAACATACTACAGAAACCTAGCTGGAAGGTAAAAATATTCCATCAGCCGTGAAATGGTGTTGAACGGTGGTCTCTCCGTTCTTACACCAGGGACGAGCTTGGAGATTTTCGAAGAAAAGATTCAAGTCGAGGTTCGAGACCTTGGCTCGAACCGGTCCCCACGGCAGATGAAATATTTGTAACCGGAAGCGGCAAAAGAAATAAAACCCTATTTAATATCCTTACCCTCATAAGCATTCAACAAAACCTGTTTCAATTCAGCAATCAATGGTTCCTTAGGATTAGCAAATGAGAATTGATCTGCGAAGGCTGACTCAGCTAATGAGTCAACTTTCTTATCAAAGTCAGCTTTGTTGATACCATTGTCTTTTAGACTCAACTTAACATCAACACGATGTGCCAAATCAATGATTTTATTAATCAAACCATCACGTAATTCTTCATTGTTCTTTCCATTTAAACCAATTGAACGTGCGATTGTCGCATAATCTTCATCAGCTCTGAAGTTCTCATACTTAGGCCACATAGCAATCTTTGTAGGTTGTTCAAAGTTATATCTGATAACTTGTGGCAAAGCAATGATCGAAGCAAGTCCATGTCTGATGCCAAACTCATTGTTCAAGACATCAGTAATTGAATGACCAACACCAGCAAAGGCATTACCAAATGACATACCGGCTAGAGTTGAAGCATTGTGCATTTCTGCCTGTGCATCAGGATCTCCGTTGTATGCCTTAGCCAAATTATCGAAGACCAACTTGATAGCTTGCAATGCATATGGACGTGTGTAATCAGATGCCATATTTGAAACATAAGACTCGATGGCATTGTTCAAAACATCCATCCCTGATTCAGCAATTACATCCTTTGGCATCGTCTCAACAAATTGTGAATCGACAATAGCAACATCAGGTGTCAATGAATAATCAGCAATTGGATATTTAACACCAGTTTTAGAATCAGTTAATGAGGTGAATGGTGTAACTTCTGAACCTGTTCCAAAAGTCGTTGGAATGGCAACAAATTGTATCTTCTCAGGTTTAGGGAATTTGTAAGCACGTTTTCTAATATCAATGAATCCTTGTTTTGCACCGAATAAATCAACATCTGGATGCTCATAGAATAACCACATATCTTTAGCAGCATCCATTGTCGTTCCACCGCCTAAGGCAATGATCGTATCTGGTTTGAAGAGTTTCATTTGAGTAACCCCACGCTGAACCATGTCAGTTGTAGCAACTGAATCTACATCTGAGAACATTGAATACTCAACATTAGTCTTACTACGTTTTAGCTCATCAACAATTGTATTCACGTACCCCAGTTGAACCATAACTGGATCGCAGACGATGAAAGCTCTACTCATTCCTTGTAAGTCTTCAAGATAACGTACTGAAGTTTTTTCAAAGTAAACACGAGGCTGTTTGATCCATTGCATATTGTTTCTCCGTCTAGCAATCGTCTTAATATTAAGCAAATCAAATGATGAAACGTTATGTGAAACTGAATTCTTACCCCATGAACCGGTACCTAATGTTAATGATGGAATCATTTCATTATACAGATTACCGATACCACCAATGGCAGCAGGTGTATTAACGAGGACACGACTGGCTTTCATCTTAATACCAAATTTTGTTGCCAAATCTTCGTCCATTGTATGAATTGCGACCGTGTGACCAAGTCCACCGAAGTGAAGTAATCTGTCAGCCTTGTCAAAAGCATCTTTATGATCCTTTGCCTTGAACACTGATAGAACTGGTGAAAGTTTTTCAGCTGAAAGTGGTTCACTTGGTCCGATTCCTGTGATTTCAACACCGATGACTTTAGTATCATCAGGAACCTTGATACCCGCTAATTTGGCAATTTCTACAGCTGACTTGCCGGCGATTGGACCTTAACCCCGCCTTCAGGTCTGAACATTGCATCAGCCAAAGCCTTGTGATCGCTCTTTTTAATGAAGTAAACCTTATTCTTTTCTAATTGTTCTTTAACTTCCTTATAAATATCTTGATCAACGATTGCACTGTTTTCAGACGCACATACCATACCGTTATCAAATGTCTTGGAAAGTACGATATCATTGACCGCACGTTTGATATTGGCTGTCTTCTCGATATATGCTGGTCCATTACCGGGTCCAACACCAAGTGCAGGTTTACCAGTTGAATAAGCTGCCTTAACCATGCCAGGGCCACCAGTTGCTAGAACACTGGCAACATCGGGATGATTCATCAGCGCTGAAGTAGCTTCAATACTTGGTTTTTCGATCCATTGAATAACATTCTCTGGAGCTCCAGCTTCAACAGCAGCTTTTAACATAACTTTTGCGGCAGCCACTGATGATTTCTGTGCTTGAGGATGGAAGCCAAAAATAATTGGATTACGTGTCTTCAATGCAATCAATGACTTGAACATTGTCGTTGAAGTTGGATTAGTGACTGGTGTAACACCTGCCAGAACACCAAGTGGTTCAGCAACCTTGATCAAACGGTGTTCTTTATCATCTTCAATGATACCAACCGTCTTATCACGTTTGATTGAGTGCCAGATTTCCTCAGTCGCAAACATATTCTTGATAACTTTATCTTCAGTAACTCCACGACCAGTTTCTTCATGTGCTAACTTAGCCAATTCAAGACTTGCATTCAATCCAGCAATTGCCATGTGATGAACAATGTGATCGACTTGCTCTTGAGTGAAGCTATCCATGACGTTCAAAGCCTTTTGTGCTTTGGCAACCATAGTATCAATAACTGGACCTACTTGATCCTTTTTATTTTCAACTACTACTTCTTTAGAATCCTTTAACATTACAATACCTCCAAGACAGAATAATATTTTGTTAATTAATTCACGTTATATATTTCACGCTCTATCTTAGCATTGTTTGAAAATATAGCAACGGTTTTCAGTTAAAATCTTATAATATTACCAAAATGTATAAATATCTACCAATAATCATTGTTATATCAACAATTAATTGTGAAAATGTTTTCATATATTTTACGATTTGTATAGTATATTTGTAATGTGATTTTTGTGAAATAATATTCAATCACTACTACTGGCACAGTATTTTCTATTGTTACGTAGCTTCACAAGGACACAAAAAATAGAATACCCGAAAGTATTCTATTTTTGATGTCTATCTAAACATTGTTTTAGCAGCTCTAGCCATAACCTTAGGATCCTTTTCATAGTGATGCATTGGCGTCATTTCTGTCAAAGGAATTCCTAATAGTGTATATACAGCTCTTTGAGCTGCTCTGAATGAATATTGCTCTGTAAATACCATATCAAATGGTTGTTCACAGAATTGACTGATAAATGCCAAGTTCTTGCTGTGCTTTGGAACAACATCTGGACGATCTCCGACCGCTCTTTGGTTGAACATTGCGCTAGCATATGGAAGATATACAGGAATCACATTAACGATACTATCCATAATTTCTTGTGTGTGATTCTTGATGTTATCTTTACTTGGATCAACTTCAGCCAAGTGACCCAGTAATTCTTGAAGCATCTCTTTACCAGTCATCTCAATAACTGGTTTTTGTACATAATCCCCATTGCGACGTGGATACATGAAGTAACCCCAGAATGTTGATTCATTTGGTTTTTGTGCCTTAAAGTGAGGTTGATGGTGAATAACTAACGACATCAAAGATGTACTGTCGATCCATGTATTCAAGGCATTACCAGGTTCTTGTTCTGTAATACGTGAGATCTCGTTAAGTAAGAAATGATTATTAGTTGTAACCGTGAAGCTCAACCATTCACTTTGAGTACGATCACCAAAGAATTTATCAGGATTACCTAATTGATAGAATTTATTTGCGGCTTTCTTCCAAAGTGCAGCACTTGGAGCATACTCATCTTTTTCAGTAATTGCAGTATTGATATCACCAATCGATGAACTATCAGTAATTGACCCATTAGTATCAAAGACTAAGTCATTCTCATCAATATCGAGATGACCTTCTTTATTATCATTATCTACTTCTTCATACTTCAAGCCAGTAACGATAATATCATCTTGTAATGGTGTATCTTTGAATTCAATATCTGTAACTTTACGATTATTAATGAATGTTACACCACGATCTTCCAAGTACTTACGCATTGGCAAAATAATACTTTCATATTGGTTATATGGTGATCTTGTTACACCTTCCAATGTATTGATACGTGTGAATTCAAGAATCATCCGATTCATATAACGACGTAATTCAACTGCTGAACTGGCACGTTTGAATGCAAATGTTGTTTGCCACATGTACCAGAAATTAGTTGTGAAGAAATGTGGGCTGCTTGCAAAATACTCCGCAATGCTGACATTATTTAGCCGTTCCTCATCTTTTTCAGGCATCATCATTAACTTAGTCAACAACATTCTGTCCTTATTGTTGAATTGCATGTGTCTGTAATTATCTTTATTGTTCTTAACACGTGGTCCATTATGGTCGATCAAACGACCCACATCGTGTGTTGGATGTGCGTGATCAAAATTAAGAATATCGTCTGTAACTGTTTGACCCGGATTGTCCAATGATGGTACTGAACGTAAAACATCCCAAAGATTCTCAAATGTTTCTTCATTCAACATACGACCACCTTTGGCCAAGAAACCTTTGTTATTGGACAAGGCTTGATTACTATATTCATTTTCATAGTCAGAAACTGCAGCACCATCATTGGCACCGTGTTCTTCCAGTCCCATCATAGTGATTTGGTCACCCTTGAAACCACCGTCACGGATCAAATAAATACCTGCAGCTAAATTACCGATACCAGTACCAATCATATAAGCTTTTCTCGTCATATTATGACCTCCGTTCAAATTGTTACTCCCTACAACCTAAATATAGCTAGTTTGCGAACAAATGTAAAGGCTTTCTAAAATATATAGCTAAAAATTGATAAATATATAATTTATTTTTTGATAATTGATTTAATAAAAAAGACAGGACAATTAAGCCCCGTCTTCTATTTTGTTAATCTAACTACATCACGAACAATCATTAACTCTTCGTCTGTTGGAACAACTAATACATCGACTGATGAATCATCAGTACTGATCTTACGGATTCCCTTGCCATTTTCGTTGGCATCCTTATCAATCTTAACACCCATATAATTGAAGCTATTAGCGATCAATTCACGGATCCAAGGATTTCCTTCACCCATTCCAGCAGTGAACAGAATCACATCTGTACCACCGAGTAAGGCAATATATGAACCGATATACTTAACAATACGATTAATGAAGATTTCAATTGCTAATTCAGAACGCTTGTTGTCATCCTTTGTAGCAATCAAATCACGCATATCAGGTGAAACACCTGAGATACCAAGTAATCCGGATTTGTTATTTAGAATATCGATCATATCTTGAATATCAGTGATCTTAAGTTTTTGCATTAAGAATGCAACCAATGAAGCATCAATATCACCTGAACGTGTACTCATGGTAATACCTGCAAGCGGTGTGAATCCCATTGATGTATCAACAGACTTGCCACCTTTAATAGCATCGATTGAAGCACCACTACCCAAGTGAGCAGAAATGATCTTCAAATCTTCAATTGGTTTGCCCAAGAAGTCAGCAGCAGCCTTTGAAACATAGCGGTGGCTAGTTCCATGTGCACCAAACTTACGAACACCATATTTTTCGTAATATTCATATGGCAAACTGTATAGATAATTTACGGGATCCATTGTTTGATGGAACGATGTATCAAATACAGCAACCTGAGGAACATCTGGAAGAATCTTCTCAAATGCTTCGATACCAGCAGCTTGGCCAGGGTTATGCAATGGAGCAAACTCTGACAAGTCCTTGATCTGTTTGATAACCTCTGGTGTTACAACGGCTGAATCCTTAAAAATATTTCCACCGGCAACAACACGATGACCGATACCAGTGATTTCATCATAACTACCGATGATCTTCATTTCCAACAATTTTTCCAACATCATATTAACAGCTGTAATGTGATCTGGAATATCGCCAACCTTGCTGAATTTTTCACCATTATACTTAACTTCAAACACTGAGTCTGATAGACCGAGACGATCTACCATCCCTTTGGCAATTACATTTTCTTCTGGATATGAATAAAGTTTCCATTTTAATGTAGAACTACCTGAATTAACTGCAATAATCTTCGACATGCTATTCACCTAACCTTTAAAGTTGTTTCTTGCCCAATCTTGTAATTGATCTTTGAATCCCTCAAATAATTTTGGTTGATTCGTATCTGGAATTGTACCCATCAAAACGTTATCTGCTTGCTTAGAATTGCCACCATGCTTTTGTAGTACGACGACCGCTTTTTGTGCTTCTTTGGAAGCAAATAAGTTTGAAGGCAAATCTAATACTGCTTGTAGATAAACGCTAGAAACCATCCATTCAGAAAGCTTCTTGGCTTGTTCTGTCTGGAAGATCTGTGACGGCACAATGAAGATACCAACACCACCATCATTCAAATTATTCATAGTTTGTTCAATCAAGAGATGATGTGCATATGAATGTCCTTCATCTGACTTGGTCTTGAACTTGGCAGCATTCTCGTCAATTGGATAATATCCAAC
Source organism: Companilactobacillus nodensis DSM 19682 = JCM 14932 = NBRC 107160 (assembly GCF_000615905.1). GTDB lineage: Bacteria > Bacillota > Bacilli > Lactobacillales > Lactobacillaceae > Companilactobacillus > Companilactobacillus nodensis. The sequence goes on from NZ_BAMN01000016.1 coordinate 21,710, forward strand.
TGGCAAGTCAGCAATTGCCATATCAATGTCTGTAACTTCCCACTCTGAGATACCGTCTTGATGGTAAGCATCAAGATTGATATTCATACTTCACTGAATGATTTTGATAAAGCAACCAAGCCATCATCATTATCGATTGCGGCTGCGTTAATTTTGAAATCACCAGCTTGTTGTAATTGTTGGATAAACTCAATTAAGAAATTACCTGTACCAACTGTCGGATCAATCAAGTTCAATTCATTCTTACCCTCTGAATGCAAGATTTCAAAAGCAATCAGACTAGCAATCAATCCAATCATATCGGGTGTCATCAATTTGTTGACTTCAGAATTATCAACTTTTTGGTCTTTGATGATATTAACTGTAATAGCTTGTTTCAATTGTGCTGGAGTCAATCGTAATTGTCTGAGTTCAGCATAAATCTTTTCTAATCGTGACACTGTTTCTTCATCGGGAGCACCGTTTTCTACAAACACGTGCCCATCTGCAATATTAGTCAAGTTTTCGGACAAAGCATCCAAATAACTAGTACCAAGTGACTTCTTTAGTAAAGTGGTAGCTTGATCTAATTGATCATAGTACTTTTGCATATTCTCTTCTGCCATAATTTACCTCTTTAATAACATACTAAAATATTACCGTCGAAAGCGATTTAATTCAAGGGGTTGTAGCGTTTCCATAAATTTAACGTTATTAATTTTAGTGTTGTTAATAATTTCTTGCCGATATTTCTCATCAAGTTTTTGATAATTTCTAACTTGTCTTTCAAAATAAGCATTACTAAATCCTATCACTAAAACGGCAATAGATAAAATCATAACTGCATTGAGAATAATAGTTCCTGATTTTTTACGATTGATTCGGTTCATTAATTAAGTACATCTCAGACTTTCGACCAGATTTATCGGTTGTACGAATCACATAAACATTGCCTTTTTGCTCAAACTTAATCTTTTTTAAATTTACCAAAACTGGCATATGCCTCCAACTTCGGCTCCTGTCATACGCAGCATATTGTTCTGGTATGATTCAATTGAGTATCGTTTGTTACCAGACACTTCGAAGATTATTTGTTGATCATTACTTTCTAGTACTTTGGAATGCAAAAACAAATCTTGAATCCGTTCGTTTGAAATGTGCCAGCGTAATACTTCACTTCTTGTATTAGATTCTACTTTTTTAACTATCTGAAGTGATTGTTGTAATATTCCTAGAGTCATGACAGTTACCAACAACGCAATTACGGCTTCGGCTAACATAAATCCTTCATGGCGACTTCTGCATATAAAAGGTTTTCCCATTCACTTCCACCACCATTTCATTTTTGGTTTGACTGTATTTATAATGTTTCCCATCAATCATAATTGTGTCAGGCATATTTTCATGCCTGATATGCAATAACATAACTTTATGAGCACTCGCACGCTCTTCCCAATTATTGATGATGTGAAATTGTTCACTGACACAATACGAGAGAGTCAAAATAATCATCACAGAAATTGCCAATGTTATGAGCGATTCCAGTAGAATGAATCCTGATCTACTTCTCAACCAACTCACCCCACATCATCTGAATTGCATAATGATAGATTCGGTGCGTAGCAGTTGATTTCAGTTCAATAGTTCTAGGACTATTAGCCCCATTTTCACTCACGTTAATTGTAATATCGTGACCACGGTTACTCTTGAGTGTTTTTGGTAGCTTGATTTCTTGAGAAAACTTTCCACTACGAGTGTAATCGTTGAAAGTCATAGTATTAGTATCGTATTCGTAAAAGAAAGTCGTCCGTCGTTTATTCAAGTACGAGTAATTCAGCATGTTGTGCCAATTTACTTTGAACTGATTGATAGTTTGTTTTTCTTCAATTTGCTGACGGTAATTCTGCAACCCATAAATTGAAACGGAGATTAGCGTACAAAAGATTGATAGTGATATTACTGCTTCTATTAAAGTGAAAGCTTTACTTTGATGTTGTAGTAGCTTTCTTAACAGATTTAACTTCAAATGAAAGTCCTTTATCTTTGTCATCCACTTTTGTAATTTCATAATTATCACCAATTCTTTTGAACTGTTTGTCACTAATATAGCCTTTTAACTTCAATGCCGTCCAATTTGGAACTGAATTACCATTGCTATTATCAGTATCAGAATCATACATATCAACTTGTGTCTGTAAAGTTGTCTTAAATGCTTCTTCACTCTTAGTGCTTGCATTATTTTTTTGCGCGCCAAGGTTGGGAATCATCACCAACAACAGTAGTGAAATAATAAATAGTACGATCACCATTTCAATTAGTGTAAAAGCTTTTTTAGTTTTCTTAATAATTTTCTTCATGGTTAAGTTAACCCCTTCATCATTCCGTAAACCGGGAGCAACACAATCAAGTAAGTAACGAGTATCACGATTGCAATAACTCCAAACAAGATTGGCTGCACCAAGTTTAGTATTTTTTTTAGTCTTCTCTGTGTTTCTTCGAATTTCAACTCGGACATAAGAATTAAATCCTGTCCAATTTCTTTGGTACTCCCGCCGGATTGAAGGATCATCTTCAATTCATTGGGCAACAATGGTTCATTTTCAATCAATGAATAGATATTCTTACCACAACCCATACCAGTACTAAACTTATACGAGAGTGCACATTGTATCGAACCTTGCTCAAATAACTGACTTGATGAACAAATATCATGGAGATTCATTCCACTACCAACTTGCATCCCCAGTCCTTGCAAAATAATAAACTGAAAAAAGCTTGCGTATGTTTTTCCGATAATGGGAAGCTTGATCAAGACTGTTGCTCGCTGATATTCAGTCATTTTTTTTAATCTATAAATAAAATATGTTATCCCGACAAATGTTAATACAATTAAAGAAATAATCGACATAATAAATATATTTATCAAATCACTATCATTGGCTAAATTCATTTGAGGAATGATATAAACTTTCATCCCCACCAACATCACTACCAAGAACAGCATGATAAAAGCCGGATAAGCTAATAAATCCATCAACTTTTCTTTTTGTCGAGATTTGTTTTGTAGAATCATGCCACTTTGAAACAGCGTCTGTTGTAGTCCGCCATTACTTTGGGCAATCATTAATTGATTATTTATCACTGGTGGCAACTTCAGATGGCGCATTGCATGAGCTATCATTTCACCCATTTGCAAATCCTGATAAATCAAATCAAAAATATCATTCTTATCTTCTAGCATTTTTAAACAATTAATAGCTTGTTTAATCGAAAAACCATTCATAGTTAAACGGCTCAGCACCAATAGATATTCTGCCTGTTTTTGTGGCTTTAACTTTTTATCCGTAAATAAATTCTTGGTAAGTATCTTCATCGATATATCCATCTTGAAAAGTATTTTTTATCATCTGAGTCCAATTATTATCAACCTCATTCGTATCGATAAACTCTTTAATATGTTCTGTATCAATCAAATCAACAAACAACTCCATCCGATTGATAGTTGGAACTAATCTTTGATATGAAATCAAATTAACTGAATTCGTGATTTCCAGATCATTTATCCCAAATTGTTTTAGTCTTTGAATTACAGAATATTTCGACTTACCATGAATCGTGGTCAGCACTGTGTAGCCGCATAATGCAGCTTGCATAGCCTGCTGCGCTGTTTTACTATCACGTATTTCTCCAATGATCAGTACCTCTGGACGATGGCGCAGACTTGTCTTGATCAACTCTTCATATGTCATACCGGAATCTTCGTTAACTTGTAGCTGCAAAAACGAATCCTCAACGATCTCGATTGGATCTTCAATACACATAACAGTTTTATTAGCTGATAAATATCTGCCGAGTGCATACATCAATGATGTTTTACCCGAACCCATGGGACCAGCAAAAATCATCATCCTTTTCGCTTAGCAGTTGGGAGTAACTCATTCAAAATATCCTGGTCCATTTCAGTACTCAATGCCTGTGGATAAATCAATCGAATCACGATTGACTCTCGATTTCTGAAGTCTCCAACAGCTGAGATTCGAATATGGATCCGATGATTCTGAAAGTAAAAACTAAAAGAACCTTTTTGAGATCTCCGTCTTTCAGAAACATCTAATCCGCCATTAAATTTCAAAAAATTAATGATTGCCGATGTTTCATCCAATGTATATTCAGCAAACGTATATCGTCCATTATCATTGCGTGCTTCGATCAGGTATGAATTCTCCTTAGGGAAAAAATAAATATCTGATACCATGCTTTTGCAGGCATTCAACAATAAACCATTAGCCATCGTTTCAGTGGTCATGTCATTCCTCCTTATACTTAAAATTACGTAAAAAAAAAGACCGCAAACTTAAAAGTTTGCGATCTTTATTATTTGTGACTATTCTTCGTCATCATCAGGAGCTGCTGTATAAACTTCTGAAACATCATCATCGTCTTCTAATTGATCGATCATGTGTTCAAATTGTTCTTGTTTATCTTCAGGAACTGGTGTTGTGTTTTGAGGGATCATTGTTAATTCAGCATTAGCAATCTCATAACCCTTTGCGATCAGTCCATCACGAACTGCAGCAAATTCTTTGGCATCAGTATAAATTTCAAATGCTTCATCTGATGTTTGTAAATCATCTGCTCCAAGATCCATGATGTCCAAAAGAACTTCATCTTCGTCTTGTGTATTCTTTGAACGATCAAGTACAAGGTAACCTTTACGGTCGAACATGTATGCAACTGATCCACTAGAACCCATGCTACCTCCGTTACGAGTAAACGCAACACGTACGGCAGAGGCTGTTCTGTTCTTGTTATCTGTTAAAGCTTCAACTAAAACTGCAACTCCACCTGGAGCATAGCCTTCGTATGTAACCTCATCATAATGTTCTTCACTGCCACCTTCGGCCTTATCTAAGGCACGCTTGATATTATCTTTAGGCATGTTAGCTGCACGAGCTTTATCTACTATTAAACGGAGAGCAGCGTTACTGTCCGGATCGGCACCACCCGATTTTGCTGCCATGAATAATTCACGTGATAGTTTTTGGAAAATCTTGCCACGCTTTGAATCTTGGGCATTTTTTCTACCCTGGATGTTATGCCATTTTGAGTGTCCTGACATTTCTGCTTCCTTCTTTCGTCAATAATTGTAAACCAGGTAATATAATATCAAACTATGCCCGTCATTTCAATGTATTACAATCAATTAACTACTTGTTAAGAAACTATATTTTTCTTTTTTTAATATCGATTCCTAATAATCCCAGTACCGCTATAACGATACCCGCAAGACAAGTCAGCATCCCATTACTAGAACCAGTCTGTGGTAATCTTCCAGATTGAGCTGGATATTCCCAACTAGCTTGTGATTTTGACGCCTGCATTGAAGGTAAGGCAACTTGTTGACTACTTGACAGAACCACAATGTTTCCAGCTGATGCCTTTGCTGGTAATACTTTTGCCGTATTGCCACTATCGCCATTGATTATTGATTGAGATTTTTTCTGAACTTCGTTTTCAGATGTACCTTGGTTAATAGGCTTACTTGGCTTTTGAACTGTAACATTGTTTTGGTCTGAAGAATCAGTTGATCCATTAGGTAACTCTGGAATTATGGGTGTTGTTGGTTTGTCCGGTTGACTTGGTTCTTCTGGTTCAGCTGGAACATCTGGATTCTCAGGTTCAGGGTCATCAGGTTCAGTTGGAGTCGAAGGTTCATCAGGATCCACTGGTGGTTCTGGCTTTGAAGGCGTTGTTGGTTTCGATGGATCAGTCGGTGTAGTAGTTGTACCGCCACCGCTATCATTCTTTGATAACACATGCAAAACAACTGTCTTCTTTTGACCATCAGCTGTACTCAATCCAACCTCATAATCACCAGCCTTGCTGTAATCCGCTTTGCTCAAATCAAGGATAACTGCTTCAGGATTACCATTTTCATCTGTAGCGCTAGCTTTGAAATCACTGACTGTTGGCGCTGGATCTCCAATGTACATTGTATAATCACTGCCCGCCAAACTTGACTTGGAAGGTAAAACCTCAAACGTTCCATTAACGACTGTGACGTTATAGTTAGGATTTGCATTGTAGCTAATACTGATTGGATATTCTCCCACATCATCGCCGGCTACACGCTCAACTGTATATTGCAAATCATCATGATTCAACAATGTTGCTGGTCCGGTAAATGTCGCTGTCAGTGCAGGATCAGTTTCCCCGGCATACTTAGAAACACTATCAGCAGTGATTGTTACATTTGCCTTATTAATTGTATAGGTTGCCGTATCATCAATATTACCTGACCAGTTATAAAGATTGCTCTGAGGAAGTTTACTGATGTTATCGATACCTTGCTGACTCAAAGTTACCATATAGGTTCCAGCATCCTTCGAATCATCGCCAGCTACTACTAGATCTCCACTCTGAAGTGTATAAGTAGTGCCATCTGATAGCTCTACAGCATACTTAGAATAATCAGGAGTTTGCGATACACCAGAATAATCACTATCAGATGAACCAATAATATTGTAAGTACCATCTTTTTTCATAACGGCAACTGTAACAGTTGTACTGTCATTTCCGTAACTGTATGTAACTTTGTAAGTTCCTGGAGTAGATGTATCCACAGTATCAATAACTTTATTGGAAGAATCTACAACACTGACTGTCAGATCATTCAAGTTTAGCTTGTCGCCATTTTGCAATTGAGCACTGACAAAGTTATCCTGTGGATTCCAATCAGATCCTGCCATAACCTGAGAATCAACTGCCTTGATATCCGGATTATTAAGCACGACATTGTACTGACCGCTATAACCATTAGTCATGTTCCAATTAAAGGTAAATGAATTGGTTCCAGTCGGAATATTAAATGTTCCAATGCCATTAACATATGAATAAGTTACGCCATTGGTCAGATCGTTAACATTTAAATTTTCCTCAGTGAATCCATCTGCATTCAGATCAAATAGGTCAGAAATAACATTATGTGCTGGATCAGTAAAAATCGTTGCCACTTGGTCAGTTGCTGGAACACCACTGATAGTGAACTCTGGCGCACTGACACTAGTGATTCGATTATACTTAAAAGCTGAATCTTGAACTTTTGTCTGTGAACCATCTAACTTCAGAGTACTGATTTGGTTGCCTAAGAATGCTTCCGAGCCAATATTTGTAGTAGTTGCTGGGAATTCTACTGCTCCTGAAATATTATTAAAAGCAAAGGCGGTATTTCCAATCGTCTGTAGATTCTTACCAAAAGTAACCCCAGTAATGTTGTCACCCGCGAAGGCTTGCTCACCGACTGAAGTCAAGCTATCTGGAAAACTTAACTTACCAGTTACACCAGCATATTCAAAGGCACCACTACCAATAGTTGTTAGACTGGTTGCATTCGATAAATCCAAATCAGTTAGTTTATTATCATACAAAAATGCATTGTTCCCCACGGAAGTTAATCCACTACCAAGCTTAACTGACCCCAATCCAATATCGGACAAAAAGGCTCCATCGCCCACTGATGCAAGTGAGTCTGGCAAGGTAATATCATTCAAAGAAACATTATAGGCAAAGGCATTATCACCAATCGTCTTCAATTGACTATTGGATCCAAAGTTTACTTCAGTAATACCAGTGTCACTGGTAAAGGCTGAATCACCAATTGTTTGAACTGAACTAGGCAAAGTCAAAGTTGTTAATTTGGTATCATCAGCAAAGGCTTCTTTACCGATTGTCGTCAAACTGGGATCAAGATTAACCGTGCTTAAGTTTGAATTATACGCAAAGGCATCATCACCGATGCTAGTAACTGAGCTAGGAATATCAACGGTTGAAACCTTAGAAGAAGTAAACGCATCATTACCGATCGTTGTTAGCGTCGTGTTTTTTGACATGTCCACCGTCGTCAAATTAGGAATGTACGCAAATGCTCCATCACCAATAGTCTGTAGTCCATCATTAATCGTTACACTCGTAATATTGGTATTACCCACAAATGCATTGCTACCAACTGATGTAACGTTATAATTCTTACTATTCAAGTTAACAGTTGAAGGAATGTTGACCTCTGTATAGTCACCATTTATTCCCGTTACACTGGCTGTTAAATTAGTATCATCAGTATCCCACAAAAAGTCATTGGCCGTTGAAGCTACAGAACTAGCTGGGGCTTGTGTAGTTGGTTGGGTTACTGTTGTTGCAGCTGGCGCTGTCACCGGAGCTGTTGGAGCAACTGGCGTTGAATCTGAGGCAGTTGTGGCAGTGACCGGTGTTAGTGCACTAGTCGTACTAACAGGCAAAGTGGCTGTCGTCGTAACTGGTGTAGAGGCAGTTGTAGTGACAGTACTTGGAGCGGAAGCTAGCGGTGCTACTACTGTCGATGATGCTTGAGAAACTGGCGTTGATTGCACAGTAGTTGTAGTAGCGTCTTTTGTAGCCACTGTTGGGGCTGTGCTTGGTGACGAATCTTTACTCGTCGTTGTATCAGTAGAATTAGTATTTGTTTGTGTTGTAGAACTCGTATTAGTAGTTGAAGTAGACGAAGCATTAGTTACTGCTGCACTGGTATCATCAGTTGTATCAGCTTTAACAACAATTTCATGCTTTAGGGATGTTCCAACACCCATAGTCACCAAGGCGCTTGCGGCTATAAGTATTTGTTTGCTACTTCTAGATAATTTAAATTTTTTGTTTTCCATCATGCTACCCCAATCAATTTATTTTTTGATTAACGTATATTAAACACCATATAAATGAAAATATAATTTGAGTTTAAACAAATATATTTACTATTTATGACTAAAATAATAGGGCCTGATATTTAATAAATAAAATATCAGGCCCCAATTGTTACAATTTGTCTTTTTTATGGTGCTGTTCAATCAACCAGAGAACTAGCATGAGTATCAAAATACCCGTCAGTGCACCGATACTATCTAAGATAACATCTGACACCGACGGTGTTCTTCCGCCGGTCAATCCTTGATGGAATTCATCAAATGCTGCCAATCCAGTCGTTGCCAACCAAGGAATCAACATCATCAAAAACTTGTTCCTACTAAAATACTTATACACCGCTAAGCACAAGAATAGTCCCAACAAGAAGTAAATACTAAAGTGGGCACCCTTGCGAATAAAGAACTCAACAAAATGATAGTATCCATCATTTTCAACCGACTGAGTCTTGCCGCCATAATTAAAACTAACTTTGCTCAAACCATTATAAAATGGCTTGTTCGAATGTCCTAAGGTTCTTTCCAAAAATGGTACTGATGTTTGCTGCTTATATGTCATTGATGAGCTGTAGAACAAAATCAACTCAATGGCAATAACTGCACCCCAAAACCATTTGGTTTTATTTTTTAATTTATTATGCATGTTCTCATCCCATATTAACTTTTGAATTTAATTCCCTTGCATCGTCAAAATACCCTGAATGGTAAGAAGAATTAATTGCCCAATAATACATGATCGTTGAGAAAATAATTATCACTACAAAATCCATTGGATACTTAATTAAATTCAATCCACCGAAATCTGTACTACCGATCCATGAAATAACCGACAATCCTATTAAATGAATGATCATCCATAGGCTGGCATACATTTTTTGCTTAAATTCCTTGAACCCTCGTCTGTAATCATAAATAAGATAAATTGGTAAACCAACAATTATGATCACGATAACTTGGACTGTTGTAGGAAACATCGACCAATAAATCGCCAAACTTATCAGGTCAAAAACTACGGGTGCTAAATATTTCATCCCACGTATCTTAGTTGGACGCTTAAAATCAGGTCCCATCTTACGCAAACTACCTGCTACTACTGGTCCCGTCAATAACGATATCAGTGTTGAGGCAGCTACCACCCGTGATAGTAATGCCCAGTTTTTGAACATTAGTATCAATAAGAAACTAACAATAAAATCAACCATCAACGCAACACGAGGAGTATTGTACTTGTTATTTGACTTACTCAAAAACTTGGGTAAATGTTTGTTCTTAGGCATTGAAGATAATGACTTACTTGCCGAAGCTGAGAATGCTATCCCACTTCCTACCGGTGAAATAAAAGCCGTGAAGTAAATCAATGTTGATAGCCAATAGACATTGAGTAAAATAGCCAAATCAGCAAATGGAGAGTTGAAACTAATGTGACTCCAACCAGCATTAACGATCGACTTAGGTAAAGAACCTATAAAAACAATCTGTAAGGAGATATAAATCAAGGCGCTTATCAAAAGCGATAAAATAATCCCTCGACGAATGTTCACCGCCGGCTTAACGATATCATTGCCTAAGTTAATAACTGTCTGAAAAGCAACGTATGAGTATATAATACCAGCACTACCGATAGCAATAAAAATTGAAGCCGTACCGTTAGGCATAAATTGACTGGTTGTCGTTCCCATGTTGGTCCAATCGAAATGAGAAGTTACCAGAACGATCATTGTAATAACGGGAACGAATAATTTGAAGACAGAAATAAAATTATTAAACTTGGCCATGATCGTAACTGACCAATAATTAATCAAAGTAAAAACAAAAATCAATAGTGTCGCCATCATCAGCCTTGTGCTGACAATTCACCATGCGACATGAATCCATGAGTCCACTGTGCCCATTTCCAGGGCCAAGTGCTCATATATTGAGTCGACGCAACAGCTTCAATGGGAAGAATGGCAAGCAAGGATAACCAGTTTGCCCACGAAGCAATATGCCCTAGAAATGAACCATGAGTATACATTGTAAATCTACTCATTGCCCCATCTTCAGGGAACATTGTTCCTATCTCCACATAAACCATCGCAATCATAGCAACTAAAATTGCTCCAAGTATCCAAGCAACAATAGCAGCTGGACCTGCAATCTTGGCTGCTTGACTAGAACCAAACATCCAACCAGAACCAATGATGGCACTAAGACCAAACATCACGGTCGAAAACAGGTTGAGCTTTTTACCTTTCATTAAGAAAATCACCACATCTTTTAAATAATTAGTTATTATCGGTAAACAAAAATAGTCTCTATATCTATAGAGGCTATTTTTTAATAACTATTTCGTACCTTACTCTACTGTGACACTTTTCGCAAGGTTACGTGGCTTATCAACATCGTTTCCACGTGCCAAACTTGCATAGTATGAGAAGAGTTGTGCAGGCACAACACTAACGATTGGAGAAATCATTTCATCAATTTCAGGGATGATAATTTGATCTCCAGGTTTAGCATATTTTTCATTAGCGATAACTAAGACGTGAGCACCACGTGCTTCAACTTCTTGAATGTTACCACGAGTGTGACTTGCGCCAACACCATCATTGATATAAGCAAAGACCGGTGTACCCTTTTCAATCAAGGCAATTGTACCATGCTTCAATTCACCCGCGGCGAACCCTTCAGCATGAATATATGAAATTTCTTTCAACTTCAAAGCAGCTTCAAGTGACAAGGCATAATCAATTCCACGACCTATATAGAAAGCATGATCTTGACCATCTAAGTAATCTGCGCTCAATTGTTTGATGTAGTCTTTTTCATCAACAATTGTTTGAATGCCATTGGCAGCAATAGCTAATTGTTCCTTCAAATCAAGATCCTTAGCTGCTTGAACTCCCTTTAGTTCACCCAATGCCTTAGCAAGAACAGCTTCAACGGCAATTTGTGATGTATATGACTTAGTTGAAGCTACAGCGATTTCTGGTCCAGCTAATAATTCCATTGTGTAATTTGATTCACGTGACAAAGTTGAGTTAGCAACGTTTGTCATTGTCAAACTTGGTAAATTCATTTCGTTGATCTTAACTAGAACTTGACGACTATCAGCTGTCTCACCACTTTGTGATAGGAAGATGAAGAATGGGTGTTGTGATAATTTTGGCATATGGTAACCGAACTCACTACCCAACTCAACATCAACTGGTACATCGGCCAAAGTTTCAAAAATATTCTTACCAACTAGACCAGCGTGATAACTAGTACCAGCCGCAACAATATATAGTCGGTCAGCTTTGTTGATTTCTTTTAACATTTCAGGATCAACATTGATAGAACCATCTTCTCTGATGTAGTTCTTAGAAATACGACGCATAACACTAGGTTGTTCGTCAACTTCCTTCAACATGTAATGAGCATAAGGACCCTTTGAAATATCACTTGCATCAATATTAACTGTGTAAGAACCACGTTCAACTGGTGTACCGTCGATCTTACTGATCGATACCTTGTTCTTCTCAAGGATAACAACTTCACCATCATGAATTTCAACGAATTCATGTGTACGATCAAGCATTGCCATTGCATCAGAGCAAATAACATTGAAGCCATCACCCAATCCGATCAACAATGGGCTCTTGCTCTTGGCAACAAAAATCTTATCTGCTTCTTCTTTATCAACCATTGCAAAAGCATATGAACCTTCGATCAATCCAAGGGCCTTTCTGAAGGCAGCTTCACCATTCATCCCTTCATTAGCGAAGTGAGAGATCAATTGAACTGCTACTTCAGTATCAGTTTGACTCTTGAAATCAACGTCTTTTAAATATTCTTCTTTTAGTTCGTTATAGTTTGTAATTACACCATTGTGCACAAGGTAAAATCTATGATCAGCTGAAAAATGAGGATGAGCATTGTCAATCGTTGCTGGTCCATGAGTTGCCCAACGAGTATGTCCAATACCTGTTAGTCCCTGAACATCAGGGGTAACAGCTTTTTCAAGTTCACTGATTTTGCCGACTTCTTTAATTAAGAAATCTTGTCCCTTTTGATTGTTTACATAAATGCCTGCAGAATCGTATCCACGATACTCAAGCTTCTCTAATCCATTCAATAAAATATCTGTAGTTTCTGAATTACCAACAACTCCAACAATTCCACACATCTTTAAAAACCTCGCATTTATAATTGGTCTAGCCATTAATTTTAAATTGGTCTAGTCTTATTAATTAAGTACCCTTTATGGGAACAAAGCCTAGAATACTAATTTGTACGAGTTTTGTCAATGATTTTATTTTTATTTTATATATATTTCAACTAATTGGTACAGTTGGTTTATACCAATATCGGTATAGATACGTATTTTTGTAAAAAAATAGACCAGAGCGTGGGCTCTGATCTATTGTGTTTGATTTTGTTTTATTTGTGGTTTGTGATTTGTGGTTCTGAAACGAGTTGCACAAAGCAAACCTCTGCGCTCACTACGCTTAGCGATATCACCAATTCGTGGTAATCTCGCTAAGCTAGGTGATGCTCAAGGTCTACCCACTTTGTTCCACTCTCTAATTCATTTCTGTCTTTACAACCTCAACGATTTGATCACAGAATTCACTTACCTTTTCTTCTGTAGCTGCTTCACACATAACACGTAATAATGCTTGTGTTCCACTAGGACGTACTAACACACGGCCGTCTCCATCCATTTCGTCTTCGACAGTTTTGATTGCATCAAGAATTGGTTGATGTTCTTTCCACTTGTCCTTGTCATGTACAGGAACGTTCACAAGCTTCTGTGGGTAGACTTTGACTGGAGCGCCTAATTCTGCCAAGCTCTTGCCAGTTTCCTTCATAACGTGCAATAGATGGATACCTGTGAGCATACCGTCACCAGTATTCATGTATTCATATAAAACAACGTGTCCAGATTGTTCACCACCGATGTTGTAGTTATTCTCACGAATTTCTTCAACAACGTGACGATCACCAACAGCTGTTTGCACACTGTGCATGCCATTAGCTTCAATAGCCTTGTACAATCCCAAGTTACTCATAACAGTTGTTACGATAGTATCTTTCTTTAAACGGCCACCATCATGCAAATACTTACCTAAGATGTACATGATTTTGTCACCATCAACGATATTACCGTCAGCATCAACAGCAATACAACGATCTCCGTCACCATCAAAAGCTAATCCGGCAACAGCATCTGATTCTTTAACTTTTTGAGCTAATTGTTCTGGATGTGTTGAACCAACATTCTTATTGATATTGATACCATCTGGATGTGATGCCATGATTTCAAAATCAACGTTCAAGTCAGCAAATAATGTACTGGCAAGACGACTTGTTGAACCATTAGCTGTATCTAAGACAATCTTTATACCACTTAAATCATCTGATAGTGTTTGTTTCAAAAATTGTAGGTACTTTTGTGCACCTTCTGGATAATCTGATACGCTACCCAAACCTTCAGCTGAAGGTCTTGGTAATGTATCTTCCTTAGCATCTAGTAATTCTTCGATCTCATCTTCAACATCATCAGGCAACTTGTAACCATCAGAACCGAAGAACTTGATACCATTATCTTCAGCAGGATTGTGTGATGCAGAAATCATAATCCCAGCATCAGCTGAAACGGCACGTACTAAGTAAGCTACAGCTGGAGTTGTGATGACATCCAAGTTCAAAACTTCGATACCAACTGATAGCAACCCAGCTATCAAACTGGATTGTAACATTTGACCAGAAATACGTGTATCTCTAGCGACTAAAACACGAGGATGTGCATTTTCGTTATCTGAATGTTGTGTCAATACATAACCACCTGAGCGGCCTAGCTTAAAAGCTAGTTCAGGACTCAACTCCTTATTAGCAATACCTCTTACTCCATCTGTTCCAAAATACTTTGTCATAAATTAATACCCCCAACGTTACTTTCCATCGTTGTTATTATTGTTATTGTTGTTTGAATCACTATTGTTACTTGAGGAACTATCATCATCACTAGACGTGTTGGTGTTAGAACTACCATTGTTATTATTAGAATTAGTATTCGTACTATTACTGTTATTGTTGACCGAAGTACTTGCACCACTACCGCCATTGCTAGAGACATTAATATTTACATCTAACGTCTCCGGGTCAGTTAAAGTCACTTGACTACCTAAAGCATCCGCAAGATTAATCGTCTTCTTGGTATCTTGGGTCACATCGGATATATCAACCGGCACATCAATTGAATCATCGATAGCGTCAAGTTGATCTTGAGTGCCATAGATTCTGATGGTTTTCACATCAGATTCAAAGGAGAAATTCGAGTTTGTTGAATTCCCCTTCTGTGTGAGATTAATACTTACTTCTTTGCTTGGCATACTAATTGGAATCTTAACATGAACTGTTTGTGGATCCAAAGTTACATTAACAGTTTTACCATTTTTATCCAAAGCTTGCACTAAAACTTCTTGATCAAAGGTAGTTTTTATACCCTTAGGCAAGATAGGTTTGACAACAACCTTCTCAATCTTGTTGACTTCTGAAGCTGCCCCAGTAACACTGACTGTTTCAGGTGACAAGGTTATCTTACCAGCCTCATAGCCTGAAGCTAAGGCACTCTTAGTATAGTCAACGTCCACTGCAAAAGTCTTAGTCTTCCGCTTCTGAATATTTACATCTACATACTTAGGTTTGATCGTATACGTCAATTCACTGTTCAAACCTGTTTCCTTGATTTGTACACGATGTTGACCTGTAGATAATTTTTTCAGATTTAAATATAAATTAAAATTTTGAGTATTCTTCGTAGCTGTTACCAGTGCTGAAGGTCCCTCAATCGTAATTTTGACACTATCTGGATAACCAGTAATGTAATAATCATTTGTATTCGCCTGTATTTGAAGCGGAACCGTCAGTGTCGTCTTGGTATTAACAGTCGAAGTATTAGATTGATTAGAGTCTCTAGTCGAGCCGACCCCAGGAGAACTAACGGTTAAGAACAACCAAATAGCTGCGCAAAGCGAAATGAAAGCATAAAAATAATTACTATTTATTATCTTCTTCATCATTGTTTTGCTTCCCTCCATTCTTTCGACGTATTGAGAAAAGACTGAGAATTGAGTGACTGCTTTCGTCATCTGAATCCGCAAGTTGTGCCTTGAGATACTTCAAGTAATCTTCCCTAGAAAGGTCAAGCATCATGTGACCATTTCTAGTGATCATGACACCACCTGTTTCCTCTGACACAACGATCGTAATAGCATCAGTAACTTCACTGATACCAACAGCCGCACGGTGACGTGTTCCCAATTCCTTAGGAATTGTATTGCTCTCTGACAGCGGCAAATACGCGGCCGCAACAGAGATACGATTCTTTCGAATGATTACCGCCCCATCATGCAACGGCGTATTCGGAATAAACGTATTAATCAAAAGTGCGCCGGTAACTTCGGCATCCAAATTGATACCTGTCTCGACGTACTCTTCCAAACCAGTATTCATTTCAAGAGTTATCAGCGCACCGATCCTACGCTTACTCATATATTGAATAGCTTGATCCAAACTCTCGATCAGATGATTCTTGGTCTTACCTTCTTCATTACTTGCCGTACTGAACAGAGGCATTCGACCTAAATGTTCCAAACCACGTCTGATTTCAGGTTGGAAAATAATAACTATGACAACAATTCCCCAATTGATCAACTGATCCATTAAGAATGAAACAGTATGGAGATTCAACGCCCAACTAATTAATTTAATCAGGAATATTATCACGATACCTTTTAGTAGTTGAACAGCCTTAGTCCCTCTTATCATCGAGAGAACTTTGTAAAGGACATACCAGACTACTAAAATATCAACCAAATTGGCTAAATTCTGCCACGTAAATATATTACTTGGTATAAAATTCATATTTTTTACCCCTTTACAGCTCGAACTAATTATATCAAACAATAAAAATTATAAAAGTTCATCAAATATAATTATTTTTATTTAATCAATATCGACGTTAATTACTTCTTCGCTGTAATTAATATTTTGACGTAATTCATTAGCGGTTGATTTACTTATTTTACCTTGTTCCAATAGATCCTGAACAAAGGCACGTTGATAACTCAATGCTTGAATCTCAATCGTAATACGTTCACTGTTGAACTCTGGCGAACGATGCTTGTGACGGCCTTGTAATAAGTCTAGTCGATCTTCGTAATGGCGCTGGAATACATAGACTAGATTATCCGCAACACCACCATGCTCACTCTGATCTAACTCATGCAACTTGGCCAAAGCTCGTTCGGCACCAGCAATCGAGATCTTCATCGCATCCTGATCAAATTG
The DNA here is from genome assembly GCF_000615905.1 of Companilactobacillus nodensis DSM 19682 = JCM 14932 = NBRC 107160. Classification (GTDB taxonomy): domain Bacteria; phylum Bacillota; class Bacilli; order Lactobacillales; family Lactobacillaceae; genus Companilactobacillus; species Companilactobacillus nodensis. The sequence continues at coordinate 38,734 of NZ_BAMN01000016.1, forward strand.
AATAACTTCTTCACGTTTGATAAAGCTACGACGGACAGTTTTTTTAATACCACGATAAGTTTTTTTGAAATAATTAATAAAGAATTCGATCGATTGACTGTATCTGCGACGAACGATTTCTTTTTTATATTTAGCAATTCTCCTTATTGATGCATCATAGGAATCCTCAGATATTTCATCATGATCATATAACTCTTCGATTGCTTCCAACTCACAATTGAAACAAATGTCCCACAATTCAGCATCTTTCTTATTCTTGACACGCTTTTTACTGATTGGAGATGGGTAGTTAGATTGAATTCCGAGGTTGTGAAGGCTATACAAATACTCAGCTATGACAGTTGAATAAACAATATTTTCATCTTCCTCATTCTCATCTTTAAGCTTATCAATTGTTTTCTCAAGAACTAATTTATTAGCCTGATACTGATCCAATTCAATCTGAGTGTCGACAACTTCCGTATCTTCGGCTTCATCATCAATATTGACGTTATCATCAATAAATGAATTACCACGATAAGCGACTGGCGCGCTACTCTTGGTCATAAACGGAATCAGAATGGTTGCACCCAACAAACTAAAGATGATCACGGTACTAGCAATAAATAGCACCAAGGTTCTCGATGGGAAGGCTGCTCCACCACTGATAGTTAATGGTATCGACAAAACACCGACCATTGTAACAGCACCACGAACACCGGAGATACCTGACATTAGACAGTAATCAAGTCTTTCCTTAGAAAGCAAACTGGAGTTATCATCAGCAAATGTTGAATAAACATAGCTCCAAATCGAGCGAATTGCAACTAACATTATCCAAATAACAAATGATAATCCAATTGCACCAAACGTACTGATATTGTCATTGTGAACCAATTTTTCCATGGCAAATGGTATTTCAATTCCCAGTAATACGAAAACAATACCATTGAGGACATAGACTACCAAGTCCCAGGTTCTCGATGTGACCAAACGTATTTCTGGTGAAAAGGCACTGACAGTCCTGCTCGAAGAAATATTCATTATTCCAGCAATAACAACCGCTACAACACCAGACACATCCAAAACATCTTCAGCAACGTAGTAAACAATAAATGGAATAATTATCTGAATAATAGCATGAAGAATTGAATCATCAACACCTTGATTGATCAGATAAAGTCTGACACCGTTGAATATCCAAATCATTACCGCACCAGACAAAGCACCCATGATAGAAATATAAAAGAAGTCCATTGTGGCACTTCTTAGTGAGAACATTCCCGTAACGGTCGCTGCCACACCATACTTAAAACAAATCAAACCAGATGCATCATTGATCAAACTTTCACCACTGATCAGATGCATCAGTTTGTCTGGTATATGGGCCTTCTTAGCAATCGACTGTACGGCGATTGGATCAGTCGGGGATAGCACTGCAACTAGGGTAAATGCTACCGACCATGGTAAAGTTGGAATAAGCTTTTTAACGATTATTCCCCCCACTACGGTAGAAATAATAACTAGTATAACGGCGTTACCTAAAATCGGTCCTTTTAGTTTCCACAATTCACGTTTGGGAAACCGATTCCCATCGTTAAACAGGATTGGCGCGATAAACGCCAGCATGAACCATTCTGTATCAACAGAAATTTGAACATGCATGAATAAAGCTGCCAATATACCCGCCGCAATTTGAATCAAACTGGGTGGAATCGACACGAAGTAGTGGCTAATAATATTTGCCACGATCAATAATGTAAGAATCAAAATAATTGATTCAAGTATCTGCACAGACATCACCTATTTCTTTTAATTTTTGTTTTTTTATTTTTAAGTTGATTATAGCCGCTTCCAATTGTCAGTGACTCCACCTGCTGTGGGACCAGTCCCAGCCATAGTGCGGTCTGGGACTTCAACTTTAAGCTTTGCTCTGCAAATCTTAAAGATCGTCCATTTTGTAAGGCCGGGTAAACCTCCGACCTAACAAAATTTTCACAGCTGGTTCCTTCACTGACAATCTCCACCTAACGTACACTACCATGTCTTTACATTAGCACCAACTACTATATGTACCAGTCGCACAAGTGGAGCTAGGCAGGCACGGTAATCCCGTGTCGATGCAGTTAGTCAGCGATTTATGCTGGCTTACTGCATGGGACGACCTCGAAGACGCGGTTTCCGGCTTCAAGGCGAGGCCATAGACCGCACTTCGGCTATGGACGTTCCCCACAGGATACCGTGCCTGCCTAGCGGAACGACATAACAAAAGACTACTTACCATCCTCACCAATAATCCTTACTTCAGTATGAAGATCAATATCAAATTGATACTTAATAGCTCTTTGAATAAGATGAATCAAGTTCATATAATCAGTCGCAGTGGCACCGCCTAGATTAACAATAAATCCAGCATGCTTCATCGAAACTTGTGCTCCACCAATAATGCGACCTTGTAAACCAGCCTTAATGATCAATGGTCCAGTAAAATGGCCTGTAGGGCGTTTGAAGACACTACCGCAACTTGGATATTCCAAAGGCTGCTTCGAACGTCTAAGCTCATTTAAACGATCCATTTCAGCTTGAATCTTATCTCCATCACCTTGCTTCAAAGCAAACGTAGCACTAATAACAATGCCACCATTTTCTTGAACCAAACTATGGCGATATGAGAAATTCATATCATCATGTGTCAGAGTTACGATCTTGCCATCTGGTAACAATACTTCAGCGGATTCAAAGGCATCTTTGATTTCTCCACCATAAGCTCCAGCATTCATGAAGACCGCACCACCAACACTTCCAGGTATCCCAGCAGCGAACTCAAGACCAGTCAATGAGGACTTTTGAGCGGCAATCGTTGTATCAATAATCGTTGCTCCAGCTTCTGCAGTGACCTTATCACCATTGACTTCAATATTCTTGAAGTTAGGCAAAATAATTACGATGCCACGAATTCCGCCATCTTTGATAATCAAATTACTTGCATTACCAATGATAGTAATGGCAATATCATTCTCACGAGCTGTATTAACGATTTCTACCAACTCTTCACGAGTTTTGGGAAAAGCTAATGTATCAGCGTTACCACCAGTTTTTGTAAAAGTATACTTGCTTAATGGTTCATTAGTTTTAAATTCAATATTAGGTAATTTCTCAATTGGAAAGTTCAAAATTTCATCATCCTTAATATATGTAAGCTATTTACAATTTTATCACATAGTAGGTTCCATAACGAACTGCCAAGTTCTGGAATAATGATATAATCGTTTCGAGGTGATTAAATAATGAAACTTATATCATGGAACGTTAATGGGCTACGTGCCGTTGTAAAAAAAGATTTCCAATCAATAGTAGATCAATTGGATGCGGACGTCATTTCGATTCAAGAAACTAAATTGCATCAAGATCAAATCGACCTAGAATTACCAGGATATCATCAGTATTTTTACGATGCCGAACGTAAAGGCTATTCTGGAACAGCCATTTTCACCAGAGAAGAACCAATCAATGTTACTCGTGGACTTGGTATTGACGAACTAGATACTGAAGGTCGGACCCTAACACTGGAATTTCCAAAATTCTATTTGATCGACAGTTACTCACCAAACTCACAACAAGAACTCAAACGTCTTGACTTCAGAATGCAATATGACGATGCACTACGAGGATACATGCAACGCCTATCTGAAGACAAACCCGTAGTTCTCTGCGGCGATCTAAATGTTGCTCACGAAGAAATTGATATCAAGAACGACAAAACTAATCACAAGAATCCAGGTTTCTCCGACGAAGAACGTAACAAGTTCTCAGAGCTACTCGATAGCGGATTTATCGATACATTCCGCTATATGCATCTCGATGAAGTTAAATATTCATGGTGGAGCTATCGTTTCAATGCTCGTAAGAACAATGCCGGTTGGAGAATCGACTATTTCGTAATCTCAAATAATGGTAAGGACATGATCTCCAAGGCTGATATTTTGAACGATATCTTTGGCTCAGATCACTGCCCTATCGAATTAGATTTAAACCTATAACACAAGGAGCACTCATATGAACTTTGTTTCCATGGATTTTGAAACTGCCAACGGCCACCGCACTAGTGCTTGCTCACTAGCCTTGGTACTCGTACGTAATAGTGAAATCGTCGACAGCTTCTATACCTTGATCAATCCACAAGAATTTTTTAGTCCCAGAAATATCCAAATTCATCACATCAGACCTGATGATGTCAAAGATGCACCAACCTTTGACCAAGTTTGGACACACATTCAGCCATTGTTTGACAGTTCACACTTAGTGGCTGCTCACAATGCCAGTTTTGATAATAGTGTTTTGAAGAACACATTAACAAATTACGGGATTTTCGCACCAAAATACCTAACGATCGACACACTCAAAACCAGTCGTAAATTTTATCCACAATTGCCAAATCACAAGTTGGATACTGTTTCGCGTAATTTGGATATCGACCTTGAACATCATCACAATGCCTTGGCAGATAGTATTGCCTGTGCTGAAATTTTACTCAAGACTGAACAACAATTTGGTACTGAGCAAATAAAAAAGATGGTTAAGCTAACTAGCTAAACCATCTTCGACATAATTATAGTTTTATCTGTTTCTGACTCTGTTGCAAACCCATATTTTTCATAAATATGAATTGCGGCAGGGTTATTTTTATATACTTCCAAAGTTAACTTACTTAATGTGGAATCAGTTGCCCAATCAAGAGCCTCCTCAGTTAAATATGACGCAATACCATTATTCCAAAAATCAGAATCCACTACTACTCCAAATTCAGCAGTACCATCAGCCGTCTTCTCTAAGCGTGTGAATCCAATAATATCATCTTCAAAAACAGCAACAATCAACTCATCCTCAGCCGAATTATAAATTTCATCCAAAGATTTCTCTTCAGATTCAACCGTAACGTTCGTCAAAGAATCATGTTCAATAAAGCTACTCTGGTCACTAGCACGTTTTAAAAACTCCAATAGCTTACTGGCATCACTCGGGATTGCTTCTCGCAAAGTTAATTGTTCACTCATTTAGCAGCTCCATCCAAATATTCTCCAAAGTTTCGTTTCTCATAGCGATCACCATACATTTTGAAGGTGATCTGACGATCATCGTCACCTTCTAAACGTTTGATATTGATCGACATGTGATCATCTGGAACCTCATCCTTGATAAATTGTGGCCATTCAACGATTGTGACACCGTCTCCATTAAAATATTCATCAAATCCCAAATCTTCATCTGGACTGCTCTCAAGTCGATAAGCATCCATATGATACAGCGGCAAACGTCCTTCTTGATATTCACGAATCAAAGTAAAAGTCGGACTCTTAACATTCTTTTTGATACCCAACCCTTGAGCTAGTCCTCTAGTAAAAGTCGTCTTACCAACTCCGAGATCACCATTCATCAGAATGACATCCCCAGTCTGCAAGTACGGTGCAAGTCCCTTACCTAAGGTTTCAGTATCTTGATAAGAATGTGTTTGTAATTGATATTCAGTCATATTATTCCCCATTAAAAATTAAAGTGCTAAGGCAGCTGTAAGAATTGATGTCTTGTAAACATCCTCTTCATTGCATCCACGTGACAAATCAGAAATTGGCTTGTTCAAACCTTGTAAGATAGGTCCAATAGCTTCGAATCCACCGAATCTTTGAGCAATCTTGTAACCGATGTTACCTGATTGTAGATCTGGGAATACGAAGACATTAGCATGTCCAGCAACCTTTGAACCTGGAGCCTTTTGAGCACCAACACTAGGTACAAAAGCAGCATCAAATTGCATCTCACCATCAACTGGAAGATCAGCATCTAGTCCATGAGCAAATTCTGTAGCCAAACGAACTTTATCTACTTCTTCACTCTTGGCACTACCCTTAGTTGAAAAACTAAGCATAGCAACTTTTGGATCAATATCAAAGAGTTTTGCACTCTTAGCAGTTTGAACAGCTATTTCAGCTAATCCTTGAGCATCAGGGTTAATGTTGATAGCACAGTCAGCGAACATGTATCTTTCGTCACCCTTTTGCAAAATAAATGAACCACTGATTCTTGAATTGCCTGGAGCTGTCTTAACGATTTGAAGTGCTGGACGAACGGTATCACCTGTTGAATGTACTGAACCGGATACCATACCGCTAGCCTTATCCATATAAACAAGCATTGTACCGAAGTAATTATTGTCTTTCAACATCTTCACTGCTTGTTCTTTAGTATTCTTACCCTTACGACGTTCTACGAAAGCATCAACCATCTCATCAAATTCTGGATAAGTTTCGGGATCAATAACTTGGAGTGCATCAATATTTAAAGAATTATCACTGGCAACTTTTGCGATGTCATTTTTGTTTCCTAACAAAATTGGTTTGAGGATATTTTCCTTTTGCAAACGAACTGCAGCACCCAAGATACGAGGTTCAGTACCTTCAGGTAGTACGATTGTTAAATCTTTCCCGTCAATTTTGTTCTTAAGACTTTCAAATAAATCCATTATTAGTTCTCCTCCATTTCATCGACAACTTCAGGTAATTGCCAATTGATTACCCTTTCATTATAAGATAAAAGCGCTTTATTTGTGCGAGAAAATGGTTTTGAACCAAAAAAACCTCGATAAGCGGACAATGGACTGGGGTGTGGCGAGGAAATAATTGTGTTTTTGCTTTGATCAATCAGTGGTATTTTACTCTTAGCAGCACCGCCCCACAAAATAAAGACGACTTTGCCACGATCAGACAATGCCTTGATGGCAAAGTCAGTCAGTTGTTCCCAACCCTTATCCTTATGTGAGTACGCCTGACCTCTTCTAACGGTCAAAACAGAATTAAGTAATAATACACCTTGATCGGCCCAAGACTTCAAATAACCGTGATTTACAGGCGTACAGCCAATGTCATCCTGCAATTCTTTATAGATATTAACTAGTGAAGGTGGAATTCTCACACCTGGTGCCACGGCAAAACTACAACCGATAGCCTGATTAGGTTCATGATATGGATCTTGTCCCAAGATGACTACTTTTGTATCAGAAAAAGATGTCCAGATGAAAGCTTGAAAAATATGATACATATTGGGATAAATCGTCTGTGTATTATACTCTTCCTTCAAGAAATTATGTAGATTTTGGTAATAAGGTTTATCAAACTCTCCATTCAAAACATCTTGCCAATCATTTTTTATTAACGTTCTCAAATTTACACCTACTGTCCTTGTATATGTTTTCTTAAAATATGGTAACATTCAATTATAGAATAACGCATTCGGAGGAACTTATGATTAAATTAATTGCATCAGATATGGACGGAACTTTGTTAAACGAAAAAATGGAAGTATCCGAACGTAATATTCAAGCTATAAAAGACGCTAAAGCCAACGGCATTGAATTTTTAATTGCATCAGGTCGTGGTTTAAGTGAGGCCAATCCCTTCTTAAAAGATCGCGTACACCCTGGTTATATCACACTTAATGGGGCTGAAGTCTTCGATAGTAACGAAAAGATGGTCTCCAGTAATCCCATTTCAACTGAATCAAAGTTCAAAATCGTTGAACTATTTCACAAATATGATATATATTTTGAAGTTGTAACTGACAAAGGAATATTCTCAGATAACAAAGAATTACGTATTTCTAGTTTGGCCGAACTATTGATGAGCCTTAATCCTGGAACTAGCTACGAAAAAGCATATGCGGATACTTTGGAAAAGATCAAGTTAACTCCAATGACTTTTTTGGATAGTTACGATAAAATCTTCAATGACGAATCATATCAAATTATGAAGCTACTTGCTTTTGATTCTGATAACAAACGTGATGTTAAGCTCGAACCTCTAAAAGACGAGATTCACAATTTGTTGAAAGATGTTGTCGTTACCTCATCTTCACCTAACAACATCGAAGTAAATAGTTCAGATGCTCAAAAGGGCATTGCATTGTTGAAGTATGCTAAAACTAAAGGTATCAAGCAATCTGAGATAATGGCTATCGGTGATAATCTCAACGATGCTTCAATGATCCAAGAAGCCGGAGTCGGAGTTGCTATGGCCAATGCTATTCCAGAAATCAAAGATATGGCTGATGAATTCACCGACAACAATGCCAATGACGGTGTTGCCCAAATTATCGAAAAAGTTATCGCACAAAACGAGATGGAGGGTCAAGTGGAATGAAACTTTATATACGCAAAGCAGACTTAATGGTGGGAAATATTCTTGTGGTAACAAATCAGAATAAAGAAACTATTTTTATTGCTTCGCGTGATAAAGACAATCCTTTTTTGATCCAATTATATAACCGTCTTAACACCAAGATTGGTGAGATCAAACTCAAGAATAACTTTTTAAAAATTTATTCTATCGAAACTAATGGCAAAGAAGTTGCGACCATAAACGCTCTACCAATGATCGACATGAAGTACGTTTATCTCTCCAAAATAAACTGGAATATCATCGGTAACCTGGTTGTTTCCAATTACCACGTTACACAAGCTGGTGAGGAAATCATGAAGGTTCAACCCACTATTATGAGTCAGGGTCATCCCGGCCTGGAGATCGACATTGATGAAATGGACAACGGACCTGTTGGAACAATGGTTGCCATCTTCCTTGATCGTTATATCAAAGTTCCTAGTCTCAAACCCGAAACCGATGTTGATATTGGTTTCAAATCCAAGCTATCATTCTTTAATTTCAAAAATAAGTGTTAAAAAAATAGTGTTTCTGACC
>NZ_BAMN01000015.1 GCF_000615905.1 Companilactobacillus nodensis DSM 19682 = JCM 14932 = NBRC 107160
ATACTAAGTTTTATATTTTTGCTATCTCCTTTTTTGATACAATGTAAGAAATTAATTAAGGGGAGAAACAATGCAAGGACGTAATAAAAAAATTATTTATTCGATCCTGATCGTCTTGGCAGTCGTCAGTTATCTGGTTCTTACCAGTTCCAACTGGAGTCAAGGCAGCAGGTTGGCATACTTTCGCAATTTTTGTGGGCTTTATTTTGGGGTGTTTATTAAACGTTGCACCGCTAGCAATATTAGCAATCATTATGATGGCGGTATTGACGATATCCCAGGCAATGCCGGCGATGATGGTTTACGCCGGATTTGGTAACAGTGCCGTTTGGCTGATCATGTTTGCCTTTTTTGTGGCCATTGGTTTTCGGACGACTAGACTAGGATTTCGGATCGCTTATTATTTGATCTATCGGTTTGGTCATTCTTCATTGGCATTATCATATGTTCTGACAATTTGTGATGTTATCATGGCACCATTTGTGCCAAACACGAACGCCCGTGGAGCCGGAGTGCTCTACCCGATTACGATGTCACTTTCGAAGTCACTCGGTTCAGAGCCAGATGACGGTACGCAGAACAAAATCGGTTCGTATTTGTTATTAACGAGTTTTCATCAGAATCTGATTGCTGGTTCATTATTTTTAACGGCAATGGCAACTAATCCACTCGCTATCAGTATGGGGAAGAGCGTTTTTCATATTTCTATCTCATGGTTGGATTGGTTCAAATATACGTCAGTTCCAAGTATTTTGGCTTTGATCATCGTTCCACTGGTAATTTATTTTATCCACAAACCAGAGTTGAAAAAAATTCCTAATGCGCAGAGTTTTGCGAAGCAGGAATTGGATAAGATGGGCAAAATTTCACTCAAGGAAGGCATCATGGTGGCGGTCTTTGTTCTGATGATCATCCTGTGGGCAACGACGCAATTTACTAATTTGGATAATACCAGTATTGCCTTGTTGGGATTAGCAATTCTTATTGTGACGGGAATCATTGGTTTGGATGATATTTTAGCTGAGAAAAAAGTTTGGAATATTTTCTTATGGTTGCCGCCGTTAATGGCAATCACGCCATACTTAGCACAAACAGGTGTCATCGAATGGTTCAAGAATATTATGGCAAATAGTGTTAAGGGTATGAGTCTGACACTAGCATTTATTATTTTGGCATTAGTATATTTATATATTCATTATTTCTTTACCAGTGTGTTAGTCCATATGCAGGCATTATACATTCCGTTTGCGACAGTCCTAGTTAGTTTGGGCGCAAATCCGACAATGGTCATTATGATGTTTGCCATGTTGACATGTATTTCTCCAAGTACGACACATTATGGGACCGGAACGGCTTCAATTTATTTTGCGACTGGTTATGTAACGCAAAAAGAATGGTGGCGCGTTGGTTTCATAGTTTCGTTAACTGAATTCTTGATCTTCATGGTTATTGGACTAGGTTGGTGGAAACTGCTAGGAATGTTTTAAATAAGTTGGAACTAAAAAATCCCTCACAAGAATAAACTCAATTCTTGTGGGGGATTTTAATTTGATTTTAGTTGTTAAACAAGCCGGAGGGAGTGAGTAGATGAAGCCAGCAGTGGAAGTAGTATAAGGACGTTAAACGTCCTTATACTACAAGACATGTTTTGAAATTCACGATTTATGTGAAGTTCAAAACCGAGGTTCGAGGCCAAGGCTCGAACCGGTCTCACAGCAGGCGTAATCTACTCACCCCCGGAGGCGGAACTACCTTCTTTTATCCTTTTCCTGATCACGTAATTGTTGATAACGTAACAAATCACGAATCTGTTGTAAGTATTCAAGTTGAGGATCAAGTTCCTCGACACTTTCGTCGAACTTACTCTTAGAACCATCACGACGCATCTTATTCATTAATTTAACAATTGTGAAGATAACGAACATGATGATCAGGAAGTTGATCAAAGCATTGACGAAGTCACCAATTTGGAAACTAGCACCAAGTACAACAAACTTCATTTCTGATAAGTTGATTTGACCAATCAAAATACCTAATAATGGATTAATGATATAAGTAGTTAACGCTGATACCAAGTTATTAAAGGCGGCACCAACGATAACACCAACAGCCAGGTCAACGACACTACCACGAGAGATAAACTCTTGAAATTCTTTAAACATTAAGTGGCTCTCCTTTACAGTTTTGAATATACTGACTACTTTACTATAAATTCGGAAGGGTGTAACAATAAATTAATTATTTTTTGGCGAGGTCATAGCTGGCGTCAATCCGTTTGAATAATTCTTCATTCGAGAGGCTGCCGTCGAGATAGATCGTGTACCAGTGTTTTTTGTTCATGTGATAACTGGGGAAGAAAACCTTGTTATCAATCACATCTTCTAAGTCATCGGTCTCAATTCTGAGGTCAATTATCTCAATATCGTCATCGGATTCTAAACCAATCTTATCGCCACTGAGACCAATAGTTAGACAGAACCATTTATTATTGTCGGGTCTACGCCAGATAGCATTTTTGGGAAATCTTTTCCACAAGAATTCTAGGTCACTGTCGTACTTGTCTTTGATGTATTTACTGATAGCTTTAATCTGTTTTGTTTTGAAGACATTGGAGTCGAAACACTTTGACGAAATATTGGCGATAACATCGAGATAGGCGGTTCTAACCTCATTGACGAAGGCACCATTAGCCTGCGGGTCTAGATGGAGATTGTATATTTCACCATTACTGTCGATTAATTTAGTAGTCAAGTCTCCGTTGGAACTGAGTCCAATCGATAGGTTGAATTGGTTATCAAGAATAGTAGTTTGGAAACTATATTGATCTGGTGCAGTTTTTTTGAAGCCAAATTTCAGTGCTTTATTTTCGTTAAATTTTTTGTCCTTGAATACATTGTCCGTTATTGCGGTTGCCAAGATATTTCCCCCTAAAAATAAAAGACCTGTCCAATTAGACAGGTCTTTTGATTAATTAAATTTCTTTTGCGATATGTGCGTGATAAGCATCTTTGATGTCGCTCAAATCAGTTAACTTGAGCTTTTCATTGACCTCGTCAGTCATAGCCTGTTTCGTATCTGCATCCCAATTGTAGAATTCGGCCATATAATCGATCACGGCATCTTCAATATCTTTCATGTGATTGATATCAAATAACATTTGGCTGCTACGACGAAGTAAGTAATCAATTGGATGTTCAACCATTTCTGCCTGTAATCCATATTGTAGCATTGCCCAGTCGACACGTGGAAGATTATCCTTGGTTTCTTCATCAGGTAATAAGTCATAGATATCAGTCACGTTTGAACCGTATCTTTGAACTAGTTTTTCGGCGTCTTCACGATCCAAGTCGAAGTTGACGATACCTTGTTCGGCCATTTCATCGAAATAGAGCTTCCAGCCTTCGTCTCCACCAACTTCACCACCGGATAGAGTTAGGTTCTCAGTTTGTTGTGATTGATATTCGTAGTCAGTTTCATTCGATAATTCGAAGGCGACTTCGTTGACGATCTTTTCGGCCATTTTACGATAGCCGGTTAATTTACCACCAGCAATTGATAATAATCCTGAGTCTGACTTGAAGATTTCATCTTTACGAGAAATCTCTGAAGGTGATTTACCTTCTTCTTGAATCAATGGACGAACACCTGACCAACCAGTTTCTACATCATCTGGAGTTAGTTGTTCTGGCAAGTCGAACATTTGATTTGCGGCAGCTAAGATATAAGTTACGTCTTTGATAGTTATATTTGGTTCCTTAGGATCATCAGTCCAAGTTGTATCAGTTGTTCCGATATAGGTCTTACCTTCACGAGGAATGGCGAACATCATTCGGCCATCGTGAAAAGGTGTATCGAAGTAAATTGAGTTGGAGATAGGGAAGTTTTCGTGGTCGATAACTAAGTGAACACCCTTAGTTAAGTGCAAGTGTTTGCCTTCATTAGAACCGTCCATATCTCTGATTTCGTCGACCCAAGGTCCACAAGAATTAACAACTTTTTTGGCGTGGATCTCGCCAGTTTTGCCAGTGACCATATCTTTGAAGATCACGCCGCAAACTTTGTTTTCAGCATCGTATAACAAGCCGGTGACCTTAGTATAGTTAGCAATTAAAGCACCGAGTTCGTTGGCTTTTTTGACTACTTCCAATGTCAATCTGGCATCATCAGTCCGGTATTCGACGTAGACACCTGAACCCTTGAGATTCTCACTCTTGATGAAAGGCTCACGGTCAACAGTTTTCTGTGGATCAAGCATGTACTTACGTTCAGAAGACTTAACTTGTGCTAGTCGGTCGTAAACATCGAGGCCGATAGCAGTACTGAATGGTCCAAAAGTTCCGCCATCATAAAATGGTAGCATCATTTTCAAAGGAGTTGTGATTTGTGGGGCATTGTTATAAACAATGGCACGTTCGCTACCAACTTCGTGAACTTCATTGATAGCAGCTTGTTTCAAGTAACGCAGTCCACCGTGGACTAACTTCGTTGAACGACTTGATGTTCCTGAAGCAAAGTCACGCATTTCGACTAGACCGGTCTTCAAGCCACGAGTCTGGGCATCAAGTGTGATTCCTGATCCGGTGATACCACCACCGATGACCAAGAGATCAAGCTCACCATCTTGCATAGCTTGTAAGTTGTCGTTTCTAGTTTTTTCTGAGAATTCTTTCATTGAGTGTTCCTCCTAAAAAAGTTCATTTGCTTATAGTTTAGTAAATTAAGCAAAAAACTGGAAGCGTTTCACCTTGGAACAGGATACAAATCTTAGATGATAGAATCGTTATGGATGTGGCTTTGGAATTCTACGTATGCGTCACTGAAAATATCACTCGGATGTTCGATCAGCATTGACTTAGGAAAATAGAAGCGTTCATCCCCAGAAATCTTACCAGTCAAGGCATTGACTAGATTACTGATAGTCGAAAGTTCAATCAGTGAACCATCGTCATTCATGATCTCGATTTGGGTACGACTCTTATTACTATTAGGACTGTACGTATCGTATGGTAAGTCGTAACTAGTATTGATAGCTGTGTAATATTTCTTATCAAAACCAGCGCTCTCAACAATATCGGCTAGTTCTGGTAACATTTTTTCGGTTACTTGATTGTATTCAGCAGATTTGAATGGCTTACGATTTAAGAAACGATGTGCCAAGTCCTTGAGTATTTCGTCAGGATAATCTTGCCATAAGGTGAAGTAGGTATTTAGAACCCCGTCATCTAGTAATAAGTAATCATTGATACTAACATGATTCTCGAAGAATGGTATCAACAAACTAGGCATCTCGAAGTCATTCATGTGGTTGTGTTCGTACAAGTCCTTAGCGCGTTGTAATAACTTCGTTAGAACAACTTCCATACCACGTGATACGGGATGGAAATAAACTTGTTGATACATCTGAAATCTTGAGAGCACATAATCTTCAACGGCATGCATCCCATCATTATCGAAGGCGATTCCGTCTTTGTAGGGACGCATAACACGGAGGATTCTAGTTAGGTCGAACATTCCGTACTTGGTACCAGTGAAGTAGGCGTCACGTAGTAAGTAATCCATTCGGTCGGCGTCGATTTGGCTGGAGATCATTTGGACAACTTGAGGATTCTCATATGTGTGAGCAATAACGCCAGCAACTTTTTCAGGGAAGTCAGCAGATACTTTGCGCAATACTTGGTTGATCTCAGTTTCTGGTGATGTGATTATTTCACGTGTCCAGGCTTCATGGTCGGTATTGAAGATGTGTTCGAAGGTATGTGAGTAAGGACCGTGGCCGACATCGTGCAGTAATGCAGCACACAGTGCAACGATTCGTTCATTGTCATCCCACAAACCATCGCCGGGAGTCTTCGTTGGATAATTTCTTTGGAAGTTATCACAAATCTGGCGTGTTATTTCATAGACACCCATACAGTGAGTGAAGCGGGAATGTTCAGCGCCTTGGAAGGTGAATGAAGCAGTTCCCAGTTGTTTAACACGACGTAATCTCTGGAATTCCTTGGTGTTGATCAAGTCGAGGATCACTCGATGTTGAACGTGGATATAGTTGTGGATCGGATCACGGAAAACTTTTTCTCTAGGTAACATTTCGAGATTATAAGTCATTATTTTTCCCCCAGTAGTAGTTTTTTGTTTTTGTAGATAAGATCATCCATAGTTTGGTTATAAGCATCTTTATAAGGTAATGATTCTCTAACGATATTGAAGTTTCCGCGGTCGATATTGTAGTCACTAGTACTTAATTCATCAAGAATTCTTTGCTTGGCAATGTCGATTGTTAATGGAGTATCGAGCATTTCATCCAGATCAGTCATACAGTGGACGTCGATGTCAGGGTATTCAATATTTTCGTGTTTTGGATAATTACTAATTTCATAAAAATCTTTCATTAATTGCGAGCGTTTCTTCTGGTCACCTGTTACACTGATATAGGCCATAATTGCCACAGCGTTTCCGGCACGGCGTTGAGATATTCCGGCAATTTTTTTACCGTCGATACTCAAGTCGTAGGTGCCAGGACAGTATGAACGAGTGATCTCGCCAGTTTTAATTTTGTCAGAAAAACTTTTTTGCATAATTTGGTGCATCTGTTCATATGCTTGGTCAATTGTGATATTGTTTTTATTTGGTAAAAACAATGTAAAATTGAGAATGCCTGAATCTGTGACGACACCTAGTCCACCAGAGTTTCTAACGTAGTAGATGTAATTTTTTTCTTCTAGGCGTCGCATGCCACCGGCAATATTCTTGAGTCGCTGGTCTTGTAGACCTAGGATGACAGTGGGTGGTGTGGTCCAAAAATGAGCCACAGGGATGGAATTCTCAGAGACGAATTTTAAAATTGCTCCCGTATCTGCAAAAGGTACGAGCATATCTTCGTCTTTAATTATTTGTTGATTGTATAATAGAATTGTATTGTCTAATGATTTATTCATTTAAGTAATCACTTCTTTAAGATTAATTGTTATTCTAATTTTAGCATGTAGAGGCGTCGTATATTGGAAAATAACAGTGAGAATATAAATGTAGAACTAAATATGGAAACTCTTCAGTCTGGAGAGCTGACTCATACAAAGATTGCGGAACCTGGTAAGTTTACTAGGATCGGCAAGTCGATGTACTTAAGATTTAACGAAAGTCTAGAAAATAATGATACAGCTTCGATCTTAGTTAAGGTCACTGATAGTGGAGAGATCCATGTCAAACGTGTATCAAAATCAAATAACTTAGCATCACTATTATATTTTACTCATAAAAGTCATAACAGTGGACATCTGGAAACAGAGTACGGAACAATGTTACTTCATACTTTTACGAAGGATTCAGCGGTCGAAATCGTTAACCGACCACTATCTGGAAAGATAAACATTGATTATGATTTGATTTATGACAATAATGTAGTAGGTAATTACAAGTTTCGATTGATTTTTAGTGCTTGACAATCTATCATTATAAATAAGACGCTGCGAAAGGACGTGTACCCGTTTGGAATTTGAAAAATTCAAGAACCAAAACAAAGATGAGCTTTCTCTAATTGAGGTTGCTTACGAAATTCTTGATACAAGCAAGAAAGAGGCAATGAACTTTTCTGACATTGTTAATAAGATTCAAGACTACTTAGGTAGATCAGATGATGATGTTAAGGAATCACTTCCTCAATTTTATACAGATTTAAATAATGACGGAAGTTTTCTTTCACTTGGTGAGAACGTTTGGGGATTGCGCAAATGGTACCCATTTGATTCTGTTGATGAAGAAGTTAATCATCCAGAAGACAACGGTACTGAAAATACACATAAGGCAGCCCAAAAGGTTAATGCCTTCATGAGTGATGACGCTGAAGATGATGACGTTGTTGACTACGATGATGACGCTGATTTGGACGTAAACGATATGGATGATGACGACGAGAGTGATGGATCAACAAGTAATGGTCCTGATCTTTCTAAGTTTACTAATTCAGATCTTTCAGTTGATGATGATAGTGATGATGAACAAGATACTGGCTTAGATGACGGTATTGAGGGTCAATTATCAGAGTTTGATGCTGATGACGAAGATGACGCTGACATCGATCTTGAAGACGATGATGATGACGACTCAGACGATGACGAAGACGACGATATTTAAATTTGTGAATTTAAAGTTTGACGATTTGGATAGATAACAGTATTATATTGTTTGGGCTCTATTAGATTGTCTAATTACAAGTTCCCTGTTCAGTAGAATAGGGAACTTTTTTATTTTTGGTTGAGTAGGAATTCCCTAGAAAGAATATGTGGAGGAAAGCTATGACTAAGTATATTTTTATTACAGGTGGAGTTGTTTCATCTCTTGGTAAGGGTATTGTTGCGGCATCCCTTGGTAGATTACTAAAGAACCGTGGGCTAAAGGTAACAATGCAAAAGTTCGACCCTTATATTAATGTGGATCCAGGAACTATGAGTCCATATCAACACGGTGAGGTTTACGTTACCAACGATGGTACAGAAACTGACCTTGACTTAGGACACTATGAAAGATTTATTGATAACGATTTGAACAAGTATTCAAACGTTACGACAGGTAAGATTTACTCAGAAGTAATTCGTCGCGAACGTCGTGGTGATTACAACGGAGCAACAGTACAAGTTATTCCACATATTACAGATATGATTAAGCAAAAAATAATGCGCGCTGCTACAACAACTGATTCTGATGTTATTATCACAGAAGTCGGTGGTACAGTTGGTGATATCGAATCACTTCCATATCTAGAAGCACTTCGTCAAATGAAGTCTGAAGTTGGTTCAGAAAATGTTGTCTACATCCATACTTCACTAGTACCTTACTTGAAGGCTGCTGGCGAAATGAAGACAAAGCCAACACAACACAGTGTTAAGGAATTGCGTGGAATTGGTATTCAACCAAACATCTTGGTTGTTCGTACCGAAAAACCTATGCCACAAAACATGAAAGATAAGATTGCTTCATTCTGTGACGTTGATTCAGAGGCTGTTATCGAATCACGTGATGCAAGTTCACTATATGATATTCCATTGAACCTACAAGCACAAAACTTCGATGATATCGTATGTCGTTACTTACATCTTGATACTCCAGAAGCTGACATGACAGACTGGAACAAATTGGTTGATCGTGTTCACAACTTGAAGCACACAACAAAGATCACACTTGTTGGTAAGTATACTAAGTTACAAGATGCTTATATTTCTGTTACAGAAGCACTTCACTCAGCCGGTTATGCTTATAATACAGATATCGAATTGAAGAAGATCTCTGCTGATCTTATTACTGAAGATAATGTTGAAGAGATGCTGGGCGATGCTGATGGTATCCTAGTTCCCGGTGGTTTCGGTAGCCGTGGACTTGAAGGCATGATCACAACTATTAAGTATGCTCGTGAAAATGACGTTCCTTACTTTGGTATTTGTCTTGGTATGCAAATGGCAAGTATCGAGTTTGCTAGAAACGTTGTTGGAATCAAAGATGCCACAACTGGTGAAGTTGATCCCGATGCAGAAAATAAAGTTATTGATATTATGGCAGATAAGAAGGATGTTGAGGACCGTGGTGGTACACTACGTTTGGGTGCATATCCATGCAAGTTGAAACCAGGTTCAAAGACAGCTGCTGCTTATGATGATCAATCAGTTATTCAAGAAAGACACAGACACAGATATGAATTTAACAATGCATATCGTAAACAATTCGAAGATTTAGGATTAGTATTCTCAGGTGTTTCTCCCGATAACCATTTGGTTGAAATTATTGAAGTTCCAAGCAATAAGTTCCACATTGCTGTTCAATATCACCCAGAGTTCTTATCAAGACCAACAAAACCAGAAGGTCTATTCAAAGCATTTATTGGTGCAGCTTCAGGGTTAGACGAAGAGAATATGTAATTTCCTGAAGTAGTTAAAAATTAGTTAGGGAAAAGCTTATGCAAAAACTTGTAATCAATGGTGGAAAAAAGTTATCAGGTGAAGTTACGATCGGCGGCGCTAAGAACAGCACTGTGGCGCTGATTCCTGCTGCTATTTTATCTGATACACCTGTAGTGTTAGATTCAGTTCCACAAATTAGAGATGTAAAGAATTTACGTTCTATTTTGAAAGATATGAACGTTACTTCAGAGATGAAGGATGATGTATTAAAGATTGATCCGACAAAGATTCAATTTGCCGAACTACCTAGTGGTAAGGTAAGCAGTTTGCGTGCTTCATATTACTTTATGGGAGCGATGCTGGGCCGTTTTGGCAAGGCAATCGTAGGATTTCCCGGTGGCGATGACATTGGACCACGTCCAATTGACCAACATATCAAGGGATTCGAAGCACTAGGTGCGCATGTTGAAAATAAACACGGTCAAATAATTATTACAACTCCAAATGGCGGTCTAAAGGGTGCAAAAATCTTTTTGGACATGGTTTCAGTTGGAGCTACTATTAATGTTATCTTGGCTGCTGTTAAGGCTAAAGGTACGACCATCATTGAAAATGCTGCTAAAGAACCGGAGATCATTGATCTAGCAACATTCCTTAACAATATGGGTGCTGTTATTCGTGGTGTCGGTACGGAGACTATCCGTATCGAGGGAGTTGATAGTTTGCGTTCAAACAACGCACATACTATTATTCCTGACCGTATCGAAGCAGGAACATATTTGAGCTTGGCCGCTGCTAATGGCGGTGGAATTCTGGTTAAGAATATCATTAGTGAGCACTTAGATGCCTTCCTAGCTAAGTTAGATGAAATGGGCGTTAATTTGGAGATCGGTGAAGATAGCATCTACGTCAAGGATTCTCCAGAACTAAAAGCTGTTAATATCAAGACGATGCCATATCCCGCTTTGCCACTGATTTACAGCAACCAATCACACCTTTGTTGATGAAGGCTGATGGCGAAGCAATGGTGATTGATACGATTTATCCTAAGCGTATCAAGCACATTGCGGAACTTAATAAGATGGGCGCTAATATTACGAGTGAAAATGATTTGATTTTTGTTCGTGGTGGTGCTGAACTTAAGGGAGCAACTGTTTCGGCTGAAGAAATTCGTGCAGGAGCTTGCTTGATGATTGCTGGATTGTTGGCAGAAGGACAGACAACTATCAACAATGCTGAAAATATTCTTCGTGGATATGATCAGGTTGTTTGGAAGTTACACTGTTTAGGTGCTGATGTTAAATTAATCGGTGAAGACGATTTAGTTGAGTAAAGTATTGACAGATATTTAATTTGTTGGTAGATTATTAAATAGTTTATAACAAGAAAGGGAGTGCAGCCGTTGAGAAATTAAGTTGAAATTTCAAATTATACAAAATAAGTGTGTAATTTGACTTCGACTTAGTGTGTCTCAATAGCTAGCATTCTTTAAAAGATATAATTTTAAAGGACGCTAATAATTAGTGTCCTTTTTTGTTGGGGTCAAAACACCGTAAACGAGGTGTTTTATTTATGGGAACAATACAAATAGAAAATTTAAATTTTAAATATGATCAAATGGTGGATAACTTATTTGATTCGTTAAATCTTAGGATCGATGAGAGTTGGAAGTTAGGACTTATCGGCCGCAATGGCGTGGTAAGACGACTTTGATGAATATCTTACTGGGTAAGCTCCCTTATTCAGGTCAAATTGTTTCGAATCTTAATTTTTATTATTATCCACAGAATATTACTGATAAGGATCGTCCGGCTGTGGAAATCGTCAAAGAATTGACCGACTTGGAAGATTATGATCTGTGGAAAATCGAAGTTGAGCTGGACAAACTGCAGGTTAAGACAGATGTTTTGGAGCAAAATTTCTCGACCTTGAGTCCTGGTGAACAAACCAAAATATTGTTAGCAATTCTGTTCATTGATGATTATGGATTCCAATTGATCGACGAACCGACTAATCACTTGGATATTGTCGGACGTAAGATCGTTGCCGACTACTTGAAGAGCAAGAAGGGCTTCATTGTTATTAGTCATGATAAGACCTTTTTGAATCAAGTTATCGACCATGTTATTTCGATCAACCGTCAAGATATCGATGTATATAAGGGCAACTTTGATACCTGGGAGCGAGAGAAGAATCTGCGGGATCAGTCAGAACTTGAGGAAAAGAATCAACTCAAAAAAGATATCAACAGGTTGCATGAAACAGCTGTGAAAAGAGAAAATTGGTCGCGTCAGACTGAAAAGGGTAAATTCAAGACAGGCCTACAACAGGTGAATCTGGATAAGGGATTCATTAGTCACAAGTCATCCAAAATGATGAAAAAAGCTAAGACGATCGCCAATCGTGTGGATAAAGAAATCGACACAAAGCAAAGTCTGTTGAAAAATATTGAGATCGAAGATCCCATTAAACTAAATTACGTGGAATTAAAGCATCCGAAACATTTAATTACTGTGGATAAGTTACAATTGCAGCATGATGAGGTTGTAACTCCAGAAATAAGCTTTAAGCTACCTGTTAATAAAGTTATTGCATTGGTGGGCCAGAATGGTGTGGGTAAGACAACAGTCTTCAAGCAAATTTTGGGCCTCAAGCAGCCGTTTAAGCAGACTGGAGAGTTGCGTATTGGAAGTAACGTAAAAATCTCTTATCTGGCTCAAGAAGACGAATTAACCGGTATGATCAGACAGCTAGCTACCCAAAAACACATTGATGCAGAAATGATCTTCTCTAATCTGCGTAAATTGGGATTCGAACGTGAGTTATTCGAGCAGCCTGTGGAAAACATGAGCCAAGGTCAGAAGCGAAAAGTAGCACTGGCAATTAGTTTGTCCGAAGAAGCAAATGTCTATCTCTGGGACGAACCACTGAACTTCCTGGACGTTATTACACGTCAACAGATTATTGATGCAATCAAAAAGCAGCATCCAACGATGCTGCTGATAGATCACGATCAAGATCTAATAGATGAAGTTTTTGATCAAAAAGTAGTCTTACAAAAATAAAATTGTATTGAATAAAGTGGAAGTTCATGTTAATATTTAATACCGTTAGTAAATTAATCTCTATTTCTGCAAAAGATTTAGGGCAAAGGAGCGCATAGCATGAAACAAGGAATTCATCCAGATTATCACCAAGTTGTATTCATGGACTCATCAACAGGTAAGAAATTCTTAGCTGGTTCAACAGTTCAATCAAGTGAAACAACTGATTACGAAGGTACAGAATACCCACTAATTCGTGTTGAAATCTCATCAGACTCACATCCTTTCTATACTGGTAAGCAAAAGTTTGCTCAAGCAGATGGACGTATCGATCGTTTCAACAAGAAATATGGTTTAGCACAAAAATAAAAAGCCATCCTATATTAGGAGGCTTTTATTTTTTTACCTTTTTTTGATTTGAAATGTGTGGATACCCAAGCTAGGTTGACTGCAGCTAAACAGCTGGTACTGATGAAGACGGCTGAGTAACTTAAGGTGCTGGAAATGAATGAACCGAGTAGTGGTCCGCAGACATTACCAACAGACTGGAACGACTGGTTGTATCCAAAGATTCGACCAGTGTATTTGGCGTCAGTATACTTAGCTAGCAAGGTCTGAACTTGTGGTACTAGACAAGCATCGGAGATCCCAACGAAGAATCGCAAGGTTGCCAGCTGCCAGACATTAGTAACAAAGGCCTGTGGAATATATACCAAGACAGCAAAAATCAAACCACCGATCAAAATCTTACTTGTACCGATCTTATCGCCTAGAGCACCAAATCGTGGTGCGGCAATAATATTGGCAATACCAGGAACAGCGGCTACGAATCCTGCGACTAAAGTTATTTTGTCAGATCCGTGCATCAATTGTTTGACGTACAAACTGATGATGGGGTTGATCGAGTTATTTGAAGTCTGGATGATCATAGTTGTGACGAACATAGCTAAGATCAAATTAGGATTTTTTAACTTGTGGAAAATTTCTTTGGTGGTTTCTTCTTCACCCTTAGGGATAGGAGTGAAATCTTCCTTGATGAAGATCGTAACTAAGATAAATGCCAAGAACAATAATGATCCAGTTAGCATAAATGGAATTCTATATCCGAAGTATTGAGCAATTACACCACCGACTAAAGGACCGAGCAAGGTACCGGAAATAACTCCGGTATTCAATGTTCCAAGTGCTTTACCACTTTCGGCACGTGGTGCTGTCGATGCAATCAAAGTATTAGCGTTACTTACGAAACCTGAGAAGACACCTTGCAAAAGTCTTAAAACGACGATTTGCCAAGCGGCAGTAGCAAAGGCTTGAAGTGAGATGACGATCGCCATACCGAGGGCAGCACGGATAAGCATGAGCTTACGGCCTCTGCGATCAGCAATTTTACCCCAAATTGGAGATACGATCGCCATAACTAAAAAGGTAGAAGAGAATGCAATACCATTCCAAATGACAAGTTGGTTTTTTGTGAAATTCCCTAGTTGATTAATGTATAATGGCAAAAAGGGTGTTATCATACTAAAGCCAATACCTGTCATGAAAGTACTGAACCAGAGAACGGTTAGATTACGTCTCCAATAACTATTCTCTCCAGGTACTTTTGGTGAGTTAGATGTCATAGTGCATCAATTCCTTTCTAAATAATATACTATACTCTTTTTATTTAGTGTGGATTAAAATAATTTTTCAGAATTGGGGAAAAATATTCATGAAAATGAAGTTAAAAGAAGTTTATTCTGCTTTAAAAATCAACGTTGATTCTGTACCTGACGTAGATATTACTGGGGTTTGTTTTGACAGTCGCAAAGCTAAGGAGGGGGATCTATTCTTCCCGCTTAAAGGTGAACGTGACGGTCATGAGTTTATCGGCAGTGCAATTTCTAATGGAGTCAGTGCAACTGTTTGGCAGAGTGATCACGAAATCCCTAATCAAGAGATTCCTTATATAGTGGTTAAGAATGTCTCCGCTGCATTTGAAACACTAGCTAAGTATTACTTGGCAAAGGTCAATCCTAAGGTCGTAGCCGTTACTGGAAGCAATGGTAAGACAACTACTAAGGATATGATCGCAGCAATTTTGGCAACCAACAATAACGTTGCTAAGACACCAATGAACTTCAACAACGAGATCGGTGTGCCATTTACTATTTTGAATATGCCAATCAATACCGAAGTATTAGTGGTAGAAATGGGGATGGATCGTCCTGGTCAGAT
The DNA here is from genome assembly GCF_000615905.1 of Companilactobacillus nodensis DSM 19682 = JCM 14932 = NBRC 107160. Classification (GTDB taxonomy): domain Bacteria; phylum Bacillota; class Bacilli; order Lactobacillales; family Lactobacillaceae; genus Companilactobacillus; species Companilactobacillus nodensis. Next base: position 15,149 of record NZ_BAMN01000015.1, read on the forward strand.
CGATCATTTGAGTAGTCTCGCTAATCCAGATATTTCAGTTATCACAATGATCGGTGAAGCACATATCGAGTTTTTTGGCACACGCGATAAGATCGCTGATGCTAAGATGGAGATAGTCGATCATTTACAAGAGGATGGCAAGTTTGTTTTTGACGGTGATGAACCACTATTAACTGAGCGTGCTCAAAAAGTTGAACAAAAAAAATTAACTTTTGGAAAAAAAGATGTGAATACGCTTTACGCTACGTCAATAAAGGCTGGCAAGTCCACAATTTCGTTCAAAACTAACCTTTGGCCGGACTTAGAGTTTGATATTCCGATGATGGGCGAATATAATGTTAAGAATGCCTTGGCTGCAATTTTAGTTGGTCAAGCCCTTCATGTTAAGCCAGAGGCTATGGCAAAAGCTTTGGCTGACCTATATGTTACCGAGAATAGAACAGAATGGTTAAAAGCAAAAAATGGCGCAGACATTTTAAGTGATGTATATAACTCAAACCCGACTGCTGCAATAGAAGTTCTAGAAAGTCTCAAAAAGATTTCAACCCCTGGACGTAAGATCGTCGTTCTAGGAGACATGCTGGAACTCGGTAGTGCATCAAAGCATTTGCACGAATCACTTGCGGACCACATCAATACAAGGGACTTTGCAAAAGTTTATCTTGTAGGGGATGAAATGAAGGCTCTGAAAACTAAGTTAGATCAAAAATATGCTGATAATGATTTGATTTGGTATAACAAGGATCAATTAACGGAATTAACAAATGATTTAGAAAAAGAAGTAAACTCAAGTGACACTGTCTTATTAAAGGCTAGTCATGGCATTCATTTGGAGAACGTATTAAGTAAATTAGTATAAGAGTGTGTTATTTGAGAATGATTGAATAACGTGTTATAGTTGCCAATTGTGATTTTAACGCGTAACAACTGGAGGATTTTTGTGAAATTTAGTGAATTAAATTTAGATTCAAGATTACTACAAGCTGTAAATGAGGCCGGTTTCGAAGAAACTACCCCCATTCAAGCAGAAACTATTCCAATGGTATTAGCCGGAGACGACGTCATTGGACAAGCCCAAACAGGTACAGGTAAGACCGCAGCTTTTGGTCTACCTATTCTAGATGCCATCGATATGTCATCTACAGATATTCAAGCGCTAATCATCTCACCTACTAGAGAATTAGCTATCCAAACTCAAGAAGAGTTATACAGATTAGGCCGCGACAAAAAAGTCAGAGTTCAATCAGTTTATGGTGGTTCTGACATTAGAAGACAAATTCGTGCCTTAAAGAACCATCCTAATATTGTTGTTGGTACTCCAGGTCGTATGCTCGATCATATCAACAGACACACTCTTAAATTAGGTAACGTCAAAACAGTTGTTTTGGACGAAGCCGACGAAATGCTAGATATGGGATTCGTTGAAGACATTGAAAGCATCCTTTCAAATGTTCCTAACGTACACCAAACTCTATTGTTCTCAGCAACAATGCCTAAGCCTATCATGCGTATTGCTGATAAGTTCATGACAGATCCTAAGATCGTTAAGATCAAGTCAAAAGAATTAACTGCTGACAAGATCGATCAATACTACGTTAAGGCTCGCGACTTCGAGAAGTTCGACTTAATGACAAGAATCTTTGATGTTCAAGGACCAGAACTAGCCTTGATCTTCGGTAGAACAAAGCGTCGTGTTGATGAATTAACACGTGGTTTGCAAGCTCGTGGATACAATGCTGAAGGACTTCACGGTGACTTGTCACAAGACAAACGTACTAGTGTCCTTCGTAAGTTCAAAGCTGGTAAGCTAGAATTCCTTGTTGCAACTGATGTTGCTGCTCGTGGACTAGATATCTCAGGTGTATCACACGTTTATAACTATGATATTCCTCAAGACCCTGACAGTTATGTTCACCGTATTGGCCGTACAGGTCGTGCCGGACATTCTGGTGTGTCTGTAACATTCGTTACACCTAACGAAATGGGTTACTTACGTACAATTGAGAACCTAACAAAGAAACGTATGAAACCACTTGCTCCACCTACTGACAATGAAGTTCTTAAAGGACAATTGGAAGCAGTTAAGGAAGAAGTTAAGAATACTATTGCTGTTGACAAGAACTTGGATCGTTTCGACGATGCAGTTAAAGAATTGTTAGAAGAGTATTCACCAGAAGACCTAGTTAAGGTTTACTTGAGCACAACTATCAAGGACGCACAAAGTGTTCCTGTTAAGATTGCTCCAGAAAGACCACTTCCTTCACGTAAAAATAGCCATAGCCGTTCAGGCCATGGTCGTCGTGGACGCTTTGGCGGCGGTCGTGATCGCAACCGTAATGGTGGCGGACATCATTCAAGAAGACATGATGATCGTGGTGGAAACAACCACGGTGGTAAGTCAGGCGAAAGACGTCACGACAGTCACAATAACAATTCTTCCAAATCAAAAGGTCAATCAAAGAAGAACTTCAAGATCAGAACAAATCTTTAATCTGACGTAAATATTTGGAATATAAAACATTTGTTTTATAATATAAGTAATTAAGACAAGGTAATTAATTTTGCTTTGTCTTTTTTTTCAAAAAAATTATGGAGAGATATTATGATAAAAGGACTAGGAGTAGACATTGCGGAAATCGATCGGGTTCGTAAGATCTATGGTCGACATCCTAGATTTGCGGATAAAGTTTTGACAAGTGAGGAAATGGCGGTATTCTTAACTAAGAAGACTGAAAAAGCTCAAATGACTTATTTGACAGGTAGGTTTTCGGCTAAAGAATCATTCACCAAAGCATGGGAACCGGATTAGGTAAGATTGGGTTTCATGATCTCAGTGTATTGAATTATGAATCTGGTCAACCATATATTAAAACGGATATTTTTGAGGGAAACATTCAAATTTCTATTTCAGATACGGATGAACTAGTAATAACGGAAGTTATTATTGAGGATGTGGATAAGTCTGAATAGTTATTTGTAACTTTTTAGGAGGTATCACATGTTACCATCAATCCATCGCCCCGCATATGTCGAGGTTAACTTAAGTAATCTAAAGGAAAACTTGCAGAACGAATTGAAGTCTGTGCCTGAAGGTACAGATGTCTTCGCTGTGGTCAAAGCCAATGCTTATGGACATGGGCTAGTAGCTGTTGCTACAGCTGAACTAGAATACGGCGCTAGCGGACTTTGTGTCGCTACACTGGATGAAGGGCTTGAGATCCGTCAAAATGGCGTTCAAGCTCCGATATTAGTTTTGGGTATTACTGGTGTGGATAACGCTAAAGTTGCTGCAGACGCCGATATTTCGTTAACTGTGGGTAGTTTAGAGTGGCTACAACAAGCCGCTGAGGCCGGTGTTAAGAATCTCAAAGTTCATTTGGGAATTGACAGCGGTATGGGAAGAATCGGTTTTAGAGAAAAAGCTGATCTGATTGCTGCCTGCAATTATTTAAATGATAATTCTGATAAATTTATTGCTGAAGGATTATTCACACACTTTGCGACAGCTGATAATCCGGATGAAAAATACTTTGAAAAGCAAGTTAGCCGTTTCAAAGAAATGACCAGTGATTTACCAACTGAATTCAAATACGTTCACTGTGCAAATTCGGCCACAGCCTTGTGGCATCAGGATTTGGCAGTCAACTTAGTGCGTGATGGAATTGCTCTTTATGGGTTGAATCCATCACAAACTGATATCACTAAGACACCTTATGAATTGAAACCTGCCTTAGGCTTGTATTCAGAATTGGTCTTCGTCAAACAGATCAACAAGGGTGACAGTGTTGGTTATGGTGCAACCTATACCAGTGAAGATTCTGAATGGATTGGAACAGTTCCGATGGGATACGCTGATGGCTGGTTACGTCGTATGCAAGGCTTTGAAGTTTTGGTCAACGGTAAACGTTGTCCAATCGTCGGACGTGTCTGCATGGACCAATTCATGGTCAAGTTACCTGAGAAGATGCCAGTTGGTAGTAAGGTTACACTGATCGGTAAGGATGGCGATGATGAGATCACCGCTACTGAGGTTGCTCAATATGCTGGAACTATTAATTATGAAGTTCTTTGCAGTTTGAGTGAAAGATTACCTAGGAAGTATATTAAATAAATTAAAAAAGCCTGCATCGCTTATGATGCAGGCTTTTTGTTTGCCCTAAAGTCCACTTCAAGGTGTAAAGTAAAAGATATCGAATTTTTAATAACATTTAATAACAGGTGAATTAATATGGGGATTTTTTCTAGATTAGGTTGGTTTTTTAAGCATCGTTGGAAGCAGTACACATTAGGCGTTATAGCACTTTTACTTGTGGCTGCCTGTAATGTGATACCGCCGCGGATCGTTGGTATCATCGTCGATGCTGTCAGCAAGAGGACGCTGACGATTCATTTTTTGGTGATGAATTTGGTTCTATTAGTTTTGGTAGCAATCTTGGGATATTTACTTAGATTCGTTTGGCAAAAAATGATTTTTGGTAGTTCATATGTTTTGGAACGTGATCTTCGTGATCGATTGTTCAGACATTTTATGAAGATGGATACGACCTTTTACCAGAAGTGGCGTACCGGTGACTTGATGGCACATGCGACGAATGATATTGATGCTGTCCGTGAAGTTGCTGGCCCCGGTGTATTAACATTAGCTGATTCGTTGATAACTGGGTTGTCGATGATTTTTGCGATGGGGATATTTGTCAATTGGAAATTGACGTTCTATGCTATCTTGCCATTGCTCTTGTTAGCGGTCATGGCAAATGTGCTTGGTAATAAAATCCATGACGCCTTCATGAAGTCACAAGCGGCGTTTTCAAGTATCAACAACAAGACGCAAGAGAGTGTTCTCGGAATCAAAGTATTGAAGGCACTCGGACAAGAGCACCAAGATGAACGGGATTTTGATAAGTATGTGGATAAAAATATCAAAGCTAATAAAAAGTCATATCGCCTGGATGCAATGTTTGATCCATTAACATCCATAATTATGGGTATCTCGTATGTTATTACGATTATTCTCGGTGGTTTGGCAGTCATCCATTCACAGATAACTATTGGTGAGTTGGTTTCATTTATTACGTACATGGCGGAGTTGACTTGGCCGATGTTTGCTATCGGTAGTTTGTTCAACATTTTGGAACGTGGTTCAGCTAGTTATGATCGGATCACCGAACTGCTGGATGAAAAGTCATCTTTAGTAGCACCACGTCATGAAGTAAAATCCGCACCTAGTGGTGTTTTGGATTTTGAAATGAAAAAATTCCACTATCCAGATGACAAAGCAGTTGCTTTGAATGATGTTAGCTTTGAACTAAAGGAAGGTCAAACGATGGGTATCGTTGGTCCGACTGGTGGTGGTAAGTCGACGATTATTGGATTATTGATGCGTGACTTCGATCATTATAATGGTCAAATAACCGTTGGTGATCACGATATTCGTGATTTTAAGCTGGATAATTATTTGGATACGATCGGTTACGTTCCACAGACTAACTTCTTATTCTCAACCGATATCCGTGACAATATTAGATTTGCCAATATTGATGCGACACAAGAACAAGTCGTTTCTGCAGCACACATTGCGACCTAGATCATGATATTGATGGCATGCCAGAGGGTTACGATACGCAAGTGGGTGAGTTGGGTGTATCGCTATCGGGTGGTCAAAAACAACGTCTGGCGATTGCCAGAGCTGTTTTGAGTGATCCTGAGTTATTGATCCTAGATGATTCTCTGTCGGCCGTAGATTCGAAGACGGAACGAAATATTGAAGAACGTATTGCTGCCAATCGAAGTAAGAGTACGACGATCATTGCTGCCAGCAGATTGAGTTCTGTAGAATATGCCGATCAGATCTTGGTGGTTGATCATGGCACAATTATTGAACATGGAACGCATCAAGAATTATTGGCTAATAAAGGATGGTATTATGATACGTTTAATTTGCAAGCTAAAAATGCTGAAATAGAAGGGAGATTGAATAATCGTGGATAAAAAAGAAGAAACAACAATTGAAGATATTCAGACTCTTTCTCGTAAGCAACAACGAAATATTTTGAAACGATTATTTAGTTTTGCTTGGGCATTCAAACGCCAATTTGTTACAGCAATAATTTTTGCAGTTGGTTTGAGTGTAATTAATATAGCTTTACCAAGGTTGCTGCAATATTATATGGATCACTACTTAGTTCACCAAGACACTGGTATTCAAATCATTATTGGTTTCGCAATCGTGTACTTTATTGGAACAGTCATCAAGGCGATGGTGCAATTTATTCAGAACTTTGCCTTTTCAATGGGAGCTGAACGAACGTTAGAAAGTATTCGTAGTCAGTTATTCCGTAAGTTGCATACTTTGGGAATGGATTACTTCGATAAGACACCAGCTGGGTCGATTGTTTCCAGAGTTACCAATGATACGAAGACATTGTACGATTTTTGGACATTATTTTTGATGATCTTGGTTGCGGCCTTTTCGATAATTTCTGCCTTTGTGGCAATGATGTCGGTTAATACTACCTTGGCAATTGCGACAGCCTTATTTGTTCTAGCCCTGTACTTCTTAATCTGGCTGTATCAACACTTGAGCTCTAAGATCTATCAACGATTACGTGAATATTTGAGTCAAATCAATACTAAGCTGAATGAATCATTGATGGGAATCAGTATCATTCAACAATTTGGCCAACAGAGGCGAATGATTGCGGAGTTTGAACATAAGAATAATTTGTATTTCACACAACGTAATAAAATGATCAACGTTAATTCGTTCTTGCTTTACCCAACTATTACGTTGATGTTCACATTGGCAGAAGTAATTGCATTAGGTGGTTTTGGATTAGAAAGCACGCATACGATTGTAGCAGCCGGTGTCATTTATGCTTTTATTTCTTACCAACAAAACTTTTTTAATCCGTTATCTAATGTGATGAATTACATGTCTTATTTCCAAGATGGAATGGTCGCGGGATATCGGATTATGAAGTTGTTCGACAATCAGACAACTAGTCCCAAACAAAACGAAACTAGCGATGCGGAGATTGCGGTCGGTAAAATTGAATTCAGACATGTTACTTTTGGCTATGTACCAGGAGAACCAATTTTGAAGGATATTTCTTTTGTAGTGGAACCGGGGCAAACCATTGCACTAGTCGGTCACACAGGTAGCGGTAAGAGTTCGATCATCAATATTCTGTTACGATTTTATGAGTTTGGCGAAGGTCAAATTCTGATTGATGATCACGATATTCGAGACTATTCAACTAAGGAATTACGTGAGAAGTTAGGATTAGTTATTCAAGAACCGTATTTGTTTTATGGTGATATTTCCAAGAATATTCGTATGTACGACGAGAGTATTTCGGATAAACAAGTGAAACAGGCAGCAAGATTCGTTGATGCGGATGGGTTCATTGAAGAATTGCCAGATCAATATCATGCTAAGGTAACTGAACGTGGTAGCAGTTTTTCAGCTGGACAACGTCAGTTGATATCATTTGCGAGAACCATTGTTCGTAATCCCAAAGTATTGATATTGGATGAGGCGACGGCCAATATTGATCCACAGACTGAGCAGAGTATTACTAAGGGATTGTCGAAGATGAGGGATGACAGGACCACAATTGCGATTGCACACAGGTTATCCACCGTTCAAGATGCCGATCAAATATTAGTCTTGAGTCATGGACGTATCGCTGAACGGGGTACGCATGATGAATTGTTAAAGTTAGGTGGATTATATTCAGAGTTGTACGAACTTCAATCCATGGATTAGACAAAAAAATTGCTACCTTAGCTGGTAGCAATTTTTGTTTGTTATTAAATTATAAAGCATCACGGTTCAAAATCTTACCAGACTTCAAATCGTCGATTTCAGCAACGACAAAACTCTTCTTTTCAAGGCGCTTGATAATTTCCTTTAGAGTTTCAACACTTACACCTGAAGGTAGTGTGAACAATGTACGACGAACAACTTCGTTTGATTTGGCATCCAATGTCACACAAGCAGAGATCGAAGCATACTTCGAAATGATCTTAGACATTTTTTCTAGATCACCACGATCGCCAGATGAACTTACAGTTAGAACGTAACTGCTGATTTCCAAATTCCAGGCATCTGATAACATGCTCAATAGTCTTGAGTGAGTTAGGATTCCGTAGAATAAGTTGGATTCATCAAGTACGGCAATGTAAGGAAGATCCTTGATGTTGAAGAATACTTTGAAGAATGGTGAGTCAACGCTAATTGTCTTAGTAGCGTTTTTCATCAATGTTGTTACGGGCAAGTTCATATCTCCACCACGTGACTTATGACGATAAATGTGCATCTTGTAAATATTTCCCCTGAATATTTGACCACTTTCGTCAAGAATTGGCACACAACGATAACCTGAGTCTTCAAGAACTTTCAAAGCTTCTTCAAGAGTGACTGTTTCTTTGACGGTTGTGAGCTTTTCCTTTTTTAAAACCAATGATTTTACTAACATATATATCACACATCCAATCTTCTCTAATTGAATCAATGATACAGTAAAAAAATGAAAAAAAAAAGAGCCGAAACATAAGTTTCAACTCTTAATTAGGATATTAAGGATTATTGACGACCCTTGATACCTGTAGCTTCAAAACCATCTTTAAGGATCTTTTCAAGTTCTGCAGCTGATTTCTTCATTTGTGTTGATTCTTCATCGTTTAATGGAACTTCGATGATTTGTTTTAGACCTTTACGGTTGATGATAGCAGGTGAACCGATGTAAATATCAGAAACGCCATATTGGCCAGTCATCATGTTTGATAATGGAAGAACAGTGTTTTCGTCGTTTAGCAATGCCTTGCAGATTCTTGCAAGTGCAGTACCAATACCGTAGAATGTAGCACCCTTAGTATTGATGATGTCGTAAGCAGCGTTAACAACCTTCTTGTAGATTGCGTCAAGAGTATCTTGTGTAACCTCTGGGTGTTGTTCCATCCATTCAGCCATTGTAACTCCACCGATTGACAAGTGTGACCATGCAGCGAATTCTGAATCACCGTGTTCACCCATGATGTAACCATTAACGGCACGAGTCGATGTCTAGTTCTTCACCAACGAATTTTTGTAATCTAGCTGAGTCTAGTGATGTACCTGAACCAATTACACGTTCCTTAGGGAAGCCTGAAAGTTTCCAAGTAGCGTATGTCAAGATATCAACTGGGTTAGCAGCAACCAAGAAGATACCATTGAATCCTGATTCAACGATTGGGTCAACGATTGTCTTCAAGATGTTCAAGTTCTTGTTAACAAGGTCAAGTCTTGTTTCACCTGGTTTTTGTGGAGCACCAGCAGTGATAACAACGATGTCAGCATCCTTGGCATCTGAATATTCACCAGCGTGAATGTTCTTAGGGAATGAGAATGGAAGTGCATCAGCAAGATCCATTGCGTCACCCTTAATCTTATCTTTGGCGATATCGCAGATTACTAATTCTTGTGCAATACCTTGAAGTGTCATTGCGTAGGCAAAAGTTGAACCTACAGCACCGTCACCAACTAGAAGTACTTTTTGGTGGTTCTTTTCATTTGTTGGAGTTGTCATATTTTTTTATCATCCCTTCGAAATAAATATGTTTCGTATCCAATTATACAAATAATTTTTGAAAATAAACAGGGTGATTGTGAAAAAAGTAAAAAATTCCCACTTTTTGCATGATATAATTACAAGTTGAAATGAGGTATTAATATGAAACTTATCGTTGGATTAGGCAATCCAGGCAAAAAATACGACCGTACAAAGCATAATATGGGCTTTATGACGATCGACAAGTTAATGGAAGAATATAATCAAACTCAAATGAAAAAAGATTTTGAGGCTGAATATTGTAAATTCAAAGTTGACGGCGAAACAGTCTTTCTAGTTAAACCTTTAACATTTATGAATGAATCCGGTCGAGCTGTGAAGTTCTTAACAGGATATTATCAAATCAAACCAGAAGAAATTATGGTCATCCAAGATGATCTAGATATGCGATCGGCAAAATTAGACTACGTGCCAAGGGCTCAGCCGGTGGTCATAACGGGATTAAGAGTATAATCGCATCTATGGGTACAAAAGATTTCAAACGTATTAAAATCGGTATTCAACATCCAGATAAACAGACTGTTGTAAATTGGGTTTTGACTCCATTTACAAAGGATCAAGCACCAGTCGCATTAACTGGGATCGATAATGCAGCAAGCGCTGTGAAGGATTGGATTGCTGGGGATACGTTTGATCAATTGATGAATAAGTATAATTAGAGAGAGTGGAGGAGGGGCGGTCAGACCTTGAGCATTACCTAGATTAATGATGGTGCCAACGAAGTTGGTGCAATTATTAATCGTAGTAAGCGCAGAGGTTTGCCACTCCGGAACTCGTTTCCGCATACTTATCCGGTTTCCAAAACGAGTTGCGAAAGCCAGATTCCTGCGCCTGCTACAGATAGCAAATGCACCAACTTCGTTGGCACTTTCGCCATCTTAGGCAGTGCTCAGAATCTCCCGGCTTTCGCAACTCTCTGAAACGAGTTGCGAAAAACAACTCCCTCCGCTTAACTACGCTAACGAGAAGATGCCAAGACCGCATCGTCACGTTACCTAGGTTAATGCTCAAGAGTTAACCGTTTTTCTCCACTCTCTGATAGAAAGGAATCAAACGTGAACCTAACAGACTTTATTTCAAATAAATTGAACCTTGGGGAATTTATTGAACAAGTCAAACCAAAGACAAAGAATATGTTGACGGGATTGATTGGTTCAACGATTTCCCTATTTGCATTACAAACACTTAAGCAAAAAAATAAAAAAATATTAATAGTAGAAAATACTAACTTTCATGCTAATCGGCTATACGATGATTTGAACTTGCAAGATAGTGAACATACACATATTTTTCCAGTTGAAGAGGCTATCTCAACTGAAATCGCTACTAGTTCACCAGATGAACTGAGTCAGCGACTTGATGCCTTGAGCTTTTTGATTGGTGATGAACCGGGTATTGTCGTCACTTCTGTCGCAGGGTTGGAATATGCACTTTCACCACGTGAGTTGTTCAAGTCGGCTCAGATGAAGATTGCCATGAGTGAGGAGTATGACTTAGAGAATCTTAATTCCACCTTTGTTCAGATGGGTTATAAGAAGGATAAGTTGGTTGCCAAACCGGGCGACTTCGCAATTCGTGGAGATATCGTTGATATTTATCCATTGAATGTGGATAATCCTGTGCGAATCGAATTCTTCGGCAATGAGGTTGATAAGATCAAGTTCTTTGATACGGAAACACAACGTAGTATGGAGGAACTCGATGAGATCGAGATCTTGCCAGCTAATGATCGTGTCATTACAGCTGAACAAGTGGCAGTTGGACTGAAAAAGCTTCAGAAAAGTTATGATAAGCAGGTTAAGTCAGCTGGAGATAACAAGGAAGTTAAGAATAATCTTGATCTAACTTTCTCGCAGATGATCGAGGAATTATCTGAGGGTATGCGTCCTGATAACATTGGTAGTATTATTGATTACTTATTGGATGAATCCAGCAGCCTGCTTGATTATTTGACTAATGACGACATTGTGATGTTTGACGAATACAGTCGTCTAGTTGAACAGTCGAATGATAACAAAGCTGACAACCAAGCATGGTTAGCCAGTCAATTAGAGTATGGCAAAGCTTTGCCGGAGCAAATTATTCGTCAAAGTTTCATTGAAATGATGAAAACTAACGAAAATCCGCAAGTTTACATGTCAGCCTTTCAACAAGGTATGGGACATATTCGCCTTAATCAATTGCACAATGTGCCTGTCAGAAGTATGCAGCAATTCTTCAGTCAGATGCCATTATTGAAATCAGAAGTTGAACGCTGGCAAAAGCAAGGCTATACGATTTTACTGTTGATCAGTAACGAAAAGCGCATCTCGGCTATTAATAACACTTTGATCGACTTTGGAATCAAGGCAACTTTGACCACGACTGATAAGGTGATCGAAGATCAAACTCAAATTATGAATGCTAGTCTGGGCTTGGGATTTGAAATGCCTGAAGAAAAAGTTGCTATCATTACTGAGAAAGAATTGTTCAATAAGCAACCTAAGCGTCGTCGCCATCAGACCTTAGCTAATGCTGAACGTTTGAAGAGTTACAACGAACTCAAGCCGGGTGATTACGTTGTTCATGTCAATCATGGTATTGGTAAGTTCATCGGAATGCAGACGATGGAGGTTGACGGTAAGCACCAAGATTATATTACGATTGAATATCGTGATGATGGTCGGCTATTTATTCCCGTATCACAGCTTGATATGGTACAAAAGTACGTCTCGGCTGAAGGTAAATCACCACGTGTTAACAAACTTGGCGGTAATGAGTGGCAAAAGACTAAGCGTAAGGTTCAATCAAGTATTGAAGATATCGCTGACGACTTGATCGACTTGTATGCTAAGCGTGAAGCTGAGAAGGGTTATCCGTTTCCTAAGGATGATGATATGCAGCATGACTTCGACAATGCCTTCCCATACCCAGAGACACCTGATCAATTACGTTCGATCGATGAGATCAAACGCGATATGGAAAAGGCTCACCCAATGGATCGATTATTAGTTGGTGATGTTGGTTTTGGTAAGACAGAAGTTGCACTGCGTGCAGCATTCAAAGCTGTTGAAGCTGGCAAACAAGTTGTCTTCTTAGCGCCAACTACTTTGTTAGCGGAACAGCATTATCAAACAATGAAAGATCGTTTCGAAGGATTTCCGGTTAATATTGAAGTATTATCAAGATTCCAATCGAGAAAACACAGCAAGGAAATCATTCAAGGATTAGCCGAAGGTCAAGTGGATATCGTGGTCGGAACGCATCGTTTGTTATCAAAGGATGTTAAGTTCTCAGATATTGGTTTATTGATAATTGATGAGGAACAGCGATTTGGTGTTAAGCACAAAGAAAAAATCAAACAATTAAAGGCTAACGTTGACGTCTTAACATTGACAGCGACGCCGATCCCTAGAACTCTGAATATGTCGATGCTCGGTGTACGTGATCTCTCATTGATCGAGACCGCACCAAGTAATCGCTATCCAGTGCAGACATACGTAATGGAGCAGAATTACGATGTCATTGCTCAAGCTATTAAGCGTGAGATGGAACGTGGTGGTCAAGTCTTCTACCTGCATAATCGGGTTGATGACATGGAACAAGTTGCTGGTCAATTGCAGGCTTTGGTTCCAGATGCTAGAATTGCGACTGCGCATGGTCGAATGACCGAAACCCAAATGGAAGGTGTCATTTCTGATTATCTAGCTGGTGAGTATGATGTGTTGGTTACGACAACTATTATCGAAACTGGTGTTGATATGCCGAATACCAATACCTTGATCGTTGAAAATGCTGATCGATATGGCTTATCACAGTTGTATCAGATTCGTGGACGTGTTGGACGTTCCAATCGAGTTGCCTATGCCTATTTGATGTACAAACCTAACAAGGTGTTGACTGAAGTGGGAGAGCAACGACTAGAAGCCATCAAGAACTTCACTGAATTGGGTTCAGGATTCAAGATTGCGATGCGTGACTTGTCGATTCGTGGCGCTGGTAACTTATTAGGTAAGCAGCAACACGGATTCATTGATTCAGTTGGATTCGATCTTTATACACAAATGCTAAACGATGCTGTTGCTAAGAAACGTGGTCATACTAAGGCTGAGAAGACTAACGCTGAATTGAACTTAGAATTAGACGCTTATATTCCATCTGATTACATCAGTGATGAACGTCAAAAAGTTGAGTTGTACAAACGTATTCGTCAAATCGACTCGGACGAGAATTATCAAGAGGTTAGATCAGAATTACTTGATCGTTTCGGTGATTATCCACAAGAGGTATCTAATTTGTTGGATGTTAGTCTATTGAAGACATCACTGGATGAATCATTGGTTAAGAATGTCATTATGAAGAGTGGCATGATCGTCTTGAAGTTCTCTGACAAGGCTAATGATTATTTGACAGGTGACTTAGTCTTCAAGTTCTTAGGTAATACGACGATGAAGGCAACCGTTCATAATAAGAATGACGAGTTCAGTATTTCATTGGATTCGGGTAGTGTTGAAAAGAATGAATGGTTCCCACAATTACAAAAATTTGCTTTGGAAATGGCAAAAGAGTTCGACAAACTAAAGAAAGAAAAAATTAAAAACTAATAACAATGAAGAGAGAAGTATCAAGAGCCATCAAGTACGTGGATTCTGACGATTGCTTCACTTTTTTCAGAATTGATGAGTGCAATTTATCGGATTCCGCTGCAAAACATTGTTGGTGATCGGGGATATTTTATTTATCAGCAAGTGTATCCAATCTATGGTATTTTTTCAGTTTTAGCTTTATCAGGATTACCGGTAGTTATTTCGAAGACTTTCGCGCAGCAGGATAGTCCGGCGGCTAAGAGTAAGCTCTTGAAACTGACCTTTACAGTTTTGCTGGCAGGATGTTTGGCGTTAACTATCTTTCTTTGGGGTTCGGCTAGATACTTAGCCATTTTTATGGGAGATCCAAATTTGTTTCATGAGATTCGTGCGGTGTCTTTAACATTCCTATTAGTACCGTTTGAGGCAACCTTTCGAGGTTACTTCCAGAGTGATCTAGAAATGACACCGAGTGCGATTTCACAAATTTTGGAACAATTTATTAGAATTATAATTATCATCGGTTCCGCAATCCTTTTTGGTAAGGGATTTTTGGGTATTTACCAAATGGGGATGATTGCTAACAGTGGTGCCTTTATTGGTGGATTGTTTGCAGTTGTGATACTGATGCTGACATTTATTAAGCAACGTGAGCCGTTGTTGCAAGATGACCAAGACGTTAAGGTAAAGATCGAACGCGGATTAGCATTGGAAATACTTCTGATCGTTGTCTTTACCGGAATTACGATTTTTTATCAGTTTATTGATTCATTTACGATTTTGAGATTATTAATGCATAGCGGTATGCCGATCGACCGTGCCGAAATTTTAAAGGGCGTCTTTGATCGAGCACAGCCACTGATTCAGCTCGGAATCGTTATTTCACTATCGTTTGTGTCAACTATCATGCCGCAACTTCGAGAGGCCAATCAGACTAAGGTCAACAAGACCATCATTCAAAAGATGATGCGGGTCTGTCTGTGGTTGGCAGTCGCTGAAACGGCGGGGTTAGTCGCTTTGATGCCAGAAGTTAATACGATGCTGTTCACGACAGCGGACGGTTCGTTGGCATTGGCAATTTACATGTTGTCGATCGTGCTCGTTTCGTTTATCAATTTAATGGTGGCGATAACTAGTGGAGACGATGAGAAGAATCTGATCAAGTTGGTCTTATTCATCGTTTCGTTGGTGGCAAAGATAGCTCTGAATATCTTACTGATACCACATTTCAATATTGTTGGTGCCGCTCTGGCAACCATCTTGAGTGAATGTATCATTTTGGCAGGGATGTATTTGATCTACGACAACGGAGTATTCCTACTTAGTAGAGATTTCTTGACCAAAGTTATTTCAGTGGGACTACTCATGGGCATCGTTATCAAGGCTTTGGCTACCGTTAGCTCACATTACTTGTTCTTAAGTCGTGGGCACAGTATATTAATTAGTGTTGTGTTAATTCCAATTGGGGTATTGATATATTTGGGATTATCCAAGAAATTAAAGATTTTGAGCAAAAGTGAATGGGAAATTTTGCCAATGGGCGAGTTCATTACAAAATTCATGAAGATTGAGGATTAATTATGAGATTAGATAAATTTTTGAAGGTAAGTAGAATTATTAAGAGAAGAACTGTTGCTAAGGAATTTGCAGACAATGGACGTGCAATGGTCAATGACCGTGTAGCCAAATCGTCTACAGAGGTTTCTGTTGGTGACACAATGGAACTGCACTTCGGTGAAAAGACTATGAAGATTAAGGTCTTGAACATTAAAGAAACAACTAAGAAGACTGATTCTGCTGATATGTTCGAAGAAATTGATTAAAAGATTGCAATTAGATTAAAAAAAGTCAAAACAGGTTCAAAACATTCTCTAAAATTGTTATACTCAAAGTAATAATTTCTAGGGGAGTAGTAGCATGGAAGTACGTAAATTAGCAAATTCCAATGTTTCAGTTCTTGAACCGAAGCAACAAAAAACTTCTACAAAACCTAGTCGCAGCAACTTTGAGAGAAAAGTTCATAAACGGCGACTAGTTGCTCTTGGTGTGCTGTTTGCTATTGTTTTGCTTACTTTGGGGTCTCAGATCATCAGTGCACATATGACATATACGTCGACTGCACAGAAGATCGAGGTTAATCAAAAGAAGCTTAACAAACAAAAAGCCACGCAGAGTGACTTGAAAGTAGAAATAAATCAGCTACAGAATAAAAACTACTTGGAGAAATATATTCGGGAAAAATATATGTATTCCAAGCCTGGTGAATTGATTTATAATTTACCGGATAATGTTAATGCGATTCAAAAATAGGGGAAGGAACTATTATATCTAGATGACAGTTGAAGTAGGATCTAAAACAGAGGGTAAGGTTACTGGAATTACAAATTTTGGGGCATTCGTTGACCTAGGCGAAGGACAAAGTGGAATGGTACACATTAGTGAGATTGCTAATGGCTACGTAAAGGATATCCACGATGTACTTAAAGTTGGCGATACCGTAAAGGTTTTAGTTCTTAACGAAAAGGATCACAAGATCGCACTTTCAATCAAACAAGCCACTGAACAACCAAGAAAGCCTAAGTATCAACATCGTGAAAGAAAACCTCAACATAAACCGGTTGAAAGTTTTGATGACATGATGTCAGGATTCATGAAAGAAAGCGAAGAACGAATGAGTGTTATTCGCAAGAATACTGAAGGTAAACGTGGTGGTCGTGGTGGCCGCAGAAGTTAATAAAAAATAATAGAACAAAATAAGAGCTGTGACGATTGTCTCAGCTTTTTTTATTTCAGAGAGAGTGGAGAGAAACGGTAACTTCTGAGCATTACCTAGGTTTGGCAAATTTGCCACGAAGTGGTTAATTTGGCAGACCGTAGTAAGCGGAGGAAGTTGTTTCTCGCAACTCGTTTTAGATAATCCTAAAGGAAATCACAACAGACACCAAGGAGGCAAAAAGTGGAATTAGAAACAAAATTATTAGGAACCGTCAGAAAAACTCTAAAAAAATATCATGCAAAGAGACTACTGGTAGCTGTTTCTGGTGGTGTTGATTCGATGGTTCTGCTGGATTTGATCGCTAGAATAGTTGATAAAGACTCATTTGCAGTCATCAATGTTGATCATAATTTGCGTCCAGAAAGTGCGGCTGAAGTTGAGTTTTTAAGACAGCATTGTCAAAAAAATTCTTATAAGTTTTATACCACTAAGTGGACTGATCAGCCCGATGATGACGTTGGGATGGAAGCTGCTGGCCGTGAATTCCGCTATCAATATTTTGCTAATATAATGGACAAAGATAATTATGATACTTTATTGACAGCTCACCATGCTAATGATCTAGCCGAGAATGTTTTGATGAAGATGATTCGATCTGGCAATGTCTATGAGGTAACTAGTCTGAAGCAACAGCGACCATTTGAAAATGGCCAACTTGTTCGACCATTATTAGATTTTTCAAAGTCCGAATTACGAAGTTACGCCAAAAAACTTGATATAGATCATGTTCAAGATGAGACAAACTTTGAGAACATAACTATGCGCAATCGATTACGAAACAATATTTTTCCTGAATTGCAAAAGGAAAATGGTCAGATGCTATCTCACTTCAGACTATTTGATCAACAACTAACTGCTTTGATAGATCTTGCCGTGACACAATTTGCTACTATCCAATCCAACATGCAAGTAACGATCACTAGCCACAGTATTGAAGGCCGATTGTCACCCTTGAAGGTGCTTGATGATAATCAACAGACACTGTTCTGGGGCGGATTCTTTACCCGCAACTTAGATATACCAGTCAGTAATAAGCAAGTGGAACAGATAATTACTGTGATTATGGGAGACAGTCCTAATGCATCGATCGACTTGGAAGATGGTTGGAAGTTCATTCGCTCGTACGATAACTTCCTGTTGTCAGATCAAGCGGTCAATGATGATTATAGTTATGACATCAAGATTGGAGAATCTCTTATGATCAATGGCAGAAAGTTTCTGTTGGAAGAGTGTTCCAAAGACGATGCCACGATCATCACGAATTCATTGCCCCAAGAAATAACGTTACGGAATCGCCGTATTGGTGATAAACTAATAATTTCTGACGATAGACATCAAAAACTAAGCAAGAGATTTATCAACGAAAAGGTCCCAGAATACAAAAGAAGTAAAATTCCGCTGTTATTATTCGATAATCAGGTAGTTTGGGTTGAAAAAATTTATAAATTAGGCGATTATTTAAAAAAAGGTAATTACTTTTTGAAAATCGACTTTGAGGATGAGGTATAAAAATGAATTCGGATATTGAAAAAATATTAGTTTCGGAAGAAGAGATTGCTAAAGCAAATGAGCGTCTTGGAAAGGAACTAACTGAGGAATATGCAGGTAAGAATCCACTTTTTGTCTGTATCCTGCGTGGAGCAGCTATGTTTATGATGGATCTGATCAAGCATGTTGATATTCCTATGGAATATGATTTCATGGATGTTTCTAGTTATGGTGGTGAAAATACTACTACAACTGGTGATGTCAGAATTATTAAGGATTTGGATACTTCACTAAGAGGACGCGATGTAGTTATCGTTGAAGATATCATCGATACAGGATATACATTGGATCGTTTGGTTAAACTATTCGAGACTCGTGAAGCTAACTCTATCAAGCTAGTTTCATTCTTAGATAAACCGTCTCGTAGAATCAAGCACGTAAAGGTTGATTATATCGGTGTACAGATACCTGATGCCTTCGTTGTGGGGTACGGTATGGACTACAACGAACACTACCGTAACTTGCCATACGTCGGTGTCTTGAAGCCAGATGTTTATAGTACAAAATAATTAAGTTAGCGGTACAATTATTATTGTGTTAATGCCTGTCAATGTTACAATATGTAACGTCTAAGTAATTAGGAGGAAATATATGAAAAATAATCGAAATAGGTTAATCAATAATAGCCTGTTTTATATCTTGCTCTTCGTAGTTTTAGTGCTCGCAGCAAGTTGGTTTGCTGGTGGTCAATCCTCAGATCAATCTAAAACTCTAAGCCAAGATCAATTTATTACACAGTTGAAACAAGGGAAGGTTAAGAGCTTTAAGATCGAACCAGTTAGTGGTGCTTACCAAGTTACTGGTCAGTACAAAAAGGCTCAAACTACAGAGACAACACGTTCTGTATCTATTTTCAATAGAAGCCAAACTACTAGTCAATCTAAAGTGACTCAATTTACTTCGACCGTACTACCCAATAATGATACGCTGAAGAGAATTAATAACGCCGCTTCGGCTGAGAAAGTTAAGACGACTGCCAGTGCCAAATCACAGTCATCTCAATGGATCTCAATAATTCTTACTTTGGTACTACCATTTATTCTTTTCTTCTTTATCATCTTTGCGATGATGGGGCGTGGAGGACAAGGCGGTGGTGCAAACCGTGTTATGAACTTTGGCAAGTCCAAAGTTAAACCTGAAGACCCTAAGAAGAACAAAGTTAGATTTTCAGATGTTGCTGGTGCAGAAGAGGAGAAACAAGAACTTGTTGAAGTTGTTGAGTTCTTGAAAGATCCCCGTAAGTATGTTTCTCTAGGCGCAAGAATCCCATCAGGTGTCCTTCTCGAAGGTCCTCCTGGTACTGGTAAGACTTTGCTTGCCAAAGCCGTTGCTGGTGAAGCTAAAGTTCCATTCTATTCAATTTCTGGTTCTGATTTCGTTGAAATGTTCGTTGGTGTCGGTGCTTCTCGTGTTCGTGACTTGTTCGAGAATGCTAAGAAGGACGCTCCATCAATTATCTTTATCGATGAAATCGATGCTGTTGGTCGTCAACGTGGTTCTGGTACCGGCGGTGGAAATGATGAACGTGAACAAACACTTAACCAATTACTTATCGAAATGGACGGATTTACTGGTAATGAAGGTGTCATTGTTATGGCAGCTACTAACCGTTCAGATGTTTTGGACCCTGCTTTACTTCGTCCAGGACGTTTTGACCGTAAGATTCTTGTCGGTAGACCTGATGTTAAGGGACGTGAAGCTATCCTTAAAGTTCACGCCAAGAACAAACCATTTACTGATGATGTTGATTTGAAACAATTAGCACAAACAACTCCTGGTTTCGTTGGTGCTGATCTTGAAAACTTACTTAACGAAGCTGCCTTAGTTGCTGCTAGACGTGGTAAGCAAAGAATCGATCCAACTGATATTGACGAAGCTGAAGACCGTGTTATCGCTGGTCCAGCTAAGAAGAATCGTGTCATCTCTGATAGAGAACGTAACATGGTCGCATATCACGAAGCCGGACATGCTCTGATCGGTTTGGTTCTAAACGATTCACGAGTTGTTAGAAAGGTTACTATCGTACCTCGTGGTAAGGCTGGTGGTTATGCCATCATGCTTCCTAAGGATGATCAGAACCTTATAACTAAGAAAGAATTTACAGAACAAATTGCTGGATTACTTGGTGGACGTACAGCTGAAGAGATCATCTTCGGTTCGCAATCATCAGGTGCTTCAAATGACTTTGAACAAGCAACACAAATTGCTCGTACAATGGTTACTGAATATGGTATGACTGATCGTCTAGGTACAGTTCAACTTGAAAAAGATGGACAACCATTTAGTAGTGGCGGATATCGTCAAATACCTGCTTACTCAGAAGATACTGCTAAGGCAATTGACCAAGAGGTTAAACGTCTTCTTGACGAAGGTCACGAACAAGCTCGAGAGATCATCGAAAGCCACCGTGAACAACATAAGCTAATTGCTGAAGCCCTATTGAAGTATGAAACACTTAACGAAAAGGAAATTTTGAGTTTGTTCAATGACGGCAAGATGCCTGATAATGATATCAACACAGAATTCCCATCAGAAAGTGCTGCTACTTTTGAACAAGCAAAACGTGCTGTTGAAGCAAAAGATGCTGCTAAACAAGGTGCTAAGTCAACAACAGATAAGACCGATGATACTGATGTGAACGAAACTGAATTCCCATCAGAAAAATCAGACGATTCTGAACACAAAGACGATGCAGATAATAAGTCAGACTCATCCAACGATGATAATTCTGATAATAATGAAGATAAGTAGTAAAATATGTATCAATCAAAGAAGCGACTCATTCGAGTCGCTTTTTTAACTGAAAGGAAATAAAAAATGTCTGATATTTTAACAAAAGCTGTCTCTAAAGATGGTAAATTCAGAGTTTATGTTGTGAACGCGACTGAAACAATTGCTGAAGTTCAAAAACGACACGATACTTGGAGTAATTCAACTGTTGCCTTAGGTCGTACAATGATCGGCTCGATCTTGGTTGCTACTTCAACTTTGAAAGAAGACGAAGTCTTGACGACTCGTATTGTCGGTGATGGTCCTGCCGGTGCTATCGTAGTTGATGCTAACGCCAAGGGTGACACCAAAGGATATATTCAAAATAATCATGTTAGTTTGCCATTGAACGATAATCATCATATCGACGTTAAAGGTGCGGTCGGAACTAAAGGTGTCTTAAGTATTACTAAGGACTTGCATCTAAAAGAACCATTTACAGGTCAAGTACCATTAGTATCAGGAGAAATCGGGGCTGACTTCACTTATTACATGGCTAAGTCAGAACAAATCCCTTCAGCTATCGGTGTATCTGTCTTCGTCCAACCTAACGAAACGGTCGGTGCTGCTGGCGGATTCTTGATTCAAACATTGCCTGGTGCCGGGGATGCTGACATCGACAAAATCGAAAATAATTTAAAAATCGTACCTAATCTTTCGACATTGTTGAATGAAGGATTAACTAACGAAGAAGTAATGAATAAACTGATGAATGGAATTGACATGAAGGTCCTTGATACTATGCCAGTTCAATTCAAGTGTGATTGCTCCAAAGAGAAGTTCGAAAAGTCTCTAGCCACATTGTCCACTGATGAACTGCAGGCAATGATCGATGAGAATCATGGTGCAGAGGCTGTCTGCAAATTCTGTGGTAATAAATATCAATTCAGTGAAGCTGAATTACAAAGCATTATTTCTGAAAACAAGTAATGATGTTTGCCAATTAAATGTAAAATTTGTTATCATGACAAGTTGTAAATAAAAACGTGAAAAGTTTTTTGAGGTAGACAGTATGGAATGGAAAATAGGTAACGTTACAATCCCTAATCAGGTTGTCGTTGCACCTATGGCGGGTATTACTAATTCATCCTTTCGGGTCACTGCAAGAGAATTTGGAGCTGGATTAGTTGTCTGTGAAATGATCAGTGATCAAGGTATCAGGCATCGTAATCTTAAGACCTTGGGCATGATGTTTGTGGACCCGAAGGAACATCCAGTTAGTATTCAAATTTTTGGCGGTACGACTGAATCATTGGTCAGTGCTGCTCAGTATGTAGCTGAAAATACTGGTGCTGATATTATTGATATCAATATGGGATGTCCGGTCAAGAAGGTTACCAAAATTGGTGCTGGTTCCAGTTGGCTCCGTGATCCGGATAAACTTTATGAGATGGTAAAAGCCGTCAGTGAATCAGTTGATAAGCCGGTCACAGTCAAAATGAGAACGGGTTGGGATAATGATCACATTTTGGCAGTTGAAAATGCATTAGCCGCTCAAGAAGCTGGTGCCTCAGCTGTAGCAATGCACGGTCGAACTAAGGCACAGATGTATAGTGGACATTCCGACTGGGAGCTTTTGCACGAAGTGGCTCAACAGTTAACCATTCCTTTCATTGGTAATGGGGATGTTGTGACACCTCAAGATGCGAAAACAATGATTGATGATGTCGGTGCTGATGCTGTAATGGTGGGCCGAGCTGTCATCGGAAATCTTTGGCGTTTGAACGAAATGAATCATTATTTGGAAACAGGCGAGCTGCTTCCTGAACCAACTATTGGAGAAAAAATTAATATGGCTAAACTTCAACTCCAACGTCTGGTAGACTTAAAAGGTGAGCATGTTGATGTTCCAGAATTTCGTCAACAGGCAGCATATTATCTAAAGGGGATTCCCCATGCAGTCAGAACTCGTGCTAAAGTAGTGAATGAAGATTCAGTACAGGGAGTTTTTGATGCACTAGATCAATTTGTTGAAAGTTACGAACAACGAGAAGCGAGATCTTCAAAAAATTTCGTAGACAGGGGGAAAAATTTTGAGTAACGAGAATAAGAAAAAGCAACCAACTAAAGAAGATATAAAGAAGACAAGAGTCATGAATGACCAACTACGGGTCAGACGTGAAAAACTTCAAGAACTTTATGATGAAGGTGTAGATCCATATGGTTCACGTTTTGTCAGAACTGATTTGGCAAAAACACTTCAAGACAAATATAGCGAAGAAGCTAAGGATGTCTTAGAAGAACAAAACACACCAGTTATCATTGCAGGTCGTATGATGACTAAACGTGGTAAGGGTAAGGTTGGATTCGCTGATATCAAAGATAGAAGCGGTAAGATCCAAATTTACGTGCGTAAAGACGAAGTCGGTGAAGAAAACTATCACATCTTCAAACGTTCAGATATCGGTGATAACTTAGGTATCGAAGGTCATGTCATGAAGACTGATATGGGTGAATTGACTGTTAAAGCTACTAAAGTAACTATGTTAGCCAAGTCACTACGTCCACTACCTGACAAATTCCATGGTTTAACAAATGTTGAACAAAAGTATCGTCAAAGATATCTTGATTTGATTGCTAACCAAGACAGTTTCGACCGTTTCAAGAAACGTTCAAAGATTATTTCAGCTGTACGTGAATACTTAGATGGTGAAGACTTCATGGAAGTTGAAACACCTACTTTGAATGCACAAGCTGGTGGTGCTAACGCTAAGCCATTTATCGCTCACTACAATGCTCTTAACGAAGACATGTACTTGAGAATTGCACTTGAATTACCATTGAAGAGACTTATCGTTGGTGGATTCGAACGTGTCTATGAAATTGGCCGTGTATTCCGTAACGAAGGATTAGATACACAACACAGTCCTGAGTCACATCACTTGAAACATACGCTGCCTACTTTGATTTCAACGATGTTATGGACGAAACTGAGGGTATTATCAGACATGCTGCTCAAAAGGCACTTGGAACAACTGAAATCACATATCAAGGTGAAGATGTTGATTTAGGTAAGCCATTCAAGCGTGTTTCAATGGTTGACGCTATCCAAGAAAAGACTGGCATTGACTTCACTAAAGAAATGACAGTTGAAGAAGCTCGTAAGTTAGCTGATGACAACAATGTTCATTATGAGAAGTATTGGAAAGTTGGACATATCATCAGTGAATTCTTCGAAACATTTGTTGAAGATGAGATCAAAGAACCAACATTTATTTATGGTTATCCAATTGAAGTTTCACCGCTTGCTAAGAAGAACAAGCAAGATCCTCGTTTTACTGATAGATTCGAATTGTATATCTTAGGTAACGAGTATGGTAATGCCTTTACAGAATTGAATGATCCAATTGACCAACGCCAAAGATTCGAAGCTCAAGTTGCTGAAAGAAATGAAGGTAATGATGAAGCTGAAGGTATCGATAATGATTATGTCGAAGCATTGGAATATGGTATGCCACCAACAGGTGGACTAGGAATCGGTATCGATCGTCTAGTTATGTTATTGACTGACGCACCTACAATTCGTGATGTTGTGCTTTTCCCTACTATGAAGCCTGAAGATAATAGCAATAATGAAGAATAGGGGTGCCTACGGTCAAAAATGAAAAATCGCTGTGGGACCGACCTCAGCCGAAGTGCGGTCTGAGGTCTCGATTTTGAACTCTGCAGAAATCGCAGATGTCAAAAGTCGTCCTGTGCTGTACGGACGGTAAACCTTCGTCCTACAGCACTATCACAGCGGATTTTCCTTTTTTGCCCTCCGGCTAGCTAGTATGAGATATCAATTTAGATAGTATAACTAAGTTACTACTAAGTGGTATTAGACGGAGGTGGATAAATATTTTATTTGCCGTGAAGAGTGGCGTTAGAACGGTGAACCATCCGTTCTTACACCACGGGACGATCTTGGAGATTTGCGAAACAAAGCTTCAAGTCGAGGTGCGAGACCGCACTATGGATCGCACCGGTCCCCACGGCTAATGAAATATTTAGGAACCGCAGTCGTAAATAGAAGAATAAGATATATTTTAAAAAAGTTGACGAATTATCGTTGACTTTTTTTGTGCGTTTTGGGTATAATAATATAGTTGTTTGTTACAAGAACACATGGAGGATTAGCTCAGCTGGGAGAGCATCTGCCTTACAAGCAGGAGGTCACAGGTTCGATCCCTGTATCCTCCATTAAACTTTTAATCGAGTTTAGTGGTTTTCATAGCATCATTAACACTTTGCGGGTGTGGCGGAATTGGCAGACGCGCTAGATTTAGGTTCTAGTGTCCTATGGACATGAAGGTTCAAGTCCTTTCACCCGTATTTCGATATTTGAGATATTGAATTAGGTTTACACTAAGTGTTATACTGATGCCGACTTAGCTCAGTTGGCAGAGCATCTGTCTTGTAAACAGGGGGTCGGAGGTTCGAATCCTCTAGTCGGCATTATGCGGAAGTAGTTCAGTGGTAGAACATCACCTTGCCATGGTGGGGGTCGCGGGTTCGAATCCCGTCTTCCGCTTCATTATTCATAGAGCTATCGGGAAATAGCTCAGCTTGGCAGAGCATCGCGTTCGGGGCGCGGGGGTCGCAAGTTCGAATCTTGTTTTCCCGATTCAAAACAGTTAAAAGAGATCATCGACTTCTATACGAAGTGGATGATCTCTTTTGTTTGTGCTCTTTAGTAATGTCAAAGTGCAGATTGTGGGATAATAGCAATAGAAAGTTATTTATCTTGGAAATAAGTAACTTTGGTACAAAATAATTTATATTAATGTTAAGATAAGAATCAAACTTTTTTGTGGGATAAGTGGTTTTATATAGTAATTAAGCTTAATCACTTGCATTTTTACACAACAGAATTATACTTTCTACACTAAAGAATTTATAAGTCGAGGTAGTTATCATGGACAAAGTATTTACCGAAAGCGCAAAAAACGCACTTGTTTTAGCCCAAGATCAAGCTAAAACATTTCATCATAATGCTGTTGGTACTGAACACATTCTATTAGGTCTAACAATGGAAAATGATGGTATCGCCGGTATTACTTTAAGAGACTTAGCTGTTAGCGACAATGATGTCAAAGAAGAAATTGAACATTTGACAGGCTACGGTGATGTTTCATCTAATACCGCAAAGGGAATTTATCTTCCTTATTCTCCTAAGGGACAAACAATTCTCGCTAGTTCCGAAGAAATTTCAAATCAATACAATACAAGTCGTATTGGTACTGAACATATCCTACTGGCTATCTTGGACGACGCTGATAATTTAGCAAATCGTATTTTATCTAATTTGGGATTAAGTCTTGCAAAGACAAAGAGTCTACTACTAAACAAGATGGGCATGTCTAACAAGACAACTCGTCGAGGTATCGGACAAGCTCAAAAGAAAAAGGAAGTAGCTGGTACACCAACACTTGATTCATTGGCACGTGACTTGACTAAGATCGCTGCTGAAAATCAAATCGACCCCGTTATCGGTCGTGAGAAGGAAGTTGAACGTACTATTCAGATTCTTAGCCGTAGAACTAAGAACAATCCAGTTCTAGTCGGTGAACCTGGTGTTGGTAAGACTGCTATCGCCGAAGGTTTGGCTAACGCAATCGTCGCCAAGGATGTTCCACTAGATATGCAAAACAAACGTATCATGATGCTTGATATGGGCTCATTAGTTGCTGGTACTAAGTATCGTGGTGAGTTCGAAGATAGATTGAAGAAAATTATTGAAGAAATCTACAAAGACAAACATGTTATTTTATTCATTGATGAATTGCATACATTGATCGGTGCTGGTGGTGCCGAAGGTGCAATCGATGCTTCTAATATTTTGAAGCCTGCACTTGCTCGTGGTGAATTGCAATTGATCGGTGCTACAACATTGAATGAATATCAAAAGTACATTGAAAAGGATACTGCGCTTGAACGTCGTTTTGCTCAAGTACACATTGAAGAACCTACTGAGGAAGAGTCAGTTAAGATCCTTGAAGGTTTGCGTCCTAGATATGAACAACATCATGGTTTGACAATTTCTGACGAAGCTATTGAAGCTGCAGTTAAGTTGTCATCACGTTATCTAACAAATCGTTTCTTACCTGATAAGGCAATTGATTTGATGGATGAGGCATCAGCCAAAGTTCGTATCCACAATGTATCTAAGAATAATGATCTTGAGAAATTAACTAATGAATCAATGAAGCTTATCAATGATAAGAATGATGCTATTTTGGATCAGGATTTTGAAAAAGCTGCACAGATCCGTGAACATGAACAAGATGTTCAAGAAAATATTGCTAAGATCAAAGAAGACCAAAACAATGGTCGTTCTAAGAAGCCAGTTGTTAAGGTCGATGATATTGCTGAAATTATTGCCGAATGGACTGGTGTTCCAGTTAAGCAGATCACTCGTAAAGAGAGTGAACGTCTGCTTAACCTTGAACGTGAGCTACACAAGCGTGTTGTCGGACAAAATGATGCCATTAGCGCTGTATCACGTGCTATTCGTCGTGCTAGAAGTGGTATGAAGGACCCTGATCGTCCAATTGGTTCATTTATGTTCCTTGGACCTACTGGTGTTGGTAAGACTGAGCTTGCTAAGTCTATCGCTGAAGTAATGTTTGGTTCAGAAGATAACTTGATCCGTGTTGATATGTCAGAATACATGGAACAATACAGTACTTCTAAGTTGATCGGTTCTGCACCTGGTTATGTTGGTTTCGATGAAGGTGGACAATTGACTGAGAAGGTTAGAAATGAACCTTATTCAGTAATTCTGCTTGATGAAGTTGAAAAAGCTCATCCAGATGTCTTCAACCTATTACTACAAGTATTAGATGATGGTATCTTGACTGATGCTAAGGGTCGTAAGGTTGACTTCAGAAACACTATTATCATCATGACTTCTAACTTGGGTGCTCGTGCATTGCAAGATGACAAGTCAGTTGGTTTCGGTGCGAAGGATGTCCACGATGACTTCAAGGAAATGCAAGCCCGTATCAATACAGAATTGAAGAAGTTCTTTAGACCAGAATTCTTGAACCGTGTTGATGAAACAATCGTCTTCAAGGCGCTTGATAAGGATCAACTTAAGGCAATTGCTAAGATCATGAGCAGTAATCTAGCTAAACGTCTACAAGAGAGAAATATCAAATTAGTTATTTCTCCATCTGCATACAGTGACTTAGTTAAGGATGGCTACAATCCAGAATATGGAGCTCGTCCAATGAGAAGGACCATTCAACGTGAGATCGAGGATCCAGTCAGTGAACTATTATTGATGAACAAAGTCAATGAGGGTGACACGATCAAGGTTGGCTCTAAGCAAGGTAAGCTATCGATCAGCGTTGCTGAAAAGAAAGCTAAGGCCGCAACTAAAGCAGGTAAATCATTAACTCATTAAAAAAAGAGCTTGACTATTGACAATGATAATGATTGCGAGTAATATTCTTTTATGAGATTTAAAGTTCAAAACGTAAGCCGCGATCTATTGTCCGTGGTTATGCCGTAATAAGAAAAGCAAAAATAGATTCAGTTCTATTTTTGGTTTTTTTTTGCCTAAAAACCGGTTTGTAAACCGTTTTCTTGCAATTTGTAACATAATTGTAATATTAGGATGGCGTTATATTTTGAACAAATTATATGTTGAGGTGAAAAATTTGACTTATCATAACGTTAATTATGGTGCACACCGTGTTCGTCGTAGTTATGCAAAGATCAAGGAAGTACTTCCACTGCCAAATTTAATAGACATCCAAACAAATTCTTATAATTGGTTCTTAGATGAAGGACTAAAAGATATGTTTGACGATATTATGCCTATTGATGATTTTGCTGGAAATCTTTCATTGGAATATGTTGACTACAAATTACTAGAACCTAAATATACCGTTGAAGAAGCAAGACAACATGATGCTAACTACTCAGCACCATTGCATGTCACTTTGAAGTTAACTAACCACGAAACTGGTGAGATCAAGACACAAGATGTCTTCTTCGGTGACTTCCCACTAATGACAGAACAAGGTACTTTCATTATTAATGGTGCCGAACGTGTTATTGTTTCTCAATTAGTACGTTCACCTGGTATCTATTACAATGATGATACTGATAAGAACGGCCGTATCAACTATGGTACAACTGTTATCCCTAACCGTGGTGCATGGTTAGAGTTTGAAACAGATGCCAAGGGTCTTGGATACGTAAGAATCGATAGAACTAGAAAGTTGCCTATTTCTGAGTTGATCAGAGCTTTAGGTTTCGGTGCTGATTCAGAGATTCTTGATATCTTCGGCGAAAATGACACATTGAACCTTACTCTTGAAAAAGATGTACATAAGGATACAAATGATTCACGTGTTGAAGAAGCTTTGAAGGATGTCTATGAAAGACTACGTCCTGGTGAACCAAAGACTGCGGACAGTTCTCGTTCATTGCTCTATGCTAGATTCTTTGACCCACGTAGATACGATATGGCTCCAGTTGGTCGTTACAAGGTCAACAAGAAGCTCAACATTAAGACAAGATTATTGAATAAGACATTGGCTGAAACATTAGCTGATCCTGATACAGGTGAGGTTATTTTGGCTAAGGATACATTATTAGATCGCGATGCTATGAGCAAACTTAGCCCATATCTTGATCGTGATGATTTCAAGACAGTTACACTTCAACCATCTGACGAAGGTGTCTTGACAGATCCTATTACTATTCAATCAATTAAGATCTATTCAGAAATGGATAATGAAAAAGTTGTTAACTTAATCGGTAATGGTCACATTGACGAACATGTTCGTACAATTCAACCTGCTGATATTTTGGCTGGAATCAACTACTTCTTGAACCTTAGAGAAGGCGTTGGTACAACTGATGATATTGATCACTTGGGTAACCGTCGTATTCGTTCAGTCGGTGAATTACTTCAAAACCAATTCCGTATTGGTTTATCACGTATGGAACGTGTTGTACGTGAGAGAATGTCAATTCAAGACTCATCAACTGTTACACCTCAACAATTGATCAACATTAGACCTGTTGTAGCTTCAATCAAGGAATTCTTTGGTTCATCACAATTGTCACAATTCATGGATCAGACTAATCCACTTGGTGAGCTAGAACACAAGCGTCGTCTATCAGCCCTTGGACCTGGTGGTTTGACTCGTGACCGTGCCGGATATGAAGTCCGTGATGTTCACTATACCCACTATGGTCGTATGTGCCCAATCGAAACTCCCGAAGGTCCTAATATCGGACTTATCAATAACTTGGCCAGTTATGCCATTATTAATAAGTATGGTTTCATCGAAACACCTTATCGTCGTGTTTCATGGGATACACATAAAGTTACAGATAAGATCGATTACTTAACAGCTGACGAAGAAGATAACTATATTGTTGCTCAGGCTAATACTCTATTGAACGATGATGGTTCATTTGTTGATAACACAATTTTGGCTCGTCACAAAGATGACAATATTGAAACAACACCTGAAAAAGTCGATTACATGGACGTTTCACCTAAGCAAGTAGTTTCAGTTGCTACAGCATGTATTCCTTTCTTGGAAAACGATGATTCTAACCGTGCCTTGATGGGTGCTAATATGCAACGTCAAGCTGTTCCTTTGATCAATCCACATGCTCCACTCGTTGGTACAAGTATGGAATATATTGCTGCCCACGATTCTGGTGCTGCATTACTTGCTAAGCATGCTGGTACGATCGAATACGTTGATGCTAAGAAGATCACTATCAAACGTGATGATGATGGCACAACTGATGAATATAAAGTTACTAAGTTCCGTCGTTCAAATAATGGTAAGAGTTACAACCAAAGACCTATTGCTCGTAAGGGTGAAGAAGTTAAGGCTGGAGATATTATCGCCGATGGTCCTGCTATGGAAAACGGTGAATTAGCTCTTGGTCAAAACCCACTTATTGCCTTTATGACATGGAACATGTACAACTACGAAGATGCCATTGTGCTTTCAGAGAAGCTTGTACGTGAAGATGCTTATACTTCAATCCATATTGAAGAGTACGAGTCAGAAGCACGTGATACAAAACTTGGACCTGAGGAGATCACACGTGAAATTCCTAACGTTGGTGAGGAATCACTTAAGGATCTTGATGAGTTCGGTATTATCCGTATCGGTGCTGAAGTACGTGACGGTGATATCTTAGTTGGTAAGGTCACACCTAAGGGTGTTACAGAATTATCAGCTGAGGAACGTCTATTGCACGCTATCTTCGGTGAAAAAGCTCGTGAAGTTCGTGATACTTCACTTCGTGTACCACATGGTGGTGGCGGTATTATCCAAGATGTTAAGGTATTTACTCGTGAAGCCGGCGATGAATTAGACCCTGGTGTTAACATGTTAGTTCGTGTTTACATCGCTCAAAAGCGTAAGATTCAAGTTGGTGACAAGATGGCCGGACGTCATGGTAACAAAGGTACTGTCTCAATCGTTGTCCCTCAAGAAGATATGCCATATATGCCTGATGGTACTCCAGTAGATATTCTATTGAACCCAATGGGTGTTCCATCTCGTATGAATATCGGACAAGTTCTAGACCTTCACTTAGGAATGGCTGCTAGAAAACTTGGAATTCACGTTGCTACACCTGTTTTCGATGGTGTTCAAGATGATGAATTATGGGATATTGTTAAAGAAGCTGATATGGATTCAGATGGTAAGTCGATCCTTTATGATGGACGTACTGGTGAACCATTCAAGAACCGTGTCGCCGTTGGTGTCATGTACTACATGAAGTTAGCCCACATGGTTGATGATAAGTTACATGCTCGTTCAATCGGACCATACTCACTAGTTACTCAACAACCACTTGGTGGTAAAGCACAATTTGGTGGACAGAGATTTGGTGAAATGGAAGTTTGGGCACTTGAAGCTTATGGTGCTGCTTATACACTTCAAGAAATCTTGACATACAAGTCAGATGATATCGTTGGTCGTGTAAAGACTTACGAAGCTATCGTCAAGGGTGAAAGTATTCCTAAGCCAGGTGTTCCGGAATCATTCCGTGTTCTGGTCAAAGAATTACAAGCCTTAGGACTTGATATGAAGGTTCTTGATTCTCATAACAAAGAAATCGAACTTAGAGATATGGATGAAGATGAAGATACGGTAAGTATTGACGCTCTATCTAAGTTTGCTAAACAACAAGAACAAAAACGTGCTGAAGAAGAAGCTAAAAAGCTAGAAGAACAACAATCAGCCGAATCACAAAGTACTAAATCAGAAAAATAGTAATAATTTAGATTTAGGGAGGTTACCTTTTGATAGACGTTAATAAATTTGAAAGTATGCAAATTGGTTTAGCATCTCCTGACAAGATTCGTAGCTGGTCTTATGGAGAAGTTAAGAAACCTGAAACAATCAACTACCGTACTTTGAAACCAGAAAAAGATGGTCTATTCGATGAAAGAATTTTCGGACCAACTAAAGACTGGGAATGTGCCTGTGGTAAGTACAAACGTATCCGTTACAAGGGTATTGTTTGTGACCGCTGTGGTGTTGAAGTTACACGTTCAAAAGTTCGTCGTGAACGTATGGCCCACATCGAATTAGCTGCACCAGTTACACATATCTGGTATTTCAAGGGAATTCCATCACGTATGGGACTTGTATTGGACATGACTCCAAGAAACCTTGAAGAAGTAATTTACTTTGCTTCATATGTTGTTATTGAACCAGGTGATACAGACCTAGAACAAAGACAACTACTTACAGAATCAGAATATCGTAAGAAACGCGAAGAATTCGGTGATAAGTTCGTTGCCAAGATGGGTGCCGAAGGTATCAGAGAACTTCTAAGCAAAGTCGATATGGATGCTGAAGTTAAAGAATTACGTGAAACATTGAAGACTGCACAAGGTCAAAAACGTACACGTGCTATCAGACGTTTGGATATTATCAGTGCTTTCCAAAAATCTGGTAACAAGCCTGAATGGATGGTAATGGAAGCTATTCCCGTTATCCCACCTGACTTACGTCCTATGGTTCAACTAGAAGGTGGCCGTTTCGCTACTTCTGACTTGAACGACTTGTACCGTCGTGTAATTAACCGTAACAACCGTTTGAAGAGATTGTTGGATCTACATGCTCCTAACATCATCGTTCAAAACGAAAAGAGAATGCTCCAA
The DNA here is from genome assembly GCF_000615905.1 of Companilactobacillus nodensis DSM 19682 = JCM 14932 = NBRC 107160. Lineage (GTDB taxonomy): Bacteria > Bacillota > Bacilli > Lactobacillales > Lactobacillaceae > Companilactobacillus > Companilactobacillus nodensis. The sequence continues at coordinate 48,566 of NZ_BAMN01000015.1, forward strand.
GAAGCTGTTGATGCGTTGATCGATAATGGTCGTCGTGGCCGTCCTGTTACAGGACCTGGTAACCGTCCATTGAAGTCACTATCACATATGCTTAAAGGTAAGCAAGGACGTTTCCGTCAAAACTTACTTGGTAAACGTGTTGACTATTCTGGTCGTTCAGTTATCGATGTTGGTCCTACATTGAAGTTCTATCAATGTGGACTTCCTCGTGAAATGGCTCTTGAACTATTCAAGCCATTCGTAATGCACGAATTAGTTAAACGTGAAATTGCTTCTAACGTTAAAAATGCTAGAAGAAAGATCGATCGTCAAGATGACGATATCTGGGATGTACTAGAAGACGTTATTAAAGAACGTCCAGTATTACTTAATCGTGCCCCTACACTTCACAGACTTGGTATTCAAGCCTTTGAACCTGTATTGGTTGATGGTAAGTCGATCCGTCTTCACCCATTGGCTTGTGAAGCTTACAATGCCGATTTTGATGGTGATCAGATGGCCATCCACGTTCCTTTATCAGATGAAGCTCAAGCTGAAGCACGTATGCTTATGCTTGCCGCTCACCATATTCTTGCTCCTAAAGATGGTAAGCCTATCGTTACACCATCACAGGATGTTGTTTTGGGTAACTACTACTTAACAATCGAAACAAGACATATGACTGGTGAAGGTAAGATCTTCAGAGATTCAAACGAAGTTCAAACAGCATTGCTTAACGGTGATGTTCACTATCACTCAAGAATTGGTTTGGCTGTTTCATCAATGCCAAACAAACCATTTACAGATGATCAACGTAATAAGATCATGATGACTAGTGTTGGTAAGGTTATCTTCAACGAAATTCTTCCAGAAGATTTCCCATACTTGAACGAACCAACTGATGATAACTTGGAAAATGGTGTTCCTGATAAGTACTTCCTAGGTAAAGGTGAAGACATCAACAAACGTCTTGATGAAATGGATCTTGTAGACCCAATCAAGAGTGGTTACATGTCAGATATCATTGCCAAAGTATTCAAGGTTTACCGTGTTCAAAGAACCTCATCATTGCTTGATGATATGAAGGAATTAGGTTACACAATCTGTACTATCTCTGGATTGACAGTTGGTGTTACTGATGTTCCTAACTTAACTGAAAAGCCTGAAATCATTGAAAAGGCCCACAAACAAGTTGCTTCTATTTCTAAGCAATTCCGTCGTGGACTTATCACTGATGATGAACGACATGATCGTGTTATCAGTGTTTGGAATGATACTAAAGACGAAATTCAACAATTACTAATCGATTCATTTGATCCAACAAACCCTATCTCAATGATGTCGGACTCTGGTGCCCGTGGTAACATCTCAAACTTTACTCAGCTCGCAGGTATGCGTGGACTTATGGCTGCCCCTAATGGTGGTATGATGGAAATCCCTGTTATTTCTAACTTCCGTGAAGGACTATCTGTCTTGGAAATGTTCATGTCAACCCACGGTGCCCGTAAAGGTATGACTGATACGGCTTTGAAGACAGCCAACTCAGGTTACTTGACTCGTCGTCTAGTTGATGTTGCTCAAGATGTTATTGTTCGTGAAGAGGATTGTGGTACTGACCGTGGACTTCTTGTAAGTTCAATCATGGAAGGTACAGATATGATCGAACCATTGTATGACCGTCTTGTTGGACGTTATACACAAAAGACTGTTAAAGATCCTAATACTGGTGAAGTTCTTGCTGCCCGTGGCGTTCTTATGGACGAAAACTTGGCACAAAAGATCGTTGATGCTGGTGTTAAGGAAGTAACAATCCGTTCTGCATTTACTTGTGATACAAAACACGGTGTATGTAAGAAATGTTATGGTCGTAACTTGGCTACTGGTGAAGAAGTTGAAATTGGTGAGGCAGTTGGTACTGTTGCTGCTCAATCAATCGGTGAACCAGGTACTCAATTGACTATGCGTAACTTCCATACCGGTGGTGTTGCTGGTGGCGACGATATTACACAAGGACTTCCTCGTGTTCAAGAAGTTGTTGAAGCTAGAAACCCTAAAGGTCTTGCAGTTATTTCAGAGGTTGACGGTACAGTTACTGCCATCGATGAAAACCCTGCAGAACATACTAAGGAAATCACTGTTGAAGGTGCTATCGATACTAGATCTTACAGTGTTCCTTATACATCAAGTGTTGCTGTTGCTGAAGGCGATCACGTTGATCGTGGTGGTAAGTTGACACAAGGATCAATCGATCCTAAGGAATTGATCAAGGTTACAAACGTTCAAACAACAGAAAACTATCTACTTGCAGAAATCCAAAAGGTTTACCGTATGCAAGGTGTTGATATTTCTGATAAGCATTTCGAGGTTATGATCAGACAAATGCTACGTAAGATCAGAATCCTTGATCCAGGTGATACTGATGTATTGCCAGGTCAATTAATGGATATTTCTCAATTTACAGATCACAACCGTGAGACATTGTTCAATGGTGGTGTTCCTGCTACAGGACGTCCAGTATTGCTTGGTATTACTAAGGCATCTCTTGAAACAAACAGTTTCTTGTCAGCTGCTTCCTTCCAGGAAACAACAAGAGTTCTTACTGATGCATCTATCAGAGGTAAGAATGATCCACTTCTTGGTCTTAAGGAAAATGTTATTATTGGTAAACTTATCCCTGCTGGTACAGGTATGGCTAAGTACAACCACATGGAACCTAAGAAGACAGGTCCTATGGCTGATAACTCACTTAATGGTGCTTACACAATTTCAGATATTGAAGCCCAAATGAAGGCTGAAGAATCTGCTAAAGAAGAAAAGCATTAGTAGAGTGTGTCGATAGACGGGTAGCACCCGAGCATCACTTATCCGTAGTAAGCGGAAGGTGTTGTCTATCGTAAGCGCGTTTTAGAGAGTGAAATAAGTGCAGAGGTTTACTCTTCTGTAACTTGTTTCAAAAAACTGAACAACTCAAAGACCCCATTACTATTCGTTAGTAATGGGGTCTTTTTCTATCTAAAAATTAACATACAAATTGTATATCATTTAATTATTA
>NZ_BAMN01000014.1 GCF_000615905.1 Companilactobacillus nodensis DSM 19682 = JCM 14932 = NBRC 107160
GCTATTCATTCATGGAGGATTAGCTCAGCTGGGAGAGCATCTGCCTTACAAGCAGGAGGTCACAGGTTCGATCCCTGTATCCTCCATCCATGAGTCGTTAGCTCAGCTGGTAGAGCATCTGACTTTTAATCAGAGGGTCGACGGTTCGAACCCGTCACGACTCATTTGCAACAAAGATACACACACTATGCGGGTGTGGCGGAATTGGCAGACGCGCTAGATTTAGGTTCTAGTGTCCTATGGACATGAAGGTTCAAGTCCTTTCACCCGTATACCAATATTGTTGTTGCAATATTGAGAGTTTTTTATTAAAATTGAATAAGCATAATTCATTTTATGCCGACTTAGCTCAGTTGGCAGAGCATCTGTCTTGTAAACAGGGGGTCGGAGGTTCGAATCCTCTAGTCGGCATTAATGCGGAAGTAGTTCAGTGGTAGAACATCACCTTGCCATGGTGGGGGTCGCGGGTTCGAATCCCGTCTTCCGCTTTCATTATAGTAACGCCGGGGTGGCGGAACTGGCAGACGCACAGGACTTAAAATCCTGCGGTAAGTGATTACCGTACCGGTTCGATTCCGGTCCTCGGCACTATAATGAATATGCACCCATAGCGCAATTGGATAGAGTGTCTGACTACGAATCAGAAGGTTGTAGGTTCGACTCCTACTGGGTGCATTGCTTTATTTCGGGAAGTGGCTCAGCTTGGTAGAGCACCTGGTTTGGGACCAGGGGGTCGCAGGTTCGAATCCTGTCTTCCCGATAGCAGCATAATGTTGCAAGTTTCATTTTTTTTGGCGGTGTAGCTCAGCTGGCTAGAGCGTCCGGTTCATACCCGGGAGGTCGGGGGTTCGATCCCCTTCGCCGCTATTTATTCCGGACCTTTAGCTCAGTTGGTCAGAGCAGGCGGCTCATAACCGCTCGGTCGTAGGTTCGAGTCCTACAGGGTCCATCGCAGGAATAAAGCTTAAATTCATATTGTTATCGCGGGATGGAGCAGTCTGGTAGCTCGTCGGGCTCATAACCCGAAGGTCGTAGGTTCAAATCCTGCTCCCGCAATTGAATTAATTGGTTCCTTGGTCTAGTTGGTTAGGACGCCTGCCTGTCACGCAGGAGATCGCGGGTTCGATTCCCGCAGGGACCGTTAATATGATAACGCCTTGTCATATTAATCATTAAGAGGCTTTAATGCGGGTGTAGTTTAGTGGTAAAACCACAGCCTTCCAAGCTGTTGTCGCGAGTTCGATTCTCGTCACCCGCTTTGCCGCTTGTTATGGGCCTATAGCTCAGCTGGTTTAGAGCGCACGCCTGATAAGCGTGAGGTCGATGGTTCAAGTCCATTTAGGCCCACTATGTCTGGAGAAGTACTCAAGTGGCTGAAGAGGCGCCCCTGCTAAGGGTGTAGGTCGCTAACGCGGCGCGAGGGTTCAAATCCCTCCTTCTCCGTTTTTTATGACCCGTTGGTCAAGTGGTTAAGACACCGCCCTTTCACGGCGGTAACATGGGTTCAAATCCCGTACGGGTCATTGATGCTTATGCATCATTATAGTATTATAAGTTTTACTTTTTAAGCAATGGAGGATTACCCAAGTCCGGCTTAAGGGAACGGTCTTGAAAACCGTCAGGTCGTGAAAACGGCGCGTGGGTTCGAATCCCACATCCTCCTTAACTAATTAAGTTTTATAGTTTCATTTTTATTATCGCGGGATGGAGCAGTCTGGTAGCTCGTCGGGCTCATAACCCGAAGGTCGTAGGTTCAAATCCTGCTCCCGCAATTAGCTTCGTTATAATTACTTTTTGGTTCCTTGGTCTAGTTGGTTAGGACGCCTGCCTGTCACGCAGGAGATCGCGGGTTCGATTCCCGCAGGGACCGTTAATGGCTCGGTAGCTCAGTTGGTAGAGCAATGGATTGAAGCTCCATGTGTCGGCGGTTCGATTCCGTCCCGCGCCATTTTGGAGGGGTAGCGAAGTCTGGCTAAACGCGGCGGACTGTAAATCCGCTCCTTCGGGTTCGGTGGTTCGAATCCACTCCCCTCCATAGTTTAGGGATATAGTTTAAAGGTAGAACTACGGTCTCCAAAACCGTCAGTGTGGGTTCAATTCCTACTATCCCTGTTTCTACCTTTTATCATGGCGGTATTGGTGAAGTGGTTAACACATCGGTTTGTGGTACCGACACACGTGGGTTCGATTCCCACATACCGCCCTTTAATGGGTTATAGCCAAGCGGTAAGGCAATGGACTTTGACTCCATCATGCGCTGGTTCGAATCCAGCTAACCCAATAGTTACAATATCAATATGGCGGTATAGCCAAGTGGTAAGGCAGAGGTCTGCAAAACCTTCATCACCGGTTCAAATCCGGTTACCGCCTTTGGGCTATGCCTAAGTATTAAAATGCCGGTGTGGCGGAATTGGCAGACGCGCAGGATTCAAAATCCTGTTCCCACTAGGGAGTATCGGTTCGACCCCGATCACCGGTATAATGAGGTTTATCTAACCTCAACTTCACAAAGTCGATATAGTCAGTAATGTTGTTAAATCAACGTTGCTGGCTTTTTTATTGTCCTTCGACCTTTAACCAACCTCACAAAGTGTTGGCACATTTTAGCACATTTTCGAGGTTTGGCACATCGCTGGCACACTTTTGGTTTACCCCGTGTGAGAACAGAATTTTTTGTGGTTAATCTTTAGATTCTATTTTTACTATATTTAAATAAAATCTTATAGATCATTTAACGCCTTAATTGCCTTGGCATCTTCCTTCTCACGGTAGTTATTTAGTAAGTGGACATATACCCGTGATGTTATACCAACGTTAGAATGTCCTAGACGTTGAGAAACGTATTCTAAGGTCAATCCTTGTCCAATGAGTATAGAAGCATGTGTATGTCTTAAACCATGGAATCCAATCAAATTCTTAGCTTTGATCTTGTCTGATAGTAGGTAACTACGTAGCTTTTTATTAGCTGCAGTATCGGACGGGACGTAGTGTTGATAATTCATGAACACCAGATTCAGTTTATTCTTGAATCCTTGTTTGAGAAATAATGCTTTTTGTTCTATCTTTAACTTATGTAACTGTGTTGCTAATTCTGGTGATATGGTTATAGATCGAACCGAGCTTTCCGTCTTAGTGGGTAGGAAGCCGGTTCTTTTTTTGTAATCATATGTTTTGTTGATGTCGATGATATTTTTATCTAGATCCACGCAATCCCAGGTCATACCGACTATTTCGGCATAGCGAGCACCAGTTCCAAGGGCAAAGAGTATCTCATATGCTGATACGTTAAATATAGATGCATTAGCAAGTGCCATAGCTTTGAGATGTTGAGTCTCATCATACTGCAGGTATTTGAGCTCCTTAGATTTTCCTTTCTTCTTAGAAGTTATGACAACATTCCTAGTGAAGTTAGAATTTATTAGTTTCTGATCAATGGCATCATTTAAACATGAGTTAATGTATCCATTTAATCTATAAATACTATCTTTCACGTGGGTTAGGGAATAGGTATCAATCATTCGTTGATAGTCCATCCTGGTCATATCTTTTAATAACTTATTTCCAAAGAAAGTTTTGATAAACAAATGAGCATTCTTATACTTGTTATCAGTAGATTCACTATATCTATCGATTTTATAAGTATTCATCCACTCCTTAAAGAATCCTTCGAAAGTAATGTGTTCGGCTTTTTGTAAGTTTGAGTTTCCTTTACGGATCTCTAATCTTGCTGCAGCATTAATTGCATCTACTTTACGTTTGAAGTCTGTTCTTTGAATAGACTGCTTTTTCTTATGCTCATCGTAGTAAAAGATACGGAAACCATATAGTCTAGTTGCTTTATTTTGAAATATTTGAGCCATTTAATATACCTCCTTGATAGTTTTTAGTTGTTACAAACATGTAAATCACCTCCTTTCAGTGAAATAGGGTAAAAATAAATAAGCCTACGAATTTTGAGACTTATTGTAGTATTTAATTTAATGCATCTTTTAAATATAAATTACTTCTGTGTAGCGGTAAATTGAAAACCTATGCGATTTAGTTTTCTTTGCCATAGAAATTCAAAGTCAGGATTATACTCTATTGGTAATTTATACCACCTGATTAATGATGTTATTGTTTCATGAACTATTTGTCTCATTATGGCATTCTCAATATGTTCAGGACTTTTTGGCGATTCGTCAGGTGTACCAAACAAAAATAGCGATGCTTCTTTACTCATTTTATCGTATTGCCAACCAATTTTTCCTCTTTGTAACTTTGAATAAACATTATCAATTTTAGGATCAAAATGAGCGCCGCCATCTTGATTGGCCATTATTCTAATTACTTCTTTTCGAGTTATTTGAGTATTTGCAAGTGTTATGACATTACCATTAAGCCAATTATCAAAATGAATTATTCTTTTAGGATGTTCTTTAGTTGGATGAAAGAGAAAGGTATAGAGGTACTTTTTTTTACTTCTAATTTCAAAGGAAGCTGTAAAGATATTTCCGTAATATACATCATTCTCATTTTTATTATTGGAATAGGAATCCATTTTGATGTATTCTTTATCACCAATTTGTTTTAATAAGCTATGTGAAAATTTTGTATCATAGTATAATGATCTTAAAATTACCGATGACCTTTTAATCTTTTTTAATTCACCATGATCATATCTGTCAGCATCATCGATTAAATCTTCAATATATTCAGTAAGTTGGTCTTTAGCTTCGCTTGGTAATCTATCAATACGTGTTTTGTTTTTATTCTTTTTATTAGAGGTGATAACTATGACTCCTTCCAACGACATATTTCCAATAAGTAATAGTAATGATGTATTTGATATTGCAGATACAGAGGGGATGTATTCGCAATATGATGATAAACCCAATATAACCAAAGAATTATTAGTTCATTTATTGCAAGGGGATCCAGTTGTTGATTTATCTGATGGTGAGTATATTCATTGGCTTCAATTGGACAGTGGTGCATTAAAATATTTAAGAAGTAATAATATTATCTCTTAATAGTAAATTAATCTTTGCTCTGTACATTAGTACAGGGCTTTTTTATTTGCGCAAACCATCAAAGTGCAGTTAAGAATCCAAACATAAATGAAATTCCAAATATAGCAGCAGATGCAATCCAGATAGCCATACCAGCACCCTTATGAGATGGAAATGCATTTTGAATAACTATACCCAAGATAAATGAAACGAACTGTAGCCAGCTAAATGCAGGAATTATAGATACTGCAAATACTACCCAGCCGACTGCTACCAGAGCTATCCAAGCAGATGAATTAGGATTGATTTTCTCCTGATCATCTATGGAGTTATCGTTATTTGTTATTGAAGGTGATTTATTGGAAGATGGATGATTTTGCTCAGTACCACAGTAGGGGCAAAATACAACGTTCTTATCTATCTTTTTACCACATTTGTAGCAGAATACTTTTTCACTTGATTCGTTATTATTGGAATCAGTTTCGACTGGTTCAGGTTTAATACTCTTCTTAAGAATGGTACTAATATTATTCATATCATCGTTTAAGGATTGATCACTGAATGGTACGGACACACTTTGATTATCTGTCGATATTATTTTTAGATACCCATCTGTTTCGTCAGCATCCTTATAACTAACTGATTTTATTTTGTCTAAAGAAATATCTTGTCTTTTTTCAGGACCATATTCAATAACTGAATCCATTCCAAATCTTTCAATTATTGCATAGCCATCAGTTAATGTGATTGATGAATCATATGGCTTTTTAATTTCAACTTTTACCATGTTATTCCCCTTATAACAGTGTATTCAGCTTTTTATGTCATCGGTATCTGGACAATAGAAATTTAATTGTGTACATGGAACTTTCGATCTAGTACTTGTGTGAATGCTATTAGATTGTATCCATATTGGATAGCATCTTCACCCCAGTATTCACGTCCATTGAATCATTTGATATGTCTCTTTGCAAAACATTCAGCAGAGGCTTCTAATAGAACACGCCGAAGATCAACTGTTCTTTTTTCTTTAGTCATAATAAGACCTCATTTGCATTTGTTAAATTTCAACCGTATAAACGACAACCTTACCAACAATTCGGACGTTGCCAAAATCTTCGTAGCGATAATTAATTGGTCTAAATGAAGAATCATAGGAGTCAGGACTGAAAGTCACTATCCGACTGTTGTCATCGAAGTAGAATCGTTTAACAGACATATCACCACCATCTTGAAAGACGACAATATCGCCATCCCTAAGGTCATCGATTGTATGAAACTTCTTAATTGCTATTAACGATTTATCAGGCAAGATACGATTCATGGATTCACCATTTACATGGGAAACAATTATGTCTTGATCACCAGCGTATTTACCCATGATTACATCTGAAAGAGTAATTTGCTGAACATCATCTTTTGTAAATGGATCAACTTCCATCAGCATCCCTGCAGATATACCGGTATCGAAGTAGTTATAATTGTTTGATTTACTAATGGAGTTATTATCTATTTCATCTTCATTATCATTAAAGCCAAGAACAAATTCAGGGCTAAGTGAGAGAGCTTTAGAAAAGTTACTTACTTGATCTAATGGAAATTGTCTAGATTTATTTTCATATCTTGAAAGTGAAGATTTTGCTACTCCTGTCATTCTGGCTAATTCGCTTATTGAAATCTTTTTCTTTTTTCGAGCAGTTGTTAGTATATTGACAATTTCATCGTTATTTCTCATAAGCAATTTCCTCCAATAACCATATAATAACAGATGTTCCCAATTGGAACAATATAAAAAGTTCCCAAAAAGCACAATAATGTATTTTTAGATGATAAAGTGTTGACAAAAGGGAACGATAAAGGTTAAAGTATAGACATGAAAGAGAGGTGGTCCCATGAGAGTAAACACACGCCGAATCAAGGCTGAGAGGATTGCTAAGAGTATGACTCAAGATGAATTAGCAAAAAGAATCGGAATGAATAGATCTTCATATATAAAACGAGAAATGGTATCATTCCATTTGGGGCTGATGAATTGGCGGATGTGGCAAAGGAATTGGGACATTATAATGATATTCAAATTTTTTTTGCCCCAATCGTTCCCAAAAAGCAACGTAAAGCAATATCTTAGAAGGGATGTGAGATAAATGAATATTTTACCTGTGTATAAGAATTACAGGCATGAAGATTTGGGTATTCAATCTTTAGATGTGAATCAAAATCGATTATTGAAAAAGATAATTAATCAAGTCAGCTCATCAGGATTGACACCTTATGAGATCAATGACGTTTTGATATGTGTTGACAAGTTTGTGTATAAGAAATCGATGGAAAATAAAAAGCCCTTTACCAGATAAGTGGCAAAGGGAGGATTGTTATTCACCGAATTCTTTTTTGAATTTGGCTTCACTTTCGGCAATTTCATTCTTGTAAGTTTCATATTGTTCCTTGTTTGCACCAAGGACATATGAGGTCTCGTAATCTACTTGATTTGTTGAGTCAATGATATCAACACATTTAGTTCCAACATGTAGCAATTTCCAATTTTTTGACAATAGTTCATTCGCACGTTCGTTTGAATCAGTACCATCAAACTCTACTGTGAATACTACGTCATCCATATTTATATCACCACCAATATTTTGAATTAACTAAATTATAACAATGATTTGTAGATTAGAAGGGATGTGAGATGAATGGAACCAAACAAATTGAAAATAGATGTAGATTTTACCGATATTGATTTGTTGATCAAGAAACTAAAAGAAGCTAACTCATTGGCTAATGAGCTAGCTTCTAAAACTAAAAGTATTCCAGATTCACATTGATTGTATTACTCGATGATTAACCGAAAGGAAGAAAAAAAGTGGATTTTATTATTTCAATATTAATTACGTTTGTAGTGGTTACAATTATTGTTCTTGTTGCTTATTTTGCACATCTTTCTTTGCCTTTAATATCATTTGTTGTTGCTCTTTTATCATTGATTGCCAGCGTGCTTTCCAACCAGTAATGTCATAGGTTTTTGAGTAATATTTAAACTTTTTTCTGTTTGTAATAGCATATCGATCCTTAAAAATGGCTCTTTTGGGAATCTTAAACGAAGCGGTCAGTTTTTCTACATTACTCATTTTTTCTGGAAGTACATCAAAGTCACCAATTACGTCAATCTTTGTGTATGAATTACTTTTCAATATTCCAAACTTTCTTTCAGGAACATCCATTTGTTGGAATCTGTCGTATTGGTTGTCTAAGAATTGATAGATATTCTTACTTTTTATATATGGTTGAACAGTTTTTTTAGTAATGATCTCAACGTTGAGATTTGATAAGGGGTCAAACATTCTTAAATCAAAATACGATATGTCTGTTGAACTAGGGTTAACGATTGAAATTGAACCTGTAAGTACGTGAGTGAAAGTTGGTGTTTTTCCGTTTGGATCAATTATAAAGGTCGAATCGGGGGGATTTTCAATTAGATTGTCGTCCCAAGTTACGTTGATAGTTTTTCTTGTTTTAGTGAATGTGTAAATAAAACTAAGTAGTGAAATGATTAATGATCCAATAGCAATCCAGTCAAATTTAGATAAATCCAAAGTTGTCATCTCTTTTTTAAGACAAGTATATCAATAAAGAAGGTGTAAGTATTAATTCATTAATAAATGTAACTGTAAAAGATGATCAACAAGTCGTTGATGCTCGTGAGCTTTACAAAGGGCTAGAAGTAAAAACAAGATTTAGTTTATGGGTAAATCAAAACTTCAAAATGTTCCAAGAGGGAATAGATTACACAAGTGTAGTTGGAACTACGCTTGTTAATAACGGTGCTATTCGTAAGGTTGATGATTATTCAATAACCATTAATATGGCTGAACACTTAGCAATGCTAAGCAAGACATCAAAGGGTTCTCAATTCAGGGAATATTTTATTGATCTTCAAAGAAAATGGAATGACCCTCAGGAAATTGTCAAAAGAGGGTATGCAATTCTTCAAAACGAGAATGCTCAACTAAAAATTGCAAATGAAAGAATGAAACCAAAGGTACTTTTTGCCAATGCAGTTGAGACTAGCGATACAAGTATTCTGATTGGTGAGTTAGCAAAGTTACTCAATCAGAATGGTGTAGATATCGGTTCTAAGAGGTTATTTGCATGGTTGCGTAACCGTGGTTACCTGATTGCTGGTAATCGTTCAGATAGAAATTTACCCACTCAACGATCAATGGATTTGAAGATATTTGAGATTAAAGAACGTACATACAACAATCCTGATGGTTCAGTTCGAGTTACTAGAACTCCCAAAGTTACTGGTAAGGGACAGACATACTTTGTTAATAAATTTTTGAAGGAGGCTTAATTATTGTGAGAGAAATGGAAGAAGAAATTAAAACTAAAAGACATATGTATTTAGAACAATTTCCTGATGTTCAAGATATGAATGCCATGAATTTTGGGGCAGGAAAGGATATTGGTGAAGAGGTAGTTGATTTACTTAAAGAAAAAAGTCTCACGTACCAAGAAGCGTACATGGGACTTCAATATGCGTATAACAAATTACATTATGAAACTAATCTTTTAAAGTTGAAATAAGTGATACAGGTACTAAATCTGTATTCTCATCAATCATCATGAACTTTAACGCTGTATTGTCATTAACTGTTTGAACATTGTAAAGCGTACTTTTATCAACATTTTCAGTATCACAACCTTTTAGTTGATTTACTTCTTCAATTAAGAAGTTTAATAAATGTTCAGGATTCTTGTATAGGTATAGATAGCTTTGTATATAATCCAAAAGTTTATTAAATATTTCGTGCCGTATTGTTACAAACGGATCATTAGCTGATTCATTACTGAAATCTGGTATTACTGTCCGAAAGTCGCTACCATTGCGTGTTTCTTTGATAATTGGATTATCACCTTGTTTCCTATAAGTGTTACATGTTATCAATTGTCCATTGTAGTTCCATATAACTTTAAAGTCAGGATAATCGTTAATAGGATTGTCACGAGTAGTTGCGTATTCATGATAAATATCCAGTGCGTATTCTAACTGTTTTGCTTTAATCATATCCATTATTTTCACCTCCCTTCTAGGGAAAGTATATCAAACGAAAGGAGATTAATTTATGCATTGGAATTATTCAACGTTAAGCACCATTAACTGGTCTGTATTGATGATTGGATCAGGAATGTTAGTTACTTATTTGTTAATGAAATATAAATCAATAAAAGGAATCATTAAGAATCTTACTGATTTCAATGTTAAATGAGGTGTAAATATGCAAGAAGTTCAAGAAAAACCTTTCATGGCAGAGGTTCATCTACCTGATGACTTAATCAGATCAATAGTACTGAATGAAGTTCGCGATGCTAAGCTGCAGCCTCTTTATCTGTCATTCAAAGAGGTAGCCAAGATTAGTGGTCTGCATGATAAAAGATTACTAGCAACCTTAAGATACTTCGAAGATTCGTTAGACGCTAGAAAAGGTGGACCAGTATTCTATCCAGTCAATGGTCAAGGGTACAAGATTGATTATCAAACCTTTTGTAAGTTTTGCAGAAAGCATACCGAGGCAATTTGGAATTTGGAAATACCAAAATAAAAGGAGAAATTAATATGCATGATCTTATTCAATTACAAGAAACAGTACCAATGGCAAAACATGAAAAGAAACTTCAAGAATTATCCAGAAAAATCTTGAAAGAAATTGGTTATGGTAATTCCAATTTCAGAATGAGATTGTCATTTAAATTCAATTCTCAAGAGTTGAGAGCATTGTCAGATGCAAATATTGTAGTAACAGTTTCAGAAACTGGCGAAGATAATATCAATTATCATTTTTCGATCAATTAGGTGATGCCATGTTTGGGAGATTGGTTATATATGCAATTGGAATTATAGTTCTTTATATTTTTTACAAAGATCTAGGGAGGTGATCAATTGAGTAATCAAGAATTAACCAAGCTGATTGATTTAGCAATTGAATTTGAGCAAAAAAAATCCTGGCTAGGATATTTCCTACCAGGAATCACATTCATAACTTTATTGAATCAGCTAATAGACTAAGTGAATTTAAAAAGTCACTGTCATGCGACTGACAATGACCAAATCAAGGTTGAGGACGTGTATCTCTCAAACACTCGAACACGTGTTTATTATACTACGTTCTCAGCCATCTATACAACAATTGAAAGTTATGGTGATTGAGATGACTGAAGAATTAAAAAGAGACTTTAAGGGTATATGGATCCCTAGGGAACTTTGGGAAGATGAGAATATGACCAAGATGGAGATGCTGCTATTCGTTGAACTAGACAGCTTATCAAGTTATGAAAAGGGATGCTTTGCTAGTAACAAGTATCTTTCTAAATTCTTACATGTTAGTTCATCACGTATTTCCCAATTAATATCTAGTTTGGCTGAAAAGAAATATATAAAGGTCAAATTGATATATGCAAAGGACAATCCCAAGCAAGTGATCAAAAGGGAAATTTACCCTATTAATTATCTAAACAGGGTAGTTAATAAATTAAGCAACCCTACTGAGAATACTAAAAGCCCTACTTAGAAAATTGCGAGGATAGTGTACCAGGTTTAGTGAACCATGTTAGTAATAAAGATATTGTCGAGCAAGCTCAACCAGATATCCCTTATCAACAAATAATTGATTATCTCAACGAGAAGACTTCAAAACAATTTAAGAACTCTAAGTCTAATCAAAAATATATCAAATTGAGAATCGATGATGGATTTGATGTTGATGATTTCAAGTCGGTGATTGATAACATGATTGTCGTTTGGCTTAATGATCCGAAGATGAATAAGTATTTGAGACCTAGAACTTTGTTTGCTGATAAGTTTGAGGATTACTTAAATAGCAGACCTGTGCCTAAATCCCATTATGACAATGAACATAGGCGTGTTGAAGAGGGAACTGACTGGTCAAAATATGAGATCCATATGTCTGACGAAGAATATGCTGCAAAACAAAAAGGAATAAAAGAAAGATTGAGGAAATTTAGATCTGAGAAGGTGGAGCAATGATAAATAGAGTTGTATTGGTTGGTAGATTGACAAGGGATGCTGAATTGCGTTATACATCCTCTGATCAAGCTGTCACAAGCTTTACGCTAGCTGTTAATAGACAGTTCACAAATTCTAAAGGTGAACGTGAAGCTGATTTTATCAACTGTGTTATCTGGCGTAAGGCAGCAGAAAGTTTTGCTAATTTTACTAGCAAAGGCTCACTTGTTGGTATTGATGGACGTATTCAGACACGTAGTTATGAAAATCAGCAAGGACAAAGAATTTATGTGACTGAGGTCGTATCAGAGAAGTTCTCTTTGCTTGAATCAAAAGCTGAAAAGGCTACACGTGAATCTAATTCTAATCAACAAAATTCAAATAATGCGCCTGCAGCAAGCAATTCCAAGTCTGATGATGTTCCAGAGCCGTATGACTATGATTACGAGCATAAGAATGGAATTAGCAATGGCAATGATCCATTTGTTGACAGTAGCAAGCCAATTAATATATCGGATGACGATTTACCATTTTAGGAGGTAAAAATGAATTCATTAGAACTCTTCGCTGGGATCGGTGGAATTGCACTGGCTGAACAAATGGCAGGTATTAATGTTATTGCGTTATCTGAAATGGCAGAGTTTCCAGTTAAAGTATTAAAAAAGAATTTCAAGGGTGTACCAATATTGCCCGATGTAACAAAAATTGATAAGGAATCGCTTAGAAAGGTAGGTGTTGATCCTGAATCAATTGACATTATTTCCGGAGGATTCCCTTGCCAACCTTTTAGTATTGCCGGGAAGCAAAAAGGCACAGAAGATGACCGTGATCTCTGGCCAGAAATGTTTAGAATTATCAAAGAAATCAGGCCCGATTGGGTTGTTGGAGAAAATGTTGCTAACTTCGCCAATATGGAGCTCGACAGAACGCTATCTGACTTGGAGAGTATTGGCTACGAAGCAAGGACATTTATACTTCCAGCTTTGGCCATCGGGACGTTGCATAAACGGCAAAGAACATTTATTGTGGCCAACTCCAACCGCAAGCGATGGGGGGGCGTGGACCAAGGTTGCGAGGAACGATGTATTGGGGAGTTTACGCAGAGCTTTGAGAACGAAACCAGGCAGACACGCTGGAACGATGCGAATGACATACTATCTTCAGGCGCTCGAGTACTCGCCAGTTCAAGCAGCCGAATTCAACGAAATGATAATGGGCTTTCCGAAGGGGTGGACAGACTTAAGGCACTAGGCAACGCTGTTGTACCACAGCAAGTATTACCAATATTTGAGTTGATTGTTGAGATAGAGAATGTTGACAGTAAAGAGAATGAGAAAACAATTCTAGATGTTTGTTGTGGATCAAGAATGTTTTGGTATGACAAGAATAATAAAGACACTTTGTTTATTGATAATCGAAAGTTGGAGACAACTTTAAGTGATGGACGTAGATTAATTGTTAATCCAAATAGGTTAGCTGATTTCAGACATTTACCATTTAGAGATGAATCCTTCTATATGGTTGTATTCGATCCGCCACACTTAATTAATGCTGGTAGCAATTCATGGTTAGCACAGAAGTATGGTGTGCTTGATGAAGATACATGGAAGCAAGACTTGAAGTCTGGTTTTGATGAATGCATGAGGGTTCTGAAACCTCATGGAACTTTAATCTTTAAATGGAATACAGAGCAGATATCAATGGCTAAGATTTGGAAAGTGTTTTGTCAAGAACCATTGTTTGGAGATGGAAGATCTAAAACAAGGTGGTCTGTATTCATGAAGGAGAAAAATGATGACTAAAAATAAAAAATTAATTAATTTTGATTTAACTGAAATTGGCGATGGTGGAGTTCAAGAGAAGTTCACTCGTGAAATTGAAAAGGTAACAAAGAATATCCTAGATCCAAATACTGATCCAACTACTAAGCGAAAAATTCAAATTGATTTGGTATTTGCACCCAACGATACGAGAAACGCCGTTGGAGTCATGACAACAGTTAAATCAAAACTTGCTCCTGAAAAAGAAGTGATTACAACCATGCTAGTTGGACGTGACATGAATAATGGTCGTATCGAAGCTAATGAGCTTAAGTCTAATACACCTGGTCAAACATACATTGACGTTGAAGATGGTAAAGCTAAAACAGATATCGGTGAAGATGTTGATGAGGTTGAAAAATCACAAACTGAAGAATCAAATCATCAAGATTCAGGGCCAAAGAAAGTAATTGATTTTCAAAATAAAAATGCGTAAGGCGGGGAATAATAATGGATTTAACAGTAGATGTAATTAACAAATTGAAAGAAATATCGGATGAAGCTTCAAATAACAAGGTAATCAATATTGATGGTAGAAATTACTGTATCAATGGCAATGGGGATGTTCGCCTCATGTTGCCAAAGAACCTATCAGAAGATTCCGTTCAATTAAACACACTTACAGGCCTGATCGATATTGTTAAAAATATGCCTGAACGTAAAAACGAAAAATTATATATTCAAGTAACATCCCCAACTATGGTTGATGTTTATGGTGGACTTGATTCATACGGTAGACGTGAGCAGTTAGTTTGTTCAAGAGCTGTATTACCACGAATTGATTTTTACCAATTCCTTGATCAGGAAGAAATGAATATTACTTTGCAATCAAAATTTGTTGAAAATCCAGATAGAGAAATTATCTTAAAAGTCATTGGAAATCTTGAAGAAAAGACAGTTCATTCAGCAAATGATGATGGTGTAAGTCAATCAGTTAATATCAAGACAGGTGTTGCATCTGTTAGTGAAGTGAAAGTTCCTAATCCCGTTACACTTGCCCCATATAGAACGTTCGCAGAGGTTACACAACCAGCAAGTAAGTTTATCTTTCGTATGAAGAATGGAATGCTAACGGCAATTTTTGAAGCTGATGGTGGTGCTTGGAAGAACGAGGCTATGAACTCAGTAGCAACATACCTAGAGGATAACTTTGCTGAAGAAGTTGAATCAAAACATGTCGTTGTTATTTCGTAGGTTATTGTTATGAGGAAATTTGAACTGATAGGAACATATCAAGCAACTAGTAGTTGGCCTAAGCGAAGGAGCCATATATTTCAAGTGAGTCGTGCTGTTAGAGATTCTATGGCTATCAGCAGACGAAGCCTTTACATAGTTGGATCTAATTCAGTTCAGCTGCTTGATAAAACCACAG
Source organism: Companilactobacillus nodensis DSM 19682 = JCM 14932 = NBRC 107160 (assembly GCF_000615905.1). Taxonomy (GTDB): domain Bacteria; phylum Bacillota; class Bacilli; order Lactobacillales; family Lactobacillaceae; genus Companilactobacillus; species Companilactobacillus nodensis. Next base: position 15,208 of record NZ_BAMN01000014.1, read on the forward strand.
AAAGCAAAAATGACATGTACGAATACAAGTCATCAGAAGAATTTCATATGATGTTGGAATTAGGGATGTTAATCGAATTGAAGTCTAATAAAGAGGTTGATAAATGATGATAAGTGAAATTGAAGAAGAAATGGAACGTGCAACTTTTGAAATGTTGAAATTGGAGGGATTCAATCCTGATCATTGGAGAATTAAAGAAATTCCGATTGACGATCAATTAATGACTTTCCAAAATCTGAATGATGATACTGAGTTTACAATCATGTGTGAAGATGATGGAACTATTAGTCCTTATTACACTACCATCAGGAATGGTTGTGGTACTGATAATAAGGCAAAAAGTATTATTGAGGCTATTGAGTTATCTGATTGGTATGGAAGAAATGAAAATACAAAATAATTTTTTGATTGGAGAGTAAATTATTATGAAAATAAATATTGAACTGAAATCAAGTTATCCAAAAGATAGATTAAAGGTTATTGAATGTGCGAGTGATATTTCTACCATTGCTGGTAAAATTCTTGAAACAGAACTTGGAAAAATAACGATGCCCGTAGTATTTGATACCTGGTATTTACACGAAAAAGAAAAAATTCAAGCAAGTTCATTTGGCCCATTTAGACATTCAGAGATTAATTTGATCAGGGATCTTAACAGATTACTTTATGATGATTTGAAGTTTAATCAATATGAAATTAGGTTGCGTGAATGGATATTTGAAGGTAATGAATATACTCATGTAGCTTATGCAAAATGTATTGATGCCATCAATAATGGTTATGAGGTTGATTAAGATGGTCAATAGGAAGCATGTTTGTTATATGTGCGGTGAGAAAGCAGATTTCAGAATGGGCAACGGTAAGGATATTTGTAATAAGTGTTACACGTTCTATATGAGTATTGGATATTTTGATTCTGAGAGGGGAAAAGAGTGGGATTAAATAACTGGAAAGAATATAAATCAAAGAAAAAGCGAATTATAAAGAAGCATCGGATAGAAGGTACTCTGTCGTTTGACAATATTGATTCTATTAGATTTAGAAGATGGATTGCTCAAGGTCCAACTGAAAAACGATGCTTGGAGCTTAAGCAGTTGTCCTAAGTAATAAATATTGCAAAAGGGATGTTTGGGAGGACGGTATTTTGGACGAAGAAATAATCAAAAGAATCGTAAAGAAAACATTGGATGAGGAAAGCCGAAAGAATAAGAAGTCATCTAATGAGTTGAGGGACTGGAAATTACATAATACTAAACTGCTGCTTGAAAACTATCACATTTTGAACAGTCACGTGCATGATATTAATTCAACGGTGGATAACTATCTTAGCAGTATATTCGATCCTGATGATCTTAGATTGAAGTCAGTTATCAAGTACAAGTTAAAGACTAGAGAGATGATGCATTATATCAATGCTCAATTAATTGCTTATGAAATCTACTGTGATAAAGATGGAGATGCTGCTAAAAGAAGATTCGAAGTTTTGAAAATGTACTATATTGACCCTTTTTCAAAACGCAAACCAACCATTACAGATATTGCTAATATTCAGCATTCATCTGAAAGAACCGTTAAGCGGGACCTTGAGACGTCCAGAGAGGAGTTCTCAACGTTTTTATTTGGTATTGCGGGTATTGAATCACTAAGTTCAAAATGACCCTTTCTTGTCCTTTTTGTGCAGTTAGCTAGGTGTTAATATAGTAGTATAAAATAAAAGTTTGTTTCAGGGGATGTCAATTAATGGCATCCCTTTTGTTGTATCGTGAGAGCCGGGAGTTAGTTGATCAATGTGGTGTTAGTCATTGTAATTCCTCCTCTAAATTATATTTGCTGCTAATTGTTTACTTCTTTCAGGTTCGACTCCTGATTCTCACATTGGCACGTTTGATAAATATCCAGAATATGCAGCGGATGTTTAGAACAAAAAGCGATTGTAGTTGTCGGATCTTATAACCGAATCGGAGCATATTTCTTAAACATCATGGGCCATGCAATCATTCACCGAGCTTGCGTTCATAGGTGATATATGGATAGTTGGTAGAGTCAGGCTTATCACACTTGTTTAGCAAGTAATCACGCAATGTGATTCACAGGTTCGAATCCTGTACTATCCTTTTGAGTCCACGTCTGTGGGCTTTTTATTTTGGGAGGAATGGATATGAAACAAGTTCTTAATATTAAGATGGTTAGTGACAGTGAGTTCAAAGTAGATGTTGGCAGTGATGTCAAAGAGAGAGAGTTAGAGTTTGGTATCACTGATGTTATGTACCACCTAGTTATTAAGTATATGGAGTACAAAGATATGAAGATGACTGATAGTAACTTTGATAAGACAGCCAATGAGTATTGTTCAGCATTGAATAATCAGTTACATATCATGCATGATATTAAGGCCGATAAGGGTAGCAATTAGATGTTCGTAAGAAGGTGCAAGCACAGTGGTTGTCATAACCTAGTGTCAGGTACTGAACTGTTCTGTAATGAGCATGCTGATGAACTACCAGCCTATCAAGAGCGTATGAATAAGATGCATCAACATATTGCAAGTCATACCAAAGACTACAACTCTAATGTTAGATATAGATCTAAGGAAAGGAGCAAACGTGAATCGTTCTATCATTCTAGTCAGTGGAAGAAGTTACGCCTGTTTGTATTAGAACGTGATAATTACTTATGTCAATATTGTTTGAGGTTTGGTCTTGTTAGACCTGCTAAGATAGTTGATCACGTTGTACCTGCTCAAGCAGCGCCTGAACTGATGACTGATATCTCTAACTTGGTTACTTGCTGTAATACTTGTCACAGAGCTAAGACGGAGTGGGAACAACGTTTCTATCACACTGGTTATCAGGATGAAAAGCGAAGTATTAAGGCTGATATCTTGATTAAGAATCTGTCAGAACTACCTAACTTTTCTAAATAGGCCCCCGCCTATTCGTTCTAAGGAGACAGCTCGCATAGTGGTCATGAGATAAAAAGAAACCCCGAAAATTAAAACTTTTACAGAGGAGGTGAGAATATGAACGTCCGAAATGCAGGAAGAAAACGCAATTTGAAGTTAGTTGACCCTAATCATCCAGAGCAAAACCAACGAAAAGAAAAATTAAAGGCAGCACGAAAAGACATCAAAGAAATATCCAACCGACCACCTCGTTATATGATGGATGATGCCAAAGCTTTGTGGAAAAAGTTGGTACCACAATTGAACAAGGTTGGATTAGTTACGACATTGGACCAAACTAATCTTGAATTATTTTGTACACAATATGCTGAATACAAAGAAGCCAATGAGCAGTTGAAAGAGTATGGAAGTGTATATGAAGATTCAAATGGTAATCTCAAAAAGAATCCGGCTGTTAATATTATTGATATTTGTTCTAAGAATATGCGTACATTGGGTATCACGCTGGGAATTGATTTCAATTCTCATTCTCAACTATTGGATAATGAAGATGACTCTGACTTTGAATTAGAGAAAGCTATGAAGGAGTTTGGTGGATAATGGATCTGACAAAAATTAAGAATAGTGAACGTGAAAAAAAGTTACTCGAGGAATATTCCAAGGGTAACTTTTCTGTTATTCGTGATAAATATAATGATGATGGTACTCAATACTGTTTTGATGTATTAGATAAAAAAATTGTGACAGGATATTTATTGAAGTTAGCATGTTACCGGCACATCAGCGATTTAAGAAGAGTGGAAGAAAAAGTTGATAACTTTCCGTTTATATATGATGTAAAAAAGTGTGAACAAGTTTTAAACTTTGCTGCAATATGTCCCAATGTTGATACAGGTAAGCCTGTGGATTTAATGGGCTGGCAGAAGTTCATATTATCGCAGATGTTTGGATGGCGTGGAATTAATGGTAATAAGAGATACAGTTCAGTGATTGTTTCTGTTGCACGTGCACAAGGTAAAACTTATCTTTGTGCAATTATTGCCTGTTATTCTTATTTGATTGAATCTATGGGTAAAAATAATCAGGATCTGATGGTTACTAGTAATATTACTGAGCAAGCTAAAAAAATCTTTGGATACATTTCAACAATGATGAATCAACTTACAAAAGATAATCGTTTATTTGAAGAGTTTGCAAAAAAGACTGATATGGATGTTCAATATAATCGTGTTATTCAACGTAATACTAATAATAGATTACTTCAGTTGTCTGCTGAATCAGGTAAGTTTGATAGTTATCATTTTCTGTTTGCTGTGTATGATGAAGCTGGTGAAACTAATCATAGTGTTGTTAATACCAAAATCACCTCAGGACAAATTAATACAGAGAATTCTCAATTTGTTCAAATTTCAACTGCTTATCCTGATTCAACGGTTCCATTCAAGCAGGAGGAGGACGTTATTATCAGAGCTATGGAACAAGATGAAAAACGTGCTGGTGATCATCAGCTTTGCCTAATTTGGTCACAAGATAAAGAAGATGAAATTGATAAACCTGAAACATGGGTCAAAAGTAATCCTTTACTAGATTTGCCAGACAAAAAAGAGCAACTGATTTCAGGATTACAACGTGAATTAGATGTTAAAAGGGTAAATGGAGAAGAGTTTAGTTTTGCTAATAAGAACTTGAATATTTGGTTAGATCACAAGACTAATTCATATATTGATGGTGATGATTGGGATGCGACCACTGTTTCAGAATTTGATATTAGTAATAGAGATGTATATATAGGTTTTGATGCCAGTCTGACATCTGATAACACTGCGTTGTTCTTTATATTTCCATATGAAGATGGTGATCAAGCAATGTATCATCTTGTACAGCACTCATTTGTTCCTTGGAAATTACTAGGCTCAATAGAAGCCAAAGAAAAGTCTGATGGTATTCAATATCGAAAGATGGCAGATTTGGGATATTGTACGATTACAAATAATGAGCGTGGATTAATAAACTTGGATCAAGTTTATACGTGGTTGCTTACATATATAGATGAGAAGAATCTTAATCCAGTATTCTTTGGATATGATACTTTGCGTACTAATAATTTCACCCAAACCCTTAATGATAAAACTGATTGGAATATCATGCCTGTTAAGCAGACATCATATGTTTTGACTGAATCAATTAAATTTGTTCAAAATGGTTTTTATCACAGACAGGTTACTCATTTAGATGACGAAATTATGAAAAAAGCTTTGATGAATGCTGAAGTTTCGGATAACAAGGCAGGTATGGAAGTTGGTAAAAGTAGACAGTCATTAAAAATTGATGTTGTTGATGCACTGATTGATGCAATGTATCAAGCTATGTATCATTTCAACGATATGAGAGATAGAAAAGATCCATTATCTAGTTATTCTGATGATGATATTCTCAATTATTTAAATTCAGATGATTTTAGTTTTTAGGAGGTAACATGATTAAAAATACAGTTGAATATTTCACCAAGTTAAAGCACTTGTTACTAATTAATTTAGATACAGTGCTTTTTTTAATTGCTCTGATTCTATTAGATGTGAACAGTTATCATTTTGGATCATTAGTTGGTAATTATGTCGTTGTAGCAACGTTGCTATTAGTTGTATTTGTTATGAATAAACCTAAATAAATTTAGCTTTTTAGAAAAGAGGTGAGTATATGATTTTTAGATCTTTACGACCGTCAAAAGAACCTTATCAAATGTTGAATGATGATTTTGGAATTGGTTATTCAATTAGTAATAATAAAATAGTCTTTGATTCTGATTATGTATCTGCAAGAGCAGCATTAAAGTATTCAGATATTTATGCAGTTGTTAATAAGCTTGCTGAAGACATGGCCAGCGTACATTTTGAAGTTAATAATACTTTTACGAATAAGGTTCTTACTAATCCTAGTTCGACATCTAATCAATTTTCGTTTTGGCGATCAATGTATGTTCAAATGCTTTTATCTGGTAATGCCTATGTACTGATATGGGGTGACAAGTCAGGTAGAAGTGATCACTTAGAGTATTTGAAACCTTCACAAGTTCAAATATTTAGGTCTGGTGATGGTAATCAACTAAGCTATGATGTTACTTTTCCGGAGACTGAAGAGGCAGATATTAAGAACGTCCCCAGTGCTCAAATGATTCACTTAAAGACAATGAGTATTGATGGTGGGTTGATAGGCGTATCACCATTACGTGCCTTAACCAAAGAATTGCAGCTTCAAGATGCAAATAAAGGATTAGCGCTCGGAGCAATGAAAAATGGTCTCAACATTACTGGATTATTGAAGATACAAAAAGGTGGACTTCTTGATGGCCATACCAAAGAAGGTACTAGAAAGGCTTTTGAGAAACAAGCTGAAAATGGACATGTTGTTGTTCTTGATGCCTTGGAAGAATACCAACCACTTGAAGTTAATAAAGATATTTCAAGATTGTTATCATCAACTGATTGGACCAGTAATCAAATTGCCAAAGTTTATGGAGTTCCGCAAGATTATCTTGGAAGTGAAAGTGAGCACAGCAATATTGAGATGATTTCAATCCAGTATGCTCAAACGATTGGTAGATATATACGTGGAGTTGTATCTGAACTGCAGAAAAAGCTCAATGGAAATATCACTTATGATATCAATGCAATAAGTGATATTGATGGCCAACATGTTGAAAATCGTGTTCGTGGATTGGTTAAGGATAGGGTCATTTCAGCAGAGTTAGCTCAAAATATTTTATTGAGAAGTAATTCTGATTTATTAACAGTTGATGATATTAAAAAAACTAAGAATCCGCTACCGCCTATTTCAGTACAAAAAATGAAAGGAGGTGATAAGAATGAGCAAGGTACAGGAACTGAGAGTGATTGAAAATGGCGAATTAAAAATCGAAAAGCGTTCAGATGAGAATTCTGCTGATAAATTATCAGGATATGCAATTGTCTTTGATCAACCTAGTGAAGACTTGGGTGGGTTCATAGAATATGTTGATAGAAGTGCTCTAGATGGGGTCGATTTAAGTGATGTAAAGCTACTATACAATCATAAATTCGACAATATTCTAGCGAGGGTCGATAGTAATACTTTATTGCTAACGGTTGATGAGCATGGATTATTCTTTAGTGCAGATATCCCTAACACTACTATTGGCAATGATGTTGCTGAGAATGTTAGAAATGGCAATTTGAAGGGATGTAGTTTTGGCTTCACAATTTCCGGAGATGCCTGGGAGAACATGGATAACGATGTTGCAATCAGACACATTACTAAGGTTGAAAGTCTTTATGAATTGTCGATTACGCCTATGCCTGCATATAAGGAAACATCAGTATCTCAACGATCACTAGATGAATTTAATAAAGAAAAATACGAAAATAAAAACTCTAGTTCAATTGATGAACTGGAGCTTTTTAGACTGGAGAATGATTTGTATGACTAAAGAGGAATTATTAGCAAGAATTGATGAAGCGAAAACTTTTATTCGCAGTAACGAACCACAGGATAAAAAGGACGAAAAATTAAAGGAGATCCGAGCACTTGTTAAGGAATTTAAGATGTCTAAGGATCTTGATGACTTTTCCGGAGATCTAGAAGACGAGGAACGTGATGATGATAAGAAGTTTCCTCAAAAACGTTCAAAGATTCATCAAGACGATGATCCTGAAAAAGAAATGCGTTCAGCAATTAATACTTATCTACATAGCAAGGGTACAAAACAATCTGATAAATTGAACTTTACTGAGGATAGAGATCTGATTATTCCGAACAAATTGACACGTGATGTTACTCCTGGGATTAGCAAAACTGATGTTAGTGAAACTGTTCCAGAACAAATTATTTATGTTCCTCAAGATGAAGTTAAAACAGTTGTAGATCTTGCAAAATTCGTTACACGTTCGGCTGTTAAAACTGGTTCTGGTAAATACCCAATGCGAAAGAGAGCATCTGCAAAACTTAATAAAGTTTCTGAATTAGAGGATAATCCAGAGCTAGCCAAGCCTAATTTCTTACCAATTAGTTGGAGTGTTGAAACAAGACGTGGTGCAGAAGCAATTTCACAAGAATCTATTGATGATGCAGCAGTCGATTTAATTCCACTATTGAGTGAAGATGCAAATGAACAAAAGATTAATACTACTAACTTTGATACTGCAACAGTATTAAAAACATTTACAGAAATCACTGTTAAAACATTGGACGATATTAAGAAGGTTGATAATGTTGGATTAGATCAAGCTTATACACGTTCATTAGTTGTAACAGGGAGTTTTTATCAATGGTTAGATACTTTGAAAGATGGAAATGGAAGATATTTGTTACAAGATGATATTCAATCGGCTAGTGGTAAGTCATTATTAGGGATGCCAGTGTTTAAAATTGATGATGATTTATTTGGTGCTAAAGGTGAAGCACATGCCTGGATTGGTGATCTAAAACGTGCTGTATTCTATGCTGATCGTGCTCAAATTGTTGCACGTTGGGTTGAAGATCGTATTTATGGTCAATATTTACAAGTTGGTACTAGATATGACATTGTTAAGGCTGATAATAATGCTGGTTTCTTCTTAACTCTAGACGCCAAAGCAACCTCAAATGATAGTTCGACAGTTAATCCAACTACTGAAACTACAACAGATGGTAAGTAGAAATGACTGATGAATTATTGAGTAGCCTTAAGCTAAGTCTGCGAGTTGATGGTAGTGATGATGACGAGGTTTTAAATCGCAATTTGATTGCTGCAGAATCATATGTAAAAGGTGCAATTGGTGAAACGGGAAGTTTAATGAAGGATTTCTATGAATTACCTGAAACTCAAACGCTTTATGAAACAGCAGTTATTGCTATTGCTAGTTCGTATTACACATATCGTTCCGCGAGTATGACAGGACGTGTTAATAATGTTGATTTGGCTAGTAACTCAATAATTGCCCAATTGCGTGGAAAATATAATCGAATATATCAGGAGCGTATTGAAAATGGTTCGTAATATCAACCCTAGCAGATTGAATACAAGATTACATTTAGGCGTTGCGGCTCCAGTCAGAACTACTCAAGGAACTATGCAGCCAGATTTCAAAGAAACTGAAACTGTTTGGTGTGGAGTTTATACAATGACAGTAAATCAGCAAATATCAACTTTAGGTGCGTCAGATAATTTTGATTTAATTCTGATTATTAGACATCGTGAAAGTGGTCTAAATGGTGCTAAATACGCGCGTTTTAAGGACTTGTTGTATGAGATAACGGGTACTTCTCCAGAGTGGAGCAATACAGCGCATTCATTTGATTTGGTTACCATTAAGAAGGTGGACAGGATTGGAATTTCTTGAGGGAATGAAGAAGTTGGATCAAGCATTATCTGATCTTTCTTTGACACCTAATCAAAAAAAACAAATGACTAAAGCAGGCGCATTAGTTTATAAAGAGTCATTAAGAAGCAACATGAATAATAGTTTGCATAAAGGAAAATATTCAAGAGAGACTAAAGTCAAACTCGAAGATGATATTGGAATCAGATATAAGGTTGAAGATGGAGCTACTTATGTTGGATTCAAATCAACCACGGGCCATAGTGGCTATATTGCCAGAATTTTGAATGATGGATATGCGGCTCATGGTGGTAAAGGAGCAAAAGCTCACAAAACAAGAATTATTAGTGGACTTCATTTTCAGGAAAAATCCTTAGTTGAGTCCAAAAGTATGATTTTAGCCGCTGAAGCTAAAAAATATAGAGAACTAACGGGTGACTAATATGGTTGCAGATAAGATTTTAAATATTTTGTTGAGTAAGTCGGAAGAATTGAAAATTAATTCTTCCAATTTTTTTGCACAAAATATTCCACAGGATTTGATAAGCACTGATAAAACAATGATTTTGATTACTGAAATTCATAGCATATTTACAAACAGAGCTAGTGACGTGAGTACAGCTAAGGATAATATGATAGAAATTCAAATCTTTTATCGAGGCGATACAGAACCTGACAGAACTGAATCGATTATCAATCATGAATTAGAAAAGTATCATTTCTATCAAATTAACTCATACCCGGATGTCGATTCTGACACCGGGTATTTAACTAGAACAATGAAATATGAAAATACGGAGGTAATTTACTAATGGCATTATCAGGATTTCAATCAGCAAGAATCGGTATTTTTGATCCGAATACGGAGAATATTCAAAAAGATAATATATTCAATGTCGATCCTAAAGAGAAAGGTTCAGTTGTAAGTGCTACAATTTCAAACATTTCACCTACAATTACGCCCATTTATGGATCAGACCAGGAGTGGAAAGCAGGTGGAAAAGGTGTTGGAGCAATTTCAGTAGCTTTTATTGCTAATGCTATTCCACTAGCGGTAAGACAAAAAATATTAGGAATGGAAACATTTGATGGTGGTATTGCTGGGATTGGTAAGAAAACACAGGCCCCATACTGTATTTTTGAAATGATTTCTCATGATGCGGTGGATGAATCAATAACAGCACATTTAGCACTTGTTAAAGGAACGTTTCATTTAACATCAGTAGCTCCAAAAACAAATACAAATACAACTGTCTATGATCAAGATCAATTGACATTCACAGCTACTACACGTGATTCAGATGGTTTTGCTTACTTTGAAGCACTTGAGGATGAAAAAGACTTCGATACCAATAAGTGGGAAACAATGATTTATGGTATGCCATTAACAACAATTGATGGTGGAAGTTCATCAGCTTCTAATGTTAATCCAACAGATTCAACTGATAAATAGGAGGAATAGCTAATGTCGAAGGAATATTTCCAGATCAATGCATTTAATCGAAGATTCTCGATTAAAAAAAGTAATAAGAATATGAGATTATCTTACGAATATTACACAAAGATCAGTACCAAGAATAAAGCTTTGAAATCTAGCCTTGATCAGATTGATAAGTTAGAGAAACAAGACTTAGGCGAAAAGGAAGCCACACAAGCTATTATGGATGGATTTTCTTCAGTTTCCCAATCATCGATGGATTTTCAGAATGTTCCATATAACTTTATTAAAGAAATTTTGAAGTTGAATCCAAAACAGGTTTCTATGCTTGATGACATGACTGGTGATGCAACGGCCGTGTTAGCTGGTCGACTTGCTCACGGTGTTACTTCAGACGAGGAAGATATTGACCCAAAAAAGCCACGAAAGAGGAGCAAGTAGATCCGTATATCGTTTATAACGATTTCTTGAATTATGAAAAGTCCATTATGCAGGAAACAGGTTGGGATTTGGAAACAATAGAATCTCAGCCATTTTTTGTACTTTCAGAGATTCTTAATGATAAGCGTGAACTACATAACCCCAATAATGATGTTGGTCCATTGAGTTTGACTGATTTCATTCAATCTGGAGGTATTTCATCAATCTATGAGAAAGGAGGTAAATAATGGCAAAGGATATGGAGTTAAATACCGGTATTCATATTGATTCTGTTCAAGCTGAGGGATCTCTTCAATCCTTGAGAAATCAAGTCAAAGCTCTAACATCAGAATGGAAAATCAATGAACAGGTTCAGCGTGCTAATGGTGAATATCAATCAGCCTATCAGGTTAAAACTGAAGGTCTAGGACGTGCGATTGAAGGACAACGTAATCTTATCAACAGACTGCAATCAGAGATGGGTAACCTTGATAGAACAACTACTGAAGGCAGTCAGAGATTTTCTCAGTATGGTAATCAAGTAAATACTGCTACTCGTAAATTGAATGACATGATTATGCAACAGGATCGTGCTAAAGGTACTTTGAATCTTTATACAACTGGTATAAAGGAACAAAAGCAAGCAATGGAGAGTGCTAAGAATATCTCTGAATCCTTAGTTCAACGATACAAGGCTGAAGGTCAATCTATAAAAGCATCGGCGACTGAAAGAACAGCACTGAAATCACGTATTCAAGAACTCAACTCCTTATATTCTAAGGAATCTGATGAATTGGAAAGTGTTAAGACCAAGAGCGGTGCCGCTTCTAAGGAATATTCTTTACAAGCCAAACGTGTTAATGAATTAGGGACTGAAGTTGCTAAGAGTAAAACACGTTATAGAGAACTTGGATCAGAGTTAGGTAGCATGGGTACACATTTTACTGGTATTAGACAAGCTGCAGTAAATTCTAGAACAGCAATTGGCAATATGAATACTAGTATCAAGAATAGTGTTAGTCATCTTAAAAATATGGCAATGACAGCTGGAATTGCTGGTGTAGCTGTGGGTGCAATGTTTGTAAGTGGTGCTAAAAAGGCCACTGAATTGGAAAATAGTTATAAGCAAATTACTAACCTTGCAGTAACCGGTGGTGAAAAAATGGCCGAATCTACTCGTAATGTTTCTAAGATGCAAGATGATGGTCAGAAGTATGCTATGAAATATGGTAAATCTCAACAAGAGATTGCTGATGGGTACGAGGATCTAATCAAACGTGGTTATGACACTAAGCAAGCATTAGGCGCTATGAAGTCTGAATTACAAGCATCAGTGGCGTCTGGTGATGACTTTGCAGATGTTGTAAAGGTTTCATCACAAACGTTGGAATCATTTGGTATGCGTACCAATTCCACTAAAGGGATGATAAAAAATACTAAAGTTGCGGTTAATGATTTAGCATATGCAGCTGATATGACGGCGACAGGATTCAGTGATTTAGGTGTTGGTATGTCATATGTCGGATCTACGGCTCATCAAGCTGGATTCTCACTATCTGAAACAGCAAGTGCAATGGGTCTTCTTTCAAATAATGGCCTCGAAGCAGACAAATCGGGTACTGGACTACGTAAAGCTATAAATAGTTTGATTTCACCAACGAAAGGTGGAACTGAAGCACTTGAAAAATTGGGTCTAAGTACTAAAGATTTCACTGATAATCAGGGAGATATGAAGTCTATGACTGATATCTTTGGATTATTGCATGACAAAGTTCAAGGAATGGGAAAAAATGAAAAAACTGATATTTTCCACGACTTATTCGGTACAACCGGACAACAAGCTGGCTTAATTCTTGCTGAAAACTCCAAACAATTGGGTGAATTGAATGCTAAGGTTGCTGATTCTGCTAAAAACGATTATGTAAGTAAGTTAGCAGAGAAGAATAGTCAGACAGGTAAAGTTGCATTGGATAGGTTAAAACAATCTGCTGATGCAATTACAATGACGATTTCAAGTGCAGCATTACCAGCAATTACTGAAATTGGCGATCGAATGGCCAAGGCAGCCAGTTCAAAGGATTTTGAGAATTCCATTAAAGGGATTGGAACCTGGGTTGGTCATTTAGCAGATAACACTGCTGACTTTTTTAAGTATCTTGGACAGCATGGCAATGATCTTCAGGGTATTACTAAATCAGTTGGAACTATCGCTAAAGATATTACAATTGGTGCATGGAACACCTTTTCTGGCACCTTAAAAGTAATTGGCATCATGTTTGGACTTATTCATGACAATGGTAAAAAGGCTGAAGATCCACTAAAGCTGATGAATGAATTTGTTTCAGGAATAGCTAAGCATGAAACAGCTATAAAGGTTGTTGGTGGATTAATTGCCGGTATGTGGGCCACTGATAAAATTGGAAGATTTGCAGTTAAGATCAATGATATTACTGATGCATTCGGTGGATTGAAAAAGAAAATAACTAATTCAGGTATTGAACAAGCTGCTGCAGAAGTTGGAGAAAAATCAGGTACTTCAATGACGGATGGGATTAGTTCTAAATTGGACGGAAGTTCAATTGGTAGTAATCTAACATCATTGGGAAATACTTGGGGTGGTAAGTTATCCATAGCTATGGGTGCAGCAATTGCAGGCAAAGATATTTTCGATGCATTAACTACCAAAAGTAAAGGTAAGAAAGTTGAAAGTATTGGTGGTTCAATCGGTACTACCATGGGATTTGGAATAGGTGCAGTTATTGGTGGACCTGCAGGTGCTAGTTTGGGAGCAACAATAGGTGACCAGTTGGGAAAGAGTGCTGCTCCTGCATTTCAAAAGTGGTTGTACCATCCAGATGCCACAGCTAAAAAGGGTACTAACGAATATTATGAGCAGATGGTTAAGTCACGTAAGAAACTTGCTGATCAGTATAAAAGTGATATGGCTATGCCAGGTGCCTCTGCGTCAGAGCGTTCTGTATATACTAAGAAGTATGAACAGGCTAAAAAGGATGTTGAGAAATACGAAAAGTTAGCTAAACGTGTAAAAAAGACTGATTCTGAAGTGAATAAGCCTACTAAGAAAACAACAACCGCTCAAGCAATTACCAAAGTAGCGACAACTAAGGTATCTAAGAAAGATATTCAAAATGTTAAGGATATGATTCCAGTTATCAAGAATTATGAGGATGCCTTATCTGGATTGAAGAAATTTCTTAAAAAGAATAGTCCTGCTGACGAACTATCCAAAATTGATAAAAGCTTAAATGGTTCATCAAAGAATTGGAGTAAATTATCAAAACCTATTAGTGATATTGGCAAATCATTCAAAACACTGGCTTCGTTCAGCAAGTCGATGAATAAAAATGATGCGTTTTCTCAATTTAATAAGGACTTACCGGAACTAGAAAAAACTTTAAAGAAATCACAATTGACTAAGTACCTTGATAGTATGGATAAGGATCTCAAGAAGAATAAGATAACTAGTACTTTGGACAAGTTAACTAAGAGTCTTGAGAAGGATACAAAGAGTTGGAGTAAATTATCAAAACCGGTTAATCAACTTAGCAACTTATTTAAAACACTTACTTCGTTTGGTAAGTCTATGGATAAGAAAGATCCATTTGCACAATTCAACAAAGATTTACCAAAGTTGGAAACTACTTTGAAGAATACCAAGGTAACTAAATATCTTGATGATATGGCTAAAGATTTAAAGAAGAATAATTTATCATCAGCCTTTGATAAGTTGACCAAGAGTATTCAAAAGGATACTAAAGATTGGACTAAGTTTGCTAAGCCAATAAAGGATATTCAAAAAGCATTCCAGAATTTGAATAAATTCATGAAGCTATATGGCAAATCTGATCCTTTTGCTAATTTAGATAAGGATTTTCAGAATCTTACTAAAACACTCAATAAGCAGAATATTGGTAAATTGCTCAGTTCTCAGATAACAGAAGCCAATAAGGCAACATCGAAAGTTACATTTGATAAAGATTTTAAGAATGATACTGATGGAATTATTGATGCACTCAAGGACTTCAAATCATCGTTCAATAAGAACTGGAAAGATACTTGGAAGAATACGTCTGAAGATATGAAAGTTGGGCTCTCAACCGCTGCTAGTACATATAGCAGTAAGATGAGTTCTATTTCTAAAAGAGAGAATAGTTTTACAAGTGATTTTCTAAAAAAATGGAAGAGTTGGTTATCTTCAGTCAAAGGCGATTTCAAAACATCATTTAGTTCACTACCTGGACTTGCAAGTAAATCAATGAGTAAGGTCATTTCCGAAATTAACAAAGGCATTGGTGGAGTTAATTCTGTTATCAGTGCGTTTGGTGGTAAATCATTAAATCTTGCTAAATATGCTGTTGGTACAGCAGGTACTCCTGGAGGATTAGCAGTAGTTGGTGAACAAGGTTATGAACTAGCTTATGACAAGAATAGTGGAATTTATCCAGTAGGTACTAAAGGCGAGGAAATTAGATATTTATCTCCTGAAACATCGATTCTACCTCATCATTTATCTGAGCAATTTATGGGAATGGTAGCCAATCTACCTCATCATGCGACTGGTAAAGGCGATACTCAAAAGACATCTGCTGATATGACTGATTACGTATTTGAACACTTAGATGAATTAAAAAAAGACCCAGTACCATTTTTGAAGAAGCCATTCTTTGAGAAGGCCAGTTTCAGTAGTAATGAGTTTGTTAATCGTTTTGGTACATCACTAGCAAATGGGTTTTTAAAAGCAATTGCTGGACCAGTTAAAAAAGAATTAGAGAATATGGATTTCAGTGGTGCTGGTGGTGCTAGACCGGCTAAAGCATATGGCCCAATGATTCGTGCAGCCGCCGCATTTATGCATCAAACTATAACTGATTTCAATGTGGATATGATTGAAAGAATCATTGCCAATGAAAGTGGCGGTGATCCTAATATCACTAACAATTGGGATGGTAATGCTAAGGCAGGGCATCCATCAACTGGTATTCTTCAGTATATTTTGCCAACATTTCTTAACTACGCTATGCCTGGACACACCAATATACATAACCCGTTGGATCAACTGATTGCATTATTTAATGATGCAACTTGGAGAACTGACATGGGTATGGGATATAACGGTAAATATGGTGAATGGCGTGGTTCAGCTAGTGGACCATCTGGACCAAGGTTCATGGCTGCAGGTGGTTTTTTGACAAAACCAACTAATATTATTGGTGGTGAAGCCGGCCCTGAAGTAATGATTCCCCTGAATAATAAAATGAGAGCTATACAGATACTTCAGCAAGCCAAGGATACTATTGGTGGTAACGATGAATCATCTAATACAAACTTTAATGTTGATACTGCAAGCATTGAGGAAAATCAAAAGCAACAATTATTGATGACGCAGGTTCAAAATAAATTACTTGGTAAATTATATGAAGCATTATCAAGTAATAGTGGTAGTGATACTAGTTCTCTAAATGATGTTGCAAACATTTTTGACAAGATAGGATTACAAAATCGTAGAATGACTAAATTCCAAGTTAAAGGAGGTACATCACTTGCCTAAAAGATTGAATGGTAGATACCGTCAAGATTCATTGCTATTAAAAAATGATGGTGAAGATGAATTTGAAATAAGTAATTATCAAGGACTACATTTTGCTAGATTAACAGTGAGCTCACCTCAACCTCAAACTAATTTCAAAACAAATACAGGTATTGATGGTCAGATTCAACAAGGACCAATTATCTATGCTTCTCGAACGGCAAAAGCTGATTTTTGGATAGAAGTTTCTGATGGTACAGATTTAGAGAGTAGATTTCATGAGTTTTATAATAAGTTCTTTAATAGAGGCTTGGTAAGAGTACGTCAAAGCTATGACATTGGTCGTTGTTTTTACGGAATACCTAAGCCTTTTTCTTATACTGATATTGGATTTTACGATAAATCTTTTCAGTGGAGTTTGAAATACCAAGTGCTTATATGTACTCGGTCGTTAGATCAACAGATTTTCCAATAGACATTAATAAAGAAGATTTGATCACTGATAATCTAAATTTATCCAGTACTAATATTAGTTACACTCATTACGCAGGTAGTTTCAAAATCTATAATCCTTCTGATTTTGATATACAACCGTATGAGCAGAACCACGAGTTAGATATTCTATTTAAAGGATCAGGAACTCCAATTTTAACCAATAATGATACCAGTGATACATTTCAAATGAATCAAAGCATCTCATCAAATGATTCATTAATTCTTAAAGGGGTTCATCCATTTCTTAATGGTGCAGCGTGTGAAATCAATACAAATCATGGTCATATTAATTTGCAAAAGGGATGGAATAGTTTTAACTTAAGTGGTTTTAATGGCACTGTGACTTTTGACTTTCCATTTATCTACTTATGATTAAGTTTGATAGTTACCGAGTCCAAGATAAAGATGGTGTTTATGATGAAACTTTGACTTGTATTGATCGTGACTCTTTAAGTAATTCCATTGAAATGAATAAATCAGATCAGATTGACTTTACTGCTGTGAATGATGAAAGTATTGGTTATCAGCTGTTACAAAATGAAAATTATATTATTTTTGATGGTCAAAAATATCGTATTAAACAGGCGGAAAAGGATGATGAAGCCTATGATTTGAAACGTACAGTGTCAGCTACTCATATTTGGTTCGATTGCCAGTATGTTTATAATTATGACAAGATTAATGGAACCAAGAAGCTTTCGGCAAGTGACTTAATGAGTTTCATTTTTGATCAGAATGAACTTGGAAATCACGGATTTACTTGGAAAGTTCAGGGAAGTACAGAAACTGCAACTTTTACTGATTATGGTGAAAAATCTGGATTGGAATGTATCAATGATTGTATTGAAAAGTTCAATTTAGTAGTTATTGCTAATAATAAGAATATTACGTTAATTCCATTGGGTAAGTGGCAGCATAAGACTGATAAGTCATTTAGATATATACATGACACGCCTACATTTACGGCTAATATTGATACAACTGAAATTCAGAATATTGCACGGGTATATGGTAAGACTAATGCACCTGTGACATCACCAATCGGAACAGCTGTTGGGACAATCAGCTTTATGAATGGAGCGCCTGTTGTAGATGATCCTAATAAACCGACGAATACTGTTCAGACTTTACCTAATGGAACTAAGTGGGTAATGGATAGCAAAGTGGTTGCAAATGGTGAAACTTGGTACCGGGTTTCTACTAATGGTTGGGTAAATGAAAAATACATTGTGTTTGATAAGAATGGAGATATTCAACCGGAGAATCATATTATTACAGAAGTTACTGGACAAGGAACGATAAAAACTTCTACTGATTCCGATAAAGAAAATACAAGTAGTGGCAATTCCTTGCCTATTGGTAATGCTGTTGGAACAGTGAGTTTTGTTGGTGGAGCACCAGCTTTGAGTGATCCACAGAAGCAAGACTCAATAGTTAATCATTTAGATAATGGAACTACTTGGGCCATTAATAATAAGAGGGTTATTAATGATACAATTTATTACGAGGTTGCCACCAACCAGTGGGTTGATGCTAAATATATTAGTTTTGATAAGGATGGTAATGTTAAACCTGAAGATCACACAATAAATCCAGTAACAGGTCAGGGAACGGTAAAAGCTGAAGAAACAGATAGTAATTCTACTAAGGATTCTGATGACAAGACTGACGAATCTAGTGACGATGACTCTGATACTACAAAATCTGATTCTAGTGATTCCAAAGAGTCAAATATTGTTTATGTTTACGATTCGCCTTTCACACCTCAAAATAAAACTGGGAGAACATTATCTCCTAGTTCACAGTGGAGAGTTAGTGCTTCTGTTAGTGATGGTGCTCAAGGAAAATCTTGGTACAAAGTTGGAACTAATGAATGGGTACCACAAGATCAATTAGACTTTAGCGGTAAGACAGATGTATCACCAGGGGATGTAACACCCACTGAATCAATTATTTATGATTCACCCTGGACTCCTCAACATGAAGTTGGTAGGAAATTATCTGATGGTACTCAATGGAAAATCAATGGTGAGATTACCGATGGTGCTAATGGTAAAACTTGGTATCGAGTGGCAACTAACGAATGGGTCTGTGCTGATAACTTTGTATTTACTGGTGATACTGATGTCGAACCAACCGAGGTAAATAAGGGCGATGACGATGCAGCACCTGATGATCATTCAACAGATTACTTTCAGCCATTTATAATTAGAGATGAAAAGTCTATTAGTGAATGGGGTGAACGTCCTGGACCTGCAATAACCAATAATGATATTGAAGATCCGATAGAAATGAGAAAATATGCATTATCTCAAATGAAAACTGAACCAACTGTGGATATTACACTCACTTATTCAGGTGATAACGAATTAAATATCGGTGATATGATTTATTGTGATATTCAACCAGAGAATTTCACTACTTGGGTAACAGTTGTAAGTTCTAAATATAATCCTTTAAGTTATTCAAATAGCTATGAGATTAACCTAAATTCAACTCCTCAGACACTTTCTGACTATGAGTTGTCTATTCAAACATCATTAGCAAATGCAAGATATAACGCAGCCATATCTCTATCCAACGGCTCAATTACCAATCCATGGCTAACAACAAAGGTAGGCGAAGTATAATGATTGATATCAAGAGGATGGCCGATCCAACTGACGGAAAATATTTTTATCCACAGACTCATTATTTAGCGGTGCAAGGATTAACTGAATATGTAAACAGTCTGATAGGAAACAAAACAGAATATGCAAAATATGTTAAAGATTTGAAGTCGATCAATACTCCAGGTCTTTTTTATTTTGATTCGAATACAGTAAATAAGCCTGCAAATATTCCCAAGGGAATTCTACAGGCGATTTTTATTGATGAAGATAATGGAATGATCGAGGTACTGACAACCAATTATTACTTCAATGTAGTAAATGGCGTGGTATCAGATATTCAAGAAAGGATGTGATCAATTGAATTTATCTAAAGAAGTAATCGCATCAGAATTTCCCAACTTAAATTTGAATTCTAAGGACGGCAAGAAAGTTGTTCTTACTTTCAAAAATGGGAAGGATGTTGTGATTGCTAAGGAGAATGATGACGGTGGATATGATTCTGAGTTATATGAGTTCAGCAATGTTGATGACAAAGTGGTTTGGCCAGATACGCCTGAGCTACCTAATAATCTAGCAAAGCTTGATTTAGATTCATGGAATGGTGTTGTTGATTCCAATGCTCGAGACGATTTGAATAACAATCGCAAGCAGATTCAAACCACTGTTAATTCAATGGTCGGTTATGTTATTGATCAGCGTGATTTCTTTACGAAATTCAAGACTTCATTGAGTGATTTCAAATCGTTTATTCTGAAGCTAATCAATGTCAGCGTATCGGAATTTATGCATGAGAATGTTGAGACTAAATATTATTCGAAGACTGAAGTGGATAACCTGTTGAAAACCCAAAACAAAAAAATCTCCAATATTCAAGGTAGATTACCAAACAATACAACAATTGGAACATTCCACAATCCAAGCCGTCAGATCAGATGCCAAGCAATATTGATGTGAACGACCAGGTAACTGATGAAGCTCAATCTGTTATTGACGATTGGGACAAATAAAAGGAGGTAATTAAATGGTAGACGATATTAAAGACTCACAAACGCAAGATCCAATGTTACCACCCTTGGCATATAGTGATAACGATGCGGATCACCAAGAACCATATGACAAGATTAATGCTGACATTCCGCTCGAGCAGCCATTGTTGTTCTATATGGGACATCAAAAAGCATTCTATCTACCAAAGGCGCAAACAGATGATGAAAGTAATCATCTAGTTCCACAAAATATTTATAATCCTGCAACAAAAGCTAGAATTCTACCGGTAGCGTACCTACGTCAAGGCGAAGCTAGTTCATATGCTATTCATATGCATGTTTGGGATGAAAGTGGTCCTGCGGACTTGTCTAAATATAAGATGTTCTCAGTTCGAGGATATGACGGTCAGTGGCATTTGATTTCAACTGATGAAGGGCTTGATACCACTAATGCCAATATTGGTGAAATTGATTGGAAGCCTGAGGAAGCAGTAGCGTTGACTGCTGGTAAGTATCATACAGTCCAGTTGGTTATTGAAAGTGAAGACCGTGTTACACGTGCCATCACGTTGGACTTTGATTTGCATATCATTTCTAATAACGTGGCGTTCCCACGTCCTATGGCATTTTACATTTCAGAAATGCAACGTGCTCTATTTAATATTGGAGAATTAACAGCTGCAGCATACAAACACACTGGTTATATGATTAATTTCCTTGATCAGGTAGTTATGGATGCTTTGGATAATTACAAAGAAAAAATCGATGCAACTCTAGCTGATTTTGAGAATAAAATTGGTGAGAAACAGAAGAAGCTTGATGAGTTAGGTACTAATTTAGACAAGCTTGAGGGTAAAGAATCAGACTTTGAGACAACATTGAATACTTCGCTTGCTAATTTGAAGGCTCAGATCAATCAGGCAAACTTGATCACTAAGGATAATTTAAAAACTGAGGTAATTAGTTTGATCAGTAATGGTGATATCAATGTTGATGATTCGATAACTGCTGATGCTCAAGCTGTGATCGATGATTGGAATAAGGAGGATACAAATGGCTAATAAACTTTCAGAATTTATTGTGGCTTCGAGAAAACGTGATAAGAAGAATATTAAGGTTATTCGAAGTGGGGATAAGAACTATTTGCCAGATGAGAATGGTGTAGTTGTTTTTGACAACGGTTCTGGTGGAGGAAATACAGATACTGGTGATAGCGGTGATCACCCAAGTGCTGGAGTGGATTACTATCCTGGATCATTGGTCAATGGTGAGATTACAGAAAGATACCTACTTTGGAAAGGTCCAAGTGATCCGTCAACTGTCACATCAGCAACATTATTGAGAGATGTTGGATCAAAGATGAACATGGTTGGTGATGGTATCACATTCTTAGTTCATCTACAGAAGACAGCATTCACAGCTGGTGAGAAAGGTGATGTTACCGATCTGCCTTTGAATTACGATACCGCTAATATCTTGAAAGATGGATATTTTACCACAACTTCACCATACCCTATCTATATTAAGGCAAGTGATATGGTCGTTGATAAGCAAGTATCAATTCCAATTAACGGCATTGGCGAGGGATTAAGTGGAAAGAACGTAAAAGCTCCTAGGTTGCTACTTACTTTCAATGCTGATAAGACAATCTCAATTGAAACGTTATTGGGATATGACAACGATGGAGAAAGCAGTGGTGCCACAGGTGCTAATTATGAAGTCATAGTTGATAAGATTGCTACATTTTCAACACAGAAATCTGTAATTCCATTGCCTGATATGTCGTTGTTTGATGGATCAGCAACCGGAGACGTTGTTTTTAATGGTGTTACAAACTTTTTTGAAAATATAAAAAATGGAATTAGTATAACATTTAGTGATTATATTGTTATTAGCCTCGAAAATGGAATGCCTTATTGCAGGTTTAAAGCTTCAGATATTCAATTTCCAAAGAGTATAAAAGTAAATAAAATTGATTTGATAAATGGTAATACAGTAGATTTATCTAAACAGCTTGTCGATTTGAGCACTGTTAAAAGTTTCAATACTACTGATAATTGGACTTCAGATGGCAGTTCATATTATTGGAGTCCTAAAGTTATTGCAATGTCAATAAAAACTATATACAATCCTGATATTACAAAGAAATTTGTAACTGTTATTGATGGTGGGGTTTCTATTGAAAGAATCAAGCTATTCATTAATGCCAATCCTGGGACTTCAACTTTAAGTATTGATATTGAAAATGTAAAAGGATATTAGGAGGTAAGCTTAATGAAAATTGCAGTAATGATGGACTCATTTAGATCCATAATCGGTTTTGCAGATTCAAAAACTGCAGAAAAACAATCAAAGATTAAAGGTTGGACACTAGTTGAAAGTGATCCATCCTTTTTAGTTAGTGAAATGTATTTATGGACGGTACGACAATTTGATAACAAGTTAGTTCACGTATCATCACAACTAACGCCAGATGAAGAAAATCAAAAATCACAAACAGAATTAACCAGTATGCTAATGGCTCAAGGTCAAGATATCGAAAGCATCAAACAGTCAATCACTGAACTAACAAATCTACAATTACAATCAACAACAGGAGGAAACTAATATGGTATTTCTATTAAAATTACAATTAGGTTGGGGTACACGTACCAAGGACAGTATCAAGAATTATGTCAAAGCTAATACATTGACCGCTGATCAATACAAAGAGATCACTGGAGAAGATTACGTTGCTAGCTAGTCGAGAGACTAGCTTTTTTAATTTAAAGAGGTGATTAAATTGCGATATTTAAGAAAGAATCATTTTTGGTTCTTAACAGGATTTGAAGTTTTTGCTTTGGGAATTTTATTCTTGGAAACCGATGACTTCATTGGCAGGCCACCTGACTTCATTACGAACATTGATGCGCCTCAGATTGCAATTGCTTTGGTGCTGGTCGGTTTGTATTCAATGATTGCTAGTTGTGGTGAACTAAAGGGATCTGTCAGAGATATCGTTGTGTTCCTACTATTATTTATTTGGTCGTTTTATTTCATAATGTTTCTAATTCATGATTTGGCAGCACCGGTCATGATTCCACATTTCAGTACAGTGTTCACTTTCTTTATTGTGATAAGAATATTATTTGAAGCATTTTGGAGTGATGCCAGGTGATCGAGACATTCAAAGTTGTGATTTCGGCATTAGGTGGTGCATTCATTACTGGTCTCTTTGGTGTCTGGCTACAGCAATTAAAGAATAAGAATAATAGTGAAGGAATATACGCTGATCATATTGAAGAATTATTTGAGCGATTGGATAAAACAACAGAAGAACGTGATGGATTAAAGGGCCAGGTGTCAGATTTAACTTTTCAACTAATTGAACAGAAGAAAGTAGTTGATTCACTTACCAGGCAAATGGGAGATTTGAAAAATAAACTAAATGAAATCGAGGTAGGCAAATAATGGAATGGATTCAGTCATTGAATTTAATCGATGCAGTACAATTAACGATCGTTGCAGCACTGTGTTCAGGAATTACACAAGTGATTAAGACGAACAACATCTTGCCATCAAAATATATGCCATTCGTATCGATGGGATTAGGCGTATTAATTGCGGTAGGAGTTGCATTAATCTACAAAGATGCCAATATTGGGCAAGCAGTGTTAGCTGGTTTGTTAGTGGGTGGTTTCACCGCGGGATTATTCACTGGGGTCAAAGACGTTAAGAGTGATTATAAAGAATCGGGAGTAACAAATAAATGAAATGTAAATTAGTTTATATGGTAGGTCTGCTTTTAGCAGGCCTATTTTTTTTCAGTATTAATGTTGATGCTGCTCGTACCGATATGGTTGATGTATCTAATCACAATGGGTATATGACTACAGCTACTTTGTAGATATGAGAAATAACTACGGCGTTAAGTCTGTGGTTACTAAAATCAGTGAGGGTACTTATTATCACGACTATACGGCAGCTAATAACATCTCAACTGCTCAAGCCGCTGGATTATATATCAATGGATATCACTATGCTAAATATAAGACTGAATTCCAAGCAGTGGCTGAGGCTGATTATGCTAGTGCTTTGGCTAAACAAGATGGATTACCGATAGGCGCAGTACTAGTTGCCGATGTTGAGGATGGTTCACAAGCTGGATTAACTAAATCTCAAATGAATGCTAATAATAAAGCTTTTATGAACCAAGTTGCAAAGTACGGTTATCGAAGTGACGTCTATACCATGGGTAGTTGGGTAAATAACCGATTTGTTGTTCCCACTGGAACTGGTTGGATTGCGAGTTATCCGTACAATGCTAGTGGCAAGAGTTGGTATAGCTCTAATAATGGTTGGCAGTGGGGGAGTACATATAAATTTCAAGGCAGCTATGGAAATTTTGATGTGTCTCAACTCTATACGAACTTCTATACAGCCGATCAAGCGGCAAAAGTTGATCCACGTGCATCGATTAGTAATGTTGTTTCAGTTAAAGGAAATGACTATAAAGCATATGCAACATTTAATGGTAAAGGAATGGCTAATATTGGAACAAATGTCATCTCTGGATCAGATTGGATTTCAGCAAGTATTGTGGCGGTGAATGACCGACCTTATTATGTGATTGGCGTTGATACGTTGATTCCACAAGCAATTACGACCTTCAAAGATAAGCTAGTCATCAACTATCGTTCTGATTACGGTGTTAATGCTTATAACTCAGAAGGACAAGCTATCAAAGACTCTAATCAAACGTTCAAAGGTGGTAGTGAGTGGAAGACTTCAGATAAGTTGACCAACGTTCCTAACGTTGGATTGTGTTATAAGGTTGCTACTGATGAATATATTCCAATTCAATATGCTCAAGGATCAGGGTTTAATGGATAGAATAGTTTTTAAATAATTAATAAAAAAGCGCATAAATCACAATTGCTAAAGTGATTTATGCGCTTTTTGTGTATCATGTATATAAATACTTTTATAGGAGAATTATAATGAATACTTTTATGATGAATGTTGTTGGTTTTTTATACAGTGTTTTTTTGGTTACTAGTCTGGTATCCGCTTTATTCTTGTTAGCATCCATATTTGTTTTGAAAAAAGCAGATTTATCTATCAGTGGGTATAGAAGAACCAAAAGAATCCTCAAGTGGTCTTTTGGCTTTTTTCGTTTTTTCAATTTTTATATTTGTTTTTCTTAGTGGTAAGAAAAGTTCATATGAGTGGCAGTACGATTTATATAAGCAAGTTAAATAGGTTGAGCAATATTATTGATTAATTTCTTTTATTCTATCAGTTACCATTTTCTTTATTTCTAATAAATCCTCAAGATATTCATCATGGTTAGTAGCACCTGGTTTGGGATCCTTAGAAATAAAGCTTTTAGCTCTAGCCTTGTGTCTCAAATATCCCAGACGAACCTTATTATTCTCGTCCCATTTTTTGTTGGCTTTGATACGTGCTTCAGTTAACTTTTCTGTCATAATTTTCCTCCTAAATTAAATTCCATAATTTTAATATTATGGAAATGGATGTAATTATTATAAGAATGATCAATAATATTTGAAGTATCCTCTTAGTAGTAAATTTCATAATATCAGAGTAAAGGCATGTTATAATTTGGATACACAAAGCAAGAGGCTTTGCCTCTTACCTTAGTGTCATTACTTGAGCCTTGATGTAATATCAAGTATGTGGTCTATGATTTCTAGGATTACTGCAATTAACCCTAATTTGACTAACAACTTATTTTCATCATGGCTTTTTTGGTGCTTGCCTTTCACTCTTACCACCTCCTCTCTACACTTATTATAATACACTGATAACAGTGTATAGTCAAGGAAATTATTAATACAAATGCTGTTTAAAAAGAAGTATCAAGATCTATATGACACTGCTGATACTGAGTGTTCTAGAATATCTAAGAAACAAAAGAATGGTGATATACCAGTTCATATGGCAGCCACTGAAATGTTTACTGTGATGGCTCAAAAGAATATGTATTTTGATTTCCTTTCAGATTTAGATGATTTAGAATTGGACAATAAAAAAACACAGAAATCATAAGATTCCTGTGCAATAAATTTATTTAAAAAGTGTGACGTGTTTTTTCCTATTATGTGTGGGCTTCTAAAATGGCACACTTTTGGCACATCGAGCGACCTTAGCTTTACAGCACCAACGATGGTTGACCCCGATCACCGGTATTACAAGAGTATAACTCTTAAAAAGTCGAAATTATAAAAGTCAGAATGCTGATATATCAGTGTTCTGGCTTTTTTATTTTTCTTTAAAATAATGGAAAAAGGTATTTTGGACACTTTTCGAGCACCTTTATTTATGGAATTAGTAGTTTTGAACAAACAAAAAAGCCGCCTGCTGAGAACAGACGACTCGATGTTACATAGTTGTACTGACGGGACCAATCCGTAAGTACACTTTAGTATAACACATAAATAACGTTTTTTAGATATTAAAAAAATAATATCGATATTCTATTGACTTAAAGTTAACTTCAAGTGATTTAATGTTCTTTGTTAAGAAGATTAAGTCAAAATGGAGGAAATTAGACAATATGAAAAAACAAACTGCAGGACAAGAACAACTTGGAGATTTTGCACCTCAATTCGCTAAGTTAAATGATGATGTATTATTTGGTGAAGTATGGAGCAAGGAAAACGAATTGTCAGCACATGACAGATCAATGATCACTATTGCAAGTATTATTTCTGCCGGTAACTTGGAGCAATTGGATGCTCATTTAAGAATCGGTAAGAAAAATGGTATTACAAAGGAAGAGACCGTTGCTGAAATAACACATTTGTCATTTTATGCTGGATGGCCTAAGGCATGGTCAGCATTCAATCGTGCCAAAGAAATCTGGACTGACTAATAATCATATCTAAGGTAGCTTAACTTATTGTTAGGTTGCCTTTTTTGTTTCTGCAAATAATCAATCTCATAGGTTATACTGTAAGAGGTATTTTGATTTTGGAGGAACCTTATGCAAAGTAAAACTAGTAAGGGTTGGGAAAAGATATTTTTCCCGATAGTTTTTTATTTATTTCTTTATTTTTAGATTCTTAGTGATACCTTCAGGTGATGATTTTTTCTGGGGTGGAGCTCAGGGTAGGTATTTGATGAATCATGGCTTTTATGGACCACAGAAGATTTATGGTGGTAGTAGCAATGGCCGTTGGATCGGTAACATTTCAGAGATCTTTACGGTTCATCATTTACTGGTCGCCATGCTAGCATATGCAGTTTTTTGGACATTATTGATTTGGTGTATTTGGAAGTTAGCCGGTAAGTCGAAGTTGGCGTTGGTATTAAGTGGATTGTTCATTTTTACTTTTCAAGATGGCTATATCAGTACAGTTTTGGCTTGGAATGCTGGCTTTGTAAACTATATTCCACCGTTGGCTCTGATGCTGCTATTTTTGACGTTTATCAAGGATTTATACGATGGTAATAAAGTATACAACCCCATCCTTTTAGCCGTATATGCGTTCTTTATGAGTCTTATAGGAGGATTGTTCGTTGAACATCTAACTCTTTATCAGATTTTTATTGGTGTGGTTGTTATACTGATCGGTAGATATGTTTATCATTCTAATTTTGAATGGTTTGAGGGTAGTTACTTGTTGGGAGCAATTGTTTCAGCAGCTATTATGTTCAGCCATCCAGCTTATCATGAGAAATCAACATATCGCGATACCAATTTTGATATTCATGGAATTATAAATAATTATTTTTATATCACTCATTATTGGTTTAACACATTGAACTTGATCGTGAACATAGCATTGTTAGTAGCAATTATTATTATTGCTACTAACAAGTTGAAGCACACAAGTAAAATGAAGTGGATGATCAATCTTGCTTCAATATTTTTAATTGTTTACTATTTGGTTATTAACTTTTGGTTGAGTCGTCATAATTATGATCAATTCTTTATGTATCGTAATTTGAGTACTAGAGTTACTCTGGTCGATGGTGTAATGACGATTTTGTACTGGTTATTCTTGATTTTTTGTACGATATATTTGTTCAAGCCTAAAAAGAATTATGTTTTGTATTTCAGTTTATTCACGTATTTTGCATTGATATCTCCATTTATCATCATTATTTCACCTATCAATTCACGTGAATTCTTTACTGCATATGTCTTTTTGTATATTGCAGCGATATTGTATGTCTTGAAGGCTGCTAGTTATTTTAATAAATCAGTAATCAAGAATCTTAAAACTGTTTTGGTGGTTGTTTTAGCACTTTGCGCAGTTAGCGTTGGATACAAGATGACTGCCAATTATCATGCTAATATGGTTAGAGTTCAGAATGAAAGATTCTTATCTGGACAAGCACAGTTACCAAATCATGTTCCTTATCGCAAGTATGTCTTATCGAATGATGCATTATTACAACAATCCTCAACTTATTGGAAAGAGTTCTTGAATAAGTCGTGGTTACAAAGATTATTATAAATTGAAATCCGCTACAAGATTTGTAGTGGATTTTTTTAATAAGGGGTTTGTATGAAAAAAATTATTGTAAGTATTTGGCTGACTCTAATAACTGTCTTATCTATTGGTTTATTTCAAACAAATGTTAAAGCTGATGGCGACTATGAGATTACGAATTACACAGTCAATATTGATGTTGATCAGCAAGGCGATGCTTTAATGACGCAAAATGTTACTTATAATTTTGCTGGAAGTTTCCATGGCGTTTATTACAATCAAGCTCTCAAAGGGATTAGGGGAGTTGGAGACCCAGAAATTATGGTTCATGATGGAGATAGCATAACTGATATTAAGCAATCAACATCTGAAGCCAATGATACTTTCTCAGTTGATAAGACAGCGGATAATATGAAATTAAAGGTTTATCATGCTGTATCTAATAAAAAAATTACTTTTGTTTATAAGTACAAGTTATATGGCGTTATTACTAATTATCGTGACATCGCTGAATTGAATTGGAAAATCATTGGTGGTGGCTGGGATCATGATTTGAATAATGTCAAAATCACTATTAATTTACCGACTAATAATATTAAGTCTTTGCGTGCCTGGGCACATGGCACCTTGAATGGCTTTAATAAAGTCAATAAAGACAATGGCCAGGTTATTTTGACGGCTGATAGGGTCGATGCGGGTGATTCAGTCGAGAGTCATATTATTTTTCCGACTAGTGTGACATCGTTAAATCAAAATACAGTTAATAAAAATGCGAAGGATAGAATTCTAGCGCAAGAAAAAAAGCTAGCCCAGGAGGCTAACTATAAGAGGCAAATGCCAAGTCGATTGACCAAGTTGTTTATCGGAATGATTGTTTTCCTAGTTATAATAATTTTTGCTTTGAATTATTATAAACTAGTCAAGTATCCAATAAACAAACATCCCATGCCAACACCATTACACCATTGGTTTGATGCGCCAGATGTGGCTCCAAGCATGGCAAATATTATTCTGCAAAAAGCTAATGATGGCGATAGTAAAGGATTTACTGGGGATGTTTTGGTTGAAGTTAACAGGCGTAATTTGAGGATCGATAAAGAGGACAAGACCTTTAGAATCACTGCGCTTAAAACTCCACAGGATGAATTGATTAAGTTTATGATCCAAACTATCGGTGATGGTACTAGTGTCACAATTAAAGAGATTAATAAATTTGCTAAAAAAGACAAGAAGGGCAAATTATACAACGAATTTGGAGACTGGAAGAAACGAGCTGCGCGGCACAGCAATCAATATATTGATACGAATAACAAGAATACTATTTCTCGATTATTAGGTTCGGCGATATTTGTGTCAGTATTAATGGTAATTACAATTATGTTGTCTTCATTGTTCGTCAAAAGCTGGTTAGTGCCAATGTCCATAATATCCATTATAACAATTTTAATAGCATGGGTAGGGTATTTACTTATAAGAAGGCAAATAAGTTATTATACGGAGAATGGTGAGCAGATAGCCAATGAATTACAGGCTTTCAGACGAATGTTTGAAGATGTCGATGATTTGAATCTTGCTGAAGTTGGCGATTTGATTTTGTGGGAACAAATACTTCCATATGCAGTCGCCTTCGGTATTTCTAAAAAAGTTGTTAAAGCTCTCAAACTCAAGTTTGGTACAGAAGCCTTCGAAGCCAACCCTGGTATGATGTATTACTATTGGGGCATCGGCAGTATGAGTAATGGTATGAATCTTGATCGAGCCTTTTCGGGAGCATTCTCATCTAGTCACTCGGCTAACTCCAGTGTATCTGGTGGTTCAGGTGGCTTTTCAGGAGGAAGCTCCGGTGGATTCGGTGGCGGATCAGGCGGTGGGGCTTTTTAGTTGGTATTTGATGTCAATTAATTCACCGTACTGTTTAGCAAAGATTGTTTGAAATCTTGAGGCATGATTCATATGTTGAAATAGTTTGACGCCTGACCCTAATAAGTCGGGCGTTATTTGTATCTGTATGGTGTCGATTAAATTATGTTCGATAAGGGATGAAACAATTTGACCGCCACCAACGATCCAAATGTTTTTGCCGGACTTTTCCTTTAATTCTTTAACTAATTCATCAACTGGTTTATCTGTTTGTTTAACATATTTAGAATCAATTTTTCGATGAGAAAGTACAAATACTTCAGTATTGGGATAAGGGAATTCGTCTGACATTCTCATTAGGTCGTCGTAGGTCTTTCTGCCCATGATCACAGTATCGACTTGTTCAAAGAACGGTTGATAACTTTCTTTCATGATTTTTTCGTCATTGTATTTGAAGAGCCAATCTAAAGAATAATTATCATCAGCCAAATAACCATCTAAACTAACTGCTCCGTAAAAGATTACATTTCTCATATTGGTATCCACCTTTGATGTTTTGATTATCTTAGTCTATTGAGAATTGTCATATAACGCAAGTGATAATGTGGTCTTAATTGGATTGTACCGCGGCGTTGAGTTTACGACGATTAAATAAGTAGAGAATTGCTGTTAAAGGCACGACGAGCAACATCACTGGGTAAAAGAATTTGAGTGGAAAAACAGTTGGTAGGATTCCGCCGATGATGGGTCCAAGCGACATACCAATATCGCTTCCTAAATAATAAGTTGCGTTGGCAAGTCCCTGTTCTTCTAAGGGAGCTAATAAGAGGGCGGTTGATTGGGAAACAGAAACCATGACTCCAAAACCGACTGCCATTAATCCAGCTGCTAAAATCATTTCAAAGTTGTTTTGCATTATCGTTAATAGGATGATATAACCAATCGTTGCAATTATGCAGATAGAAAACCAAATGCCAAATGAAATGGTGTCAAAATAATTTTTTAGTAGAATCCGAATAGCAATCAAAGCAAGTGAGTAACATAAAAAGAATAGACTTACGGTAATATTCAAATGACGTTCTTGAGCATACATGACAATATCAGCTTGAGTAACGAAGTAGGGAATAGATAATAGTGAAAAAATTAATGCAACTGGTAATGCATCCCATTGAATAATCTTAAAGTGTTGGCCTTCTAACTTAATAGAAGGTTTTGCACGGTTGTTGATTAATTGTATTACAACTATCATAGCCACAGCACTTAAGGCCGCAAGCATTATAACGAATTTATATCCTAGAATTTGATAGACACTGATTGCTAGGGCCGGAGCAATCGCCATTGCAAGAGCATTTAATAATCCGTAATACCCCATTGCTGCTCCAAGATGTTGTCGTGGAACTAAGAATGCCATCCAGGTTGCCAGACAAACAGTACATAGGACGAAACCTACACCATTGATGATTCTAAAAGTTAATAACCAAGGTACGCTGGAAGCAAAAAGATATCCAAAATCACTAATTGCACACAAACTACCTCCAATTAGTGCCAAGCGATATTTAGAAATTCGATCGGTTAAGTTTCCGGCAAAAGGTCTTAATAACATTGAAGTAATACTCATAACTCCCACAATGATACCGGCAAAAGCACTACTGATTCCTAGATTGTGGGCATATCCATTCATTAGTGGGTTAACTGCCTGAATACTAAATTGATAAAAGAAAGTTGCGAACATGACGCAAATAATGTCTTTTGAAAAAAATGAAAATTTCTTTGTCAAAATTTATTTTTCTCTTTTGAAATCTATTTTGGACAAATAAAAAAGGATGTTTATAACACCCTTTTATAAATATTAATTATGGACGAGGAATACCCTTAAATAGTTCTAGTACAGTTTTGGCGTGTTCAACACCTTTATAAGGTCGTTGACCAATATCTTTGATGATTAATTGATTTTTTTTCACTGGTGACCATAATTTTTCATGATGATCAGTAGCAAAGTTAAGTAATGTTTGACTGATAAAGTTATCACGGTCTAATTGTTCTTGACTGGCGTCAGGTGCAGATTGGCCGACAATACCGTACATATCAGTACCATGATAAGCAGGTGAACCTTCGGCTGGACCAACACTTAGTTGATATACGCGTCCACCAGCTTGAGCATGATCATGTGCCTCTCGGATAGCTGGTAAGGTGAAATTATAATCTGTAAAGAAACGAGTCCTGACATTTAGAGGGGTATCTTTACCAGCTCCACAATGTAGGGCAATTGCCTCAGCCTGTTTGCGTGGAATATGGCAGTCATAAACCATTTCATCAATTACGGCTTCGATTGTTTTTGGATCAACATTATCTGGGATATTAGCTGCATACCAACTTGCCTCTTCAGTTGTTGAAGTTATTATTAAGTCAATATCTTTATGTTTTCCACTTTTAATAACATCAGCAGGATTAGCTTTTAAAACGCCGTTTGGTAAGAACTCATCGTCAACAATTCCAATGGAAATTGTGTCTAGATTTCCACGTTTCAAAACGTCAGTTGGCAAAACTTGATTGACTGCTTTAATTAGTGATTTTGGATCAACTGTTAATAACTGTTCTGGTGAAGTTAGCTCTAGTGTTTTTAAAACTTTATCTGCTAATTCTTCAGCCCACCAGGCTGGGATATAACGTGCGGCATATCCAGAAAATGCTGCTAATTTGTTATATAATCCATCAGCTTCAGGTACAGCTAAGAGTGTTAACAGTGAAAATGAACCAGCACTATGACCTGTAAGAGTGATTTGGTTGGGGTCACCACCAAATGATCCAATATATTGGTTGATCCATTTTAATGCTAGAACGATATCTTGTAAGCCTAGGTTACTGGCGTCTTTAAATTTTCCACCGTATTGTGATAGCTCAAGCCAACCAAGCGCTCCAAGTCGGTAATTAATTGAAACACCAATAACCTTACCGCTAGCGACTAAGCCAGATAGGTCTGACGTATCTTGAGAATTAGCGCCGTAAGTCCAACCGCCACCATGGATATAAACAACAACTGGTAGTTTTTCTTGGACATTATCTGGAGCCCAGATATTCAGATTTAAACAGTCTTCACTTTCACCTTTGTCAGAATTTAAAAAAGCAGGATCAGTTAATTGTAATGATGCTGGTCCACTTTGACTATATTCATGATTAGGTTCAAATGGAACAATTTGAGCTTTTTGAAATCGGCTAGCAGTACCGTAGGGGATACCGAGCCATTCTTGCACGTTATTAAATTTTTTATTAGGATGTGACATTTCAAATTCCTTCTTCCACATTTTTTATCACTTTGTTTCAACACTTAGTCATTCTAAACTGTATCGTAACGTTATAGTCAAGGGTAAAATTAACTAAAAAAATAGAGGTTGAACTTTTTAAAAGTTCAATCTCTTATTTTTATGCTTTACGGCGTCTGAAGTAAAGAATACTTGTTAATGCTAACAATCCAACAATAGTAGCCAAGATACCTGATTGAGTACCTGTTTGTGGTAGGTAAGTTTGTGATTCATCAGTATTGCCTTCATATGGAGGTTTTGGACTTGATGGATCAGTAGAACCACCGTTAGTGATTCCCCCGCCATTGTTATTACCATTATTATCATCAGTCGAGTGGGTTAGTGATCAAGCCACCATCACCGCCGCTTCATTACCATTATTGTTTCCTTCATTTCCACCATTACCGTCAGTATCGGGATTTTCATCGCCGTCACCGCCGTCTTTGTCGCCATTACCGTCGGTGTCAGGATTTTCACCATCACCACCACCGCCAGTTGTTATCTTAGGATCAGAAGTAATTAAATGACCAAGATCGATATCGGAATCTGTGATTTCAAATTCAATTTTGTCATCGTTGATGTCATAACCATTTGGAGGTAATGTTTCTTGGAAGTAATACTTTCCGGGAACTAAATCACTAACAGTTATATGACCATTTTTATCAGTCATATAACTTCCGATTAGTTGACCGTCGGCATCATATAATCCGTAGACAGCACCAGGGACACCAATATAGTTATCATTTTCCATTTCATCGGTATCGAATTTTACAAGGGATGCTGAGAAGTTACCATCAACTAATTCTTCGTCATCTTTTTCATTTTCAAAAGTGATCAAGTTAGGATTAGGGTCATCAGGTGTAATATCAAACTCAAATGTTTTATCGTTTAGCGAATAACCATCTGGAGCTTTGATTTCTTTCACACTATAGTGGCCGTATGGTAGGTCAGATACATGTACAATACCATTTTCGTCAGTTGTGACTGTCTTAATGACTCTACGATTATTGGCATCAGTACCTTTAATAACGAATGTTGCATTTGGTAATTTTTCGCCAGTATGTAAATCTATTTTTTGAATGATGATTGATCCTAATGGTTCACCAACTGGGTCATCTTCACCTTCAAGTAAAATAGGTGTACTGGTATCTCCAGAAATTCTGAAAGGAATTTCTGTATCATTCAATTGGTAACCATCTGGAGGAGTCGTTTCTTTGAAGTAATAATCTCCAGGTTTTAAATTAGAAACATTGATTTGACCATTTGTACCAGTTGTCAAACCAGTTTGAATTGGTATGTCATTACCAACTTGGTATAAGTCATAAACAGCACCAGCTAAGGTATTTTCACTGTCATCACTTATCTTTGTCAATCTAACAGCACCATAAACGTTACCAGAGCCAGAACCAGAGTTACCACCACTTACATCAGAGGTAACACTACCGCTGGCAGATTCACGAGGAGTCTCACCATCAGAACCAGGTACACCCCAAGTTATTTGTGCTTGGTTTTTAAAAACATATTCACCGTTAGTTGCTAGATCAGCGGGTACACGTGTTTTCATTGTGATGGCATACATTTGGTTTTCTGAATTAGGAACATTGAGATGGAATCCCTTATCATTCTCAGTTAATCCGTATTGTCCACTAGGAACAACCTCATCCTTTTCGTACTTGTTGTTTCCAATCCAATGAGCCTTGTTAACAACAACAGAACCCTTGATGTATTCCAAGTTTGGATCTCTTTGGGTTACATCTTCATAAACGTTCATGTTGTTGAGATCGAGTTCACGTCTATTGGCAAGAATTGTCCAAGTAATGATGTGGTCACCATTTTCATCAGTACCTAATGTACCTTTTTTACTGATATTGTTTTCTGATTCAATAACAGTCATGTTGCTAGTTTGATTACCATTCATCGTTGGGAACTCAACTTGGTTATCACCAACAATTGCGGAATCACTAACACCAATTCCGTTGCCGATAGTGATACTACCTTTAACATCATCGAACTTTTCAATGTTTTCATTGAAGGTAACTGTTACAGTATTATCTTTATTCACAACAGCTTGGCCAATAACGTTTCCAGCTTCGTCATGAAAATCGAATGGAACACCGGCATTACTTTTAGCTCTCAATTCGTCAGGTAATTCCATAGTTATGGTATCGCCCGCTGCAAGCTTGATTCCGGTACCAGTGGTATCCCAGTTATATTGGACGCCGACCGTGCTCGAATAGGAATAAGTCTTGTCCTGACTGATTATTTGCGCACTGGAAATCAAATCCTCACTAGTGTAAGCTGCCGCAGAAACTTCAGTAGAATTAAAACATAACGCTGCTACAAAAATTCCTAAGGCGGCAATTACAATAGTAAATATATTGCGTAATTTCTTCCCCATATTTTTTCCCCTTTCATAGAATAGTACAATCCAATTATAAATTCATATGATTAGTAAACACAAGGTGA
>NZ_BAMN01000013.1 GCF_000615905.1 Companilactobacillus nodensis DSM 19682 = JCM 14932 = NBRC 107160
TTTTTAAAAATTGTTAAAAAAAAAGAAGCTGCTCTTAACTTCAAAGCAACTTCAAGTCTTTTAAAATAATTTCAACACTATCACGGTTTGATTTATTATTCTTTATCGTCACCGAAAATTTTTTTCTTCAATCTTAAGGCTGTGGGTGAAACTGCAAGTCCACCTTCAGCTGTCTCTTTGAACATTGATGGTAACTGTTGACCGACACGATGCATTGTTTCAACAACTTCATCAACTGGAATTACATTCTTCACCCCAGCCAATGCCATATCAGCTGAGATCATTGCTTGTGAAGATCCCATCGCATTACGTTTAACACAAGGAACTTCTACTAGTCCCGCAACTGGATCGCAGATTAGACCCATTAAGTTTTGGAGCGTCATAGCGATGGCATAGCCAGCTTGTTCAGCCGTTCCACCTTTGGCAATAACTAATGAAGCGGCTGCCATAGCACTAGCAGAACCGACCTCAGCCTGGCATCCACCTTCGGCTCCAGCAATTGAAGAGTTATTAGCAATCGCCAATCCAAAGGCACCAGCTGTGAATAAGAAGTTAACTTGGTCTTCGTGGGACATGTCCAATCTATCTCTAACTGCCATCAATACCCCAGCTAGAACACCGGCACTACCAGCAGTTGGTGTGGCACAGATCAAGCCCATCTTGGCATTGACTTCATTAACCGCTACAGCATTTCTAGCGGCTTCTAGAATTGGTAAGCCACTCAAGAAATCACCCTTCTTGATATATTCATCCATTCGCTTAGCATCTCCACCAGTCAAGCCTGTAACCGACTTAACTCCGGCAATCCCTTCTTTAACAGATCCTTCCATTGCCTCCAGATTACGTTCCATTAAGGCAAAAATCTGCTCACGTGTTCGACCAGTATTTTCCATTTCAGTGGCAATCATTAATTCCGCAACTGATGGATAATCCTGACTCTGTTTGATTAAATCACTAACTGTATAGAACATAAGCTTCTCCTATTCAAAGAAAGTAACATTGTCCATGTATTTCAATGAACGTAATTCTTCTAAAATTTCTTTTTGATCTTGCTTGTCGTCAACTTCAATAATCATAATGGCTTTTTCACCTTTTGATTCACGAGTAACTGTCATCGTACCAATATTAATACCTCGCTTAGTAAATGCTTGAGTTACCTTAGTGATCATCCCGGCGACATCTTGATGAACTGTAATATAAGTAGGTGTTCCCATGCTTAGTGATATCTTAAAACCATTGATCTCAGAAATTTGAATATTTCCGCCACCAATCGAAACACCAGTAACAGTCAGCTTGTGGTCACCCTTGATCATCGTGATTTTAGTAGTATTGGGATGGTCAACTTTGTCACTCTTAGGAACGAATGCTACCTTAATGCCATCCTCATAAGCAAGTTTCAACGAGTCAGCCAAACGTGGGTCATCTGGCGTCATCCCCAACAAACCAGCAACTATCGCAACATCAGTTCCATGACCACGATAAGTTTTTGCGAATGACTCATACAAGTCAATTGTGATTTTTTCTGGCTTCTCACCGAAGATATCATGTACGACCTTACCGATTCTGGCAGCTCCAGCTGTATGTGAACTGCTGGGACCAACCATGACTGGTCCAATTATGTCAAAAACACTGTTAAAACGTAAGTCTCCCATAATGTGTACCCCTTATTAATTATCTAATTTGAATACTACACGACTTCAGTAAACAAATCATTTAATTATCAAAAATAATTTCAATTGTATTTTAGAACAACAGCTCCCACCAAATGGCGAGAGCTGCTTTAACTAATCTAATTGTTTAATAAGTCCAACGTTGCGGCACCAACAGCTTTTGCGGTTAATCCCAACGCCTTTTCGTTAGCAATAAACTTAGGACTATGGTGTGGATAGAAGACACCATCATCTGGCATTTCTCCAACAAACATATATGTTCCAGGAATGTTCTGTGTGAAGTAAGCAAAGTCCTCAGAAGCAGACTCTCTACCTTCAAAATCCAAGTGTTTGATTTCCTTAATACCACTATTTTCCAAACTCTTTTGGATTTTTTCAGTTAGTTCTTTGTCATTATTCAAAACCGGATAATCGTTGTTATAGAAAAGATCGATCTTAACATCAAACATGATCTCCATACCTTTAACAAGATTCTTAAAGTTCTTCTCAACCACTGCACATGTTTCATCCTTCATGAATCTAACGTCACCTTCAAGAAATACAGAATCCTTAATAACGTTGAATGAACCGCGACCGTCGAAGTTACCAATTGTTAAAGTAGCCATGTCGAATGGATTAACACGACGTGAAACGATTGTTTGAGCAGCTGTAACAAAGAATGAAGCTGCCACGTTCGCATCATTAGCTAAGTGTGGAGCTGATCCATGTCCACCCTTACCGTGAATCGTCATCTTGAAGCTTGAACGTCCTGCCATCACTGGTCCAGTTGTACATTCCACGGTACCGTAAGGAATCGGTGCCCACATATGGACGCCAAGAATAGCATCGACACCATCAAGCACACCAGCTTCGATCATTCCTTGAGCACCACCAGGAGGAGTCTCCTCAGCAGGTTGATGGACAATTTTGATTTTTCCCGTTAAGTCTGAACGCATTTCGTATAATGATTCAGCCAATATCAACATGTAAGCTGTATGTCCATCATGTCCACAAGCATGCATTGCACCATCATTAACTGATGCATATGGTAAGCCGGTCTCTTCTTGAACTGGTAAAGCATCAAAGTCAGCACGCAAAGCAATGGTCTTCCCAGGGTTACCAGTATCGATCGTAACTACTACACCATAACCATCGCCGTAATTGTCTTCCACTTTGACATCCATATCTTTGTAGAAGTCAGCAATATACTTACCTGTTTCTTTTTCTTCAAAAGAAACCTCTGGATGTTGATGTAAATAGTGTCTGATCTCGATCATCTTATCGTGTTTTTCATTCAATTAATTTATAAAGTTTATCTTTTACCGCTTGGTCTTCTAATGTGTATTCTGTCATAGATATCTCTCCTTTTTAATCCTTAACTAGTAAGGTTCCAAATCCACCTATCAAAATAGATATTGCTAGAAAAATAAATCCAATCGAAAAACTTCCGCTGGCAGCTTCAACTAGAGCACCGATAATCATTGGCGCTAAGAATCCGCCTAGAGTTCCACCAGTGTTGATAATTCCGACTGATGAACCAATAATTTCCTTAGGAAAAATATACTGTGGCCATGTAAAAGTGGCTGTAAAAGCTGAGATAGTAAACATCCCAATCAAAGCAACTAATACCAATGAGATACTTACACTATTTACATGAACCAAAGTATAGATTGAAGCAGCCGAAACAATCGAACAAATAATAATAAACGCCTTTTGCTTACCAACAAACCACTTCGACAAGATCACCCCAGTCAAGAAGCTACCAATAACTTGTGAAACTGAATTAACTGCCAAAATAGCTCCAGCGGCCCCTAGTGACAGTGAATAAGTTCTAGTCAAATAACTAGGAAGCCAAGACATCGAACCATAGTATGTAATGTTCAGTAACAACATAATTACAAATAACTTCAAAACATTAACGTTCTTAATAACTTCGACAAATGATATCTTCTTAGTTTCTTGCTTTATTAGCTTGGTATCCTTAGGTAATAAGAACAAGATGCAGAAGAATGCCACCAAGAACAGCGTTCCCAACATGAAATAACCATAGCGCCAATTCATTGCAATAATATTGGCTCCAAGTGTAAAAGCTAGGATTCCACCGATCCCTGAAGTTGTCAAAATTCCAGATTGAACCATGACACGTTTTTTCTTATCAAAATTTTCCGCAACTGCTTTAGAACAAGATGACGGATAACCGCCATGCCTAATCCCGCCACCAAACCGAATCATCACAAACAACATCAAACTACTAACGAAGCCAAACATATACGAGAAGAATGAAATAATTGCTAAAGATATCAGTAAAACCTTTTTGGCACCGATTTTATCTGCTAACTAACCTCCAGGAATCTGTAAGCACGAATATGCCAAGAAAAAGGCACTCATGATCAGTCCTGTCTGTGAAGTTGAGAAGTCAAACTGCTTTGCAATTGGAATAATTGCCGTGGATACCATGTTCTTATCCATGTAAACCATGGAGTAACCAGCCATTAGGGCAACTATTACTTTAAAGTCTTTTGCGGAAAAACTATTAGTTTTTTCCTCCATAACATCACCTACACTTATTATTTTTGAAGCGCTTACAAAAATTATGCTATCACAAATATTTTTAAATAAATACAAATAGTTCATCAATTCACAATAAATTGGTAAAATCCCTATATTTTAAAAAGTTTGTTGCCTTATACCTGTTGGTATGATTAGTTTTTTGACACTATCGACTATTTTCTTATTTACCATTTGTCTACTAAAAAATTAAATGTCATATCATATGTTTTTCAATACTCGCATCAGCACTTTTTAATGCTAAAATAAATATATTAATAACTTTGGAAAGTAAGTAAATGTATGGCAAATTTTGTTAAAAATTATTTAACTTCGACTGATCTTGTGGTTATTCTAATAACTGTTGGTCTAATAACAGTCATTACCTTAGTTGCATATACACTAGAGAAGAAAGTCAGCAAGGCTTCACCATTTTTTATTCGTTTAGGTGAACATATTATCGAAAGTGCTCTTTTAGTTGTCAGTATTTTAGTACTGCGGCAGGTTTTTACTACAATTAACAATGGTCATTTTATGACAGATGCTTGGCTGTACGCCAACGCACAAATTGCAGTATCTTTCTTCGGAATATTGATATTAAACAACCGCCTGGTCGAATTATTGACCTTAGCCTTTCCATTTTTATACAATCCAGCCTTCAATGTAACTAGATTTAGCGGCCCATATTTGACATATTTCTTTGCACTTTATATCGTGCTGCTGATAACTGTTGATTATGCCTACAGTCACAAAGATGAAATGCTGATATCTAACTATAAATATACAATTGCGCAGACGGTTTATGCTTTATGCTGGTGGTCAATCCTTTGGATCGATTATCACTTCAATCCCTACAAAATTATAATTTCAATGATTTTCTTCGAAGTATTCATGCTAATAATTCGAATAACTGAGAAAAGGCTTCGTCTATCGTTCGCCGACTTCAAGGATCTGGAGATCAAAGCCAATTACGATGCACTTACCGGTGTCAGAAATCGTTCTTCACTGAATACTACTTCTAAGGAATTATTCGAAGAACATGCTCATACCGACGCAACCATAGCTGTAGCAATGTTTGATATTGACCATTTCAAGAAGTTCAACGATACTTATGGACACGAAATTGGCGATGAAGTACTTCGTCACGTGGCCCATCTGGCTGAACGAGAGTTAATGACCACCTGTAATGAAAAGGGCGCTGGTCAGTTATTCCGTTATGGTGGTGAAGAATTTATCATCATATTCAAGGGTGCAACTGCTCAAGAAGCTGCCGAGGTAGTCTATGACATCCGTAAAACTTTGAAAGACATCCCTCTATTCATCAATGGAGCTAAGCTCAATGTTACCTTGTGCTTCGGAATCACTTCATTAAAAGAATCTGATAAAACTACTAAAGAGATTTTTGAACGTGTTGATAAATACCTTTATCAATCGAAGAATAATGGACGTTAATCGTGTCACTATTGAGGGTGACACTTACACTTATGATAATTTGAAAGTTGCCTTCGAGGCATAGTAAAAGCCACCTGATTGTTTGAATCAGGTGGCTTTTTTTGTTTTGGTTTGCTCTATTTTTTATAGCCGAAACGAGTTCCGGAAAACAACTCCCTCCACTCTCTATCCAAAACGAGCTACGAAAACCAGATGCCTGCGCCTGCTACAGATAACAAATGCACCAACTGCGTTGGTACCTTCGTTATCTTAAGCAGTGCTCAGAATCTACCGGTTTTCTCCGCTCTCTATAAATTTGGATCCATCTTAAATGTCAACTTGGACAATTCTGCACCTTGTGTAACTAACTCGGCGAGTAATGTCTTTGTGGCATCATTATAATGTGCAGCTATTTCATGATTTTGTTCTGTTAAGTAGTCCGTTAATTCTGAACCAGACATTGTGACAGCTTTTTTATCGACTGCTTCAATTTTTCTACGTGCCCAGGCTGATAATTCTTTTTGATAGTCAATATCAGCTTGAATGAAGTCAGCGTAGTGTGATTCCACGATCATTGCTAAGGCTTCATACATCCAAT
This sequence comes from Companilactobacillus nodensis DSM 19682 = JCM 14932 = NBRC 107160, assembly GCF_000615905.1. GTDB lineage: Bacteria > Bacillota > Bacilli > Lactobacillales > Lactobacillaceae > Companilactobacillus > Companilactobacillus nodensis. The sequence continues at coordinate 6,226 of NZ_BAMN01000013.1, forward strand.
ATGCACTCTTTAAGTTCATCTTTTCTGGTAATTCACGATATGATTCATCGGTATCATTGGCATTAGTAAAGAATGGTACGTGTGGACAGAACGTTGGAATCCCAAATCCTAACCATTGAACTCCGGCAGCACCATTTTTATCTGAATCACGCATTTGTAAAATATGGGAATTGGCAGTACGTGATAGCGAGATTGCACGGTAAGTCTTCTTGTCGTGTTCGCTACCGCTGCCTAGTGGATCGTATTTGGTTTCATTATAATGTGACTTCAAAATATATTGAATATCTTCAACTGAAATCTTACGTTCAGCCTTACGAATAAATGGTAACTCTGGCGATTCTGGATCTTGTTCAATGCTTGGGTTCAAATATCTTTGAGCAAACCAGACACGTGGTGTGTTGTAATGGTGATCTTTTTCAGTATCTGTACCGAAGATATGTCTGAAGTCCCAGCGACCTTCATCAGGGTTCAATCCATTTTCTTCGACAAATTCTTGAATTCCATCAGCCCACATGTAATTTTCAGGATCATTGAAATCAATATCCTCAATCGCAATTTGGTTAGCCGCAACAGCATAACAGTCATCTGGAATACGAACGGCTACCCATTGATGTCCAGTAACGATTTCCATATACCAAACTTCATTGTGGTCATTGAATTGAATTCCGTTACCTTCAGCTGAACCGTATTTTTTAACCAACTCACCTAAGTAACGTACACCATCACGAGCTGACTTAATAAATGGCAAAACTAAAGTCGTTAGAGAATCTTCAGCCAAGCCGTTCTCGATATATGGATCATATGCTAGAACACGTTCGTTGGCATAAACACTCTCAGTGGCACTTTCTCCAACGTTCAATTCATTGAAGCCATCCTCTTCATTAGGTCCTTCACTCTGATCAGCGTTAGGTGTTGAAGTATAGCGATATCCACTCTCTGGTAGTGGCACAGTTAATTTGTTATAGGCTGATACGTAAGTTTCTTTGCGACCCGAAACAGCTGGCTGAACAAAGAAGCGCTTTGGATGAATAGCAACTACACGATCTTCATTTCTGGAAATATAAGTTGCTCCATCCATTGAAGCCTTCTTTCCAACCAAAATCGAAGTACATGCTGATAGTTCAATACGATCTGTCATTTTTCTCCCCCTAATTTTTGTTTATTAATATAATTATACTCTTTGATATTTTATATCTGAAACGAGTTGCGAAAACCAGATTTCTCCACTCTCTACAGATTTGGATCCATCTTAAACGTCAACTTAGAAAGTTCAGCACCTTCAGTTACTAACTTACCCAACAATGCTTTGGCCTTGTCATTATAATATGTAGCAATCTCATGGTTTTGTTTTGTTAGGTATCCAATCAATTCAGTCCCAGACAATGACTTTGATTCGTCTTCAACGGTATCGACTTTTTCTCTAGCCCATTGTGATAATTCTTTTTGATAGTCTAAGTCTTCTTCAATGAACTCAGCATAATGTGTTTCAACAACCATTGATAATGCCTCATAGATCCAGTAAGCATCTTTCAAGTTCATCGAATCCGAGATATCACGGTAAGTTTCATCAGTATCATTAGCATTAGTAAAGAATGGAACAAATGGTGTAAAACTAGGAATACCAAAGCATTTCCATTCAACGCTCAACTTATCATTCTTCAATTGTAAGATGTGCGAATTAGCAGTTCTTGATAGTGAGATCGAACGATAGCGCTTCTTGTCATCTTCACTACCACTACCAAGTGGATCAAATTGTGTTTCATTATAGTGTGACTTCAAAACATACTGGATATCTTCAACTGATATCTTGTGTTCAGGCTTACGTAAGAATGGTAACTCAGGTGATTCTGGATCTTGTTTGGTACTTGGATTCAAGTACTTCTGAGCAAACCAAACACGTGGTGTATTGTAATGATGATCTGTCTTAGTATCTGTTCCAAAGATGTGTCTAAAATTAAATTTGCCTTCATCAGGATTCAAATCATGCTCTTCAACAAACTCTCGAATCCCATCAGACCACATATAATTATCTGAATTGCTAAAATCAATTTCTTCAATTCCAATTTGATTAGCTGCAAAAGCGTAGCAATCATCAGGAATTCTAATTGCTACCCATTGATGTCCGGTAGCAATTTCCATATACCAAATTTCATCATGATCACTGAACTGTACACCGTTACTTTCAGCTGATCCGTATTTGGCAATCAACTCTCCCAGGCGTTTGACTCCAGCACGAGCTGAATCAACATATGGCAAAACTAAGGTCGTGATCGAATCCTCAGCTACACCTTCAGGAACTAATGGATCATATCCTAGGACTTTTTCATTCCCATAGACACTCTCAGTTGCACTCATAGCAACGTCTTTTTCGTTAATACCATCTTCCTCATACAAGCCTTCAATTGTATTGGCATCAGGTGAAGTTGTGTATCGATAGCCATTTGCTGGTAATTTCTCAGTCAAATCATTATAAAAAGACTTGTATGTCTTATCCTGTCCAGACACAGCTGGCTCTACATAGAACTTCTTTGGGTAAATTGCGACATAATTATCTTCGTTTCTGGCGATATAAGTGCTGCCATCCATTGCAGCCTTCTTACCTACCATAATTGATGAACATGCTGAATGTTTTTGCATAATCCAATCCCTCCAGATCAATACTTAATACTATCCTCAATATAGATGAATCGCTTACAAAAAGAAACCCCACAAACGTGAGGTTTCAGTCATTTTATACGAAAGTAAGAAATCTTTTATCCCAAATGTTCTCATAAAACTCAATTGTGTTTTCGGCAGACATGTAATTATTGTCATATGTCGACGTCATGTCGTGCCTCATAATGACCTTATATCCTAAGCCATGTGCCATCTTGATCGTCGCATCACAACAAATTTCAGTTTGAACTCCACAGAACTCAATCGTGCTCAAGCTATTTTCTTGTAATAAGTTATTTAAGTTCGTTCTGTAGAAGGCATTAGCGTGCGTCTTTTCAACGACCATATCATCATCTTTGATATCCAAACCCTTAGAGAATTGCCATAGATCGGTACCTCTGACAACATCTTGATCATTATGTTGAATAAATATAATTGGCAAATTGGCAAATCGATAAGTATCGATTCTCTTATTCACAGACTTCAATAGTCCATCGTAATTGTAGCTATATTTCAAGGCATTTTGCATATCAATAACAACTAATACTTGTGCTAATTTTGGCATAATCTCATCCCCTTATTTACCTATATCATAACAAAAATTCGAACAAAAAAACTCCAAAGCAATTGGAGTTTTTTAGGAACTAAACGCTCATCTTTAGAGGTAAGAACTTGATAATATATTTGTTAGGGTCTACTCGTGAATCAGATAGAGCTCTAACTAGGTCTCCCTCTTTATAGTCGTTGAGATGTTTGGCATTTAATGTCAAAGTATTTTTGATCTTATCGTGAGTCCATTTACCCATTTCTTCCAATTGTGGATAGTCAATCGGATTAAAATTAGTTGGTTCAGAAAAGATCACCTTGACCTCCAACGCATCGACGTAGTCCCTAATACTTCTAATTACGTTTTTGTTTGTCAAAAGATCATCTCCCCATAAAATAATTTCTGCAAACGTTTTCACATCTCACCTATATAATATCACTCTTGTGAAATAGAGATAACCCCCATTTGTGACAAAAGTAACAAAATTTCTTAAATTAATTGACTATAATATGGGAATTCTCACTAAAGCTAATGATTTTTTGTTCTATTTGGTTACGAACTTCACGAAATACACGCATAATCCCTTCTTCACTACCAGTTGCTTGAGCAGGATCCGGTAAGCCCCAGTGTAAGTGAGTCACTCCTTGCGGTACCATTGGACATTTGTCTTTGGCATCCCCACAGAGAGTCACAACGAAGTCGCAACTATTGAAATAATCTGTATCGATCAGATTCGAAGTATTATGTGAAATATCAATATCAATTTCCTTCATGCTCTCAACGGCACGTGGATTCAATCCATGGACTTCGACCCCCGCACTACGAACTTCCCAGTTGGGTAAATACTTCTTGGCCAAACCTTCAGCCATCTGTGAACGACAAGAATTACCGGTACAAATAAAATAAATCTTTTTCAAAATCTGCACCTCCTATATTAAATTTAAATCTATCATACCTGACCTTTAAGCAACAGTCATTATATTTGTATTTTACAAATAAAGATGGAATAATTCAGGCGATGGTAAGGCACTGTTTTTATTTCTTCCAGATAATTACTTTACATTATTAAGTACTTATGATTAAAATAGATACATCGCAAATGCATCTTTTGGAGAAAACAATGAAAATTTTTAAACGTATCATAATCGGACTAATTGTAGTTTTAGTAATAATCGGAATTGCCCTTGGTGTCTACGTATATCAAGGTAAAAAAGCTCTAGATTCAATTGATAATAACCAAACTAGCGTCTCCCAAAAAATCAATGAAGGTAAACCTATCTCAGTACTGTTATTAGGTGCCGATACCGGTGCGGATGGCCGAGTTGATCGTGGTAATTCTGATACGATGATGATCGTAACTTTGAATCCCAAGACCAATTCTTCAGTCATGTACTCGATTCCTCGTGATACCATGGCCGAAATGGTTGGTGCTGGCAAGAACAAAAAAGACGTTCAAAAAATCAACGCTGCCTATAACATTGGCAAGGCAAAAATGGCCAAGAATACTGTTGGTGAATTACTCGGTATCAACGTCGATTACAGTGTTGCTATCAACATGGCAGCATTGAAAAAGACCGTTGATTTTGTGGACGGAGTTACGGTAACTACACCAATCAAAGTTAGCTTTGATGGAATCACTATTCCTAAGGGAACTCATCATTTGAATGGTAAGCAGGCTTTGACCTATGTTCGGATGCGTTATGAGGATCCCCGTGGTGATTATGGACGTCAGCTTCGCCAGCAACAAGTTCTCAAAGCTGTGGTCAAAAAGCTGCAACAACCTCAGTACTTAGTTAAGTTACCGAGCTTGATCACTACATTGGGACCAGATATTAATACCGACTTAACTGATAAGCAAATGGAAACTTTCCCAGTTAAATATCACGGTGCTGGTAAAAAGATGACTTCTAAGCAGCTTCAAGGACAAAGCGCATGGATTAACGGTAGTTCATATCAGATTTTATCCAATAGCACTATGCAGCGAGCATCTGATAAGTTAAGAGACAACTTAGGATTGAAACAACAAAAACTCAACAATACCGAAACTCGGCTGAACAAGTTGAATGCCGAATTCTTCAATAATCCTGACAGTACCGATTACGATACCCACGGACTTGATACTACTTACTATACGGACAATACATACTAAAAAAGACAGATGCTTGAATTTGATCAAGTATCTGTCTTTTGATTTACGTTCTATCTACATATATTGCTCTAAAGCAGCACGGAACTTAGCTTCTGGTTGGTAACCGACCATACGACCAACAACATTTCCGTCCTTCTTGATAATAAAGGTTGGAATACCTTGGATACCAAAGTTGTTTGGTGTCTCTGGGTTGTGGTCAACGTTCATCGACGTGAACTTGATCTTGTCGCCTAGTTCATCATTTGATGACAACTTCTCAAGAATTGGATTCATCATCTTACATGGAGGACACCAGTCAGCGTTAAAATCCGTAATTACTAGTCCCGTATTTGTCTCATCATTATAAGTCTTGTCAGAAATTTCTGTGATATTACTCATATTAAATACCCCTTATGATTGATTTACTTTAACTTCAATAAATAATATACCCCCTAGGGTAAAACATATCAATTAATTTGCTCTCACTATTTACAACTTGCCACAGCATATAATTTGAAGTACACTACCCGACTGGGTATAATTACTTTGATATTAAATAACTAGGAGGCCTGATATGTCTCAAACTGATGAAGAACAAATTGCTAGTAAAAAAATCACTAGCCAGATAAAAAGGTCCCGTGGGCAACTCGATGGTATCTTACATATGATGGAAGAAGAAAGACCCTGTGACGACGTCTTAGTTCAATTATCGGCTGTCAAATCCGGTGTCGACAAGGCTATGAAATTGGTCATCGCTCAGAATATTCGTAAGAATGTCAATTGTGTCGATGAACAAGAACTCAAAAATTTACAAGGTTCACTGGACTTAATGCTAAAGACAAAATAAAGCAGCTCTCAAAAAATGAGAACTGCTTTTAGTTTGCTTGTTTTGATTCTGTGTCTTCTTCATCGACTTCTTCTTGTTCAGAATGTTCGATAGTTTTGGTTGGCAAAGCTTGTAAGAAGGTCGTTGACAAGATCAATATTCCACCGATAAGTTGAACGATCGTAAATGGTGTACTGAGTAATGTCACTGACAGAATCGTTGCGGTCAAAGGTTCAAATGAACTCAACATACTAGTTGTGCTTGGTGACAGATCTCGTAAACTGCTGAGATAGAACAGATAAGCGAACATCGTACCGAAGATAATTATGAAGAGAATACATAAGACACCCATCAAATTTAGTTTTGGTAATGGTTTAGTCGTAACTTCACCAATGAACGAGAAGCTACTGATCAACATTGCCCAGCCCACGACCGAACGAGCATCATACTTTCTTAATAACCCTCGTGGCAATAACGTGTATGTCGCTGAAGCAACCCCTGACATAACACCCCAGAACAGTGCCAATGGTGATAAGACCAATCCATTCAAATTACCGTTGGTTACTAATAGGAAGGTTCCTATCAGAGCTAATATCACCGAGATAACATCCGTTCGCCGTGGCAACTCTCGATTAGCAACCGTCAGATACATAATAATAAATAACGGCCCCAAGAACTACAAGACGGTCGCGGTTGGTGCATTACCATAATTGATTGCTAAAAAGTAAGTCCATTGTGAGGGCAGTACTCCTAAGAAAGCAAATAATATCAACGTGATCCAAGAAGATTTTTTCTTCCAAATATCAAATACCGACTTACCGGATGTCACTCCATACCAGACTAACAATAGTAGTCCAGCACTGAATAGACGTATTCCGACTAACCAGTTTGGTGAAACGTGTAATCCTGAGAATAAATATTCTGCACTAGTTCCGGAAGCTCCCCAAAGTATCCCGCCTGAGATGACAAAGAAGAGTCCCCTTTTTCTATTTTTCATTCATAATCCCTCACTAACAACCCTAACTATTATGAACCTTATTAACTGGTTTTTTCAACGTTGTTAGGCTTTGCCGATCAAAATCTTAGAATCAACAGTAATGTTATTAACATCACTCCAATCGATTTTTTCAGTATCGACATTGAACAATAGTGGTGTCATTTGAATGAAAGCATCACGTACTTCTTGGGAAACCTGATAAGTCTTCGTAGCGTTGATCTCATCGACAACGGTGAAATGTCCTTCAAAATAATCAAGCACCTTTTTGTTTGAATAACTATCACTGCGCAAGTACTCACTAGCCTTTTGGCGCAATTCGATAACATGATTCTCACCAGGGATAACTTTGATCAAATAGCCATCCTCAGTTAAGATACGATGAAATTCATTGTAGTTTGCTGGTGAAAAAATATCCAAAATACAATCAATACTGTTATCCTGCATCGGCAGTTGGGCGAGATCACCCACAAACCACTTCACAGCATTGTCAATATCATGACGGGCTGCCTGTTGAACAGAGTCCTTGGAAATATCAAAAGCCAAAACTTGCTTCTGCAATGCTTGATATATTTCACGAGAATAATATCCCTCGCCACAACCTGCATCTAAGACATTATTTACTGGTAAGTTCTTGATGATATCCACTAGGTTATTCAGGATATGGTCATACAAACCATCCTTCAGGATCAAACCGCGATTCTCAAAGTTTGCTTTGTCATAATTTTTTTGTTGCTTCATATTTAATAGGAAGTTAACGTAACCGTACTTGGAAATATCAAAGTTATGATTGTTGTCACAAACTAAGCTAGTACCTTGCAATGACAGTTTTTCTTTACAGATGGGACAGCTGAAAAAGATGTCACTATTTTCAAATCGTTTAATTTTTTCTTTATTCATTATATGTTTACCATTTCTAATCAGTCTTATTTCAGTCTATCACATAGGGGACAACAAAAAGGATTCCGATTTCTCGAAATCCTTTTTGTTCCACTCTCTATTGAAACGAGTTGCACAAAACAACTTCCTCCGCTTACTACGATTAGTGGACTCATCACTCCGTGATAATCCTACTAATCTAGGTAATGCTCAGAAGTAACCCGTTTTGCTTCACTCTCTATAACATTAATCCAACCGAATAGTGAATAATCATCGTAATAATACCAACAATAACATTTCTTATAATAGCGGTCTTAACCAAACCATCACCCAACTTAGCACTTAAGAATCCTGTTAGTGCTACAGATAATGTAACAGCGATAATTGTTCCTGGCCACTGGATTGATACTGGTAATAATGTCATAGCAAACAATGGGAAGATACCACCTGAAGATGCGGCGACTAGTGAAGAAAAGGCCGCATCCCAAGGGTTCATATAGTGTCCCAGATCAAGGTCATATTTAACTTTGACAACTGTTCCCAAAGCATCTTTTTTCATTAGTTCTTCGGCAATTTCCAAAGCAGTTTGAGCAGTAACACCACGTTCTACATAAAAGTCCGCAACCACTTGAACTTCATCTTGATAGTTTGTCTTGATCAATTCACGTTCTTTTTCAATAGCTGCTTTTTCGGTATCCTTTTGGGAGCTGACTGAAGCATATTCGCCAGAAGCCATTGAAAAAGCACATGCGATAAGATCTGACAAACCGGCGATAAAAATTGTAAATTGATTAGTTGTTGCGACAGCGACAGAGAACAAAACTCCGACAACTGTTAAAATTCCATCATTAGATCCAAGAACACCGGCACGAAGTGTATTAGAACGCTCTGCCATGGTCTTCTTTTGCTTTTTTGGTTTTGGAACGTTGATAGCTTTCATCAAATTTGTCACTTCCTTAATGTGCGAATAATGAACCTATGAGATAAGTTACGATCATAGTTAATAATCCTGAAATAACGTTTCTAAAGACCGCTTTGACTCTGTTAGCATTCCCCAAAGCTGCGGCGGTATAGCCGGTAATCGTCAGAGCAATGACAACGGCAATAACGGTGGCAATCAACTTAATATTAGCGGGGAATAAAGTGATTGAAACTAATGGCAAAATCGAACCCGTAGGGAATGAAATCATTGAAGCCATAGCTGCAGCAATGGCACTTGTTTTTTCTTTGGGATTAAATCCAAACCGTTCACGAACCGCTACATCCAATGGATCATCACTCATCATTTCTTTAGTTGCCTTAGCCGCTAATTCTTCAGAAATACCAGTTGAATGATACTTATTTTTGATAAAATCAAATTCTTGATCGTAATGTCCATCAAGTGTGGCTGATTCTCTCTCAATTGCGCGACGTTCACTATCACGTTGCGTACTTACTGACACCCACTCGCCCATCGCCATAGAAATTGTTCCAGCGAGCATTCCAGCAATACCAGCCAAGAAGATCGCATAATTGCTACTCTTCGCACCGGCAACACCGATAACGATACCAGCAACTGAAACGATACCGTCATTGGCACCCATAACACTGGCACGCATGATATTTATCTTCTCAGCTAAGCTTCTATTCTTTTTAATTTTTTGTGCTTTTTGCATGTTCCTCGCCCCTTATTTCGATTACTCTATCTTGTAACCATTTCTAGTTTGGAATGATTCTCATTTACTAACGAATACATCATAATACTTTTTAAAAAAGTAAAATCATAACCTAGTCACCATACAATCCATCCAAGTGGAAAATAATTGATATTTTTATACCATGGGGTTTATAATTAATCTGTAATGATTCCAAGATAGGAACATATACAGAAAGGAAGATTGCTTATGGCTAATAATTCTGTCATGGAGGATACACTGAAAGTTCTCAAAGATCACAAGTTACGTGTTACTCCCCAGCGTCATATTATTTTGGCATACCTTGCCAGTCATCATAACCATCCTACGGTCGAAACAATCCGTGATGGTCTAAGCAAAGAACTTCCAAACATGGGCTCATCTACTATCTACAATACCCTCAACACCTTCGTAGAACATCGTTTGGTTGTGGAACTGCAGAACGGTGATGGCAGTACCCACTACGATTACTTTGGTACACCACATTATCATGCAATTTGTACTAATTGCGGTAAGATCGTAGACGTTACGTACCCTGGGTTTAGTAAAGATGAACAAGCATTAGAAGAAAAAACTGCTGATATTTCTGGATATATGATTTCTGGTAATCATATGGAGGTCTATGGTTTATGTCCTGAATGTCAGGTTAAGCTAGGGATTAAATAGTTTTTTGTGTTTGTTGGTGCCTACGGATGTCAGATGCTTTTCCAAATATGATTTATAAATTAATTTAAAATAAGTTCCTTCTCGGATTGACTGAGAGGGAACTTTTTATTTCCTATTCAAATGATATTTTTAAGGTTTTACCAACCGCATTACCAATTTCATATAGTGTTTTGACCGTCGGATTGGCATTACCATTCTCAATTCTGGCAACGGTGGATTGAGGCTTGTTTATTTTTTCAGCAAACTGTTCTTGAGTTAATCCCAAAGATTCACGGAGTTTCATTATCGAAAATGCATATTCCATCCTTAGTCCTTCTTCTTTAACACCCTTAGAAAGTTCAGCATCATTTTTCAACATTCTATCAATATATTCATCTGTGTTAATCAAATTTACTTTGTTAGTCATTATTATTCTCCTCATACTTTTTCATCAAATCAACTGCATGACGCATTTCTCTTCTTGGCGTTTTATCAGTCTTTTTTGTAAAACCATGGGTTATTACATAAACATTATTTACTTTATGAAAATATAAACATCGCTGAATGTTAGAAGCAAAACGAGATCTAATCTCATATATATTCCAATCTAACTTTTTTACCCATTTCATTTTTGCCGAATTACTAATACCATACTTTTCAACTTTTTTTATTGTGGCTATCAATTTCTTTTTATCATCAGTCGGCAAGTTACTGATAAATTCCATTATTTCACTTTTCCCATCTAATTCTAAAAACACAAATTCAACTTTATTCATCGCATATTATATCATATATGATATAACCTCACTCCTTCAAAGACTTATTTCAAATTCTGTCTTATAGAAGAAAGTACGTAAATAAATTCAAATAGTTTTATATAAATATCTTAATAAAGAATTCATAGCACAAAAGGAGCCTGACAAAATAACTGCCAAGCTCCTTTTATTAGTTTATCTATGATTCCATCCATCTAAAAATCCAGCAACTAACTCATAAATATCCGGTATCATTAAAATCGTTATCCAAATAATTGCTAAAGGAACCGTCCATTTAGAAATCTCCACTTGATACTCCAAACCAGGCCAATAAAAGAAGGAATAAGTGGTAACATAATCCAACTGGATACGGTATCTTCCGATAAATGAAATACCGTTGTCGACATGATATATGCCACAATACCTAACGCAATTCCGATAATAACAGCAAATGCTGCCTTGTTAATTTTTGGTCCTTTTTCCAATTCCTTCATAAGATTCTCGTCTCCCTTGATCAGTTCATCTAAAGAGATATCAAATAGTTCACTGATAGCAACAACATTGGCGAAGCTCGGTAATGAAGTTCCATTCTCCCATTTGGAAATAGATTGGCGTGAGATATGTAATTTATCTGCCAAAGCTTCTTGTGACATATTGTGTTCTTTTCGACGTTGTTGTAACTGTGTTCCTATTTGCATTTTTCTCTCCTCGATTCAATTTCAGGATAAAACTGGGATTGGATATTGCCTAGCACCTATTGGTTGCAGTGTGGTGTATTAAGGTTGCACCGTTATAACGGTGCCGAAAATAACAAAAGCACCCAAGTGCTGGATGCTTTAGATTCTAATTATACTTATACCACGATGTATCATACTTAGATGAATGCAATTCTGTACCATCAAAGCTGTACGACTCAGTAACTGAACCGCCACCGTTTTGATTATATCTGATTTGAACATGATCACCACTTCTATTAACAATATCGTAAGTACCAGACTTATCTCCCAAGTCATAAGTACCATCTGAATAGAGCGATAAATCAGGATCTCCCGTATAATCACCAACTAACGAATCACTCGAATTACTTGAATCATCTGTGTCGTTATCAGTTGATTCATCATGATCATCAGAATCATAAGGTTCATCACTATCTTCATCGGAATCAGTATCTGTATCTTCCTTAACAGTCGTCTTCTTAATCTTCGTAACGTTCATAGTAACCTCACTGTCATCATCATCGATTGCAATCATCACTTGCTTAGACTTCTCCTGATCAGACTTATTGCGACTCTTAACCGTAATGTCATATACACCTGGAGTCATTTCAGATAACTTATATTCATCGCCATCTGCTCTAGCGGCAACATCTTCATCGTCCACGGTGAAAGTCGGATTATCAATATTAGTTTCAATCGATAACTCTTGATTACGAACTTGAACCTTATACTTCTTGAAGATGCCTAATTGCTTGCCAGTTTCTTTGACTACAAAATTACCATCCGAGTGACTACTGTTGATTTGATCTCTAACTTCTTGGATAGCTGAACTATCCTTGACGTAGAGTCTCTTCAGAGCACCAATCTTCTTAGCCGAAAGTGCATTACCATCCTCGTCAACTAACGCCATCTTCATTTCACCAGTTTTACCACTAGTTACTTCATCTTGAAGATTCTGGACCTGACGATTCTCACCATAGTACCAGTTACCAAACAAATAACCGCCTAGTAGAATAACGGCGATTCCAATAATCCACCATACTGTACTATTTTTCTTCTTTGGTGCTGGATTACTGGTATTCTCTGGTTGAGGTTGAGATACATTTTTATTCTCAACTGGTTTTTGAACGGTTTGGACTGGTGCTTTCTTTTCCTCTGTCACTTCATCTTCCGCAACAAACTTCTTGATGTTAAATCCACAATTGGGGCAAAATTCATCGGTTGGTTCAATTTTGTGACCACAATTAGGACAATAATCTAATTTCCCCATAATATCCCCCTATTTAACTTCTTGATTCTTTACAGTTTCATACAATAACTTAGCAATCTTATCGTGACCCAATTGGTTTGGGTGGAAATTATCCTTTTGGATATTATAGACCTTACTGTAACCCAAATCATTCTCCGTAACACTAGGATTATTTCTCCAAATCATCGACAGATCAACTACCGGCACACCATACTTATTCCCGATTCGTTTGATTTCTCGATCATAGACCGCATCATTGGAAATATATTTACCATCACTAGGCGACCAAGTCGTCATCAATAGTATTTTGGCGTTTGTTTGAGACTTAACTTGTCTGACCACACTGTCCATATTAGTAACGAAATCACCGAGATTCTTAGCATCGACCCCATACGCTGAATCGTTAGTCCCGAACTCGATCGTTACGATATCAGGATTTGCCGTAATTAGATTCTGAACGTTTGGTAATCCAAAATTAGTAACAGTCTTACCAACAGATGAATTGTTATCCTCGGTTACTTTTTTTCCTGTACCTTTGCGTAGATCATTCGCAAACAAACTAGTGAATCTGGTTTGTTCAGTATTCGAAAATAATCCGACTGACAGAGAATCTCCTAATGCATAATACGTTAATGACTTTTGGTTAGAATTTTTCAGCTCTGACAAAATTGTCTTACTGGCATTTTTCTTAACAGAAGGTTTTTTATTATTACTTTTACTCTGCTTCTTCTCTATTTTTGTATCTGTATTGTTTGAGTTATTCTTTTGTTGCGTGCAAGCTGCGGCCGACATCGCTAAGAGAATCATCAAGACGGAAAGAAGTACTTTTTTCTTCCACATTATATTAGTCCTTGGACTACACTAGTGCCGATACTTGAATAATTAGCCGCAACAGAGCTGTAGACACCTTTCAAAACAATGAATAGAACAATACCAACAATAATTTGCGCTAATGCCGCTACATATATTTTATCCATCTTAGATTTACCGTCTGAAATCAAAATAGATCCAATAAAAGCAATTGACCAGATTAATGTTAATACTGATAATGCAAAAATAAATATATAAATGAAACCATAATGATTCTCAATTGCCGAAAGGTCCGTTGGCAACGTCACCCATAGAAGAATGATACTTATAATATCAACGATCAACATGGCATTACTATAGCTGCCTAATTGATTCAAATACCCAGATAAACTTATATTGTCGCCTACCAAATATTTTCTTGAGGAAAAACCTACTAGTGCAAAAATAGCGTTATAAATTAGAACTATCAATAATAATCTGATATACAACGAAAATCCTGTTGGAATCGCCGAAACTGAACTGGAACTTCGACCAAATGTATTGATCAATTCATTCGCAGCCTCAACGAAGGTAACTAAGATCTTATTCCCCAAAATATGAAAGATATATGCTACCAACGCCGAATTCAATAGTAAAGTTACTAATCCAAAATACTTATTGTCGTTGACTACCATTGATGGGCCCTTCAAAGACTTAGTAAACCACTGAAAATAGTTCCGTGAATGTTTCTTTAAAACTTGGATTCGTTCACTTGCTTGTTGTGAAGCTTGAGTGGCGTTATTTGTAGTTGTAGCGGACGCATCCCCAGATAATTGCGTACCACATTTCGTACAAAACTTAACCCCTGCCTTGTTCTCTGCCCCACAGTTTGGACATTTAATCATAAAATCCCCTCCTATAACTATGTTTTTAGTATAACAAACATTAAGTTATATCTATGATTTATAGAAGATAATTGCCACATTTATGGCAACGGTGCATTGAGAAAGGTAAATATGAAAAAAATGCATTTCAAATTAATGAAATGCATTTTTATTTTGGTAATATATTAAATTTTTCAAGTTTGAAATCGTCATTAGTTAAATCAGTTACGGTAATACTGCCATTATCTGGGAAGGCTCCACTATCATCGAACTTTTCACCAAAGTACTTCAGAATTAGTGTTTCCAAAAAAGCTCCATGTGAAACGACTAAAATAGTAGAATCAATCTTATTTTCATTAAGTAACTGTTGAATGACTGCCTCAATCCGAACAGATAGATCTTCAACATTCTCTGCCATTCCAGTGGGATCAGATTTTTTCAAAAAGCCCTTAGCACTTATTGACGTAAATGGATCATCAGTTTTACTTTTAGTCACTTTGCCATATTTATTTACAACATACTTCAAGACATCTGAACCCTTATCGCCTTCGAATGCCCCAAAACACATTTCGCGCAAATTCTTCGTCAAATGGATCTCAGTATTACTAACCAAGTTCTCATTCTTAATAATATTCGCCGTATCAACTGCACGTTTTAAGTCAGAACTATAAATAGAATCGAAATGAGTATTCTTCAAGAATTCTCCGGTTTTTTCCAGCACTGACACACCTTCGTCAGTTAATGGCGTATCCGACCATCCCTGCATTTTACCCATCATGTTAAACATAGTTAAACCGTGTCTCACAAAGTATACTTTCACATTTTACCTCCGTAATTAGAACACATTACTTCTATTATATTCCATATAGATAACCAATCGGAACATAAAAAAAGTATTGATGCTTTCCGCCATCAATACTTTAATGTTAGGTATTAAAACATATTACGATTTTTTAGGTGTATTTTTTTTATCATACTTATGCTCGCCTAAGAAGTATAAGAATACAATTGCCATTTCAATGGTTGGTAACAAGAATGAAAATTGCATGTTAGTGAAATCTGATAGTAATCCTTGGAACATTGGTAATATGGCACCACCAACAATTGCCATTACGATAAATGCACTAGCAGTTTCAGTATGACGTTTATCATCAACAATTTCCAAAGTTCTAGCAAAAATTGTAGGCCAACATGGACCAAATACCAAACTTACCCCAACTGCTGCATAAATTGCAGTGATATTAGGTATGAATGTAATGTATAGAATCATTAACGTACCAATAAATGAATATATGGTAAGAACTGTAGTTTCTGAATATCGTGATAATAAATAACTAGCTAAAAAGCGTCCAATGAAGAAACAAATATAACTGTAAAGCATAAAGTTTGCTACAAATCGTTCATTGAAATTGGGAAACATATCCAATGCTAAACGCATTGTAAATGACCAGACACCGGTTTGAACTCCCATGTACAAAAACTGTGCTCCAACACCCTTCCAATAACGTTTGCGATGAAGAAGATATTGAATCGTTTCTCCAAAAGTAGCTGTTTTTTCATTTTCTTTGATCTTAGGTTTACCAGAAGGAAATTTAGTTATTGCAAACAGAACAATCATAACAATAAGAACAATTAATACATACTTATAAGGTGCCAACGTTCTAGACAAAGCTTGTTGTCCATATTGTTCGGCAGCTTGTTTACTCATATGTGCCATTTCTTCTTTTAAATTTCCATCGGTAAAAATTAAATACTTACCAAGTAAAATACCAATAATATCACCAACGGCATTCATTGTTTGACTAATATTCAATCTAACAGTGGCTGATTCTCTTGGTCCTAACAATGAACTATAGGCATTAGCAGATGTTTCCAAGAAACTTAAGCCTATTGCTTCAACAAATATAGCAAATAAAAATATTTGATAAGTGACTAACCGTGATGCGGGGAAAAACAGGAAACATCCCAGGGAGAATGCTGCTAATCCAGCAATAATACCAAGTTTATAACTATTCTTTTTAATGAAAATTGAAGCTGGAATTGCAATTATGAAATACCCTCCATAAAAGGCACTCTGTACAAAAGCTGTAGCAAAATCACTAAGAGAAAACACGGCTTTAAACTGTGTAATAAGAACATCATTTAAACTGGCAGCAACTGCCCAAAGAGCAAATAGTATTGTAACTAAGATAAATTGAATAATTGGGGTCTTATCCAAATATCCATCAGGTTGCTCTACCCACTTTGCTTTATTCATCTTAATGCCTCCTATTCGCTAATTTTTTCTTCAGAGGATAAGAAATCATCAACTTCTTTTTTAGATGGCAACGACGGTTGAGCCCCCATCTTAGTAACTGCAATAGCAGAAACCGCGGATGCATATGATAATGAACTCTTAACGTCCTTATCATTTGCAAGCCCATATGCAAATGCTCCAATAAATGAATCTCCCGCTGCAGTGGTATCAACCGCAGAAACTTTGTATGACGAGATATCAAATTCATCTTTTTCATTCTTGAAATAACTGCCCTTATCACCAAGTGTAATCAAAACATTTTGATAGCCTTGATCCAATAATGCTTGAGCAGCATCTTTAATACCTGATTTATTACTTGTATCTATTCCAGTAAGAAGTTCCGCTTCATGTTCATTCGGGGTCATATATGAAACCATAGAAGCATATTTCAAATCTAGTTTTGCAGCCGGAGCTGGATTCAAAATAACTATCTTATTGTACTTATTTCCCAGTTCAATGGCTTTGTATACCGTTTCCAACGGAATTTCTAGTTGAAGAACAATGATATCTGAACTTTGAATGACATCATCCATATTTTCCAAATCTGATGGTTTTAATTCCATATTAGCCCCAGGTATTACAACTATTCTATTTTTTCCTGAAGCATCTAATTGTGGGTTTCCAATACCAGACTTTGCCTTATCAGTAAATAAAACGTGCTCATGCTGAACATTATTTTTATTAAGAGAATCAATTTGATCATCGCCAAAGGAATCCTTACCCAGCTCACCAATCATTTCGACATTTGCACCCAATCGTGCTGCTGCAACAGCCTGATTAGCACCTTTTCCACCCGTAAATTGATTAAAAGATTGACCAATTATTGTTTCTCCTTCTTTACAAAATCGTTCAGATTGAACAACCAAATCAGTCATAAAGCTACCAATAACTAATATTTTCTTCATTGTCCTTCGCCCTCCATAGCTCCTTCATCCAAAAGTCGTTTGCCTAGAGCACCACCTGGATGAAACATACCAAAATCTCTTTCAGAAAAGCCTTTTAATTCTGATACTGTTATTGCTAAAGAATCTCCAGCAACTAAAACAGCCGTCGAACTTTTTGTAGGAGCCAAATTAAATTTATCAGCTTCGCCATCAACATGAACCTCAAACAAGTAATCCGACTTCTTAGCTAAAGTTGAATGTCTATTACCTGTTAAAGCTACAATTTTCGCACCAATTCTGTGAATAGGTACTATCGGTGCCAAAGATTCCTTAGTTTCACCGGAATTAGAAATATCTATCACTAAATCATCCTTAGTAATCATTCCCAAATCCCCGTGCATGGATTCAGTAGCATGTACAAAAAACGATGGTGTCCCTGTACTTGCAAAGGTAGCAGCAAGTTTTTCGCCGATGTGACCTGATTTACCAACACCAGTAAAAATCAAACGACCTTTTAAATTAACAATTAGATCAATTATTTTGGAATAGTCATTTGAATTGTCATCTACTCTTTTCAAAACATCTTCAACGGCCGTTAACTCATCATTCATTACTCGTTTAAATATAGATAATTTTTCCATTTTTACCCTTTCAAAGACAGACTATCTAACACCAACAGTAAGTAGAATATTTGCAAATACTCTTGTTTCACCAGTATTAATTCCTAATTTAAGATTAGTAGACTTTTTACATGCATCGTAAAATTCTTGACGTCCTAATTTTGATAATTCTTTCATATCTAAAATTTCTTTAAAATCATCGTAAATGGCTGGTTGTTCACCTTCACCTGGAGTCATAACTTCAGCTTTTTCAAAATTGATTTGTGTATTTAACGTTTCAAGGACATCTGTTACTGTAGGTAGATCTGGTTTCAAAGCTAAATAAATTTTTTCGGTAGATTCATTAACATCTGAGTCCAATGGATAATTACCATCAGTGATTAAAATCTTGTCTCCGTGACCACAGTTGGCAATGGCACGTAAAATAGCTGGATGTAATAATTTTGATGTAAGCATATTGAAAATCTCCTTAATTTTTTATAGAAAACGTTTTCTATTACGAAACTAACTATATAACGATAAGTAAGCGCTGTCAACAATATTTTTATAAAATATAGTGGATAAATACTAACTATTTCAAAATTAATATGTTTGATCTGTAATTTTTCTCAATTGGCAGTCAAATTTAACAGATAACGTTTTCTATAAACGATAAAAAATTGGCTAGGTTTTATATTTTCATTTGTGATAACATTTTATATAACTATAACGTTTATATAAAAAGGAATAACCATGCAAAAAGCAACTATAAAAGATGTTTCTGAGAGATCTGGTTTCTCAATAACTACTATTTCCAGAGTATTAAATGGAAACTATCCAGTAAAAAAAGAAACCCGTGAAAAAATAATGAAAGCAATTGATGAACTAAATTTTAGCAGAAACTCATCTGCCAGAAACTTGAGGACAAAAAAATCAAACTTAATTGGATTAGTTGTGGCTGATATAAATAATCCTTACTACTCCAAAATCGCAAAAAAAAATTGATGACGGTTTATTTGAAAAAGGATACAACTTATTGGTGTGTAACACTGATGAATCGGAGGAGAAAGAAAAAAGAATACTATCCACTCTTCAGGATAAAGATGTTGATGCAATAGTCATATCACCTGCTGCTAAAAACATTGAATTATTACGACAATTAACTGATGCAGGGACAAGAATAGTATTGATAGATAGAAATATGGGGATACTGGATATTCCCTTCGTAGGTAGTGATAATTTTTCTGAATCAAAAATTTTAACAGAATATCTTATTCAACAAGGACATCAAAAGATAATGTTTGTATCTGGTACTGATAAAGCAATAACTGCACAGGATAGATTATTCGGATACAAGGCTGCATTAGAAGAAAATAACCTACAGTTTGATGAAAAAAATGTCGTAAAAGGGTATTACAAGCAAGAAGACGCTTATAAAAATACTTACACCTTTTTGACCAATAATTTAAAAAGTGATGAACCATGTACTGCAATTTTTAGCTCAAACAACCTGATGACAATTGGTATTATCCAGGCAATACATGAATTAAATCTACGAATACCTCAGGATATATCCTTAGTGTCTTTTGGACAATTAGATTCTCAAGAAATTATTGAGCCAAAAGTCACTTGTATAAAGCAAAACATAGAGCAATTAGCAAAAAGCACATTAGAAAAAACTATAGAGGCTCTTGATGATAATAAAAGTAATATCGATAGCAATATAATTCGAGATTCATTAGAAATTGGAACATCAGTAAAAAACTTAAATAAATAAAAAAAGTTACCTACTGGTAACTTTTTTTACATTTCAATCAATTTTTTTGCGGTATTCTCATCAATAATTAATACATTTGCGTAATGGCCTAGTAAAGCAGCATGAATAGAATTTAACTTTCTTTCACCACCAGCAACTAAAATGGAATAATCTTTATCTTTCAAACTCTCCAAATCTATACCAATAGTACGACTGTTCAACTCCTGATCCGCTATTTTCCCATCAGCATTTATAAACCTAGAACTTATATCACCAACGGCTTCTTTTTTCAACTCAGCTATCTCATTATCATTTAAATACCCTAAATTGAATAACATCGCATCATCTCTGACAGTCCCAACTGTATACAATGCAATACTTGATTTTTTCCCTTGCTTAATAATATATTCAATATGTCGATCTTCTTGAACCAAACGACAAGTTTCTGGATTATCAAAAATAACTGGTAATGGTAAACTTTCTGAATCAGCATGAAATGCCGTCGAAAAATCATTAATAACTTCATTAGCAAAGTTATTGGTCATTGAATGGGTGACACTACCCTTCAACTGCACAACCTGTACACCCTGCTGATTGTTATCCTCTGGTAATAAATTATTAGCTATTTCTCGCATAGTTTGCCCCCAAGTAACACCAACAATATCATTATCCTTTACTATTCTCTCCAGATATTCGGCTCCAACCTTTCCTATACTTTTAATAATTGTCCTATAATCATTAGACGGAGAATATACAACGATAACCTTTGACAATGAATACTTACTTTCTAATGCATTCTCTATATTTGAAGTATCATCAAACGGATCTTTAATATTTATTTCAACATAACCATTATCGCGAGCATACTGAAGCAATCGAGAAACCGTAGGTCTAGATAACCCCATTTCTTTAGCAATCTTACTCTGATCAAAATTACTTTGGTAATAAAATCGCGCAACTCTAAGTGATTGCTTTATTCGCTTCATCTCTGTGCTTTCCATAATAAAAGCTCCTTAATTACTTATATAACATACATTATCATACATAATATAAAAAATAACATGTTGGGTTTCCAACATGTTATTTTTTATCTAAGCCTTAATCTTTAATATTTCATCTAATTCAGCTTTAGTTGGATATGACTTCTGTGTCCCTTTTCTGGTAACAGTAACAGCAGCATATTGATTAGCATCTCTTAATGCTTCTGGAACACTTTCACCCTCTGTAAAGTAATGTGCAAATGAACCAATAAATGAATCACCTGCACCTGTAGTATCCACCGCAGCGACTTTCTTTCCGGGTACAATTTCACTATGTTCTTTATTAACCCATAAGACACCTTTAGAACCAATCGTCACGATAACATTTCCAACCCCCTTTTCAATAAGGGCATTGGCGGCAACTTTAATTTCATCAAGATTATTAGTTGGTAATCCAGTTAAGGTTGCTAACTCCGTCTCGTTAGGGGAGAAAAATTCAACTTTAGAAACATATTCCATATTTAAATCCTTATTAGCTGGAGCCGGGTTTAACAGCACAGGAACATTATTTTTAACAGCCAAATCAATTGCATGATAATTAGTTTCTAATGGTATTTCTTGTTGCAATACAACTAGCTTAGAGTTCTTAATCTTATCCTCATATTCATCTAAAACTTCAGGAGTTAATTCATTATTAGCACCTTTGATAACAATAATTCTATTATCGGATGAAGGGTCAACGAAAATAGGAGCAACACCACTATTGCAATCTCCAACACCAATTCCAGTCGTATCAATACCTGATTTCTTAAAGTTATCTAATTGTTCCTTACCAAAATTATCATGACCAACCATAGAAATGAAACTTACATCTGATCCTAATCTAGAAGCAGCAACTGCTTGGTTAGCTCCTTTTCCACCGAATCCCATTTCAAACTCTGGTGCAGATACAGTTTCACCTTCAACTGGCAT
Source organism: Companilactobacillus nodensis DSM 19682 = JCM 14932 = NBRC 107160 (assembly GCF_000615905.1). GTDB lineage: Bacteria > Bacillota > Bacilli > Lactobacillales > Lactobacillaceae > Companilactobacillus > Companilactobacillus nodensis. The sequence continues at coordinate 28,453 of NZ_BAMN01000013.1, forward strand.
TCTATCCAAATACGTCATTAAATCTATCATGTTTGATCCGATTACAGTAATATCACTCATATTTTTGTATACCTCCTAGTGTTCTAATCCAGTAGTTACACTGAATTTACGTTCTTCCAATGGATTCAAGAAAATCAAAGTACCAGCCTTTTCTGCAGCATGGTATCCTTCTGGACGACTTGTTCCAGGTAATGCAAATGCTGCAACTTGTTGATCCTTATTATATAGAATCCAACGAGTAACAATTGGAAATTGTGCAGTAGTTATCTTAGTCACAAAATTCTTTCCATCTGCCAAATTCATTCTAAATTCAGCTTTATCAGCAAACTTAGTCAAATCACTTGTAAAGAATACAATTTCTGGATCATAACGACTTGAATCATCTAGTTTATTAATAATCTTGCCGCTAGCTTTCAATTCATCATTATATGCAAGCCATTCTTTCGTTGGGTGAACGTGACTTGGAACACTCTCACGTAACTTGAAGGCATTGTCGGGAACTGATTGTGTCATAGTTGCATTTTCTGGATATGCATAGTTCATATGGCACATATATTGTAGAGGCATTTTTTGATCTTTCAATAAGTTTGTAACACTCATCTTAATATCAAACAATCCACTACCACTGTGCATAGTTACACTTGGCTTTGCTAGATAGTGATATCCAAATCCCTTAACATATTCATGACTACTACCAACTTTTAATGAATCTCCATCAAGCTCTATGTAAGCATCAACCATCTTTGATGTTGGAAATTCACCGTGCAATTGATAATTATCTTCTGGACCTGGGGTACCATTGGCTAATAAACCTGATGAGAATTGGAAGCATCCATATGTATCGGCAATTCCCTTACCAGGAAGAGGTTGTGAAAACATATCTTTCATTTTCAATGACTGACCGTCAAAGATTGCATCCCAAATGATCATTCCCATGTATGGAAGCAATGTTAGATGTCCACGCGAATTACTTACTTTTAATCCTTCGACACCGGAAGGATAAACAAATGATTCAACTGTGAAATCATCATTTTCTAAAATTTTAAATGGTTTCTCATTAAATAGACTATGTGTTAAATGAATTGTACTTGTCATTTTAAAGTCTCCTAATTAAATTTTATAATCAAACTACTAATTACCTTGTTTAACTTGATTACGTGAATAGAACAAAACAATAACGAAACATACTAATGAAACAATAAATGAATATGACATTGATTTCGTCCAATCAGCAACTAATCCCTGAACTAAAGGAATAAATGCACCACCAATAATTGACATAACAATAATGGCACCAGCTGTTTCTGTATGACGCTTATCTTTAACTGTACTCAATGTCTTAGCATAGATTGTTGCCCAACAAGGACCAAACAAGCCACTTACTAAGATTGCTGCATATACAGCGGTCATATTATGTACCAAAATAATGTATATCAATGCAATCGATCCAATAATACTGAACCAAAGTAAGATTTTTGATGAACCAAATTTGTTCATTAAGAAGTTAGCTGCAACTTTACCCAAGAAGAACGCAATATAACTAAAAATCATAAATGTAGAAGCATCACGTTCATTAATACTAGTATTTAAACTCATAGCTAAACGAATTGTAAATGACCATACGGCCGTCTGCATTCCGATATACATGAATTGTGTGAAGATACCCTTTTTGAAGGGTTTATTATGTAGCAAATATTTCAAAGTTTCAGTAATTTTAGCACCCTTAGCAGATGCATCACTCTTAACTTTACTTGCTGGAAATTCAGTCAATGCAAAAATAATAATTGCCGCAATTAACACAACGATAATATATTTATATGGCAGTAAAGTCTTTTGTAAAGCCTGTTCACCAAAAGCAATTCTGGCAGAACCAGATAAACCACTCATTTGCTTTTCTAGACTTGCTCCAGATCCAAAAATTAAGTACTTACCAAGTAAAATACCCGTTACAGCACCAACAGGATAGAATGTTTGAGAAATATTCAATCTCAATGTTGATGAACTCTCAGGTCCTAATAGAGAACTATAAGTATTTGCTGATGTTTCCAAAAAACTTAATCCAATCGCAATGGCGAATAAAGCTACTAAAAAGACACTATATGTAGCCATTGTGGATGCTGGAAAGAATAACATACATCCCGCAGTATAGAAAAACAGTCCAATCAAAATTGCAATTTTATAAGATGTCTTCTTAATTACAATAGAAGCCGGAATAGCAATTACAAAGTATCCTCCGTAGAATGCACTTTGAACAAAAGCACTAGCAAAATTACTTAAAGTAAAAATAGTTTTAAACTGTGTGATTAAAATATCATTTAAACTTGCGGCAGCCGCCCACATAGGAAAAAGGCATGATAATAAAATGAATTGGAAAATAGGAATCTTATTTAAATATCCATCGTCCATTTGCTTTGCATGGAGTTTAAAAAGATGAAACCCATGGCCACCTGTTTTATGTACTGATGTATTATCCATTATTTATTCCTTTCTTATCTAGCCGTTAATAATTTTAATACTTGCACTAGTTCCAAGTCTTGTAGCACCAGCATCAATCATTGCTTGAGCTTCTTCTTTAGAGTGGATACCACCTGAAGCTTTAACTTGAGTATGATCTCCGACAGTATCTTTTAATAACTTAACATCTTCAACTTTTGCACCACTAGTTGAGAACCCTGTTGAAGTCTTAACAAACTCTGCCCCAGCATTCATAACTAATTGAGCAGCTTTAACTTTCTCATCGTCCGTTAACAATGCCGTTTCAATAATTACTTTAACTAGCTTCTTATTTGAATGTCCTTCTTCGACAACAGCCTTAATATCTTGTTCAACCTTGTCATAATTCTTTCCTTTTAGTTCACCAATATTAAGAACCATATCTAATTCATCAACACCATCGTCAATTGCTTGTTTTGCTTCAGCAACTTTGATAGCTGTTGTATTTGCTCCTAGAGGAAATCCTATTACAGTAGCAGTATTTACATCTGAACCCTCAAGTGCTTCATGAACATGTTTAACCCAATATGGATTTACCATAACTGAAGCGAAGTCATATTCTTTTGCTTCAGCAATAACTTTATCTATTTGTGATTCTGTAGCTTCTGGTTTTAGTAATGTGTGATCAATGTATTTATTTAGTTTCATAGTTGAAACCCCTTTCATATCTGATGACAATAGAATAGCATCATTTTTTACATATGTAAACGTTATCAATGAAATTATGTTCACTTTTTTTGTTTTATGTTCGTTCAAAAATTACAACAAAAAAAGAGATAATCATTGATTATCTCTTTAATATCTTGCTATTCAGCAATCTCGGGAACAAAATTGAACTTTAAAAGTTTAAAATCGTCATTAGTTAAATTAGTAATAGTAATACTACCATTATCGGGAAATGCCCTTGAACTACCAAAATTTGACTTAAAATACTTCAATAACAATGTTTCTATATATGCTCCATGAGTTACTACTAAAATTCTGGAATCCATACAGTTCTCCAATAATAATTGGTCCACAGCCTTTTCTATTCTAACCCCTAAATCATTAACATCTTCAGCCATTGTTTGGGATCTGCCCTTTTTAAAACTTCTCTAGCAAACTCAATCGAGTATTTTGCTGAGACCTCATTTTGAGTAGAACAACCATATGGCTTTGCTAACATCTTCCAAGTTTTTGCCGCTTCTGAGCCTTCAAAAAAGCCAAAAAATATTTCTCTAAAGTTACTACTGATTTTTATTTCTGGAGGGTTCTTCAAATTTTCATCTTTTATTATCTCAGCTGTATCCATGGCTCTTTTTAAATCCGAACTGTATATTGCATCAAATTTTGTATTTTGTAAATATTTTCCAGTCAGCCTTAGGTCTTCAATTCCCTGCTTTGTAAGTGGTGTATCTGACCATCCCTGCATCCTATTTATTAAATTAAAGATTGTCTGTCCATGCCTTACAAAATATACTTCCATCATATGCCTCCTCATCATTTTGGTTAATGATCGAAAAAACGTAATTATGAACCCTTGAATATTAAATTCCAATATTTTTATACCATCATTACTCAAATTGGCTTTCAATACACTACCGTTTTCAGGATAGGCATCAGCAGGATCCATATCTTTATCATAAAATTTTAACATCATAGTTTTTATAAAAGTACCATGCGTAACAACAAGTATTCGTGAATCGATTTCATTCTCTCTGAGTAATTGCCTAAATCCATCGTTCATTCTTGTATTCAATTCATCTGCATTTTCAGCATAGTGAAATGGGTCAGCATCCTTCATCGCATTTCTCGCAAAATCAATTGAATATTTTTTAATTATATTGTTTTGATTATTTATTCCGTAATTTCGTCCAATATCTTTCCAAGTGTCAATATTATTTAGACCCTCAAAGGAACCGAAAAAAATCTCTCGAAAGTTCCTACTTGTTTTAAGATTTAATTTGCTTACTTCATTTTTACTCTCTAATATCTTTGCCGTATCCATAGCTCGTTTTAAATCTGAACTATAAAGTGCATCAAAATGGGTATTTTTAAGATATTCTCCTGTCTTTTTAAGATCTTCAACGCCTTTATCAGTAAGAGGTGTATCTGACCATCCTTGCATTTTACTCATTAGATTGAAAATGGTCTGTCCATGTCTAACAAAATATATCTCCATAAAATTCCCCTTATTAAAGACAATTTAATTATAAGCTTAACCTATAAAAGCATTTAATCATTCAATTGCTGATAAATGAAATTCATTACATCATCGACCGTAGTTTCCGGATTATCTAGCAGATGCAAAAAGCTTTCCATATTTAATAAGAACATTAGGTCCTGTAAAGCACTCAAATGATCGGTTGAATTGATCGCGCTTAAAATAAATATGTATTTGATTCTTTTGTTGCTCTTTAAAATTAATGGCTTTCTCAAAGTAGCAAGCCCAACCCCAATTTTCTCTGCACCATAATGTGGATTAGTGTGAGGTAATGCTATATCTGGAGCAATAATGAATGTAGAATCGCCTTTTTTAATTTGCTCAACTATTTCACTTACATATCCATTATTAATTATTCTTTCATCCAAAAGCGGTTGTGCTGCAGTTAACACGGCATCAGCAAAGTTTGTACTTTCTATTTTTAATTTAACAAATTCTGGCTTTAAAACATCTAGTAGAGAAATCTTACGCTTGTTGAATACTGCTTTTGGTTTGAAAACATTGTCTGCCAATTCTTTTCTAATTCTGCCTAATACATCTGCATTATCAACGCTATGACTAATAATTCTCATAACTGAATCCAATGTCGGTACAACAAAATCAGTCGTAGAAAACTCACTATTTACTTTCTGCATAACAGAATATTTATCATTTGTTGTCATAATAGGATTAATGACAAAACAGGGTTTACCTTTGGCAAACAGTTCACTTCGATAAAATGTCGAAAAGATCATATCTATCTCATCCATGTGCTTATCTAAATCTGCATAGGGGAATGGTACCAAAAACTTAATATTGGGAAACAAACTAGTTAACTGTAAATAAGCAAGTGCTGAACTTCCAATGCCATTGGGACATACTATTGCAGCAGATAAAAAATGTTTCTTTTGACTGTTGGAATTGTAAATAAAACCAATCAAATGAATCGTTAAAAATGCTATTTCTTCATCTGGAACTTTACCCAATTCATCCTTAAATGGAATAACAGCTTGAGCAACCAATGAAAAAATTTCTCCATATTCATGTACAACCTGTTTAGTTAATGGATTTGTAATAGGAAATTTAAATTGAAGTCTAAAATACATAGATCTGAAATGAGTAAATAATTGATGAACAACTTTGTCATTATCAACAAAACTAATACCGGATATATCTGAAAACTTTGTCACAATTGAACTAGTAATGTCATAGATATGTTTATCCTCAATTAAATTATCGTAACCACCGATACTTAAACACAAAACAATTGTTGTCATATACTTAACTGTATTTACATTTGTTATTCCGAGTTTTTCTAGTATTTCTTTTGAAAATGTGTATTCGTTAGTCTTATTTATTTCATAATACTTTGCTTTAGCAGGAATATAATTTGGTTTCATCAATAATCTATTTAAAATAATTACTAAGATATAACAAAATTCCCTCAATCTATTTTCTACAAAATCAATATCATATTTATTGGACTCACTAGAAACTAAATCGAACATGTCTTTTATTTTATAATCACTATTTAATTTTATAAAGTTATCCAGTAAATCAGCCCTATTTTCAACCAATTCATTGGCAACCGATTTTATCAAATAACCTCTAACTGCATTCTCATTTCCGATAATTTTATAACCATTTTTTCTATCATAACTTATTTTTAATTGCTCATCTAATAACTCTACTTCAAGTTGTTTTAAATCTTTTGATACTGTCGATTGACTAACTTGTAAAAGCTCTTGTAAATGAACCAAAGACAAATAATCATTATTTGTAGATAACAGAAGAATCAAAAAGAGTTTACGCTCTTCTGTGCTAAGAATATAACCTTTCAATGAAGTTAAATTATCGGACACTCTTATACTTAAAAGAAATTTATAGGTATCACTGGGTATTGTTATATATACACCTTCAGAATCTATTTTCTTTTTACCCTGGTCTGATAAATACTGATTAAGTTTATCAATCGAATATTCTATTTGTCGATCAGTCAATGAAAGATTTTTAATTAACTCATCCTTTGTCAAAATTGGATTTTGAATCAGTTTATCAATAATTTGTAATTGCTTTTGATCTAGCATCAAAGTCCCCCTCTTAGATTCACAAAAAGCTGACAGTCCCATTATAAGACTGACAGCTTTTTAAAACTATTTTTGACGGAACTCGTCAATTTTCTTTCTGAAGATTGCAGCTGATTTTGCAATATCATCTACAGAACCCTTTGATAAGGCTCCTCCAATTCCTACAACGTCCACTCCAGCTTCAAACCAATCTGTAACATTATCCACATTTACCCCACCTGACTCTATTAATGGTAAGTATGGAATCGGTGTTTTCATGGTCTTAATTAAGACTGGTCCTACAATTCCTCCGTATGGGAATATCTTTACAAATGTTGCTCCAGCTCTCAACGCCTCAATTGCTTCTGTAACTGAAGTACATCCAGGAGCATAAGGAATTTGATATTGGTTACATAACACAGCAACATCTTTATCAAATATTGGTGAATATATAAAATCAGCACCATTAGAAATTGCATCTTTAGCAGTTGGTCCGTCTAGGATTGTTCCAGCTCCAACTAATAGCTTATCTCCAAACTTCTTTTGAAGAGTTCTAATAGATTCAGGAGCACTAGCCATTGTGTAGCTAACCTCCATAACATCTACTCCACCTTTAACAATTCCTTCAGCAATTTCAACCACTCTATCAGGTTCAGCACGAACGACTGCAAGAGCACCTGAATTAATGATTCTATTCATTCGATCTAGTTTCTTCATAAAATACACCTCTAAATAATCTTGTTATCCTTATAATACTTGACCATTTCTTTAATCTTATCTTCTTGTTCCGAAGTTGGCATGCTTGCGGGATAACGTGCGGGCCCAACGTCAACGCCAGAAGCGGTCACTGATGCTTTAAGAGCCGTTGGTGTAGTACGCATATGTAATATTTCCCTCAAAGGTTCAATTTGTTTTTGACATCTTTCTGCATTTTCCAAATCTCCATCTTTGAAGTACTTATAAATATCAACGTTATTTTGTGTTAATAAATTAGCTGTAGCTGAAATGGCCCCATCGCCACCAGCTTCAAGTAATGCCAATATTTTAGAGTCAGATCCTGCTAAAACTGCAAAGCTACTGTCATTACGAAGTTTCAAATAGCCTTTCATATTATCGATTTTTCCAGAACTGTCTTTAACACCAATGATATTTTTATTCTTTGACAAGACTGCAACAGTCTCTGGATCCACGTTTACCCCTGTTTTACCGGGCATATTATAAATTAAGATTGGTACTGAAACAGCATTTGTGAGCTTTTCAAAATGATCAATCAATTCTTCCTGTGTTGGTGCTACAAAATATGGTGTAACAACAGACAAGGCATCAGGATTCAAAGTTGCAATTCTCTTACTAAATGCAATTGTTTCTCTTGTACTATTTAAGCCTGTTCCAACATATACATTTGTTCTGCCTTTAACATAATCAATAACATATTTAGCAAAATCGTATTTCTCATCTTGTGTGAGAGCATATGCCTCTCCATTTGTACCCAATATGAAAATACCATTAATTTTATGTTCCAATAGGCGATCCAAAAGTTTGGATGTCTTTTCGTAACTAATATTTTGCTCATCATCAAGCGGTGTAACCATCGCAACTATGATTCCTGAAACATCAACCATAACTTAAAATTCCTCCTAAAGTATTAAATAACTAGTGAATTAAACCTAAGAACCAATTTAGCAATGAACCGATAACGTTGTAATCAACGTTAGGGAATGTTGATCCTGTAATACCCATTCCAGCAAATGTTGGATATAGAAGTAATGGTAAGAAGGCTAGTAATAGTCCAACAACAAATGAACCTAATACGGCGCCTCTCCAACCACCAGTTGAATTACCGAATACTCCGGCTGTACCACCTGAGAAGAAGCAAATGTGGGCGGCGGGAATAATAACGATAGGGAACTTCATGAAGACCATTACAACGATTGCCAATAGTCCAGCAACATATGAGCTTAAGAAACCAACCAAAACAGCTGTTGGTGCAAATGGGAAAATTGTTGGAACATCCAAAGCTGGACGTGATCCAGGAATGAATTTTTCTGAAATAGCAACGAAAGCTGCTGTGATTTCAGCCAAGAACATACGAACACCAGTCATCAAGATTGAAATTCCGGCTGTAAATGTTAGTGCTTGGATCATTGGGAATACTAACCAGTCAGTTGTACCAGCTAATTTTTGAACAACTGTCTTACCTGCAGCGATTGCAGCTACATAGAAGATAATTAACATAACAACAGCGACACCCATTAAGAAATCTTTGAAGAAAGATAACCATTGTGGGAAGTTAATATTTTCTGTTGTTTCATCTTTGTGTTTCTTGAAAACTCCACCAAGTAAACCAGATAGAGCATAACCAATCATATTAAAATGACCAATAGCTTGAAAATCTCCGCCAGTGATCTTTCTCATAAATGGTTGACATAATTGTGGTAATGCTGCGGAAACAAATCCTAATAATGTACCACCAATAATAATGGCGATTGTATTACTGTATCCATATGATTTCAGAATTAATGCTAGAACACAGGCGAAGAATAAACTGTGACCACCTGTGAAGAACACGTTCTTAAATGGTGTGATTCTGGCAAATACCAAGTTCATGATAAATCCCATAATCAATGTAACTGAAACTACAAATCCATATTTACCTTGAGCCAATGCGGTTGCGGCTTCAGGTGAGGCAATAACACCTGTCAAATGGAAGCCCTTTTGAAACATAACGTTAAAATTTTGTAATGTTCCTGTCATTGTTGTGGCACCAACACCAAAGATTAAGAAACCAATGGCTGTTCTGAAAGTACCAGTTAATACTTCAGTTCCCTTTTTATGTTGGGCAACCAAACCAATACAAGAAACAATAGCTAATAGAATTGCCGGATTAGATAGTAAACTTACTAAGAAATTCATATATCCGTCCCCCTCGGAATTTTTAATTTAAAAGATTATTCTTCACCAATATTTTTCAGTGCGGCAGATAGCTTAGTGTAAATTTCATCTTTATCAAGGATATTCTTAATACCAACTACTTCTTTTTTAATTCCTTGTTCTTTCAATTCATCTGCAACATCACTCAATGAGACAACAATGGGACCATCAAAACTTGGTAATCCATCCAATGATGAGTGCTCTACTTGAACTGGAAGATCATGCTCACTAATAACCTCATTCAACTTGATTTTCAACATCAAACTTGATCCAACTCCTGCACGACATGCTACTAAAGCTTTAACCATAATAAATACTTCCTTCCGTTATCCTCTTAGGATACTTTATTGTTTAATACTGAATCTTTTATGAACTGTAAAATTTCTCCTGAGCTTTGTGCTTCGTCTAAAACCTTATAAAATTCACTGCCTGACAATAATCCTACTAATTCTTGCATTGCTTTTAAATGTGAATCACTATCTGGTGCACTTAAAGTAAATACATATGAAACAGGATCATTATCAGCATTGTTGAATTTTATTGCTGGTTCTAAAGTAGAAATGCCCATGGCGAGTTTCTCCGCTCCAGATTCACTAGGTGCATGTGCCAATGCTACATGAGGTGCAATGACAAAATAAGGTCCATATTCATTAACAGAATTAATAATTTCAGAAACATAGTTTTCTGTAATGTAATTATCATCCACCAACGGCTGTGCAGATTTTCTAACTGCATCTTTCCAATCATTGGCTTTAATATTTAGTTTTATCAAATCCTCTTGTACAATCTTTTCAATCATTAACAACACCGCCTAATTTCTTTTACGAGTTCATTATAATTTCGGTTTAGTATCCAAAACAACTGTAATCGCTTTCAGCTTTTGCTTGATAGTCTACATAAATTACAATCACAACAATTATCAAATCTCTATATGCCTTGATATCAAACGATTTATGTAACTTAGTGAATCCTTTAACATTGTACTTAGAATCCTCTCTACAAACATAATGTGGAACTAACTTCAATTGACCGAATATAGGTAAATGTTAAAGAATAAAGGTAGAAAGTTAGTATGGAGGTAGTTCAAATGTCAAAAGATTATTCAGCATTAGTACATGGATTCATGCAGAGTGAAATTGATGCTCTACAAGAAATAGATAGTAGTGTTACAGATAACAATTACAATGATGTGATTGATACACTACTCAATATAGATGGAAAATTAATTTTTATGGGTGTTGGTAAGTCAGGCCTAATTGGTAGAAAACTTGCAGCAACATTTTCTAGTACCGGAACTCCATCATTTTTTGTTCATGCAACGGAAAGTGTCCACGGAGATTTGGGAATGATTCAAAAAAATGATACAGTTGTTCTCATCTCAAACAGTGGTGAAACAAAGGAAATCTTGGCCCCAATACCATCTCTTAAGAGAATTGGAACAAAATTAATTGCATTTACTGGTAAAGATACATCATCACTAGCTAAACAGTGCGATTTAACTTTAGTTATTCCAATAGATCACGAAGCGGACAAGCTAAATCTTGCTCCTACAAATAGTTCAACTGGTGTTTTAGTTGTTGGTGATTCAATTGCTTGTACAGTTTCTGAATTAAAGGGTTTCACCAAAGAAAACTTTGCAACATTCCATCCAGGTGGTGCACTTGGTAAAAAGCTTCTTAAATCTCAATCAGTTTAAAATTCTAAGTAAATATACAAAGGTGCTGAAAATCGTCAGCATCTTTTTTTGTACAAAAAAGGTCAACATTTATGAATACTTCCACGTACTTACTATAATTAGTAGAAATATACAACCTACAGAAACCCCATAAAAACAAAACCATGACAATCATTCAAAGTCAAAACACGAATCCACCATATCCAACCCAAAAGCATCCCAACTTGTAAATGATAATAATTACTATTTACAAATCACCATCAATCAGATATCCTTAATTAGTAATAATTACTATTTAAGGGAGAGAAACATATATGCACTTCAAAGGTTTAAAAGCTCTAATTGCTACTATTGGAATCATTCTATTAGGTATTATATTGACCGCCTGCGGTAATTCCAATAAGTCGTCAGCAAACGATAGTAAAATCAAAATCGTTGCAACAACTGATTTCTACGGTGAAGTAGCCAAGGCAGTCGTTGGTAATAAGGGATCAGTTGAATCGATCATCAATAAGCCTGGTGTCGACCCTCACGATTACGAACCCACCACTGCCATTGCCAAAGACGTATCTGGTGCTGATCTAGTGATCGCCAACGGTCTTGGTTACGATTCATGGATGAACAAGCTGGGTAAAAGGTCCGATAGTTCTTTCATCAAAGTTGGTGAAAACATCCTCAACAAAAAAACTGGCGCTAATCCTCACCTCTGGTATAATCCAGCAACTATGCCAGCACTTGCCAATCGCTTGGCAAAGGAACTCAGCAAGAAACAACCTGATAACAAAAAGTATTTTGAAGCTAATACAAAAAAATACATTGCTTCACTAAAGCCGGTCCAAAATGAATTAACTGAATTAACTAACAAAGCTAAAGCAACCACTAATAAAAATGTTTACGTCAGTGAACCAGTCTTCGACTATGCAATCAACGCCATGGGATTCAAAGTTGGTAACAAGGATTTCGAGAAAGCTGTTGAAAATGGGACTGATCCATCCCCTACTGTGGTCAAGAATATGCGTCAAGGTATTTTAGAAGGAAAAATCGCCTTCTTAGTGTATAATTCACAGTCCGACAGCAAAACTGTCGACAATATGATCAAGTTGGCCAAAGAAAATAACATCCCGATCCTAAAGGTCACCGAGACATTACCTGCAGGTAAGACTTATAAGGATTGGATGTTATCACAATACCAACAACTAAATAAGATATTAGAAAAGGAAGACAAATAATGGCAGAAAAAATCGACCGGTCTAGTGCAATGCGACGTCTTAATTCAAAAAGCAAGAAGACTCAACGCCGCGCCAAAAAAATATTAAATCAGCTCAAACGTACGAAAGCCTAGCGATTATCGCCAGGCTTTTTTTATTGGTATAGGTAAAACTTTAGAAACCGCTTGCAATTATTTACAACATCATATATATTCTAATTATTATTTAGTACGTCATATTAATAATTAAGGAGTTATATATAATGAGACAAATTTATTTCTTTTCTGAAGGTAACAAAGACATGCGTGATCTCTTAGGAGGCAAGGGTGCTAATCTAGCTGAAATGACTCGGCTGAATCTCCCCGTACCACATGGATTCACAATTACAACTGAAGCTTGTCATTCATATCAACAAAATAGCCATCAATTGAGTGAAGCTTTGAAATTAGAGATCGACCATGCATTAGATAGATTGAGTGCTTCAACTGGTAAGAAATTTGAAGACGAATCTAATCCACTCCTTATCTCAGTTCGTTCCGGCGCCGCCATTTCAATGCCCGGCATGATGGATACGATCTTGAACATTGGACTAAATGACCGCTCGGTGATTGCTCTAGCCAAAGTCACAGACAACGAACGCTTTGCTTATGACAGTTATCGTCGCCTACTGGCTATGTTTGGTAACGTTGTTTATGGAATCAACGAAGATACCTTCGACAACGTTCTAACAGAAACAAAAAAAGCCCACAATTATCAATCCGATCTCGAATTAACAACTGCCGACTTAAAGAACATCGTAACTAGATTCAAAGAAATTTATCAAAATGAAGCTAACAAAGTCTTCCCACAGGACCCAAAGGAGCAATTATTATCTGCCGTTGATTCAGTCTTTTCATCATGGGACAACAACCGTGCCCGTGTCTATCGCCGTCAAAATGACATTCCTGAAACACTGGGAACAGCTGTCAACGTGCAGACAATGGTCTTCGGTAATGCCGGTGAAGACTCTGGTACTGGCGTTGCCTTCACTAGAAATCCTGCCACTGGTGAGAAGAAGCTCTTCGGTGAATACTTATTGAATGCTCAAGGAGAAGATGTTGTATCAGGTGTCCGGACCCCTGAATCAATTGAAACCTTACGTGCATCAATGCCTGAGATTTATGATCAGTTCGCTAAAATTGCTGAAAAGTTGGAAACACATTATCGTGATATGCAGGATCTCGAATTTACTATTGAACATGGCAAACTCTATCTACTACAAGCACGTGCCGGTAAACGTACCCCTGCCGCAGCTGTCAAAGTGGCAGTCGATTTAGTCAATGAGAATTTGATCAACAAAGAAACGGCTATCAAACGAATCAAACCAGAATCAATTTCGGCGATGCTCCATTCAGAGTTCGCCCACAAAGCCTTAGAAAGACAACATATTCTCGCTACTGGCTTACCTGCATCCCCTGGTGCAGCGAGTGGACAGGTTTATTTCACTGCCGAAACAGCCAAGAATGCTCACGACGAACAACATCAAAAAGTCGTCCTCTTACGACAAGATACTTCACCAGAAGATATCGAAGGTATGGTCGTCAGTGAGGCTATCGTAACCTCACGTGGCGGTATGACTTCTCACGCAGCCGTTGTCGCTCGTGGAATGGGTTCAACTGGTGTCGTTGGTGCACATGCATTGCAAGTTAGTTACGCCAACAAAACTGCGACAGTTGATGATACCGTGATCCATGAAGGCGACTGGATCTCAGTTGACGGAACTAGCGGCCACTTATATCTTGGCCAACTAGATACGACTGAAGCCAACATCAATGATGACCTGTCAACTCTACTTGAATGGGCCAAAGAGATCAGTCGTATGGGTGTTTACACTAACGCTGACACACCGGCTGATTTCCAACGTGCTTTGGACTTCGACGCCGACGGTATCGGCTTAACTCGAACTGAGCACATGTTCTTCAAACCCGAACGACTATTGCAAATGCGCCGCTTGATCCTCGCCAAAGATGCTGATGGCCGTAAAGATCCTTTAGCAAAAATCCTGGCTCTGCAACAACAAGACTTCTATGAGATCTATAAATTATCTGCCGGCAAGTCCGTGACGGTTCGACTACTTGACCCACCATTACATGAATTCTTGCCACACGATGACAAAGAGATCAAATTGGTTGCTGAAGAAATCAATACCACTGTTGATGCTTTAAAGGCTCGGATCGATTCATTAAAGGAGCTCAATCCCATGCTCGGACATCGTGGTGATCGACTAGCCGTTACATATCCGGATATTTACCAAATGCAGGTAACAGCTATCACTAATGCTGCCATCAAGCTAAATCAAGAAGCTACGACATTAAGCCACACATCATGATTCCTCTGACTAACTCAAAGACAGAAATGAAGTGGGTCCGTGATGTTGTCGAACAAACGATCAGAAAAATTCTAATCGACAATGATGCCACGCTTGAATACAAAATCGGTACAATGATGGAAATGCCTCGTGCCTGTGTCACAGCTGACAAAATCGCTGAAGTTTCTGATTTCTTCAGTTTTGGTACCAACGACTTAACTCAATTAACATTTGGATACTCACGTGATGACGTTGGTTCATTCATGCCCGAATATATTGCTCAAGGTATTTTGCCAAATGATCCTTTCCAAACTGTCGATACCGAAGGTGTCGGTGAACTCATGCGTATGGCAGTCGATCGTGGTCGCCAAACCAACTCGAAGCTTCCAATCGGTGTCTGTGGTGAAGTCGGTGGAGATCCTAAGTCGATTCGATTTTTCGAAAAAATCGGTATTTCATATGTATCTTGTTCACCATTCAGAATACCTGTTGCCCGAATTGCGGCCGCTCAAGCAACATTAGCTAATAATTAGCTTTCAAAAAATACTACGTGATATTATAATTAATGTAACAACATATACTCTAGGGAGATATATATCATGTATTTAACTGACCGCCAAAAACAAATTATCGATATGACCAGAAAAAAGAGTCCGATGACCAGTGAACAAATTGCTGAAAGATTGCAGCTAAGTGTGCCTACGATCCGTGGGGACTTGCGCCTGCTTACAGCAACGGAGATTCTCAAGTCACGACCAAAAGTAGGATATGAATTCTCACAACTGCCAAAGTCCAGCTTAGACTTTGACGAATTATTCGGAGAATCAATCGCCCATATCCTCATCCAACCTATCTTCGTTCAACCTAATACAACTTTGCCTGAGTGCGTCAACAAGCTATTCATCAACGATGTCGGGTCATTGTATGTGACGAATAATGACAATAAGCTATTGGGACTGATCTCGCGTAAGGACTTATTGGCTGTAACTGTTAATAACGCCGATGCTGATTCAATGATCGCCAGTATGGTCATGACTCGTATGCCTAACTTAGTAACGGTTGATGCTGACATGTCGATAATCTCAGTCGGGAAATTGCTCTATCAACATCAAGTCGACTCACTTCCAGTCACAAAAAAAGACGACCCTACTCAGGTCGTCGGCAAGATTACAAAGAACCGTATCTTTCAGTATTTCATTGAAGTCGGTTTGAAATATACAGATTAAAGGAATCGGCCAAAATTATTGGCTGATTTTTTTCGTAATTTAGTATATGGATAATAAACTTACATATGATGAAATGATTCTGAAAATGAAAAGTGAAAATATAAGATTTGATTTATGTACCGAAAAAGGTGCAAAAAGATTTCTCCAAAACTACAATGATTATTACAAACTTACTTTATATTTAAACAACTTTTCCAAAACAAATAAAAAATACGACAACTTGGATTTTCAATATTTAGTAACACTAATAAACGTGGATAAAAGTCTAAAAATGATACTATTCAAAATGTCATTAGATATCGAACGAGCTGTTAAAACAAAAATTATGGATTTAATCACAAATGATAATCGTGAAAACGGATATAGAATAGTTACAGATTTCAAAAAATATAATCCACTTGGTTATGAGCAAACGATAGGATACATATCCAAAACTCAAATCAATGGCATAAATATACCAACAGATACTGATACTGTCATACCAATTTGGATTTTATTAGAATCAATGTCATTTGGAACTCTGTGTAGATTTGTTATTTTTTACTATAAACGTTCAAAATTATCAAAATTAAAAGATATAAGAAACACACTTCTATATTGTAAGAATATAAGAAATCTAACCGCGCACGATAATTGTTTCATAAATAATTTGTTTAACTCGAAAAATTCTAAAAACAAAATCACAAGATACATAGACGATTTGAATAAAAAAACATACAAGCTGGATAACAACCTGTTATATAATTCAAAAATCAATGACATTATGTGTTTATTTTATATATACTCGGTATATGTGCAGCCACTAAACAAAAATCACTTTATCTATGACCATATTCTTGATTTAACAGCTACCAGAATGAATGATCCTCAATTTGTAAGTTGTCTCGGTATAAAAAAGATGCAATTTGTGCTAAATAAATTGATTGATTTTAATCTAAAAATAGATTAGAATATAGTTACTTTCATAAGGTGCGATTAATTCGTTAAATGCCCTTACCTTGTCGAGCCTCTGGTAACGATGACGTAAACCACATCAAAAAAAAGCCAATCGAAATCGCGATTCGATTGGCTTTTTGTGTTGCTCTATTTTTTTGCTGCACACTCAGGACAAAGTCCATAGATCTCCATAGCATGTGATTCAACAACACATCCTGGTAACTGATCGGTAAAGAAGCTCAAAGGACAAGCCTTCAGCTCAATTACTTTGCCACAATTAGAACAAATAAAATGATGATGATGCATCTGATCAAAGTCACACTGAAACTTGATCATTGTCTTGTTCTTCTCTTGATATTCAACTAATCCAATATCAGAGAACTCTTTTAGATTCCGATAAACTGTATTATTACTGATACCAGGGTAAATTGACTTCATATAATCATCAACAGAACTTATGGGAACGTAATTCTCTGTATAATTACTGAGAAAATCAATCAGATCCATACGCTGTTTAGTTACCTTATAGTGGTTATCTCGTAAAATTTTAATTGCTTCTTCCAAAGACCCTCACCTATGCTTTATATTCTTAAATCAGTGTAACATATTTGAACAGATTTCCATGCATAGCTGTTTTGGAGTAGTCGTTTACTTCATTATTTTGGATATCAAAAACTTATAAGAATTGGGCATCGTTCTAGCAAAAGTAACAATTGCATGATCGGTCCAAGCATTAAAGTAGCGACGCTTTGGACGAACATCAGTGGCTGCCTTATAGAATACTTTGGCTAAATCCTCAGAAGTTGCTCCAGAAAATGAACTAGATAAAAGTCCATCTAATTTATCAACTAGTGGCTCATATGGTGAATTATCAGATAGATTCTTTCTGATATTATCAACCGCCACATGGCTCCATTCTGACTTTGTTCCACCTGGTTGCACAACTACTGAGCGAATTCCGAATTGACGAACTTCTTGATCTAGAACATCACTCCACATGTTCAATCCTGCTTTAGTAGCGTGATACCAGCCACCTAATGGTGTGTACATGTCTCCACCAATAGACGAGATATTAACAATTCGGCCAAAACCTTGTCGACGCATAACCGGAAGTACCAATTGAGTTAGACGGTCAACGCCAAACAGGTTAACATCAAATTGTTTCTGGGCATTTTCAATTGGTATCTCTTCTAGTGGACCATATTCACCATAGCCAGCATTATTGACTAATACATCAATTTTCCCTTGTTCAGCAACCACGCGGTCCACCAATTCACGCAATGACAACTTATCCGTTACATCCAATCGTTGTGTATGAATGCCAGCATCTTTCAAATCTTCTAATTTCTCTACTCGACGTGCCCCACCATAGACTTCGAATCCATTCTCATGAAAATATAGTGCTGCTGCATGTCCCATTCCTGATGAAATACCTGTAATTATCGCTATTTTTGCCATATTCATTCCTCTTCCTACTAGTATTAATATTATTGTAATTGTTTTACCGATTATATTCTATAATTGAGTTACATATACGGGAGGTTTGATAATTATGAAAAATGGACTTTTATTAGTCAACTTAGGTTCACCCGCATCACCCAATTCTGAGGACGTTAAATCATACTTGAAAGAATTCCTTAGCGATACAAATGTTATAGAAATGCCTAAAGCAGTTTGGCAACCAATCCTAAACGGCATAATCCTACCAACAAGAACTTGGCGTTCATCGACCTTCTACAAACACATTTGGACTAAGGCCGGCTCGCCACTGATTGCATATACCAAAATAATCCGTGACAATATCCGACAATTATTGCCCAATTGGAACGTTCAAATGGCAATGACCTACGGACAACCCGATATTGTTGAGACTCTAAAACTTATGGCTCAAAAATGTGACAAAGTAGTCGTCCTGCCGCTATTTCCACAATATACTCAGAGCTCCAGTCAATCGATCATTGACCAGGCAGAAGCTGCCAACGTACCAATTAAAATTATCAAGCACTTCTACGATCAACCGGAATACATCAAGACACTTGCCGAAACGATTCAGCCATACTTAGATGCCAACGACTATGACGAGTTGATCTTCAGTTACCACAGCATCCCGACAGCTATGGTCAAGCACGGTGATCCTTATCAAGAACAATGTGTTGAGACCACAGCTCAAACTATCAAATTATTGAATTTTCCGTCTGAAAAAATCAAAACAGCTTATCAATCAAAATTCGGACCAATGCCTTGGCTCAAACCATATTTGAAAAATGAACTCAATCAATTGGTAGCCATGGGCAAGCGTAATGTCTTGATAGTGACACCATCATTTGTCGTCGATTGTTTGGAAACACTTGAAGAAGATAACGTCCAAAACTATCAATCTTTCAAGGCTAGTGGTGGAGACAACTTCAAATTGGTACCACCAATGAATGATAATCCCGACTTTAGTCAATTTTTAGCTGATTTGGCACAATCAAGAATGAATGAGGCTGACTAATGGAGAAGAAAAGTCTCGAAGAGATTCACGAAAGTGTTGAAGTTCCCAGTGTTTACGAAACATCATTTCTACAAAAGTTCTTAGCATACAGTGGTCCTGGTGCGTTAGTTGCGGTTGGATACATGGATCCTGGTAATTGGCTGACATCTTTGTCTGGCGGTAGTGAATATCGTTATGAGTTATTATCGGTACTACTAATGTCGATTATAGTAGCCATGTTTATGCAAACATTGTCGATCAAACTAGGAGTCGTTGCTAGACAAGATCTAGCTCAGGCAATATCGGCCAAAATCCCCAAATCTGGACGTTATATTTTGTGGATCATTAACGAATTGGCTATGGTTGCGACTGACATGACTGGTGTTATCGGCACAGCTGTAGCTTTGCGATTACTATTCGGACTACCTCTACTTTATGGTATTTTACTAACTATATTAGATGTCTTAATCGTTTTATTATTCCTCAGATTCGGAATACGTCGTATTGAATTTATTGTTTTAGCCGCCATCTTGACTGTAGGGATCATTTTCGGCATCGAAGTATTTAGAGCTCACCCTAATCTGGCCACTATCTCTACTGGCCTGTTACCAACTAATGACCTGTGGCAGAATCATAAGAAACTTATTATCAGCTTAGGTATCATGGGAGCTACTATCATGCCACACAATATTTATCTCCATTCATCACTAGCTCAAAGTCGAAGATATGATCACAATGATCCGGCTCAAGTTGATGAGGCCTTGCGCTTTGCAAAATGGGATTCCAATGTTCACCTCGTTGCGGCCTTCTTGATCAACGCCTTATTGCTAGTACTTGGAGGAACACTATTCTTCCACACCAATAGTAATCTGGCTGATTTCGAAGATGTCTTCAATGGATTGAAGAGTATTAATATTGCTGGAACTCTAGCCAGTCCCATCATGAGTGAATTATTTGCCTTTGCATTACTTCTGACCGGATTGATTTCCTCCATTACCAGCACCTTATCCGGACAAATAGTTATGGAAGGATATCTCAATATTCGGCTACCATTATGGCAAAGACGCCTGTTAACCAGATTAGTAACTCTGATTCCCATTCTATTTATGGGTTTTGCCGTTGGATTCAAAGAACAGGACTTTGAGAATCTAATCGTGTATGCCCAAATTGCCTTGAGTGTCGCCTTGCCGTTCACACTCTATCCGATGATAATTCTAACCAGCAATAAGAAGCTCATGGGAAGACACGTTAACAACAAACTAACAATGATACTCGGATTGACTTTAACTACAATTATTACCCTGTTGAACTTAAGATTGATTTTTTCAATCCTTTAAAATCTATAAATTGGAACCATAAAAGGAGTCATACCTTACTTGATATTTAATAATACAAGTAAGATATGACCCCTTTTTCAAACAATAAAAAGTTCATATAATTATTTTTTCAACTCTAAAATATCTACCATCAACCCTTTTGATACTTCTTTATTCCCACTTTCAAACGATTCAGTCCATCGCGAACAGTTCCAATATTTAACCTCAAGAAGTCACACGACGAACAGCTTATGAAATAGCTGGAACAACTCCTGTGACAAACATCCTATTTTACAGAGTCTGTCTTGCGGCGATCTATCGTCGTCTCAAAATCATACTTAGACATTGGCTGATGCCTCAGTATCACACTTGATCTCAGTCTTACTTGCATCGATATCGTCATCATCAAAAATAATTTCACCAATTGATTCAGCAGAAATCTTACCATTGATAGGATTCTTAACGCTGACAATACTTGAAGTAATTTCAGCATCAATATCTGAACAATATTCAAAAGCCAGATCTGTCTCTAATAACTTACAGTTCTTCATAACGAGATGATCAACGTAGCAAAGGCCTTGGTCACTCTCAATCGTACAATTGATCAAGGTTAGATTCTTAGTGTTCCAGCCCAAATATTCACCATTGATAGTTGAATCATAAACTGTCACATTCTCACAATTCCAAAAGCATCCTTGGAAACAAAAGTAGAATTATGCACTTCAACATTCTTGGCACCGTCAAAAATATAATTACCGATGAAACTAGAATCATCGACACGAATATTTTCACTGTTCATACCAAAGTAATTACCATTAGCTTGTACATGGTCCAATTTGATATTTTGACAGCTCCACAAAGTTTCCTCGGCGTCAGAAAAGTGTACATTAGTTAGTTCGATATCCTTACCACGACGGAATAACTTAGGTGCCTGCAAAGCACTGTCAGTTATTTTGATGTCATCAGTATACCAAATACCAGAACGTGACATTGTCTCAAAAATTGAATGGTCAACGTTGATGTGCTTGCTATACCAAAGTGGGTACTTCCACTTAAAAATCGTATTGTCGATATCAATATTACGACTCTCTTTGAGTGGTGATTCACCTTCACCAAAAGTCGTATCAGAAATTACTGCGTTGTGCTCACCAAACAATGAACGCTCACCAGTAAATAATTTATTTTTATAATTAGTCATCCATGTACCTCCATTTGTACCACAAGTACCATTTAACACCCTGAAGTTAACTTTAAGGCAAGTACTATTTTGATTTTTGTATTACTACTTTTATTTTTCCATGCTGTTTTTGAATATATCTAGAAGCTTTTTGTGGTTGATCGAATTTTCCAATTAAGTGAATTCCATCAAAATAATCCACATCACTATAATAAAAAACAATTCTTGGTTGCGGTGACCAATAAGCAAT
Organism: Companilactobacillus nodensis DSM 19682 = JCM 14932 = NBRC 107160; assembly: GCF_000615905.1. GTDB lineage: Bacteria > Bacillota > Bacilli > Lactobacillales > Lactobacillaceae > Companilactobacillus > Companilactobacillus nodensis. Next base: position 50,733 of record NZ_BAMN01000013.1, read on the forward strand.
CTGACCTGGCTTAGGATTTCCACCGTCTGCCATTCCTTTAGTATTCAAGTGTCCTGAAATATCAGCAATTTTCTCCTCAGATGCATAATCTCTAAACTTCAATTTCATCGGTAATCGTTTTTTAAAACTTTTAGTAGCGCTATTATTATACAATTTTGCCTTAAAAGATTTATTGTTAATTGTAACCCGTATCTTGTCAGTAGCTGCAGAGACACTTTGTACAGATGTCAATGATAACAGTACTAGGACAAACATTATTGAAGTAACCATTATTACTATATGTTTTTCATTACTTATCTCCTTGTAATACTATATTAACTAAAGATTCCATATATTTAAAATACCTATAACTTATAAGGGTATATAGTAATTAGCTATACTAAAAAGGCCGCTCAAAATAAAGTTCAACACAAAAGCTTATGTTTTCGAACCAGAAATGTGCTAGGAAGGAGAAGTAACAATGAATGATTCCAAAGATAAAATGATTTTCCTGACAGGTGCTGTTCGTAGAAATGATTACTACTGACGTTACCAAAAAAGAAGACGTCGACAAGATTGTAAAACAAGCTATGAAGAGATTTAATCAAATCGACCTAATGATCAATGACGCCGGAATTACTTTGCCAGGAAGAGTCTAGGAGCTTCCTAGTCGTGACTGGGAATGGATCATGCATGTTAACTTGATGAGTCAAGTCTATGCAATGCAACGTATTATTCCTATCATGCTAGAGCAAAAGACACACTGTGCAATCTTGAACGTGGCATAATCAATCTAAAAGCTAATGCATTTATCATTTAAACGTCAAAAAGATTGTTATCTCGAATGAGACAACAATCTTTTTTATTTGTTACTGATACTATTTTTTAACTTTGTTAATGAACCGTCATTTGATAAATCCTTGTATTGTTTAAAAACCGAATACCAGTTACCCTTGCTGACAGATTGTCTTAAGCCATTGTACTTACTATTTGAAAAGATTGTCTTCGTAGCGGCATTAGCCTGTGATGAGGTTAACGCAGAGTTCTTCTGTAATAGCGAAGCAGCCTTCTTTTGATTATTAGCAGCTTGGATAATATCTGACATTTTGGTTTTCCTTAAAGCTTTAGTAGCTTTATCAATCTTTTGATCATGCTTTAAATCACCATTTCTAGTTGAATCAACTTTTTTAATCAATTCATTTTTGACGATCTTGTCGGATGGTGTATCTCCACCACCACTGATAGTTCTTACCGTATTATTTAATGGAAAGAAAAAGACTATTCCCAATACTATTAATACCACAATTGTAGCTAAGGTTATCCAAATTGCTTTTTTGTGTGATTTCTTATGATATCTTTCTTGACGCAATAGTCTCACCTCTTAGGTTTGTTTAAGTTAATACGCCAATGGTAACACGTATTGATAGTAAGATACCATCTCAAGTTGATATACAAAGTATAAGTAAATTAATAAAAAAGCGAC
>NZ_BAMN01000012.1 GCF_000615905.1 Companilactobacillus nodensis DSM 19682 = JCM 14932 = NBRC 107160
GAATGTCAACTTACCCAAAGATTCAATACGATTAGAGATACCAAAACTAATACTATCAAGATATACGTAATCGTCTTATCGTAGACTAAGTTTTTACAACGTGAATTTATATTATTCGCTTGTTTCTCAGTTATTGTATAGGTCTTCTTAAAGTTCCAAACCGCTTTGCCACTTCTGGCAACGCCCTCAACTTTATACTTTCCCGGTTTTATAGGTGTTTGGTTCTGGTTAAAATCAATTGGAATCTTAGAATTTGGTGCAACCTTTGGATAGGTTAAATCAGCAACCATTTTCTTTGGTCCCCAATCAAATCTATCTAACCAGCTTTCACGCTTAACAGTTGCATGAACTATAACCTTTTTCATTATACCTGGTTGATTATTTTGAAGATTAACATAAATATGCGGTTGATGTTTTTCAACTGCCAAGGACAAACTATGCAGACTTAATATACCGCCAACAGCCTTATTATCCTCCGTTATCCATACTGGAACATTTGAGTTTCCACTTGCAGCACGATACACATCATATATGTTAAATCCACCCATAATTAGACCCTTTAATTTTTTATCAGGAATCTTTACTTTAAAAGTAAGATCCTTAGTTTGATTAGGTCTTAATATAACCGTTTGTGATTTGGTCATATCAGCGAAAGCATACTGTAATCCATAATCGCCAGTTTTAATATCTTCAGTGTAAGCAATTTTACCATCAGAAGAAGTAGTGGCATTGGTCGGTACAACTTTGAGTTTTAGCTTTCTAATACCAAAATTACTAAGTGATATTTTTAGTTTCCGTTCTCCACCTTTTTTACTACTGATTTGAAATCGATCTGTGACGTTAGAGTCACCAATCAAGGGGGTAACTGTTACTCCGTTAATATCTGCATAAATAGTTTTTGGAGTCATAAATAAAAGCAACAAACAAAAACTAATCATAGATAATTGATAAATTATTCTTCTCTTCATACTTTCTTACCCCATAAACCTAGACATATGTATATATCAATAATACTAAAAAAGCCGTTCCAAGTCTTGGAACAGCTCAATTTATTTTTTTATTTATGAATATTAACGACGACGTCTTCTAGGTTGATTGTTTGATCCACCATTATTATTACCATTGTTCTTATTATTCTTTTTACCTAGGTAAATACCTAATCCTAGAATAATAGCTAAAGCCAAAATAGCTAATAGAATATACAACCACATATAATTTGGCTTAATTCCTGCCAACTTATTGTACTTAGCAGCGTCTGAATTAGTAATTGTGAAGTCCTTGTTAATAACCCAACTCTTTATACCACCAGCAGTTTTATAAGTTAACTTAAGATGATAATCTCCCGCTTGTAATGATTTCTTACCCCAAGAAATGGAATAATTATAATTTGATGTTGGTGCTATTTGTTGATTACCTGCTGAAGATTTAACTTTGAAACTCTTGTCACCCTTTTTTGTAACTATTGCCTCTGAGTTTAGAGCACCATCATATGAATTGGCTGAATTATGTACATTAGCAAGAACACCAGGTGTTTGTCCGTTAGTTGATGTTACAGTATTAGGTTTAACTGTTCTAACCGAATATTTAGATTCAACCTTATCTTTGCCCGTTTGACGTGTTTGAATAGGAATAGAATAACTAAACTTGTTTTTTAACAAAGTACCATTAGATGAAACAGTACCTTTAGCCTTTTCCTTATATGGACTTACATTAAAACCACCCATTAAATATCCATCAAAGCTTTTCTTTGGAATTGTCAATGTAGCAGTTACTGTGGCTTGGGATTTTCCAGGAATAGTTATTGTTCCCTTATTAGGAGTAATCATATTTCTAGTTTGAAATTTTAAAGATGGATCAGTAACCTTAGTTTTATTGTAGCCTAAAGCTCCACTATCAGTTGTGTAGGCAGTATTTGCGTTATACAAAAATGTTCGCTTGCTGCTCTCCTGATTTATAATAGCTAATTTAAGTTCAATCTTTTGCCCAGGATCACCTGTAACAACATAACTCTCATTATCCAAATTAACATTGTCATTAGAATCACCAATAACTTTTAGCGCATACCCTCCATTAACAGCAGCACTTACACTCGTACTTTCAAATCCAAGTGTAGTTAATCCCAGAACAAATATTAATGCAAGAACAATTTTTCTCACTATCTTTTTCATTATAAAACCCTCCGTGGTTCCAACTGTATACAAACAACTACATTATAAAGTAAAAACCACTACAATTGTAGTGGTTTTATACTAAATTATAAATACATAACTTCTTACGAAAATTTTATGGTTCTACTGGTGTTGTTGATGCAGGTGTTGAATTCAATGTCCAAGTGATAGTCCCTTTATATGCATTAACTCCATCAGTAGCAGTTGTAGTTGATGGTAAGTGTAATGTAGCGGCATCTAATCCTGTGAATTCAGCATTGATTGTACCTAGCTTATATGTAGATGCTGCAAGGCTAACAACATTAGTATCAGTTGCTTGTTTCAATGTTGTTGCGGTTGTTGATAATGGGCTTGTTGGATCTTGTGGTGTTGCACTTGAAATAGGGTTACCCTTTGCATCATTCAATTGTTGTGAAGCTAAGTCAATTGACCAAGCTCCAGCTGCTGCCTTACCTTGTCCATCAATAAAGTTACCTAGGTTAGCACTAACTTGGAATCCTTTTGCAGATTTACGTGAATCAATAACTGATAGTAATCCTGAATCGTTACCATCTTTTGCGGCACCATTAGTTTCACCACCGACAAGTTTTGCTTAAGTTTCACCTGCTGCAACTGTACCGAAACCGAAGTTAGGAACAGCCTTAAGTACTAATGCACCGTCAACAACATTAACGTTAACATTTGAATTTGCTGTTGCTGTACCTTCAGCATCATTTGTACCGGCGATTGCTACATAACTTGTATTAGTTAATTCTCCTGTAGTTGATTTTGCTGATAAATCCTTTTGATCATATGAACCTGTAGCAGCAAATGCTGTTGTTGCTGGTGCAACTAGTCCTAAGATCATACCTGCTGAAGCTAAGCTACCTACTAATACGTTTTTTGATAATTTCATGTTTATATCCTCCCTGATATAGAAAAATTATTTTTTTAAGTTCTTCTTGATTACGGTTACTATGTTATCAGATTTTCCGTTGCGTACACTCCATATTTTGTAAAGTGTATTTTCGAAATCTGAACTTTTTTTGTAACCCTTAATCAGTGGTGAAACCGTGGATCTTCTTCATATAAAAAGCGAACAGACCAATCAGAATTGAAAAGCCCATAATAACATATCCATACTCGTGCGCATCTCCCGTTTGCGGATAAGATGACATGTTATTTACATTTACCGATGGGGTATAGCCGACATCTTTGGTCGTAGGACCGGTACTATCACCGGTGTTATCATCAGTGACTAACACGTTAGCGTTAGAACCGCCAGGGCCATCACTGTCATCAGTGTTGGCAACAACGGCTTCCGATCTAGCTACGCCCCCAGAGCTATTAGTAGACTCAGCGATAACGTGGTTAACGCCAAAGCCACCAACAACTCCTAGAACAATTACGGCAATTGCAAAATAACCGACTATTCGCTTTTTCAATGAAAGACTTTTACTAGTTCTTTGTCTTCTTTTCATATCGAAAAACCTCTCATCAAAATCAGTCTATTATCTCCTTACCGATTACTAGTTTATCATCTATTTCTTCCCTGCAAGTTCGGATTTGTTAAGAAATTCTTACGAGAAGTGAAACTATGGCTTGAGCAAGTAGTATTCAATGAGGTTATCGGTATTGTCCAATATGCTGAAGTTTTGGTTTACTTCATAAATATACTTAAAATCATGTTTGACAAGTAGTTTTTGAGGGGCAATATTATGTTTTTCGGCTGCTGCCCACAGTTCTGTCAGCTTTAATTCCTCAAAACTATACTTGATCATCAACTCAACCGCCTCAGATGCAATATGCTGATGTCGATATTTTTCCTCTATTATAAAGCCGAGTTCTCTGGTTAACTCCAAACCACTCGTCATACCCCGTTCATTCAACTCAATAATCCCTACCATTAATGAGTTTTCTTTTAACGCTATACAATAAGAAGTTTCTAGTTTCAAATACCGATCGAATATCTGCTTAGCATCATTAATATCCTCAGTGTATTCCATCCCTGACAGCTCATGATTACGTTTGTTCTTAACTAATCTATAGAAGGAATCAAAATCTCCCTCTTGAAAGTTTCTTACTATTATATTATTCCCAACTAGATGCATCTGATCTTCCTCAATTAATTGATTTTGTTAACACTAATTATATCGAAATGATATCATAAAGATATGGCAGAGAAAAAATTCTTACTTAGACTCGATGAGGAGCTCTACCAAAAAGTTGCCGAAAAGGCTGAAGCTGATAATCGAAGTGTTAATAAGTATATTGTGCATCTTCTACAACAAAACACAAAAGAAACAACCTTCGAGAATCGCCAATTTGTAGGACAAACAATCAAAGGGAGTGAGATATTAACCGACAGTGGATTGGTCAGTGTCAGCGGTATTTATTATCGCTACATCATCGCCGATTCCACCCCAGTTGATCCTACAGGTTTATACACAATACTTGGAGCAACTGGTAATATCCTCACCTTGCAATTAATCAAATAACAAAGGATGGATCATAATATGTTTGGGATAAAAATCGTTCATCAAAATCACAAAGGTCTGGTGGAATTATTGGGTAAATACCACCACAGCGTTGACGCCGGCCTGCACTTCTATATACCTATAATAGAAAGAATCTATTCAGTCAGTTTGGCAATGAGTCCTTTACGCTTACCTGACTATTCGATCATCACTAAGGATAACGCCGAAGTCCGGGCAAGTTTGACACTGAATTACCACACAACTGATGCTGTGAAGTACAAATACGAGAATACGGACTCCGTAGAGTCAATGTCGCAACTCGTTCGTGGTCACTTGCGGGATATTATAGGTAGAATGGATCTGAACGAAGCTCTCGGCTCCACTTCTAAGATCAATCAAGAATTGGCCGCAGCCATTGGTGACTTAACTAATACTTATGGTATCAACGTTGACCGTATCAATATCGATGAATTGAAGCCATCGACTTCGATTCAAGATTCAATGGACAAGCAACTAAAGGCTGACCGTGAGCGTATTGCCGCCATTGCCAAGGCTGAAGGTGAAGCCAAGAGTATCGAACTTACTACCAAAGCTAAGAACGATGCCTTGATTGCGACCGCCGAAGCACAGGCCAAGGCAACACGTACCCGTGCTGACGCTGAAAATTATCGTATCTCACAAATGAATAAGATTCTTGATGAAGCCAAAGATGGATACTTTGAGAACCAAAGCATCGAAGCTTTTAAGGAATTGGCTAACTCCCCTACTAATACCGTTGTTGTGCCAAGCAATCAGATTGGTGAACTTGGTAAGATTCCGGTTATTAAGAAGATGTTGGAATAGAAAAAGCGATTGGGAATATTTTCCCAGTCGCTTTTTTTATAGTATATTAAGCAATTTCTTTTCCTACAAGGTTTCCACCATCCATAGGTATATCCATTGCATCTTTCATTTCTTCAAAATCAATATCATTGTATTCTCCAGAAAACCAAGGGTTTGCTTTTGCTGTACGCTTATCAAATGTTTTCTTCAAAGAATCACCTCATCATTAATTTTTAAGAATCATTTTCGTATATTCAATATATTATCAACACTAGTACGATCAGTCTTAATACAGTTCAGCTTGCTATCATCAGGATAGCCCATTGCGATGCCGACAACTAATTCTTGATTGTCAGGTATCAGCAATTCTTTTTTCAAAATATCAGGATACTTCACCAAGCTATAAGCCGGTATGGTACCGACTCCCCAACTTGCTGCCGACAGCATCAAGGTTTGTCCAAAAGAACCTAGATCAAAGAGTGTGAATTCACTCGCCTTATTACTGGCGGTCAAGAAGGCAATGGCGGGCGCATGATACAAATTGGCTCTAGCTTCTTGGAACTCTGGATCACTCGTACCTTCATCCCCAATTGCACTCTTGACGGAGTCACCCCAGTGTTCAATGTTAGCTAGTGACAATTCTGAACGATCGGCACGATGCGGTGTCGTCAAGTCAGGTTCACTTGGCAAGTTATTCTTAGTCGCATTCTTATATGCAGCCTTGATGCGCTCCAGAACCCCTTCTTTAGCAACATAAACATGCCATGGTTGTGAGTTCTGCCATGATGGAGCGTGGCTGGCATCTTTAATTATTTCTTCTATTAAACTATCAGATACTTCTTCGTCACTGAATGAGCGAATCGATCTGCGTTTGTAAATCAAATTTTTCCCCAAAACAATACCTTCAATCTTATTCTTAGGACTTCAATCCATTTTAAACTATAATGGAATCATTAACACGGAAACTATCGGAAAGGTGTGAATTTTTATGGATCTAGAATTCAAAGGCAACACAGTTACTACTATTGGCACTCCACTATCTGTAGGTGACAAGTTCCCTGACTTCACTGCGCTCGACAAGGATGGCAATAAGGTCGCTCTCGACAGTTTACTAGACAAACCACTTCTTATTAGTGTTGTCCCTGACATTAACACTCGTGTCTGCAGTATTCAAACAAAACACTTCAACACAGAGGTTGGTGGACATAGCGAAATCAATTTTGTGACTATCTCAAAGAACACAGTTGAGGAACAATCACATTGGTGTGCAGCTGAAGGCGTTGAAAACATGAAGATGCTCTCAGATGTTGACCAAGACTTCGGTAAGAAATCCAACCTATTAATTCCCGATTTAGGTATTTTAGCACGTTCAGTCTGGGTTGTGGACACAAATAAACAAATTCTTTACTCAGAAATCTTGAAAGTTCAAACTAACGAACCAAATTACGATAAAGTTTTGGATCAAGTAGATCAAATGAACTAAACAAAAAGCCGACTTAATAGTCGGCTTTTTTTGTGCACATGAGTTTAAGAAGCAACAAAAAAAGTAGACCACTGTTAACTTTGGCAGGTTAACGGTCTACTAAGCAACAATTAAGTTTAGCCACCACTTGGCTATCAGGAGGGATGCGGACAACATCCCTCTTTTTGTACACTCATAATATAACACATCGCATCATAGATTACGCAATTATCTTCTTCGATGTTTGACGAATGTTACGAAGTGCAAAATAGACCCCAGCAGTACAAAGAAAATAATTGTAAAACTAATATAATCTGTCCAGAAATTAGCGGGCATAAATTGTTTTAGAGGTAACTGGATTCCCATGGTGATCAGCGCCATCACGGCAATCATGAAGAATAGCTGAATATATCTTTTCAATGTCGAATCGTCCTTTCGTTTACGTTGAGAAATTTTGTGTCCGTACTTGGCGCACAACTTCAACTTACTTTCGGGTATCTCTTTCATTCCAAAAGTCCCTGGTAGAACTATCTCGCCAGTCTTGATCACACCGGCAGCGGACATGACACGGTCAATCGTCTTGAGACTATCATCGGTCACACCAGTTACGAAGTTTTCCAAAGTGCTGACGTAACAAGATGTAATACTCAAGTAATGCTTGTCCTTGAATTGACCAGGTATCGTGTCACCATTTTCCTTGAAATAAACAAACTTAGGGCGCATGCAATCGAAGAAGTTCTTCAGCACACCTGACAATTCACGCCAATAAGTCGGTGCAGCGAAGACCCAAACATCGCTTTCGGCTAACTTGCCAGATAAATTGTCGAGAACCTCATTCTTCTCGTGATACTTGTGTGGCGTAATGTCATAGTCTTCGAGAAAAATTGTTTCGGTTTCCACTCCAGAATCAACATTGTTAAGAACAGCATCCAGCAACTTGGCGTTGATACCATGTTCCTGGTGAGATGCCAAGATTCCTAATATTTTCAATATAGTACCTCCCCCTGCTTTACCTAACATTATAGACAAATTCATATCAGTGGCAAAATATAAATAATATTGTTATGGTTACCATAACGGTAACATATCAAAAGGAGGAATTATATCAATGAAAGTCCTAATAATTGGTGCCCACGGAAAAGTCGGACATCTACTAATTGGTGAATTACAATCTAAGAACATCGATTTTGTCGCTGGTCTCCGTAGTCAAAAACAAATTGACGCGTTCGAGGCTAACAACATCCCTGCTCAATTCATCGACTTAACAGCTTCACTTGAGGATATCCACAAGTCGATTAAAGATTCTGGTGCTGACGTCATTGTCTTCTCAGCTGGTGCTGGGGGCGCTGGTTACGATATGACATTACAAATCGACCTTGATGGTGCAGTTAAGACTATGATGGTCGCTGAAGCACTCGGTATCAAACGTTATATTATGGTAAGTTCGATCTTCAGTGACAATCGTGACAAGTGGGATGCTTCAGGCATCAAGCCATACATGATTGCTAAGCATTATGCCGATGAACACCTACGTGGAACTGATCTAGATTACACGATTCTTCACCCAGGTGCTTTGACTGATGATGAAACAGTTGGCAAAGTTAAGTTACTCGGTGATGATGAGGCCGGCAGCATTCCAAGAATTGATGTTGCGAAGTCATTAGCTTCAATTATCAAGAATCCTAATACGATCGGTAAAGAATACAATATTGCTAGTGGTGATACACCTATTGATGGTGCATTTAACTAGTTAGACAAAAAAGAAGCCCGCGGGCTTCTTTTTTTATAGTGATTTTTTCTCATCTTTTATTTTATCTAGTCTAAAATCGTATGAAGTGACTTTTTTATCATATTCTTTCATGTTAGAAATTCTTTGATATTCTTTCTCAAAGGCAGATTTAAATTTAGGATTCTTCATTTCTTCTTTTAGAAGATCTTCAAAACTAGTAGTTTCCATTTTTGCCATCTTCCTCTCTAAGATACTCATCTCTAAGTTTTCTTGCATGATTTAATTCTCGAACAGGTGTCTTTTGCGTCTTCTTTGTGAACCCACTAATAATAGCATATTTGGAATTAACTATCCTAAAATAAAACATTCTCTGTATACCATCATGAGATTTAACTCTTATTTCAAATAAATTCTGGTTTATCCATAAAACAATTTTATTGTATATTTTCATTTGAATCTACTAGACATTTGATATAAGTAATAATAAATAATCTAATTACTTTTCAAACTAAAGGATTCACTTTATACGTCATATACTTTTAGACCAATGAAACATAAGATTCATTAACAAACTCATTTGTAGCCACGCGATAATATTTTTCACCATTGATCATTGTGTATCTATCGGTGATCCAATCAGTCGATGATTGCAACGCACGATTGGTTACCTTGTTGCCTTCAGCATTAACCAGATAGCCAATTTGATCATCATGGACACGTACAATATTTCTCTGCGGAACATAGACGTATACATCGCTAGTTTTGACATATTCATCAGTGGCGACACGATAATATGATTCATCGTTCAATGTATACTTTTCGTCGCTGATCCAACCGGTGTTGGCAGCCAAAGCTCTGTTTGTTACTACATTACCCAATTTGTTATAGGCATTGACTGTCTTGGTCATTGTGGCTACATCTTGGGTTTGTTTGATGGTTATTCCTTTGTTGGTTGCGGGGCTGCTGCTTCCGTGGGAATGGTGGTGAGTGCCGGTGTTTGAGCTCATGCTTTCGTTGTAGACAATATTCAAATTAACAGTTTCACTGTAATAATTAGAACCCAATTCAGTAATAAACTTTCCCAAGGCACTAGCAAACTCCTTTGAACTACAACCTTCCTTCAATCCTAGGTAACTTGCTATTGTCTCGTTATCGTCCGCTGGATCTGTAAACTTACCAGACATAATAGGATATTCCTGACCTTTTAGTGTAGTAAATATATCAAATGTTGTCTTATCAAGATTAATGGTACCCTTTGGAAATAATGCATCTTCAAATTTACTGAGATCAGATACAAAATCATATCCACCACGAATAGGTATTTCCCTTTTTGTACCACCATTTTCTGTATATACTAGATTGGCAGTAGATATTGCCGTACGAACTATCGGGATTTCGAATGTCTGAACTAGGTCACTTTCAGATTTCACAGCGGCCAAATCTATACTACCAAGCTGATCTTTATCTACGGGCATGAATCCCAAAAAAGTTGTCTCCTCCGTCAAAGGAATATTTTCTCCCTCATAATTAGAACCTGTAGTCGTAAATAGGGTCTTCTGAGAATCATCAGATGCATCATAGTAATTTACAATATATTTAACTTTTGCTATGGGAACTGCCTCCCAATATGTATCTCCATTTGTCGCGGCAGCCTCTACACTATCGTACAAATGATCCAAATACTCAGGTTGATCAGATCCATAATGTATTACACCATCTGTCCCTTTCCATCCTTTGAATACGGTAAAATTGTCTCCACCACTACTACCATCATTATAATTTAGCTCGGCAGAGGTTCCTTGTCCGTCATTACACAAAACTGTTTTACTACCAATCCAAACTTTTTCAAGAAAATCCAGAGCTAGCATTCCATCAAACTTAGATTTAGGATTAGTCATATCAAATCCTCTTAAGTCTAGATATTTCAGATTATAATCATACTGAAACATTACGCTATAGTTCATCGCTCCTGAAAAGCTTGTTCCATTCATTGTAACGGATGACAGATTGTTACAATTTTCGAACATACCAGTTAAATCATTATCTACAAATACCATTCCATCTAAATTTACTTTATTTAAACTTTTATGATTCTTAAACATACCAGATAAATCTGCTCCTGGTTTGATTTTCCAAGAGGAAATATCTAAATTCTCAATATTAGTATTTTCAAACATATTCGTCATTTTACTAGTTTTACTAACATCTAAATTACCAATATTGTCTACTTCTACAAGATTGCTTAATCCACTAAAAAGATTCTCTAAACTATCTCCACCCGTACATTTATCATCAAATGATACTTTTGAAATATTATCTACTTGATTCTCCCATGGATTCTTATTAGAAGGAGATGCCTTGACTGAACTTACTGTTCCAGCACCAATATGCAGGGTCTTATCAGAATCAATGTACCATTTGCTTCCAGTGTTATCATCAGTATCCAACTGACCTTCAGCTATGTTAGTGTTTGTTTCTGCAGGTTCTACATTTTGTTTTTGACCTGTTTGATCTAAACTTTCTGACTGATTATCAACCGGTTCAATTTCATCCTTTTGCGGTGTTTGTGGCGTATCTGCATTAGCTTGAACTCCATCATTGCCAGTATCTTTTGTATCTTGCGGCACTACTTTTGGATCCGTTTTTTCTGCCGGTTGTTCGACCACTTGTTCCGTATTACTTTGAGTATCAGTCGTATCGTCGACTGGATCAGCACTAACATTTGTGGTGCTTGCTCCTAAAAATACTAATCCACTAGCGAATGCCAAACTCGACATTACGACCCAATTCTTGCCAGACTTATATAACTTTTTTCTGACTATTGTATTTGGATTATGTTTTAATTGCTGAAACCTCATATTGATTTCCTCCCTAAAAAACATAAATTGTTATATTTTGCAAGTGATTACATAACTAATTTTATTATTATCTGTTTATACAGGAATTGCAATAGTTATTTATCTAAACATGAAAAAGAAGCCCCTGCGGACTTCTTTTTTAAACTAATGATACATATGATTCATTCACGAACTCATTTGTAGCAACACGATAGTACTTCTCACCATTAATCATTGTATATCTATCCGTGATCCAATCAGTAGATTCTTTCAAAGCACGATTGGTAATCTTGTTACCTTTAGAATCAACCAAATAACCAATTCGGTCATCATGAACACGTACGATATTCTTCTGTGAAACATAGACATATACATCACTAACCTTGACGTATTCATTGCTAGCAACACGATAATACGATTCATAATTCAATGTATACTTCTCATCACTGAACCAGTCTGTATTAGCGGCCAAAGCTCTATTTGTCACTAGCTTACCTAAACTATTGTAGACACTCACTATCTTAGTCGTTGTAGCTACATCTTGATTTTGTTTAACGATAGTTCCCGTATTAGTTGTGGTATTACTATTTCCATGAGAATGTGAATGAGAGTTGGAATTGTTATTATCTACGTTCTGATCATTTTTGAATGCAACATTAATTACTAAAGAACTTCCAGTACCTGATTCCATGACATCTGGGACCACTTGAAATTGCTTAGTACATACCAATTTAACAAAGTATTGAGGTGTCATATCTTCGGGTAAATTATCAAAGGTTCCATCTTCATTCGGCGTCTGATTTTCAGAATTAATAATTTGCAAATATTGATTATATGTCAGATGATCCTCAATTATATCAGAAAGTTTTATTATTTTACTTTCCCCGTTAGCACCTATTGTACCAATAGTAGTATTATCAAAATCAATTTTTTCAACCGACGGTATCTCTGCATAGAAATTATCTAATTTTTTAGAATTATTCTGTGTATCATTGATAATTAAATCTACAGATGAGATTTCTTTTTTCTTATCGTTTTTTATATCGTAATTATTAACTATTATTTTTTCTGGATCACATTTTTTCAAAACAACATCCTTTAGTACAAAATGATTGTCATCATACAAATCTTTATATTGACCTTCAGGAATATCAAGATAACCATCAGAAGATTTCAGTAAATATCCTGGTAGACTAGGGTCCAATCCTATCGGATCACCTTCACGAGGATATTTTGCACCTGTTTTGTCGTATTTATCTCCCAAATATACGTCCTTATCACTATCCGCATCATGGTAATAATATTTGATCCTATACTTAGTCTTTTGTAATGGAATAGCTTCCCAAGTTTTAACCCCCTCGTTATCGCTCTTAGGAGAACCATCATATAGCGATAAGAAATCAGAATAATTATTTCTTATATTCCCACTTTGGAATCCAAGATAATGATATGCACTGTTGGACTCTTTTCCAGATTGAATCATTGAACTCATTAGAGACACTTTATTAGTTAATGTCAATGTAGTTAAAGAATCTGTCCCATTCAACATATTTTCAGATAATGTTGACGAAAAAGCAAATTTAGACAAATCCAAAGATTTCAAAGATGAACAATTTTGGAACATTCCCGTTACCGTTGTGCCTTCATTAGTCGTAACATTACTGACATTAACACTTTCTAATTTGCTGGACTTATCACTATAGTCATCTCCATATGAAAACATATTAGCAGCATAAGCACTACTCAAATCAATATTATTCAAATCCACAGATTCCAATTCTGGCATTTTATAGAATAAATAACTTACATTACTACGAACTGCTTTAACTCCGGGGTCAAGAACAACTTTTTTAATACTATCTGAATATTGACCCCAGACACTCGTATCAGGACTACCAGTTCCCTTTAGAACACCTGTACCAATATGCAATGTATAATTTGAATCAATGTACCACTTACTACCGGTATTATCATCAGTGGCAATTTGTCCACTAGCAATATTATTAGATGGCTGTGGTGTAGATACTGTTTCTGTTTGTTCTGATTGATAACCCACTGCATCGGCATTAACATTAGTTACACTTGTTCCTAAAAATACTAATCCACTAGCAAATGCCAAACTCGATACTAAGATCCATTTCTTGTCAGACTTATATAACTTATTTCTAACTACTACATTTGGATTATGCTTTGAATGATGAAACCTCATAATGTTTCCCCCCTGAATCACATAGCACAAGCTATGTAATCGAATACATAATTAATTTTATTATTCTCTCTACATATAATAATTGCAATAGGCATTTTACTAAACATGAAAAAAGAAGCCCCTGCGGACTTCTTTTTTAAACTAATGATACATATGATTCATTCACGAACTCATTGGTAGCAACACGATAATACTTCTCACCATTGATCGTCGTATATCTATCTGTGACCCAATCGGTAGATTCTTTCAAAGCACGATTGGTAATCTTGTTACCTTTAGAATCAACCAAATAACCAATTCGGTCATCATGAACACGTACGATATTCTTCTGTGAAACATAGACATAAACGTCGCTAGCTTTGACATATTCATTGGTAGCAACACGATAATATGGAGTTCCATTCAGCTTATATTCTTGGTCACTCAGCCAGCCAGTATTCTTAGCTAAGGCTCGATTAGTTATCAGTTTACCTTTTTTATCGTATACATTGACTACCTTAGTGGTCGTTCCAACTGTTTGTTTTACTTTAGTTGTCGTACCCTTGTCGGCATCTGAATTATTATTGTTATTACTACTGTTACTTCCGCCGCCAGAACTTGAACCACCACCACTTGTGCTGTCCTTTGTGTATACAGCATTGACTGTGATTGGGGTTGTACCGGCATCAGCATCGCCAAAAACCTTATTTGCTTTATTCTGAAGTTGAGCATTTATTGCATAAGAAATAACTGCGTTCACACTCTTGTCAGTTAAATCAGGATTTGCGGCAATATAATCGTCAAATGATTGTTCTGCATCACCAATTTTAATTGTAGATTTAGCTGTGTCTAACTTGGTATTTGATGGATCTGAAACACTATTATCATACGTATATTCAGTGTCATTAACTGGGATTGTGAACGAAGCATCTGTTGCCTTGTCACTTCCAATTTGTTGTGATACTGAGATGTTTACTGGGTCTAATTTTTGTACACCAACCTTTATCATATACCCATCATTTCCATCGCTAACAATTTGAGCAGATGTATCAGTAACTGAATCAGCTGAATAGCCCGCAATTAAATGATTTATACTAGATAATTTTAATTCGTTATTAGTTAAGTTAGCATACTCTCCGGGGTTACCAGGGTATAACTTAGCAGTATCACTATATATTGAATCTCCATCCATCTTACCAGCATCAAAATACTGAACATAATAACTTGGTGCAACTTCAGTACCAACAGGAATCCATGTAAAATTAGATTCTTGCGTGGAAGTAGCAGCATATTTACCAGCTAATTCTTCTGAATTCAACATTTCGCTAGAATCTGAGGAATTTTGCCAATCACCAATTTTATAAACAACACCATCTTTTGTGTAAGTTGTAGGAAGGTCCCCAATATGAAGAACGCTATTTTTACCTAACGTAAGTGAAGATAACATGTCGGTTCCAGCAAAGTTACTATTAGTTGAAGTTACCTTAGACATATTCCAATCTGAAATATCTATCGAGGTTAGATTCCTGTCGCCATCAAAAAGATGCGTAATGGTAGTGGCATTGTCCACATTGATATTGTTCAAACCACTAATTTTCTTTACGTTTGGTAAAGATTTGAATAAGCCACTAAATTCCTTATTTGAATTCAGCACACCATCAACCTCTACTTCGGTAATATCTTGAGCATACCTACTCCAATATGGAGTACTGTCATCTTGTAAGCTTAACAATTCATATGTTAATCCTACATTACCAATACGTAATTGCAAATTATGATCGTTACCATTTATGGAGTATACACCCCAGTCGTAGTCAGTCATATCTGCATCAGGACTTTCACTATGTACTAATTTGTATGTATTATCATCCGTATCACCAACAACACTACTAGCAGAACCAACATCAGCAGCCTGAACCACAGTACCAGCACCATTACCAACACCAAACAAAGTAAAACCACCAACAACTGCAAGACTAGACATAACCACCCAAGTCTTACCAGACTTATACATTTTCTTCTTTTCTACGACATTTGAATCATGCTTTAACTGTTGAAATCTCATCATGAATCCCTCCCTGAATGTGAAACATGGTATTTTGAGTACTAAAAAAGAGCTTTATGAAAGCTCTTTCATAATTATCTTAATTATCGTTAAATTTACCCATAATTGCAACAGTTGGCTGAATATTTATGAACGCATTCTCGTCTACTCTGGTGATTATTTTTCTAGCAAAGAACAGTTCATATTTGGTCAATACCATTGTTAGAGAGCCAATCGGTTCTCCTGAATAAGCTCCAGTCAAGCTATGGTCAAGTGTGATACCACGATTGAGTGACTTCATTAATTCTTGAGACATCTCATCGATCTTGTGCGAATAAACTACCACGGTGATCTTTTGTTGCTGCAAATACATCTTGTCTACAATCATATTGCAGACGTAGATTGAGACGATACTGTAAAGAGCAAGCTCCCATCCGAAGACGATACCGGCAATAGTGATGATAACAGCATTAACAATGAAACTTACTTGTCCGACCGTTCGACCGGTACTCTTCTGCACGATCAGAGCGATAATATCCGTTCCTCCAGTTGAGAACCCAGCTCTGAAACAGACACCGATTCCAATTCCGGTCAGAATTCCACCGAAAATAGCAGCAAGCATCGGATCATTTGTGATCGGGTGCAATGGTACAAAGAGGATAAAGACTGATGCTGAAACAATGGCAATGATCGAAAGAATAGTGAACTTCTTTCCTAACTTAAACCATGAAAGCAGCACTAAGGGAATATTCAAGAGTGCGTACCAAAAATAAACTTGGGTATTAGTATGAGAAAATTGCTCGATCAAGTTGACGATCAATTGTGAGGCACCCATAACTCCAGCAGTATATATTTTTGCCGGCTGCAAGAGCAATTGGATTCCTAACGCTGAGGCCACCCCATAAAGCAACGCTGCCGAGATACTTTTATAATAGTTTTTGATGAATTCCATGGAATCACCCCTACTTCATTAGACTTCTTAATTTTGATTATATATCAGGCAAACATAAAAGCCTACCATTATTAATGGGCTATAATAAAACTAATGATTAAATCACAGGAGGTTTTACATTTATGCAAAAATTAGGTTTCATTGGAACTGGTGTTATGGGTTCTGGAATCATCAATAATCTGCTCAAAGCTGACTACGACGTGAATGTCTACACACGTACAGAATCGAAGGCTGAACCTCTATTAAAAAAAGGCGCTAAGTGGCTTGCTAGTCCTAAAGAAGTGGCTGAAAACTCTGACATTATCTTCTCAATGGTCGGATTCCCACAAGATGTCAAAGATGTTTACTTCAAGGACAATGGTATCTTCGCTGGATTGACTGACGGCAAGATCATCGTCGATATGACGACAAGTACTCCTACTCTTGCCAAAGAAATCGGTGAGAAAGCCGAAAAAATAAATGTCAAAACATTGGATGCCCCAGTATCTGGTGGAGATGTCGGTGCTCGTGATGGTAAGTTAACGATCATGGTTGGAGGATCAAAAGAAGCCTTCGACGAACTAGTACCAATCTTTGAAATCATCGGTCAAACCAACCATTACTTCGGATCATACGGTGCTGGTCAACATGCTAAAATGGCCAACCAGATCATGATTGCTGGAACAATGACTGGCATGACAGAAATGTTCGTCTATGCTAAGGCTGCCGGGTTAGATATGAATGCTATTTTGAAGACAGTTAGTGGCGGTAGTGCCAACAACTGGAGCCTTGATAACTACGGACCTCGTGTTCTGGACGGCGACTTCAAACCCGGATTCTATTCTAAACACTTCTTGAAGGACTTGCGTATTGCCCTCGATGAAAGTGAGAAGATGGGCTTAGACTTACCTGCTACTAAACAAGCCAAGGCATTGTACGAAAAATTAGTTGATGATAAAGATCTCGGTAATGATGGTACACAAGCGTTAATTAAATTATGGTGGTAATAAAAATGGACCCGCAATTGCGAGTCCATTTTTTTATTAAAATATACCTAAAATATCAGTTTGAATTGCATTTATAGCCTTCATCATAATTTTGCTATGAACATGTTCTACATAATTCCATCCTCTGGCTCCATAATCTAATGTATACAGTTGAAGAGTATCTATATAACCATCGATTTTCTGACCATCATATGCAACTAAATTAGGAGTCTTGATTCTAGCATTCGCATGAGTAATTGGCATTACTGCAACTCTATTAGTGTACTTATTATATTTAGAACTTGATACTACAAGTGCAGGTCTTACTTTCATTATTTCATTTCCGCGCTGTGGATCAAAATCAATCATTATAATATCACCTTTTTGCGGGTACACTAATTATTCAACTCACTTTCCAATATGGTTGGTCCCTCATCACTAGGTATTGCAAAATCTTTCTTACTGAAATTGGGGTCATCAAAAACACTTTTTCTATTAGGTATTAACGTTAATATACCTTCCTCATCGGAGTAAATTCTATAACTTTTATTTCCTGCTATTAACTCCTTAGGCAAAATGATTCCCTCTGAATTACCAACTTTACGCACTTTAATTTCCTTACCAGATAAATTCATCATATCAATGCCTCCAATCTCGTATAACATGTTATAACATGTTTTCAGACAATTAACATGTTTTATGCTTACAATATTTTTGCGAATAAATTTCTACCTGTTATAATGTGCTTGTAGTAAAAGAGACGAACCATACAAGGGCCCGCCTTTTGCAATTCCGCTGACGCGGTAGCAGATTTCAATCCAAAATAGCAGACCGATAACTTGCCAGTTAAACCGGGTCTGCTATTTTAGTGTCTTAAATTTTATGAATACTCTGGATTCAACAATGGCTTACCATCTTTATCCACAAGTACGGTCATCCCTGATCCCATTCCAGGATATACTCCCAAGAGATATTGAACTCCCGTAGTTTTGTCAGTGATAACATCCATCATTTGTGATCCATTTGATTTGGCCGACTGAACGTCAAAACGAGCATCTTCTTTATTCTTATTAAACATATTGGTCATCCTCCACGAATTTGGCCCAATTATTATTTTCGTCACGTTGTGGTAGGCAAGCTAGAACAATCATTATCAGCTCACCAATACCTGGTAAAACAATGCTAAGCATCCACCAGCCACGTAAGTTACGGTCATGCAAACGGCGGATCACCGCATTCCAAATCGAGATCAAATAATATCCCAATGTCATAACCATGGCGATCGACCAGACGGCGCTCCAGTAAAAATCATTGATCGACATGACTGTCACTAACCAACCGAATAGTCCTATCAAAACCACCGCCACTATAGTCATTCCTAACAATCCCCACCAGAAGTCAGCACGGCTCATCCGCTTCGCACCAACAAACATATCTTGAAAATACAACTTGGTCGAATTAATTAAGTTTGGCTTGTTACTTTCATTCCAAATATTTTTATTTTCCATTATTTACCTTCTTATAAGTGAATCCCGATTACAAACCCTAATATACCAATAATATACGTCAAAGCAAAATATAAGAAACATCTGAAGAATCTTCGTTGAAACCACAACTGACTCAATTCCATATTCAGTGTACCGTAAGTTGTGAATCCCCCGCAAAATCCTGTTCCTAAGAATAATAGTAATCCACCGGCATTAATATGCGCTGTGAATAATCCTAGCACCAAAGCTCCAAAAATATTTATCAACAAAGTTATAACTGGAAAATCTATTTTTATTTTTTGTGATAACGAGGTTAATTCATTTCGTAAAAAGGCGCCAACGCTGGCTCCCAAACCAACTAATAAAAATGTCATTGATTCTTTCTCCTTCCAGCGTAGTCAATGAAGGCACGTGTTGCTGCCCAATAATTACCGAGTAATGCACAGATGAATCCACCAATGATTGTGATCGTCAGATAAGTTATTAACATCGTCCAACTTCCGGATTGATACAGTCGATAGGTGTCGGCTGTGAATGTGGAAAAAGTTGTGTATGATCCTAACAGTCCTGTGCTTAATGCCAAAATTATTTTGATGATAAGTGATAGCGGTCTTGCAAATAATGAATCAAGAATGGCAGAATCAGTGCTCCACTTAAGTTAGCGACTAATGTCCCATATGGAAATCCATTGCTAGACTTGAATAATAGGCTCTCTGCATAACGGAGGTTACTACCGATGAAGGCCCCTATGAAGATGATTAGGAAGGTTTTTATTTTTTGCATTTCTTCACCTCAATCCCTATAGGATAGCACAAAAAAACCGGGAGTTTTATGTCCCAGTTTTTGGTTTGAACTATTTCTATTTAAAGATTCTTTGTTCTATGATTTTTTGGTTTTCCGAAACGAGTTGCGAAAGCCAGATTCCTCCACTCTCTACTCAAAACGCGCTTACAAAAGACAACTCCCTCCGCTTACTACGCTTAACAAATGCACCAACTACGTTGGTACCTTCGTTAAGCTAGGTAATACTCAGGAGTTACCGTCTTTTGACACGCTCTACTTCTTATCCATATCATGTCCACCGAACTCATTACGGAGTGCGGCAACAACTTTTCCTGACATTGTATCGTTCTCTAATGAACGGTAACGCATCATCAATGCGGCTGCGATAACTGGTGTTGGTACTTGTAGCTTCAAGGCTTCATCCAATGTCCATTTTCCTTCACCGGATGAGTGCATTACACCTTTGATTTCGTCTAACTTAGGATCTTTAGAGAAGGCATTTTCTACTAATTCCATCAACCAGCCACGGATAACTGATCCATGTGACCAAACTTTGGCTACAGCTTCATTATCATATTCAAAAGGACTGTGTGATAATACGTCGAATCCTTCAGCGATAGCTTGCATTTCACCATATTCAATACCATTGTGGACCATCTTCAAATAGTGACCACTTCCAGCTTTGCCTGTGTATAAGTAACCGTCTTTTTCAGCAATACCCTTAAAAATTGGTTCGATGTAACTGAATAATTCTTTGTCATCGCCACCGATCATGAAGTTACCATCATGATTAGCACCGCTCATACCACCTGATGTACCAACGTCAAAGAACTTGATACCTTTGTTCTTAAGAATTTCATTGTGCTTTAGTGAGTCTTCATAGAATGAGTTTCCACCATCGATCACAATATCATTTTGATCTAGCAATTCACTTAATGAGTCAATTGTTGAGTTTGCAGGCTTACCAGCTGGTAACATAACCCAGACGATACGTGGAGCATCTAAGTTCTTCACTGCATCTTCCAAGCTGTCAACAACGGTTGCGCCAAGTTTTGTTGCACTCTTCTTTGCATCTTCATTCAAATCAAATGCAACTACTTCATTGTTGTTTCTAATTAAATTCTCAGTCAAGTTGATACCCATCTTGCCGAGTCCAATCATTGCTAATTTCAAAATAAATCCTCCTAGATTTTTTTCGCCATTAAATAGTATACGGTAATGTTCGTCTATTTAAAATAAGTTTGCATAGTAAAAGCGCATTCAGTTTTTTGAATGCGCTGATTTGGTATTTTATTTTCACTGGTTTGTGGTTGCGCGTTTCTGAAACGAGTTGCGAAAGCCAGATTCCTGCGCCTGCTACAGATAGCAAATGCACCAACTTCGTTGGCACCTTCACTATCTTAGGCAGTGCTCAGAATCTACCGGCTTTCTCCACTCTCTCTAATTAAAACGCGCTTACAAAAGGCAACGCCTCCGCTTACTACGAATAACAAATGCACCAACTACGTTGGCACCTTCGTTATTCTAGGTAATGCTCAGACGTTCCCGCCTTTTGACACGCTCTATTTCACGAATCTATTCCACCAATGTCCACCCTTGTCATTATCTTCATGAACTTGTTCATTAACTTTTTCTTTGATAACAGCATCTTGAGTCTTTTCATTTTCTTCCTTGAAACGGTCGAATTGACTTTGTAAGCTGTCTCTTTCTTCTTTAGCGTCCGCTAATTGTTGCTTTAAGTCAGCGATTGTTTGATCTTTTTTATCTTCGTTAGCTCTAAGATCTTCAAGTGTCTTCTTTAATTGAGCAACTTCAACATCCTTGCTGTCAGTTTCTTCAGCGTCCTCGCTGGCAACTGGGAAGATTTGCTTGGCAGCTGAATCAAGTGTCATCTTCGGTCTATGACCTAGTTCAACCATTTGCTTGAAGTCTTCCAAGTTCTTGGCTGTGTACAAGCGGTTGTTCTGACTGTTACGTTCGAAGTAATCCGCGTTGCCTGTGGTATGTTCAACGATCAATGAATACTTGCGTAATGTTGCGACGCTGATCCCCAATTCTTCCGCTGCTTTAGCAGGAGTTAAAAATTTATTGCTCTTTGCTCTACTCAAAAGTATTTCCCCCGATTTGTCTCTATTGTTTTAATTATAAAAATAAAGTGCCGCAGTTTCAACCACCAAATAATAGTTGATGTATCGATATAGTTAGTAATCACTATATTTTGTCGTAATTATTGTTATACTAAAGACAGAATGTAGCACTTTAGGTGTATAATTCTTCTTACTAAAGAAAAGGGGAAATGATATATTGTCAAGCTCCACTATAACTACTAATTTAATTATAATTCTAATCACGTTCATCTTCGCCTTCTTCTTCGTGGCTGCTGAGTTCGCCTTAGTTCAAACCCGTCCCAGCCAACTAGAAGATGCCATCGCTAAAGGTGAAGGAAATCCTAAGAAACTAAAACGTGCGTTGATGATGGTCAACAATCTGAACGAATACTTATCAACAACACAGGTTGGTACTAGTATCGCCGGTATTATCTTAGGTTGGATCGGTGAAAGTACGATCGAGTACTTGCTGGTCGACTTCTTCGGGATCATCCATCTATCCAATGGCAGTGGTGGTATGCATGCCATAGGTTCAATCATCGGTGTGCTACTTCTTACCTATCTAGAAGTTGTTTTGACCGAGATCGTTCCTAAGAACGTTTCTATCGATATGCCACTGAAGATGTTAATGTTAACCGTAACACCAATGCGTGTCTTCCACTTATCAGTTTATCCATTCGTTTGGTTACTGAACGTTTCAGCTTCAGGTATCGTCAGATTGATGGGCTTGAAACCCGCTGATTCCGAAAACGAAGTCTTCTCTCAATCAGAGATTCTTCGTCTTTCTAAGTCAGCCGTTCAAGGTGGTGATATGGACCAAAACGATGTTGTCTTCATGCAACGTGCCTTCGAATTAAATGATAAGGTTGCTAAAGATATCATGGTCGATCGTACTAGTTTGTACGTGGTTGATATTACTGACAAAGTTAAAGACGTCTTGAAAGATTATCTACAACAAGGATTCTCAAGATTCCCCGTTGTCGTTGACAATGATAAGGATAAGGTCCTAGGTTACGTCTATGCTTACGATATCGTTCGCCAAAACCAAGTTGACGGTGAGATCGGTATCAGCCGTATCTTAAGATCTGTTAATACTGTTCCTGAAACAATGCCAATTCAAGATATCCTATCTAAAATGATCAAGAAGCAAACACCTATCGTTGTTGTTGTCGATGAATATGGTGGTACTAGTGGTATCGTTACTGATAAAGATATTTATGAAGAATTATTCGGTACTGTTAAAGATGAGATCGACGATGTCTCTGATGAATACATCGTTAAGAATGATGACGGTAGTTACAATGTTTCTGGTAAGACTACTCTTTATGATTTTGAAAGATACTTCAGAACAGATATACCTGAGTTCCAAGAATCAGATATTATCACTATCGGTGGTTATATCATTGAGAAATATCCAAACATCAATAAGGACTTCGAATTCAGTATGAGAAACTTCAAGTTCAAGGTCGTTGAGTTTGATCATGGGTTTGTTAACTGGTTCAAGGTTTCTGTTGATAAGAGTGCTGTTACAAAACAAGATAATTTAGCTTCATTGACTGATGTTGATGATTTGAAAGACTAATTAGAAGAGACCTGCAGATATTGCAGGTCTCTTTTTTTGTTGGCTTATAATTGCCGCCTCCAGCAGAAAGGGATGAGCCTGCTGTTGGACCGATTTCAGCCAAGGTCTGAAATCTTACTTTTGAACTCCGCCAAGAACACGGATTTCAAAAGACATCCGTGCTGTACGAACGGGAACCCTCCGTTCTACACCACTACAACTGCCTGGCTCATCCCTTTCTGCTTCCGGCTATATTACACAACTCAATTATTTTTTCTCTATATTATACATACACACTAAAGATACTAATCTAATATATTTTATACGTAGCTCAATTCAAAAACCGGAGATTGAGGACAGAAGTGCCAGCAGTGGCAGTTATGTTAGGACGGGCGAACTACCCGTTCTTACATAACAGGGCGACTTTTGAAATTTGCGGTTTGTGCAAAGTTCAAAAGCGAGGTTCCAGACCGTGGCTGGGACCGGTCCTCACAGCAGGCACTCCTGACCTCAATCGGAGGTACCCAACGCAAAAAAAGACCGATAACCATAAAGATTATCAGTCCACAAATCATATTAACAGCCGCCACCCATAGTAACAGTGTTAGCCTTAACTGCATCCCAATCAACGATATTAACCGCACCATCAACAAGCTCACGTGCGTTCTTGAAGACGATCATACGTGTCTTAGGATTCAATTCTAGTTGCATATCTTTTTGAATATAATCATCAGCGATCTTCTTGAAGTAGATTGGTCCAAGATCACTATCCAAAGCAATTTCATAATCTGACTTAGGTGCATCAGGTCGATCGCAATGAATCTAAATTTCGTTACCAATGCGCAATTACCCTCGTCAGAATATGGTCCTAAGCCATTGTCGAGATCAAGCAATAATACCTTGCCCTCATCAACATATGGTTGTAACTTTGCTTTTACTTCATTAGTCATTTCAATTCTTGCCATTATTTATTTGCCTTCACAATATCATAGTCTATGATGTTAACACTGTTATCGATGATCTCTTTGGAATTCTTCAGTACCAACAATTGGGTCTTAGGATTTACTTCCAACTTCAAACCTTCGTCAATGAAGTCTTCAGCACTTTGCTTGTAGTAAATCTTGCCAATGTCGCTATCAAGAGTGATCGTATAATCAGACATATCTTCATCGGCGCTTACGACAATTACTCTAAACTTAGTGATCAAAGCACAGTCACCTTCACCGGAAAAGCGTCCCAAGCCATCATCCAAGTCTAAGATGATATTCTTGCCAGCGTCAACGTATGATTGTAATTTGCCTTTTGCTTCACTTGTAAGTTCAATTTTCATGTACACGCACCTCTACTATCTATATTTGTATTTCGTGGTACTTCCCCAGTCTAATATGCTCAAGATGAATAGCATGAAGACGATAGATATATAACTTAGGAATATACCGTTGAGAATATTATACAAAACATCGCGCAAATTGTACTCTATATTGCTTGCGATGAGATCTTGAAGTGGATAATACGTCCCTGCCAGTAGGAGTGCCAACAGGATCGAAGTTACGATACCAATGGTTCCAATATGATGGAAGAACAATGTACTCGACTTAACCTTCGACCATAGCCGTAGGCTAGTAAAACAAAGACCAAACCTGATATAATCATTGTCAACTTAATGATTTTTTTAAGTGTCTGTAATTCTGATAGGACTTGTTCGATCGGTCCGATATCATCTTGAATGATTTGATCCATTATGCCCTTGTTACTATTGACGGCAGAGTCGATCTGCGGATCAATATCCAATCCATTAGCCTTGGCTTCTTTTTTGAGGTTATCACCGATCGTGGTTAAGATAACATCCCCAATGGTAAGTTTGGTATCATCATTATATACATCATCCACAGACGCATTGATAATCTTTTTTATATCACTTTTACTTAGATCAGTTGCCGAGATACTTCCGACCTCTGAATAATTATTGACCAATCGTCCGAGTTTTTGGTTAGTATAATTGCGTATCAAAGATACGTTAGCGTCACTGCTAACGACCTTCTTAACGTAATTTCGATTAAATACTGTCGACAGAGTTATTCCCAAAAAGACGATTATCATCAAACAAATTGATAATAAGACTAAGGTGAATCCGTGGCGATTGTATGATAATGATTTACTCATGATTGACTACTTCTCCATAGCTAGTTTTGCAATGTCTTGCGGTGTATTCACAATCCATTCAGAATGAGCCTTACTTAGTTCATCCTGTGTACCAAAGCCGTAAGTGACCCCGATGGCCTTGAGATTATTCTTGTGTGCCCCCACAATGTCACTGCTACGATCCCCAACCATAACCAAGTTGTCAGAATTTAAGTCGACTGACGTTTTTTCGATACCATATGCTATCACGTCTTCTTTGAGAGTGCGAGTTTTCTCATCTTCGCTGGCTCCGAAAACGTGTCTGATGTATGGCTTCAAACCAATTTGATCGATTATCTTCTTGGCGAAGATCTCTGGTTTTGAAGTCGCAACGAATACTTCCTTGTTGCCAGCTTTCAATTCCTTCATCATTTCAACGATACCATCATAAACTTGATATTGTTGCCAACCATCGATAGCATAATATTCCTTAAAAGTATTGAATAGTTCTTGTGCCTTAGGATCATTCATCTCTAAGTGATCGTACTTTTGAAATGATGCACCTAGTGTTGGTCCAATATACTTACGTAAAGTAGCATCATCATGTGGCACGTAGCCATCAACTTTTTTGTACATATATTTCAAACTCTTCATAATTCCTTGTTCGGAATTAATAATAGTTCCGTCTAAATCGAAAAATAAATTGTTCAAATTAATTTCATCCTTTATTTAGTGTTAAATTTAATACGTAGAAACAATTATAACATCTATCAAATATTGTCGCAGGTGTGTAAATGGTAAAAGTAAAAAGGCCCGAAATATTCACAGATATCAATCGCGGATTGAGCAGCCAACAGGTTAATGAACAAACGGCCGCTGGTCTGACAAATGTTCAAATCAAAAAATTGTCGCGTCCGATTCCAAAAATATTGGCTGACAATTTATTTACCTTGTTCAACTTCGTCAACCTGGTGATTGCTGTCTTAATCTTCTGGACTGGTTCATATCGTAACTTGTTCTTCTTAGGACCGGTCATCGCCAATATTATTATTGGAAGTTATCAGGAGATCCGTTCTAAGTTAACAGTCGACAAGATCAGTCTGGTCAATGAACAGGACTTCCCTGTCATACGCGATGGCAAACAAATCGAAGTCGCTATCGATGATCTGGTCGAAGACGATATCGTCTTACTGAAGCGTGGGAATACTATCCCGGCTGATGGTATCGTTCGTTACTCCAATGGACTACAGACTAATGAATCAAGCATCACTGGTGAAGCTGATACTATTGCTAAGGCTAGTGATGATGACGTCTATTCCGGTAGTTTTGTCGTCGCCGGGCAGGCTAAGATTCAACTGACACAGGTCGGAATGAATAGTTTTATTTCACAACTATCCAATGCTGTTGGTAAAGAAAAACGTAAAGTTAGTGTCTTGATGAAGATCATCAATAACATCATTAAAATTCTAACATATACTATTATCCCAATTGGACTTCTTTTATTTTTCCGTTCATATCTTAAGAATGGTGATATTGCGTCTTCAATTCTGGGAACGTCAGCTTCAGTTATCGGTATGATTCCAGAAGGATTAGTTGTCCTTACTTCAATTGCTTTGGCAACCGGTGCGTATAACCTATCCAAGAAGAACATCTTGGTTCGTTCACTAAGCGCCATCGAAACATTAGCACGTGTTGATACTCTTTGCCTGGACAAGACCGGTACGATCACGACTGGTAAGTTGACGGTTAAAGATACCTTATCCTATAACAATTACAGCGAAAAACAAGTTCAAGCTATCGCTACTAAGATCGTTGAAGTGACTCAAGAAACCAATGCCACTGCTCAGGCAATCACCAAACTAAAAGTTGAAAGTTTTGGTGAGAAATCTATTGAGGTAATTCCCTTTTCATCCGAAACAAAATATTCCGGATTCGTCTCTGCCGATGGCTCTAGATACCTTATGGGTGCCCCTGAGTTCATTATCAAGGATGCTGGTACAACTATAACCGAAGTTGTCGATACGGCAGCAGAGCAAGGATTTAGAGTTATCGCAGTACTTAAAGAGTCCAAAGGTATTCAAACTCTGATTGGATTACTAAAAATATCTGATGAAGTTAGAAAACAGGCTCCAACGACTTTCTCATATTTGAAAAATCAAGGTATCAACTTGAAGATCATCTCCGGTGATAATCCTGTGACAGTCGCTAATGTCGCTAAGCAAGCTGGAATTGATACTGACAATAGTTATATTGATATGAGCCAAGTTGCGGAAGGAACCGACTACACAAAATTAGTTATGAAATACCGTGTCTTCGGTCGCGTCCGTCCCAATCAAAAGGCTGACCTGATCAAGGCTATGCAGGACAATGGATTGACTATCGGTATGACTGGGGATGGTGTCAACGATGTTCTCGCCATGCGTCAATCAGATTGTAGTATTGCGATTGCTGGTGAGAGTGATGCTGCTGAAGCAACGGCCGACTTCGTATTATTGAATCGTAATTTTGACTCGATGATTTTCATGCTCAACGAAGGACGTCGAGTTATCAACAATGTCGAACGTGTTGCTTCACTATACTTGATCAAGACGATTTATTCAGTTATCTTGTCAATTATGTTCATCTTCTTAGGAACCGGTTATCCATTCGAGCCATCACAATTAACACCCGTTAACGCCCTAACTGTTGGTATTCCAACCTTCATTCTAGCGTTAGAGCCTAACTACACCCCACCCGCTGGACGATTCATGCATAACGTTATGGAAATTGCCTTACCATCAGCGATAGTCAATATTCTGATGATAAGTACCGTCTACTTCCTGGGAAATCACATGGGCTTGAGTTATCATACGACTTCAACCTTATCAGTCTTCACGATTGGAATCATCGGTTACTGTGCATTGATATCGATCAGTAATCCACTGATAACGAGGAAAAAAGTCATGATCGGTATATCGTTTATACTCTTCCTGTTGGCGTTCATATTCACTGACAAAACCTTCGGATTGCAAAATATTCTGATCTGGCGTTACAGCTTCATGTACCTTGCTATCTTCCTGATTTCTTGGCCACTGTTCATGTTTATGCGTGAAGTTTTAGGCCGTCGGGTATTTAGTAAGATTAATTGGAAATAAATATGAATATGGAAAAGGAGTGGCCTGTTGGTCACTCCTTTTTTGATTGTCGTCAATAATAATTTAAAACAATTGCCAATGATTATTCCGTTTAAAAATATCATCATGCGACCCTGTACGTATTAAAACCAATGTCAGTTCCTTATCAATTATTATATATACCAGTAACCAATTTTTTTCAATATGTAACTCTCTATATCCACGCCAATTACCAGTCAATGCATGATCACTATATCTAGTCTTTAAAATATCTTCATCACGATTGACAATATGGGTTATAACTGTTTTTAATTTCAATACGTCATAATGTTTCTTTTGCAACTTCTTATAGTTTTTAACAAAAGCCGGTGTCTGAACGATATCAAGCATTTAGATCGTCCCACCATTCATCCACAGACTTATATCTCTTTAAATCTTTTCTAAATGCATCTTTTCTAGCTTGGACACTTTCTGGATCTTCAAGTTCTGGCTTAAACGGGAGTGCTTGTTCTCTAACAGATTGTTTTAGGAACATTGTGACAGCAGTAGTTAAATCCAATCCCAAATCACTATATAAATCTTGAGCATCCTTTTTCAACTCTGGATCAATTCTTAAACTGATTCTAGCTTCAGACATCGTTATCACCTCTTTAACCGAAGTATATTATCTATGATATGTAAAATCAAGGAAATTGTACCAACGATGAATTACCATTGGATACCCAATGTCAACACTCAGATAAATACCATTTTCCTTTGCAGAATTTTTCCTTATTCATTGTCTAATTTAAATTACGAAAAATTTACACTATAAAACAAAAAGACCATGAACATTTTGAGTTCACGGCCTTTATTTTATCCGAGAGGATTTTTCAATTTTATACGTTTTCTGAAACGAGTTGCGAAAGGGCAAATGCCTCCGCTTAGCTACGCTTAAGAAAGGATGCACAACCCGCATCAATTCTTAAGCTAGGCTATGCTCAGCATTTACCCGTCTTTCTCCACTCTCTATCCTACGGTACCTTCCATCTCATAACCGATCAATCGGTTCAATTCAACGGCGTATTCCATTGGCAATTCCTTAGTAAATGGTTCCACAAATCCCATAATAATCATTTCTGTGGCCTTTGCTTCACTCAATCCACGGGACATTAGGTAATACAATTGTTCCTCTGAAACTTTCGAAACTTTGGCTTCGTGTTCCATCGAAACATTTCCGTTCAAAATTTCATTGTATGGCACGGTATCAGAACTGGATTCTTCATCCATGATAATGGTGTCACATTCAACGTGGGCCTTTGATCCATCGGAGTTTCTCTCAAATCTCACGGTACCACGATAATCAACGGCACCGCCGTCCTTTGAGATCGACTTGGAAACAATTGATGATGATGTGTTCTTAGCATTGTGGATCATACGGGCACCAGCATCTTGATCGACACCTTTTCCGGCAACAGCGATTGATAGCATCGTTCCCTTGGCACCTTCACCATCCAAGTAAACACTTGGATATTTCATTGTGATCTTCGAACCCAAGTTACCATCGACCCATTCAACAGTCGCATTTTCCATTGCTTGAGCACGTTTTGTCTCAAGACTGTAGACATTATTCGACCAGTTTTGAATCGTCGTATAACGGACATAAGCATCCTTTTGAGAAAATACTTCAACAACAGCCGCATGCAAACTATCACTTTGATAGTTAGGAGCTGTACATCCCTCAACGTATTGAATACTTGCGCCTTCGTCAACGATGATCAAGGTACGTTCGAATTGTCCACTGTTCTCAGAATTCAATCTGAAGTATGACTGAATTGGAATATCCAAGTGAACACCCTTTGGTACATAGATGAATGATCCACCTGACCAGACAGCACCGTTCAAGGCTGCAAACTTGTTGTCATTCGGGTGAACCAATTTGCCGAACCACTTGCGGAATAATTCAGGATATTCGCGCAAAGCTGTATCAGTATCAGTGAAGATAATTCCGAACTTAGCGAATTCATCACGCATATTGTGATAGACCACTTCTGATTCATACTGAGCTGACGAACCGGCCAAGTATTGACGCTCAGCTTGTGGTACACCCAACCGATCGAAGGTATCCTTCAATTCAGTTGGAACATCGTCCCAATCACGATATTTCTTATCAGTCGCCTTCTGGTAGTAACGCATGTTCTTCAGATCAAGCTTCGACAAGTCTGGTCCGAAGGCAGGCATTGGCATCTTCTTGTAGATTTCGTAACTCTTGAGACGAAAATCAAGCATCCATTTTGGCTCTTTCTTTTCCTTAGAAATAGCACGAACGACTTCCTCAGTTAAACCTCTACCAGTTGAGAAAACTGGTTTGACATCATCATGGAAGCCAAAATCATAATCATCACTCAAACCAAGATCTTTAACTGATGACACGGCCTCTTCGTTATTCTTAGTATTTTCTGTTTCTGGCATATTTTTCACTTCCTATGATTATTTGTTCAAGGCTTTGTGCAAAGCCTTCCATGCTAAAGTTGCACATTTGATCCTAGCTGGAAACTTTGAGACACCCTCAAGTGTAGCAGCGTCTTCCAAGATATCAGTATCAACATCGTCACCGATGATCATACTAGAAAAAGTCTGCACCATTTCTTCAGCTTGATCAGTCGTCTTACCGATAACGGCATCGGTCATCATACTGGCAGATGCCTGACTGATCGTACAACCATAACCACTGAAGCAGCGTCTGCTATCTTGCCGTCTTCAACTTTCAAATCAAGTTTTAGAACATCCCCACATGTGGGATTCTTTAATTCAATATCATTAGTCTTATCAGACAATTCACCGTGATGGTGAGGATTATCTGAGTGATCCAAAATAACTTGTCTATATAAATTATCCATTCTAGATAGTGCCATCTTTAAAGAACTCCTTTGTTGCAATAATTGCATCAACTAGTTTGTCGGCATCTTCTAATGAATTGTAGAAGTAGAAGCTGGCACGGGCAGTCGCGGATAATCCTAAGTAAGTCATCAAAGGTTGGGCACAGTGATGTCCAGCACGTACAGCGACACCTTCCATATCAAGACCTGTCGCCAAGTCATGTGGGTGTAATCCTTTGAGATTAAATGAAATAACTGCGGTGTGCTTATCAGGATCCTTTGGTCCATAGACTTCTAGATCATCGATTGCGAGAAGTTTTGGCATAACGTAACTGACGATTTGGTGTTCATAGTCGGCAATCTTTTGCATTCCGATAGTGTTCAAATAATCAATTGCATAGCCGAGTGAAATTGCTCCAGCAATGTTAGGCGTTCCAGCTTCAAACTTCCAAGGTAGTTCATTCCAAGTCGTGTCATATTTCTTAACGAACTCGATCATTTCACCACCGTACTCAACTGGTGTCATGGCATTCAGCAAGTCTTCCTTACCGTACAACACACCGATTCCGGTTTCGGATAACATCTTGTGTCCGGAAAAGGCGAAGAAGTCACAATCCAAGTCTTGCACATCAACCGGCATATGTGGAGTTGATTGCGCACCATCAACGACCATCACAGCACCGTGCTTGTGAGCCAACTCAGCTAACTTCTTAACCGGATTGATCACACCTAGGACATTTGAAACTTGAGTAACTGAAACGATCTTCGTCTTATCAGTGATAAGTTCTTTGGCTTGCTTCATATCCAGCTCGCCGTCGTCAGTTAAGTTGATGTATTTTAATTTTGCATTTTTTTTGATAGCTAATTGTTGCCAAGGAATCAAGTTGCTGTGGTGTTCAAGAATCGAAATAACGATCTCGTCACCTTCATGAATATTCTCACCGTAACTTTGAGCGACCATATTCAATGAATCAGTTGTTCCCTTAGTATAAATAATTTCTTTAGCCGACTTAGCATTGATGAAGGCACGGATCTTCTCACGTGCTGCTTCAAACATCTCGGTCGAACGTTCAGCTAGTGTGTGGACACCACGGTGAACATTGGCATTATCTTCGTAATAGAACTTTTCCATTGCTTCGATAACAGCCTTTGGTTTTTGACTAGTTGCCGCATTATCGAGATAGACTAAGTCTTCGTCATTTACTTTTTGATGTAGGATGGGGAAATCATTGTTGTCCATTGATTAACTTCCTTTCGATCATCTGCGTCAAACGATCACGTACTTCTTCTTCAGGTATCTCAGTAATAACACTGCTCAAGAAGCCTCTGATAACTAGACGTTGAGCAGTTGATTCATCAATACCACGACTCATTAAGTAATACATTTGTTCTTCGTTAACACGGCCAACACTAGCAGCGTGTCCGGCAGTAACATCGTTCTCATCGATCAAAAGAATTGGGTTCGCATCCCCACGCGCATGTCTCGACAACATCAAGACACGACTCTCTTGTTGAGCATCAGAACCACGAGCACCCTTAACGATATGACCAACACCATTGAAGGTCAGTGTTGAAGATTCAAGGATAACACCGTGTTGCATAATGTGACCGATCGTATGACGACCGTAGTTAGTAACCTTCGTATCGATACCTTGGACTTGTTCACCAGTTGTGATGGCAACGACCTTGGCTTCAGTATGAGAACCGTCACCTAATAAGTCGGTTCCGAAGTCACCAATGACATTCCCGTCATTCATGAATCCAATAGCCCAGTCGATTCTAGCATTAGCGCCAGTGATTCCACGTCTTGATAAGTAACTTGTCGTTGATTCACTCAATTGATCAAGGGCTGAATAATGTACGTGTGTATTGTCACCAGCAATAACTTCAGCGACGATATTACCCTTGTTCTCTTCAGCATCACCGTTAGTAATGAAGTTTTCTAGATAAGTAACCTCTGAATTATCTTCGGCGACTAGTAAGATGTGTTGATTGAAGTCACGTTTGATATTGTTGTCTTGTACAAAAGTAGCTTGGATAGAATCTTCAACTTGCACGTTCTTAGGAACATATAAGAAGATTCCACCATTCATCATTGCGGCATGGATAGCCGTTAATTTATTTTCATCAGCTTTGACAACTTTGGTCATATAATATTTTTGAATAAGTTCAGGATAATCTTTGATAGCTGTGAATATATCTGTCAGGATGACGCCCTTGGCAGCCAATTCTGGTTGTAGATGAACATCAAGCGTCTTACCGCCGGCTTGAACAATATAATTCTTCGATGTGGCAGGTTCGTATGTTGTTGCGACACTTTTGGCATCGAAATCAGTTGGACGATCTAATCTCCAACTGCGATAATTAATTTTTTCGTATCTAGGTAATGACAAATCTGATGACTTTTCGAGATTGTCAGTTCTAATTTTCGTGAACCAATCTGGTTCGTTGTTTTGGTGAGAGAATTGAACGACATCGTCCATGTATTTGTCTTGTAAACTTGGTCGCATATCCAATCCCTCCTATATTTCGTCTGTTAGTTTGACATCAAGATTTAAGTCGTCACGAATTCCAGCGTAACCTTCATCTTCTAGCTTCTTAGCAAGATCAGGGCCACCGCTCTTAACGATACGTCCGTCCATCATGATATGTACTTGATCAGGTACGATGTAATTCAAGAGACGTTGATAGTGAGTGATGATAAGTGATCCGAAGTTGTCGCCACGCATTGAGTTAACACCACGTGATACAACCTTTAGAGCATCGATATCAAGTCCGGAGTCGATTTCATCGAGAATGGCGAACTTGGGTTGGATCATCAATAATTGCAAAATTTCATTACGCTTCTTTTCACCACCAGAGAATCCTTCGTTCAAGTATCTGCCGGACATTTCATCTGTCATATCCAAGATATCTTGTTTTTCATCCAACAACTTGATGAACTTTCTAACAGGAATCTGGTCGTCCTTATCACGACGAGCATTAATAGCTGCACGCATGAATTCAATATTTGTAACACCAGGAATCTCGGCTGGGTATTGCATTGCTAGGAACAAACCGGCACGAGCACGCTCGTCAACTGGCATATCCAGAATACTTTTGCCGTCTAATAGCACGTCCCCTTGTGTTACTTGGTAGGCAGAGTTACCCATGATGGCAGCTGACAAAGTTGACTTACCAGTTCCGTTAGGACCCATGATTGCGTGGATCTCACCAGTGCTCATCTTCAAGTTAACACCCTTGAGAATTTCTTGGCCTTTACCATTTTCTTCATCTGTAACTGAAACATGTAGATCTTTGACTTCTAATGTGGACATAATCTAACCTCCATTGTGATGTCTTTATTATAGTATTTTATTGGCATAATTTTAATGCCTTTTAGATATAAATTTCACTTTCTATTGTAATATTTGTGTATGCGCTTAACCTCCTTATGTATAAGGAAAAGTCAAGGGTGAATTTTAACCTATTTTAAGGCTATTTCTGCACTTTTGGTATTACAATCGACAAGTTAAGTGTATCACGATAAGCACAAAAAAAAGCTAGGTTAAACCCTAGCTTTTGGAATATTTATATAAGATTTTAATTCCTATTGTATATAAGAACTATAGTAATGAAACGTCTGAGTCTTTGACCCATTCGTTTGTGGCAACACGATACATCTTTTCACCATTGATACGGGCAGCTTTGTCAGCCTTCCAAGCACTGTTCGTGGCAAGTGCACGATCATTGATCAATGTTCCCTTTGAATCATAAACTTTGGCATTAGTCTTACCATTTATCTGTGCAATCTTAGAGATTGGTGTGTATAAATAAGCATCGGATGCTTTGATGTATTGATTTGTGGCTACACGATAGTATTTGACACCATTGATGTAGACCTTCTTGTCAGTGATCCAACTTGAGTTAGATGAAACAACGACATCATCAAGCAATGTACCCTTGTTTGAATACAAGTCAGTATATCCTTTGTTTGGATATGTTGTGATCGTACCCATGAAGTCAGAAGTATTAGGAGCAACTTCGATCGACTTGTTAGGATTATCCTTGTTGATAGTCATTTGCATATCGTCAGCATTCAAGAAGCTGTAGCCATCTGGAGCTGTCAATGTAACATCATCTCCGTCAGCACCTTCACCCGTTGTGATACCGATTGTTCTGCCTGTTTCTTGATCTACGAATGTAATTACGTATGAGACATTTCTCTTAGTTACATAAACAGTACGTTCATAACCATCTTTTTTGAGAGTAAACCCTCTATCAACAACGTTTGATAATTCGTAACCCTCTGGAGCTGTTAGTGAAATATATGAACCATAAGTGCCAGTTTGATCTTTGTCAGTCTTTACAGTCTTACCAGTTGCTTCATCTATATAAGTTACTGTGTATTTTAGTGAAGCTGGAACAACAGGGACTTCAATTGAACGATTAGCATCAGTAAACTCATGTGGTGTATCTGTACTCTTAGCTAAAGTAAATCCAGTAGGTGCTTTTACATCAACTGTTGTATTAGGCGTTGCTGTATCAGCCTAGTGGTTGCATTAGTTTTATCCGTTGTGTCTGAAGCAGTGCTTGAACCAGCTGGCTCTTCAGGTGTAACTAGATTATTATCAGTTGTACCTGTTTGTGTATCAACAATATTTTTATCATATGTAAAATTGATGGTATATGGTAACTTCTCTGTATCAGATGAAGTTGCATCAACAACTTGAACAGTTGCTGGATTATCATCATTAAATGTCATTGCCTTGCCAGTTGATGAATCTGTTAATTTATTACCTTTATCATCAATTGCTTGAGCAGAATATTTAACAGAATAAATCCCCGCTTTTGCTAATGCGAAATCAGCAGCTTTTCCATAATCATTTTCTGTTGTTCCATCTACAGCTGTTGTAGTAACCAAGAACTTTTGACCTTGACTATTCTTAATTACAAATTGCCCCTTTGCACCAACAGTATCGCCTGATGTTATTTGTCTACCCTTTAATTGTGTCCAGTCTGGCTCAGCGAAAACATTAACTGTTCTATTAACAGCATCACCAGTTGTGTAATTGTCCTTGGCTGTATAAGTAACAGTGTATGAACCAGGAT
This sequence comes from Companilactobacillus nodensis DSM 19682 = JCM 14932 = NBRC 107160, assembly GCF_000615905.1. Taxonomy (GTDB): domain Bacteria; phylum Bacillota; class Bacilli; order Lactobacillales; family Lactobacillaceae; genus Companilactobacillus; species Companilactobacillus nodensis. The sequence continues at coordinate 36,746 of NZ_BAMN01000012.1, forward strand.
CTTGAATATCACTTGTAGACATATCAGTTAATAAGGTTGCGGAATTCTTAACCCCTTTAGCATCTGTACCATTAGTTGTTGCGGCTGTTACGTCTTTGTTAACAACATCTTTAGCAAAGTTAACTTGTTCAGGCGCTGTCTTAGTCGTAAAGTTCATAACTTGAGATGCATTATCCTTACCAAAGGCAACTGTTGGCTTAGCATAGTTATATTGCACATTAACTGTCTTAGTTGTATCGCCACTAGTAAATGTAACCTTAGTTGCGAAGCCGAACTTATTGCTATCAACGACAGTCATTGGAATCTGCGTCGTATCTGTTGAAGAAGTTGTAATATTCAATTCATTGGCTAAGTCAGTATTGAAGTCTGATCCACTCTTACCGAAGATTGGAGCAACTGACATAGTTGCATTGTTTTCCAAGTCCTTAAACGTTGTAGCAGTTCCCTTTGCTGCTGTCGCTGTAGAAGTTGTTGCCTGTGATAAAGCATTAGTTGCTGTGATTGATGGAGCCGCTGTTTCTTTTGCTTGAACTATTAAAGGGCTAGCGCCGAGTACGGTACTTGATAACATGATACCGGTCAAAGCTAGTGTTTTGATTTTACCCATAAATAATTCCCCCTGTTTAATTTCATATTTGATAATTTCATTTTAAAAAATAACTACATCTACATTTTATCAATTTCCTGACAAAAATGTTGCATTTTTCATTCAAAAATCAAGTTATTTCGAAACTTTTTAACTAAATTTTTAAAAATTATATATTTATATTCCGTTTTGCCATTTATATCCATAATTATGTTCATATGTGCCATAATAATCTTAATATAAAGCTTTTGCTCCATGTTATTCGTCAAAGCCGACGATATCACAGAATACACACCTTAATAAATGGCTAAGAGAACGTGCAAACGCACGCTCTCTTTTTTATTGCACACTATCCGTCAGATGCCAAGAAATAGTACCAGTATAACTACCTGCCAATGGACTAGGCATAACCTTCAGTAAGATTCCGTTATCCTTCGACCATTGACCAACAATATCAGTAACTTCTTTTTCCTGGCCGACAGTATCGTCTGACGCAACAATACTTGACTATCTTCAAGTGACTGAATAGCACCGTCCTTGTTCGTGTAGATCAAGCCACCCGCTAAGTTACGGTCATTAGTCGTATCAGTCAATTCTGTACATTGCGCACTCAGTAACCACTTGGTATTGATACTCTCAACTTCAAGGGTCCAATCACCGGAACGCGGCAGGATTCTAGTCTCTGGACTGGCATTGATCGACTTGAACGAATAACCTTTATCACTCTTCAACTTCAGTGACTTGTTGATGATCGTCACATTGTAAGTCACAGGTGTAGATGATCTACCATATCCATCTGTTGCCGTGATAACAACTGTATGGTCACCAACACCTAATTCCCCACCGGACTTCTCATATACAAATTTATTTGTCGTGGCGCTATCATCCCCCGTCAATTCATACATATATGGTTCATCATTATCAATCGTAATGTTCAAAGTAATATCCGAATTCTTAAAGGCGGCGTTGTCGCTATAATTTATCGTTCCACCTAATCTAGCGACTTCAGTATATAGAGCTGTGATATCTGTTAAGTCAGGAATCAAAGTCAAAGTAGTATCCGGAACATTGACGTTGAATTCCAGCTCATTTGACTTCAAGTCATGACTATCTGTCATATAGAGCTTGACGGGATTGTCGCCAACCTTAAGATTAGCCGCTTTGATGTTGGCACTGAAGTCCCCACTAGTAATAGCATCACTACCAGATAATTGAGTTGTTGTGTCAATCCCATTCACAACAGTATGCAATGTCAGATCATCATTCTTAAAGCTTGAACTATCATTATACGAATGAGTTCCATCGATACCTACGTCCATATTACCGGTGGCAATAAGTTCTTGATCACTCTTAGAATCAATTCGAAGGGCCTTGTCTTCCACCGTGACTGTATACGTCACAGTATTAGAAACGAATGTGTCGACCTCCGTTACCTTACCATCCTTGTCGTATTCCAGTGGATAATTATGATTTACTACATAAACTTTTATCTTGTGTTCTTTCTTCGAGAGATTGGATAGATACAATTCAAAGTCACCCATCTTACTGATAGTATCCTTGGTAACTATCTCATCTGCACCATCAATCGAGTAATGTATCTCTGTATCTTCATTCGTAGCAGTCGCAAGTTTATCAAAGTCCCAATGTCCAGTTACAGTTGTTTCGTTTTGATTGTACAGAACTTGTGGGTCCTTCGAAGTTTTGGTCAAAGTCAATGTGTCATCTGGATAGTAGACAGTAAATGGTTTGGTTTCCAAATCGGCATAATACTGGTCAGTCGACACACCGGCGTGAGATGGGGGTACCTTCACCGTCTCTGTACCTGCCGGCAAATCAGCCGCCACACCATTTATAGAAATAACTGCCTGACATGTCGTAAGATCCAAGTTTCGATCCAAGTTAACTGTTATTTCTTTGAATTCATTATGATTACTATCTGATCCAGTTGAAGGGGTTTGACCATAAATAATCTGTTTATTACCGCCTCCATAATCAATCTCACCAATTTGTTTGGTAGGATCTGTTTCGAAGTCAATTCCATCAGGTAGAGAGATCTTGACTGTTGCGTTATCGATATTAGATCTACCAGAAACAAAATTTAAGAGATATTTGAATTGCAATTCATCCTTTGGATGAGCTCTTGTTGCCGTTGGCAAACTCTCATCTGATCCATCGAACATATCGGGATGATTATTGTTTGTCTTATGAGGGTCACTTTCAATAATCTTCGTTTGATTAGTCTTATTGATAATATAAGCATTAGTATCGGCCTGAATAACACCAGGTAGTGTTTCGAATAATACACTGGCGTTGGCTCCTTTGAAACTACTAGCAGCAGCTCCAACAGTCATAAATCCAAAACGTAATCTGTCACTCTTCAACTCAAATTTATCCAATGCTAAAGGAATAGTAGCTCCAACTTCACCTTGCGCAAAAGGCACTCTGTCCCAACTATTAAAATCGATTCCTTTGATATCTTTGTCGTTGATCTTATACGTTAACGAGGCTATATTAGAACCTTTTTCAGGTGGAATATAAGTAATGGCCAAGTGATGCCATGCCAATCTTTTTTCTGAATTAGTTCTAGTATCAAGCTCCGAAGTATCATTGTGATTGAGTATGTACCAGTTATTTCCACCATCTTTGGTATAGGACAGCGGATCGCCAGGATAGGCCCAGCCAACGTGTTGAGTCCTTATACCTCTACCACCACCATCGTTGACCTGATAACCATCTAGCGAGTCTCCTTTTGTACTACTACCAATGGTTGTCGAACCATTGACCATAGTGTCAAACTCTAATGCCCAACTGTGTTGAATGGCTCTAGCCGCCATAGTCTCAGGTGATCTGACGCTGGAGGCTAGTCCACAACCCCAAGTACCGATAGTTTCCCCACCTCCTATTTTCCCCACATTATTAGCTGTAGAACTAGAAATAGGATCATCACCATTCTGCAATACAAACGTGACACCTTCAGCTGCCGAATTTGAGTCCCCCATATAGATCCACACAGAAATATTTTGTCTTTGGTTAATGTTCAAATAATTATTGTCGACATTACTCCAAGCGGATGTTATCGCTGTTGCATTTCCACCCAAAGGGAAATCCAAACGTTTGCCGTTAGAAATAACCGGACCAAAACCCGATGTGTATTTTCCCGGCATAAATAGTGCATTGGGATCCGTCGTAGTAAGACTGATATTCAACGAATCTGGGGCCATATCATAGATGTCCGAGTCTCTATATGATTCAACAGCCTTAACTTCGACGTACTTAATCCAAACAAAACCAAAAACATTGATACAGATAAAACTAATATATGTATAACCTTCCTTAAATTTTTCATATTAATCCACCCTTGTTAATATGCTTTTATTTTTTGTTTAAACAAATATCTTCCAACTATATTATATCTTATATTAAATCTGTATAAACACTTATTTGCGTAAGTAATTTTAGCTTATATTGAATTTTTATAAATCAACCACAAAAAAAGCATCCGCAATGTGGATGTTTTTATTGCACACTATCAGTCAATGACCAAGAGATAGTACCTGTATAATTACCGGCTAATGGGCTAGGCATAACCTTTAAGAGGATTCCATTATCCTTCGACCATTGACCAGCAATGTCTGTAACTTCTTTAGTTTGACTAATCGTTTTATCGGATGCTAACAACACTTGACTATCTTCAAGTGATTGAATGGCACCATTCTTGTTCATGTAGATCAAGCCACCTGCTAGGTCCCGCTGGTTGGCAGTATCCTTCAACTCTGTACATTGTGCACTCAACGCCCACTTTGAGTTGATGCTCTCAACTTTCAAATCCCAAGCACCAGAACGTGGCAATACTCGAGTTTCTGGACTAGTGTTGATCGACTTGAACGAGTAACCTTTGTCACTGTCGAGTTTCAAAGACTTGTTGATGATCTTGACATTATAAGTAACTGGATCAGAACTTCTGCCATAGCCATCTGTCGCAGTGACCTTAATCGTATGGTCACCAACACCCAAATCGGCACCGGACTTCTTATAGTTGAACTTATTTATCGTGGCACTGTCATCACCGGTTAATGCATAGGTATATGAAGCACCGCCATCAACCGAAATATTCAATGTGATATCTGAATTCTTGAAGATGGCATCATCACTATAACTTATCGTTCCGCCTAACGTTGCCGACTCAGTATATAAGGCTGTGATATCTGTTAAGTCAGGTGTTAGTTTCAAAGTTGTATTAGGAACTTTGACATTGAAGTCTAGTTCGTTAGACTTCAACTTGTTACTATCCGTCATATATATTTTGACTGGATTATCACCAATATTTAAGTCACTTGTCTTTATATTAGAAGTAAATTTACCAGACGTAATATCATCTGTTCCCGATAATTGTTGTGTCTTCTCAGTTCCATTAATGACTGTATGCAAGGTTAATGTCTCATTCTTAAAGCTCGAATTATCATTGTACGAGTGGGTCCCATCAATTCCTACATCGTCATTACCAACAGCTGTGACGGTTGAATCACTATCTGAAGCAATCTGTAGCTTCTTCTCATCTACATTGACTGTGTATGTCAACCTGTTTGAAGTTATTGTGTCAGATACTCCATCACTGGATACATAATTTGGATCGACTACGTAGACATCGATTGTATGTTTACCAGATTTCAATCCTTTAAGATCGATGGAAAAACTACCATTATTACTCAAAGTATCTTTCAAAACTGGTTGATCAGTGCCATCAATGGCATAGTGAATATTCATATCATCGTTGTTGATCGGTTGTTTACTACCGAATTCCATATCAGCTGTTAAAGTTGCTGTTTGACCAAGATACGATGTCGATGGATCTGTGGAAGTTTTGGTGATCTTCAGGGTATCTGCTGGTGCGACAATATCGAACTCTTTAGTTACCAAGTCAGCGATGAACTGGTCACTTTGAACTTGCGCATGGGATGCACCAACGTGTAGTGACTTACCACCCGTCGCGATGTCAGCCGCTTGCCCATATAATTCGATCGAAGCTAACGGACTATCGATATCCAAATCCTTGTCTAACTTGAAACTAATACTATTAACCGGATTACCGTCACTATCGGTACTAGCAACCGGAGTCTGACCATATATATCTTGAGTACTACCGTCGCTATATTTCACTACGCCAAGCTTCTTAGTAGGATCAGTTGTGAACTTAACGTTGTCAGGTAGTGAAATAGTGACGTTGGCATTATCAATATTCACTCTACCGGACTTGTAATTGACCAAGTATTTGAACGTCAGGTCATCGTTAGGGTGAACTTTGTCCTTGCTTACCAAACCTTGATCAGTATCATTGGCAAACATTGATGGTGTACTATTACTTGTCTTATCAGTATCTGTTTCGATGACTTTCGAAGAATTATTTTTATCCGTCAAATAAGCATTGGTATCAGCTTGAACTAATCCGGGGATGCTTTCGAAGACAACTCTGGTATTAGCACCACTAAATGCATTCTCGTTAGCGGAAGACGTTACAAATCCGAATCTCAATTTATCGGTATCAGTCATATGAAATTCATCCAAATTCAAGTTGATCTTCTTAGAAATCTGTTCTTGACCAACTGGAGTTGTTTTTGGATCTGTATAAGTAATACCATTCAAGTTCTTGTCATTTACTTTATACTGCAACGTTGCATTATTAGTTCCATCTGTCGGTGGAGTATATTTGATCAAAACATGATGCCAAGCTAATTTTTGGTTTTTATTACCTCTTATTTCAGATTCCTCAGGATCTTGATGGTTCTGCAAATAATAATACTTACTAAGCAATGATCCATATTGGAAGTATGTTGCCGGGTCCCCTGGATAACCCCAAGCAATGTGTTTAGGTCCAACACGTCTTTGAGGAACCCAATTGACTTGATAGTCATCGAAGGCATTCCCTGGACCACCGGCACCGGCGGTATCTTCACCGTTTTGCATAGTATCAAACTCCAACGCCCAACTGTTCTGAATTGCGGTACTAGCGACTGCTTTTGTGCTCAATCTATTGGCACTTTTATCATCACCCCAGACACCAATGGTCTCACCACCAACAAGATTACCTTTGGAGTCAGTTACACCAACATCTGAACCGCCATTTTGTAATACAAAAACCAATCCTTGTGATGCACTGGTTGTACTACCCATGTAGATCCACATTGAGATGGTCTGCTTCTGATTAATATCCAGATAATTATCAGTATTATTACTCCAAATAGCCTCTGTGTAGTCAGGATTCCCCTCAGTTCCTAATTTAACAACACGTCCGTTCTCAATCACAGGTGCGACATCTTTTGAACACTTACCTGCTACGAATAAGCCGTCAGGATTAATTACGCTGCTAAGACTTCCGATATTGATGCCTTCAGGAGCTACTGACATTACTTGATCATCTGTGTAATACCAATCAGACGCAGCTACTCTAGTTGTGTTTAGTCCCAATAGAACTATAAAAAATACAACCGCAAAAATAATTACTGACACAATCCCTTTATTATTTTTCATATTAATACGCCCCCGTTTAATATGTTTATTAGCTTCTGTTTAAACAAATATATCATAACTATATTATCGTACATATCCGATTTGTATAAACATCTATTTTTGTAATTATTTTTTTCTTATGTTGAATTTTTATAATTGCGGACGCAAAAAGACACATCTACACGAGATGTGTCTTAAAATTTATTATTTAATACTTTCAGTCAGATTCCAAGAGATGCTTCCTTGATAATTACCAGCCTGAGCATTGGCATCCACCTGCAATAGGATACCGTTGTTGTCATCCCAATCAATTGGATGACTGCCACTCGTGATATCGGAGTCTGAAGCTAGACGTACCAAGTTATCCATTGTCTTCAGATTACCGCTATTTGGATCTACATAGACCATTTGACCAGCTAGATTGATCTTTGGTACCGGAGCAGTTGAGACCATATCACCTGCTTCAGCTGACAAAATATAACCTGAATCAACTGTATCAACCGATAGATGCCATTCACCCTTACGTCTAACCATCCGTTCTTCTGGACTCTGGTTGATTGTCTCGAAGGCATAGTCATCGCTATACTTCAGGATTGCTGATCTTCTAACGAAGTTGAAGGTATAAGTTATCTTGTTAGATTCTCTGCCATAACCATCCCTCAGATAAACATCAACCGTATGGCCATTTTTGGTTTCAGTCTTATTACCATCGGCGTCGACAGGATCGATTCCTAATTTGTCTTTGCTATATTTCTGAACGAAGTCTAATTCAGAAGCATCATTTATAATTTTACCATCGCTATCTCTAGCCTGAATGAAACTTGCCTGAGGATCTCCCGAACCTTCATAAGACATCATCCATTGCAAACGACCTGTATTGAACTTGTAATCATTCGCCTCATCGTCATTGTATGTAACATGTGCTGGTAATTCTATCATGTCATCTCCATTAACGACTTCAATAGTCTGATTATCTGGTGATAAGATTGGATTACGTTTAGGAACCGTAACTGTATACGTCAGCGTATTAGACACCATACCGTCCGGATCAACTACCGATAAGTCAATAACATTGACCCCGGTATGGATATAGGCCTGCTTATCACTTGTCCCGAATCCAGGGGCTAATTTACCAGAATATGTATCCGTTGTACTTCCACCTATATCGGTCTTCATCTGCGTAGCTTCCATATGGAAACCATCATCTAAGTTATTAATAACCATATGGACATTCCAATGGCGATTATCTTCTGGAGTCTGGGGTGGATTCTCTTCCATTAGCTGATTATTGCTGTAAGCGACCGTTCCATCCAGTAATACATTGTCTAAGTCCTTTACTTTGATACTCTTCTGATTATCAGTTGCGTGAATCATCAATGCTACCTTTACAACATTGACTTTGTAAACAACTTCCTCGGACATTTCTCCATCACTATACATTGCTCGAACAGCTATCGTGTGTTCCTTTATATCGAGTCCCATCTTATCATTGGCAATTGTGAAGTGGCCTGAAGTACTTATATCATCATCTTGAAGTGTCCCAATAGGTTGATAAGTAGTATTATCAATGTTCACATATATTGACATATCTGTATCTTTGAATTCAGACAATTCATCTTTACTACCTTGCTTAACTCTCGTTACCGTACCACCAATAGAAATTTGCCCATCAATCGGAACCGTTTGATTCTGGGTACCTTCATCCGGTGTAATGGTTGGTACGTAAGTCGTCTTCTTGATTGTGAATTTTGGAGTTTGGAAGTTATCCTTGTAAAAGTCACCGTCGTACTTGGCTGTTGTCTCTGCAACAAGAGTATCTTCCTTAACCTCATTAGCCTGGGCGTGCAGAACCACTTTGGCATTACGATAGATATCATCACTATCATCATTCAATGGCTTACTTAGCTTGATGGAGTACGGATCATCTCCGAGGTCATCAATGTACTCAGTGTCAGCTAACTTGTCATTGTCATCATAATAATTGACTTCTCCATAATGACCGTCAATTTTTTGGTAAGTAACATTGCTTAACTTAGGTGCTGTTAGGGTGATGTTACTTAAATCCTCTTCACCGTCTATATAATTAAGATTGTATTGAATATTTAAATCATCTTGACCTGCAACGGTATCACCTGGAAGCAACTTTTTGACTGCTGTTGTATCGAATATTTGAGCGTCACTTGTGGCATTTACAAGTGAAGGTATGGATTCAAATATAACCGCATTGGTTATTGGAGTTCCTCCTGTTGCTGCAGTGAAACCATACTGAATTTTGGTTTGACCTGGATCCAGATGAAAATTCTTAAGATCAATATTTGCCGTCGCAAATATTTCCTTCGGTCCTTTTATCTTGTCATCTGGATCTGTAGGTGTTCCATCGTAATTCTTATCTCTATACTTATATGTAAGTTGACCAATCGTTGAGCCTTCATCAGGTGGAGTATATTCAATTGTTAAATGACGCCACCCATCTGTTGGCATATCGTTACCATTAACTGTCAATTCAGCATCAGCACCATTATGGCCACCATCAGATCCAAGGTTGTGTTTCATAGACAATATGGATGTCCCAGATACACCGACAAGGAACGTTTTATGCGGTGGATTAACACCTACTTGACGATAGGTATCCTTTACAGCAGGATAATTCCAAGCAATATGTGGATGACTTAGAGAATTGTTCTCAGCATCGTTATACGGCCACCAATCAAATCCATCACCATTAGACGGGACCATATCATTAGTCTGTACATCAGCGTACTTCCAATTATTAAAAGTACCCTTTCCTAAGCCACCATTATTAACTTTTGAGTCAAATTCAATAGCAAAACTATTTTGAATAGCCTGTTTCTGAGTGGTTTGATACAATGGATCATCGCCTAGGTCTTCCAAACCACCAAAATAAGTAGTTGATCCAATAGAACTCGTTCGCTTACCTTCTGAACCCCAGACACCCAGCGTTTCACCACTGTTTACATGCCCATTGTACGTAGAAATGGCATTATTCCCTCGGGGATCGTTCTGCAAGACAAATGCCATACCAGCCATATTATCCTTGTCTGGATTCAATCCAAAATACATCCACATTGACATGGTTTGCTTTTTGGTAACGTCAAAATAGTTTTTTCCTGTACTCCAAACGGCACCAGTTTGATTAGAACCCGATGTCAATTGAACGGCATCGACATTTTTAGATGAAATGTTATGCACAACTGCGGAATTCGTATCACCAGTCGAAAATGTTTTACCCTCATTACGTGTAAAGTAATCACCTAGCGGCAATCCACCTGGTGCCACATCTAGCACAGACTGATCACTATATACGAATGCCTGAGCTTCTTCAGGCTTATCAAAATATAAAAACATTAAAATAATCGATAATACGCCAAATAACGCAAAACCAATTTGCGTTAGTACTCTTTTATGTTTCACCTCATTACTCCCCCTTTCCCCAAATATACGTGCATATACTATATGTCCATATTATCTCATGTTTGAGTCCTTTTATAAATATATTTTTACAACCGCTTACAAATATTCATAAAAAAAGAAGCCACACAATTGTGACTTCTTAATTACTATATACTATCGGTTAAATCCCATGTGATGGTACTTGAATAGCTCCCCTTAACTGAAGCGCTGTTCAAATCCAACAATATCCCGTCATCATCAGACCAGTTGCCACCAATGTTAGTTGTCTTACTATCCTTGGTATCCTGCTCTGTAATCCCCACAGGAGTACCATTGGCACCAACATTCAGTGCATGAACATCATTCTTGTCTTTGGGATCAACGTAGACCATTCCGCCATCTAGAACATCCGCATTGCCACCAGCTTCATTGTTACGAACGAAGTCAGTTGCGGAAGCTGATAGTTTCCAGGGACTATTCATACTTTCGACACTCAATTGCCAATCACCACTACGCTTCAAATATCCATCGATCTGTGGATCAACTGAATGTGACCCGAAGCTGTAGTTCTTATTTGTCGTTAACTTGACATAATTTTGAACCACATCGACATCATACTTGATTGTATTAGATTTTCTTAGATATGGATCGAGTACATAATACTCAGCTTCAAAATTCGTCTTACTTGTATCAAGCCCTGATGGAGTATTCAATCCCTTCGGAATCTTGTATTCTCCAGTGATATTAGAAGTATCATTAAAATCTGTAGAAATATTCATCCCTGCAAACAAATTATCCACTGTCCCATATGCTGTCATATATCTAGGACTATATTTATGATCTGGATCACTGTAATTCAGTGTTGAAGGTAATTTCAAATCTTGACCCTTTAAGGTTGTGATTTTATCTTGACCAGCATTAGAAATATTTATCTTCAGATCAGGTACGTTGACTTTGTAATTAACAGTCGACTTGTATCCGTGTCCCGTTGTGTCGGTTGGACTATCATATGATAAAGCGCTAAAAATAACTTTGTAATTATTCTCACCAACAGTTAAACCAGTCGTCGCATTTTGGTCAATAGCTCCCTGTTCTGAATATCCAACTGGTCTGAGTTTGAACGTATATTTGAGAACAGTTCTACTGTCATCAGTCCAATCATAACTTGCTTTACTACCATTCATCTCTGTACTTGCTTGAAGATTTCCTTTGCCATCAGTTAATTGACCAATCGAACCGATATTATCTATTCCGATTCTAGATCCATCACTGAATTTCAAAGTACCAGTGAAAGTTTGGATTCCATCATCGTCAACTGTACGGTTTTGATCATCAGGTGTGATTATTAGTTGCTTTGAAGTAACCGTAACGTTGTATGTTATTTCATTCGAACTGATAACATCATTACTCAAAGTTGATGATGCTTTAACCGTAATTTTGTGATCACCATCAGTCAATCCAGTAATTGGAATTGAGAACTTACCGGTATCCTTTGTCAAAGTATCCTGAGTTGTAACTGCTGGCTGACCATCAATCTTATATGTGTACCAAGTAGCTGATTTATCGACATCAGCCGTGCTAGTTCCGTATTTGATTGAACCATTCAAATCGATTTCTTTGGTCGTAGATGAGTATGATCCATCACCAGAAGTTTTAGCTAAGACCAAAGTGTCTGCTGGTTTAACAATGTCGAATGTTGGTATTTCTGTATCAGACTTGTAATTAGTCCCTTCGAACACAGCGTGACCTGCTGGAACTGTCAGACTTGCATCTGAAGTCAGTGGGTTAGCTATTGTGTTCAATTCAACTCTGGCTGTTTTCCAATTAGTATTTGAACCATCAGCAACACCCATATCTTCTAGATTGACGGAAACTGACTTGCCATCAGAAGAAATACTACTTGCATTGACTGCTACATCCTTAGTTGATTTACCATCTGCACTAGTGTAATAAATCGTCCCAATATTGCCACTATCGTTCTTGATAGTTAAGTTATCTGGGAGATCAATGGTTGAAACAAGACCCTTAGCGGGTTGTTTACCACTGTCATATTGCATCATATAGTTCAACCCGATATTATCACCAGGGTGAACTTTGGTAGTCTCACTCATTGCCTGTGCATCTTTATCCATAATTGAAGTGTCTGAACCAACTCTAGCGTGTGTATCTTCGTCTACAGCATAGGAATTAGTTTCAGCTTCAACTAAAGACGGCATTGTTTCAAAGACTACCGCACTAGTCGTATCTGTATCATCACCGGTTGAGCCAGTGAATCCATATCTCAACTGACCGTCTTTGACATCCCCAAATGCTGTAAGATCAATTGGAGCAGTGCCCTCCGCATAAGTATTAATTAGATGTTTTTTGATAATCTTACCGTTAATATTCTTATCATCATATTTGTAATGAATGCTTGCCGTATTAGGGTCAGCGGCAGTTGGTGGGGTATATTCAATTGACACGTGCTTCCAAGATTCACCTGCTGGCTTACTTGAATTATATGTGAAGTCAATATTATTACCGTTATAGCCCGAATCAGTTGAAAAATGGTGATTTAAAGCCATGACTGAAGTACCAGTTACATTTGTGGTTATGACATTCCCAAAAAAATCTTTTACATCGGTGGACTTAGGTGCAAGTGGACTGATTTGCTGATAGCTAGTTGATCTGGCAGGATAATTCCAAGCGATATGTGACCCAATTATAAAATTATTATCACCAGAATAGGGTAGCCAATCAAATGCATCTCCCGGCTTAGGAATCTGAGCCATTGTTGTCGGCTTATTTTGTGCATCATAGTGTATTTGATTACCGTCACTATCTTTTATACCAGTACCTTTATTGGCATAAGTATCAAATTCCAATGCCCAACTCTTTTGAATAGCTTGTTTCTGGATTGGTGTAGTACTATCACCCTTCAAAGGCTCATCATTATTCGTAACATGAGGACTACTATCAGAACCCCAGACACCTAACGATTCACCTTTATTAACTTTTCCATTCAAAGTAGAAATGGCATGGTCACTATCATTCTGTAAAACAAACGCCATACCATCGGCAGCCCCTTTCGGATCTGCATTTCTACCGAAGTACAACCACATTGACAGATTCTGTTTCTTATAAATATCAATATAGTTATCCCCTTTACTCCAAACCGCACTAGTTTGTCCTTTACCCTTAGTCAATAGAACAACATTTGGATTATTAGTATCACCTGAAGGACTAGATGTAGTTGCGGAATTAGTTTCTCCCGTACTGAATGTTTGTGGAATATTAAAATAAGTATTTAATGGCAATCCATATGGCGCTGCTTTTATAACATCACTATCTATAGATGACCATGCTTTAACATTTGTTTGATTAAAATTAAGTGAAGCTATCATTGCGATGGCAACGACAAATAGCGCTCCAATGAACGTTATTCTTTTCTTACTATTCACTTAGACTCCCCTGCCCTACTTTTGAATAAATATCACTACGTTATATATAATTATATATGAATATATTTATTCGAATAATTCGATTTAAATAATTTTTTCTTATTAAAATTGGATATACCGTACAAGAAAGAGACCAAATTAAAAAACACACCCTATTTAGATGTGTTTTTTTGAAATCTATAACGTATTAGAAAGCGTCCAACTTATCTTAGTACTATAAGTACCAGCTTCTGGTTCTCCCGTTAAGTTCAAGAGAATACCATCATTATCACTCCACTTACCAGCGATATCAACATTCTCAGAATCTACGTCTGGATCAGAAGCTATCGGTGTATCGCTATCCATTGAAAATGAATTATTATCTTTATCGACAAAAATCAGATTACCAGGCAGCGTCAAAATATTACCTGCTACATCTTTGGTCGTCATTGGTTCAGCAGAAGCTGTTAAATCCCAAGCTGATTGGACACTATCAACGCCTAGAGTCCACTTGCCATTACGTTTAACCACTTTTTTTTCAGCAGATTTGTTTACTGCATTGAACTTGTAATCAGTATTGCTTGTCAAAGTAGCTGACTTGGATACCCATTTTACATTAGCTTCTACTGTATTAGACTTACGTCCATATAAATCCTCTACATAATATGAAATAACGTGTTTTGGACCTATACCTGTTTCAGCACTATCATTCGGAATTCCAAGAATATTACCTATAACGCCTTGAAATAACTTGGTTGTAAATTCTGAAGTTGATTGTGAATCTACTGAATCCAAACAACTACTGTAATTAAAACCACCCTTCGGATTAACAATATGAATTAACATAGGCATACCGTTACTTCCAATAGAAGTAACATTAAACGATTTTTCATATTTCACAGTTAACGGTAGATTAAGTTCCCCATTGGATAATATAGTGAAATCTGTATTATCACTTGTCAATTCCAAATTATCTTCAGGTACATTAATTGTATATGTTGTCTTAACAGAATGACCTGCGGTATCAGTCAAAATAACATCAACTATATTTTTACCAATTCTAAGTCCAACTGGCATTTCTTTTCCATTAATACCATTTTGCATAGTATCTAACCACTTATCATACGAATAACTTGGAGATCTGGCATATCCAACTGGATTAATGTCAAAACTGAACTTTCTAATCTTGTCTCCACTTTGATATCCAGTATCATATGTAACCGTCTGTTGTTTTTGATCAAATGCAGTATTCTCAGAATGGATAAGATACTGAATATTTATTTGATCACCCTCTAATTCAGAACCATCAGTATGCTTGTATACTCCAGACAATGTAACTGGTAGGCCGTCTTCAACAGTTATATTACGTTTATCGGGAGTAACAGCCAATACTTTATCTCCCACACGTATCTCGTAATCAACAGTATTAGATACATTGCCATACTTATCAAGAACTCTTACATATATGTAGTGAACCCCATTACCTAATTCACTTGCATTATGCAGTATCGTAAATACACCAGGACTATCGGTATCACTCAACGAACCAACTTTTTCAAATCCATTATCATCATCAGGATTTGCATCAATTCTAGCATATGTCGTCATTTCACTATTCTTGAAGTCAGTCTTCGTATGCGAGTCATCATTGGTAAAGTATGTAACTAACCCCTTCAAAGTAAAGTCATCATTTGTAGTAACACTTTGCATATCACTATCATCAGTGGCTTCCAAATGAGGTTTGTATTCTGCATTACGAATCGTAAAGCTCGGTGTATCCATACTTCCCGAATACGAGCCACTAGAGACTGTCGCAGTTATCGCGTTAACTTTAGTATCTTTATCAACATCATTTGCTGTCATGTAATAAACTAACTTCAGATTATTAACATGGCCAGCCTGATTATCATCTGGGTTATTATTACCCAGATCCAAAACTACATCATATGTGAATGGAGGACTTCCAATATTTTTAAAAGGAAATTCTTCCGTTACACCTTCATAAGTTGTGTAATAAGCTGTACCTGGGTAAATACCTAATTTCCTACCTGATAAATTATCAGGTAGAGAAGATTTAATTGATGGTACTAACAAATCAGTAGTTCCACCATCATAACTAACATTATATTGATACTGAAGCTTGTCGCCTTCTTGAACCGTATCGCCATCAGTTATATATCGGCTCTGCGATTCATCATAGACTTGGGCTTTATTAGTGATCATCATGCTTTGAATCGTGACATTATAAGTTATCTCATTAGAACTGATAACATCATTGTTCAAGGTAGACGATGCTTTCACCGTGATTTTATGATCTCCTTCTGTCAATCCAGTAATTGGAATCGAGAACTTGTTTGCGTCTTGTGTCA
Organism: Companilactobacillus nodensis DSM 19682 = JCM 14932 = NBRC 107160; assembly: GCF_000615905.1. Classification (GTDB taxonomy): domain Bacteria; phylum Bacillota; class Bacilli; order Lactobacillales; family Lactobacillaceae; genus Companilactobacillus; species Companilactobacillus nodensis. Next base: position 53,035 of record NZ_BAMN01000012.1, read on the forward strand.
AAGTATCTTGAGTTGTTACTGGTGCTTGATTATCAATCTTATACGTGTACCAAGTCGAAGTTTTATCAACATTAGCTGGGGTCGTATTGTATTTGATTGAACCATTCAAATCAATCTCTTTGGTAGTAGATGAATATGTTCCATCACCAGAAGTCTTAGCCAAGACTAATGTGTCTACAGGGGCAACAATATCAAACGTTGGAATCTCAGTATCAGACTTATAATTACTACCTTCAAACACGGCATGAGCAGGTGGGACCGTAAGAGTTTTACCTGAATCAGGTTTATTAGCAGTCGTGTTCAATTCAATTCTCGCTGTCTTCCAGTTATCCTTAGAACCATCAGCAACACCTAGATCTTCAATATTAACAGATACTGATTTTCCATCAGCAGCGAGACTACTTTCATTGATTGCTACTTCTTTGGTCTTCGACCCGATGGTATCAGAATAATAAACTGTACCAATATTTCCATCATCATTTTTGATGGTCAAATTATCAGGAACATCGACTGTCGCAACAACATCCTTGGAAGGCTGTTTACCACTATCGTAATACATCATGTAGTTCAAACCGATATTGTCGCCAGGATGAACCTTTTTAGTTTCACTCATTGACTGTGCTTCAGTATCCATAAGTGAAGTATCTGAGCCAACTCTAGCATGCGTATCTTTATCTACAGCGTATGAATTGGTATCAGCTTCAACTAGGGATGGCATGGTTTCGAAGATTACAGCACTAGTTGTTTCTGCATCAGAACCAGTTGAACCGGTAAATCCATACCTTAACTTACCACCTGGAACTTCGCCAAATGCTGATACTTCTACTGAAGCAGTTCCACGGGCCTGTGTATTATTTCGAGGATTCTGAATTATCTTTCCATAAGCGTCTTTATCGTTAAACTCATAATGTATGGTCGCATGTTTAGGATCAGCAACTGTTGGTGGTGTATATGTAATGGATAAGTGTTTCCAAGACTCAATTGGAGGTCTACCTGAATTATATGTGAAATCAACATTATTCCCGTTATCTCCAGAATCTGTACCAAAATTATGTTTCATAGCCATAACGGAAGTACCTGAATATATTGTGTTAGTTCCTATAAAGGGAATAGTTACGTCAGTTGCTTTAGGTCCGTCTGAACTAATTTGTTGATAAGTGTCTTTTCTTGCCGGATAATTCCATGCAATATGTGACCCACCTATAGGGTCTGTGCCATTTCTATATGGCAACCAATCGAACGCATCTCCTGCATTTGGAATTTGCATGGGACCATTAGTCATATCATATCCAGTGGGATTAGGTACTATTTGGTATCCATTATATGTTTTCCCAGTACCTTTATTAGAGTATGTATCAAGTTCCAAGGCCCAACTATTTTGAATCGCCTGGTTTTGAATTGGAGTTGTATTATCACCCTTTAATGGTGTGTCATCATTAGTAACAAGCTTGCTGCCATCAGAACCCCAAACACCTAATGATTCACCTCTGTTAACTTTACCATTTAAGGTGGATATAGCTTTAGTTCCATTTTTATCATTCTGTAAAACAAAGGCAAGCCCATCGGCGGCCCCCTTATAAGTCATATTTGCGCCAAAATACATCCACATTGACAATGTTTGTTTTTTATTCATATCAATGTAGTTATCACCATCACTCCAGACAGAACTAGTATTACTCTTACCATCTGTCAAAATAACGGCAGTAGACTTTTTAGGATCATCAGAGCCATATGTCTTAGCATTATTAGCCTCACCAGTGGTGAAATTTGTCGGAACATAAAAATAATCATCCAATGGAATTCCAAATGGCCTGTGATTTAAAACATCGTTATCAATTGTTGATCTAGCTTCGATATTATTCTGTGTACTATTAAATAAAGATATAATTGCAATAAATACGACAAATAACGCTCCGAGGAACGTTATTTTCTTTTTATGTTTCATTTCAAGTTCACCCCTGCCCTAACTTTTACGTAATACCTATCATATTATATTGATTATATATTAAAATATTTATGTAACCGATTCAATTTGAATAATTATTTATTATCTAAATTGATTATATCCCGTTTATGCAACCGTTTCCATAATTTGTTTAAACTTATTCACTAAAATAACCCAGATAACTGATTGTCAGCTATCTGGGTTATTATTTTTATATTTATATACTATTAGTTAAATTCCAATTGATAGTTCCACTATAAGTACCACCAGCAGATACACTATTCAGATCAAGTAGAATTCCATCAGCATCCGACCATTCATCATCAACATCTGTCGTTGCAGTGGTGCTGTTCTCTTTCGCATCGATCACGGCCGGATCACCATCTGCATTAATATTCATATTTTTGATGTTGTCATTATCATTAGGATCAATGAAGACGATATTTCCATCAAGTATTGCTGCTCCACCGCCATCTGTATTGGTACGAACCATATTACCTGCACTGGCAGTCAGTACCCACGGACTATTATAACTATAGACGCTAATGCCCCAATCGCCATCTCGACCAATTAATTCTCTAACACCTGGTGTTGGTTCACATTCTTTGAATTTATAACTGTCTGCCGTTGATAATTGTGTGTAATTCTTAATTCTTTTACCATTGAAACTTACTTTATTGGACTCTCGGTGGTACGGATCAGTGACATAATACTCGGCATCAAAGGTTTCCTTCGACTTGTCAATTCCCGTGAAAATACTCCAGAAAATTCCTTCATTCAACTCGTACTCACCTGTTAACCATTGTTCCTTATTAACTATCTGAAGGGATTGCGTAGATCCATCTACCGTAATCACCCGATGCATTTTAGATAAGTCGTAGCCATACGTAGGATTATCTTTGTAATTAATTTTAGCGGGCAAGAACAATTTTTGTCCACTTAACGCTGCTACATCTTCTTGACCAGAATTATTCAGAGTAATATCGATATCAGGGACATTGAGCGTGTAGTCGACACTTCCAGCATAAGGTTTGGTAGCAGTTCCATCTAAGGACTGTATTCTAAACCCAACTTTTAGATTATTTTCACCAACGGTTAATCCTTTCATAAGAGATCCAATCGGACCTACTGTGAAAGTATAGTGGATTTCAGTATGCTCCTCATTTGTATATTCATAGTCAAAACTACTATTACCCGACATAAAAGTCTGCCAATCTTGAACTTCACCAGTTCCATCAGTCAGCCTATATCCATTTGAACTGGAATTATTATCAAATCCGGTAATTTCTAGAGGTTCACTCAATTTGATTGTCCCAGACATAGTTTGCTTACCATTATCATTAACATTTATCGTTGACTTATCCGGGGTGACGATCAAACTTATATCAGTCACATTGATCGTATATTCTACCTTATTAGATGCAATCGTTTCTATACTGCCATCCGGTGCTTGATACTTGGTATCAACAACCTGAACAACAACCTTATTTTCACCTAATTTGAATCCATTTGATTCACTAGTAGTTATCGGAATTCTATATTGTCCAGCGGGGCTTTCAGTATCAACACCGAGCTTATTCTTAATACCATTTATCGTGTAATAGATATCCATATCATTATTAACGATAGTCTTGGCAGGATCAAACTCCATCTTACCTAGTAAGTAAATAAACCCACCATCTATCTGGGAATTAATGGTACCTTGATCGGTCGAGATCGTCAGTGTTGCTGAAGGTTCTACGATATCGAATTCATCGGTCTGCACATCAGCAATATAGTTCGGCCCTTCCAAAGCAAGATGAGAAATCGGAACTGTCAAATTGGCAGCTCCATCTGGAATTGCATTCGCTGTCGCATTCAGCTCGATCTTAACTGACGCCCAATCGGTCGTACTCTTATTATTAAGTGACAACAAATCATACGTTAACTTATTGTCAGAAATATTATTCGTCGTCAATGTAACTTCCTTGGTAGTACTACCATCGGCACTCGTGTACGTTGCAGTTCCAATAGTATCACTACCATCAGATCCAAAGGTTACATTCTCAGGTAAGTCGATTGTGGCATTAATACCGTCAGCTGATTGCTTACCACCTTGATAATTCAATAAATACTTAAATGTCAGATCATCGTTAGGATGAACTTTTTTTGTTGTCGGTAATTTGACATCATCGCCATCAAAGGCCGGTGTGGTAGCACCAATTCTTGAATTAGTTGTCTCATCCACAACATAAGCACTTGGTTCTGCTTGGACTAGGGCTGGAATCGATTCGAAAACGATAGCTTCAGTTGCGGGAGTATCCTCTCCCGCCGCACTAGTGAAGCCATAGCGAAGCTTGTTGCTGTCACCTAATTGAAATTCACTAGTATCCAGATCAATCGTGTTGCTATACGGTGTCTGACCTGTTTCATGAACAGAGTTAGGATTTTGAACACCAGTATCAACACGTTTTAGGTTAATACTGTATTTTAGTTTGGCCATTCCACCTTTTTGAGCAGGCGGTGTATATTCGATTTGTACATGGTGCCAAGCGTCAGTTGGAGCATTTAATCCTCCAAACCATATTTGTTCAGAATTCTTATGTCTCATTTGATACACATTGTGTTTTTGCGTGATAACAAGCCCCGTCTCAAAAGTCCGCGCAATATTATATGTTGTAGTTCTACCGGGATAATTCCAAGCCAGATGCGGCCATCCATTAGAAACAGAAGTATTCTCGATCAACTGGTATGTATCATAAGAATTACCTTGTTATGCTTTGTCGATATCACCTATTGAAGGAGAACCATTTCCACGTGTATCAAACTCCAATGCCCAGCTTTTTTGAATGGCAGTACTGGCCAAATCACTCAAGTCTTTTCTTTCGGGTTTATCTCCACCCCAAACACCCATCGACTGACCGCCAGCCATGCCATTATTGTCACCTGCGGCGATTGCATTGGGACCGGAATTTTGTAAAACAAAAGCAGTCCCCTGTGGATTACTATATGAATCACCAAAATATATCCAGAAAGAAAGTGTCTGCTTCTGGGTAACATCAAGATAGTTATCATTCTCATTATTACTCCAAAGAGAACTAACAGCATCCTTTGTATGAGTATCCGACATCTGTAGAATTGGATAAATACTTGGATCATTCCTATCTTGCTTAGCTATCGGCTTGAATCCAGTGTATTGACCACCGACAAATAAAGCATCGTCCTTGCCTAGATTCTTCAAGTCGATACCTGATGGAGCAACTGCCATAGCCTGATCGTCATTATAGTATGCCTTAACTGATTTAGCCGACACAAAGAACATCCCTATAACTAATGAAACTGAGAATACTAAGAGTGATATAATTCTTCTCTTCCCCAACATAACGTGTCCTCCTATATTGAGTTATGCCACATAACATATGTATAAACATATTATTGCATATGTCATATATATTCTTATTCCTATTATTGTAAAAACTTTTATTCTAAAATAAAAGTTTGTATTATTTGACATTTTGTATATAAATAAAAAAATCCTCATGCTTTCGCATGAAGATTTATTTTAAATTATATACTATTTGTTAAGTTCCAATTGATAGTTCCACTATAAGAACCGCCTACCAGCGCACCATTCAGATCAAGTAAAACACCATTTTCATCTGACCATGCACCACTAACATTCTTTGTTGTGGTGGAACTAGCAGTCTGTTCGTCAATTACAGCCGGATCACCATCTGAACCAATGTTCATATTCTTGATATTGGATTCATCCTTTGGATCAACAAAAACAACATCTCCATCAAGAACAATTGCTTCACCACCATCTTCAGTGGAACGAACCATATTACTTGAACTTGCCGTCAATACCCAGGGACTATTATAACTATAAACACTAATACCCCAGTCACCTTTTCTACCGACTAATTCTTTGATGTCCGGTGCAGCATTATGAGCTTCGAATTGATAACTATCAGCTGTAGTCAGCTTAGTATAATTTTTGATACGTTCGACATTGTAATGTACCGTATTAGATTCCCTAAGATAAGGATCAGTCACATAATATGAGGCTTCGAAGTTATCCTTCTTATAGTCAAAGCCACTAAAATCAAACAGATTAGTTTTTCCAATCAATTCAGTCTCACCACTAAGCCAATTTGACTTGCTTTCTAGCCTTATGGTTCTCTTCACCACATCCAAAGTTACAACCCTATCCATAGATGATAGGTCATATTGATAGTTAGGATTGTCTTTGTAATTAAGTTTTGCTGGCAAGAAAAAGTCTTGCCTGATAAGGCAGTTACATCTTCATTGCCAGAATTATCCAAGGTAATATCTATGTCTGGAACATTAATTTTATAAATTACATCCCCTTCATAAAATTTAACAGGGTTACTATCTTTAGATCCAATTCCAAATGTAAAATCCAGAGAATTTTCTCCTACAGTTAATCCTTTTGTCTTTCCAGAATGCATACCAATCGGATTTATCAAAAGTTTATATCTTATCTCAGTATGTTCATCATTTGTATATTCAAATTCAAAGTTTTCATTACCATCAATTACTTCTTCCCACGTTTGAATGGTCTTATTTCCATCAGTCAAACCATATCCTGTTCTCTTATTATCAAATGTACCTAATTCTGAATTATCACTTAATTTGATTGTCCCAGAAATAGTTTGCTTACCATTATCAGTAACTGTTCTAGTCTGTTCATCTGGAGTAATAATCAGACTAACGTCAGTAACATTTACCGTATATTCAAGTTTGTTCGAGGCTATAGTTTCAATACCACCACTACTTGTTTTGTATTTCGTGTCAACAACTTGAACTACAACTTTATTATCTCCAACTTTGAATCCATTTGCCTCACTAGTGGTAATTGGGATTGAGTACTGTCCATTAGGACTACCAGTATCAATGCCAGTACGATACTTCTTACCATTGACTGTATAATAAATATCCATATCATTATTGTTTATATCTTTCTTACTCTCAAAACTCATTGTACCTGCGAAGTTGACACTCTCATCGACTTTAGAGTCAAATTTACTTTGATCAGTAGCAATAGTCAAAGTATCAGATGGCTCTACAATCGTAAACTTGTCTGTCTCATCATCTGCAATGAAGTTAGCAGCAGTATAGTTAACATGTGAAACAGGCACGCTCAATGTTGATACGTCACTCGGAATTATATTGGCAGTCGCATAAAGTTCGATCTTTGCATACGTCAAATCTGAACCACCATCATTATTCAATGGTAGTAATTTATGATGCAACACATTATTTTCGTCAATATCTGATTTACTAATTGGTTCCTCAGTTGTTTTTGACCCATCAACACTTGTATAGATGACCTTACCTATGACATTACTATCATCTGTACTGCCGAATGTTACGTTTGATGGTAAATTGATTGTTGCATTAGCGTCTTTAAGAGATTGCTGTCCATCTTGGTATTGCAAAAGATACTTGAAAGTTAAATCATCATTGGGATGAACCTTCGAAGTTATTGATAATCCCTTATCATCTTCTTCGACAATATTAGGTGTATTACTGGCATTATTATCAATACGAGATTTTGTGGTTTCATCAATTGCATAAGCACTTATTTCAGCCTGTACGACTGCCGGAATTGATTCGAAAACAATCCAAGTTGTACCAGGATTAATAGTATATGCAATATTATCATATCTCTCTGAATATCCAGTTGAAGCGGTGAATCCAAACCTTAATTTGTTACTATCATTTAATTTGAACCTTTCAGTATGGAGATCACTTACAGTTTGATAAACTAACTCCTGACCAGGAACATTTGACCCAGCAGTATTTTTCTTACGTCCAGTGACATCCTTGGTATTGAAAGAGTATTTAAGAACGGCATCTCCACCTTTTACCGCTGGAGGAGTGTAATCAATCATGACATGATGCCATGAAGAAGCTGGTTTTACTAAACCTGATAAATCCAAATTTTCAATTCCATTATGTAGTAACTGATATGTCCCTGACTTAATCTGATTGTAGGCATTAGGATCATCTGGATAGTTCCAACCAGTATGCTGATCATTTATGGATCTTCCCCCAGTGCCATTTACATCTCCAAAGTAAGTGTCAAAAGCATTTCCACGTGGTGACTTAGCTCTACCATCAAGATCTTTGTAACCATTACGTTGCTCATCGAATTCTAAGGCCCAACTCTTTTGAATGGCGGTACTGGTCATGGTGGATAGACCTGCATTACTACTCGACAATTCACTTCCCCAGACACCAAGAGTTTCCCCACCGGAAATATTGGAACCATTCATGGCAATAGCATTTTCTCCACGGTCATCATTTTGCAGAACAAAGGCCATTCCATCAGCATGGGTGTAGGAGTCCCCAAAATAAACCCAAAAGGATAAATTTTGTTTTTGAGTTACATCAATATAATTAAGAGCATTATTACTCCAAACACTGGTTACAGCATTTTGAGTATCGTTATCTGTTAATTGCAACATAGATGGCGTTCCATTATTATCATCAACAATTTTTGGCTTAAAAGACCCACTATATGGACCATTGACAAATAAATCATCACTACTTAAGACATTAAGATCAAGACCAGTTGGTGCGACTTTTTTCGCATCATTGTCATAATAATATGCCTCAACTTTTGTAGTATTAATAGAAAACATCCCCAAGAACGCCAAAACTGAGAATACTAAGAGTGCTAAAATTCTTCTCTTCCACAACATAATATGCCCTCCTATATCGAGTTACGCCACAGATATGGCAAAAGTGTGTATTATCTTGTGTATATATTATTACATA
>NZ_BAMN01000011.1 GCF_000615905.1 Companilactobacillus nodensis DSM 19682 = JCM 14932 = NBRC 107160
TATAAATCAGTATACTTTTCGAATGACTTCCCTAAAGTAACTTGTAGCTCGTCGCCTGTGTCGCCTTGTCTAATTTTCAAAGGTAACTCATAAATAGGCACTGTTTTGTCTGTATCTAGAATAATTTTTGGTAAACTCATTTAATCACCATCCAATATATTTTCAATTATTCTTCTATCAAAATTGTAAGGTCTATGTAATTGACCATCAAAATATGTGTAGTAACTATGAAGCTGTTCAAATAGGGGATATTCAGTTTCAATCAAATGAACATAAATATAGCCTTGGTCAATCAATAATTGGTCGGGCTTAAAATCGTCGAATTGCTTAACCACTCCATCATCTGTTTTTAAGTAATCTGTGACTGCTCCCAAATCATTTGTTTTTATGTAAATCATCGCCATTCAACTTCGCCTCTAATTCTTCATTTTCAATAGTCAGTATTGAATTTTTAACTTCTAAATCTGCAATTTTTGAAGATAAATCTTTAATTACTTTTCCAGCTTCTGCCATTTGGTCCTCCTAAATTGCTTTGGTTACTACCCTTACCGAATTACTAAAATTGTTATATGGTCCAATATAAAGCTTTCCTGAACCATCACCCCATAAATTAGCACCACCAATGTCTGCGTATTGTGAGACATCCATACGCTTTAAACCGTCAATTTGATTTACAGTCATATTTGGAGTTGAAATACCATATCTAGTAACTGATGTTCTGGTTGATCCAGAACCAAGTGATATATCTGTATCACCACTGATAGTTACACCGCTAATTTCTCCACCACGGATGTGAACCCCTGTAATTGATTGACCAACAAATTTATCGGCATATACGTTTCCACGATTGTCAATTGCTACCGTACCTTTTCCATCATAATAGATACCTTTAGAGTTCCAACGCATTCCATAGTTACCACCGTTTTTACTAGCAACAATATCTGTTGGGTTTTCTCTATCGGGAAGGAATCTTATTACATCACGACCACTTCCATTGATATAACTTAACATGTCATCTCTAGTATTACTGACCTTTTTCTTTAACTCATCCATTAACTGCTGTTTATCTTTATCGCTGGCTTTCAAATCAGAAACATCTTTAGATACTTCAGTGACATTCTTATCAACAGTATCAATATGTTCATTTTGATTGCTTTGATAATCAGATGTCGTTGTTGGCTTATCTCCAATCGATACGGTCTTGTATCTGTGAAGTAATCCATCCCATACCGTTTTGATTACCCTAGCAGTGGTATCAATGTTTAAATTAGCGAAGTAAACAGTGACTTCATCACCCATTTTTAGTTCATCAACGAAACCTAAATCATCTTTGATATCAGCAATTTCAAACGTCAAATAAACTTTAGGAATGCCAACCCTATTATCAGATATATATCGATTAGTTCTGGAACGTAACTGATCAATAGTTTCAATCTTGTCCTGGGAAAAATCCTTGGTTAAAACTCTTAATTTCTCAAAAGTGCTGTTAGCTTTGATAATTCGTTCAGGTAGATAGACTATTTTTTCATCACTATCAGAACCCGTTTTAGAAAATGGTTTAATTGCTGAATAGGTTTCTGAAATGTTTTCTTCCTGACGAGCCTGAATTAAATCTTTACCATATTGAATAACTTTCCCGGTTTTAGTCCCAATAGTTCGCTCGTAGTGAATCGTATAGTTATCAAATAAATACTCACCTTTAAATATCTGTAATAATGAGCCTTTGGCACCACCAAGGGCTTTTTTTGCGTTAGTGATAGCTGTCATCGACCAATCAATATTAGTGGATGTCGTAATATTAGATTTCATTACTAATGATGGCTCGGGCTGTTCCAAGTTTCTTTTGAGCAAATTAAAAGCAGTAACCGGAGTTACTGCCGAGGCATTAATATTCTGCTTTAATGTATTGTAGCTTAAATCATTCAAGATATGCGTAGCTGTCACTTCAATCTTGTTATCAAGTGACTTTTTCACATCATCAATTCTAAAACGTTGCTTTAAATAATTTTCACCAACATCTGCAACAATAATCCGACCCTTTTTTAACTCATTAGCTATATCACCAGTTGCCAAATAATCTAACTTTAGTTCTGGCAACTCGTTAAATTCATTAGTAACTTCCACATTCAAACAATCGGTTAAAACGCCAATTCCTTGCGTTGTAAAGTCTGATTCAGAACTTTCAAATAATACTGGATATTTAAGATAACTCATATTAGTGCCCTCCAATTCATCAGTATCGAAACTTCAGCTGATTCATTATCCCAACTAATCGTATTCTTCCCATAATTCAAAACCGGATAAGAATAGTTAGGAAAAACAGCTACATTGTTTTTTAGTTTTGAATCGTCATAAACTCGGTGCTTTGTTGAATCAATATACGTCAACCCACCAAGTTCGGTAATCTTATAAGTTACACCGTTCAAAGTTAAATCAAACGATCCAGTTCCTTCTACTTTGATTATTGGATAGCTAGAAAGTGGTTCAGGATTCAAAATCATATCTCCAGATACAATTGTTTGATAATTTTGGGAATCAACTCTAAATTTTGTCGGTCCAATATCAAATTCAATTGTTAATGTGGCACGTTCCGGGCTTTGATAAGAAAGCATAGGTGTTTTGGATAAACGCGCAAGATAGTAATAATTTTCATCTAAATTATCAATTAATTTTGAATAACCACTATAATTCTCACTGACTTCAAGCCAGTAAACTAAATCACGCTTTAATTCGGATAAATCCTTATAAAACGACTGATTAAACCATCTAATATCAACGAAACATTCATATTTTAAAGTTCCATTTTTATACCTATTATTAGGATTAACAATATCCAAATTTCTTCCGGGGATTGAAGTATAACTAACATCTGTTCCACCTGGTTCAACTTCAAAATTATTCTGGATCAATAAATTAAAATCTTTTGAAGTTCTACCGTTAAAAGTAAAATATCTATCAATCAAATTATCACCTACCAATCTTTCCATCATTTTTACGCCAAGTATCACTTAAATTTCTATCAATATTAGGTGTTAACTCACCAGCCAAAACATTGTTGTCCAAAACAACTTGATAATTTTGATTTTTATCATTCAAACCATTTAAAAGTGACATCATGTCATTCAATTGACTAACAATAGTAGATTCATTCTTAGCGTTAATATCATCAAACTTAACATTTGAAACCTTGCTGATTTGACCAGGATTAACACCAATATCATTAATGGAACTGTTCACTTCATCATTGATAAAGCCGGACATTGAATTAACGTTTGATTTAACATCTTTGAATGCTTCAGACAGTCCGTTATTCAAACCACCCATGATAGCCTGACCAGCTGGAATTAGTAACTTTTTATCATAACTAATTGGACCCTTATGTTTCTTAATCCACGTACCAATGCCAGAGACGAAATTTTTAACATTTCCCCAAACTGAACGTAGTCCACCAAGAAAGCTTTTCATTATTGCATGACCGTTAGAATGTAAATCTACTTTAGCTCCATCTTTAACAGCGTTAGCATTTTTCTTACCTGCTCCTTGCGATTTTCCTAATCCTTTAAGTAAACCATCAACGAACCAACCTATCAATTTATTACCTGAACGAAGAATTGTTCCCATCGCAGTACCAATCGAAGTAACAAATGCATGAATTATTTTAGTAGCGGCAGTTGCCATTTCTTTTTGATTATCAATTATTGCTTGTGCAAATTTTGTTATTAAATTCAATGCTGCTTTAACAATTTTCCCCAAATTATCAGCAATACCACCAATAAAAGCCACAATGACATTCACTGCTGCAGTTATAATTTTTCCTAAATTCTGGGCAATACCGTTAAATAAGTTAACGATAAATTCGACACCTTTAGCTAGAATCTTTGGTAAACCTTTGTTAAGCCCACCAATGAATTTAACCATAATATCAATCGACACAGCTATGATCTTAGAAATATTATCATTAATACCATTTAATAACGACATGATCATATTCATACCAGTGTCAATTAATTGTGGCATTAAAGTATTAATAGCGGTTAAAATTCCACTACCCAACGTTACAAACGCTTGAACAATTAAAGGGGCGTTAGTAATGACTGAAGTTAGAAAACTTGTCATCATAGCACTTAATCCCAAGCCCAAATTAGTAAACATCGGAAGTAACTGACTTGATACAGTCGTTAATTGAACAAACGATAAATTCAACAATGCAAAGCTCGATACCAATGCTGCAATTCCAGCAGAGGCTATACCGATACCAATACCAGCCGAAAGAACCGCATTACCGAACGCAGTCATCCCTGAAGCACCAGCAGTTAAAGCGGGTGCCGCTAAAGCAAACACTGCAACCAATCCGCCAAGAACAATTCCAAATGTAGCCATTGCAGTTATTCCTGCTGTACCAGTACTAGCTAAAGCAGTGATACCAAAAGCAAGTGCAGACATACCTAATGTAGCGGCACCAATACCAACACCAATTTTTAAAATAGCTGTGGCAAATGACGAAAAACTACTTGCAACAGTTTTAACGATTCCACCTAATCCACTGAAGATTCCAGTGATTGGTTTTAGTACTGAACCAAACCCTGAAAAAATCCCACCTAGTGGTTTAACCACAAAACTTAATTTACTAAAGACACCACCAAGTAATTTCAAGCCTGCAGGTACTGTAAAAGCTCCCAATACCGCTAAAGCAGGTTTTAAATAACTAGCAAAATCAATTGAGCCACTGAATGCACTTTTAAACATGTTACTGACTCCAGATTTGACTAATGGAATCGCAGCATCAATAAAAGTAACCAATGCTCCAGGCAATGCTTTAAGAATATTACCAACCATTGGAATAAAGTTATTGAATAAGAAGTTAGATGTAGTTTGAGCCAATGCTTTTAAGGATGGTTCAATATCACGTCCTAACGCAATATTCCCAAGAACATTTTGGGCTGCAGCTTTCATTGAATCAAATGATCCACTAAAAGTAGAAGCAGCTTCTTTAGCAGTTGTTCCAGTAATATCAAGATTTTCTTGGATAGCGTGAATAGCATTGTAAACATCAGACAAATTATTAATATCGTATTTAACACCGGTTAGCTTTGTGGCATCTTTTAACAGTCTTTGCATTTCTGATTTAGTACCACCGTAACCTAGCTTTAAATTATCTAACCATTTATACCCCCGTTTTCACGGTATTTAAAAAGGCTTACGATTTTTTTCGTAAACCTGAAGGGATTAGACTATATCTTCAACTTTTTCAAAAAGCCAACCTTTTTTATCATGTGCATTTGGATTCGTACTCTGTTTAGAGGAATGTCTTTGATAACGTTTGTTATAAACAACTTCACTATCAGAAGTTCCAAAATATTTAGCACAAGCTTGCCTTGATTCAAAAATGATTCTTCGACCATCGAGATGTGTAGCCTTGACTTTTCGTCGTTTATGAATGCTTCTTTGTTTGTGTCCAAACGCCAATCTGTTTTCAGAAGGTGTAACCCATCTCAAATTAGAAACATCATTATTAGAGCGATTGCCATCAATATGATCTACCCATGATTGTTCTTCATTTTTAGGCTTATCAAGAAAGGCTTTAGCCACAAGTCTATGAACATGCTTGGCAACAACAATCCGTACATATCCATTGTTTTTCCCTAATACCATAATCTGACCTGTATCGTCTTTCATGACTCTACCTTTATCACTTATAGAATATCCTGGTAAATCATCTATTTCTTTCCACATCTCCATAGCTTTTATCATTCCTCTCAAAAGTTGGTGTGCGCTTCCCATATCGTACTAATAGATATGGTACTGAGTAACAAACTCATAGTCGTTTGACTTTCTTTATATTATCAGTATAACAAATTATTATCTATCAGTCTATTAAATTTGGATAATATAAAACTTAGCACAGGATTATCATGACGAAAAGCTATAATCGTTTTAGACTTCCCCTGTTAGCAGAATTATTTCAATAGCCATTTACTACTATATTTTAATTCCACACCCATAGTTAGGTTCACACACGTTCATCTACATAGTCACCTATGCAGCGGACACTTTTTCTATCGTGTAATTTTGCTTGGCAAAACCTTGATAAGCATTTTGGATATCTCCCATATTGCTACCAAACTTATTAGCATTATCAGACATGTCAATCATTGCCATGTTGGCAACCTTAGCTGCTTTACCAGTATTACCACCTAGTGACTGCAACAAACTAGCTGAGAAACTAGTTACGTTTTCCATATAGTCATTAGCAGACATACCGGCCGTTCTATACGCCTGACTAGCATACTGCTTAACCTTGCCGGCAGACTTTTTAAAAATTGTCTCAACACCACCTAAGGACTGTTGAAGCTTAGCTCCTTCAGTGATTGATGCCCCAATGGCTTTACCGATTCCAGCAGTTACAATTGCCGCTTTAACGACTGAAATTAATTTACTACTCAATGATTCACCAGCACTTGAACCCGCCGAAGCAGCTTCAGGATCTAATTGGCCTTTGATTGAGCCTCCAATCCCTTTAGCAGATGGAATAATTTGAACATACGCTTTACCTAATTCTGTTGCCATTAATTATGTCCTCCTTTCTTCAAAAGCCGGTTTCTTTCCTTTTCAAAATCCTCACCTGAATTAAATACGATTTCTTTCTTTTCTTTAGGTTCTTCAAATAGTGATGACCAAAGAACTGGCTTATTTCGACCTTTTTGGGCATCCTTGGTTTTAGACCAAAGAAGTAACTTCAAATTGTCTGCAACAGACATCAAAAGTATCTGATTTAAATCAAATTTCTGATTTCTCATCTTCATTTTGATTCTCGAATCATCTTTCAAACCTAAAGAAAAAGCAGCTACCTTGGTTAAAGGTAACTGTTTTAAGTCGTATATTTGATATGTTTCTGCTAAGTCACACATAAGTGCATCCTTATCAATTTTTATCATGTAGGCAAGGATTAAGATTTTTTTGCTTGGCTTTGAGATTCAAAAATTTCTTGAATTTCAGCAGTCATTTTTTCCATTGAAATCAAGCCTTCTTTATCGGCAAGATGTTTCTTTAATTTTTCAGTTTGTTCTTTACCAAACAATAATTTCAAAACTTTTGGCATTACCAAAGGGTTATCTTCCACATCACTAATTGCTTCCAATAACTCATAATTATCCAAACGCTTTTCAGGAATAATATAGTTAAATCCTGATTTAGTTTTACCCTTGATCATATTGATTATTCTCCTTTGGCTTCACCTGATGCAGTAGGTTTATTAATATATTCGTAATGATTTGCACCTGTTTTATCTGGTGAAGCAGTAAAAGTTGTTTCAAATCCAACAGCATCCTCATCTGTATAACTGATATCACCAATCTCTGAAATAGTACCGTTAGGAATAACAATACGCTTGAAAATTCCACCTTTAAGAACCATATCAAATACTAAGATATGTGGTTCATATTCATCGGAATTGGCTACAATTTTAATTCCTGATTCCATATCTCCAGTGACATTCTTTTCACCATAAACTTCTTTAAGAACATCAATATTCATAGACTCGATTAACGTGTATTGGAATGTATCTTCCTTACCTTTTTGAACAACGGATACTGTATCACCGCCCCAAGCCTTGATTGAATCTGAATCAGGGCTATTTGTATTAGTTAAACCATCTTCTGAAATATATCCAAGTGCTTTATAAGAAGCATCCAACTTAGTAATTGAATCGGTAGGCAAAACAGTTCCAAGTGGTGCTGAATAAGCGGCACCACCGATTTTTGGTTTAGCAACTGAAACATTTTGAGTATCTGACATTTTTTATCCTCCTAATATTTAAAATCGTAAACTGCTTGATAGCGATATTCTTTCGTTTCTGGATCAGTAAAGTTATAGTCTGAATTCAATTTAGCTTTACTGATATCTGTAAAATAAATCATTTCATTTAAACAGGCTTTTACTTTTACATTTAGTTTTGCAGCTTCGAATAATGAAGGTGCATAACTTTGAAACGCAAACGTCCCACTATTAATATGATTACTTTCAGCCCCACCAGTTTTTTCAAATAGAACATATGTCTCTGGTGGATTTTCTGGACGCTCTAAAAAAGACGGCACATTTAAGTGACTGTCTAAGTAATCTTTAATCGTTTTCTCAATCATTAATGCACCGCCTTTAATAATGTATTGTTTTTTAAGTTGTCACGTCTAGCTTTATAACTATCCGCGTAAACACTAGCATTTACACGACTTTTACCAACATAAGTATCTTGAGCATACCCATCACCTGCTGATTTTCTAATCTCACTAGCATGCTCTTCTACAATACTTTGCATTGATGCAGATTTAAGTAATTCACCAACACCACCATGATTAAGTACAAATTTATTTTTAGCCATAATATTCCACTGTCACTTTCTTGTTCCAGTCAAGCGGAATCATATCTTCAATTCCTTCAAGTGGAACTCCAACTGTCCGCCATTTCTTTCCAAAGAATTGAACTTCTTTATTGGTCCAATCATGATCATCGCCTTTAGGAATTGCCAAATCATAAACAATCTTTTTACCAGTCAAGTTTAATTGATTAGCAACATCATCAGTTGACGTTGGCGCAACTAAAACATTTTCAACCTCAATTGATTCAGTTTTATAAATTGGTTCACCAAATGGATCAGCGCCACTCTTTACTTTATCAATCAAAGTTACCGTTATTCCGTGGATTCGTGTCATAAGGTTCCATCACCCGTATCTTTGCCGTCTCAAACCTAATTTAGTTAGTTCTGAATTTTTAATGAATAAACCACCTCCAGGAACTAAGTACGATCCAGACCATGAATAGCCCATAGCTGCTTCACTCGCTTGTGTCATTGGTTCCTGATCAGTTGATGTCATTAGAGTTCTTGCAACAACATCCACGGTTACAGATTGAACTACTGTGGCATAAGATAACCGCTCTACAACCATCTTATCAAGGTCCTTACCAACTTTGAGAGCTTGCTCTCTTAATGAGTCAGAGACTACTTTAAGTAGTTTGGTGGCACGTGGAATTTCATCAGGTTTAAGCTTTCGCCACATTACTTGTAAATCATCAATCGTAGCAAAATCATCCATGACTATTTCTTACCTTTCATCATCAAATCATAAAGAATTTCTTTCTTAGCATTGGAATCGTATTTGATTCCAAATGCATCCAATTCTTGCATAATTTGTGCTTTAGTAATTCCTTCGCTGTCATCATCGTTTGATGTTGTGTCAGGAACTGGCTTAGGCTTAACCGTCGTTTTTTTAACTTTATCTTGAACATTGTTTTCATCAGCAGGAACCCAGTCCCCGCCTCTGATTCGTGAAGCTACATCAATGATCACTTTCGTTTTAGAATTTTGATATTTCATTTATTTATGCCTCCTCTGGTTTAATTACACGTGCAAAACTATTAGTATCCATAATTCCCCAGCCTAGATATGTTTCAGAACGCAAGTAAACTTGGTTATAACCCTTTAAATCTTGGCCTGAATTGTCTGGATCACCATATTGAATTACTTCCATCGGAATTTGTTTAGCAAATCCCCATTGGAACATATTAGTAAAGTCACCCAAAATTGCGTAATCTTTTGAACCACTTGCAACGGTATTATTTACATCTGTTTGCAATCCATTGATTGAACCAGGATTGGCACCCCAAGCTAATGTTGGGAATAAACGATTATTACTGTTATCACGCATTTTTGCTAAAGCAGATGAAAACTGTGTATCAATTGCCATACCAGAAACCACACCATCTGAACCTTGAATAGCTGAAACTGCATCTTCAATATTTGAATCTGGATCAGCTTGCTTAAAATCAACAGTTTGAGTGATGGAAGTATCAAAACTATTTTTACCAATGATTGCGGATACTTCTTTAGTTCTTGGATTTACACCATGGAAGGCCATCAAGTCTAAACCACGTGCTAATTTCTTAGCATATCCATCATTAAATGCTTTCAAAATATCGATTTTTTCTTCATCCGTGGCATAAATGAATTCATCAGAAACACGGGCGCCATATTCCACCTTAATGGGAACAATCGTTACTGGCGCAATAGTAACTCCACCTTCAGTTTTCTTTCCATTCTCAGCAACAATATCGATATCCTTGTCCATTGAAAATGTAAATTCTTTTTGTCCATTAAATGCTACTGGCTTTTGACCAGATAGGATTGCCAAAGAACTATTACCTTTAACTTTACTAATTAAATCTGTAATTAATGTTGGATCAAATAAATTTCCCTTTGATGTTGTCATAATTTTTTTATTCTCCTTCTAAGTTATCAATTAAATTTTTGTATGCACTATTCTCATCTGAACCAGTATTTGGTTCAGGGTCTTTTAGTGGTGGTACTGGGTCATCCTTCTTTACAAAACCAGCTAATCTTTCAGCATCAGCTTTCAAACTTTCTTCATCATCACCAACCAAACGATCTGCTAAGTCATAAGGAAGTCCATTTTCTAAGGCAATTTTGGTTTTTAGATTAGCTGTTTCATATCCTGAAATTTTGGAATTTAAATTTTCAATATTTTGGTCATAATCAGCATACTTTTCTTTGCTCTTACTGATTGTTGATTGAAGTGAAGTATTTTCATTAGTCAATGTTGATACTTGTTTCTTTAAATCGTCATAATCTGAATACTGTTTTACCAATGATTCCTTCTGTCGGTCCAAACGTCCTTGAATAATTTGGTCAAGTTCCTCTTGTGTTTCAATTGTTTTAAAAGTCATAATTTAAAATCCTTTCTCCCACTTACCCGGTGGTATCGGTAATTTTTGGCATAAAAAAAGACGTTCTAAACGTCTAATATCGTACCTGCTGTTTCTTCTTAGGCTTATCAATTGAGCAAGCCCAATGTGCTAATAAAGCACTATCCATTAAACTAATATCCGTATCATCAAACTGTGATTTGTAACCAAACCCACCACTGGAACCGATATTCCTTTTTTCAGAATTTGTCGCTACCACTTTCAGTGATGGTTGATCACTATGACAAATTGACTGCTGGTAAATTCCTTGCTCCCACAACGAATTAGCATTGATTACTTCTTTAACTGTCGGTAAAATTGGCGTCTTCAATCTGAAGTCTTTCATGTCAGCAGCTAAAATTGATTGACCACTTTGACCATCAATTACTACTTGCTGAATGTCAGCAGTTCGCAAAAATTTCAAAATCCATTGATTGCCGTTTCTTACTGATTGACAATCAATAGACTCTACAAATACTTTTCCTGATAAGGTATGAACCGCAATACTCATCGCAACATTGGCGCCATCATTTCCGTATTTAATTCCAACATACAATGGACCTTGTAAAATCGGTAAAGAATGAACTTTCAATTCATCCCATTCATTTTCTGAAATAACCGATTTTTGATTATATTTAATCCAAAGCCCTAAACGTTGAATATTAAAATCAACTTCATCCTGTCCAACTTCATCTTGAATTGAGCGTTCAGTGAAGATAGTTCCCAAAGATGGATTGGTTTTATACCACAAGTCTCGGTCTCTAATATTTGATTGCTCTTCAACAGACCATTCAGCCCATCCAGCGTTTTCAAGTTTGCCTTCCAAAACACCATTGCGGTAACTGACAAATACTGTACCTGAAGATAAAGGTGTTGGTGGTGTTCCACAGAAAATAGTTTGTGGATTATCTGAATCGGTAACAACATATTTCAATGCTGATTCTTGATCAGTCGTATATTCTTGAGCCTCATCAATCACAAGTAAATCAAAACCTTCACCAAGCCCACCGGTAGAAGTTCTAGTTCTAAATTCCACACGTCCACCAGTTTCAGGAATATCAATTCGTTCCCGTCCGACTGCTTTCAAAGACTTGTATTTAATACCAGCTTTGTCAAGTATCTTCAAAACTCGTTCCCAAGATGAATGTGAAGTAGTAGTTCGATGAGCAGTATGTAAAATCTGTTCGCCATCTAACAATCCTTGAATTTCACGAATAACAATTAATTCAGTCTTACCATTCCGTCGTGGTATAGAATACCCAAATTTAGTGTGAACCCAAAGACCATCATCATTAACGGCAAATAAATCTTTTGCAAGGTCAACTTGCCATTCTTGTGCAGTTCTGCCAGATCTCTCATAGTTTTTTATCGCAGGTTTGTATAAGGATTTAGTAAATGGAATAATCACCGATTGAGTAGGATGCTGATTACCAAGTTTTACATTAGTAGTCATAGAAATCCTCCTTCAATCATGTTATCCACCGCAGTTTAGTGACTTGCTTGGGTCAAATTTTATTTCCAGTTTTTAGTCCAAACATTCTGTTTTCTACCATCTCCCGGATTGTAATCAACGATGCAGTGACATCTTTCATGTCGTCGGTAAATATCATCAGGTGCATCATTATAGCTATATGATCCTGCTAAATTTTTGCACCAATCACATGGCTTACCGACCACGGTTCTAGTAATTCTTGGCTTTAATCCAACATTAGATTGAAACTCAACATTTTTTTGAATGGTGTCATCAACAATCGATTGAGTGAAAGTTACTAATGGCTCATCAAGAATCCATTTAATATCATCAAAACTTTCAGCAGCAGTCAATCGTTCAACTAACCCTTTAACCTTTTCTTGATTAAAGTCAGGTACTTGAGCCTTTAAATGTAAGTTGGCAGCCTGATTAAGTTGATTCTGAACGTCGCTCGCATAGCCAGTTACAATATCGTAGTTATTTTTTAATGTATGATTCATCAATCTATTCGAAATATTGAAATACATTTTTTCATTTGGTAAAGATTCAGCAGTTACAAATTCATTAATCGACTGTGATAAATTTTGGCCAACTTCAATGGCCAAATCATTAACTTCTTTATAAGTAGCTTTTTCATTCTTCAATAACTCAATGTCTTTTTTTAAAACCTTACTTTTACTGTTTTTATCTTTAAACGAGCCATCAATTGATTTTAAAAGGTCAATAACAATATCTTTATCCATTATCATCACCTGTTTCTATTGGTGGTTCTTGATCAGAACCCTTTACCCCAGTAATTTCACGAATAGTCTCTTTATCCATAAATCCTGGAATAGCTTGATTAAGCTTTATGGCACCATCACCAATAATTGATAACATATTGGCATCAGCTTCAAACAATGGTTCCCACTTTGGGATTGTATTCATAAATTGTGAACGTTCATATGCATAATTATCTCTTAAACAAGATGCCAAGTATGCAACGTTTAAGAATCCAGAACCAAACGATCGTTGTGCCTTTCTTCCAGATAATCTTAAATTCTCATGACTTGCCTTGATTGCTTCTACTGAAGATGGATTTTCAGATACAAATCCTAAATCATCCAACGTTAATCCCATCTCGCCAGCAAAACCAGCCGCAGCAGTTTTAAGCTGTTCAGTAAATGGTGTCATTGATGAAGTGGTAAATTGTCCTAACTTAGGACTGTCACCTTCGTCATCTTTAGTAAATTGCAACATGGATGAAATGGCTGCTTTCCAACTATCCATTGGTTCAGCATCGTTACTTAGACCAACCACATATTTTTGAGGGAATGAATAGAATTCTGCAGTGATATCCGCTCTTTCCAACGTACGCTTTGCATATTTCTGATAATACATTCCTGCTCTAGTAATTCTTGAACGTCCAAAGGGTCGAACTGCATCCGGTCGGTAAATGATTGGTACTAACAATGGATGATTAGTATGGTTAGGAATATTAGTTACATCTTTTCCAGTAATAAACGTTGTCAATTGAGCTGTGAAATAAGCTTCACTAATCGGATTTCCAAAGTCATCACGTTTTAAAACGGCATAGCCTTAAGTTAACAATCCAGTAATTGGATCAATGATTCCCGTTGCATTACTTGCTTCAATAACTTGCAAACGAATCTGGTCATCTGCCTTTGAAATATAAACAAATGAACATGATCCAATCAATGCAGACAAAACGGCTGAATCAAAAAATACATCAGGGTTATTATCATGGAAGATTTCGTTTACTTTAAAATCATCATTATCAAAATCACGAAATACTAATCTATCGGCCAAACTGTCCACACCTTTTGCACACCAGCCAAGAACGGCATGATATTGGTTCCTAATTTCGAGTGGAATAGTGATACCAGGGTCGTTTTCGTGGTATTTCATTGCGTATTGTTTATATCTCATATTTACCCGGAAACGGCGATGTGACAGCTTATTTCTAAGGTAATCAATTCCTTTATATTCCAATATATCAACTCCTTAATAAATTCATGAGAAAAAATGTACAGTGACGGCGTGAAGCTCGGCTGACGAGCCATAGGGGGTCTCATGCCCCCTTTAAAATATTGACTCAATCAAACTCATTAAATTGTTTAAAACGTCGCTATGAGCGGTATTTAGACCAATCTAACGATTGTGGAAGATTACGATTACCAATAGTCTTCACATCAACACTTTTATTTTCTTTATTTTTAAATAACTTGTCAGACTTCTGTCTATTGCAACTCCAATGAGCGAGCTGCAGGTTGTCCATGTCACTTGGATGACCTCCCTTGTTAATAGGGATGATGTGATCAATAACTGGTGACATTGGATCAGGATATTTTAATCGCTTGTCAACCGGTCGTCCACATATACCACAAACAGATTGAGTCTTGAGGATTATACGTTTGTTCTTATCAAATGCTACTCGATGTTGTCCGGTTCTGTCTGCTCGCAATACCATAAGATGGTGGTCCTTTCTATGTGGGGATAGTAATAAATGATGGTGGGTATCAATTAGTATGGGGGTATCTAAACAATGTGAGGGGTATAAAAATAAGACCACCGGAACCTTGAGTTTAAAGGCACGGGGGTCTTATTTAAATAGAGCCATCTTAATTAGTGCAGGGGGGGTAGCATAGGTTGGAATCGAACCAACACTAACCTGTCTATGCTATAAATGATAGGCTTTATCATCACCTATCAAAGTGTTATTCAAACGTGTTCTGGTTTGTATAGTATTCCTTCTATGTTTGTTATCGATAAGCTTTCGATAATACTAATATACATCTAATTTAGGGGGAATCTAATGACATGGGTATGCCATATGTATGACACAACTATGACATAGGTATGACATTTAGGATGCCTTCCTTATACAATCTGTTGGCTTGTCTAAATGAGTAATCAAGATTCTCACTGATTGTATAAAGGTCCATATCATTAATGAAGAATAACTCTAATACATTAGCCTGGTTAGGATTATCTAAGTGGTCAAGCGTACTTAATATCTCATGTTTAATAGTTCTACTTTCCATTAACAAGTTATTGATTCTTTGTTCTAATTCTTCACGTTGACCTAACTCATCATTCAAACCTCTGGGAATTCCACCGCCTGGCATGCCAGTTATCCTAGCACTGTGTGTAGATTCGATACGATCATCTAATTGATAAAGCCTTTCTTCAAGCCGTTTAAGTTGTCGTAAGAATGGCTTATATCTTTTTAGAAACTTTTTATTTTCTTGGAATTTATCTTCACTCACAAAATAGCTCCTTTCTGTCAAAGATAAAAAATCATCTTTGACACCTTCTAATGCTTGGTATCATTGGGTTTGTAGGACTTTCACAAGTGAAGTGTCAAAGATGAAACCCCTATATTTCTTTATATATTAATACTATTCAATAAACTTACTATTATATATAAAAGAAAGTGAAAACATCTTTGACATCTTTGACACCCTATTAAATCCATTGAGCCACAACGGTTACAGCTGTCAAAGATATCATTGACATGTCAAAGATGCATCATTGACAGACACCATTTTGACCCTAAAATACCCATTTTTGTTTACGAATAGTGGGGTTAAAAATACCCAAATACGTCCATTTAGGGTATTGATACGAAAATTTGATTTCTCTTTCCATCCATTCGTTGCGTTTTAGTTTTAAATTGTTTCATCCTACAAATTTCACGGCTAAAAGCTATTTGTGATACTGCTTTGTAACCATTGTCAGTACACCAAACTGAATACATGATATAAGCATCCTTAACAACTTCATTGATCAACTTAGGTTGTTCATCACGCAAATATAAAATAATCGGATTGTTAAGTTCTTCGTATTTCTTAGCTTCAGAATTAATTCTTTTGGAAGTGGCAAATTTATGATTTTTAAGAAGTCGTTTAAGTCCGTTCAAACCTAAAAGTAAAACATATTGCATTGATTCCGTTGATAGTAACTTATCGGTAATGAATGGATCATAGTCAGCATCTTTGGAAGTGAAATGTGCATTAAAAGGAATGAACATTAAACGCCTTGTTAATCCATTAGAAGTATCATTGATTCTTGGCATTTTATTGGCACTGAAGATTAACTTTGAATAGTTATTAAAATCAAAAGGATCTCTACCCTTTCTTTCAGCATTAATAGTTTCACCAGTGGTTAACTTCTTGAATTCACTATTATCTTTGATGTATTCATTAGAAATATCATCACCAATATTGGCTAACTTGCCAAATAGTTCAGCAGTTTTGAATCGTTGCCCTAACTCCTTTAAATCCAGTGAAGATGTATTATCACTGCCAACTAATTTACGAACAATCTTTAAATAAGAACTTTTACCGTTTGATCCATCACCGGTTAGAATGAATGCTTTACCTAACTCATTACGTCTGAATAGAACATAACCAAAGATTTCTTCAAGGATTAATCTTAATTCTTTATCATTCACCGATATCTTATTTAAAGTTTTATCAGTTATCTCATAATAAGCATCTTCAACAAACTTGATTGGAACCTTATTTTTAATTACGATTTCAGGACTGAAATCTTGAAGTTTCCAAGTATCAAGATTGAATAATCCATTTTCTAAAGCAATATATCGAACATCAGCTAGTGGTTTTTCTTCAGCTTGCAATTGAAGATAACTAAGAACTTCAATTCGTCTGGATTTCGTTAGCCCTGGTAAATGTCTAATCATTGCTCTTTCAATATCTGCTTGATCATCGGAATACACACCATCTTTGTAAATATGTAAAACACCGGCTACTAGAATAATATGATGTTCAGCAATCAAGAATTTAGCAAACTTATCATGCAAAAATGAATTTTTACTAAAGAATGTTTCCTTTAAAAAAGCATCATTACGAAGGATAATATCAACTTCACGTTTTGGTAATGGATCATCAAGGATGTAATCATTAATTAGCCTAATCGTTTGCCGAATATCATCACGACTCATTCCAGCCTTTTGTAGAACTAAGATGTAATTGAACAATTTTTGATTTCGTTCACCAGATTTTAATTCTTCAATATGGTTTCTATGATTGCTTAATGGTAAAAGCCATTTTGGCATTGCATCAAAATGAGATGTTTTACGAACCCATTTTCTGGTTTTGCCTTCAATACGTAACGGATCAGCAGTATTCTTAATTCCAAGTTTAAAATCTGCTTTGATTCCTAATGCTGTATACCAACCAATTTTGTTAGTTGTTAAATCATAACCTTGAAAGTAAAAATGCATTCCGTGATTAGTTTCAATGCTGAGAAATTAATATTCAAGTTATCCAATATCTTTAACAATTTGTGTGATTCTGGCCAATTATCAACGTCAACACATATGTAATCATCAGACAAGATACCAACATATGAATCTTCTTTACGAACGGTATCGAATTTTAATAATTTTTGACCACTTTTAAATTTACTAGAAGCGTGCTTTCCATCGCCTCTTAAATATCCACGATATAAAATAATTCTCACCTCCAATCTGAACTAACAATGATTACTTACCGAATAAAATATGTTTTGTATCATCGTCAACCATATATCCCTTACCCCACGGCATTACCAAGAAATATAAGCCTTCATAATCATCAACAGCTTCAACAGAACAAACAAACTTTGGATTGATGAGAGCTTGAGTAACTTGTAAATTTTCAAATTCATTCTCATAATAAATATCTATTTCGACCATCTTAAAACCTCTTGTAGCATCTGGTTGTTATCTATAGAAATATCAAAAAGATTGTTGTTCTGTTCTCTAAGAATTTCATTTTGATATTTCAATAACCTATTTTGTTCCAAAAGTCTTTTTGTATATTTGTAATCTTCAAAAAATAAAGCGAATAGTATAATACTAAAAATTATTCTTGTAATTATTTCAATCATCAGAATTGCCCTCAGCCTTACTTAAAAATGTAATTCCAATTCTAATGTTGCCATCTGATTGATCATTAATAGAAATATCTGAAATATTATTAATTTCAATATCATTGATATAAATCTTGCCAGCCTTAATTTTTATTTCATTCCTTTTTCAATTTCTCCATATTCAACGATTTTAAATTGTGCTTTCTCTGGAAAACGATAACTCATATTAAATATTGCTTTTTCAGCACCTTCATGTGTGTCATAAGTGCATAATCTTTGGTGAAAACTTGATCTTGCTCTAGTCATAATCTTCCAATGTTTATTATCTTCATTAACTAAAACTACAAATATATTCATTGCTCATGACCTTCAAAGTCTTTCACTCTTGATTGGGCTAATCTGATGTACCACTCTCTATCTAATGAGGGGGGGACTTTTTTATTTTTGACATTTCCGTTATCAATAAAACCGTGTTTTGGAACAAACCCAATCTTTTCTAATGAACCATTTTTTAATTTGAATAGTTGTAAATCATCCTGGTCAGTGCTTGCGAAAACACGCTGAACTTTACCAGGTATTTTTTTGACTAGTTTGTGTTGACCAGTAGATGTGTCATATCCAAGTGCCGCTCCATCATATTTGTAACTTAACTTCACAACCTTCTGAAATTGATGTAAATCATCACAATCTTCAATGGTTTGTTTAACTGGTATTCCATCAGTAAAATACTTGACTATTGCCTTATTGATTATTGGAAGGTCATAATCTAAGTTATTCAATCCTTTAACATAAGAACCTTTGGTTTTAACATAACCTGATTCATGATCAATCATGATGTAATTGTTGACGTCCTTTTGAATGACCTCATCAAAATATTTAAACTCTAATCCCATGCCAGTACGCTGTTCCCACTCGTAACAAATATCATCAACCTTATCGAAGTAACTATTATCCAATAATCGAACGTACAAACCATCAGTGTTTGATTGGATAAGTTCAACGTATGGTTCTAATTTTTCAATCAAATTAAGTAGCAACATCATTCCACAAACACATACATTGTTAGCTTGACGTGGATCAAATAGACCATTGTATTTATCTTTGGTCGCTCCATAAGTAGAATTAAGAACAATTTTATAAGGACCTTGCCGGGGGTCCTTTTTTGCCTTGTATTCCAATCTGGTTTTAAGAATTTCGGCGAACTTCTTTGGATTAGAAATATTTCTACTGACATAACCGTAATTAACCATGATTGTGGGGTAGTAACTACCAACATCAACATTGATAATTGTTCCTTTAGCGTGATAATTTTCTTTGGCTCCGTGTAACCCACCCCAGGCAAAAATATGTTTAACACCTGCAACCTCACGGATATAACTTTGTTCATAATCATCAGCAGTTTCATAGAATTCAACGACATCATTGTATTTATCAATCTGCATAGTTTCGGGAAAACTGAAATCCATTTCATCATCACGTTCTATTTTTGGTTGTTGTGCATCAAGAATAATTGCTGACAACTGAGCTTTAGTTTTTCCAATATATTTAATAGGAAGATTAAATGTTTTGATTAAACCTAAGGTGGTTTCAAACTCTTCAATTCTTTCAGTAAAAACATTGATAGTTTCTTCAACGTCATGAGTACAATATTTAATTACTTCATCAAGTTCGTCATTGGTTAATTTACGTTTAATAGTAAAATCAATCTTTGATTCCTCAACATCATCACCCATAAAACCTTCAAGCTGCTTTAATGATTGACCACGAATTGTATTGATATCAAAGGTTAAAAACTGAATTTTATATAGTTGTTTGCTAAATTGCCAACCCATTCTATCTTGGTTAATAATCCAATCATTCATTTCTTGCGGTGTAAAACCGGCAATGATGGCTTTAGCAATATATTGATCGTAGTGGCGACTATTAAAACCTACCCAAATATCATTTTTATGTTTGTGATAGTAATTAATGAATCGATCCGTATCATTAACGATTACCGTCTTTGAACGGTTATCAGAATCAAGGATGACTACCAACCAATCCTTTACAAAACATTCAAAATCATAAAATAAGATTTCGATCACCTCACTTTATTACTTGGGCATTGCACCCATTCGGCATTGTTTTAAGTGATACTGCACTGAATGATTAATCCAATAATTTAAGAATCTTCAAATCCTTGAAATCTTTGTTTTTCTTATTAGTTGTTTGTTCTAACTCATAATGATACTCATCGTTATCAGAAACTTCTTCGGCAATATCCATAATCAAATCTGCATAATCTTTGAATCCGTTAAATTCAACTTCATCATCTTCAAACACTCCCAAACTACGAAGCATTTCGTCATTATTATGAATTTGTAAACCAACATATTGACTGTTTGGTTGCATTACTCCGTTATAGAAAATCAGGCTTCCTTTATATTCTCCCGACTCAATCTTGTATCGAATTGAAAGCATTGGATCACCTTTCTTTGATTCTTTCAATTCCATTTGAGCGACACTTACCTCATAAGTATCATCAGGAATTTCAGGATAATCTCCAGAATTATCTTCGGCATCCTTGATGTCCTTTTTAATTTCGTCCACATCTACCGCTTTATCAAATTTATTCCAGTTATAATTTTCTTCAGACATTATTTAGCATCCTCGCTTTCAGTGTTTTCAATTGAATCTAAGTATTCATCTATTTCCATAATTAATCTTCCTTCTTTGCTGTTCTTCTACGTCTACGACGTGGTTTAGGTGCTTCTTCAGGTTCTGGTTCGGATTCTGATTCAGTTATTTCTTCATCGTCTTCACCAGGAGGTGTTTGGCTATCTTCGTCATCAGTTGATGGCTTTCGTGTACGGCGCTTACGTTTAGGTGCATCCTCTTCAGCAGGTTCTTCAGCCTTTTTAGTTCTACGCTTGCGCTTAGGTTTTTCGGGTTCTTCTTCGTTCGTGTTTTCGGTTGATTCAGGTTGTTCCTGGACTGGTTTTTGTTCGGATTTAGTCTTAGGACGTTCAGCATCCTTTGGTTGTGCATCTTTAAGTGCTTCAATGAATGCATCTTTTTCAAGTGGAACTTCTTTAACCTTGAAATTAAAGCGACCACCACCAAAAACATTTGGTTGTTTCTGGAGCATCAATAGATGTTCATCACTGTCGTTAACATAAGCTCTCATAGTGATATCAACGGTACCGGTTAGGAAGTTAGCAGTTTTGGCATCAATATTTGGTTGGAATGTAGTTCTAACTGATCCATTTTTTAAAGTAATATCGTTTCTTAATTCACGACTGATATAAACAATCTGAAGTCCAACCGCTTTTAAACGCTTGATAGCATTGTCAAATTCCTTAGTTACCATGCTCCAACCTTTACCATAAGTTCCATCACTTTCATGCTCCCAATTGAATTTATCCATAATGTAAGTACGACATGCTTCACGAAGGTCTTCCATCAAATCGATAACGATTGTTTGATAATGCTCCGTATTGCTAACTTCTAAGGTTTGAACAACTTCCAGGAATGTTTCCCAAGCTAACTTACGTTTAGTCATTCGTCCTTCCTTTTTAACCTCATCTTGGATTGGTAAAACGGGACTTGTAATATTGTCGGTATTACCATCAGTGTTCAGCATTAAGACATCATCAAACTGATCCATAAAAGTTGTTTTTCCAACATAAGAATCCGCATAAAGCCAGATGTCTGGTTTCAAATCCATTTGTTTCTTGCGACGTTCATTCTTTGGTAATTGCATTAAAATTTCTCCTTTTTCATTTTGAATAGCATTTAAATAATTTGGTGCAAATCTCGGCATACAACTAAAACAGTGATCAACATTCTTTGGATATTCAGTAGCTGCTTCAATTTCTTTGATTGTGTTTTGAAAATATAAAACGTTCATTTGGTCGTATTTAATAGGTACTAGTTCCGGTTCTGATTTAGACACTTCTTCAGTAAGTCGCTTTCTAAACTGATATAAACTTTCCGTTTGTTTCTGTTTAATACCAGTTTTGGGAATGAAGATATATCCAAGATGTTTGATATTGAATCCTAACTTTTCCAGGTAATACTTATACAAGTGAAGTTGTCCGGATTCCAAATAGTTTTCAACGTGATTGGAATATTTAAAATCAATAACAGTTGATGTTCCATCAGGTACAGTAATTATTAAATCAGCAAATCCAATGAAGTCTTTAGTGATGATTGGGTATTCATGTTGAAACTTACAATCTTTGAAGTTATCCAAAATATCATTCACTTTTGGCAACAAGATTTGTAATTTCATCATTTCATTTACCTGGTCATTAGTGATTAATGGGAATGAATCAAAATAATCTTTCTCCATTGCTTTCTCGCCCGATTCCAATCCTTTATGAAGTGCATGACCTAAAATTAAAGGGCTATTAGCATCTAATTTGGGTATCTCAATCAACTTATCTATGTACCGTGCTTTGTAGTGATATGGGCATTTGTGCCACAAGTCCACACGTGAATAACTGTATCTTGTCAATCATCATCACCCCATTTAAACGCTTCAGATAACTTACTAATGAAGTCATTCATGTCTTTAGAAAGTGCGTCAGCTTTCTTTTGAAGTTCCAAGATGGCCTTTTTACGTTGTTTCTTTTTTTGACGTTTATTCATTCAAACCACCGTTCCTTCCATTGCTTAAAATTTAAACAATAGTAATCAAATTCTGGATGCTTGGGATTAGGTGTTTTGGTAGGTCTTAGAACGTAACCTGAACCACCGTTAGCATTGATACCCGCTAAACTTCTAGCTTGAAGCACTGTTTCGTTGTAGCTAGTTCCATCCGATTTAAGTTCTATTCCATGAAATTCGCCATTAATGCACGCTAGGATATCCGGAACACCTTCTTTAGTAAATTTGGACCCACCCCAGTACTTAACAAACCAAACATCATTATCTTTAAGATATTTAATAACCTTCTTTTGAAACTCACCTTCAGATAATTTCATTTCTTCACCGTGATTCTTAATGATGGTTTACGTACCGTTTTCTTTGGATAATCAACCATTAATGCTAAATACTCATCTGGTTCATTCTTTTTAAATTTCTTTAGATCAACGCTTTTTGATTCTGAACCAGCTACTAATGTGGCTTTCAAAACACTGTTATCAATTGACTTAACATCATATTTTTCCATCTGTTCTTTAAGCTCATTTTCGAGCTTCTTTTTTTGTGCTGAATACTCATCAATAGTTTTCTTTAAAGCCACATAGCCAGTAATTAAAGGTAGGTTGGCTTGTTCAAACTCGGTTAATTCGTTCATAAGTTGTTCTCCTTTTCAAATAATTTATCCGTGTAATCTTTACGCATTTTAAGAACTTCAAGCATTCGCCATTCAACACTCCCATCAGTCAGTAAATAATAGTAAAAACATGGTTTGTCTTGACCGATTCTATGAATACGTTTCTTGGATTGCTCAAATAGTTCTGATTTGTCTGTAAGTGTGAAATAAATAATCTTGTTAGCTTTTTGAAGATTTAGACCCATGGCACCCGCCTGGTATTGAATCAATGAAACACTGTTGCTTTTGTTCTCATAGTTATCCATATCCTTTAAAGAACCGTTCATGGTTGATACTGGCTTATTTAATTTCTGACATATCTTTAACAGTTCTTCATATTCGGCTTTGAAGTTGTAGAAAATTATCAAACGATCGTTGGTACTAGAAATTAAATCTTCAACCTGGTCCAATTTATGTTTATTCCATACACCTGCAAACTGGCGTAAATATAATTTGGCGGTAGCTGCTGTATCACCAACAATTTCTTTATCGTTTTTAATTGCGTAGTGATCTCTCGCAAAAGTCTTGTAATCCGTGGTAGTTTTACACTTAATATAAATCTCGTTTTGTTTTGGTAAATCGAATACTTCGTTGGATTTCATGAAAACTGCACCATGTTGATGTAGTTTCTTAATAAGTCGGTCGGTATGCTGATATCCAACTATCTTGAAATGACCCATAATCTCATCCCACTCTTGGATAGTGTATTGATTTAGAAATACTTTCTTCTTGATGTTCCATCCTAACAAGTGAAGTTGGCTCCAAAGCTCCTCGTACTTTCCACCCGTTGGTGTACCGGAAAGTAAAATCACGTTATCAGGTTTTAATTTAAGAATGAATTTAGATTGATTAGAGCGTTCATTTTTAATCTTGGAAGATTCATCAAGCATTAAAGTAAAGTTTCTTAGCTTCAATAATTCTGGTCTTCTCCAAGCTGTTTCATAGTTCACAACCAAAATCGAATCTTCAGGAATCGTTTGAATTGGTTGTTTTGAATACCTAATAACTTGATAATCATCTGAATAATATTCATTGAAGTGATCTATCCAATCTTGAATCTTGGACTTTTGGCAAATTACTAAATTAAAAGGTGTATTTAATTCCCAAAGTTTTTCAGAACCAACAAATGTTTTCCCTAAACCCATTCACATATCCAAGTAATAAGCTACCCTGTTATATGGTTCGGTCTGATTTAATACATCTTCTTGATGTTTGAATAACTTAATCTTGGACAATTGCATCACCACACTTTATTGAATGTTTTCCTAAGTAAAATTCATTCCCTCGTTTTCTTCGTTCATATGCAATACGAAATGACTTAAAACCTATTGTTAAACTAGCTATTTTCATATTTGGATAGATAGTATTATCAATTTGAGTAGCTACAGATCTATGTTCTAAACCATGAATAAATGAGTGATTAATATTTTTCTTTTGAGTAGTCCATTCAAGATTTTCAATGGAATTGTTTTCTTTGTCACCGTCTAAATGGTTAACAATTTGTAATCGACTTGGATTATTCAAATATGTTTGTGCTACTAATCTATGAACAAACTTTTTAGAACATTTACCGTTTTTATCGTAAAGGTTGACTTTTAAATAACCGCCGTCTTTATACGTTTTTAATAAACCCTTTCTTCTACTTGATGTAGTTATCAGTGAGTAAACTCGTCCATCTTTAGTAACCGCATATAATTTTTCAAATCCTTTAATTTCTTTCATGAATACTGTTCACCAAAGGCTTTGAATAATCTGGCTTCGGCTTGAGCTTTTTGACTTTCCAAAACTGCACGATAGCTTTTCAATTCATACACTTGGTCTTCCAATTGTTTATTAGCAGAGTTCCAATAAAGTTCAGCTAAACCACTTTCAATCTGATAATCGTAACGACCAATTTTCTTACAAATTTTTGTGTAACGATCTAATGCTTTATCAAGCTTGGGACTGTCAGTATTTTGATATATCATCTGGATCAACTCCTTCACATATTTCACGAATTTCATAAAATATTCTTCTTGCTTTAGGAACTTGCCATGTTTCAATGTCATTAATGGTTTTAAGTCCTAAAGCCAATTTAATTGGTATATAAATTGCATTTTTTAAAGATTGATAATTAGAAGTCATACAAGGAATTTCATTGAATGGTGATTCATAATTTCTTGACCATTCTTCGATTTCTCGTCTTAACTGAACCCACTCCGGGGGATATTTAACATCTGAAGTCATTTTGTATAAGTCATATATTGCCAAATTCATTACCTCCGATTACTGTTAATAAATTTAATTGTTAACGCTGAAACAACCACAGCAATCAAAAGTAAAAATATTCCTTTTAGAATTTCCATCTGATCAAACCTTTCAACTTTTGGATATCTTCTTGAGTAAAGTCAGTTAGATTCAAAATGATATTTTCCAACGTTTTATATTTCATAAATAAGTAAGTTGTAACTGAACTTACAATTGAAACTAAAATTGTCCATCCTATCATCTTCATCACCCATTAATTTCAGCAAAATTATCTTCCATAAATTTTTTGAATCGTTTTGGTTCAAAGCTCCAATATCTTCCATCATCAGTATCGGAATAGTGAACAGACCCACCATTCTTGGAATCTAAAATCTTTTTAAACTTGGGAACATACAAGATTTTTTGTTTGAACCAATCCATTTTGTGGTTGTATCGTTGTTCAACATCTTTGGAAGTCCACCATTTACCATCATCTTTTAATTCTTGATACTCATTAAATTCTGTTTTAGTAATTATTACTTGATCAGATGGGACTTCCATAATTACTTCAGCCTTAATTGTCTGTGGCATAATTTAAACTCCTTTCTCAAATGTTATAATTTAGTTAAATCAGATATATTGGAGGTGATTTTTTTGGATAGAACAAATCCTAATGCTCCACATCCATCAAACGAACAAATCGCTCATGATTTGACAATTGCATGGCTCGAAAGAGATTGGAGTGTTAACCGCAAAGCGTATGAAGATGATGGTCCAAAACAAAGTGTTAAAAATTATATGGATATGTACAAAAATTTTTATCATGAAGTTAATAACTATCATTTTTAGGAATTCAACATCCTACTTTTAAGGTAGGGTGTTTTTTTTTAATCACCCACCTTAATTTGATTCATATCAATACCAACTAATAGAAGTGTGTATGGATCAACCTTCAAATAATTGGCAACTGCTTTCACTCTCTTAATAGAAATAGTTTGTGACGTGTCCCATTTTCTAATGGTTCCATTGCTAAATCCCAAATCAGTTTCGATTTTTCTAATTGGAATATTCTTCTTCTTAGCAATGTTTTGAATTGTTTCATAAATCAATACATTCACCACCTTATATAATTTAGTAAGTTGGTCGACATATCTCTTGCAAAAATAGACTGATAGTCTATAATGAAAGCATATTAAAGAACACCGTTATTCCTTTATTTGCCCGCCAAAGCTAATACATTAGGAATTACGATAGGTTTTTAATACTCTCAATCAACTTACAAGTGCAATTATATAGACCTGTAGTCTATAAGTCAATACTTTAATTTAGATTTATAGTCTATATTTAGATTGTGCTTAGAAATGGATGCAAGAAAATGACGGTATATCAACATATTCAGCGTGTAGCTAAACTGAAAAAAATTTCTATTCGTCAAATTGAAATGGATTTAGGATTTAGTAATGGTAGTTTACGTAAATGGAAAGATAGCGCACCTACAGATAAATTAGTTCGTGTGGCTAAATATCTCGGTACGACACCTGATTATTTAATTTTGGGACATGTAAACGATCATGATGAATCTAAAGTAAAAAAAGATAATAATGTAAAAACTATAGCAGCTCACTTAGATGACAATGTGACACCAGAACAATTAGAACAAATTACAAAATATATTGACTTTATTACTAAAGATAATAAGAAAGACTGATTGGATGAATAGACTTGAACGTACAATTAATAAATATGAATCAAATATTAATTTTGTTTATAAAACCGACATGCCACCAGGGTTAGATGCTTTAACCGTTGGTAACAATGTCTTTCTAACCACCAGGTGTGGATTCACTGACACACTACAGCATGTTGGTGAAGAAATAGGACATGTTCAAACTACAGTTGGTAATATTAGCAAATACAAAACTGCTGATGACCTAAATCAAGAACGTAAAGCACGTCAACGTGGTTACTGTTTGATTGTTGATTTGGATAGCATCATAGCTTGCTATCAAGCCGGAATTAGAACGCCTTGGGAAATGTCAGACTTCTTTGAAGTGTCTGAATCTTACATGTGGAAAGCCATTGACACTTATCGTATAAAACGTGGAATTGACTTCACATATAAAGGCTATAAATTCAATCTTAATAATGGTTTAACTATGTCCAAAATCTGACTGACTTAAAAAGCTGAATTTCTTGGAGGAATAGGTATGGTTAAGGGAAAGAAAGAAGATAGCAATAAGAAGAAACCCTTTTATAAAAGGATTTGGTTTTGGGGTGTTGTAGTTTTTGTATTATGGGCTTATGGAAGTTTAAATCCGTCAAAAGATAATAATTCAAGTAGTGATAAATCTACTACTAAGCAAGAAACTGTAAAACCTAAGGCTAAAGAAAAATCAAAGAAGAAAAAAGAAACACTACCATTAGAATTAACAAGTAATACTTATAAAAAAGCCATTACCAATAATTCGCAAAATATTAAATACGAAAGTATCTCAATATCACCCGATGATAGCGGGAAAAGTGTTGCAACTGTTAACTTCAAACTCAAATCTGCAATCACTGAGAAAATGGCTGTTCGTGGAATTCTTATGGAAATGACTGACATTTTAAAAACGACAAAACAAAAATTTGATTACAATCAATTATCAAATATTGAAATGTTTGCAAAGTTACCAATGACAGATTCGGGTGGCAATACAAAAGATGAAATTGTAGCTACTGCTAAAATTAATGGTTCAAAATTGAATGATCTAAACGTTAAAAACTTTGATTCTACTAAAATACCAGTATTTGTTGACGAATATTGGCAAAATGATTCATTACCTAAATTAAAATAAGACAAAATAAAAAAGCCACATCCCCCAACCGACCAAAGTTCAGGATGTGACTTAAACGAAATCTATACTAAACGGGCTAAAAATCCCACCATTTAGCTCCTTTAGTATACCATACTGGAGGAATACTCATGGAAGTATATAAACGTGGCAAAACTTGGACGTATAGAGTCAAATACTATGATTCTGAAGGTAAACGTAAATCAATATCTAAATCTGGATTTTCCACTTCAAAAGAAGCTAAAATAGCAGGTATTGATGTAGAGACGAAACACCTTCAGTCAGGCATTTCAAAAAAAGAAAATGTTTCATTTGTAGATTATTCAAAAGAATGGATAGAAACTTATAAAAAAGGAAATATTACTGAGCATAGCTATTATATATATTCTTTAA
The DNA here is from genome assembly GCF_000615905.1 of Companilactobacillus nodensis DSM 19682 = JCM 14932 = NBRC 107160. Taxonomy (GTDB): domain Bacteria; phylum Bacillota; class Bacilli; order Lactobacillales; family Lactobacillaceae; genus Companilactobacillus; species Companilactobacillus nodensis. Next base: position 28,853 of record NZ_BAMN01000011.1, read on the forward strand.
TACCCGTTGAAATTGAAAATCATTTTAAAGATACAAAATTAAAAGATGTTACCAAAATGGAATATCAAAAGATGCTTAACACGTATGGTAAAACTCACGTCAAAGAGAGCATATCTAAATTAAATAGTCGAATTCGGGCAATTGTTCAAGATGCTATTCAAGAACGTATTATTTATACTGACTTTACTCACGGCGTTACTATAGCAAGTCAAAAAGCAAGTAAATCTGAGGAAGCCAAATACATCAATGAAAATGATGCTAAAGCCTTAAAATCAGATTGTTTAAAACATGCTTCAATGAATAAGATGGTTAATTATGAGATAATATTTTCATTAATGACTGGATGTCGTATTGGTGAAGTTTCTGGATTGACATGGGATAATGTTCATTTTAAAAAGAAAACTGTTTATATTAAACATGGATTTGATTATTCAAAAGTTCAGGATTTCAAAAAGGTAAAAACTGAAACTTCTGATCGTGAAATTGCTATTTCAAATTCACTCATAACAATACTTAAACAACTAAAAAAAGAACAACAAGAGCTATTTTTAAAAAAGGGATACAGAGACGAACAGAATCTAGTATTCAAAAATTCTAATTTTAATATCATTTCTGATAGTGCTGCCAATCAGGCTTTATCGGATAAATTAAAAAAACTGGAGATATTCCCTATTATCACTTTCCATGGATTACGACATACACACGCATCAATTCTAATTTCTCACGGCGTAGATATAGCTTATGTCTCTCAAAGATTAGGTCACAAGAATATAGCTATAACTTTAAGCACTTATGCTCACCTTCTTCAAAATGGTAAGAAAGAACAAGAAGAAAAAACTAACCAAATATTAGATAAAAACTTAGGATAATATTTTGGGGCACAAATAGGGCACAAACAAGTTAGAAAGTCAGTGATACCAGTCGTTTAGGTCGGCTATATATTCCCATACGGGTGATAGTTTGTGAATTATTGTAATACTAGTAAAGTCGTAGACCGTGTGTCTGCGGCTTTTTTAGTGTCTAATTTTATTGTGAAATCAAGAAATGCTATTAGCAAAATTGCTAATAGCATTTCTTTATAGACTCTTATTACTAATATCCTTAACAACGACAACTGTCTTACCATCTTTATAACCAGTAAAACTAACTTCGTCCCCACTTTGAACAAACATATTTCGAGGATAATCCTTGATTGAAGCATAGAAGACATTCTCATTATCATTCATCAAGAAAGCAACTTCACTATTATTAACCTTAACTACACGCTTAATAGTGCCGCTAAACTTCTGCTTCTTACCTGAATATGAAGAACTTGCTGTACCCAAGTCAGAATTAAACAAATTACGATACTTCTGCAAGGTAGACTTAGCATCCGTTCCCACAGCAACAGTATCTTGAGTACCATTCCCATTTGCTAGCAGATAGACATACGACATGAAGGCACCATTATCATCGATCATCGAAACAACCCAAGTTGGCTTACCGTCGATACGGTATAGCAATGGCATATTAGCTTTCCATTGTGTTTGTTTCATCCGATTTTCAGCCAAACTGTCAGCACGATTAGGTGTCATCGCGTCAGCCTCTTCACGATAGTAATAAGTCTTACCGGTCTTAGCATTAACGTACATGTATCCTAAGACTGAAGTCTGCTTCTTATTATTACTTGTCATTGAAGTGAAATAATAAATATCCTTCTTGTAGGCAATCGGTGTGAAGACGTCCTCTTTACCTTCAGTACCAACATTATCAACTGATTTCATAACTCCCAGACGTGAACCACCGAACCCATGAGCATTCCACCAACCATTACGTTCAGTCGCATAAGAATAAATCTTGTCACTCGCAATATTAGGATCAAAAGTAACATCGACCCATTTTGGTTGTTCACCTTGTTTATAAATATTTACTTTACCAGTGACTGAATCTAAAACGGCTACATAAATTTTTCGATAATTCTTTCGCTTCGACATCCCATACTGTTTGTATAAAGTTTGCACATAATAAGGATGACCCGATTCATTGATCTCAAGTTGTGGTGCACTGCCAGAAATCACTAAACCACGTCCAACGATTGAAGCGTAAATTTTACGTCCAGCATCATGTCCAAAGTATGCCGAAGGAGTATATCTCATACTCTTACTAATGAATTTTGGTTTTGCATTCTTAGAAGTCGCGTCAACAATAAAGTACCCGGGCACCTTTTTATAATGGTTATATCTAAAGAATGAACCATCAAAATCCAACGGTGAAACATAAACTAACTTGTTGTGATAAAACTGAACTCGTGCGTGATTCAACGAGTAAACATTTGAATCTGGAACATTCGACAACGAATTTTGCATTTGATTACGAACCGTCTTATACGAATTAACGACTGGAACTTCTTTACTTTTCGAGTTGATAAGTGGCATCGGTGCATTCTTAGTCGTTGAGTTCTCAGTCACATCAGTAATTTTAGCAACTGATTTAGTCGTTGCATAACCGGCTATAATAATCACAACTATTACAACACCTAATGCCAGAGCCGAGCCTACTGCAGTAAACAAAAGTTTTCCTTCGAATCTATGTGTCGAACGTTTGGAAATTGCTAAAACAACACCATGCAAAGCTGCGGATATCGCTAGCATCAATAGATTGTTCTCTAAAACCGATTTCCAAGTTTGATCAGGTCCCATAAAATAAACAACAAATAACGAAACCAAGAACAAACCTATCTGAATCACAATATGTAATTGCACGCCTAATTTGGAATTTTTATTCTTGACCAATGCATACACAAATGGAAAATACGATAATATTGTAAATTCAAGTGTCAGTAATATAAATAGTAAAAACATGCTTCATCCCCCATAACTAAATTTTATTCTGCTTCATAAACCATCCACTGATAATTATCTTTATCTTTCAAAAGCATGTATAGCATGCCTTCATATGGTTCTTTAGTAATCGGAATGACTAATTCAAATCCTGCATCGACTGCAGCATTCTTAGTTTTTTCAATGTCATCAACAATCACATTGACCCACATGGATTCCGGAGTACTAGTTGGAACTTTAAATCCAACTTCTTCATTTTTACTTAAAAAATGAATGTGCATCCCATCCATATCAACTAAGACCGTATCATTTTCTTTAGCGGTACTTTGAACTTCCAGAATCTCAACTTTAAATACTTTTCCAAAAGTTTCTAATGCTGTCATTGCATCAGAAACTACCATATCCAATTCGATTCCTTTTTTCATGGCTCTCCTCCAGATAATTTGTCGTGGTTTAAGTGTAACAAAAAAGTGGTGATTCTCAACTAAGAGAATCACCACTTTAATTTATTCATGTGCTTTTTTTAATTAATTTATTAACGGCCTCTTCGATCGATTTACCGCATGCAGAAACATTTTTATTATTTTTCTCTACGACGGTAAACAGATGTTTCTTTTTATCCATTGAAACAGCATATTTTTTCATACTTGTTTACCTCCACGTTCGAATTTTTAATTTCTAACTATACTAGCTTTATCGAGAATGTCAAGTTCACATCTTGATAACTGCAGTTTACGACCTTCCGAAACTTTTGATTAGTTATTTGCCCAGACAATACAAAAAAGCAACCTCGATTGAGATTGCTTTCGTTAAATACATTCAAATTATAGAAGCTTTGCTTCTTTCAACAATTCCTCGATGTATGTTCCATGGATCTTCTCGAGAACTTGTTTCTCAACAATACGTTCCTTGAATGGAAGTTTGACATCTTTCAAACCTTTTTGATCATTCAAGTAGTATACAGCCTTCATCAATACACGTGCATCAAAGGCTGAAGCAAATACTTCAGGAACTCCACGATCAACGTCTAACAATGTGTAGACAGCTTCCATAGCTGTACGTACTGAGTACTCAGTTGTGAAGACTGTGTCACGTTCAGTTTCAGAGAAGTTACCAATAAATGCCAAGTTCTTTGAACCTTCTGGCACTACCAATGGACGATCTCCAACTTTTCTAGGCATGAAGTATGAAGTGATATATGGCATATGTGCTGGAATTGTACTTGCGTGGTTTTCAGCGATGTCCTTGATCTTGTCAGTAGGAACACCAATGTGATATAGCCACTCTTCACATAATTCTTCACCAGAACACTCAGTAATCTTCTTGTTGACGAAGTTACCAGGTTTGTCTGAGAACAATCCATATACCCAAACAACTAATTCATTAGGCTTTTGGGCCTTGAAGTGTGGTTGACGACTGATTGAATAACCGTATAGCCAGTTTGAATCCTTAATACTTACTGGACCACTTGTTACGATCGAACCACTGTGTGGATCTTTCTTACTGATCTTCTCAATGTAAGGAACTGCTTCGTCGTCTGTCAAAGTAATCGTTCCGGAAATTACCCAGTTAGCATCAGGAATATTCTTACAGAACTTATCTGGGTGACCGAATGCTGGGTCTTGTTTTGCCAAGTTCTCCCATAGCTTCCAGCTATCACCCAACTCATGTTCTGTTGGTGCCGGATGTGTTTGATCACCGTATGTTGTACTTTCAGTAATTGAACCGTTAGTTACGAAGACCAAATCATTTTCAGTTAGATCAACTGAGGCGTCCTTGCCATCAGTCGTCATATCGATCTTCTTAGCAACCTTTTCATTATTTGAAGTATCAACTTCAATATTTTCAACATGAGTATTGTATACGAAGTGAACTCCTTTGCCTTCTAGGAACTTAACGATTGGCAAAATCAATGATTCATATTGATTGTATTTTGTAAATCTCAATGATGATAGGTTTGGCAATGAGTCGATATGGTGAACGAATCTCATCAAATAACGTCTCATTTCCATAGCACTTGCCCATGGTTCAAAGGCAAACATTGTTGACCAGTATAGCCAGAAGTTTGACTTGAAGAATTCTTCTGTGAATACTTCATCAATTCTCTTATCATCTAGATCTTTTTCAGGTGTTAAAACCAAATCTAATAATTCTTGAACTGCCTTAGGTGTCAAAGTCAATTTGTCAGGTGTATCGATTGCCTTGCCTTGGTTTTGAATAGCTCTACCACTTGAATAACTTGGATCTTTCTTATTCAACCAATAGAATTCATCCAAAATTGAAACACTAGGATCTTCAAGTGTTGGAATTGATCTGAACAAATCCCAAAGTGTTTCGAAGTGAGGTTCCATTTCTCTACCACCACGGATAATGTAGCCTTTTTGTTCGTTCCAAATTCCGTCCATACTTCCACCGGGAAGTCCTAGTTCTTCAAGGACATGAATCTTGTCGCCTTTCATTTGACCATCACGTACAAGGAACGTTGCAGCAGCCAAACCAGCTAATCCAGAGCCAACAATGTATGCTGACTTATTGTCGACACCTTCTGGCTTCATTGGATGTGCAAATGCTTCATAATTACCGTTACTTCTATACATAAGAACCACCTCTTGAATTATGATTAACACGTATTGTAAGTGTTTACACATACAATATAGTTCCAATACATTAAAACTACAATAAAAATATATGAAAATATTGATTCTATTTTTGATTAATTATTTATTACTTTTTGACCCCGACTTTTAATACACAAAAAGAGCAGAATTGAGTATTAACTCTGCTCTCCAAATAACTAATTATTAATAATTTTCATTATACTGAATATTTATAGGCTAGAATTCCTCATATTCAGCAGGATCTTGATTCTTGGTTCTGCCATCAATTTTGGTTAGACCATTGATCCTCTGCATGTCCTCATCAGAAATCTTGAAGTCAAAAATATCAATATTATCTAATTGTCTGCTTGGATGTGCTGACTTAGGAATTGGTAATGTATCAAGTTGATGTTCCCATCTCAAGATAAGTTGACCAACTGATTTGTCATACTTTTTGGCTAATTCAACCAAAGTTGGATCTTTCAAAACTGAACTGGCACGGCCCAGTGGACTCCAATCCATTGTCACAATGCCGTGCTCAGAATCATACTTACGCATATCTTTTTGATTGAAATATGGATGTAATTCTATTTGGTTAACTGCTGGAATTACGCCAGTTTCCTTTTCTAATCGATCCAAGTGTTCTGGTAAAAAGTTGCAGACACCAATTGACTTAACCAATCCAAACTTCTGTGCATCGATCAAAGCATTCCAAGCTTCGACATACATGTCACGCTTGGGATTAGGCCAATGTAGTAAATAGAGATCGAAGTAATCTAGATGTGCACGATAGAGTGATTCTTGAATTCGTTCAATTGCATCATCATAGTGATAATAACGACCAGGTAATTTTGATGTCACTGTTAATTCGGTCCGTTGAACGGGTGCACTAGCAATTGCACGACCAACAGCTCCTTCGTTTTCATAATTATACGCTGTATCAAGCATCCGATAACCATTGTTAATAGCTGACACAATACTTTGAGCACCCTTGTTACCATTTAACTTGTATGTCCCAAAACCAATTTCAGGAATAATTTGACCATCATTTAATTTATACATGAATACGATCCTCCTCATGAATAAGTTACACCAAACAAAAAAATTGCACAAAAAAAGACCTTCCATCAATCCGTGACAGAAAGTCTTGAAAGTCACCTTACAGTAAATCTTTGGAATGTGTAAGATGACCCTTATGCAGGTAGGCTACCTGCTCTATTAATAATACACGTTTCCCAACCAAATAGCTAATTATTATTTAACATACCAAAAATTTGTGAGGCAGTTGGCTTAATATCAGCGGCTAATCTTTGATAATTTTCCAATACTACGACTGAATCCTTACCATTGTCAGAAATATGAACGACCGTTTGGAAACCGTAACCCCAACCGTTAGCGAACTTATTATTGCGACCATTGTAGAAACCACCGCCATACAGACTACTGCTGCCTGCTTTGAACAATTCTCTTTTTGATTTCTTGGATAGAAGATTGCCAGCAACAATATAATGTTCAGCCTTATACAGATCTAATGCACTCATATAAACCTGACCAGTTCCCAATTCATCATATGTATAGTAACTGTTAGTTCTGAATGCTCGATGATAATCCGCCTTCGGTGAAAGTGGATCAACATTGCTATATCCAGCAGCTTTTTCAATTTCAGGCGACTTGTCATAAGCAAAAATAGTATGCTTCAAATCTAACTTATCAATATAAGTCTTAGTGAACATATAGCGATATGACTTACCCGTTGTCTTCTCTAGAATTCCACTTAATAGATTGAAATTAATTGGAGAATAATACCACCTATTATAGTGAAGTTCCGAAAAATGTAATTTCTTAATATCATTTTGTAGAATATGATCATCCGACATTACTGACGAGGGACCGATTTGATTAGCCATTATCAATCCTGACTTCATATCCAACATTTGACGTATCGTTATCTTCTTACTACCTGGTATCGAAGGATAGAACTTATGCAACTTATCGTTCAAACTCAACTTGCCCTTTTCAACCTGCTTCATGATCATAGCAGCTGTCAGAGATTTTTGAATTGAATCTATCTCATAAGTAGTATTATCAATATTCATTCGACCCTTGCCAAAGTTAGAATAACCACGGCTGGTTTCATAAATAACTTTGCCATCTTTGACTACCAAAATTGTTCCAGAAAAATCTTTTTGCGTTAATAAATTGTCGACTTTGCTAGCAAATGCATCTTGATCGATATTTTTACTCGTATCAGTTGATTGATTAGCGCCTGTCGTATCATCAGCACTGATGGGTATTAGAGGCAAGGTGGGCATCAATAAAATAAAGCATAGCAATGAAATCAACCCTACTTTAATTCTATTTCTCATAGTTACACCTCTCTGTAGATCATTTATAATTATATTTCTTTTATCAATCAAATTATAAATTATTTTAAATTATTCAAATAGTAATATTGCCTAAATATCCAATTTGTCCATAGTATTGAATTATAGGCTCCTATATGCAGATATGGTAGAATTAGGTTTAATAAAAGCTAAAAGGAGAAATTTATGACCACAATTATTATTGTTGTTATTATTGTTTTACTAGTGATTGCTTATGCAGCCATGTACAACGGCTTAGTTAAGTATCGCAATCGTGCCCGTGAGTTCAGTTCACAAATTGATGTTCAATTGAAACGTCGTACTGATTTGATTCCAAACTTGGTAGAAACAGTTAAGGGTTATGCTACTCATGAAAAAGAAACACTTTCTAAAGTAGTTGAACTTAGAAATAGTGTTGCCAACGCCGATTCATTACAAGAAAAAGTTGACGCTGATAACCAACTTACTGGCGTATTGAGACAAGTCTTTGCCTTAGCTGAAAATTATCCTGACTTAAAGGCCAACCAAGAATTCGGTAAGTTAATGGAAGAATTATCAAACACAGAAAACAAAGTTGCCTATGCTCGCCAAGCTTATAACAGCCAAGTTCAAGCTTACGATACAGCAATTCAAACTTTCCCAAGAAATATGGTTGCAAAAATTCATGGATTTAAAGAAATGGACTTCTTACAAATTCCTGAAGCAGAAAAAGAAGCCCCTAAAGTTAAATTCTAGGGAGTTAAATTATGATCTACCAGCAAATTGATCGAAATAAGCGTAAGACTTATTTTATTTTTACATTCTTCTTCATTATCCTTGCTGGTATTGGAAGCTTCATTGGTGATTTCTTCATGGACAACATCTGGGCCGGTATCATTATTGCTCTAGTTGTTGCCCTAGTTTATACGCTGATAACTTACTTCCAATCAACCAGTATTGTTATGCAGATGAATGGTGCCAAAAAACTAAATTCAGCTGAGGAGGCACCTGATCTGTGGCATATCGTTGAAGATCTGTCGATGGTCGCTGACATCCCTCTACCTGATATTTATATCATCAATGATGACAGTCCCAATGCCTTCGCAACTGGACGTGATCCACAACATGCAGCCGTTGCTGTCACGAGTGGCTTATACAAGATAATGAATCGTGAAGAATTAGAAGGTGTTTTGGCTCACGAAATATCTCATGTTAAAAACTACGATATTCGCGTATCGACTATTTCACTAGCCTTATCCTCCGTCATTATCTTCTTGAGCTATTTGATCGGTAACGCCTATCGTTTGGTATTGCCATTCAATAGAGACGACCGTGACTCAAACAATGGCGGCTGGTTAGCTGTCCGTGCTGCTCTATGGTTGATCGGTATCATCTTCATGATACTGGGACCATTCATCGCCAGTTTAGTTCAGTTAGCTGTCTCTCGTAATCGTGAGTATCTGGCTGATGTTTCTGGTGCTGAACTGACTCGTAACCCACAAGGATTGATCAACGCCTTAGAAAAGTTAAAATCCAGTACACAGCCGATGAAAAAAGTTGATGATGCCAGTTCCGCATTGTACATCGATGACCCAAATAAAAAGAAAAAACATTTTTCAGGTCTATTTGATACACATCCGCCATTGGATGATCGAATTGAGGCACTGAAGAAGACTTTCATGTAAGATTCAATCCTTTTTGATTGAATCTTTTTTATTTGCATATTGAATTACTAATTTACCAGTCTTCCGGCTAAGAAATACTAGTGTTGTATGATAAAATTACAGTTGAAGATTTTATTATAAATCTTTGGGTTGAGGGGAAATTTTATGTATATGTTATTACTGATCCTATTAGGGGTCATAGTTCTATTCACCACATTTATGACGAAACCAAAGAAACGTGTCCATCATCGTCTGGTTTCATTGGGATTATTGTTGATCATTGTTGGTGGATCGGGTGCTTACGAGAATTATCAAGGAAGTACTCCAAAAACTGGAGATAATCCAAGGCAAGAGGAAAAAGCAAAAACCGATGCATCAACTGATCTGGCCAATTTGAATTATCAAGATTACCAGAATCAGCAAGAAATTGAAGTGAACAACAATAAGCCTACTTTTACCAATTCAGATTTGAGCATCACGAATGGTGCTTGGCAGAGTTTCGCTAATTTAGACAATCTAAACCGTGCGATTCAGGCGGATGCCTTACTAAGCAAAAGCTTAACGCCAACTGCTAAACGTGAACCCTTATATGTCAATCCAACTGGATGGCATAATAAGAAGCTCAAAACCGGCTGGCTCTACAATCGTTCTCATCTGATCGGTTATCAACTAACTGGTCAAAATAACAATCCTAAGAACTTAATGACCGGTACAAGATCATTGAATTCTCCAGAAATGTTAAAACATGAAAACGACATTGCATATTACTTGAAACAGAATCCCAATAATTTCATTCGATATCGTGTCAAACCAATCTATCGTGGAAATGAATTAGTTGCTCGTGGGGTTCAGATGATGGCTGAATCACTCGATAGTCAAGGAAATGCAGATGGACAAGTTTCGTTCAATGTTTATATTTTTAACATTGAAAGTGGAGTAACAATTAATTACTCCACCGGTACTAGTGTGGTCAATAACAATTAAGGAGATGCTTTGAATGCAATATAGTTCAGGTGATAAAGAAATTTTTGATTTAATTGGTAAAGAAGAAGATCGTCAAAATCGTAATATCGAATTGATTGCTTCTGAAAATATCGTTTCTGACAATGTTAGAAAGGCTCAAGGTTCCGTCTTAACTAACAAGTATGCCGAAGGTTATCCTGGCAAACGTTACTACGGTGGTTGTGAATATATCGACCAAATCGAGACACTTGCTATCGAACGTGCCAAAAAACTATTTAACGCAGAATACGTTAATGTTCAACCACATTCTGGTTCACAAGCTAACGCTGCTGCCTATCAAGCTGTTCTAAAACCTGGTGACTCAGTTCTTGGTATGGATCTTAATGCTGGTGGACATTTGACTCACGGTTCAAAAGTCAACTTCTCAGGTAAGATGTATCAATTCCATTCATATGGTGTTAATGCTGATGGCTTCATTGATTACGATGATGTTCAAAAAATTGCCGAAGAAGTTAAGCCTAAGTTAATCGTCGCCGGTGCTTCAGCATACAGTCGCATTATCGACTTCAATCGATTCAAACAAATTGCTGAATCCGTTGATGCATTATTGATGGTCGACATGGCTCATATCGCTGGCCTAGTTGCTGTTGGTCTACACCCTACTCCAGTTGGTGTAGCTGACATCGTTACAACTACTACCCACAAAACACTTAGAGGTCCTCGTGGTGGTATGATCATCGCCAAAAAAGAGCTTGGCAAGAAAATCAATTCTGCCATCTTCCCTGGAACACAAGGTGGACCACTAGAACACGTTATTGCTGCTAAGGCCGTTGCTTTTGGTGAAGACTTGCAACCACAATTCAAAGACTATATGGAGCAAGTTGTTAAAAATGCTGCCACAATGGCAAAAGTAATCAACGACTCCGAAGACTTATCAGTCCTAACTGGTGGTACAGACAATCACCTGCTAAATGTTGTTCTTACTGGCACAGATATGAATGGTATGGAAGTCCAAGACTTACTTGATACAATTCACATCACATCTAACAAGGAAGCCATTCCTAATGATCCATTGCCACCTAAGTACACATCAGGTCTTCGTTTAGGAACACCTGCTATTACTTCACGTGGATTCAATGAAGAAGATTGTGCTGAAGTTGCACAGATCATCGTTGAAGCTATCAAGTATCATAATGATGCTGATAAGCTCAAGGAATTGGATGCACGCACTAAGGCACTTACTGACAAACATCCTATTAAATAAAAATTAAATTTTTCCACAAAAAAGGGGCAAAACTCAAAATGAGTTTTGTCCTTAATTTTTATCCTAATTTAGCATCCGAATCATTATCTTCTGCTTGTTTAGCTTTTTCTTTACGTTCATATCTACTAAACATCAATATTGCGATTACACCGAAGACAACTGGTCCAATAATAGTCCAGAAGGCATCCATGTATGCATGCTCAATGATTGGTTGTACCAACGTGAAGACGACTGCTAGAGCAAGAACAACGAAGACAACAATTGAAACTGTCCACATCGCTGTCTTGTTCTTAAAGAAGACATATGGTTTTTCGATTTTATCATTCCGGTTAAAGAATGGATATGCTCCAACTAAGAATAGATATGGAATAGTTGTAGAAACGTTAGCCATCAACGTCAAAACATTATATAGTTCCTTGGCATTTCTACCACCGAAAGCAATTAAAACAACCATAATACCAACAACTGCGGCTTGAATCCACATTGCGTTAGCTGGCATACCATGTTTGTTCAACTTAGTAACTTTTTCAGGCCAGAAGTCCTTAGGTGTACCTAAGATAAATGACTTCAATGGTGAATATGCTAGAACGAAGAATGCTCCCATGTACAAGACGAACATATCAAAACCAGTAAATCTAGCTAGCCATTGACCAGTCGTAATTGCGGCTGCATGGCTCCAACCGATGCTGTCAGCGAATTGGTAACCTAAGTTACTCATCATAACGTAGGTAATATTACCCAAGTAACATTTGACTTACCTAAAATTTGGTTCCAGTTAGTACTAATACCCCACATAAGAATTGTTAGTGAGTATGTAATAGCAATAACAACAGCTGAAATCAAAATACCACGCGGGAAGTCACGCTTAGGGTTCTTCATACTATCAGTAACGGCACCCATTGATTCCATACCACCATATGCGAAGATTGCATAAACGATGAATGAAACCATTCCGATTGGTGAAGCAAAGGCAGGGTTAGCTGAGTGAATAAATGTGTTCATACCTGTAATAGGTTCAGCTGTGTGGAATCCTGTCGTGAATAATAAGATCAAACTCAAAATGAAAAAAATACCATTTAGAGCAATTGTCATAATACCACCAAAGTTTGAAACTTTGGAAATCTTATCCATTCCCATACTTGAGAAGGCTGTGACAAAGATGATCCATAAAAGTCCTAAAATACCAATAACTTGTGTTCCACTTAGTCCCAACACGCCCCAAGATTGAGTTGTATCATGACCTGCGAAGGCTGTTGACAGTGGAATCCACACCTTTGTTGAAGTGGAGACCAACCATACTTCCCAAGAAGCTAGCCAGATAAATGTACCGGTAAAGGCAATCTTTGGTCCTACGGCTCCTTCGATCCAAGAATAGATACCACCTTTAGCTTCGTTAAAGGCAGAACCATATTCGGCCATCATAAATCCTGCTGGCAGGAAGAAGAATACAGCCGCAAATACGTACCAAATAATACTTGCTAATCCCATCTGTTCATAAGCAACAGTTGTGTTAGCGAATCCGAAAATCGCCGAGAAAATCATCATTATTAAACCAAATAACGTAATGGTTTTCTTGGTCGAATTACCATCATCCATTTTTATAATCCCCTTATTTTTATTTCAAAGTTCAAATATTATAAATTCATATCTGTCTTAAAGTTCAGAGGCGAAAAATTAGTCGAGTCCGTAATTAACTGTGCAATTAATTCTTTGTATGCATCCATTGATGTCTTAGCCATCTTAAATGATGCGTCAGTTAAAAATTCAGGTAATTCCTCAGAGTCTTTGCTCAAGGCTTTCATATCAAAGTCACGTAACATGTTACGAAGAGTGATATTAATATCTTTTTGTTTTGCTTGGTAATCCTTGCCAAGCTCTTTGTAATGACCATCTAACAAAACACCAGCCAACTTGTATGTCCAATAAGCTGACTTGCTATCGTATGGTAATTCACCGATCTTGTAGTCTTCTGGAGTATCTGTCATAACCATATAGAATGGAACATAGATACTTTGTGAAGCTACACCCATAGCGAGCCATTGAACACAAGCAACTTCAGGGTCCATATCTTGACGAATCTGCAATACATGTGATTCTTGCGTCTTTGCCAAACTGATTGGACGATAACGTTTGTTGTTTGCGCCATTGTTTAATGGATCAAACTCAGTCTTTTGATAATGTGATGCTAGATAATCTTGGGCATCGTCGACACTTAGTAATCGATTTGCCTTTTTAACGAATGATAGTTCTTCACTCTCAGGGCTTTCGTCAGTTGCACCTGAGAACTGTTGCTGACCCCACCAAACACGTGGAGTACTATAGATTTCATCCGAAAGATCGTGAGTTCCAAAAATATTTCTAAAATTAAATCCCTTTGGATCTGGATTCAAACTATTATCGTTCACAAATTCTTGTAGATCATTTCTAAATAAGAAATTATCTGCGTCGTTAAAGTCAACTTCTTGAATTGCTAATTGATTGGCAACAACTGCATAACTGTCGTCGGGAATTCGTTGTGCAACCCAATAGTGACCTGAACCACTTTCAAAATACCAGACTTCATCCTTATCGGAGAATAGTACACCGTTTGTTTCGCATGTTCCATGCTCTTCGATAATTTTACCAAGACGCAAAACACCTTCCCGAGCTGTTTTCACATATGGCAAAACGACAGTGATCATTGCTTCTTCACCAATACCATTTTCATCAAGCGGATCAACTCCTAAGACACGTTGGTTGGAATAAGCACTTTCTGTAGCGCTCATACCTACTCCATATTCGTTGAAACCATCTTCCTCAAATAAGCCTTCTTTGAAAGTCCATTCAGGAGTAGCTGAATATTTAAAGCGAGTTTTGGGTAGATCCATTGAAAAATCATTAGCTTGAGAAACAAACTTTTGGTCATCGTCGAACTCTTTGTGTTCATGAATCACAAAATGCTTAGGCCATGAGGCCTGTGAATCCTCGTTTCTTCCGATAATAGTTGAGCCATCGATCGTGGCCTTTTTACCTATTAATATACTTGTACAAGCTGAAAGAGAACTCTTGTTATATTCTAATGACATTTAATCTCACCTTACTTAAATTTTACTGCGGTCCCGTAAGCAGCAACTGTTTCCATATCGGCACTTATCGAATCTGAATCGAATCTCATCATCACTACGGCATCAGCTCCCATCTTTACAGCATTATCACGTAAACGCTCAATCGCTATATCACGAGCTTCAGAAAGTAGTTCAGTGTAAGCCTTGATCTCACCACCAACGATGTTCTTCAAGCCAGCACCAATGTTTCTGACTACATTCTTCGATTGAGTTGTTAATCCAAACACCTCACCGATGATCTCGTATTCTTTCCCTGGAATACGTTCAGTTGTAGTTACTAATATCTCGCTACTATCCATATATTCACCTCACAAATATTTTTTATCACTCCCATAATAAGGATAACACAAGAATCATTATTAAATACCATTATTAACCAAATTTTTCACATATTTTCACTTGACTTTGCTTCAGTTTTTTATTAATATTTTATTGTTAATCATTAAGCGTTAATGGGCAATCGCCAAACGGTAAGGCAGCGGACTCTGAATCCGCAATTTGTAGGTTCGAACCCTACTTGCCCAATGGATACAGCAATTTAAGGGACGTTATTAGTATTTCTACTAGTAACGTCCCTTTTTATTACGTTTATCAATATATCTTATTCTTCCATTGTAGAAATCAATTATATTTAAAAATTTATATGGTATAGTCCGTTAAAAATTTACTTAGATATTTTAATATCTTTCAATTGTCTAATTTCAATCATGATAATACAATATATATAATTACATTCATCAAACAAGGGAATGAACACCATGAAAAAAGTTTTTAAATGGTTAATCGGCATCGCCGTAACAATTATAGTTCTGATCAGTGCTGCGTTTTTAATTGCTAAGCAAGTGGAATATGAACCATCCAAAACAGCTGAAGAAGCGGCTGACAACAGCACCTTTGTCGATGATACTTACAAGTTTCAAGGTGATGTTAGTAAACCAGTTATAATTTTTTATCCAGGTGCCTTGGTCAATCCTAAGAGTTACAGCATTTGGGCCTCTACCCTAGCAAAAATGGCTACACTGTCTACATTGCTAAGTTCCCATTGAATCTAGCTGTCGTGGACGCTAACGCAGCCAAGAGAGTCCAGAGCAATCATTCCTACATAATTGGTGGTCATTCACTTGGAGGCACCATGGCAGCCCGTTATGCGGCAAAGAATACAAAGGAACTTCGTGGTGTCTTCTTCTTAGCAAGTTACCCTGAGAAAAAGGGAGACCTCAGAAATGTTAAGGAACCAGTTCTTTCAATTACTGGAAGTAATGATGGTGTTCTGAACAAAACCAATTATAAAAAGGCAAAAAAGTTACTACCAAAATCAACCGATTACGTAGAAATAAATGGTGGTAATCACGCAGGGTTCGGTAGTTATGGCAAGCAAAAAGGTGACAATAAGGCTGAAATCAGCAATGCTGATCAGCAAAGAGTTATCGCAGATATCCTTATACATTGGCTGAATGGTCAAGTAAACTAAAAAAAATCGTCGAAATTAAATTTCGGCGATTTTTTATATTCTACTTAATTAAAGCAACTTTACCAAAGACATGATTGTTCTCATAGTAATCTTGCGCATCCTTAACGCCTTTAGCATTAAGTGGAAAAATCTTTTGAACATGCAACTTGATTTTCTTTCCAGCAACCAATTCAACAACCTTACTCAATGGATTATCGAATTTACCACTAAGATACATAGCATGAACATTATATTCGTCAGCCAACTCTTCATTTGGTGATTCCACCAGCGAAACCAAACGTCCACCGGACTTCAATACTTCAAAACT
Organism: Companilactobacillus nodensis DSM 19682 = JCM 14932 = NBRC 107160; assembly: GCF_000615905.1. GTDB lineage: Bacteria > Bacillota > Bacilli > Lactobacillales > Lactobacillaceae > Companilactobacillus > Companilactobacillus nodensis. The sequence continues at coordinate 45,384 of NZ_BAMN01000011.1, forward strand.
ATGCTTATAAGTATCGTGACCAACAGTGTCGATAACCAAATCAAGATTAGATAATTCTTCCTCAAATTTTTCAGTATGATAATCCAAAACTCGGTCAGCACCTAATTTCTTTAGATCATCTATATTGCGAGGGCTAGCGGTTGTATACACTGTTGCTCCAGCGTTCTTAGCTAATTGAATTGCCATTGAACCGACACCACCAGCACCACCATGATCAAAACTTTTTCACCAGGCACCAATTGACCTAGGTCAAACAATGAATTATAGGCCGGAATCGCCGTCATTGGTAAAACTGCAGCTATTTCCACAGCCATATTATCAGGAATCTTGGCGGCTTTACTCTGACCAAGTATTGCATAATCAGCGTATGCACCGAATCCTTTGACACCAACCATTCCACAGACTATATCACCTATGTCAAATTGATCTACAGCCGAACCTTTAGCAACTATTTCACCAACAACATCAGTTCCGGTGATAGCTGGCATATTCAATGAAAAGTCATCTTTAAATACACCTTTACGTACTGATATATCAAACGGTGCAACTGAACTTCCAGCAACTTTTAACAATAATTGCTTAGGCTTCAGTTCTGGCACCTCAACCAAAGCATCATGAAATTCATTACTATCCCCATAATTATCAATTACAACGGCATTAGCTTGCATGCGACAACATCCCTTCTAATTTTTTGCTTGTTCAGGAACAGCCTGCTTATGAAAACGAACCAACATACTTACCACAATTATCAATGAAATTATAATCAAAAACAGTCCCGTCAACATAATATTTCGATAACCGGTATACAGGATTTTACGCATAGCTGGCACTAAGTTCTGTGGCAACTGCTTAGCTTTACTAGCATCACCTAGATGATTGAGCATTCGCATCGTGATCGTATGGTGAGAGTTTGCAACTCCACGCATCAGAGCATGGTTGAGAATTACACCATATACTGATGACATCAAAGTTTGGCTAAGGATTCTCAACAAATACGCCAGCGAAGTAGCTGTTGGAATATCTCGTTGTTCCGCATCTGTCTGAACATTAACTTGTAAAATATTAAAAATCGTTCCGACTCCGAAACCTTCGAAGCCTCCTGCAGTTAACAATAACCAAAAAGGAGTTTGTTGTCCAAATATAAGAATAGTCATAAAAGAAATAAATATAGCAATGGTACCGACGGTCACAATTAAATACTTACTAAACTTAGTCTGCAAGAACGACACAGATTCAGAACCAATAATATTAGTGGCAGCACCAGGGATCTGTGTCATACCACCCATCAAGGCACTCAATCCTAAGATTCCTTGTGCCCACATTAGAATATAAGTTATGAACGCAACAAATGATCCCCAGATAATCACAAATAAAACAAAATCAATTACTAAATCTTTGTTAGTTAATAATCGACTGGGAACAATTGGATCTTCAGCTTTGCTATCAACCTTGATCATCCAAGCAATTAAGATGGCTCCGACTATCAATAATCCCACAACGACCCAAATAGACGAAACACCGACCATTTGAATACCCGTCAAAATAGCAACTAATCCTACGACTAATAAAGTGGCTCCTAAATAATCGACAGACTTACCTTTAGCACCAGGCTTAGAATCTTTATAAAAAATAATTAGAATCGTTACTGACAATAACGCTACCGGTACATTCAAATAAAAGACCCAGCGCCAAGTCAGTGCATCAACAATCCAACCACCGATCAGCGGTCCAATAATCGAAGCGGTGCTAAAAAACGCAGTTGCTAATCCAATCATCTGCGAGCGTTTACGCAAATTAGGATAAATTTGTGCAAAAACAATAAATGGAATGGTGTTCATACCACCGCCACCAATACCCATCACTGTTCTGGCAATAATAAACCACTGAATGTTAGGTGCTATTCCTTGAAAAATTGCACCAAGTGAAAATAATATTGTTGAATAAATATATGCCTTTTTATTCCCACGATGCTCACCAAACTTACTCCAAAGCGGTGTTGAGACTGCAACCCTAATAGAAATGTTGCAACGATCCAACCCATATAGGCCAATCCGTGTAAGTCGCCTGTTATCGCTGGCAAAGCTGTATTGACAATTGTTGCATCCATACCAGTCATAATATTCGATAACAACAAAGCGATAGTTACCATTGTCCGTTTTTGTGATTCGTTCACATCTTATTCCCCCAATAAATAAAAAAATACTTATACACTCAATTAAACAGCTAATTCTCTGAAAAAGTAAGCCTTAAGAATTTTGTTTTCAGAAAAAAATAAAAAGACTATCATTTTAGTTGATAATCTTTTCCATGTTATACCAAACTTCATTGCCGTGTTCAGAACCCGCTATTCCTTGATTGATATAGCCATTTTTCTCATAAAAGGGAATTCTATCTTTCAAACAGGTCAAAGCAATACTGGTTCTGTGTGCTTTACGAGCGTTGCTTTCGAACTTCGTAAGTAACTTACTTCCAATGCCTTGACCACGATAATCAGGATCAATGGCAATCGTGAAAATCAATTGATGCCCACCATCAAACAAATTATCGGGTGTAACATCAAACATTTCATCCTCAATAAATCTCTGTTTAACTGCAGGACCGACGACAAAACCAATAACCTTGCCGTCATCTTGAACAGTCAAAAATGTTTCGTGTAATTTATTGATTCGATCACGATATGCTTCTTCACTGCCGGCTTCAGCTTCATTGAAACCTAAATGTTCTAATTTCATAATCTCAGGTAAATCGTCAATTGTCGCAAGTGCAAACTTCATAGATGAATTCCTTTCAAAAAAAACAATTATATTCATATATAATAACGCAAAATAAAAACACTACCGAATTTATTCCAGTAGTGTCTGTGTTAAATGTACTTCTTCCATTTGATTCTTCTTAACCAAGTTTGTTGAGCAGAAAAATCAATAAACTTCTTACTCTTAAAATATTCCCCATCTTTGGTTAAGTAATAAGAATTGGCAGAATCTCTCAAATACATCTTAATAATTTTACTCATTTGCTTTTTAGGTTGTGACTCAACGATTGGCACTGCAATTTCTACACGACGATCAAGATTTCTCGTCATGAGGTCGGCTGAAGAAATCCAAGTTTCGGTACTTCCATTACCATATGTAAAACTATAGATTCGACTGTGCTCTAACAATTCGCCGACAATACTCTTCACGACGATATCTTCCTTTTCACCACAAATCCCCAATTTCAGTGAACAAGGTCCTCTGACAATAAGTCTAAAGGGCAATCCCAATCTAGCTGCACGATAAATACCATTGATAACATCCACATCAGTCAATCCATTGACTTTCATGAAAACTTCGGCTTTACCGTCACGCAAGTAATCTTGAGTGGATTTTTTGATTTTTCTCAAAATCATTCTCTTCAAGTCATTAGGAGACGTAACTAATAGTTCAAAGCCAGTATTACCTTTGCCCTCCAATTCCTCGAAGAATTTGACAGCATCATTAACATAACGTTGATTATGTGTATAAAAACTAATATCAGAAAATACCTTGGCAGTAACAGCATTATAATTACCAGTTCCGATTTGGACATATCCCTTGGACTTACCTTGACGCACCAAGCAAATCTTGGCATGAACCTTATTCAAACGGTCACCATAATAAACCTTGCATCCTGCTTGTTTCAATTCTTCAGCGACATCCAAATTATGATCTTCATCAAATCTGGCTCTTAATTCTACTACCGTCTTAACTTCAATTCCCTTTGCTGCAGCCTCTTTCAACAATTTTACGACCTGAGAGTTTTTTTCGGTCCGATAAATGGTCATCTGAATCGCCGTAGTCCGAGAATCATTAACCGCTGTCCTTAAGAAATTCAAAAAGACATCAAAAGAATCATAAGGATACTGAACCAGGAGTGATTTTCTATTCAAATATTCAAAAATATTCTGACTAGGTTTCCACTCTAATCCTTGGAACGAAGGAAAAATCAATTTACTCTGATTCTTATAACGTTTGAATAATTTGTCTAGGAATTTCAGATCCAACGGACCCGGAATCGCGTAGACACTCTTCTTACTCAAACCAAACAGCCCGGCAAAGAAACTTCTCCCCTTATGTTCAGGACTGTAGAACTCAACACGAGTAATCTTTCGAGGACCACGATTGTTGACATAATCAGTCATCTTCTCCAAATATTCTGAATCACCCATGTTTGGATCTAAGAAATCATACTTCTTGTTCTTGTCATAAGTCACACGATATACATAGACCTGTTCAATATCTAGCCCCGTTGTGATGTCAGCCATATTGGCATAGATCAAATCTCCAAGCATGACGAACGTGTTAGGAATCCCCGTTTCAATAATACGATTCATATCATTAGGCACTGGAATCGTATAATTCTTGTCCTTACCGCACAACAAAAAGTTCAAATTACTCATGGTTTTTTGTTCAGGTAAAAATTCATGTATCTTCAATTTGTCAGCAATCTCACGTTTGAAGAAGTCATTAACATGGTTTTTTTCAGAAAACTCCAAGTCTTCATATCTCCGAATTTCAAAGATACCTTTTTCTCTTAATTCTTCCAATACCAAAGCCAAAGCCTGATATTGTTTAGTAATATTGCGTGAATTGAATTCGTATATAATACTCAACAATTCCATCCCATTGAAACCAGTCCGTTTATCGACACGATTCTTATTGATCATCGTTTGCACATTATGCAATCTTACTCCAAAAAACTCGTCTAAGTTATTAGATGCAATTGACAGGAATCGCAACTTTTCTAACGAAGGTACTTTTTTGTTATAAGCTTGATCGATAACTCGATTGTCGAACAGCAACCAGCTCAAATCCCTATTATAATATTTATTTTCCATTTGCTAGTTCCTCTTTAAATGAATCGTAGTCGTACATCACTTGTTTTGTATAACTGTTGACAAAGTTCATCAATGAATTATCAAAGTCCTTAAATTCCTCACCAAATCCGATAATCAATGGATAATTTGGAGAATGCGAATGCGCTCTGGCTAATAATATCGTACAAACTCGTACGTAATCTTCAAACGATTCATAATCTAATTTATCCAAATTTATAGAAGTTTTCATATCCTTGAATTGACGCATATAGAAGCTGTATTTCTTTGTGTCAAAGGCCCCCAGGAACGGATCTGAAGCACTTTGCAAAATTAACTGACTATCAACGATATTTTGACCTTGACTGAGCTTTTTGTCAGTATACAATTCGTCATTATTATAAATTGGTAAAGCTTGCTTTGCTTGAAGAACCAAATAGTTTTTATCCAGATCTTGCAACAAGATCAGATAACACAAAGTTCCAACACTACCTACACCGACACTGTGTCGAACTACATCGATAATGTCGAAATCTTCGAGGAATAGTCTAACATCACTACGTTGGTGTTTCTTATACTTTTTGTATCCTTCGACTAATGTATCGAAGTCAACTTTACTAATATGTTGAGTGACCGGCTTGTTTTCGATAAATCTACGTTCTCCACGATCGTTGATTTCCGTATATTTCTCGATAACAAGTTTAGAATTACTTTTTTGAGCTTTTTTGATACTTTTGGTTATTAATTTCTCAAAAGATTGTTGAAAATATTCTTCATTATCCTTTAACTCACCAAAAATCTCAGTAATATTCTGCAAAGTGTTCGGCAAAATAAATCTCTTCATTTCAGAGATTTTTGTCATATGTTTCAAAGTATCAAAATATGTATGAATGACCGATAACAAAAACTCCTGGATATCTGATTCATCAAACCCATGATCCCTTGCCACCAACAGAGCGCTGACTAAGAATCGTTTCAAATCATATTCCCAATAACTCAAATGAGCTTCATCGAAGTCATTCATATCAAACAATAGTTGACCTTCAGATGAGCCATAAAAACCAAAGTTACCTAAGTGAGCATCCCCACCGATCAGAACTTTGATACCGCTACTAGGATGATTAGATAGATCATAGTGCATTACATCCGCAGTTCCTCGAAAATACGCAAACAGCGATTTCGACATTCGTTCACGTTTCACGTCTATTAATTCTGGAACCAATAATTTATTTTTTATATTTAAAATTTTATGAATATTTCGTTTAACTGGTTCAAATTTATCAAAATCATCAGGAACCATGGTTGCAAAGTATCGACCCTTAATAATTAATTGCTCGGTACTTTTGAACGCATCAGTATCCTGGAAAGTATAAGGTGTAGGATTTGTCATCGTTTCATCTCCTTAGAAGTAATTATACAATAGCTGGTCCAGATAATTATCAGTAATTGCACGCTTAATTCAAGGATCATATAAAAATTTACTTAAAACTGCCTTTAATTTTTCCATACTATAAATAAATTACGTGACAAACAAAAAAATCGACGAAATTTGTCGATTTTTTTGTTAAATATCAGATGTGCGAACGTACATTCGATTATGTTATAATTAACGATAAAGACATCTCAATAAAGGAGCAAGATATCATGAATATTTCGCTATTAAAAGAAGTCACAAAAACCACCAACAAGATGGCACTCAGTTTGTCGGTCGATAACATGGCAAATGTAAAAATCGTTAACTTTGTTTGGTTCGAAGATCAACCAAACACTCTATTCTTTTCATCTGTTAAAGGTACTGTCGGCACTGCAGAATACGACAAAGCTCAAAGTGTTGCTTTCATCAGTATTCCCAACAGTGATATGATCGGCAATCCTTACATTCGTTCACAAAATGTTTCAATTCAGCATTCAGATAAAACTATGAAAGAATTACTTACAAAATATCTTGAAACGGTCCCTAATTATCAAAAAGTCTGGGACTTGATCGGTTCTAAGCTTCAGGTATTCGAACTGCAACTCGATGATGTTTATATTGATCCCGGCTTAGACCGTGAAAAAATAACGTTAAAATTCTAGTATTATGAATTAAGGAGGAACTTATGAAACAAGAATCATTGTTTGCATCCGCAAACGAGCAAAACACTCCTCTCGCAAATCGTATTAGACCTAATAGCCTAGATGAATTTGTTGGCCAACAACAATTGATTAGCAAAGGAAAAATCCTTCGTGAAATAATTGACGAAGATAAATTATCATCAATTATCCTTTGGGGTCCGCCCGGTGTCGGTAAAACTACTTTAGCGCATATTATTGCTGAAAAAACAAAATCCAATTTTATTACCTTTAGCGCCGTTACCAGTGGTATCAAAGAAATTCGCAAAATTATGGAAGAAGCCGAAATGAACCGTGAAATTGGTCAACGGACAATTGTTTTCATTGATGAAATTCATCGTTTCAATAAGGCTCAACAAGATGCTTTTTTGCCATTCGTTGAAAAAGGCAGCATTATTTTGATTGGTGCTACAACTGAGAATCCATCATTTGAAATCAACTCTGCCCTACTTTCAAGATGCAAAGTTTTCATCCTTAAGTCATTGACTAAGGAAGACATTGTACAGTTACTGCATAATTCTTTGAACAATAAGAATGCCTTCCCCAAATTAACAGTAAAAATTGATGACGAAAGTCTTGAGATCATTGCTGAATTTGCTAATGGCGACGCCAGAGCAGCGCTCAATACTTTGGAAATGGCTGTCTTAAATGGTGAAAAAGAAGCTGATACTGTCACCATCAACACCAAAACTTTAAGTGAGACTATTAATACCAAGTCACTTCGCTACGACAAAAAGGGTGAAGAACACTACAATATTATTTCAGCACTCCACAAATCAATGCGTAATAGTGATGTTGATTCAGCCATCTATTGGTTGCATCGTATGATGGACGGTGGCGAAGATCCGCTATACATAGCCAGACGATTAGTTCGCTTTGCCAGCGAAGATATCGGACTAGCTGACACCCGTGCTCTTTCACTTGCAGTCGATGTCTTTCAGGCATGTCAATTCATTGGAATGCCTGAATGCAATGTCCACTTAACGGAAGCAGTGATCTACTTGTCATTAGCTCCTAAGTCGAACGCCGTCTACGAAGCTCATCTAAACGTCGAAAAAGACATTAAAGAATTCGGCAACTTGCCGGTCCCATTACAAATACGCAATGCTCCTACTAGTTTGATGAAAGACTTGGATTATGGGAAAAATTATCAATACGCACACGATTCTGCTGATAAGATTACAACCATGAAAACCAATCCACCCGAAATTGCTGGACATGAGTATTACGAACCAACAGAACAAGGTAATGAAAAACGTTTTAAGCAACGTTTTGAATACATTAAAGAATGGCATCAAAACCACGATAAATAAAAACAGCCTGATCTGTAAGGATCAAGCTGTTTTTGTTTATCTCTAAAATATATCAAATATTCCTAGTATCTTAATAAAGATCATCGCCAACACCATACTGAATATGGCATGAACCATAAATAAAACCGAGAAACTAGTAAATTGTAATAAGTAATTATCTAATGTATCCATCTTGCCCAAAATAATAAAAATATTTCCAATGACAAACTGCACAACTACCCAAGGCAAAATACCCTTGTTGACGGTTTGGAAATCAGCATCACTCAAATCATATCCTGTACTGGCGATCATAATGGTCAATATCAAATAAAGAAGAATCATTGACCAAGTTCCATTCACAAATGATGTCTTCAAATTATTCAAAACTAATTCAGTAATTCCACTAATAGTTATCGTTGAATCTGAACCGATACTAGTAAAGTTTATTTGTGCATTTAATAAGTATTTCTGTAAAAAGTATAAAACTAATGAACACATATAATATGGAGCAATTCCAATAAAAAAATTACCCAAGCGTTGATAAATATTACGTTCATTCCAAGAATGACTAACCGAACCTAATTCACCGGAATTCTTATAATGAAAATTAAGTAATTGTACCTTCGTGACTCGATGTCCAAAGACAAAGGCAAAGATAGCGTGACCCAATTCATGAATCACGACGCCCAACCCACCAACGACTAATTGACTATTGTTTCCCAGATTATTGACCAACATGCCTTTGGCAGCATGACCGATCCAAGATACGACTCTAGCCGTAACATATGGTACAACCGTAAAAGTTATCACTATTTCTAAAATCCACTTCAAGTAGCTATCCAAAAAAATTCTCCTTTACGATGCAGATTTTAATTAATTATATCATTACTTATATTCAAAGCATGTTCACATAATAAATCAATTTGTTTCAGAATAAATTCTGACTTTTCACGTAATTTAAGTTATAGTACAAAAAGCAACTTATAAAAAAGGATTAAACCACGAAAAAAATCATAGTACTATTCACAACCCTCCTTCTGACAACTACTTGTCTTCCTGTTCAGACTGTCTCTGCCAAAACCAATCAAGTGAACACTCACAAAATCAGTAAACATTGGAAAAAATCTGACACTCCAATTAAATTTCCAATCCTAATGTATCATTCAATTGCGGCCACTGGCAATTCACTGAATGTTCCAATCGAACAATTCGAAGAAGAAATTTCTTACTTGAAGTCACATCATTATTATTTTCTTAGTCCGCATGAGGCTTATGCCGTTTTGAAAACTAACAAAAAGCCACGTAAAAATATTGTTTGGATAACCTTAGATGATGGATATAAAAATAATTTTGATGCATTAAAGAATCTTTATAAGAACTACCACGCTAAAGCAACTGTCTTCGATATTATCAATGGACAAAATGGAGCAAGCTTCTTAAGTACCTATCAGCTCAAACATCTCAAGAATAGTCACATTGCCATTCAAAATCACACCTTCCACCATATGGATCTAGATAAAATGACGGAGCAAAAACAATCTTCAGAAATGATAACCGGTAAGGATAACTTAGATACACTCTTACACCAAAACACCATCGCTGTGGCGTATCCTGCTGGACACTACAACCAATTCACACCACGACTCGCTGCAAAGTCTGGCCACAAACTAGCTGTCACTACCAACGAAGGTTTAGCACATAAAGATACTGGATTGCTCAGTCTTAACCGTGTTCGTGTTAACAAAGGTATCAGTCTTGAAGAATTTGGACAAATCATTATTAATGGTTAATATCATAAGCATATAACTAGAGTAATAATTCATATCATGGCATAGTATAGATAGATACAAAGAGGCATTTGTATCTACCCCCGTACCAACCTATTACTCAACTAGAAAGAGTCCCTATCCCAATACTGGTAGGAACTTTTTCAACTTAGTAGAGGTGATGCCATGCGTGCACCGAGGAGAAGATATCAGTTACCAATGTTTTTCTTAATTATTGCTTTGATTCTCCCTTTTGTAGGATTTGAACACACAACTAAACAAGCTATCAGGAAAAAATCCTGATAGCTTGTTTTATTATTTACGCCAAAATGTCTCACAATCTTTTTTATCCTCAATATTAAATTCAATTATCTCTCTTAACAAATCATAATTAATATCCTGATCGAATTTAATTCGAAACATCTTAGTTCCATGAGTGTAATCAGCTTTTTCAATCTTAGTTACGAACAGATCCATGCTCTTACCCTCAGGAGCGACCGAAATATGTTTAGTTGCTACACTGAAACCAATAATAAATGTTCCATGATCGGTAAACATAGGTTGTTTCCATGCAAAACGTTTTTGTAACTCAGGAAAAGTTTGCTGAACCCAATCAATTATTTCAATCATTCGTGCACGATGTGATTCATCCTCAATATTAGTTAAAAAATCCTCAAATACATCCATAGTGATTTCTCCATATACTAAAATTTTCTTTAGTATAGCAGATTCTTAATTTGCATCATACGCTTCTTGATATAATTGGATAAGTTCCTCTTTGGTTGCCTTACGAGGGTTGGAGAATGCATTTCCATCCTTCAGAGCATTCTCCGCCATCATTGGAAAGTCTTCGATTTTTGCACCAATTTCTTTGATACTCTTAGGAATACCAACATCAATTGCCATTTGCTTCATAGCTTTGATCGATAATTCTGCTGCATCACGTGTTGATAAACCATCAGTATTTTCACCCATGATTTTTGCCAATTTAGCAAATCTTTCAGGGCAAGCAATCAAATTAAACTTCTCAACATATGGTAGTAATAACGCACAACAAACACCGTGTGGTGCATCGTACTGTCCGCCAAGCTGATGAGCCATAGCATGAACATAGCCTAAATCTGCATTATTGAACGCCATTCCGGCAAGCATCTCTGCTTCTACCATCTTAGTTCTGGCTTCAATATTATGACCATTAGCTACAACTTCACGTAGACTCTCTTCAATCAATTGAATTGCCTTCTCACATTGACTATCAGTAATATCGTTGCGATTGATCGATACGTAAGGTTCAATTGCTTGGACAAAGGCATCCATCCCTGTAGCAGCGGTCATACCACGAGGGACGTCCAGCATCAGCATTGGATCATTGAATGACACTAACGGAATATTACGCCATGAAACAACTACAAACTTCAAATGTGTTTCAGTGTTAGTGATAACACAATGACGAGTTAATTCTGAACCAGTTCCGGCGGTTGTGTTCACTGCCATTAGTGGTGGCAACGGATTATCAAGTGTCTCGATCCCGGCCAACTCAGTGATATCATCACCGTTTGTTAAAATAATACCCGTACCCTTACCAGTATCATGTGCTGAACCACCGCCGACAGTGATAATACTATCGCAACCTTTTTCGATATAAAGCTTCTTAGCTGCTTGAATATTTCTTACTTTGGGATTCGGTTCAACTCCATCATATAAAACGAAATCTATACCGGCTGTTCGTAGCGACTTGGCTGTTTGTTCATAAGGTCCATTTGGTAACTTTTCTAAAAATGTATCAGTAACAACCAATGGACGTTTCATATTTAATATTTTTGCACGTTCACCAATCTTTTCAATGACACCTGGTCCAAAGAAGTTAACACTTGGCATTAAAAAATCAAAGTTTCTCATAATTTCATAACCTTTCAATGAATCTTTTGATGTTTTTAATAATATCATTTGTGTAAGCGGTTTTATATATAATGCTTAAAAATTGAAAAATAATGCCAACAAAGTGATAATCGGCTTTTTAGCAGCTTTTACAGCAACGTACCGGTTGCTTAAACACAATTAAATTAACAGTATCTATTTACTAACTATTGATTTAAAATTTAGTTAATTATAGGGGGATATTATGATAGATACATCTACGATTTACAAACAAAGAAACAGTTACCATCCAATTATTCATTACATTTTTTATTCACAAATATTGATCAATGTTATTTTAGTTTGGGCGCATTTCTTCACGACTAAGCAAACGCTGTTCGCACCAATTGCCATGACTATTTTGAACTTTGGTGGTGGTGTAGTCGAAAGACGAAAATATGACATCTCAATAATTAACGTTTATTTTCAAGCAATTTTTCAATTGATCAGTAATTACATCAGTTTTAATTACTTTATTTTGTTGACGCAGGATTTCCTTCCATGGAATTCATTTATCGGCATCACAGTAACAATTATCGTTTTTCTTTTAATGTATATCCCGACCGCCATTATTATTTGGTCACACATTTCCGGTAACTTAAGCAAACTTTTAATGTCATTTTTATTATTGATAACCATCATACCTTCATTTGAGTTTGTTATTTCTCAAACAATTATCGCCAAGAATGCGACTGCTAATACAATATCAAATAGTGGATTCGTTGACGCCATCGCCTTCTTTGTCCTAGCGCTAATAATTATGCACAACTGGAACTTTGAATTCCCCGGATACAAAATAGCCAATAAAACTAAGCCGTGGATACTTATAGCATTAATGATCATTTGTATCTGGTTCCTACTTCAAAATTCATTTGGTGCTGGTAAAAACTTTTTCAGTAGTTTTTATTTATTTGACTTCTCTGGCATACATTTCACTGTCAAATATGTCTTATCCGGATTAAAGGCTGGTATAGCTGAGGAAACAGCCTTTAGATACATCTTCCTCACAATATTATTAATTATTTTGGATAGATTCAGATACAAAATATTTTATTCAGCACTCATCAGTAGTTTTTTATTTGGCCTAATTCATTTAACTAATGTATCCGCTGGACAAGACCTACCAAACACACTTATTCAAGTACTTGCCGCATTCGGAATCGGCATGTTATTCAGCTCTATATACTTATACACTGGACTATTTATTTGGCCAGTAATCATGCATTCATTGATCGATATCTTCTCCTTCAGCCAACAAGGAATGTTGATGACGGGCAAAGTTACCACAGACTACATAATCGGTATGATCATAATAGTTTTATTTTACTTACTGGTTTCTTTCTATCTACTACGTCAAACATACTTACGTGAACAAAATTCATGGTTCTACTAAAATAACTCAACCGCTTTGGTTGAGTTATTTTTTATTCGTCATTAGAAGTGACATCATCGACACCATCAACGATTTGATAGACAAATACATAATCGTATTCAGTCGGCATAACGAAAACTGGTACTTCTTCTGATAATGAAATATAAGTATGTCTCCTCTTGCTGAAAAATGCCAGCGCCATGAAGAATATTGTTGTGAGTGAAATCATTAGACTGAGTTTCTGAATCAAAGTATTCTCATATTGAATTTTGACAGTACCATTACCCGTCAACTTGATATCAGTTAAACCTGATTTAGAAATTTCGGGAACAGTGGATCGTCCGGTTCCATAAACTTCAGTTTGATATCCTTTGTAATATATCAACGGTAATTCGATTTTTGCTGTCTTGCCATATGTATTGAAATTAAACGCAATGTACTGGCGATTGATTGTTGATCCATCAATGGAAACCATCGAACGATTGTAATCCAGCATTCTATCCTTATGTTCCAAAACTTCAGGATAACTGACTTCACTCGGTAAATATTCGTGTCCAGCTCCAATATAGAAGCTGTCAATCTTATTAAAGGCAGCGTAACTTTCTAACTTGTCCGGCGACTCATTGACTGTCTGTTGTCCCAATCCAACAGTCACTAGTGATATAACAGCTATGAAACTGTATGCAAAATATTTATTACGAAAAATATTCATATCATCATTAACCAATAAATAAGCCACAATCAAGGAAATCACTGAGAAGAATCTCCACGGAAATTGAATCATTGCAAGTATTGAATGACTAAATATCCTCCAAGGAAATAGATTAGTAGATCCCACCAACAACAGTACCGCGATGAAAGTCAAATCCAAATTCTTGCGATGAAATAAATTATAAATTGTGTAACCAAGCAACCCGATAAAAATTACTGCCCCAACATTCACAGTATTGGCACTAAATACTTGATTTGTCATGGAATTATAAATCAGTTGTTTCAATGGCAAAATTTCATTAGTAATATTGATCAGCGGATCAGTCGTCAATGCATACTTCTGACCTTGCATCTGTTCTAAAATTGGCAGATACACGCCGGCACTGACTCCCAATGTTAATCCAGCTGCCTTAATAATGGCCAGGATACGTTGCTTATTCCAAAACGTTCTAATATTCAGAATAACGAACATGACTGAAAATAGAACCATTATGAAAAGTGAAATAGTATGCGAACAAGTGATTCCGATCATCGCAAATGCCAACACATACCATTGCTTAACATTACCGTGTTTCAAATTAATTAATTCTGACAATACTAATGGGAAAAACATCATCCCCATTAATTCACCCAAGTCCTGACGACTAAAAAGTGTCTGGAGCCTATACGCATTGAATGAATAAATAAATGTAAAAAGTAATGCCTTTTGTGGTGAAAAGCTCAATCTCTTACCAGAAATATAGCCGATCCACAAAGTTATAAAGTTGATCATTACTAATGTGAACAAATATGAAACTGTCGGTGTTGCTCCAGCAATTCTTAACAATGCTGCCGGGTATAGAAAAATATCAGGATAGAACAAACTAGATGCATATCCATATCCACCAATAAAATGTCCATCCACTTTTGGCCAAAAGTTTAGATGTTTGATTGAACTAGCAAGCGTCTCGATTCGATCAAGATGATAATGAAAATCGCCTGTCGCAAAAATATAACCAAAATGCCAATCGATCAAACCAATCATGACGATGCTGACTAACAGAAACAATAATAAAATTAGATAATTCTTTCTGATTAACTTTTTCATAATAATTCCATACCTTGGTATTTATCCATTTTGAATGAATTCTAGCTATTTAATTACCAATAATCCAATAATTTGATATGAGACTATTTGTGCAAAGTGGATGCAATGACTGGTGTATTAGTATATTGGCTGAAATTATTGTACGATATGTATTTCATATAAAAATATCCAATACCCAAACAATCATCTAGGTATTGGATCTTATTTAATTACTCAATAACAACCTTCAAATCAACAATCTTGCCATCATCATCGAATTGATAATAATCGAATCCGTGTAAAGAAAACAGTGTATCATCACTCTTTAATCCCGCAACTACCCACTCTGTTTTGTAATCGTCATTGATACTTCTAGTCTCAAAAATATGTTTTAACTGTTTATTGCGACCGAAGAATGACCTAAAAAAATCAGAGATCTCGTTTTTATTCTTGGCAGTTTCATTAATACCAGACTTGATACTTGCACTTTCACTAAATAGATCAATAATCTCATTCAGTGAATCTACATCACACGAAGCAAAATCAGAAAATTTAA
This sequence comes from Companilactobacillus nodensis DSM 19682 = JCM 14932 = NBRC 107160, assembly GCF_000615905.1. GTDB lineage: Bacteria > Bacillota > Bacilli > Lactobacillales > Lactobacillaceae > Companilactobacillus > Companilactobacillus nodensis. The sequence continues at coordinate 61,007 of NZ_BAMN01000011.1, forward strand.
AATATCTTTGAATTGTATTTAAATTTGTAGCCACATCAGCCATAATAATTTTCTCCAGTCGACAATTATTTACATAATTGTACATCTGAATTAATCGCTTAACAGATAAGCATACAACTTGTAAATGACCATAATAATAACCTATGCAAATTTAATATTGTTATTTATCATTAATATTCGTGCTATCCTATTACATAAGATAAATATTTAAAAAGAGGTCTCACAATGAATCCCACAATTGAAAATATGCTCCAACATGTTTCCGTTAGAAGCTTTACAGATCAACCCATTACACCAGAACAAAAAGAATCACTAATTGCTGCCGCCCAACACGGTTCAACGACTGAATTCGTTCAGGCCTTCTCAATTATTGAAATCACTGATCAAACATTACGTAATAAATTATCAGATATTACTATTAGTTCTCCTCACGTTAAAAAGGCCGATACATTCTATGTTTTCGTCGCAGACTTACACCGTCAGGCAAACATCTTACGAGCAAATAAACAGAGCTTGGATAGTATCAAAAATATGGAGGCACTTCTACTATCCACAATTGATACAACGATTGCCGCTCAAAACATGGCTGTTGCTGCTGAATCAATGGGATTAGGTATCTGTTATATTGGCAGTCTAAGAAATAACATTGCACAGGTAGCTAAGTTATTAAAATTACCAGACTTTACTATCCCTCTATTCGGTATGACTGTCGGCGTTCCAAGCACTAAGAATCAGTTGAAGCCTCGTATGGCACCGTCAAATCAAGTCGCAACTAATTCGTATAATGAAGATCAATTCAATGATTTATCAGAATATGATCAAGTTGTAAAAGACTATTATGTTAATCGCAAAAGTAATCCAGCCGATACATCTTGGACTGATAAGAATTTAGCAATTTTTAAAGAAGTCCACCGTGCTGATGTCGCTGCCTTTTTAAGAAAACAAGGATTCTCTTTGGATTAAATTTTGTACGGCCATAATATATTAATTAACGAACAAAATGGATTCGACACAAATCTTAATGATTTGGTTGAATCCATTTTTTTATAAAGATAACAGTCGTTGACATAAGCTTTCTAATTATCCGAAATTAATTCAACGTTATTTGTGAAATTCAACAGTACTAAAATTATAATTATTCAGCGAC
>NZ_BAMN01000010.1 GCF_000615905.1 Companilactobacillus nodensis DSM 19682 = JCM 14932 = NBRC 107160
CATTGGTACAGCAATTACGAGAGCCTTCTTCAACTTCTTTAATAACCCTCTCGATCACGATACATTAGTAAATTACGTAAACAAATCTGAAACGGTCACACATGGTAAAGCATCTGGTTTAGATGCTCTAACAGTTATTTCAAACGCACCAGTCAATTCAGCAAAAAGGACCCTGTCGATTACTTTACTTTCAAAACAGATGGATTCTTAGTCATCGCTGATTCAGGTGTTAAAGGTAAAACCAAAGAAACTGTTTCTGACGTAAAAAAAATGTATGACAAAGATCCCAACGAAATTGGTAATATTCTCAAGCAACTGGGTCAATGTACTAAAAAAACCAGTCTAGAATTGAGCGGCAATCGTTTAAAAGAATTAGGCAAACTTTTAGTGAAGCAATAATTTACTATCGCGATTAAATCTCGCAATTCCTAAGACAGACAAGTTAATTGAATCAGCCAACAATGCCGAAGCTCTTGGCAGTAAGATCACCGGTGGCGGTCGTGGCGGATGTATTATTAGTCTGGCCAGAAACTTGACGAACGCGGAAATGATTCAAAAGGCACTGATTAAATCAGGTGCTGAACAAACATGGCTTCAACCACTTTCTATTTATGCGGAGGAATCAGATGGTGACTAAAACAGCTCGAGCTTATACAAATATTGCATTAATTAAGTACTGGGGAAAAAAGAATAAACAACTTAAGCTGCCCTATACTAACAGTCTTTCTTTGACATTAGATCGTTTTTATACTGATACTAAGTCTGAAATAATCGATAGTGACAAAGACCAGATCCGTCTTAACAACGAGTTATTAGATGATGCTCATAGTCAACGGATCGTTAAGTACTTAGACTTTGCTAGAAAATATTTTGATTTTAACGAACATTTTATTGTTGAAACAGTCAATCATGTCCCGACCTCTGCCGGATTTGCTTCGTCAGCATCTGGTTTTGCGGCTCTAGCTGCCTCATTGAACCAAACTATGAAATTAAATTTGAGTGATAGAGAATTGTCGATTCTGGCTAGAAATGGCTCTGGATCAGCTTCTCGCTCAATTTATGGTGGCTTTGTCGAGTGGATTTCAGGCACAAGCAATGACACTTCTTATGCCGTACCTATTGATGAACACCCCGATATTGATTTATCATTATTATCTGTTGTCATCAATCAAGATGCTAAAAAGGTTTCTAGCACTAATGGAATGGAAAGTAGCGTAAAAACCTCCCCTTTTTATGATAATTGGGTTACACTAGTGTCTTCGGAGATACACGAAATTAAGCAAGCAATTGCTCAAAAAGATGTTCAAAAAATCGGTGAGTTATCAGAACACAATGCCATGAGTATGCACGCATTGACACTTTCGGCTGATCCATCATTTACGTACTTTGCACCAGAGACGATCCAAGTTATACAACTTGTAAAATCTCTGCGCAATCAAGGTGTCTTCGCCTACGTAACCATTGATGCTGGGCCAAATGTAAAAATTATTTGTACTAAAGAATCAACTCCAGTTGTCCAAAAGTACATCAAAGATAACTTGCCCGCTGTCACCACAGTTGTCGCAAACATTGGTAATGGTATACAATACATCTGATATTTATATTGAAAGGTATGATATTTTGTCTACGGGAAAAGCACCTGGAAAATTATATTTAGCAGGAGAATACGCCGTTGTTGAAACTGGCTTCCCTGCTATAATCGCATCAGTAAACCAATATGTGACTGCTCACATAACTAAATCGTTGAATGGTGGAACCATTCAATCAAAGAACCTCAATAAAGAACTTATCCATTGGGACCGGCAAGGAACGGAACTTGTTTTTGACGATACTGAAAGTCAACTTCAATACATCTTGGCGGCCATTAATTTTGTCGAAAAATATGCACTCGAAAAAAACGTTAAGCTCGCTTACTACGACCTATTAGTAACTAGTGAACTTGACTCAAAAGATGGTAAAAAGTATGGCCTCGGTTCATCAGCTGCCGTTACAGTGGCGGTTGTTAAAACCCTTGGTGACTTCTACCATCTCGATTTGTCTGCCATGGATGTCTATAAACTGTCAGCTATCGCCCACCTGTCCGTTCAAGGCAATGGTAGCCTTGGAGACATTGCTGCAAGTGCCTTTGGTGGCATCGTAGCGTACAAATCACCTGATCGTAACTGGGTCTTCAACATGATCAAAAATCACAGTTTAACTAAATTATTAGAATTGAACTGGCCTGAATTAAAGATTGAAACACTAACATTGCCAAGTGACCTAGAATTAACTGTCGGTTGGACAGGAAGTCCTGCTTCAACATCAATTCTAGTTGATCGTATTGCCTTGACTAAGGCTCAAAAGGTTGATAAATATCAAACTTTTTGAAGTCTAGCCGACAAAACGTTGAAAACTTAATCGAGGGCTTCCGTAACAGTAATTCAGAAATGATCAAAGAAATGATCAGTAAGTATCGCACCCTCTTAGCTGACCTGGCTGAGTTCAGTGATGTTCATATCGAAACAGAGATGCTGACACAGTTGTGTGACATTGCCGAAAAACTTGGTGGTGCTGCTAAAACATCCGGTGCCGGTGGCGGAGATTGTGGAATTGTCATCAGTGATCACAACCTCAAACTAGAAAAATTAAAACAAGAATGGGAAAAAGTTGGAATTACTCCCCTATCCTTAAAAATTGGAGAAATAATCGCTAATGCCTAAACAGGACGAACAAATTCAACGTAAAGTTGAACATTTATTTTTGGCAGAAAAGTATTTTACTGATGAATCATATGCTGACTTCGATAGCATAAGATTACTTCATGATGCTGTACCCGAATTGAATTATCGTGATATTGATTTGAGTACTGACATTTTGGGGAATAAATTCAGTCTTCCATTTTATTTCAATGCAATCACAGGCGGATCTAAACAATCCGCCCGTTTTAATATGAACTTAGCTCAACTTGCTAAAAAATTGGATATCCCTGTATCAAGTGGTTCAATGGGCGTTTATTTACGCATACCTGAAACAAAAGATACGTTCACACCATTGCGCGAATACAATCCCGACGGCTTCGTTATCGCTAATGTGTCCGCAAAAGCTAATGCTGCACAAGCACAACAAGCAATCGACTTACTTCACGCCAATGCCTTGCAAGTTCATTTGAATGTCATTCAAGAACTGGCTATGCCTGAAGGCGACAAATCATTTTTCTGGTTAGATAACATTAAAGAAATCGTTGAAAAGATCAACGTTCCAGTTGTCGTTAAGGAAGTTGGCTTCGGTATTTCAAAAGATACTATGCAAAAGTTGATCGATGTCGGTGTGAAGTATATTGATATTTCTGGTTTCGGTGGTACTGACTTTGCTCAGATCGAATCCGCAAGAAACCACGAGATCGATTTAACTTACTTGGATCAATTCTCAATGTCGACTGTCGAATCATTGATCGAAGCACAGCCTCATATGGACAATGTAACGATTTTTGCCTCTGGTGGTATTCGAACACCAATGGACGTTGTCAAAGCTCTTAGAATGGGTGCTAGTGCTGTTGGTATGTCTGGACTAGTGTTACATCATCTGCAAAAGTATTCTCTTGCTGAAGCCACATTGTTTTTTGAAAGCTTTGCTAAACAAATTCAGATTATTATGGCACTACTTGGTGCCAAGAATATCGATGAAATCAAAAAAGCTCCCATCATTTTTGATGAGAACTTAGTTAATTACGCTAAACAAAGAAAGATTGAATTACCTTCTTAACCCCTTTGGATAAACGTTTTTGATTTGATTGTTACTGTATCTGCCCCAGCTGAATAGCTTGTCTTGATAACTCAGACCGATCCATTTGTTGTCAAACTCAGGTTTGTCGGTTAAGATGATCGATTCACCATACATGTAAGTTTCAAATTGATCATCATTTAATTTATAGATAGCTTTTAACTTAGTAGGTTCGATTGCCAATATCCATGCGATATCAGGCTCGAACCTATTTTTTTTGAATTCGCCGAGTTTCAATCCATTGCGCAATACATGTAATGACTTGAAACGGTTATCCAAGCTAGCTGCTTGATACAAGAAGTCACTGACCTTGAACCAATTATTCTCAGCAAGATCTATCAAGTTAGCTTTAGCAAACTTATCCAGCAATTTGACTTCTTCTTTACCAATACCAGTTGAAACGTTTTTCTCACGATTCTTAGCGGCTGCTCCAGACTTAGTCATCTTGCACATGAAATGTCCTTCACCTTCGAATTCATCAGGAAACATTCTCAATGCCTTGGTCAATTCTTGATTGTCATTCCCCCACTCTGGTTTGCCATCTTCCATACCAGGGTATTTTTTGATTTCAGACAGCGACATCTCTTCATGCTGACTCAAAAAGTGATCTATATTCTCTTCATTCTCTTCTGGTGAGAATGTACAAGTCGAATAAACCAAGGTACCACCCGGCTTCAATAAATTGAACGCTGAGTCAAGGATATGTCGCTGACGGTTAGCACATTGTTCGACATAATCTAATGACCAATACTTAACCGACTCAGGATCCTTACGAAACATCCCTTCACCAGAGCATGGAGCATCGACTAATATACGATCAAAATAACCTTCGAATTTTTTTTCAAAATCCTTTGGCGAATTATTGGTGACCACCGCATTAGTAATACCCATTCTTTCGATGTTAGACGAAAGAATACGTGCACGCTTGTTGTTTATTTCATTGGTGACCAAAAGTCCTTGTGAGTCCATTTTGGTAGCAATATAAGTTGATTTACTTCCAGGTGCCGCGCAGAGATCCAAAACCTTGTCAGTCTTTTGTGGATCCAACACTTCCGCAACATACATTGCACTTGGTTCTTGACTGTACAAATATCCGGCTTGATGATCGATCGAATTACCGTCAATATCACCATAGTAGCCAACATCGCTGTACGGAATAGGTTCACTCAGATCAACATTAACGTTCTTATAATTTGGTTTTAAAGGATTGATACGAAAAGAATTACGACTGTCTGTCTCAATTGCTGCGAAAAACTTATCCGCACGCTCACCCATTAATTTACGATATTTATCTTTAAAATCTGTACTTAACTCAACGTTCATAAATCTGTTACTCCACCTTTTTTACAAAGAATATTTGATATAAACCAATTAACACGGCAATCAATACCGAACTAGTCATGAACATGTTGAATGTATGATGACTAATAATTACGATGCGCCAACTGACGAATGCATAACCGATCGCATATGGGACCAATGTATAAATTAAATATCTCAACAATAGTCCATTACGATAGTTATTCTTCAGATCACCGGTTAAATGCGATCTCGTCAAATCAAAACGTAATGGTACCAAGATATAGAATTCCATTGCAATCGCTAAAGCAAATAGCAAAATAATTCCGACCATATACAATTCGCCATTATTATTGGTTTGTACACTACTGAAGTCATCGCTCTGAGGACTGTATTTGTACGATCCAGTCACATGCAGTGTTTTCTTAATCGTTGAATAGCTTTCCTTAGAGTTCAATGCTCGACCATCCAAGACGGCTATCACACCAGATAACTTGGTTTTTATCTGTGGCTGATTTGGTGAAAGTGAAACTAATGTTTGACTATTCAAAATATCAGCACCATTGAATCCGATATTACCAATAACTGAGACATAACGTTTGCCAACTTTAATGTACTCCTGACTCTGCGGCTTGTAGCTTTCAATATCAGAATTTTTTCCTTGAACGCAAAGGGAATCTGTGATGAAAAGTCACTCTGCGAGAAGTATCTTCCTGAGGTTACAGGAATCTTATTGGCTTTTTTATGACTATATATGTAGCCAAAATCACTATTATCTTTATCAAAAAAGATAATTTGATAACTGGACAACTTTTGCTTATCCAAATCTTTAACAGCAGTAACCAAAGACTTCTTGGAGTGTGTCTTCAAGACAACAGCACCATCGCTCATACCAAGTCGATTCATTGTATTGTTATATTTGATGGAATCACTCTTAGAGATCGATACGCCAGTCAATAGAACCACTATCAAAATAATGATACTAGAAATAATTTTTTTCATTAATACTCACCCATATTTACACGTTTTGTATCTGATATCTTATTTTACACTACTAGCATAAAAAACACTCAGTCATTTTGGTGACCGAGTGTTCCTGTTATTTTATCAAATAAACTGCATCATGTACTAAATCATATCGAGAATATATTTGGTTCAACTTATCAATTGCGGCTGAATCAACGTATTCAGCATTATCCCAGAATTCTTTACTGTTAGTTGCACCATACTTTTCACCAATACAGATCAGCATCAAACCATACTTACGAATTCTCTTTAGGACTTCATAATCAATATCATCCCGATCAGGACTCCAAGCGAGTACAACGTAGTCAACATCGGCTTGGTACTTGTCAATTGCAGCTAAGGCATCCAAACTTTCAGTCTCAACTAACGGCTCATGTCCAGTTTTGCTTTGCTTTGACCAACTCTTATCATCAGTACAGATAGATTGTTTGCCTAATGACTGCAGCTCTTTTGAGATGTACCCATTGCCTGCCATGATTTCCAAATACTTGGCATCACCCAATTCATCTGACCAAACTTTCATAAAGTCCTTAGTGATAGTTGCCCAATATCCAAATCGTGTTTGGAGATAAGTTCTGAATTCACCTAAGTCATGGTCAAATGTGTTGAGATCAGCGGACATTGATTGAAAAGCAATCTCATCCAAGCTAATGTTGTGCTCCATGTAATAGCTGATTTCTTTCTCATTCAATTGAAATTGAGGAAAGTGGTATTTGGGAACATCCCCTGCTTCGAGTGCCTGGCAGGCATGTTCCATAAAATTAATTCTGGCATCAAAAACTTCACCATGTGGTAAAGCCTTTGTGTCGTCACGTAAATTCTCGATATATGTCATATTATCTTCCTCAAGTTAAAAGTTTATTTATTAATGGAATCCTGCTCAAGAACCAAATCAGTACCAGAGAAAAAATCGTAGCAATGCCAAAGACTGATATAAAATCACTATCATGAACAAACTCCTGAGCAATTCTAATACCGATTCCATGAACTAAGTAGACTCCATATGCTAACGGTGCTATATATGCTAATATTCTAGACTCTTTATGAGAAGCGGTGCCACCAATTTGCTTAAAAAAACAAAAAATTAAAGCTTGCAAGAATTGGTGTCAAGATTGCCGGTGCGTATCCAATAATAGGAATATCAATATTTTTGTATTCATAATTTAAATAATTTATAAATATCATTATTACCAATATAAAGAAACTGAATAAAACATTATTAAGCGGTGTGATTGGATCCTTCTTTACTAAAGATAATCGATAACCAAGTAAAAAATACCCTAAGGATTTGGACAAAAACATTAGGCTGCCCATTTCGTATACATCTAGCATTCTTCCGTACGGATTAGGTAACGCATGTGATAATGTTGGTATTAAAAAGTTCGTTACTAACCATAAAATAATTGCATAATCTAAAATTTTCAAATCAATATGATCAATCATCGACTTGAGTATTGGTGACAATAAGTAAAATCCAATCAACGGATACATGAACCAATATGCTTCTAATGTCGGCTTATGAATAATCATTCTCATGGACTTACCGACAACATTCCAGTCCAACTTGGAGTCCATCAACTGGAAAAATATCATGGTGATCAATGACCAGAGTATAAAAGGTACAACAACTCTAATCAAGCGATGCTTAAACAAATAACCAACACTGGCCGTTTTATAACTATTTAATATAGTAGCCCCACTAAGCATGAAGAAAAGCGGTACGGCTGGGGTTACGATGCAGATCATCAAACTTGCCAAATTCCAATTTTCAGTCGTTGGCATTTTGGCTAAAGCATTTGCCGTTGCGTGATTCATAACAACGCCTAACATGGCAACCACTCTAATTAGATCCCAGTAAGTGATTCGGCTTCGCAAAAGTTTCCACCTCCTATTACAAAAATATGACTTTTTTAATTATACAATATGTTTGCTAGACAATTTGTTAAAAAATCATCTGAAAACTACACATTTATTTCCAATAATTCTGAAAAAGTGTAATATTCTAGTTAGTACATGTATGAGGTGAATTATGAATAGAAATAATACAAGACGAAAGCCGGAACAAGAAGAAAGCGGCTGGAAGTTTTGGCTGCAGACCATTGCTTTGACGGTCGCGATTTATGCAGTGTTTTTCCTATTGATGCAGTTTGTGTTTTCAAATGATAAGGTTTCAGGACCATCAATGCAACCGACGTTTGAAAATGGCGAAAAATTAATCGCCGTTCGACACACTAACTTGCAACGTGGGGATGTCGTTGTACTAAAAGCACCTGATGAACCTGGTTCTTTTTATATTAAGAGAATCATCGGTCTGCCTGGCGATACTGTTACTTCAAAGAATAACAAGATGTACGTTAACGGTAAGAAACTTGATGAGAGTTTCCTAGATGCTGGTTCTAAGAAAAAAGAACCTGATACAAGTATCTATGCTGGTCGAGCATACAGTTATACATACAACTTCACTTTGAGCCAATTAGCCAAGACCGCTCCTGAGTGGCAACAGAGATACAGCACTTCTACTTTGAATAAGATCAAAGAAACAAACAAAGTACCTGCTGGTTCTTACTTCGTCATGGGAGATCACAGAACTGTTTCCAAAGATAGTCGTATTATTGGCTTTATCAACAAAAAAGCAATCGTTGGTGAAGTTAAGTGGCGTTACTGGCCAATCACTAGATGGTCAACATTTTAAAAAATATACTCAATAAATTAAGTCTTAAATGATATGATGGACTTATCGGAGGTTATTTATTTATGGACAAACCAAGTATAGCTGAATCAATTATTCAATTTGAACGTAGCAAGGATATGAATGACACTCAATTTGCTTTTGAAAGTCACCTATCGGTTGAGCGAATTCATAATCTCAAATCTGGTGATTACGAAGCCACAGCAGATGAGAAGAAAATCATCTTAGAATATATTAAATTGCATCAATAAAATTTCATCTATAACGAGTCTTCGGACTCGTTATTTTTTTGGCTTTTTTCAGTTGCCTGTTATTCATTTGATTACATGTGTATCGTTGAACTACGCTCCTCAAAAGATGGATCACCATCTTGTAATGAACTTTTAGTAAACCTGTTTATTAGGGCGTTACGATCTTTTTAGCATATTCAAGCTTATGATATAAAATGAATTACTAGTAAAATTACCTATATAATATTACTATAGGTAATATATAGTAAATATAGTTTCACATATTATTACTAATACGATTATTACGGGGTACTTAAATATGCTTTTAGGCAAAATCATTCAGGATCAACGTAAAAAACTAAATCTCAGTCAGGCAGAATTAGCCGACGGAATTTGCACTCAAGCCATCATCAGTAAGATAGAAAATCAAAATATCTCACCTTCAACTACGGTACTTATTTCTATATGTCAAAAGTTACATCTCACTTTGGATAATGTCTTCTCTGAGTTTGCATCTTTGCCATCCAGCAATTTATACTTGGATAAATTCCAAGTAATGGATCAAGCTATTCAGGACAAAAAAATGGATATCGTTAATGAGACAATAACCGAAATAAAAGAAAGTGCCCTTCCCTCTTTGGAAAAAGCACATCTACATTTTTTATTGGCATTAATTTCAAAATCAAATCAAGATTACGATGAGGCTGTTTTTCAACTGAACTATTCATTAGAAATACTTCAGAACCGTAAAACATTCTGGGGAACTGTTTTATATTCAGAATTAGGGACTGTTTACTTGGATAAAAATCAAAGTGTTAAAACCGAATATTATTATGATTTAACATATTCAAATATCAATAGTCTTGTAATAAATTCAAGTAATGAATTCTATTACTATCGATCGATGATCACCAAAATGGCCTCTTGGTATACTGACAATAAAAATTATGAACGCAGTAATTATCTAATTAAAATTGGGTTGCATAAGTTTGACAAATATTTTACTGGTAAGTTCACTGATGTTTTATACTTTAACGCCGCTCAAAATGCACTCAGCAGCAATCCCATCGATTACAATCGACTCAGTCATGCATTAACCACTTCAATTGCCTTCGCAGACTACAATGACAATCAACCATTGCTTGATAAAATAAAGCTACTGATGAGTCATCACAATATAAACGAGTTAAAAATTAAACCCTGATTGTCTTACCGAATTGATTATCCACTCCCAGAAGATCATACGGACTCAGATAACGTGTTTTCATAATAATGTCGATAATTACCTCTTTATTTTCTGGCTTATCCTTAAACAGCCAAAATTTCATTGTATCAAGTATTCCTGACACCACTATCTCATAAGCATAGTCATTTGGAATTTGATCGACCATCTTGTCATTTCCCTTTGTCAAATACAATCCATGATTGACCACCTGATACAGGACATCTTTAACGCGGCTCTCAAACGTCGTTCCGCTACTCTTCATCAAGACTTTGATCAACTCGAACTCAGAATCAATGTATCCGATAATCGTATCTATCACAGGGTACGGCTTAACACCCTGACTGACATCCTGATACTTCATAGTTGAATCCAAATTATTATTTAATTGGTCACTTAATTCATTTAAAATTACATCTTCAAAATGTTTTTCTAATGCGTATTTATCTTCATAGTGAGCATAGAAAGTACTACGATTTATTTTTGCTTTTGTAGTGATATCAATTACAGTTAAATGTTCAAACCCCTTAGCCTTCATTAATTCGATGAAGGCTTTTTTTATTTTCTCATCAGTCTTGGTTAATCTTTCCATAAGTTTTCTCCTCACTAATACAACACATAGTTGTTTATTGATGGCTGTTATAATACTGCATATAACTTAGTATCTTCACTAATCGACACATTGTCTATTTAAGGAGATTATAACATGTCATACATTGAAGTTAAACACAGTTCTAAAATTTACAACAACAATAATACTAAGTTTTACGCTAACAACAACGTCAGTTTAATCTAAACAAAGGTGAATTAACAGTTATTGTTGGAGCATCTGGTGCTGGTAAATCCACTCTATTAAATATATTGGGAGGTATGGATTCCAATTCAGAAGGTCAAGTAATCGTTAATGGGCGTGACATCTCTAACTATAACGATAAACAAATGACTACCTATAGACGTAAAGGAGTGGGCTTTGTCTTTCAATTTTATAATCTAATTCCTAATCTAACTGCGTTAGAAAACGTTGAGCTTGCTGAACAAATCGTTCCTAACGGATTAGATCCGATTGGTACCATGCACAGTGTTGGATTAGGGGACCGTCTCAACAACTTTCCTGCTGAACTATCAGGTGGAGAACAACAGCGTGTATCAATAGCAAGAGCCATCGCCAAAAAACCTGATCTATTGCTCTGTGATGAACCTACAGGAGCTTTGGATTATAAAACTGGTAAGAATATTCTGCAGCTGCTACAAAACTTTTGTCATAGTACCAGGAAAAATGTCATCATCGTTACCCACAATGGAATGATCAAACCAATGGCTGATCACATAATTGAAATTGGTGACGGTAAAGTAAAACTCGATCAAATTAATCCAAATCCAACACCTGTGGAATATATCGAATGGTAGGCAATAATATGAAAACTTTAAACAAGAATATTTTCAGAGAGTTCAAATTTTCGATTGCACGATTTGTATCAATTACTACCCTACTCTCTTTAGGTGTGTTCATTTTAATTGGTCTGAAGGTAACCGGTAATGACATGCGATCAACTGCCAGCCATTATTACGAATCACATAAAATGGCAGATGCAGTTGTTAAAAGTAATGCTGATATTTCAGTCTCTAATCAGAAAAAACTAAAAAATCTTGATCACGTCAAGACCATTGAATTTACCAAGAGTCTTGATGGATTAATTGCCGGTTCTAACACGAGCATTAGAGTTCAAGCGAAGACTTCTCAACTATCGACTTACCAGGTGACTTCCGGCAAACTACCCAAAAGGTCAAATGAAATCGCCTTAAGCAAAACTGAACATGGTAAATATAAAATTGGCGATTACATAAGTTTGAAGAATAAAAGTAATAAAAATATTTCTGGATTCAAAAACTCTAAATATAAAATTGTTGGTTTCGTTACCTCGTCCGATTATCTACTCAAACAGAATTTAGGAACAACATCAGTCGGAACTGGACAAATAGATACCTACGCAGTTGTATCGAAGTCAGCATTTACCTCCGATACCCCTACTACGGCCTTGATCAATTATGACAATCTTAAAGGTTCTAGCTATTCTGATCGCTACGAGAAACAAGTCGAACAGAACGTCGCAAATTCTGAATCTAAAATTCAAAAACTCGTCGAAAACCGTAAACAGAAAATTATTGATAAGTCCTATACAAAAATTGATACACAATTACCGATCTTACAAAAAATGTACGGCGACAAGGCCACTTTAATAATCACAAAGGAAAAGACACGAGTTAGTACAAAGACCAATGCACTAAAATATCAAATTCAATCAAGAAATGATTACAATGCGGGATACAATCAATTCGGCGAAGACGCCAAAAGAATCGATGTACTTTCGAATACATTTCCCATCATCTTCTTTGCCGTGGCTATTTTAGTAGTTCTACTCACAATGTCTCGCATGGGAGAAGAAAAACGTATCGAATTAGGAACTCTTCGTGCATTAGGGTATACGAAATATGACACTATGAAAGTATTTTTATCGTATGGACTGCTTGCCAGTATCATTGGTACATCAATTGGTGCCTGGTTTGGTACTACTTTCTTACCTAAAAAAATATTTGCTGCCTATGCGGCAAACTTCGTAATCCCTAATTTCCAAACTCCAGTATCTTGGAAGTGGATCATTATTTCACTCGTAATAACTATTATTTGTACAGTATTACCAGCTGTCTACGTTGCCGGTAGCTCACTTAAAGAGAAACCAGCGACACTTATGCTTCCAAAACCTCCAAAGACTGGCTCCAAAATACTATTGGAGCGCATACCATTTATTTGGGAAAAATTATCATTCAATTACAAAGTTACGTTGCGTAATTTGTTTAGGTACAAATTCAAATCATGCATGACCATTATTGGTGTCATGGGATGTACTGCTCTGCTAATAACTGGATTTGGAATCAAGGACTCTTTGAATAATATCGTAACTACACAATACAAGGACATTATTCATTATGATTTGATAGGAATGTACAATCCTACTGATACAACCAAGAACATTGATGCATACAAGAACAGGATTTCTGGTATCAAAAGAATCAACAGTAAAACTACAATTTACTACGAGAATGTTACATCAAAAACTTCTGCCATGAACAATAATCAACAGATTTCATTGATTGTTCCAAAAGACAAAAATCAATTTAGCAAATACGTCACTCTCCGTGATCCAAACACACACAATAAGATAAGACTATCAAGTGATGGCGTAGTTATCACACAAAAACTTGCTAAAATAATGCATGTCTCAGTTGGAGACAAAATAACGATCAAAACTTCTACTGGCCAAAAACATCGATTAAGAATTTCCGCAATCACCGAAATGTACGCCGGTCATAATATTTATATGAACGCCAATTATTATCAAAAGATCTTCAACGAATCGCTAACCTATAATTCTATCATGATGAAACTCAACAATCGTTCAGGCAAAAATATAGATAACATTTCACGTCAATTAACAAAACAACATGCATCTGTAACAGTCGTTCAATCTGACGATGCCAAAGAAACCATCAATAATATTCTAAACGGTTTAAATAACTTAGTTCTTATTATTATCGTTGCGGCATCACTATTAGCATTCGTAGTATTATTCACTTTAACGAATATCAACGTTTCCGAACGTATACGTGAGTTATCAACTATCAAAGTTCTTGGATTCTATCCGATGGAAGTAGTCATGTACATTTATCGAGAGACGTTCATTCTAACTTTACTTGGTATAATTTTCGGATTTGCAGGCGGAAGCTGGCTTCACAACTACATCATGCAGACTCTACCACCAGAAACGGCCATGGCTGATATGACACTATTTTGGACCAACTTCACCCTTTCAGGAATCATGACGGTTGCCTTCTCCATCATTGTTATGATATTCATGGCTCGTAAAATTAGTAAAGTCGACATGCTTGGAGCATTGAAATCTGTAGATTAATTGACCAGCTTCGAATAATTTAAGTTATGTAACCTTATAATAACAAAAAAGGAAAGCTTCAGCTTTCCTTCAAATAATCGTATATTCTAGAATCATGAAAATAAACATAAACGCCTCTAACTCCACGCTTCAATAATACATTGATGGAATTAAGAATGATTGTCTTCTTAGCCTCATCAATATTATCAATATCATTCTCGTGTCGTTTCTTGAATGCTTCCTGATCTTCATACGCATTAGTGTTTATCCTGATTCGACCATCCCCTGCATATTCGACCGATGGACCAATGATCACTGCCACATAATTAAGATCAAATCCTTGAACCGTATAGATTGATCCTATCTCATTGATAGTGGAGTCTTTCTGAGCCCAAGTTACACGGTCATAATTATACTGATCCCAAGGTAAATGAAAGTCACCCTCATTAACGTAGTGCTTTTTGCCATCCAAAGTTGATGGATAATCTGCTGTTGCGACGATTCTAGACTTTGTGTATTTATCATTGTCATGACACAATTGCCGGTACATCTTTTCAGCATCTTGATAAATTCTAAAATCATAATTCTGATTAGAGCCATCAAGGTATTCCACTTTTTTAGAGTCAATCGGATCAAGCTTTAAACTCTTTGTTAGGTCATTGATCCAATTAATCACTGAACGAGGCGCCTGCATCCGCATCTGAACACGCAAAGTTTCGAGTTTGTATTGCAGCTTGAATCGTGTAACCAAATTATCGATCACATGCTGTGACCAATAGCTCTTCAACTTCAAAACTTGTCGTTCATCATAAACGATCACAACCACCTTAGCCAATTTGATAATTTCTTCCAATTGGTTGTGCTGCTCAAAATTATTATATCGGTCAGCCTCACTCAACAATAGATGAGCTTCATCGATCACAACCACATCAGCAGTTTTGTTATCTTTATTCATTCGATTGATAAATGTTGTCGGACGTAAAAACCTATTCTTACGTAGTTCCGAAAAATCACCTGCATTATCCTGATAGACTTTTAGCAACTCCGGATGATTTACTAAAAAATAATTGTCCGTCGAATCCTGCTTGGAATCACTTTCTATATTCAAGAACAACTGAGTTAATATAACACTTTTGCCTGTACCGGCATCCCCGTTTAATTGGAATAATCCTTTGGTATTGTTTTTCAAATTCGTATGACAAAAATCTAAAATCTCATTAAAAACATCTTGCTGCTCAGCGGTAAGATGTTTATTTGGTAAAACTGAATCTAACATAATATCTCCTAACAAAAATAGCACACCCAGAGGTGTGCCAAAAATCAATTATTCGTCACTCTTCAAAACACCACCAACAGCGTAGTGTTCCTTTTCCATTTCATTCAAAACAACATGAACGTGTTCTGCAGGTGCACCAGTGTTTTTAACAATAGCGTCTGTAACGTCCTTTACCATACCTTTTAATTGTTCAGGACTACGTCCGGCAATAAGGTCGATGTGTACTAATGGCATAATAATTCTCCTTTAATAGATATTTAATATGTTTAAATTATATACTTTTCATAATTCGTTGGAAACAAATAAGTTAATTGAAACTAGTTACTAGCATAATCAGAATATGCTTGAGTTAAATCATCATCAAGCATTATGTCATGTCCACTATATATTTTCCCAGACGATGTAATACCGATGTTTTTACCTGTGTCACTAACTTCATTTCCTTCTTCAGCGAACGAATAGTATATTCTGTAAACCATTGGTACATTCTTTTTCTCTCCGCCAAAACTTTCTAAAACTGGAAGTGTTCCACCTTCATCTGATTCCATTGCATGAAAGTTAGAAGTATCATCATCTTTTTGATAATAATCTGTCAACCAATCAACAAAGTCTTCTTTAGTTGGAAATACTTCTTTTACACTTCCACCATTTGAATCACTCTCAGATCCCTTATGCATCTGAGAATCAAAAGTAGAAACAGCATAACTACTGATATAGTCATCATACTTAGGTTGGCTCTGTGAAGCGTCATTTGGATAGCTATCTTCCATTGTCCAACTAGTAAAACCACTACCAACTAACGTCAAAGTATTATTCACATATTTCAACTTAAGAGTTTTACCAGCTAATGGCTTACCAGATTTTTGATATTCAAATCCACCCAAGCTCATCAAATCACCATAATAAGAATTCGATTGACTAGATACATTTAACGTCATAATTCGTGTGCTTGAATCATACGAATAAGTACCTTCAAATACTGCCATCACGGCTGAATCTTTGGAACTGTTATTTGGATCTTGGTAACCATATCTCCAGATAAAATTGCTACCCTTGAAAGCAATGGCGTTCATTGGCGTGTCCATACCATTAGAAGTGAATCCATGATTAGAGAACTTACCATATGAACTATTGTACTTACTCATTTCACTTTGATAATGCTTGCGATAATTAACCGTCTTCTTGTCAGTAGGATAAAGTTTGACATTATTAACTGTTCCCAGCAGATACGTTTCTTTATTCTTAATCTTAATAGCATGATCTTCCGCAGCATTCAAAGTATTACCTTCCCTTTGAACAATACTTATTGGAGCTTCACCATTCGACAAATCATAATCACTGGCAAATCTTTCTTCAGTAACACTGACAATATTCATTGTTATATCGCCATTCTTGGCAATGGTATATGTTCCTCGTTCAGTGAATCTTCCTGAAAATCCGTTTGAACTAATAATATCTTGAACGAAATGGCCATCCTTGTCAAAGTACATTGAATACTTGTAATCAGGGTCTTTTGAAGATCCATCACCATTATGTGTACCTTTAAAATTATGGCCTTTAATAACTATTTTTTTAACTGCGTTTTCTGTGTTGTTAGAACTAGCAGTATTTTGAGAATTATTACCACATCCAGCTAAAATCAGTCCAAAAAACAACACAACACTAAAAATTCTAATTAATCGTTTCATGCTTTCCCCTTAATAATTCAGTGCGTCTTTATGTTCCTTAAAATCTCTTTATTAATCGTAATACAACATGAAAAAGAGCTCTAACTCGAATAGAGCTCTTTTAATTTATGATAATCCTCTCTAATTAGCACTTAAGGTATTCACACCATTTTTAGTATATGGAATAGTGAATACTTCACCAGCAAATTGAATTGGTCCGGTCCAAGTCTCTTCTCCTGGAACAACCGTATAACCACTTAGTTTTGGTGCATCAATTGTAATATTAGAATTCAACATGACATTACGTGCTTCTGTTTTTATTATGTAACTGTCATTTGTATTAGTTGAACGCTTCAAATAATCAATTCTAATTGTTACCATACCATTTTTTGCGACCTGTGATCCTTCGCCATCTTTAGTATAAGGAATAGTAAATGTTTCACCGTCAAACTGAACTGGCCCAGTCCATGTTTCCTCACCTGGAACAACTGTATATCCGTCAAACTTAAGTGCATTAATTGTTACAGTTGAATTCAATTTAACGCGACGTGTTTCTGACTTGATAATAAATGAATTATTTGTATTAGTTGAACGTTTCAAATAATTAATTTTAATTGTTACCACGCCATCCTGATTGGTTGGTGTACTTGCAGTATTCCCAGACAATGTAGAATCACTAGCCTTCAAATACTCATTAGTAGCAACTTGGTACATAGTCTCTCCATTAATATTAATAATTTTACCAACTCTCCATGGAGTATTGGCCATCAATCCCCTGTTTCTAACCTGGTTACCAGCTTTGGTATAAATAAATGTAACTGGTACGTTCTTAGTAGTTGCTACACCTGATGCCTCAGCATCTTTTGACAAAACTGAACTTGTTGCAAATGCGGCTAGAGCTAGTCCTGACACTACTAATGAATTTCTTAATAATGATTTCATAAATAATCCCCCTATTAATTAATGATATAACTGATAAATATAAACACATTTAGTGGCAATAATGCCTACTGACCCCCACAAAAAAAGTGCCGGTATTATTGTTATTTCACAGTCAATACCAACACTTGTTATGCACATTCATCACATTTACATCCGGCAGTATATACCATTTTTTTAATATAATAAGTATAAACCTAGCTAATATAAAATTGAAGTCTCATTTCAAAAAAAGAGGTAATTGCCTAGTTACAGCAATTACCTCTTCAAACGATTAATTATTTTTACTATCATTATTCAACTTAATAATTTCAAGGATAACATCAACAGCTTTTTCCATTGATTCTTCAGCTACATATTCGTAGCGTCCGTGCATATTCTCTCCACCAGCAAACAAGTTAGGTGTTGGTAAGCCCATGAATGAGATGGTTGAACCATCAGTACCACCACGAACTGGTTCTTCATCAGGTGTGATACCTAAGTTCTTCAATGCTTCTTCAGCAATCTTAACAACATCCATGTGATCCTTGATAACATCGATCATATTGTAATATTCATCGTGCATATCAAGTCTGACAGTACCTTCGCCATACTTATCATTTAGAGCTTTGGCAATTTCAGTTGCCTTGTTCTTACGTGCTTCCAAACCATCACGATCAAAGTCACGAATAATATAATCCATATAGGCATTGTCAACAGTACCCTTCAATTCAAGCAAGTGGAAGAATCCTTGACGACCATCAGTCTTTTCAGGAACTTCATCATCAGGTAATGCTGTTTGGAATTCAGTTGCGATATTAACTGCATTGATCATGATATCCTTAGCAGAACCAGGGTGAACATCCTTACCAGTAATATAAACTTTCAGACTAGCAGCACTGAATGTTTCATATTCAAGTTGTCCAACGGGACCACCATCAACGGTATAAGCGAAGTCAGCACCGAAGTCGTCAACATCAAACTTAAGTGATCCTGTACCGATTTCTTCATCAGGTCCAAGACCAATCTTAACCTTACCGTACTTTACTTCTGGGTGATTGATCAAGTATTCCATTGCAGTGATGATCTCTGTAACACCAGACTTGTCATCTGATCCTAACAAAGTGTCACCACTAGTTGTAATAAGTGTTTGACCAGCATAATTTTTTAGTGATGAGAATACTGCGGGATCAAGTGTATACTTGCCATCATCGTCAAGCTTAATAACACTCTTGCCATCGTAATTCTCAACAATCTTTGGTTTGATGTTTTCAGAATTAAAATCAGCAGTATCAACATGAGAAATTAAACCAAGAACTGGGACATCATGATCTAAGTTTGATGGAAGTTCAGCGGTCAAGTATGAATTAACCGGATTGATTTTTACATCACTCATACCGATTTCTTTTAGCTCATCAGCTAACTTGTTCAAAAAGACTGTTTGTCTTTCTGTAGAAGGAATCGTATTTGAATTCTCATCAGAACGAGTATTCTCTTTCACATAACCCAAGAAACGTGGTACTAATTTTTCGTATTTAATTGCCATTTCCACACACTCCCTAAATAAAATTATATGGTTCTGTATCTACTTCTGATTGTACTATATCTACGTCCCAATGATTACTATTTTTCCAATCATTAAGTAAATTAGCCATTTTTTCGATAAAAATTGCTTCAATATGGTGTCCTGGATCAACAACGTTCAATCCAGCTGACATCATATCGTGGGCAGTATGATAATAGACATCACCAGTAATAAATGTATCAGCACCAGATTTTAATACTTCGGGATAAAACTTTCCAGCATCTCCACCGATCAACGCAACCTTTTTTACAGGTTGTCCTAATTCAGATTTGACATATCTAAGGTTATGCAAGTTATAAGCATCACGAACTTTTTTTGCAAAATCAAGCAAGTCCATAGCTTCTGGTAGCTCGCCTACTCTACCGATTGAATAATCGTCATCGGGGTCCAGATAATGGACGTTCTCAAGTTCAAGTTTTTCCATTAACCAATCGTTCATACCACCATGAGCTTTGTCCATGTTAGTATGTGATGCATTCACAGCAATATTATGAGACAACAGATCAGCGTACATCTTGTTTTGAGCTGAGTTCAAGTCAAGATTCTTAGCTGGTCTGAACATAATTGGATGATGAGCTAGGATCAAGTCGATGTTCTTGTCGATTGCCTCTTGAACGACCTTAGGTCTAACATCTAAAGTTGTCATGATGCGATGAACTTCTTGATTACGATCACCGATTTGGAATCCCGTTGGATCACCATCCATTTTGATTGATAGTGGTGCATATTCTTCTACCTGATTGATAACGTCTTGAACTTTAACCATTATAAGATCTCCTCAACATACTTAATATATTGTTGCATCTTACTTATTTTTGCTTCGTCAATTTGCTTAGCATTATGCATATTAGCAACAGCCTTCTGATAACCATTAAGCTTGCGTTGCCATTTGTTGACAAAGGCTTCTGACTTCTTGGACATAAGTATCGGACCCATCAAAAATTGAGCTTCAGTTAAATCATTAACTGAGTTCTTTTTTTGTGCCTTGATAATCTCATAATCATGATGATCTTCTGACAAAATATCTTCGTCAATGATTTCAAAATCATGTTCAATCAACCAATGACGAACGAGTGGTTCGCCAATATTGGGTTGTAGGATCAAGGTTTGTACGTTCGCCAATTGTTCTTCAGTTGCACGCGACAAAATATCACATATCAAAATACCACCCATTCCAGCGATAGTAACTGTATCAATCTGATCAGTACCATTGATAACAGCTAATCCATCACCCAAACGGACATCGATTTTGTCACTTAAACCAAACTTCTCAACGTCAGCTTTGGAGCGAGACATTGGTCCCACGGCAACTTCCCCAGCAATCGCATAATTAATGACTCCTGTTTCAGTCAGTTCGACTGGTAAGTATGCGTGGTCAGAACCAATATCCGCCACTCTAGTTCCAGCGTCTACCATTTGGTAAACGGCTTGTAATCTTTTTGATAGTAAAGTCACATTAACCTCTATTCTGCAGTCTTCTTGTCTAAGTCTGTCATGTATTCACGTGTCATAGGTAATGATGATCCACTAGGACCGTTTGTAAGTAAGAATTGAATTACATCGATATTACCACTTTCAAATGATGCAGCACAAGCTTGTAGATAGATATCCCACATACGGACAAATCTTTCGCCGTACATATCCTCAACTTTGTCTTCAACCTTCAGGAAGTTACGGTGCCAAATTTCAACAGTCTTTTGATAATGACGACGTAATGGTTCGATATCATCGATTTGTAACTTGGCATCCATAATATGACCGACATTTTCTTTAATATCAGGAATGTAGCCACCTGGGAAAATGTACTTAACAAGCCATGGATCAACGCCCAAGCCTTCGTGTTGACCAGTAATACCATGGATCAAGGCAGTACCGTTTGGCTTCAATAAGTTCTTGATTTGCTTGAAGTAGTTTTCAAGGTGAGTTTCACCAACGTGTTCAAACATACCCACAGAAACAACATGATCGAATTTTTCATCGATTTCACGGTAATCTTCAAGAATAACTTCCATTTGGTCACTTAAGTTTTCTTCTTGGATCTTGTTGTTAACATAGTCATATTGTTCTTGACTAAGCGTTACACCTTTAGCTTTCATACCGTATTCTTTAGCAGCGGTGAACATCATAGTACCCCAGCCACAGCCGACATCAATGATAGTCTCGCCTGGTTTGGTATTCAGCTTGTTCAAGATATGATGTACCTTGTTCATTTGAGCTTGTTCCAAAGTATCCTCTGGCGTACGGAAGTATGCACATGAATAAGTCATAGTATCATCAAGCCATAATTTGTAGAAATCATTACCGATATCATAGTGTTCTTGAATTTCTTTTTTGTTACTTTCTTCACTATGACTGAACTTAGGAATGAACTTCTTTAATTTAACATTGGACATAAAACTCTCTGATTGAGTATAGGCGTTCATGATAAGTTTTTGAATTGAACCCTCAATTTCAATATCTTTATCCATGTATGCTTCACCTAAAGTAAGTGTGGCATGTTTAACAACCTCGGAAATTGGAACCTTAGTATTAAACTTAATTGTTATGTCAGACTTTCCTTCTGAACCATAAGTTTTTTCCTTGCCATCCCAATAAACAACCTTGATAGGAATAGTAAAGGAATGAGAAAATATTTCATCGTAAATCTTTTTATCTAACATAAATTTGAAACCTCCATAAATGTAGCTATATTATATGGTAACGCAAATGTTGAAAAAACATAACAGTAAAGTATTATATTTTCAGAAAAAAAGTAATAAAAAGAGAACAACAATTTTGTTTGTTGTTCTCTAATAATTAATATCGAGTTTTATTCCAAGAAATCCTTCAATTGCTTAGATCTTGAAGGGTGACGGAGCTTTCTAAGAGCCTTGGCTTCGATTTGACGAATACGTTCACGAGTAACGCCAAATACCTTACCAACTTCTTCCAAAGTTCTAGTTCTACCATCATCAAGACCAAAACGTAGACGAAGTACGTTTTCTTCACGATCTGTCAAAGTATCCAACACGTTTTCGAGTTGTTCCTTCAATAGTTCATATGAAGCATGATCCTCAGGACTTGTAGCATCGGAATCTTCAATGAAGTCACCTAGGTGTGAGTCGTCCTCTTCACCAATAGGTGTTTCCAATGAAACAGGTTCTTGAGCAATCTTCAAGATGTCACGGACCTTACCAGTAGGCATGTCCATTTCAGCACCAATTTCTTCTGGCAATGGCTCACGACCAAGGTCTTGAAGTAATTGACGTTGAATACGGATCAACTTGTTGATTGTTTCGACCATATGTACAGGGATACGAATTGTACGGGCTTGGTCAGCAATAGCACGCGTAATAGCCTGTCTGATCCACCATGTTGCATAAGTAGAAAACTTAAATCCTAAACGGTAATCGAATTTTTCGACTGCCTTCATTAGACCCATGTTACCTTCTTGAATCAAATCAAGAAATTGCATACCACGTCCAACATATCTCTTAGCAATAGAAACAACCAAACGAAGGTTAGCTTCGGCTAGACTTTGTTTAGCTTCTTCATCACCTTGTTCGATCTTCAAAGCAAGATCAACTTCTTGTTGAGCATTAAGCAATGGAACACGGCCAATTTCCTTCAAATACATACGTACTGGATCATTAACTTTGATATCTGTTGGTGCAGTAGTGTCGTTCTTCTTTTTAGAGCTCTTTTCTTCTTCCTTCTTTTCTTTCAAAAGAGAAAGCTTACTTGGATTACCCTTTTTGTCAACAACACCAATACCTTGGTCTTCAAGCTCACTGATGAAGTTAGTTAGAGCTTCACCCTTAAGTTTGTAAGGTTTGATAATTTTTTCTTGTAGATCATCTTCGGTAATTGAACCTGTCTTTTTAAGATCCTTAACAAGTTTCTTTGTTGCAGCTTTTAGTTCTTTTGATACTGTTGTTTTTTTAGTTGCCATGTATTTTCCTCCAGTATGCTTTAATTACTTAACAATCTTCGAACATCAATCAATTGCTTTGTCAGTTCTAATTGTAATTTACTGTCACCTACCATTGCTGCTTCTTTCAATCGACGATTAATATCTGTGACCTTAACTTCAAGGCCAGAGTTATTAATGTTATTGATATAATCATCAATCTCTTGATCACTATACTCCACGGGCATTGGCATCATCTCCAATTCTGCTAAAAGATTCTTTTGATCATTATCCAGAACATTCATGAAATCGGAAATATTGATCTCTTCATCATTGCTTTCTTCTTGTTCAGAATACGATAACAGTGAATTGAAGAGGTCTTGGTAATTAGCATGGACAAATTCAAATCCGCTTCCCTTCAGATTGATTCTTACCTCCGGGAAGTTAATTGCCCAATAAATCAGACAGCGTTCAGACTTTTCGATTCGATCATAATTCGAACGAACAGTTGCGGTAACTTTCTCGAGTGCTGCTTGCTGAACATTCTTATTATTATTTGCAGGGCGCTTGATCGCCATCTTTCGACGCAAAGTATCAAGTTCCTTATTGATGGCTTCCTTAGAAACACCCATTTCATCGGCAATCTTACCGACATACATGTCAATCTCAACGGGTGACTGTAACTTAACAATCTCATTCAACGAACGATTGAGGAACTCGATCTGGTCATGCTCATTATTGAGATTATAGTTTCTGCGGAAATAGTTTAAGATGAACGACATTGGTGTTTGTACGCCATTTTCAACCAAATTCTTAAACTTATCGGCGCCATCACTTCGAATATACTCATCTGGATCTTTTTGATTTGGAACACTGATTACTCCATAAGAGAAACGGTCGTCATTCAACTGCGTCAGCGCTCGATAAGTCGCCTCAACACCAGGATCATCCCCGTCATAACAGACGTTGATTTGGTTAGTTAAGCGACTTAACGTATAGAGTTGTTGATCAGTCAAACTTGTACCCATTGACGCTACACCGTTGGTAACTCCAGCTTTATATGCACTGATAACATCCATAAAGCCTTCAAATAAAATTACACTTTTATTATCACGAATGGCTTTTTTTGCGTTACTTAAATTAAACAGTGCTTTGCTCTTGTTAAAGATAGGCGTCTCAGGACTGTTCATGTACTTAGCAGTACCCTCTGACTTATTCAAGATTCTACCTGAAAAGGCGATAATATTACCAGCCTCATCAGTTATCGGTACCATCACTCGATCTCTAAAACGATCAAATAATTCACCTTCCTGATTTTCAGCGAACAAACCTGACTTTCTCAGGGTTGAATCATCGATCTTACGATCTTTGAAGAATTGAAGCAAGAGATTTGAATTATTCGGCGCATAACCGAGATCAAAGGTCTCAATGAGACCATTATCCAAGTCACGTCCATTCAAATACTTTAGTGCTGGTGTACCATTCTCAGTTTTTAAGAGAATGTGACTGTAAAGCTTGGCAGCTTCTGAATACATTTTTATCAAAACTTGGCTGTCAGAATTTTGATAATTCTCGTTACTTGCTTGGTATTGGTCAGGAATCG
Organism: Companilactobacillus nodensis DSM 19682 = JCM 14932 = NBRC 107160; assembly: GCF_000615905.1. Lineage (GTDB taxonomy): Bacteria > Bacillota > Bacilli > Lactobacillales > Lactobacillaceae > Companilactobacillus > Companilactobacillus nodensis. Next base: position 25,111 of record NZ_BAMN01000010.1, read on the forward strand.
GAATGTTGCCCATCTGAGCAACTTCTACTACAGATTCAGGGAAGGTTTTGCTTTCCATTTCCATAATAAACTTGAAGACATTCCCACCACGACCACAACTAAAGCAATGGAAAATTTGTTTATCTTCCGCAACTGAAAAAGATGGTGTTCTCTCCTCATGGAAAGGACACAATCCAAACAAGTTTTTACCTGATTTTTTCAGTTGTACATACTTACTAATAACATCTACAATGTTAGTTTTTGAGGTAACTTCATCAATAAATTCCTGCGGAATCCGAGTTGCCATGGCTGTCACCTCCTCAAAGATATCTGTAAAAACAGTGAACTATAATTTACCATATTGTCACCGCAATTACAAATATTTCGATTACTTAACTACAATTTTAGACAAATCTCCCAATTTTGCAATTAAATGGTTTGCGATTACCAATTGAGTGAGGCGATTGTTCTTGATCTTCTCATCTTTTGCCATGATCATGTTTTCGTCAAAATAGCTATCAATAGCTGGTTTCAATGATGCTAATTCACCATATAGTGCTTCAGCATCTGTTTCATCAGCACTGATAATTGTTTTAACTTGATCATTCAATGTTGATTCTGAAGGATTCTCGAACAATGATTCGTCAAGCTTGAGATCATCACTGTAACCAAACTTGGCTTTCTTAGATAAGTTAACTACACGACCAAGCGCTTCAACAACTGACTTGAAATCATCATCCAATACATGAGCTTGTAATACCTTGGCAGTATCAATCATCATAATTGGATCGATAGTTGAACCCGCAGTAACGGCATCAACAATATCATTTCTAACTTCTGTTGTTCCGAGTAATTGACGAACACGGTCAACCATGAATTGATTGATATCCTTAACATGTGCTGATAAATCTAACTTCTCAGGTACAGTTAAGTTTGCCTTCAAGTAATCTTGCAAATCATTCAAGTTCAATGACCATTGATACTTGTCAAGAATTCTTACGATACCATAAGCTTGACGACGCAATGCGTATGGATCATTTGAACCACTAGGAATCAAGTCAACTGCATAGAATGTAACAAGTGAATCGATCTTGTCAGCAATGGCTAAAGTTGCACCAACCTTTGATGCTGGTAAATCACCTTCGGCTGAGATAGGCATGTAGTGTTCCTTAACTGCTGCAGCAACTGCATCATCTTCACCCATCAAGCTAGCATATTTCTCACCCATGACACCTTGTAGTTCTGGGAATTCATCAACCATACTTGTAACAAGGTCGAACTTATAAATATCACTAGCACGGAGAACATCAGTTGTTTCTGTGTCTGATAATCCGAATAACTTAGCTAAGTGTTCAGCAATTTGATGTACACGAGCCATCTTTTCGTACATAGTACCGATCTTAACGTGGAAGTTAACCGTCTTAAGTTTGTTGACATAATCAGCAATTGACTTCTTTTGGTCTTCTTTATAGAAGAAATCTGCATCTTCCAATCTGGCAACAAGAACTTTTTCGTTACCTTGGATAACGTTCTCGATGTGTTCTGAATTACCGTTTCTAACACCAATGAAGTAAGGTTCTAGCTTACCTTCATGATTTCTAACGTAGAAATATCTTTGGTTATCTTTCATCGAAGTGATCAATACTTCTTCAGGAATCTCCAAGTATTTCTTATCAAATGAACCATAGAATGTTGTTGGGAATTCAACTAAGTTATTAACTTCTTCAAGCAAATCTGGGTCAACATCGATAACCCAATCTTTGTCATTAGCGATTGTTTCAATTTGATTAGAGATCAAATCTTTACGTTCTTTGGCATCAACGATAACAAATTGTGAACGTAATTTTTCAACATAGTTTGTAGCTTCGTCGATTTCAACATCTTCACCTAAGAAACGGTGACCACGTGTCATACGACCAGACTTGATATCCAAGATCTGTAATGGAACTTCTTCATTATTTAATAGTGATACTAACCAGTGAATTGGACGGATATATTCAAAGTCATATGAAGCCCAGTGCATTCTAGTTGGGAATGTAAGTGATTTTATAACTTCTGTAATATCAGTTAGAACATCTTCAACTTTTTTACCATCTTCATGTTTTTGAATATAAGCATATTCTGTACCCTTCAAATCTTCAAAGAAGATATCATCAGGTGTCATCCCTTGTCCACGAGCGAACCCTTGGGCAGCTTTGGTCCAATTGCCATCAGCATCTTGAGCAATTTTTTTAGAAGGACCTTTGGCTTTAACATCAATATCAGTTTGCTTTTCAGCAATATCCTTAATGATGATTGCCAAACGTCTTGGAGTTGAATACTTTTCAATATTTGAGAATGAAATACGGTTTTCTTTGAGGAACTTGGCTGTCTTTTGTGCTAATTGATTAACACTGTTAGTTACAACGTGAGCAGGCATTTCTTCCAAACCGATTTCTAATAAATAATTTTTAGTCATTTTCATTCTCCTTTACTGCATCGCTATTTGCCAAAAGTGGGAAGCCACGCTTCTTGCGTTCTTCAACAAATGCTTTTGCAACTTTATGTGCCATCTTTCTAATACGTGATAGGAAGGCAGCTCTTTCGGTAACTGAAACCGCACCACGAGCATCCAACAAATTAAATGTGTGACTGCACTTCAAAATATAATCGTATGCTGGGTGAACTAATCCTAGATCCATCAAACGATTAGCTTCTTTTTCATATTCATCAAAGAACTTGAACAACATATCTTGGTTGCTTTCTTCAAATGAGTATTTTGAGTGTTCGTATTCTGGTTCCTTGAAGATATCGCCGTAAAGCACGCCGTCACCCCATTCAAGATCATAAACTGAGTTAACATCTTGAATATATGAAGCTAAACGTTCAACACCATAAGTGATTTCACTAGTTACAGGCTTGCAAGCTAGGCCACCAACTTGTTGGAAGTATGTGAATTGAGAAACTTCCATACCGTCAAGCCAAACTTCCCAACCAACACCGGCACAACCCATTGATGGGTTCTCCCAGTTATCTTCAACGAAACGAATATCGTGTTCTAGAGGTTCGATACCTAGTGCACGAAGTGAATCCAAGTAATATTCCTGGATATCCTCTGGAGCTGGTTTCATAACAACTTGGAATTGGTGGTGTTGATATAAACGGTTAGGGTTCTCACCATAACGACCATCAGCTGGACGTCTTGATGGTTCAACGTATGCAGCGTTCCAAGGTTCAGGTCCGATTGCACGTAAGAATGTGTATGGACTCATTGTTCCAGCACCCTTTTCAGTATCGTAAGCTTGCATCAACATGCAGCCCTTATCACCCCAGAACTTCTGAAGTTTCAAAATCATATTTTGTACATTTAATTTTTTTGCCATATTGTCTCCCTTCGGGTAAACGGTAAACACAAAAAATCCCTTGCAAGGTATAGTTATCTACCTAGCAAGGGACGAATGATTTCGCGGTTCCACCCTAATTCAGGACTTTAGTCCTGCTCTTTTATTCAAAAATTAAATTGTTGCTCGCCATCGAATCTGTAGCGGCTTTCACTATCCCGCATCGCTGTTTTCATAACTTCAATTATAGCAATTTAAAAATCATTGTCAATCGTATAAGCCGCGCTAAATATGCCACGTCTTCATGTCATCAATAAATTTCTTGCTCTTAGGATAATAGCCGACGGAACCTTCATAAATCGAATCAATCGCATGTTGGATCATATCCTTATTGTTCTCTTTGATCTCAATCTTGCCAATTTGATCAAGATTGATCTTAGAAAACAATCTTAAGAAATAAACTATCCGTTCAGAAATATGTAATCGGTGAATATCTGCATCAAAGTGCTTCGAACAAATTATTCCACCGAGAATGACTGAAAAATCAAATCTACCTTCTGTTTCACCACCAACTACACATGAATCCATGTTGGGAGCAACACCGAACACTTGCAACAGATGCATCTGCATGATATCAACGACCACTTGCGCATCGAAGCCGTTCTCAATATATAGCAATGCCTTAAACAGGCTGCGATACCATTCATCTGGCAACGGATCATCAATAAAAGCATTGTGGAATAGATCAAACAGAAATGTTGCATAAGCATTAAGCTCAATGTCCTTAATGATCTCATCAAACTGTTTGATGTTGCTGGCAGAATTAAGATATGACAATCCTTCATCCTTAATTACACCACTGTAATCACCGTAAGAAAAAGTAATAACCGATCCCGAGATCTTAGACTTAGACCCTTGAGTTCCTCGAACTAAGAAAGTTTTGAATCCATACTCTTTGGTCAGAATGGTCACTAAAGCGTCACGTTCTTTGTATCGTTGTCGTCTGACAACTATTCCAAAAAAGTTTGTTGCTGCAGTATGAGCCAACTATTTAATATCCTTAACCGAATATCCGGCTTGAGTTAGGAACAATGGATCATCACGCCAATTTTTCTTAACTCTGACCCAAAGCTTCAAGTTGATCTTCTCACCAAGTAAATGTTCGATCTTAATACGTGAACCGATACCAATGTTCTTCAACATGCTGCCGCCCTTACCAATAACGATCGGCTTCTGGCTATCACGTTCAACATAGATACTTGCCTCAACCTGTAACTTGCCGGCTGCAGTACGTTGATTCATTGATTCAACGATAACGGCAATTGAATGAGGAATCTCATCACGTGTATCTTCAAGAATCTTCTCACGGATCAATTCACCAACAATGAAGTATTCAGGGTGATCAGTGATTTGGTCGTCATCGTAATATTGAGGTCCGATTGGCAATGCCTTAGTCAAGGCATCGATCATTTCGTCAACATTATTACCATCAGTAGCACTGATAGGAATAACTTCTGCGAAGTCCATCAATTCAGAGTATTCACTGATCTGTGGTGCCATTTCGTCTGGATTGATCAAATCGATCTTGTTAAGAATCAAGAATACTGGTGCTTTAACATTCTTCAATTCATCAATGATAAATTTGTCACCAGGGCCAGCACTTTGTCCAGCTTCTGTCATGAATAATACAGCGTCGACTTCTTTAAGAGCTGAGATAGCTGCCTTATCCATATATTGATCCAAACCATTGTGTGGCTTGTGAATACCAGGTGTATCCAAGAAGATGATTTGGCGATCATCATCAGTATAGATACCTTGAATCTTGTTTCTAGTTGTTTGAGCCTTTGGTGAAGTAATCGCAATTTGTTCCTTGATGATGCGATTCATAAATGTTGACTTACCAACATTTGGACGTCCTACAATTGCGACGAATCCTGAACGAAAGTTTTTGTTATCCATAATTAATCCATATCCTTATCACTGAATGCCAGTGGCAAAATTTCTTTGAACGTAAATTCTTTATATTGATTAGTATTGTTAGCCAAGAACACAGTTGCATCGGCTTTCATAAATTCACTCATAACCTGGCGGCAAGCACCGCAAGGCTTAGACATTTCTGAAGTTCCGTTGACGATTGCTATAGCCTTGATTTCCTTAGCACCTTCAGACACAGACTTGAAGATAGCTGTTCTTTCAGCACAATTGGTTAATCCATAAGAGGCATTCTCAATATTGCCCCCATCATAGATATTGCCATCATCACATAATATCGCTGCACCAACTGTGTAATTAGAATAAGGTGCATACGCGTGATCCATTGCCTTGAATGCCATATCAAATAATTCTTGTTCATTAATTTCCACTAGCCCAGTCTCCTATTTAAATACTATTTTTTCAAACCATAAGCGCTGAGAATTTTTTCTTGCAAACCAATCATGACTTTTTCATCCTCTGGCTTGATGTGGTCATAGCCATTAAGATGCAAAATTCCATGAACGATAGTATAGCCTAATTCACGATCAAATGAATGCTCATAATACTTGGCGTGTTCGTCAACGATTTCAACACTGATGAATAAGTCACCCAAGTCGAGTGGCAAATCAGGAATTTGTGCTTCCAAATAATCAAGTGAATCTTCACCATCATTGATAGCAAAACTGATAACGTCAGTTGCTCTATCAGTATCACGGTATTCTTTGTTGATCTCATGAATCTTATCTTTTGTAACAAAGTGGATCGACAATTGAGTATTGTCTTTTAGCTCCAATTTATTAAAGGTAAAACTCACAATATCATTGACCCAATCCTCACGTGCTTGATCAATTAAATTATCATCATTAAAAATTTCTAAATCCATGTTAGTCCCCATTACTTTTCAATTTTGTCAGAATCATCATACGCGTCAATAATCTCCGCAACAACCGGATGTCTTACAACATCGGCTGATGTGAAATCAACGAACTGAATGTGTGGCAAATTCTTTAAGATCTTTTGTGCTTGAACCAGACCACTTCGTGCATTACGAGGTAAGTCAATTTGAGAAATATCACCATTTACGATCATCTTTGAATCGAATCCCAAACGAGTTAAGAACATCTTCATCTGTTCTCTAGTCGTATTCTGAGCCTCATCAAGTATAACAAACGATTCGTCCAGTGTACGACCCCTCATATAAGCTAGTGGAGCAATTTCGATCACACCACGTTCAATTAGTCGTCCTGTGTGATCAGAGCCTATAATAGCGTATAAAGCGTCATAGATAGGACGTAAATATGGATCAACTTTTTCTTTCAAGTCACCTGGCAAGAATCCCAGACTTTCACCAGCTTCAACCGCGGGTCTCGTCAAAACGATACGTTTGACAGTACCTTTCTTCAAAGCCGCAACTGCCATAACAACAGCTAGATACGTCTTACCAGTACCGGCAGGTCCGATACCGAATGTAATATCGTTGTGATTAATGGCGTTGATGTACTGCCTTTGACCAAAGTTTCTCACTCGAACAGGTTTACCACTGAAGTCCCTGATCAACTCAGTCTTGTACAAATCTTCAAAGTAATCTAACGTTCCACGTTCAACCATCTTCATACCGCTGACGATGTCGGCTGAACCTAACCCAATGCCGCTCTCGATCAGTTTGACCAGCTTAACGACCAATGTGTAGGCTTTGTTGACATTATCTTCATCACCAGTAATATCAAGTTCTTCTCCGAAAGCATGAACCTTGACGTCCATCCCCTCTTCGATCAACTTCAGATTGCTATCATTAACACCAAAAAGACTGACTGCATCTTGTGGATTCTTAATATGAATGCTCTTTTTAAATTGCTCTTTGTTTTCTGCCAATAAACACACATCCTCCTATTATTACTTGAATGATAGCACACGAATGTAAATTTTTCGTAAAAAAAAGGTTAAAACATAAAATGTTTTAACCTTAATCTTATTAACGACGTTTCTTGTTACGCTTACGAGCGGCCTCTGATTTTAACTTTTTCTTAACACTAGGCTTTTCGTAGAACTCGCGTTTTCTATATTCTTGAAGTGTACCACTTTTTGAAACAGAACGTTTAAAACGACGAAGAGCATCATCGAGCGACTCATTTTCATGAACGACAGTTTTTGACATATGATATCCCTCCTTCCGCTTTATACGTAACTGCTCTATTTCTTTCACAGCTCATATGTTATTATAACAAAAAGAGTTCAATGTTCAAACATTTTTCGATATTTTTTTTAGGAGGAATTATTATGACTCAAAAAATAGATGTTTTTGCTTTATCAGATTCCGCTGGAGAGACCGCTGTACGTGTTGCTAACGCTGCGTTTGCACAGTTTCCAGATATAGAAACTGTCTATACAAAATATCCGTTTGTAAAAAATGATAAGCACTTAACTGAGATACTGGAACTTGCCAAACAAAAAAAGGCAATTGTTTTGCACACAATTGTATCAAAAGAACTCTGCAATATCATCAATGGCTTTTGTCAAGGCAACGGATTGACCTACTATGATATCCTAAATCCTATCATTGGAACATTCTCACAAATGGTTCACCAAGAACCACTCCGTAAGAAGGGTATCATTCATAACTTGGACGATGAATACTTCGACATGATCTCTGCGATGGAATTCACCGTTTCAAATGATGATGGACAAAACCCTAAGGGATTGCTTGAAGCTGACTTAGTCCTACTAGGCATTTCTAGAACTTCTAAGACACCTTTGTCACTCTACCTAGCCAATCGTAACATCAAGGTAGCAAACCTTCCTATCGTCCCTACAGCTACAATTCCTGATGAACTGTGGCACGTAGATAAATCCAAGATCGTTGGATTAACAAATGATATGAACGTTCTATTAAAGATTCGTCGTCAAAGAATGATCGCCTACGGACTTGATCCTGACACGACCTATTCCGAAGAGGGAGAAATCAAAAAAGAACTAGATTACTCCAATGAATTATATGCTAAACTCGGTTGTCCTGTAATCAATACGGCTGATCGTTCAATTGAAGAGACAGCAGCACTGATAATGGAAAAACTACAAATTAATGGTTATAAAAGAGGCTAATCCTTATGGATTAGCCTTTATTAGTCTATTCTTCATTTCTGGATCAAATTTCTGTTCACGCAACATATCGATTTCGGCCTTGAAAGGTGCGATCCCCTTCTTGTCGTTTTCATCACGCTTAACGTAAGGAGTCTCCATGATCTTAGGGATGTCCTCAAGCTGTGGATGGTGTGCAACATAATTCAAAGCATCGAATCCAATCGTACCAAAGCCAATATCATCGTGACGATCTTTGTGTGATCCACGTTCATTCTTCGAGTCATTCAGATGGATCACTGACAATCTATCGAGACCAACAATGTGATCAAATTCATTCAGGACACCATCGAAGTCGTTTTTAACATCATAACCTGCATCACTCATGTGGCAAGTGTCCATTGTAACTGATAACTTATCGTTATTCTGACAATGATCAAAAATATAAGCTAGTTGCTCGAAGTTGATTCCAACTTCTGTACCTTTACCAGCCATCGTTTCGATTGCGACACTGACCTTTTGATCAGGCAAGATTGCTTTGTCCAATGATTGAGCAATTTGTAGAAGTGCCTTCTCAGGTCCTTGATTCAAATGTGCACCCGGGTGAAAACTGATAGCTTCGATTCCTAAGGCATCAGCACGTTCAAACTCATCATGCATAAAAGAGATTCCAAAAGGTAGTTTCTCCGGTTTAACAGTGTTCCCAAGATTTACAATATAAGGTGCATGACCAATAACATGGTCAATGCCATACAACTCAAGTAGACGCTTGCCTTCAGGAATATTCATTTCTGAAACATCCTTACGACGAGTGTTCTGCGGTGCACCTGTAAAAATCATCATAGCATTGGCACCATAAATGTGTGCTTCTTTAGCTGAACCCGCCAACATGCTTGGTGCTTTCATTGCAACATGTGATCCGATTATCATCAAAATAACCCTCTCTTCTAATAGATATGTTTCTGATAGAACCTACCTAATATCTTAACAGTATCGGTGACACTAACAAAGGCATGTGGATCTGATAATGTCATAGCTGTCTCCAGGTCATTCAATTCAGCACGAGAAATGACAGTGAACAAGATAGTCTTCTCCTCATGCTTGAAGGCACCTTCAGCATCATGAACGATGGTAATACCACGACGCATCTCACTTTGAATTTCTTTAATGACATATTTTGGCTTCGATGTAACGATCATAACTTGAAGTTTTTGATCCTTGTTATAGATCATATCAATAACTTGGCCATTTATAAAAAATACTTATAGCACTGTATAAGGCGTGTACCCAGCCGAACAAGAAGCCCGCGCAGGCAATGATAAACAGATTAAACATAATGTTAATCGTTCCAACACTCTTACCAGTTTTTTTACGTAAAATAATACCAACAATATCTATTCCACCAGTTGAAATTCCATTACGCAATGCCATACCTGTACCAAAACCATTGGCGACCGCACCAAAAATAGCGCAGACCAATGGATCAGCTGTTATTTTAGCGGTTGGGAAGAAATGCATCATCAATGATGCAAAGGCTACGGCAATAATTGTGAAAACCGTAAAATTATGGTCGATCTTCCTCCAAGCCAAAACAAACAGCGGTGCATTAAACGCAAAGTACATTACCGCAGTTGAAATATGGAATGGGAACCAGCGCTCACTAATAGTTGAGATCAACTGAGCGGCACCAGTTACACCTGAACCGTATATTCCTCCGGGTGTCCAAAACATATTAACCGCGATCGATACTGCAATTGAATATAGAAACGCAACTGATATTTTGGATAAGTTCTGATGTCTTTCAATCAGCTTATCTATTTCATCCATTTAAATTACTCCTAATAACGAATTTACCCTAATTATATTAGCACAAATCGATATTAAATCAGCTTAATTCCAATGTTTTTCGATGAAATCTGCTCTTCCACCGCTTTCTTCCAATTCGTATCTTGCCGGATTCTTCTTATAAAACTCTTGGTGATATTCATCGGCAGCATAAAATGGTTCAACTGGAAGAATTTCAGTAACAATTGGATCATCGAATTTTTCCGCGTCAGCTAGGGCTTTTTTAGACTCTTCAGCAATAGTTTTTTCAGAATCATCTCCGTAATAAATTACAGGACGGTAATTGTCCCCACGGTCTTGGAATTGGCCACCAGCATCGGTTGGGTCAGTAACTTGCCAATAAGTATCGACAAGTTGTCTATATGAAACTTTGTCAGCATCATAAGTTATTTCAACAGCTTCCGTATGTCCAGTTGTACCCGTGCAAACTTGTTCATATGTGGGATTGGGAACATGACCACCTGTGAAACCAGAAACAACTTTAATGATTCCAGGCTGTTCGTCAAATGGTTTAACCATGCACCAAAAACAACCTCCAGCAAATACAGCTTTTTTCTCGTTCATTATTTATTCCCCTCTTCAACATATTTCTTATAATCTGAATAACCCTTTTCGTCCATCTCTTCATATGGGATAAACTTCAAGGCAGCTGAATTGATACAATATCTCAATCCACCAAGTTCTTGGGGACCATCATTAAAGACATGGCCAAGATGCGAACCAGCATCCCCACTAGTTACTTCAGTACGTTCATGTCCCGTTCTCAAATCAGTGCTTTCTTTAAGTTGTGTGATAGGTTGACTAAATGATGGCCAACCACAACCTGCATCGAATTTATGAGCTGATGAAAACAAGGGTTCACCACTTGCAATATCAACATAGATACCCTTTTTATAAAAATCATCATATTCACCAGTAAATGGCATTTCGGTTCCACGATTTTGAGTTACATCTAATTGTTCATCAGTTAGACCCTCAAGATTCTTCTTGTATTCCTTCTCCAATTAAATCACTCCTAGTCATAGCGTATGTCTATAAGTATACGCAACTTATAAACCATTTCTAGAAAATTGCTCATAAAAATTAAAATCAAATTAGTAAAAAAAGCGCCACAGAATTGTTCATTCTGCAGCGTCTTTAATTTATTATTAATTTATAAAAATTGTTTTATTACTTCACTTATTTTGTTCATTTGTGCCGTACCAATTTGAGCTGATACATCACTGTTAATTCTGATTCTGGGATCAACTGCACGCAGATGTTGCAATAATGCTGTTCCTTCAATATTCTTAGCTTTGATTGTTTCAAATAAAGGTGAATCAAGATACTTAGGATCACTCCTATACTTTGACGACGAGCTAATGGGAACAATCAATACAGTATTGAAATACTTATTATAATTATCATTACTTACAATTATGCACGGACGTTTTTTCTTAGGTTCAGTTCCTTTTGCGGGTTCTAGATCGACAAAAAAAATTTCACCTTGTTTGTATTTTTTCAATCAATTACCTCCACACCAACATCTTCACCCCAATCAATCTCCGGTGTTGATAAATTTCCATATTTCTTTTCTTGCTCTTTTACAACTGACCACAAATCATTTTTGCTTTTAATTACAACTTCACCATTATCTTTAGTTACAAATTCAACATTATCATGTTTTTTTAAATTTAACTTTGTGCGTATTTCCTTAGGTATAGTAATTTGATTCTTTGAGGTTACCTTTGCAACAACCACATTTTCACGATTCTTAACATCCATAATTTACTCCTCCTTACTATTCCTTACTTTGAGTATAGACACATCACCGTCGTAAGGCAAATGTAAGGAATCAAAAATCCAACTATTAAAAAAGGCGCCACAGAATTGTTCATTCTGCAGCGTCTTTAATTTATTGTTAATTTAAAATTGAGCTCTAGGATCAGTTGGCCCTATCGGTGAACCTGCAAATCCTTCCGTTCGTGCCAACATCGTCAACTTCTTCAGTCGATTCCAATTAGCTTGATCAAGTTTTGACTTACCGGATACATTGGCTAACAAAATTCCATTGACTGTTTTAGAAGCAATTATTTGTGGTGCACTCTTCTTTTCACTTAAATAAGTGCCAGCAGTCATCAGAGTCTTAAGAATTTGTGGATCAGTGTCAGTGTTTTTTGATAAAGAATTATACATTTCATCGACAATTTCAAAAACCTGTTCATCAACTGATTTTTTCATGTTCGATTACTCTCCTTTAAAGCTGTCAAGCATTATTCTTTATTTGATTTTGAAACTTCAATACCAAGATCAACAAGTTGGTTGTCAGCAACTGGTCTTGGAGCATGTGTCATTGGTTCTGTAGCATTTGAATTCTTAGGGAATGCAATCACGTCACGGATATTATCTTTACCAGCTAGTAACATGGCAAATCTATCCAACCCAATAGCCAAACCACCATGTGGTGGGCAACCGTATTGCAAGGCATCTAATAAGAAACCAAACTGTTCATAGGCTTTTTCTTTAGTGAATTCCAAAGCTTTGAGCATCTTTTCTTGAATCTTGTAATCATGAATACGAATTGATCCACCACCAAGTTCGTAACCGTTAAGAACGATATCGTAACTTTGAGCGTAAGCCTTGTGTGGATCTTCGTCCAAGTAGTGAACATCTTCTTCATTAGGCATTGTGAATGGGTGATGAGCAGCTGTCCAACGTTGGATACCTTCGTCATACTCAAACAATGGCCAGTTAACAACCCATGTGAAGGCAAATTCATTAGGATCATATAAGTTCAAGTTCTTGGCGATGTCAGTACGTAAGTAACCTAGTGCATCAGCAACGACCTTCTTCTTGTCAGCAACGAATAATACTAAATCATTGTTTTCAAGACCAAGACGTTCAACCAAGGCATCATGTTGTTCAGTAATAAACTTGGCAACTGGTCCAGTAATCTTATCGTCATTGTATTTAAGCCAAGCAAGACCCTTAGCACCAAAGCGCTTGATGTATTCTTGATATTCTTCAATATTCTTTCTTGAATACTTATCAGCATTATTTTTGACAACGATTGCCTTAACTTGGCCGCCATTGTCAATTGTTCCCTTGAAGACTTTGAATTCAGTGTCTTTGAAGACATCGTTCAAGTCTTGTAGTTCCATACCAAAACGAATATCAGGTTTGTCAGAACCATAACGAGCCATAGCGTCATCCCAGTCAATTCTTGGGAATGGCAATTTAACATCGATACCCTTTTCGTCTTTCATAACACGGGCAATAAGTCCTTCTGTCACTGTTTGAATCTCTTCAGCTGACATAAAGCTCATTTCCAAATCGATTTGAGTAAATTCTGGTTGACGGTCTCCACGAAGATCTTCATCACGGAAACAGTGAGCCAATTGATAGTAACGGTCAAATCCACCGACCATCAATAGTTGCTTAAATAATTGTGGTGATTGTGGTAAGGCGAAGAAATGTCCAGGATATACACGTGAAGGAACAAGATAATCACGAGCACCTTCTGGAGTTGAAGGTGTCAAATTTGGTGTTTCAATATCGATGAAACCATTGTCGTATAAGTATTCATGTACTGAATGCTTGATTTGAGCACGTGTACGGATAGCACTTTGCATCTCCGGTCTACGTAGATCAAGATAACGGTACTTCAACTTTGTTTCTTCAGAAGCATCAACATCATCAACAATTTCAAATGGTGGTGTGATCGACTTGTTTAGTACTTCAACTGTTTCAACGACAACTTCAACTTTACCAGTTGGGATGTTCTCGTTAATAGCACTTTCGTCACGTAATCTAACTGTACCAATAACATTGATAACATATTCTGAACGCAATGATTCAGCTGTTTCTAATGCTTCTTTGTGATCAGTATTAAATACCAATTGTACGAAACCCTTGTAATCTCTGAGATCAACGAAGATCAATCCACCAAGGTCACGACGTTTTTGAACCCATCCATCTAAAGAAACTTTTTTGCCAACATACTCTTCAGTAATGCTGCCACAGTAATCTGTTCTTTCTTGCATATTTGCTTATCCCTCTATCTTTTTCAATTCTTCTGCTAGATTTTCAAGTGACACACTGACTTGTTCACCAGTTGCCATATTCTTAACATTAGCTGTATCGTTTTCTAGTTCAGCATCACCAATAGTTACGGTGTACTTGGCATCCAAGCGATCAGCTGTCTTGAATTGAGCTTTTGTTTTTCTTTGTAAATAATCCTTGTCCGCTGAGAATCCAGCACGACGAAGGTTGGACAAAATCTTAACTGAAGCACGTTCAGCTGCATCACCAATGGTAACTAGATAAACATCCAAGTTGTTTTCAACGTGAATATCTTCATCCTTTAGCAATAACATCAAACGCTCCATACCTAATCCAAAACCAATTCCTGGTTCAGGCTTGCCGCCAAGTTCTTCAACCAATCCATTGTAGCGACCACCAGCTAGAACAGTGATTTCTTTGTTGTTAAAGGCTGGATCAGTTACCATGAATTCAAAAATCGTATGATTGTAGTAATCAAGACCACGAACCATAGTTGGATCAACAACGTAATTAATATCAAGATCATCTAACAATGACTTGAGATATTCAAAACGTTCTCTAGAGGCATCATTCAAGTAATCCAAGATCGATGGTGCATCTGCAACAAACTTCTTGTCGTTTTCATCCTTACTATCAAGAATTCTCAATGGATTCTTCTCAAGGCGAACCTTTGAATCATCGCTTAATTGGTCCTTGAATGGTGTGAAGTAATCAACCAAGGCTTTGTGGTAATTCTCACGTGATTCAGGATCACCCAAAGTATTGATAGCGACCTTCAAGTTGTGAACTCCTAATTCATTTAGAAAATTCAAGCCAACTGAAATAATTTCTACATCTAATTCTGGTGAATCTGAGCCGAATGCTTCAAGACCAATTTGATGGAATTGACGTTGACGTCCTGATTGTGGACGTTCATATCTGAACATTGGTCCTTTGTACCATACCTTGTATGGACGTTGGTACTCAGGTCCATATAACTTATTCTCAACATATGCACGAACGACACCAGCTGTACCTTCCGGACGAAGAGCAATGTGTCTGTCACCCTTGTCTTTGAAATCATACATTTCCTTTGAAACAATATCCGATGTGTCACCTGATGAACGTTCAAAGACTTCGTATGATTCAAAAATCGGTGTTCTGATTTCTGAAAAACGATAGCGACTAAAAACGTTTTGAGCAACTGATTCTACATATTGCCATTTTTCTGATTCTCCAGGTAAAATATCCGCTGTACCCTTTGGTTTTTGATAGCGCATAAGATCCTCCTTTGCGGTGACCCATACATAAAAAAATACACCCCTGCCTAAATAAGACAAAGGGTGCATTCGCACGGTACCACCTAATAATTTGCTACAGTTAACGCCTGCCAGACGATTGATAAAACGTCACTCAAATGAATTACTTACCTGATCTCAGCATCCAGGTTCTCTGTAGAGCAATTTTTAATTTGATTCGAATATAGTTATAAATTAATCAAAACGGCGTCAATTGTCAAGTGGCATTACTGTTTTGAAAGTGATTTCAGCAAATAATTTGTCAGATAACAGACAACGATAATGATTGGAAAAACTTCAATCGGTAATAACAATAATAACAGTCCTGCAACAACTCCAGGTTGTCTCATAATGTAGGTCAAGCTTGATGCAATGGTAACCGACACTATAATTGCAGGTGTAAATGGTAAAAGAACAGAAAGTGCAAATCCAGCCGCTGCACTAGAAAATATTGCTGGAAAAATCATTCCACCACGCCATCCTAAAGAAAAACAGAAATTAGTTACAAAGGCTTTTCCTATCGCGATAAAAATCAAAAACAACGCTGACTGCGACACAGCATCTCTAGAAAAACCAAGTAACTGTACTTCACCCGAAAACATTAAGTAAGGTGAAATAATTCCAGCCGTTCCAATAATCAAGCCTCCTAAAATTGCCCAAAGAACTGTCTTTTGATTATTCCTAGTAAGCTGTTGACTCCACTTACCAAGATTGTTGAACAGCATTCCAAATAGGATTCCAGCAACTATTGCAACTGGTATCAAGCAAATCCTTGCCAAGTCCAGTTGATACTTCTTCGAAAATGAATCCCAAAACTACTTTCATGTGGTAATACATGATTGATCAGATAGAATCCAACCACGCCAGACAAGATTGTAACTGCGTACACAAATATTTTTCTACCTTTTATTCGAAAATCACGTGTTGGTTCATCAAATGCCTTACCGATCCCAGCAAATGGTGCATAGAATACCGTTGACAGAATAGCACCGATTCCCATATTTACCAGTTCTTCACGTCGCTCAAGTGTCAGCCTCAGCCGATCACCGACCCAGTTTACCAATCCGCCGAGGATGCCGGATAAGGCTGCTTCAGGACCGACACTTGCTCCCAAAGTTAAGACAGGAATTGCATGAAAGAAGTTTTTTCTGATTTCATTAGTATATTTTATTTTGCCAGTTTGCTTATATTCTCCAATAACTTCAACCATCATTCGCGGATAATTACCATTCTTACGTTGCAAAAGTCCAATAAGAATTCCACCCAAACCACAAATTATCAACGGATAATAAATCGTTGAAATGTTAAATACATTTGGTACAGTCTTCCAAACCAAATTAATTAAAAAGTTAACCAAAATTAAATAAGCACCTGCCGTGATTCCCACTAAGAATCCTAGTAATATACTGTATAAGAGAAATATCACACTAAATTTTTTCAAAATAAACTCCATTATTTCTAAATTCTAATGATTATTATCATATTAACTAATATTATTACTTAAAAATATCAATTTTCTGTGAATTTTTCACTTTCTACCTTTTAAGTTTCACGTTTTTTCAGTAAGATATACATATATGATAATCATTATAGCGACAACAAAGGAATCCTTTAAATGAAAAAGATAATAACTTTTTTAATTAAAAATAAGCTATTTGTTGCCATTGTTTTTTTAATTGCCTTATCAAGTTGGTCGACCGTAGCTTTGGCGAACGCAAATGCAATTGTTGTCGAATCTGATTCAGTCAACGTGCGTGTTGGTCCGGGACTTTCCTACTCCAACATGGGTCAAGTAAAAAAAGGCGATAAATTAGCTATTTTGGCCGAAAAAAATAAATGGTACCAAGTTCGTCTATCCGGCGACAAAATCGGCTGGGTAGCAAGTTGGTTAATTGATAATACTGAAGTAAGTTCTGCTACAAACAAAATCGGTATCGTTAAAGTACCTAATACCACCGTATTCAAAAACGATGACGCTAATAGCAATGTTCTCGGAACAATTGAACAATCTCAAAAGGTTACTGTCATGTATCAAGAACAAGAGTGGTCACAGATTCTCTATAAGGGAACCGCTGGTTGGGTCAAGAGTCAGTTCATCCAAGGAACTAATGAGACTTCAGGCTCTAACGATACTTCAGGTTCACGAGACAGTGACATCAAGACGGTTACAGTTACTCAATCTAATACCAAATTACGTATTGATCCAGATAGTACCAGTCGTGACATTAAGACTGTTAACGTCGGTAAGAAGTTCGATTACTTAGGTAAGAGCGGCAAGTGGTACAAAGTTAGAGATAGTGACGGTTCTGTCGGTTATGTAGCCAGCTGGGTCGTAACTATATCCGGAACTAAGAGTGCTATCAAGTCAGCCGCAACTAATATTTCAGAAGCAACTATTGTCATTGATCCAGGACATGGTGGCGAAGATGTTGGTGCTGAATCTAAGAAGAAGACCTACGAGAAGAACTTCACCCTCGCCTATGCCAAAGCTATCAAAGCTGATCTTGAAAAAACAGGTGCTCGTGTGGTCCTTACTCGTTCAGGCGATGATACTAAGTCACTTGGTGAACGTGCACGTCTATCAAGTAAAATTGAAGCTGACGCATACATCAGTCTTCACTTCGACTCAACAGGCGAACAAGATGCCGGTACTGGTGTAACAACATACTACTACGGCAAGAATAAAGATAGTAATTTAGCCACAGATATCAATAGTCAATTGAAGAAGTTGGCAATTAATAATCGTGGTACACAACAAAAAGACTTGTATGTCTTGCATTACAACAGTCAACCTTCAATCTTGATTGAATTAGGATATATCAACTCAACGTCAGATTATGGTTATATCAAGTCTAGTTCATACAAGTCACAAGTTGCCCAAGCTGTAACAAATGGTTTGAAAGAATACTTCAAATAAACAAAATAAGCTGAGACGATTTTTCGTCTCAGCTTATTTATTTGTCTTAAATTTTAAAGCACCTTATTAATTTCTTGCAAAGATTTAATTTGCTGATCAACCTTAAAGTCAACTTTTTGATCACTCAATAAGATGGTCTTCGCACGAACTGAATCACCAAAATCAATATCGATCTTACGATCACCAACGACCCAAGTATCCTTAGGATCAAGTGAATACTTGTTGATCAGATAATCCAACATTTCTGAGTCAGGCTTACGCACGTGTCCATCTTCAGCACTGACCATTTCAGTGAAATAATCGGCGATGCCCAATCGCTTAGCAACTTCAAAAATCGAAGTGTCACGATGAGTCACGATGAACTGCTGATATCCCTGAACCTTACAATATTCCAAGGCAATCTTAGCATGTGGCATCAATTTGATTTGGTCGTGAAATGTTTTTTCATGCAGCTTATATGACTTATAAAAAGTTTTGACTTTGTCGTCATCCCCATTCAATAAATCACTAGCTAGTTTTCGGACCGAAGTCTTCAAAGCTTCCTTATAAATCGAATCCTTTGAAATATTAATATCAAAGTTTTCCTTTAGAGATTTTTGTGTTGCCATAACTATCCCTGGATAGCTATTGGCTAATGTTCCATCAAAATCCCAAACAATACTTGTCATGAATTATCGCTCCATTATTATCGTCACAGGTCCATCATTAGTCAGTGATACTTGCATATCAGCGCCAAACTCACCTGTAGCGACATTTATATCGTAGTTCCTTAATGCATCATTGAATTGATCATACTTGGCACTTGAAGTCTTGAAATCACCTGCTCCAGTGAAGCTTGGACGATTCCCCTTCTTAGTATCAGCGTAAAGAGTAAATTGTGAGATCGACAAAATTTTGCCATCAATATCCTTAATCGATAAGTTCATTTTATCATCCGCATCAGAGAAAACTCTCATATTAGCAATCTTGTGTGCCATGTATTCAATTGTCTCATCGTTGTCTTCGTCCGCAAATGCCACCAACAAACAAAATCCTTGATCGATTTGACCAAGGACTTTGTTGTCGACACTAACCTTTGCTTCTGAGACGCGTTGGATAACTACTTTCATCCTATTCAACCGTCCTTTTAATTTCGTATACATCTGGTACATTCTTTAGCTTGGAAATAATTTGATCCAAGTGTTCCTTGTTATTGACACCAACACTGACGTGAATGACCGCCATCTTTTCCTTATCCAAACGTCCATTGACATTGATCAAAGAATTGGTATTGGAATTGATCACTTGTAATAATTCATTCAATAAACCATTTCTGTTAAAGGCATAAATATCGAGTTCAGCAGTATAACGCTTCTCACGAGTAACGTTGTTCCAGCTTACTTCAATGAAACGCTTCTTGGCTTCATCACTTTGAACATTAGGACAGTCAGCACGATGAATAGTGAGACCACGCCCCTTAGTGATATAACCAACGATATCATCCCCAGGAATTGGGTTACAGCATTTAGCCAAACGAATTAATAAGTTGTCGATTCCTTGAACCGAAATACTTGTATTAGCGTTAGCTTGTTCCTTTTTGAGTTGAGTATTTTCAGGAATTGGTTTCGGAGCATTCTCGTGTGCTTCCGTAATGACATTCTCTTCGAGTTCTTTTTTCTCAGCTTTTTTCTTATTCTCAGGATCTTCACTGATCAACTTATGAATAACGTTGATCGGCGATAATTCGCCATATCCAACAGCATTGTATAGTTCTTCTGAATCAGTGAAGTTGAAAATCGAAGTTGCGAGTTCGATGTGCTTCTTGTCCAAATATTTCTTTGTTGAAAGTGAACGATTCTTTAATTCAGTCTCAAGTAATTCACGACCGATTTGGATATTCTCTTGACGATCCTTGATCCTGAAGTAACGTTTGATCTTATTGCGAGCACGTGAAGTGTAAACCATTTGAATCCAATCACGGCTTGGTGTTGAACTCTCATTGGTCAACATTTCAACAATGTCACCATTCTTCAATTGGTAATTCAAAGGTACCATTCTGCCATTAACTTTGGCACCGACAGAATGACTACCGACCTCAGTATGAACTTGATATGCGAAGTCCAGCGGGATCGAACCCTTTGGCAACTCACGTACTTCACCTTGTGGTGTGAAAATATAAACTCTGTCATTGAAGATCTCACCTTTGACAGACTTCATAAAATCAGCAGCATTGTCAGAGTTCTCCTGCAATTCCAGAATTTCACGGAAGACATCGATCTTCTGCTCATTCTCATCGAGTTGCACACCTTCAAAGTTACCTTCCTTGTAGGCCCAGTGAGCGGCAACACCATATTCAGCAATTTCGTGCATCTCATATGTACGGATCTGGACTTCTAGTGGTTGACCACCAGGACCAATGATAGTTGTATGTAATGATTGATAACCATTGGCCTTTGGTACAGCAATATAATCTTTGAAACGGCCTGGAATTGGCTTCCACTTAGAGTGGATTGAACCCAGAACGGCATAACAATCCTTGACAGAATCAACGACAATCCGGATTGCCAATAGATCATACAACTCAGAGAATTGCTTATGTTTATCGCGCATCTTCTTATAGATAGAATAAATATGCTTAGGACGACCATAGATATCGTACTTGATACCTAGTGCATCAACACTTGTCTTAATATAATCGATTGCTTCAGCAATATAAGCTTCACGTTGATCACGTTTGCTATTCATCAAGTGGACAATACGATAATACTGTTGAGGATTGATGTAATGAAGCGATAAGTCTTCTAGCTCCCACTTGATCTTACTGATACCTAATCTATCAGCGAGTGGAGCGTAAATTTCCAAAGTTTCATTAGCGATTCGTCTCTGCTTGTCGGGTCTCAAAGCCTTCAGTGTACGCATGTTGTGCAGCCTGTCAGCAAGTTTGACCATGATGACACGTAAGTCCTTGGCAGTAGCCAAAAGCATCTTACGGTGGTTCTCAGCTAGTAATTCTTGATGTGAGTGATACTTGTACTTACTGATCTTAGTCACACCATCAACGATCGTTGACACTTGGTTACCGAATAACTCCTCAACATCGCCGAGAGTAACATTAGTATCCTCAACGACATCGTGCAAATATCCCGCAGCTACGGTGTATGGATCCATATGCAATGAAGCCAAAATTTGTGCGACTTGAGTAGGGTGAATAATATAAGGTTCACCAGTAGATCTCTTCTGTTCCTTATGAACGTATGCGGCAAAATTATAAGCTTTATTTACAAATTCGACATGCTCGTCGTTCATGTATTCACGACAAATATCGAGAACTTGATCAGGAGTATAATCTTCATTCTTTTTCATTTTTGTTCACCCCTTCGATTACAATAAAAAGCACCCTGTTCGAAGCGAGTGCTTTTCTTTACGTATTATTATGCTTTCTTTGGTTCTAAAAAACAATCAATTTTCATTATCAAAAAGAAAATATATCAAAATACTCAAAACTAGATAGATTCCAGATAAGAAATAACCGTATCGTCCGTATTTGACAAAAACACTGACGACAAAAAATAACCGGAAAAATAACTAGGTTAAAGAATGATAAATGATACTTCCTTGTAAACCAACCGATAAAGCCAGCAAATAAAATATTGATTATAAAGAATAACCAGATGATCCTATTCGTTCTGCCTAAGTGAAATAAATTAAATAATATCGGCATAATAAAAACTAAAATAACAGATATAAGTGCAATGTAAGTTGATTTAGATTTCTCAACTTTGTTCCAAAGATTCTTCAATTTTCATTCCTCATTTTGCATTAAGTTCATAATTATATGATAGCACTGATAAGAAGTACATTGGAGCAGTTTCAGCACGCATTATTCGTGGTCCCAGTCCGATTGAAACAAACTCATTGTTTTGTAAGTCTGTAACTTCTTCAGCTGAAAATCCACCTTCAGGTCCAAAAGCACAAATAATCGACTTAGGTTGAGCTGATAACGATTGAGCCAAGATACTTGTCTCACCTTCTTTGGCTGATTCTTCATAAGCAATCAGCTTCAATTCATCAGTTGAGTTATTCAATCCACTAATATCTTTAAGATAGCTAACTTCTGGAATCATGCGACGCTTGGATTGCTGAGCAGCATTCTTAGCAATCTCTTGTAATCGCAGCATCTTTTTTTCAACAACATTAGCTTTCCAATGCATGATCGAGTATTGGGAATTAAAGAAGACGATTCTTTTAGCTCCCAATTCCGTTGCCTTTTGAGTGATCCACTCGACTTTGTCCTTCTTAGACAAGGAACAAGCAATTGTCACATCAATTGGTAATTCAGTCGTAGGCTTGTCGCTCTTATTGACATTGAACTGAACAAACTTATTCTCAGTATCTACTTGATCGATTGTTGCCTGGTACAAGTCATTTTGATCATCAACTAGATAGATCACATCGCCTGACTTATGCCGCAAGACGGTAGCCAGATGCTTATATAATTCTTTATCAGAAATTCTAAACGAATCTCGTTCTATTGTTTGATTAACGAAGTATTGCTCCATTTTGTTCCTCGATATCCTTTGTTCTCTTACAGATCATAGTTGACCAACCCTGCAAATGAAGAACTTCGATTGCTGAGAATCCTTGTTCCTTCATTAAATCAGCGATTAGTTTTTCCTTTTCATTAATAATACCAGATAAAATAACAAATCCCTTACTATTTAAATGAGATTCAATGTCAGGGATAAATTGTTCCAAAACATCTGCCAAGATATTAGCGACGATCACGTCAACTTTGCCATCGACACCATCTAATAATGAATTCTCATAAACTTCAATATCTTCACAGCCGGGATTCAACTTAATATTTTCTCTAGCAGCCTCAACAGCCTCCGGTGCCAAATCAAATGCTTTGATATTATTGACGCCCAATTGACGAGCTTGAATTGACAAGATGCCAGATCCAGTTCCAACATCATACAGTGACTCCGCGTTCCCCAAAATCATTTCTAATGCTTGCATACATGAGAATGTCGTTGGATGTGTTCCAGTACCAAATGACTTACCTGGATCCATAACAATAATGTGTTCGTCCATATTTTCAGGTACATAGTCGACCCAATTAGGAACAACTGTCAAATAATGACTGATGTGAACGGGATGGTAGTATTGCTTCCATTCATTCTCCCATGAGCTTTCATCAACTGAACTCTCTTCGATTTCAACACCATCGATATCAAAACCAAATTCTGGTAACTTATTTATCTCAGTCTGTAATTCGTTGATCAACTCTGGTCGGTAAGTTTTTTCATCAAAATACGAATTGATTCTCGTCTTAACTGCATCATTATCGTCATCGACAATTTCAGTTCCTTGCGCACCGATCTTCATAAATGTGTCCGAAATAATTTCTTCATTTATAGTGTCTGGGAACAACACACTAATTTTTTTCCAAATCATAATTTGCCTCCGTCTCAATATCTCTAAGATTACTAGAAATTGGACATAAAAAAAAGACGTTTCTCTCGTCTTTATCTAATATATGAATGAACTTCGTTCATGAAGTCCATTTCGCGATCACGAATCACTGATCTGGCTCTAGCAACTTGGAGCTTGTTTACAACATTGTTTTCGTAGTCCAAATAGTTGAGAGCGTCAATCAAAGCGACAAAGTAATTATTCAAACTGTCATACATTTTCGAATCTTCCAAATTGTATTTGGAAATATATGAATTACCTAGTTTAATAAAATTCTTAATATTATAAACATAATTGTCAGCTAGGCGGGAATAATTTTCATATGTCAAAGCCTCGCCTCTTTCAATCAAGTTCATTGTCTTGAAATATTCTACGAACACATCACGATATGTCAAAAACCTCTCTACGAATACATTTGTTTCCAATACGTGTGTTCTCTCTGCACTAATGAATTTCATCATTCCTTCACCTCAATATTTATTTTTTTATAATATACCATAAATTATTAATTATGCAAAGCATAATTTAAAACTAATCATTAAAATGTAAAAAAAAGAATGCCAAATCAAAATGGCATTCTTTCAGTCTTTCTTAGATTCTTTTCTTTCAAAATCAGTTGCTGGTTGTCTTAAAGATTCATTATTCTTAAACAATTTTTGTGCTTCTGACAGTTTTTCTGGGCTATTTTTGATTTCTTGAGAGATCTTGCTGAAATCATTATTAGCTGGGTCATTAGTTTGCTTGCGTCTAAAAAAACTCATGATCATCGCTCCTTCTATTACAACGGTAACTATTATATAACAAGTATTTATTATTTTAACTTAAAAATATTTAATTTACTAAAAGTTTTCCGTCTCCAGGACTAGACATAATCACCTGCTATGCAGACCGACCCGAGCCTGTGGACCGGTCTCGTGTCTCGATTTTAAGACTTACATGGTTCGTAAGTCTTAAAACTCGTCTGGTGGTGTAATGGCTAAAGCCATAACGCCACTTTCATAGCCGGAGATTATTCTAAGTCCCTCCGACTAATCTCAGTTTAAACGGCAAATAAAGCGCTCATACAATTATTTTTATCAAAATACAACAATCTAGTCGGAAGAACTGAGTTATTTGCCTGCTATGAAAGTTGTGTTAGAGCTTTAGCTCATACATAGACTTGTAGAACTTAACAAGGCTCAATCCGGTCCGCATAGCAAGCAAATGTTATCAGTTCTGGAGACGGCATATAAACACTCCCAATTCAGCACACTTTAAAATTTATCTTAGTTTGTTATGATAGTAGAAGTAAGAATTTGCAATTAAGGTGATATATATGGGAAAAAAGAAAAAGCTTCAAAAAACATTAGTCGAAAAAATCTTGGATAAGGAAAAAGTTTCATACGAACCAATGACCTTCCCTACTCAGGCTGAAGGAGATACACAAGAACTAGTCAATGACGGTAGTGAAAAAGATGGCTACAAGATCTACAAGACACTTGTCCTCACAGGAAACAAAACTGGTCCATTGGTCGGAATGGTTGCCCTAAACAAACATATCAGTTACAAGATGCTAGCCAAATTATCCGGCAACAAGAAAATTGGTATGGTTCCATTAAAGGACCTTGTCAAAACTAGTGGCTTTGAACACGGCGCAAATAGTCCGGTCGGGATTCACTCACTACACAACTACCCTATCTACTTCGATACTGAAGCTGATAAAGCTGACAAAATCATTGTTTCAGCTGGTAAAATTGGTCAATCCATCTTAGTTGAACCACATGACTTAGCACAAGCAGTTAATGCTACATTCGGTGAGTTTGCAGTTGATGAACCTGAAAACTAGAGCGCGTTGATAGACGGCAGCTCCTGAGCATTATCTACATAAGCGCATTTTAACTAGTGTTGATAGACCCACAGCACAAAAAAAGGACCGAAGCCGAGACGCTTCAGTCCTTTTTCTATTCTATAATTAAGCAGCTTGTTTTAGGTTTGCGATAGCTTTTTCAATGGTTGTACCATTGCCAAAGTGATTACTATTATTAACGTCAACTGCTGTGAATAATTGATTATCTAAATCTAATAAGATTCTATATGTCATATTATTCAGCCTCCTTTGTGTTCCGTATATCTAAGAGGTAGCGATAGATGTTACTATACTAGGATATTATCAGATAGTCAACCTTTTTTTCATAAATCTTGACATTACTCGATATAAGTAAGATTATATAGTCACAAATTAAAAAAGGAGAATTTAATTGGCCGATACATTTTTAAATATCTTAAAATGGATTCTGATTATCGTGGTTGTTGGCTTCTTGATCATTCACGTTGCTATTCCACTTATCGTTGTCGCTGCTATAGTTGGTGGTATCTACTACCTATATCGCAGACACAAAGCAAATCAATATACACCTGAGGGTCGCAAAAAAGTAAACTAACAAACACAAAAGCTGTCAATCATTGCGATTGACAGCTTTTTAATTTTTATTCCTGAACGTAAGGTACACCAGCTTGATCAGCGGCTAAACGGTCGATTCCTTCAGTGATTGAATCTTCTGCATCAGTGATATAAGTAGTTTCAAATTCAGAAACATCCCCATTGATCTCATCCGCTAAGTCTAATTGTTCGATCATTGGGCGAATCATAGCAATGTATGATTCTGAATCTTTCTCGCTATACTCATTCATTCCCATGAAGTAAAATTGCCCCACCATTAAAAAGGCATCCATCAAGTCAAACTTGTAACTACTCTCTAGATCACCATATGTAACCCATGGATAACGGTCAGCCAACTTATCTAGAATTTCAATCAAGTCCAAGAATGAATCATACGCATTAACATGTGCCTTCTTGTATGAATCGAATTCTTCCTTAACCCCATCTTCATCATTATCTGATTGGAAAAGAATTGTTTGTTCCAAAGCAATGGCACTGATACTCTTCTTCGTCACATTACTATTGAAGCGTGCTAACTCATAACTTAAGTCATAGATGATCTGTGTACAATCATCTGAAATTGATTGATATGACGATAGTTCTGCCCTATCCTCAAAATCGTCGATCAAATTCAATTCTGTTTGAACTGCTACTTGAATTTTTTCGACCCATTCAATCAAAGTACCGTAACTGTTGGCAAAATGCACCGAATTAGTCATTAAATAATCTTCAAAAGTAACATTCTTATTGTCGTCCATGAGTTCTCTCCTTAGGATCTTTTTTGTCTGATGTAAACGAGATGACAATTAATAATATACCTGCTCCAGCCGCAGACCACAAATAATTTGTCGTGAACCAGCTGAAGATAAACCCTAATATAGCAACCACCAACAGAAATATACCTAAGTATCTGTCGATCTTCATCAATAAATTCAATATTTAATCCTCTTTTATTACTATTTTGTCATGAAAACTACTAAAATAGAACTGTTGAACTATCTTGTATTATACATAAAAAGCTATCGGAGGACTAGACATGGAAAAATCTGAAAGATTAGAGATTTTAGATGATCTGATCAAATTAAAAACTGTAAACGGCAATGAAAAGTTAGTTGCTGACTACTTGAAGGAACTATTCGACAAGCACAACATAGAAACTGAAATGGTTAAGTACGATGAAGGTCGTTATAATTTGATTGCAACAATCAAAAAAGGTAACGGACCTGTCCTTGGTTTCACTGGACATGAAGATGTTGTAGCACCAGTTGACGAAAGCAAATGGAATTATGACTCATCATTCAAACCAAAACACATCGACGGCAAAATCTTCGGACGTGGAACTTCAGATATGAAAGGCGGATTGGCTGGAATGGCTATCGCCCTCATCGAACTAAACGAAGATGAATCATTCAAAGGTAACATCAAATTCATCGCCACTGTTGGTGAAGAAATCGGTGAATTAGGCGCTAAGCAATTGTCAGATGCTGGATACGCTAATGACTTGAAGGCTCTGATCGTTGGTGAACCAAGTAATTCTACTTCTAAATTAGTAACTGACAAATTGGCTGCCAGCGGATTGATTCGTATCACACAACCTAACCCATCACAATACGGCCGTCACTCAATCTTTAGCGCCCACAAGGGTTCAGTTACATATCAAGTTATTTCTCGCGGTAAAGCTGCCCACAGCTCAATGCCAGAAGTTGGGATCAACGCACTTGATAACTTAGTTACCTATTATAATAAGCAAAATGAATACTTCGCCAAATTAACGAATGCTGACGATGATGTTCTTGGCAAAACTAAACCATCAGTTACTGTCTTCAAATCTGGTGATCAAGAAAATACTATTCCGGACTACGCAGAAATGACCGTTAAGATCAGAACAATCCCTGAATACAATAATGACCAAATCATTGAAGAATTGAATGAACTGATTAAAGGTATGAATGACGCCGATCCAAGAATGAACCTTGAGTTGAAAGTTGAAAGCAGCAATTGGCCTGTTAAAACCGACTTGGATTCCAGCTTCCTACAAATGGCACGTGATGCATTCAAAGAAGTTTGGACACAAGATGCTGTTGCCGTCGGTGCACCCGGTGGTACTGACGCTTCACAATTTGTTGAAGCCAACCATGATCTTGAAGTTATCGTTGCCGGACCTGGTAACGAGAGTGCTCATCAAATCAACGAATTTGTCTTCGAAGATGACTACTTGAAATTTATTGATATTTACAAGATGATTGCTCAAAAGTTTTTTGCATAATATAAAAATTGACTTATAATTAATCAAACAAAAAAGTGAACTCTATACTAAATTATTTAGCATAGAATTCACTTTTTTTGTAACATTAACTATTTAGATTTTCACGATATTCATTTAATATATCTGGCCAATCAGTTTGAATAGCATTGACATTAAATCTTAGAATCTTATCCCAGCTCTGATCAGTGCCCGTCAATAATGCCATATTATCATCCAGTCCACCGAACAAATCTGTCTTGTCATTTAACTTAATACTGTCAATCAAGAACATATAATCGTTCTTATAGTATTCGACAAACTCTTTGGACTGTATAAACTCAAAGTTATCAGTATCTTCAAGAATTTCAAATCCCACAATATTAATATTAGGATAATCATTGATGATCTCTAATTCTTTTAAATTAGAAACTATTGGAAAATATTGATATTGAATAGAATGATTATTTAATTTCTCCAAATACTCTCGCTTTACCGGTGACTTCAATACAAAATACTCGTGCATATCAGTGTATTTATCTAGTTCTGGTAAAAATGTATCCCAGTAATTCCATGATCTATCAATATTTAAGAACACGTCATGATCAATATGGTTGTAAAAATAAGCAAATGATTCTACTTGTTTATTTATTATTTCACCAAGTGCATTGCGATACCTTTTGGACTGAATTTCTTCAGTTGATAATGAATTAATATTTCTTGATTCATCCAGTAAACGCTTTTCACCGCCGTCATGAAAAATGAAGAAATCTCCATCAGTCGACATTGAAATATCAGCTTCAACCATATCAGCATGTTGCAAAATAGAAACTTTGACTGCATCACTGGTATTCTCAATAATATTTCCACCATGGGATCCACGGTGTACCAAAATCAAAAATTTATTATCTTTTAACTTCTGCTTGAATTTATTAGTATTAACTTTCATTTTTTATCTTTCTGCTATTAAATAGATTCTTGATTGTATTTTTCCCATCAGCATAAACAAAAAAGAATACTAATGAGTTAATTGCCATTAAAAATACTGAATATACAAAGTTCAAAGCTAGTCCTTCAATCCCAGCTTCAGAATTAGAATTACTTCTGATAACAACACCTACCGGTTTAGCAATCGGATTATATAAGAAAACTGATAGATCATAATCACTCAGCTTACTATTGAAGTTAATTGCAAGCATAGCGAGTGCTGTTGGCAAGATAATTGGCAAGACAATTTTTATATATGAATACAGCGGCTTTGCTCCTAGAATCCTTGCAGCATCCTCAAGCGATTGATCTACCCCAAAATAAGACGCTTTTAAAAATCTAAAAGTATTCGGCATCAACACAACTACATATGCAATCAACATAATTACCAGAGAACCAGTAAGAACATTATTAAATACAATCTTCTGAGGATGTGAATATGTAATGACTAACCCCAAGGCAAACATCAACCCCGGAAATACCCACGGAATATGAATCAGCATCTCTAAGATAGTCGAAAATTTATTTTTATTTTTAACAATAAAACGTGCAATTACCATCATTACTAGAACAACAATTATCGATGCAGCAGTGGCATACATGACACTAGTTACGAACGGTCTGTAAGCAGTATCGCTAGTCAGGATCAATCGATAATTTTCTAAACTAAAACTCTTCAGATTAATGTGTCTCGATGAAATTGTTTTATAGTCTGTAAACGAAAATATTAATACAACTAACAATGGAACAGTATTGATAAATGCGAATGCATATGCGATTAAATGTGATAAGAAATTCAGAGGCTTGCTACTAATAGAGACACGCTTAATAGTTGTTTTAACCTTTGAGATTGAGAGAAAGTTACCTTTTCTCTCATTTCTTTGAATTATATACAACAATACCAATTGCATTAAACCCAAGAATAGCGATAGAACTGCAGCTAATATTCTTGATGATGGTCGCTGAGTAAAGGTTAGAATCAATGGACTTATTGTTTCAAAATCCCTTCCACCAATCATTAGTGGTGCTGCCATTGCCATTAATCCTGTTTGAAATAACAGAATCGTACAAGTCAAAAAGATTGGTTTTAAAGTTGGAAAGACAACTTTTAAAAGGATCTTGAAGTCAGATGAACCTAATCCTCTAGCTGCTTCAATTGTTTGATAATCGATATTCTTAAATGCATTCCTAAAGAAAATAATATAAGTAGATGTACATGCAAATGACATTAAGAATAGCACTGCACCAAACCCTCTGAACCAAGCTGGATTCATATGTGGAAACACTGTCAATAAAATAGTTGTAACAAATCCTCTTGATCCATATGTAAATAAATATCCATTTGCTAACATAATTCCACCAAATACTAGTGGAATCATATAAGCCACTTTAAGAAAGCCTCTACCTTGAATGTCATAATATTCTAGGAATAAAACTTCCATAATTCCAATTATTGTTGTAGTAATAGGAAGAGTTATAGCTAGTAGAAAAGAATTTTTAACTCCTTGCATAGCACGCTTGGAATTTATTATAGATTTCAACTTTTCAATCGATATCCCATCATTTGAGAAAAACACTGACTTAATTAACTCTAAATTAGGCACAATCACAAAAGAAACCATGAACCAGAGAAACACTACCATAAGAATTAAAGTACCAATATTGAGACGTTTTAATCTAATCATCTGACTTGACCTCATCTGAATAGCTTAAGATATCATCGAAATTAATAAATACTGAAACATCATCCCCAACCGCTAAATCATCGGCATTATTTTCACTTTGAAATGATTGAAATTCTACTCCATTAACATCAATCTTGTAGTATGCATACATGCCATAGAATTCTTTGGAAATGATTTTACCAATGATCAATCCACGTTTTTCTTTAGATAAATATATTTTTTCTGGTCGAATATAAAATTTGTTCGAGTTATCAAAACGATTAGTATTCAAACCAATTGATCCCATATCTCTGACCGACAAATAATTGGCATCACCAATGAATTTACAAACGAATTCTGTTTTTGAATGATTATATATTTCATCTGGAGTGCCAATTTGATCAAGCTTGCCTCGATTAAATACCGCAATTCGATCTGATAACATCAAAGCCTCTTCTTGATCATGCGTGACATATACCATAGTAATACCGTATTTACGTTGGAAATTACGAATATCCTTGCGCAAAGACTTTCTCAACTTTGCATCCAGATTAGACAATGGCTCATCCATCACCAAAATCTTAGGTTTCTTTGCTAAAGCACGGGCAATCGCCACACGTTGCTGCTGTCCACCAGACATATTTGAGACATTCTTTGCCAACTGCTCATCAGTCAATTCAACCATTTGCGCCAATTCAGCAACTCTTTCTTTAATATAGTCTTTAGACTTTTTTTCAACTTTTAGACCAAAAGCAATATTTTCAAATGCTGTCATGCTTGGAAATAAAGCATAACTTTGAAAGACCATACCAACTTGTCTTTCATGTACCGATACATCGGTTATATCTTTATTATCAATCGAAATGACACCACCACTAGTTTTTAAGAAACCAGCTAATGCTCGTAGAGTCGTTGTCTTACCACAACCTGAAGGACCTAATAGAGTAAAGAATTCTCCTTCTTTAACATCAAAAGTCAAATCAGGTATCGCCACAAAGTTATCATATTTAACTTGAATATTTTTAAACGTAATCATTAAAGTGTTACTCCTATTTCAAAATATTCAATTCAATATTTTCGTCCCACTTAGATAAATGATTATTGACGAAGTTGTAATCTATATCTTGTGGAGTTGTTTCTTTCATAATTTCTCTAATACGTGGATCGATTGATGATTGTGCATCCCTATTAACTGGTGACAGACCAAACTTCTTAGCCCATTTACCTTGGAATTCAGCAGTTCCTAGCCAGTCGACAAATTTCTTAGTACTTACACTTACATGTTTCTTCTTTAAAATACCAACTTGTTCAACCGTCTGTGGCACTCCGTATGGAGGATTAACTACTCCCAATTTAACGCCTAACTTATCTTCAATTGCTGGAACATTACTCAAGAAAGTATATGCATAATCTACATCACCATTGGCTAATTCTGATGCTTCCGTTTGTCCTTCAGTTAAAACAGTTCCATTCTTAAAGAACTTATCAATATTCTTCCATCCTTCATTTGAAATACCCATCTTACCGCTCTTATCCTTGAAGTTAAGCAGTTGTGAGAATACAACGGCATTTGAAGTTGCCCCACCTAAATTAGCCGGTACGAGGTATTTACCCTTCAAATCATTGTTTGTATATAAATCTTTCCACTCTTTAACAGCTTTGTTTTTCTTGATCTTATCAGAGTTATAAATCATGAATACACGTGCTTCTGACAATGGTGAGAATTTTGCATCCTTATCAACTAATTTCTTA
Organism: Companilactobacillus nodensis DSM 19682 = JCM 14932 = NBRC 107160; assembly: GCF_000615905.1. GTDB lineage: Bacteria > Bacillota > Bacilli > Lactobacillales > Lactobacillaceae > Companilactobacillus > Companilactobacillus nodensis. The sequence goes on from NZ_BAMN01000010.1 coordinate 58,057, forward strand.
TCGACTTTGTCGATCCATTTAGGTGTATAGGTGGCAAGCATGTCTTTTTTCTTAAGTGTTGAAAACATCATTTGATTCATACCAAAAGTTACATCGGCAACTGGTGCATCTTTTTCAGCAATCAAACGATTGAATAGATCATTACCACCTAAATCTACAATTTCTATTTTAAAGCCCTTCTTCTCAGCTTCTTTTTTTAAGAAATCCCCACGCCCATTACTAACTGCATTGGAATATACAACTACCTTCTCGTTCTTAGATGCAGATTTACTTGTATTTTGGTTGGATTTGTTTGCCCCACATCCAGCTAAAATACCTAAAAATAGTGCAGAAACAAAGAATATTTTAAAAATGTTCTTCATGGTCCGTTCTCCCTTATAATGTTTCAATATTTTTTCATCTTAAATTGAAACGTTTCAATTATTGATGATATAATCATTATATGGAAATTCTCACAGTCTTCAACAACTTTATTGTAAAGATTGTGTAAAGATTGCAACAAATCCTATCACACTAACCTTTTGGGAGGTCAATATGAGTAACGCTACTATCAGTGATATCGCCAAAAAAGCTCAAGTCAGTATTGGAACTGTTTCAAATGTCTTGAATAAAAGAGGCAACGTTAGAATTGAAACAATTAGAAAAGTTGAGGAAACCGCTAAACAACTTAACTATGTTCGTAACACCAATGCCCTATCCATTCGCCAAAAAGATTCAACCATTGTCGCACTAGTTATTCCTCGTTTAAACGAGCAAACTAGTGCGTTATATTCGAATATTTATCATGAATTGATACTTAAAAACTTAACTTTGAAATTGTATGAAACTAATTCAAATGCGCAAGAAGAACGTGAATGTTACCGACAGATCAATCAGCAAAACTGCCGTGGAATATTCGTAATCAATCCAATTGCTTCTACAAAAGATCTAAAATCCTGGCTTGACGATTCAAGTAATTTGGTAGTCCTGACTCCGAGATCTAAAACACTAAAAATCGATCTCTCACAAATAACAAAAAAAATCGACGACAAAAAATCTGTCGTCGTTAGAGATGAAATGTCATTTGGATTTTATAAGTATTTTAAAAATTTAAAAACCATTTCAAATAATATGCGTACCATTTATCAAGAACTAGAATCTGGAAATAATGAATTCATTATTGTTTTCAGTGACAAACTAGCTAATCGAATTGAAACAATGCTGGAGACTTCACACAATAATACAACGAAGATAATTCTATTGACTTCAAAAAACATCGTTTCATTCCAAAGGAATCAAACCAAAACAATTTTCCATTATTCAGCGAATAAAATTGCTTTAGAGTTCGTTGACTCACTTGAACAAAAAGAATCGAACGCCTTAAATATTTATCAAGTTGATTACACACTCTTTACTACTCCAGAACAAAAATCTGAATTGAATTTACTCATGCTTGAAACACCCTTTTCAAAAATACTGGGCGGACTATTGGCGGACTTTACTAACAAATATCAAGTTAAGATTAATCTTTTCACCGAAAAGTTCGACAAGATTCGCGAAATACTATCAAGTAATAATTTAAAAAAATATGACCTTATTAGATTAGATATAAGTGATTTCAATTGGTATGGAAAACAAATATTTCAACCATTAGATCAATTCACTGAACTTGATCCAATAATTTCAAAAATGAACAACTGGAACAAATATATTTACATCGACAAAATACCTTACTCAATCCCGTTGGATCCAAGTGTTCAAATGATGCTGTTTCAAAAAGATATATTTAATAATGCTATCTTACAAAAGCAATTTGCTGAAAAATTTAGTAAAGAGTTATTGCCACCATCAACATATCAAGAACTCATCGACTTTGCCGAATTCTTGGACGGATTGGATCTTCCTGAAAAAGAGAATTATTATCCCATCTCCTTGATTGAAAGTACAAGTACCCTAATTGCATCAGAATTCCTGCCATACTATTATTCACTGGGGGGCAAAATAGAATATGATGCTGGAATCTTCAGTTTCAGTTCCGAAATATTCATTAAAACTTATAATATGTACCAATCACTGAGAACTCGAAGCAAGATTGAATCCAAATCATGGTGGGATTCTGAAACTGACGCCTTCAACAATAGACAAACAGCGTTAGTAGTTGGATTCACAAATCATCTTAACAACATTGATAAAGAAAATTATGGAATTGCTCCTATTCCTGGTAATACTCCTGCACTAGGTGGTGGCGTATTTGGTATCAACAAAAGTTCAAGTCATAAATCCACTGCCATCCTATTCCTACAATGGCTATACCAATATCAGATTCAACATGAAATAGCCCTCATGGGTGGGGATGTTCCTGCAACTGACTTATTCTTTGAACGCGAAATTTACGAACAATTTCCATTTCTTTCAAGCTCAATCGATCTCTACAATACTGGAATTAGAAAAACTAAAGTGAGTTCAGATAAACCTATCAATACACTATTATTTGAAAAATTACTTGGCGAACAAATTCATAATGGAATAACAAGTAATCTCGATGCGACTAGTGTATTGATCAACATCAATAATAGTTTGATTCAGCATTCTTCCAATTTGATTCGTACAGAATAAAAAAATGCTGTTAACGAAATGAACAATTCTGATTCAAGAATGAATCTTGAATTAGAATTTGAAGTTACTGTTGCTGTACCTGTAACGAAAGTACTCACAGTTATATACAATGACATTGCAATAACAAATTTGAATTGTAAATGTATACTAGATTATGATTAAGTAGAATATTCATTATTAGGCGGAAAAATGGTTAACAATAAGAAAAAGAAAAAAGTGAAAAAGCAGAGAACATATAATGTTACCAAATTATGTACCATATGTGGCAAGCCCATGAAAAAGAAAGGACAATTATGTGGCTCTTGCTCGCTTATAAGAGGAAAAGCTAGACTGATTATAAAATCTAAATACAATGAATTAACTCAGTATCAATTAGATTACATAACAAAGTACATTGTTCATTCTTACGAACCCAAAGTTGTTTTAGCATGGATATCACAACATCCTTATGATTTTTGGACTTTCATACCTCAAAAAAGTCACAAAGAACGTATGAATTATCGTAAACAACTACGGGAAATATCAAAGGATCGACAGAACGATAACAAACCACTAAATAAAAGTGAACATGACATAGATTCATTCCCATATTTAAAAACCGAATTCAATAAATCATATAATCAAAAGTACAAATTAATGGCGGTATATGGTACTTATACTAAACCAAAAGTTTTTATACAATGTTTAAAATGTAAGCAAGATTTTATATGTTTATTTGATGAATTCAAAAATGGTAATTTTACACATAATTGTCCTACATCAACGTCTTCCGGAGAAATAATTATTGGTGAATACTTAAAAAACAGAAACATTAACTTTATCACACAAATGAAAACACTAAAATGTATTAATACAATTACACATTATCAGTTACCTTACGATTTTGAATTGACAGATTACAAAATAATTATTGAAGTTCAAGGTGAGCAACATTTCAAATTTATTCCATATTTCCATCAAACTGAAAAAAATTTTAGTTATCAGTTATGGAAAGATAATCTTAAAAAAAATTATGCGGAAAAAAAGAAATTATATATTTTTAGCCATATCTTATCCTGAAATTAAAAACCATGTTTATCAAAAAATAATACAGCATGCTATAAATCTTAGAACGTCGACAAAAAGATGAATCTCAATTTATATAATTCTTCTGGTTTTGAACAGCATAATCAGTGACATCAATCCACTCATTTGTAGCAACACGAGCATAGATTTTGCTGTTATAATTTCTGATTTTGTCTATCTTCCAATTAGTGTTGCTCTTCAATTCACGATTATCTATTTTAGTAAATGATCCGTCATTCTGAAGTTCCATAACTGGTACGTAGTCACCTTTACCGTTGAATAAGAAAATTTCATTAACAACTTCAGACTTTGTATCGCCGTCAGAATAATTTCCATAATTTGTGATTTCTGAAGTATCATTATGTACTAAATCTAATTTTTTAACTTGTGGTGAATTAAAATATAAGTTTTCTCCCACTTGCCAACAATCTTGACCATTAACGTTTACTTTGTTGGCTTTCCAATATTGTGCAGAAAAGCCCTTAGCAGCATTGACGCTCTTACCTGTATTAACTAACTTACCGTTGACATCTTTGTACAAATCAATTGTCATATTATCTGACTTTGGGTCTGCCGCAATGAAGACAATATCTTTACCATCATAGTTAGGCAGGTCCGGTGTGTAATTTGCATATTTAATTCCATTTTCTGATGAGTCAGCTATATTACTCTTATCAAGCTTTTCTGAACCCTTAGTATTAAAATACTCGTTCTCAGAAACTTGCCACCAGTCTTTGCCGTTAACGTTTACTGAATTAGCACGCCAAAGTTTAGGTGTACCTTTGGCATCGTAGATATCTGCTTTGTCATTTGTTTTGATAATTTTCCCATTTTCCATTTTATGAACGGCAACTTCAGGAGAATCACTCTTCATAAATATTGTTTCGGCAGCTTCAAATGTATATGTCTTCTCAGAAGCCTTGGTAATATTAACACTTGTCAAAGTACATCCGATTAATGCCATGGTTATTGCTAAGATAGATTTTTTCACGATAGTCCCCCAGTATTTATTTAGTAACTTCATACAATCAACGATGGTCCACTTTTATCGTATCAGAGCTACTGGGGTGTTTACAATGATCATAAATAATTCTAATTATTTTCTATTTTATGTTCAAAAAGCAAAATTATTATTCGTATAAAATAGAAACGCGCAGCAAAACGCAACTTCCTCCGTTTAACTACAAAAATTCTCGCATTTACTATGTAAATACGAGAATTTTTTAGGTTATACTCAGAAGCTAAACGTGTTTTGTCACGCTCTTTTTATACTGTCAATTCAATCTGATTACCCTCAGGATCACAGACAACACTCTCGTAATATCCGTCACCAGTAGTCCGTGGACCACTCAGGTGACGATAACCGTCAGCTTCAATTTTGGCAGTCAATGTATCAACCGCTTCTTCTGAGCCAAGTGAAAATGCTATGTGCATATATCCCAAAGGAAAACCATTAATATGATGCGGGTTCAAATCATCCCTGCTACATACTTCCAAACGTGCACCATCAGGAAAATTCAAAAATCGTGACGAAAAGGTCGATACTGGATTGTGATATTTCTCTGATGATTTGGCTTCAAAATATGTTTCATAGAATTTAACTACTTTTTCAATATCTCTAACAAATAAACCTACATGCTCAATTTTCATAAAAGTCCCCCTACAACTTCCTATACTGATATTTATTAGTATAGGAAGTTTTTTGATTCTTCCTCAAAATGATATTTCCAAAATTAGTATGATTGATGGCATCCGGCAACATCTGTAACTCCATGGCTACGCTACTGTATTGACCTGGAACTTCCACACCAGTTGGATTAGCTGTAAAAATAACTAATCCATTACGATCAGAATAGAAATCTACTACTCGCTTATCAGAAGATAGTGTAGCCACCCGATCACCATATGTCACAAATGTATCATCGAATTCTAGTTTACCATTTTGTTTTTCCAAATTACATAAAGCGTTTTCAATAATTTGTCCTTTTCTAAAATCAAACGCTTTATCTACAGAAATTAAAGAACCTGTGGGAACCTTTTCATCGTCTACATCTAAATAACTATCCGAAGCAATCTGCAATGTTTCATCCATAATAGACGGCTCATCCAGATTGAAATAAACGTGACAAGTTGGATTGAATAACGTATCTGCATCACTAACTGCAGTATATGTAATACTGACTTCATCATCCTCACTCAACGAATAAGTTATCAGTAAGTCGATGTTTCCAGGAAAGCCATCATCGCTTGACTTAACGATCAAAGCTAGTGAAACAGAATTGTGCTTCCCATCAGCTGATCCAATAAAGTTCTTCGTCTGAATTCCATCGTCTCCACCGTGCATCAAATTGGTTTGATTATTCGGTGTTAACTGATATGTCTTGCCATTGATCATAAATCTAGCTTTGCCAATGCGACCAGCTACGCGTCCGACCGTCTTGCCAACTTGGAATGGCATCTCAATGTAACTCTGTAAATCATCAAAATGTGAAATTAACGAATGATATTCACCATCTTCGTATACTTCAAAGTTCTGCCAAGCCGCTGCATATGTCAGAACACTGATTCTAGTTTTGTTAGAATTTTCAATCGTGTATTTGTAGACATCCTCACCATCAACTTGACCAAACTTAGTTCTAGTTACTGGCATCCCCAACACTCCAAAGTTAGCTCATTTCCATTACGTCCATGGCTTTTTTAATATTGTCCAATGTAACTTGTGATGTATCAGTGAAGTTAATATCTGCTTCATGTAAAATTTCTGGATCACCAATACCAACTGACAATTCACCAGCACCATTGATCGACTTAACTCCGGCCGATGCATCTTCAAGTCCGATACATTCTTCAGGTTTCAAGCCTAATACTTCAGCACCACGAGCGAAGATTTCTGGATCAGGCTTACCATGTTTCAAAGTTGAAGGATCGATACGATTCTTGAAGTATTGTGCTAGACCTAATTGTTCAAGAACTAATGGTGAATTCTTAGAAGCTGAAGCAAGTGACAACTTGTAGTCATGTTCCTCAAGACTTCTAATGAAGTCTGCCATGCCTGGCAAGATAGCACTTTGATCCATATCCTTAAGTAAGTTCAAATAATTGGTATTCTTTTCAGCAGCGTATTTTTCTTTTTCTTCTAGTGTATAGTCATTCTCTTTTCCACCAGTCTTTAAGATCAACTCAAGTGAGTCCATCCGACTAACACCTTTTAGATCGTTACCTAATTGTTCAGTCCAAGTAACCCCTAATTCATCAGCTAATTGATGCCATGCTTTACCATGATAAATTGATGTATCAGCGATAACGCCATCTAGATCGAAGACGAATCCTTTAATTTGTTCAAATTTAACCATCATATACACTCCCATTTTATAAAAAAAGACCAAGACAAATAATTGTCTCAGCCCTCAATTTAATTTTGTTTGTAACTAGTTAAGTGTAACTGGTTTGCCATTAACTTCGATATCAAGTGGATCACCTGAGATCAAGGTAATGTCAGAACCATTCTTATCAACACTTACTTCGATAACTCGACCTCTGAAGACTTGTCTAAATGAATAACTGTCCCATTTCTTTGGCAAGAACGGCTTATAGCTCAGCACTCCATCAGCATGTACTCTCATGCCGGCAAAGCCTTGAACCATTGCCAACCAGCCACCAGTCATCGCAGTGATATGCAAGCCATCGGCGGTATCATTATTATAGTTATCTAAGTCCAGTCTAGCGGTTCTTTCGTATAATTCAACTGCTTTATCTTCATAATGAAGATCGGCTGCTAGTACAGAATGAATTGCAGGTGAAAGACTTGACTCATGAACCGTTAATGGTTCATAAAAATCAAAGTTAGCCTTCTTCTCTTCAGGTGTGAAATCTTCAATGAAGTCCCAGATACCTTGAAGCACGTCACCCTGCTTAATGTAAGGCGAGCGTAGGATCTTGTCCCATGACCAATGTTGATTGATCGGCAACTGATCCTTTGGAATTGAACTAACTGGCTCGAGATCCTTGTCTAAGAATCCATCATGCTGAACAAAGATATTCAATCCTTGATCATATGGCATGTACATTTTGTCTACGATGTCTTGCCACTTAGCACGTTCCGCTTCCGTAACCTTCAACTTCTTAGCTTGATCAGCTGATACTTCCTTCAAAATCTTGAGAGTATATTCTAGAGTCCAACGTGCTAACAAATTAGTATCCCAATTATTATCAACGTTGTTCTCATACTCATCAGGCCCGGTAACACCATGAATCATATACTGATTGTTACGCTTACTGAAGTGCACACGGTCAGCCCAGAAACGACTGATCTCAGTTAAGATCTCACTACCTTCATTGAGAACGAATGACTTGTCACCTGTATATCGAGTGTAATTATAAATTGCAAAAGCAATATCACCGTTACGATGAATCTCTTCGAAGGTGATCTCCCACTCGTTGTGACATTCGATACCATTGAACGTTACCATTGGGAACAATGCACCCTTGAGTCCTTGTTGCTTGGCGTTGACGAAGGCACCATCCAATTGCTTGTATCTGTACATCAACAAGTTACGAGTAACCTCAGGCTTAGTGATACCCAGATAAACCGGTACACAGAAAGCTTCAGTATCCCAATATGTGGCCCCGCCGTATTTCTCACCAGTAAAGCCTTTAGGACCGATGTTCAAACGAGCATCTTCACCATAATAAGTCGTGAATAATCCAAACAAGTTAAAGCGCATGCCTTGTTGTGCTCATCGTCGCCTTGGATCTTAACGTCAGACTTGTTCCAACGTTCAGCCCAGATATTCTCATGTGATGTCAGCAATTCATCATAAGATTGTGTTGTTACATCATTAGCAAGCTTGCTCATGGCATCTGTCAAAGCTTCAGTAGAATCATAATCACGTGAAGTGACCACGATCACACGCTTTTCAAGAATTGCGACTTCATCTGATTCAAGGTTGATTTTGAAAGTCTCACTCGTTTCAGAATCAGTTACAGTCGAATCAACTTTTTCCATGACCGTAACGTGACACATTTCCATACCGGAAGTAAATCTTGGTGTTCCGAAGTCATTAGGTTTAGTCTCGGCGACCAAGCTATTCTCATCGATATCTAAGACATTCCAGAAGTGCTCATCATAGTTAGCATCTTCATTCTTAACATTGGAATCCAAAGCAGAGATAGCCTTAACTTCAACGCTCTTATCTGACAAATTCTTAAAGCTGACTTTTTGAACTGATAGTTCCTTTTGAGCCACACTCAAGAATCTCTCAAACTTGAACTCAACTTTGGCATCACCTTTTGTTACAACAAATGATCTAGTTAAAACTGCGTTTTTCATATTCAAATCTAATTTGAAATCACTGATTTGATCTGTGCCCAAATCTAATTTTGAGCCATTGATCAAAAAATTGATCTTTATAAAGTTGACCGCATTGATGACTTTTCCAAAATACTTGGGATAGCCATTCTTCCACCAACCAACACGTGTCTTATCGGGATACCATACCCCAGCTAAGTACGTTCCTGGAAGCTGTCGCCTGTGTAGTCTTCTTCAAAGTTGCCACGCATCCCCATGTAGCCATTACCTAGACTCGTCATACTTTCTTGTAGACGCTTGTCATCTATGTCTAGCTTATGTGTGACGATATTCCAGGGGTCAACTTCAAATATCCGCTTCATTAATCTACGCCTCCTAAAAATAAAAAAGGTAATTAGGTAAATAAAATACCCAATTACCTTTCTAAAATCCTCTAAAGAATTGTTGCTTCTGTATCATCATCGAAGTAATGAGCTTTTGTCATTTCAATAGCCATTTTTACTTCGGCACCTGGTTCGTGATAATCACGTGAATTTACCTTTGCGATAAAGTCTGTATCCCCGAGTTTTGAGTACAACATTGATTCTGAACCCAATAATTCAGATACTTGAACTTTAGCATTGATAGTTGCATCAGGGAAGGCTTGCATTGCTACTTCTTCAGCGTGAATATCTTCAGGACGAATACCAAATGTTAGTTTCTTACCTTCATAACCCTTGTCCTTCAAGATCTTATATTGACCTTCAGGAACAGCGAGGTTAATACCTTCATCATTAGTGATTCTGCCATCTGCTAGAGTTACATCGAAGAAGTTCATAGCAGGTGATCCAATGAATCCAGCAACGAATTTGTTTACAGGTTTGTTGTATAGATCGTATGGTGAACCAACTTGTTGGATCTTACCATCATTCATGATTACGATACGGTCGGCCATTGTCATAGCTTCAACCTGATCGTGAGTAACATAAATGAAGTTACGTCCTAATCTTTGGTGCAATTGAGCAATTTCCGTACGCATTTGAACTCTCAACTTAGCATCCAAATTTGATAGTGGTTCATCAAGCAAGAATAACTTAGCATCACGAACGATAGCACGTCCTAAGGCAACACGTTGTCTTTGACCACCGGAGAGGGCACCCGGTTTACGTTTGAGATAATCTGTTAAGCCTAGGATCTTAGCAGCGTTCTCAACACGCTTCTTCGTATCAGCTTTATCATTTTTACGAATGTTCAGTCCAAAGGCCATGTTGTCAAAGACGGTCATATGAGGATATAGAGCATAGTTCTGGAATACCATAGCGATATCACGATCTTTAGGGGCAACTTTGTTCATTACCTTTCCTTCCATCTTGAAATCACCGTCAGTTATATCCTCCAAACCAGCTATCATACGCAATGTGGTGGATTTACCACATCCGGAAGGTCCAACGAAGACAATAAACTCACCATCTTTAATGTCTAGGTTGAAATCACTAACTGAATAGTCAGTATTGCCTTGATAGCGTTTATAAATGTGATCTAAATTAATTTCTACCATTTTTAACGCTCCTTTTATTTTTTTGACTTCCAGTTAACTAACGAGCTAACTCATTAATCAATCTAGATGTGTCCTCCACACCCAAAGTCAATCATTTTTTTCTATCTTGCCACCTAATAAACGATAAGAAAGATAAGTAGCTAAAGAAATACTACATATAACACTTAAAAAAGCTAATTGTAAGACAAAATTTATCAGAATAAGAACTAAGAAAACAATTACGGAAACTATAATTGGAAACGGCTTAGATACTAACAAGGTCAATGTATTATTGCTGAAATCAGTCGCTGACTGAAAAGTCGCAGCTACCAATGCCATCAAATAAACAAAAGTAAATGTTAGAACCACTGTATGCCATTGCGTATTGCCGGCCAAAACCTTGTTAAGCACGATCAACGCAACACCTATCGCTCCAAAACCAAAGTTCATCTTGTAATCTATTAATAGTTCAAACCATTTTTTAAAGAAATATTTGAAGAAACTGCCACTGCCGTTAATTTGCCAATCCTGTACAGCCGCAAAACTAGCAGTCAATCCAGGTATCGTGAATAATGAAAGCATCAGCCACATTATGAAGGTCACGACGTAGTAAATTGTCGACATAGGTAAGTTAGAAAGAATAATCGCAGTTAAGATAACCGAGAAATTAATCAAAAAGAATGAAACATTAATCGTAAACAAAGACCAGATCCAATTTCCGGCGGCCATTAATTTTCGACCATTTTTCGAGTTTAAATTAATCACGGTTGTCCCTCCTTAATTACTTAACAGCACCATCTGTAACACCTTTGATAATCCACTTTTGTGCAATTAGATAGAAGATGATTACAGGTAAGATTGAAATTGTAATTCCGGCTAGAGCCAAATGCCATTGCTTTGTGTATTGACCGAAGAAATTAAACATTTGTAGCGGAATTGTGTATTGAGTTTGTGGTAATACCAATGATGGTAATAGGTAGTCGTTCCAGATAGCAATGATATTCAAGATAGCGACTGTAACGGTCATAGGACTAAGCATTGGGAAAATAACTTTGTAGAATATTTGCCAACGGCTTGCCCCTTCCATTTCAGCGGCTTCATCCATTGCTAGTGGAATACTAGATAAAGTACCTTGGTATAAGAAAATTGACAAACTGCTTTGGAATCCTAAGTACATAATGACAAGTCCCCACATATTTAGGAAGTGAACACTACCGAAGTTAGCAGTCAAAGGAATCATAACTGATTGGAATGGGATCAACATAGCTGAGATAAACAGCAATAGTAATCCGCCACTCAATTTAGATTTGTTTCTTTGAAGTGCATAAGCACCCATTGCGGCTCCCAAGATAATGATGAGAACTGCTGCTACAGTAATGATCAATGAGTGAGTCAATGAAGCCATAAAATCTAGAGCTTTGAAAGAATTAACGTAGTTATCAGTTGTACTATGCACTGGAAGTGAAAGGACTGAGGCGAAAATCCCCTTAGGTGTCTTAAATGAGTTGGTAACGATTAAGTAAAATGGGAATAACCAGATAATACCTAGTAAGATTCCAAAAATACCTAATACGGACTTACTTTTTTTGCTCATTATAGATCCACCTCCCTCTTACGGTTGTACAAGACTTGTAATAATGAAATTGCAGCAACAATAACGAAGAAGATCATAGCCTTAGCTTCTGATAAGGCGAAGTTACTTGAGTTGTAAGCTGTATTAACAATATCCATAGCCAACATTTGTGTTGAATGGTATGGTCCACCATTCGTCAATGAAAGGTTTTGGTCATAAATCTTGAATCCGTTTGAAAGAGTTAAGAACATGCAAACTGTGAATGCTGGTGCGATCATAGGGAACGTGATTTTGGTGAAACGTTGCCAAGCTGATGCACCATCAATTTCAGCTGCTTCGATAACTTCGTTAGGAATGTTTTGTAGGTATGCAATATAGATGATCATAATATAACCAGCCATTTGCCATACAGTAACAATAACTAATCCCCAAAAACCAGTTGTCTCATTAGTGAGCCAATTTTGTAGCCAGCTCATATGCAAGGCATTTCCTAAAGCTGAAAAGCCTTGTGTGAAAATGAATTGCCAAATAAATCCTAGGATCAAACCACCAATCATATTTGGCATGAAGAATACGGTACGTAGGAAATTACTTCCCTTGAATTTTTGTGTTACTAATAATGCTAACCCTAAACCAATTACGTTTAGTAAGATGACAGTTACAATAACAAAGCCCACTGTAAACCAAAAGGCGTTAATAAACGCCTTATCGTGGAACAATTGAATGTAATTTTGAAATCCTACCATTTTGGTATAAGTAAGACCATCCCAGTTGGTAAATGAATAGAATAATCCTTCAAGTACCGGAATGAATACAACCAAAGCTAACGCAACGAGGGTTGGCGTTAAGAATAGCCAGAATGAAAGACTTCTATTTTTCATCATATTCAATGCCCTCTTTTGTCAAACTATTTGTTCTGTTGTTTTGCCCAGCCATCTGTCATGTTCTTGACTGTCTTATCCCAGCTTTGTTTGCCAGATAAGTACTTTTGCAAGTTAGGTTGTGCAACGTCTGGATCCCAAGCAGTACCTGTGTAACCAGGGAATGCCCATCCAGTTGTTTGACCCTTTTGTTCGTAATCATAAACTACTGATGTTAATGGATCTGACATCTTCAAATTATCGTAACCTTTGTATGCTGGTACATAGTGAAGCTTATTAACAACGGCTTTCTTACCTTCTTTAGATGTGTATAACCAGTCTAAGAAGTCTTTAGCAGCCTTTTGTTCTTTAGCATCTTTACGTTTGTTAACAGCCCAGTATAGTGATGTTCCGACTGGTAATTTGCCTTCTTCACCAGGTACAGGAATAGGAATCATACCAATATCGTTTTGTGCGAATGTCTTGTCAATACCTTCAACTGTAGGATAGATCCAGTCACCTTGTTGAATCATAGCTGTCTTACCTTGTGAGAAGTATTGGTTAACTTGTGCTGAATAGTCCATTTGCATTACTGGTTTGATTGAATACTTCTTTTGTAAATCAAGCATTGTCTTCATATCAGCGTTCTTTGAGAACTTCATACTCTTTGACTTGTAAAGTGTTTGAGCGTTACCATTGTAATCTTGTGCTAAGTAAAGGTTTAGCAAGTGATCTGACATAATCCATGCTTCTTTACCAGGTAATGCGAAGACACCTTTGATGCCTAATTGATCCTTTTGTGCATCCAATTGTTGAACTGCAGCTTGCAATTTATCAACAGTTGTTAGACTTTGTGGATCGATTCCAGCCTTTTCAAAGACCTTCTTGTTATAAACAAATCCATAACCTTCAACGTTGAATGGTAGTCCAACGGTCTTACCGTCTGACTTAACAGCACTCAATACGCCAGGTTGTGCGGCCTTAGCAGTCTTTGTGTTTGATAGATCAGCTTCATAAGCCTTGAATTGCTTAACATCGGCAGGACCAGCCAAACTAAAGATTGTAGGTGAGTTACCAGAAGAAATTCTTGTCTTGAGGACAGGATCATAGTCTGTACCACCACCGATTGATGTAACTTCGATAGTGACATTCTTATGTGTCTTCTCGTATTGTTTAGCAATTTGTTTGAATTGCTTATTATTCTCTACCTTCCCTTGTAGAATAGTGATCTTAGTTTTGCCACCCGAAGATGATGAACTACCACTACTGCTACATGCAGCTAATGTAAAAGTTGCTCCGGCTGCTAATGCAACCACGGCAACACGTTTTCCGAAACGTTTCCAGAAACCTTTTTTCATTACCTTGACCCCCTATATAATAATTTCTTTACTACATTTATAATTATTGTTCTGATAACGGTTTCTTGCAAGCGTTTTCGTGATGTTACCGATAACAAGATTGTTCCATACCAATCAAAAAAGCCAAGCTAATCGCTTGGCTAGCTTGACTTACAGAGCTTATATCAATGTTCAATTATGATTGGATCATAGTCTATTGACAACAATCCGTGGTGAATTTCAACGCTATTTTCAGTAATTAAATTAGTGTATTTTGCATCAGGAAGGTCCATCTTTACATGGGAAGCCTTGCCCTTCAATGTAAAGATACCGATTCGTGTCTTACAGCCTAATTTGAATGTTACTTTCACAACGTCATCGTCCAAAGCTTCAATATCATAGGAACCTTTGTATTGAATCTCATCTTGGCTTAACTCGTGAAGACGCTTGATCAGTGAACTAAGATCCATATCCGTCTTCCAATTCAATTTATCGACATTAAATAAATCAGGCGTGTGCTTCATTCCGACTTCTTGTCCCGCATAAATCAATGTTGATCCCTTTTGGAAAGCTGAGAAAGCTGTCCAATTGATTAAATCATTTTCGTTAGGGAACAAATGATGAGCACGAACTTGATCATGGTTCTCTAATCCACGCATCTTAATATAGTTGGCAGGATAGATCAACTCTTGTTGATTCAATGCTTCAACGTAACGACTAAGTGGGATTTGACCTTTAGCATAACTGCGATAAATCTGATCAATATCATAGTCGTAAGCAAAATCAAAGGCACGATATATTTCGCTATCTGATGAGATCCAGTAACCTTTGTTACGAATTGCTTTGATATAGTCGCCACCAGTAGATTCAGCTAACCATAGAATATTGTCATTAACTTCTGAGACCTCCTGACGAGCTTTTTCCCAGAAATGAATAGGAACTTGAGGTGCGACATCACAACGAAAGCCATCAACGACCTTGGCATACATCTTCAATGTTTCAATTTGGTAATCCCATAGGCCTTGCTCTGAATAATCTAACTCCGCAACATCAGTCCATTCAGGATTCTTGTTGTGCAGGTTACCATCATCATCGTGCAAGAACCACTCAGGATGCTTCTTAAGCAAAACTGAATCACACGAAGTGTGATTATAGACAATATCGATCATAGCCTTCATGCCGTGGGCATGGATTGCCTTAACCAAGTGTTCAAAGTCCTCCCACGTACCTTGTGACTTATCGATCGTACGATAATCACTGATCGCATAAGGAGATCCAACTTGACCCTTACGATCTACGACACCAGAAGGGTTGATCGGCAACAGCCAAATATAATCAGTTCCAAGGTTCTTGATACGTTCCAAATCACCTTCAAGTGACTTAAGCGTTCCTTCTTGCGTATGATTACGTGTAAATACACTGTAGATCTGAATCTTTCTAAGGTTGATATTTGTTTGGTAAGCCATTAATCGATTCCCCCATCATTTACTAACGCACAGCATCCCCAAGCATCGAGGTGAACTTGTCCGTTAACTATTTTTATTTTTTGATTTGATAGTGCTGTTCTCAAACTCATTTTAACTGGTAATTGGTAATCTTTCTCTTCATCAGAAAAATTAATTATTACCAGACCGTACTTATCATTCGTAGTTCGCTCAAAGACAAACATCTTCTTATCTGTCGCCAACAAACGATAATCGCCTAACGTAAAGCAATCATTTGACTTCAAACGTAACAAACGCTGATAGAAATTCAAGAGACTATCTGTATCGGGCAGCTCTTGATAGACATTATCATGAGAGTGCTCAGCCCAATTCCACGGTTTGGCATGCGAGAAGCCGACGTATTCTGAGTTGTCCCATTGAAATGGACCACGTGCCGTCATTTCGTCTTGATCATTTAACAATTCCAGAATTTGTTTGTCAGGAACCTTCTTACTACGCAGGTTCTTGATAAGATCAACCGCTCGCTGATCGTCGAAGTCAGACAGATTCTCATATTTTAATCCATGCTGTCCGATTTCTTCACCATAATAAATAATCGGAATTCCACGTTGCAAAAACATCATCATTGCCAGAGACTTCTTCAACTTAATATCGTCAGTTGGCAATTTTAATCTATCAACAAAGCGGCTAATATCATGATTGCCCCACGTCAAGGCAGGGAAACTAGTGTTAGCTAAAACACTCTCCCACTTTACAAAGGTATTCTTGAATCTATCGAGTGAAATCTGACGCGGGCGGAAGAACTTAGGAATATCTCCAAAGTTCTTATCATCATAAACTTCGCCAAAGTTGTCAGACGATACTACCATGTCACAGCCATTCTCATCAGGTTGCGTATACTCAGCCGCTTGATATACATTGGCTGATGCCGCTTCTCCCAATAAGAATATGTCAGAATTTTCTTCTTTGATTTGGCTAACGAATCCACCAAGATATTTTTTAACCTCAGGTAAATTAGCAAAGAATGTGTCATCAACTGGATATTTCTCAGAATCATCCAAAGCCATTTGTTTCAAGTTAGCCTTAGCCATATGAATGAAGGCATCTAATCTGAAGCCGTCGACACCTTTTTCAATCCAGAACTTAGCAATATCGGCCATGGACTTCTGAACTTCAACATTCTTCCAATTAAGATCAGGCATTTTTTTATCAAACAAATGGAAATAATAATACTCACTATCAGGATGTACCTTTGACCAGACACTGCCGCCAAAGAATGACCCCCAATTGTTTGGCTCATGTCCATCAACTTGTTTATCCCAAATATAATAATCTTTAAAAATACTATTCTTATTATTAATAGCATCTGTGAACCACGGATGCTGGTCCGAAGTATGATTTATTGGCAAATCCAATATTACATGGAGATTCCGACTATGTGCTTCTGTCATTAGTTTTTCAAAATCATCAATCGTTCCCAAACTTGGATCGATAGCGAAATAATTAGACACATCATAACCGTTGTCGACTTGTGGTGATACAAAAATGGGATTTAACCAAATAGTATTAACGCCAAGTTGCTTAATATAATCTAACCGTTGAATGATTCCCGGCAGATCTCCGATTCCATCATCATTTGAATCTTGAAAACTCTTCGGATAAATTTGATAAATAATTGCATTATCATACCATTTCATTGCGTTCGCACCCTCCCAACTGGTAACCGCTTCCAAATAAGTATAAAAAAATAAGCCCAATAATAATAGGGCTTACATAAATGTTACCGATAACAGTTTTATTCTCTTAAAGTTCCACCCATACTTATCTTGGGTTCAAAGATAAGATTACCCTGAGATGTCTTGGAATTGATCTTATCCAAAAGGTTCTCACCACAGGCACTCCCCATCTCAATGATAGATTGTTTGACTGTTGTTATTTTAGGCGAAGCAACTTGGCTCAAGAAGACTCCATCGAAGCCAGTTACACCATAATCATCTGGTATCGAACCACCACAGCGAGCGATTCCTCGTTCGATTCCCATCGCCAGACGGTCTGAAGCACAAATAAAAGCGGTGTTAGATTCAATTTCATCCCAATGTTTAGTGATGAATTCTTCGGCTAAGTGACTGTGATTCTCAAAACGATATAATTCCGGAATCATCTGATTCTCCTGAACTTGTTGAATAAATCCAGCTTCACGTGAATATTCAAATGACTCTTTGCTATCTATACCAATATAGACCAAATGCTCATATCCACGTTCCAAA
The DNA here is from genome assembly GCF_000615905.1 of Companilactobacillus nodensis DSM 19682 = JCM 14932 = NBRC 107160. Classification (GTDB taxonomy): domain Bacteria; phylum Bacillota; class Bacilli; order Lactobacillales; family Lactobacillaceae; genus Companilactobacillus; species Companilactobacillus nodensis. The sequence continues at coordinate 76,023 of NZ_BAMN01000010.1, forward strand.
ACTAGCTTAGCCATCCGATAGGTACCAGCTTTATTATTGGTATCAACATAATCCAATCCATAACGATTTTCGCCAAACATAATTACAGGTTTATCAAGTTTCTTGATCCAATCAAGATCCTCCTTACGCATTCCTGTAATTATGTATCCATCACAGTTACCAATGTCAAAGTTTCGGCGTGTAACTAATTGCAACGAATACTGATGAAGATCCAAAGTCTTAGCGATCCCCACCATTAGGTTCATATAATAAGGTTCGGTTGTATCAATATCTTCTAAAATACACAATTTAACGATTCGTGTAGAATTATTGACCAAAGCTTTTGCAATTAAATTAGGATGATAATCTAATTCTTGCATCGCCTGATATACCAATTGTTTAAGTTCATTAGTAACCATATCTGGATGATTAATAACACGTGAGACCGTCATCTTTGAAACGTTGGCACGCTTTGCCACATCCATAAGTGTCGCCATATAATACAACTCCCTCAATAAATATTATCCCTTATGAATTCAATTATACCAATTACTGGATACGTGGTCATTATTATTTTTATACAAAAAGAGCAATCCAATTATAAAGGATTGCTCTTTTGGCTATTTAAAACTTACTTCTGCAGATTTCTGCTTAAAAATATGTGTTCTGATCCATGGAATTACCCAGTAATCCAAGCCGACCTTACCAGCGTTGAATCCAGCGAAGATAATAAACATTTCAAAGAAAATGTATTCAGGATTGACTGAAACTGTTCCTGCTAGCATGTATGAGAAGTTCATCATCATACCAAAGAATGTGGCAGCGGTAGTTAAGCAACCGAAGATCAAGCCTAGGCCAACTAGGAACTCGCCCCAAGCAACTAAGAAACTGATCATCCCGTTGTTTGGTAGAATCATGTTTTGGATCATTCCGTTGAACCAAGGATATAGAACGTTGCCTTCCGGTCCCTTAACTGGATTCTTTATAACACCCATCAACATTCCTTGAGCTGAGAATCCTCCAGTAATTTTACCCCATCCGGCAATTGCCCACTGGAAACCAAAATAAATTCTAATAATTGCTAAAACATATGATGCATACTTATTTGTACGTAAGAATTTTACCAAAATTATTTCCCCCTCTTTTTAGCATAACCAAATAATACTACTTTGAGATTATATACACAAAGAATTGTTCTTCTATATAGAATATTAATAATTTCTCATAAACTTCAAAAATTTTGATACGTAAGATTTCGGTTTAAAGCACTTATATATCAACGATAATTGGTTGATCATATCTCCATGACATTTTAAGAATAACTTGAATAAAAATTAACAATAATTTCACATATACGGTATCTAAGACTGTTTTATCAATACTATATTCAAAGTTTAGGAATAATTAAAGATACATAAATATAACAATACAATCCAGCAATATTTTTGTACGCATTTAATTTGATTATTACTGTCTACCTGGTCAGAATGAGGCATCAAAGGGGTGATTATATGATCTTTTATATCATTGCTTTATTAATATTTATGACACAATGCTTCTTAATGATCTTCACTTTTTTCAATGACCAACTACAACGCAATCAGATTCCAGTATCTCCGTCCGACGAACCGTTTTTTTATATCATATTAATACCGTGCTTGAATGAAGAAAAAGTAATTAGCGATACACTAGAAAAACTACTTGATCTCAAAATGTCAAAGCACATTATCGTCATCGATGATGATTCAACTGACAATACAGTCAAAATAGCACAAAAAATTGCTGGCCCAATCTCAATCATTCAACGGAAACTACCGAATGCTCAAACTGGCAAAGGAAGTTCACTTAATTCCGCCATTCCCATGATCAAACGTATAATCGAAAAATCACCATTTGATCAGAAACATTCGATTATCGGCGTGATGGACGCTGACGGAGTACTAAGTTTCAACTCTGGAATTGAGTTGGATCGGGCATTTCAAGATGATTCAGTCGCCGCAGCTCAATTAAGAGTAAAAATGAAATCTCCCAAAACTATCTTACAAACTTTTCAAGATATTGAATTCTTCGTGATCAATCATCTAACACAGTTATTCCGCTCATATATCGATGCGGCCGCACTTTGCGGGAATGGCCAATTCTTCAGAGCTTCTTCAGTTCTTGATAAGCTTGGTGATAAGCTTGGGGCGACGCTCTTTTGGAAGACTATGAATTAACCTTACGAATGAAGTTAAAGGGATTAAAAATCAAATACATCGGAAATGCCTATGTCGATCAAGAGGCTCTGACCAGTCTTAAAAAACTTATTATCCAACGTGCTCGCTGGTCACAAGGCGGCTTCAACTGTTGGAAATATTTGAAATCAGTCTTAAGATCCAGGATAATGAGTAATCTACAAAAAGCTGATGTGTTACTATTTTGTATCATGCCGGTCTTAAACATTCTGTCTGACTTTGCGATTATTTTCTACACCGTTAAATTCTTTATCGTTGATTCGAATAACTTATTGAGAGAATTCATCGCTCTCTTTTTCTTATCAATTCTAGGACTACTCTTCGGTGCCCTATTCACGGAGCTATACATTGGTGAACTAAAAAAGACCGAAAAAAAAGGTGTGATCATCAATCACACCGACTTCTTAAATGAGAAATCAAATATCTTCAAAAGATTTCGCGCTGTAGCGTTAGTTTCATATATGTACGTCATCTTCTTTGGAAGTTTGATTATCTCGATCATCCGACTATCAAAGAATAATAATAGTTGGGTTAAAACCAAACGGATTTAATTCCTTTTCTTTTTGCGCATAAAGTATAGAAATAAAGTGAATCCAGCAATTACGCTTAATAATAAACAAGGTAGATAATAATTAGGGATAAAGATACTCTTACTGATTATTTGAAAAATTACTGATTTGAACATCACAATCACCTCAGATTTGGATTCACGGTAATTATTACATGTTTAAACACATAATTCAAACAATTAAACTGATATAAAAACAGTGCTGGGATAAATATTTCCCAACACTGTTATTTTTATTTCTTTAATAATTTAGCATGTTTAACATCTTCAATTGTCTTAGTACCAGCCAATTGCATGATTGTCTTGAATTCATCATTCAAATGTTCAACAACTGAATAGACCCCATCAGCACCACCGAGTGCTAAGCCATAGATTACTGGTCTTCCCATGGCAACCATATCAGCACCACTAGCTAATGCCTTAAAGACATGTGATCCACGACGAACACCACTATCAAAGATAATTGGAACTCTGTGATTTACGGCCTTAGCAACATCGCTCAAGACATCGAATGATGCAGGTCCACCATTTAACTGACGGCCACCATGATTTGATACTTGGATAACATCAGCACCAGCACCGATTGCAAGCAAAGCATCTTCTGGGCTTTGAACACCCTTAACAATAACAGGTAGTCCAGCAATATCCTTGATTCGTTGAATATCCTTGGGACTGATTTTTTGAGCAGCGGCGGCATAAATTTCACCGATACCCTTGCCTTCTCCATCGCCTTCACTGAACTTAGTCAAGTTAGCCATTGGAGTCGGAAATTGGAAGTCATTGATAATATCGGACTCACGATAACCATCGACAGTTGCATCGGCTGTTAGAACAATAGCCTTAGCACCAGCCTGCTTAGCTTCTTTGAGCAAACTCTCGTTGAAGGTCCAATCCTTGCTCATATAAAGTTGGAAGAATTGAGGAGCACCGTTACCAGCTGCCATCGTATCAGCAATTGAAGTTGATGAATAAGTACTTTGCTCCATCAAAGCTCCAGCCTTGGCAATACCTTTTGCTGTATCCATTTCGCCTTTAGCATGTGCCAAACCTTGTGCAGCAGTGGCAGTCATCATAATTGGTGTCTTAACATCAATTCCAAAAATACTTGTGTTTGTTTGTGGGTCTTCAATGTCACTCAATACATGAGGAACGATTTGAACATGATTGAATGCCTCTGTGTTAGCCTTCAATGTCCAGTTGTCTTCAGAGCCACCAGCGATGTATCCGAAGCCGCCCTTTGGAATAATTTTTTCAGCTTCAGCTTCCAAACTTGGTAGGTTTACAATATTAAGTTCTTTCTCGTTATCATTTTGGAAATATCCATTTGTTTCTGTCATATGATCATCCTCCAATTTCTAAGTCGTGATCATATTAGTGGAAGGTATACAAAATGGCAACTATTCTTTCTCGTTAATTGACATAGTGCCAAAAAAACAGCTTTGAAGCCGGGCAGACTTCAAAGCCGTTTCATTACGGATTTAGCATATGATATGTAGTTTTTATTTGATAAATGTTCAAATTCATTTACCAATATTAATTATCACTCTTATAAATAATTTAGTAAACACCTTTATAGCGGATGTAACTGAATCGTTAGCTTAATCTTACAGTTATGTAAGATTGTCATCTATTCTAAATTATCCAAAGTGCTCTTTAACCAATTAATATGATTCCGCTCTCGTTCAATGGCACGATTTAAAATCAGAGAATGTCCATAGCTATTTTGAATACTAGCTTCATCCGGGAAAACTAATTCACGACGACTGCGTAAATGCTCATAATGACTTGAATTGATCTGTAATTGTTGCTCAACCAGCTCCCTCAACAAAGGGCTATCCTGATTCTTAATAAAATACAGTTTCAAAGAAAACAAGTCATCCTTTTCGGACAACGGCTCACTAAGCCATTCTTGAAGAATATTTTTTCCATCGAAAGTAATCAAATAAAAAATGGATTTGGAATCACTAACTTCAGCATCTGGTTCAATCCATCCGTCAGAGATCATTCTTTGTAATTCTGGATAAATTTGACTATGTGATGCATGCCAAAATTCTCCAATCTCATGATTAAATTCTTGACTGATTTGATAACCAGACATTTTAGTTTGATTATTGATCAAACCTAATAATATGTATGGTAACACTCTTTTTTTAGGCATTTATCTCTCCTACTATTCTATCAACTACCACAAATATTATCTCATCCTGATAAATTTTCTCAAATTTATTTATTAGTTCTCTTATATTCGGCATTGAAATACTTACCACTACGAATATCATCAGGTAAATTATCGTAAGGTGCTTCACTGATAACATCTTCATTATCAATACCAGCATCTCCGATATAAGTGATATTTGCGAATTCCGGAACAACTAATTTTGGATATGTTTCGTATTTCTCACGTGATTCACGCATAAGTTCCAAGTGTTCATTTTGGTATGTAACAGTGATTTCTGGATGTTCTTCAACCCACTTAGGGAAGAAAATTGTACCGTGAATCTTCTTTTCGTTTGGTAAGAAGTCAAGCGCAACGTCTGTTCCGGTTGGCTCTGTCCAAGAAATCTTGTAAATACCTTCTGTCAACATGACAATATCAGCTTCTTGATTAGTTACCCAACGTCCTGCAACCATCCCACCGTGAATACGATAATCAACCGTGTGATCATTTTTAGCGTACCATTCATATTCCCAGCCGTTTTCATATGTATAAATAAAATGTGTTCCTAAAAATCTTCTAATGTTTTAAATTGTTTTGTCATAGTTATTCTCCTATGTCGTTATCGACAATTGCTAGTATATGTCGATAAGACATATTGTCAACTATTTTAATTTCCTAAGTAATTAGCAACTAAATGAATGATCCATAAATGTGCTGGATAAAAAACATAAAATAAATACTTAAACTGCTTACCCATTTTTCCTTGTTGCCCATTGTATAAATGCAATAACGGAACGACCAAAATGAAAAACATACTACTGGCATTCATCGCAATACCGTCAAAAATCCCTATAAAGCTATTTGTACTAATAGCTGAAAAACTTAATGATAATTCTAGAATTCCAAAGAATACCGCTAAGCCCAAGTATGATAAATCACGTTGTTTAACATTGTTATAGGTTAAATTGGTAATAAACATAAACGGCAACAATAAAAAGCCACCTTCTAGAATTGGCACACATCCGATCAATAACAAAGCAAATGCAATACACTTATTTCGCCTATTGTCAGTGTTCCAAAGTGTAACGATTGCAGCACCTAACGCCAACGTAATAAAAATATTGTCTCCAAGAATTGACATTTGGTACTCTTGACTCAAGAATTGGTTCATAATGAAGTTACCAATCCCCATAAAGATACCCCAACTAGTTAGTCTAATTAGATAATCACGTTTACTGTGCGTATAGCGCAACCCTTCGATGACTAAATACCCAAAACCAACGGCAACAACTCTAGTTATTATGTGGAATACATCCGCTAAATATGGTGAAATAAAATAAGGAATATGATCCAACACCATCAATAACATTAATATTATTTTAAAAGTTTCTCGATTATACTTTATCTTCTGCATTAAAATCTCCTCTGATATATTATCCTTTAGTTATTATTCAAGATACGGAAACACAAGTAAATAGACCTTGCACAAGTGTTAGCACATGTGACAAAGTCGTAAGGAAGCGAAAAACATGACACCATTTAACGAACTAACTCTAGCAATATCTGCCATTGTTCTAGCAGTAACTGGAATCGTTGGCGTAATTTTACTTTCAACCTCAATTTTTAAGATCAACTCTTCAATGAAAAAAACCGTCGATGTAATAGAAAAATATCAACGACCTTATATTGCTATTAATTTGAAAAAAACAAATTTAGTTATCAAGAATACCGGCAAGTCTCAGGCGACGATTGATTCGATCGTAATCAACGACACTGATGAATTTGAGGATATGGATGGAAAAGTCATCAATCCTGAACAAGCACTACATTTAAAAAATGATTTTACAGACCAAGATGAATTAATAATTGAGATAAATTATCATAGTGAAAACAAAGCCTATAAAGAAACTGTTTCACTTAGATAGAAAAATACCAGAACAGGAATTTTTACTTTCCCGTTCTGGTATTTTGATTTTATTTGTTGTTCCGTCAGACAGATACGGTATCGTGGGGAACGGCCATAGCCAAAGTACGGTCTATGACCTCGCCTTGAAGCCGAAGCTCACGTCTTCAAGGCGTCCCATGCACTAAGCCAGCAAAATACGCTGACTAACTGCATCGACACGGGATACCATATCTGTCTGCCTCCACTGAATTCGCCATACTTTCAAGTAGACAACACCACATAATTTGATTTGTACAATAGAAAACAATAGCGGCAATATCATAGCTGGAGATTGTCAGAGATGAAACCAGCTGTGAAATTTTTGTTAGGTCAGCGATCCATCGGCCTTACAAAAAGGACGTGCTTTAAGATTTGCGAACTATGCAAAGCTTAAAGTCGAAGTACCAGACCGAACTGTGGCTGGGACTGGTCCCACAGCAGGTAGAATCACTGACAATCGGAAGCAAAACCACTACTTAAAATACTGAGCAGCATAATCAGTAACTTCTTTAATATACTTAAATTTTTCCTTGTTATAAGCCTCACCGTGTCCAGCACCCTTAACGATCCACATCTTCTTAGGGTCATTAGCATTCTTGTAATTAGTATAAATATTACTTGTCGGCACAAACTTATCCTTTGAACCATGAATCAAGAATAACGGCACATGGCTCTTCTTCAAAGTATTCTTAGTATTTGCTTCATAGAAATTATATCCGGCAAACATCTTAGAATAGATAGCTGCCGTTTGGACTAATGGAAAACTCGGCAAACCAAACATATCCTTTAATTGATAATTAAGTTCACCCGAGATAGTCGCGTAACCACAGTCTTCAATGGCCCATTTGACATTCTCTGGTTGCTTGCCGAGTGTGTACATCACGGTTGCAGCACCCATACTGATACCGTACATTCCAATTTGCGAATCCTTACCATTGACCTCATTGATCCGACTGATCCACTCCATAATGTCGCTACGATCTTTCCAACCATAACCGGCATATTCACCACCGCTCATTCCAAAAGAACGATTATCCGGAGCTAAGACATTATAACCTGCATCATGAAAAATCCTTACGAATGAACCCATGTACTTGCTGGCACTGCCATAGCCGTGAATAACAACGACCGTTTTATTGGTCTTCTGTGCAGCTGGTAAATATCTAGCCTTTAGTGTCAAACCATCTTTAGACTTTTCGGTCCAAATTTTCTGATCCTGTTCATTGAACCACTTATTATTTCCAGTCAGCGGCTTGTGGCTGACGGTCGTACTACTATAACCGCCCTTCTTAAAAGCATAATTGAACAAATATGCTCCACCCGCTAAATCAGCAACAACAAAGATTCCAATCAACGAAATCAACATAATTTTTATAATCTTTTTCCCACGCATAAATCTAACCCACTTTTTGTAAATGTACTAATATAATATCATTTTGGCAAAAAAAAGTTGAGTTTTCTACTCAACTTACAACTAATTAATTTAATTGTTGGCTAGGATCATCAGCGACTGATGTTGATGATTCAACTTTGTGGAACCAGTGGATGTGTGAATCGAAGAATGCAATCATATCATTCATGAAGTACATAATGTATGTCAAGAATAATACAGGACTGGCATCACCTTGAGCTGCTGTAACACCCCAAAGAACGATTGACATGATACCTTGAACTGTCCAGAAATAATATTGTTCACGGAAGCGCAATGTACATAACAAAGCACCTGTGAAACCAATAGCACTGGCAACAGAATCAATAACTGGTCTAGGACTGATAAATAGATGTGTATCCATCAAATATAGAAGACCCCATGATGCAAAGAAGAATACGGCTGTTAATAGCCACTTAGGAGCTGTAAGACCATGAATGTGCTTTTCAGCATCCTTTGCCCATTGTGGACTGATCAAAACAGGAATATCCAGAAGGATAATGTAACTTGTTTGTAAAATAACATCAGCGAAGTTCTTAGCGTTGATAGCTACGAAGATATAAATAAGTGCTGAAACTAATCCTAATACACCGTTTAAAGGTTTTGCATTAGTAATTGCTACTGTACATGTAAATCCTAAAACACCGGCAAACCAAGTTGCGACGGCAATACCACTCATACTATGTGAAAGTGTCGAAGCTGTGATGGCACCTAAACCAAACATTAAGAGCATGTAACTCTTAAAACTCCAACCCTTCATTTGTTCGACATACCACTTTGGGCTAAAAATACTTGTCATTTAATCCTTCTCCTCACTTATATAAAACTAAATTTGTTCCCCTTTAAACGAACAACAAATAAAATATTACCACTCTCATTATGAATTTCCATGGTTTATTTTAAGTGAAAATGCGAGCAAAACCGCTCCAAGTTGTTGTAGCAAGGATTGAGCCGAATTATTAAATTTTTTATATTACTTTGGAAGCGATACAATATCTAGTATCGACGGAACATTTTAAATACCAGATATGGCTTTTAATGTCAAAAAAATAGTCCCGGCAACGGGACTATCAATTTAAATGATTAAATTTTACCAACTAAATCTGCACCCGGAACAATTGTTTTTTCACCTGGATGCCAGTTTGCTGGACAAACGTTATCACCATTTTCGGCAACGAATTGTGCTGCTTCAAGTGTTCTTAGGATTTCTTCAGCATTACGGCCAATGCCCATTGCATTAACAGTGTATGACTTAATAATCCCCTCAGGATTGATGATATAAACACCACGATATGCTTGACCACTATCTGAATCGATTAAATCAAAAAAGTCCGCTAATTGATGTTTCTGATCAGCCAACATAGGATATTCGATCTTACCGATACTATCGGTATTCTCTGCCCATGCCATATGTGAAAATTCACTATCAACAGATACAGAATAAATTTCAGCATTATTTGCTTTAAAATCAGCATAATGTTTTTCTAAATCTTGAAGTTCTGTTGGACAGACAAAAGAAAAATCAGCTGGGTAGAAGAACAAAATTGACCATTTGCCAAGCAAGTTCTGCTTATTATAGCTCTTCAATTCACCATTTTGGTACGCCTTGACATCAAAGTCAGGAATTTCTTTATTAATATAATTCATAAGCTAAATACCTCCTAAGTTATAACTATATTTTAGTACAATTATCTTATTAAACATAGTCACAACCTGATTCTCTGCTAGAATAATATATATAAATAACAAAGGACTGTTTTAGATAATGAATACTGCTGAACAAATCAAACAAATACGCCAATTTTCATATAAAAAAATGGTAACTGACCATACCGGCCACAACTTCGATCACATTGAACGAGTTGTTAAAATGGCAACTAGATTATCAAAGGAAGAAAAAACTGACAAACTGATTACACTTGCCGCCGCTTACCTGCATGATGTTGCTGATGATAAACTAGTCGATGATCCTGCTGAATTAGAAATTGAAATCAAAAACTTTTTGAAGAGCATCGAATTAACTGATGACCAAATCGATGAAATTATGTACATTACTCATAATCTATCTTTCAGCAAATCACTAAGCAAGAATCCGCCAAAATTGTCATTAGCCGGACAAGTTGTGCAAGATTCCGATCGACTAGACGCCATCGGAGCCATCGGTATTACACGTGCTATTTATTATGGTGGAGCCAATGCGGAAACGATTTATGATCCATCGATAGCACCACGTGAAAAAATGAATAAGGCTGAATATCGTAATCTAGATAACGAGACAATAATTAATCATTTTTATGAAAAACTGTTAAAGTTAACAAGTATGATGAATACACCTACCGCAAAGAATATTGCCTTACATCGTCAACAATTTATGTATGAATTTTTAAATGAATTCCAATCGGAATGGTTATCAGAAATATAATTATGGAGGAATTTTATGACATCATTTGATGAACAAGATAAAGAATATTATGAACACATTATCAAAATGTTAAACGAACGTGGAGTAACCTTGCCAGATATTGCTGAAATTGTTATCTTCTTGGAAAAGAAATATGTCGAGGGCTTAGACGAAGAGATATCGATTCACGCAATAAAAAAAGTACTGCACAAACGTGAAGCTCAAAACGCAATCATGACCGGGATTGAGCTCGACGTTCTTGCTGAAAAAGGCCTTTTATCATCCCCTATGCAGCGTATTATGAGAACTGATGAATCTACATACGGCATTGACGAAAACATGGCCATCACGTTGGCAAGTCTATACGGATCCGTTTCAGTAACTAACTATGGTTATGTTGATAAGCTGAAACATGGCGTTCTGGAAAAGCTCAACGATAAATCAACTGGCAAGATCAACGTCTTCCTTGATGATTTAGTTGGCGCCATTGCTGCAGCTGCCTGTGGCTGGTTAGCACATAACGAAAATGAAGTTGAAAAAATGATCAGCGAAGGTAAATAAGGTTAAACCTTGTTTACCTTTTTATTCATGATTTAATAAATTTTATATTGAATTTAAATTTCATCTATCTTAAAATACGATATGATATTACATAGAGAGGCATTTGATCAGTATTATTAATACTTAAGATAGAAGAAATAATATGAAAAAGTTTAATAATATTTTTAAAAATCGACGATTAAAAGTTGCCTACTACATTGTAATAATTATTTCTGGTTTATTATCGTTAGTCACATTGGCAATGAGTTATGTCCCAAGTATCGATAATACGAGACTACCATTCGTAATTATCGAAGTCGGAACATTAACAATTTTTACCATTGATTATTTTGTCCGACTGACATTTGCAAAAGATAAGTTGCTCTTCTTTCGCAAAAACATCTTTGATTTATTAGCAATCATTCCTTTCAATTCAATATTTAGTGCTTTCAGAATTTTCAGAGTTTTTCGAGTCTTCCAAGCAATGAAGGTTTTTACACTGCTGCGTTTTATGGGAATCGCTGGTAAGGTTCAAAAACACTTTAGTAAATTTTTGAAAATGAACGGTCTTATCTACCTAATAATCATCTCGTTGATATTACTAGTAACTGCCGCAATCGTGTATTCAATTGCTGAAGGAGCATCTTTGGGGGAATCCTTCTGGTGGGCACTAGTCACTGCATCGACCGTAGGATACGGTGATGTTACTCCAACCACGGTAATTGGCAAAATTGCTGCCGCGGTCTTGATGGTCGTTGGAATTGGATTCATTGGTACATTAACTAGTACTATTACCAATTACTTCACTCAGGATTCGAAAGAAGCAAATGAAAACAAACTTGATCAAATTATTACCAAGTTAGACGATTTATCTAACGAAAATAAAGACTTACACAAAGAAATTGATAATCTAAAAGCACAATTACATGAGAATTCAAAAAATGATTCATAGGGGGAATCTTCGTGCATGCTGGGGAAACTATTTTAGACAAAATTTCAAGAGAATGTCTTATCCGTCAGAAGCTTAAGGATATTCCCTTCGTTCACTACTTTTCAAACGACTTCATGGAACGTAATACACAATACTTCTGTATTGAAGATTTTATGAAATCGGTTGGCATATACGACGTCAATACGCTCGAACAAGCTGATCAAGAGTCGTGGGATGCACTAGTCAAGCAAACTACAGTCTTTGAAAATTGGCACGAAATGCTGGACAACGCTGGAACTGAATATTATCAATTGCACATGCAAAAAGGACTTGCCATTTAATGGTAGGTCCTTTTTAGTCTACATGTATTCTCTTTTAATTTTATCTGCCTGTTTAAAATCATAGTTTTTAACTTTAGAGTCAGTTACAGTCAGATTTTCTAACCTTCTACGCTCTTCATAAAAAGATTCTTTGAATTTTGGATTTTTTAACTTTTCTTTAAGTAAATCATCAAAATTATATTCCTTCATTTTTAGATCTCCTACTAAGATATTCTTTTTTTATTTTCTTAGCCTTTTTAAATTCTTTTAAAGGAATTTTCTGGCTTTTCTTTGTATAACCACTGACAATAACATATCTGGATTTTAACAACTTAAAATAAAATAATCTTTCAATTCCATCAGAAGATTTAACGCGGATTTCAAATAAATTATCATCAATTTTTCTTGTCAATCTTTTTTGAGACGACTCAAAGAATGAATATAATTGTATTACGTTAGTCTACAAGCAATACCGCAATCTGTGCTTTCTCAATAACATGATGCGTAACTGATCCAATCAGAAAGTTCTTAATTGCATGTCTACCAGTCTTACCCATCACGATTGTATCAGCACCAGTGTGCTTAGGAACATCTGTCGCAATTAATCCTCGCGGATCACCTTTTTCAAGAATAACGTTGTATGATAATTCAGCATTCTTAATTTGTTGTTCCGCAACTTTAACGTGCTTTTTAACTTGATCCTCTAGATCATTGATCAATGGCATGTATGATACTCCAACACTTACAGGAATATTATTTGTATTCACAACTGCTACTAATTCGATAAGTGAATCAAACCTCTTTGCCAATTCAATTCCATAGTCCAGCGCTCTGTATGAAACTGGACTTCCGTCTACGGCAATAATAATTTTCTTAAACATGATTGCTCTCCCTTTTGGTTAGTTGAGTTCTCTAGTTAAAGTTTACGCAATTGCGAAAAATCACACAAGAAATCAGCTAAAGGGACACAAAAAAAGATGAGGCGGTTTGACCTCATCTCCATATTAGTTATCGTGAAAGCAGAAAATATACAGTACATTTCTGTACCGCAAAAATATCATAACACTTTAATATCTACATTTCATTGTATAAGTCTTAACTTAATGAACCTGTCACGCTATTGTAATGTTTAATTTAACGTATTTTGTTTAACCCGTCCGAATAATCCTTATTTAAAAACAAATAAACTATTTTTAATGACCAAAGATTTTATATTACATGATATATTTATAATGTAA
>NZ_BAMN01000009.1 GCF_000615905.1 Companilactobacillus nodensis DSM 19682 = JCM 14932 = NBRC 107160
TAGTGCCATTGGCAGTCTCAGTTTTGGTTTCTTCAACGTCTTTTGAGACATCGTCGACCTTGTTGCCAACTTGATCGACTTTTGAACTTGTATCATTACCTTGCTGAATGATTGACTTCTTAGTTTCAGTTCCCAGAACTACTTCAGTGTATTTCTTAGAAATAGCATCAAATTTGTAACTCAATATCTTACTTACAACTTCAACGTTTGGTAATTGAACATGTACTTTATCCCAAATACCAATATGCTGAAGTTTTTTGAACTGTTCATATTCTTTCGTATCACCAAGATGCTTGAACTTAATCTTGATATTAATTTGAGGTTTATCAAAGTTGTTAACTTCGAAGTCCTCTTTAGCTAACCGTCTTAATTCTGCATACGCATCTTCAAGTGGTAATGCATCGTCTTGATCAACAGTTGAGTTTTCAGAGATGGCTTTAACATCTTTGTACTCAACTTTTTTAATTTTGATGTGAGAATAATCATTGATATTTGGAGAATCAACATACTTTTCAGGAATCATCAAACCATCAAATCCATATGGCATAATTCTTGTAACGATTTGTTGATAATCAATATCATAGTCATATCCTGTTAAATTCTTACCATGTTTGATTTTGTATCCATTATCAATACCTGAATCTTTCAGAAACTTAACATCATAGCCATCACGAATGATCTCGCCACCCCAACGACTGATGAATGAATTGTCTTTGCCTGTATCAAGCAACATCTCAACAGGATTCATTCGAACAATTCTTGCGTTGGCAACTTTTCCAATATCAGAACTGAATCTGAACTTACTTGGGTATTGCATTGTTGAGTTCAATTTATTCATAACTGCCGTGCCTGTGAGGTTGACTAGGTTAGTGTCTTCGATGAAGTTATCAGCTAAATCATAGAACAAGTGATTACATTGCACTTCTAAGTACCCGATATGTTCGACAATATCGTAAATTCTGAATGGTTGATTACCGTGAGGTGTTGGTACAACGACGATCATATTGCCTTCGATTAACTTTGAATACTTTCCTGAAGACAAGTATTCAAAATCGAAAGTGAATAATCCATTCTTAACTTCCTGAACCGAGTTCTCAGTAATCGCATTATCAAGAATCGCGACACCGTTTGTTTTTAATTGTTCTTCAGTAGCATCTTGAGGAAAAAGTTTGATCATAGGTATCTCTCCCTCATCTGAATTTCAATTGTGTCAAAATCTCCGTTTACTAGAATCAAATTATCTTTTGGTTTTAATTCAGGAAATTCCCCTGTCATGGATAATCCATAATTCGTATCATCCTTGTAAATTTCCTGAACGTCTGAATCAATGATGATGTTCTCTTCTGGAAGATCTAATGCGACCACAGTGTCATTAACTGTGATGGTTCCTTTACCTTTTCCCAGAATCTTAATTCTAGGAAGTGACTTGTACGTTCCTTTATTAATTATCATTTCTGAATCAGTTACTTTGATAGTCTGATCGGCAACGATGTATTCGAATGGATCACAGTAAAATTTCACATCAAACTTGCCGTACTCAGCGATGTCATTCTCAATATCATCAATCTCAACTCGCTTAACTTTACGATACACAAAGTCATCTTTGAAGTAATACTTCTTAGCATTGAACAGCCATGCTTTTACGAATCTTAATTGACTTTTGATATTGAAGTCTTCCAAAATATTGAACTCAATAGTCTGTTCAACATCTTTAATATATTGAAGTCTATTAACACTGCCATCCCTACCATCAATATAAGTTGATTCAAAATCATATTCAGGAGATGAAATCTTTGGCCGTGTTGCGACAGATACCAACATATCTTTGTCTTCAATTCCATCGATCACAATCGTTGAACATGCCATTTAATCACACTCCCCTTATTCCAAAGTTTTTCTTAATTCCAATATTTCCAAGATATCTATCCAACTTATCGATCATGTAATCTGAATCGGCAGGACTAGCAATATTATTTGTCATATTTAAGTTCAAATATGTAGTATTACTATTCTCAACTCGTTCAGTAGTAGCAGCGGCAATTTGATTACCGATAGCAGCAAGGTTCTTTTCATTTAATGGCAAGATAGCTTCACGACCAGCTTCTCCACCGACTTGAGCAACACCATTGTTCATTCCAAACATGGTTGGTTGCGTCATGATTCCACCTTTTGCATGCCATTTAACTGATAAGTGAGGAACTGTCTTCTTCTTCAAATCAAAACTACCTGAAATACTAAAGTAAGGCATTGCAGGTAAATGAATTTTTGGAATACTCAAATGCATCCCTGAGAAAAATCCTTTGATTGCATCAACAATTCCAGAGATTTTACTTTTGGCTGCTTCAACTGGTGTAGTCATTGCTGACTTGATTCCATTCCAAACTGAAGTAGTAACCGACTTGATTCCATTCCATCCATTAGTAACTACTGATTTAACAGCATTTACCACTGAACTCGTTACCGATTTAATTCCATTCCAAACATTAGTGATCACAGATTTAATTCCGTTCCAAACAGAACTTGTAACTGACTTGATTCCATTCCATGCGTTTGTGATTACAGATTTAACACCATTAAATACACTGGTGGCAGTTGACTTGATTCCATTCCAAACATTCGTAACTACTGATTTAATAGCATTCCAAACATTCGAAGTCACTGTTTTAATTGCATTCCAGATTGTGCTGAAGAATGCAGATAGTGCATTAAACACTGTTGTTGCAACACTCTTAATGCCATTCCAAACGGAACTCAGGAATGAACTAATTGCGCCCCAAACACTTTGTGCAACACTGGAAATTCCATTCCACAAACTTACAAAGAAGTCTGCAATTGGCTGCCAGATTGGTTGTGTCAATGCAACGATAGCTTGCCATGCAAAGGTCAACCATGAAGTGATAAATGTCCAAACTCCCTCGATGACGGATTGAATAGTCATGAATATCAAGGTAAAGACATCAACCAATGTTCCCCAAACAGTTGATGCAATATTCACTATGTTCGTCCAAAGATTGGTTAGAAAATCAGCAATTGGTTGCCAGACGGCCATTACAGTTGTAGAAATGCTATTCCAAAGATTGCTAAAGAAGTCCACCAACCCTTGCCAAATTCCTGAAGCTGTATCAACAATTCCTTGCCATATATTACTTAGAAAATCGACAATACCATTCCAGATATTCTCGGTAGATTCTTTGATCTGATCCCAGTGAGTAACCACATATGCAACAATTACAGCAACGGCTGCCGCAATGACTACTCCAATTGCAACTACTCCTGCAACTACTGCTCCAAACGCTAAGGCTATGGTTCCAATAACAGATGCAATAGTTCCTAATACTGCAAGAACGGGTCCAATGGCTGCGGCAATTGCAATTAGTGCTAGAACAAAATCTTGAGTTGGCTTACTTGCATTCTTGAATTTGTTAGCTAAATCAGCTACTACTTTCAGAACAGGTTTCAAAGCATCAAGAACACTGCTAAGTGCGTCCATTAAAGGACCACCAAATTCAATGCCCAAGTCAGTAACCTTGTTCTTTAGAATTTGAAGTTTTGATGCAAAAGTTTCATGTCTCTTTTGTGCTTCATTCGTTAAGGCTGTATTCTTCTTCCAGCCTTCAGCTGAAATGTCCAACGCCTTCGACAACGTTCCACTCGATCCTGACAGACGAAGTAACGTATCAATCTCTTGAGTTGAGTTAATTCCCATGTCTTTAAGAACACCTGTAACGTCTTTACCAGACTTCTTAGCTTTGCCAAGTCCTTCAACGAACTTAACAATTGCACCAGATGCATCAGTTTGCCATTGCTTCTTAAATTTCTCAGAACTCATTCCTGAGATCTTCGCGAACTTGTCCAAGGCATCCCCACCACCAGATACAGCAGTGTTCATCTTTTGCATTACACGTGACATGGCACCACCACCAGCTTCGGCGTTAATACCAACGGAACTCATAGCAGCAGCCAAACCTGTAATTTGTGATTCTGTTAATCCGACCTGATGACCAGTACCTGCTAAACGAAGCGACATCTCAACGATATCTGATTCAGTAGTAGCCATATTATTACCAAGATTAACGATTGAAGAACCCAACCGATCGAAGTTCTTTTGTGGCATCCCTGTAATGTTGGCCAACTTGGCAAGTGCTGTAGCAGCATCTTCAGATGACATGTTTGTCGCTTCACCCATCTCGATCATGGTTTTGGTAAACGACATAACATTCTGTGTCTTGATTCCTAATTGACCAGCGGCTTCAGCAACATGAGATATTTCTGTAGTAGTAGCAGGAATAGTCTTTGCCATACTCCTGATACTTTTTTCCAGATCAGCATATGAAATCTTAACTTTACCGTTTGAGTCTTTAACTTCATCAACGGTCTTCTTAACACCTGTAAATGCTGAATCAAAATCACTAGCAGCTTTAACGGATGCGGCAACACCGGCAACGATTGGAGCAGTAACTCCCATTGTCATTCCCTTACCGATTGAAGTTAACTTTCCACCAAACGACTTCATTGAATTACCAAAATTCTGTAACTTGTCATTTGATTGAGCTAAAGAATTGGCGAACTCCTGATGTGCTTTTTTTGCATCAAGCAACTTGCCATTTAATTCCTGAACTTCCTGAGAATTCTCACCATATTCTTGCTTAGCAAGTGATAATTGCTTATCTAAATTCTTGACCTGTTCAGCAGTGGCCTGCTCTTGCTTAGCAAAGTATTGTTTTGCTAACTTAGCTTTTTCAGATGCGGTTGCATTCTTACCAAGACTAGCGACCTGTAAGTCATACTCTTTTCTTAAATTCTCAGAACTAGTTTCAAGCGATTTCTGCTCAGTACCTAAAGTCTTCAATGCGGCTTGACGTTTTTCAGAGGCTTTAGCAGCTTCACTTTCAGCTTGAGTAGCAGCTTTTAATTTTGTGTTTGTACCCTCAATTTGATTTTTGAGTGATTCTTCCTGCTTTTGTGCACTTAAAAGTTTGTTAGTCCAAACACGAGTTTCTTCTGAATTCTCTCCTGTTGCCTGCTTAACTTTGTTCAATGCTTCAGCAGTGATCTGAGTTTTACTTCTAGCCAATTCATACTGAGAATTTAACTTAGTAAGTTGTGCTTCCAACTTTTGTGATTCAGATGAAGTGTTTCTCATCTGCTCTTTTTGTACTGCGAACTGCTTGTTCAGAGTTGTGATAGCATTACCATTCTCACGAAGTGCTGACTTAAATTGAGAATTAATTAATTTATATTCAAGTTGAATCTCTTTATTTGCCCTTAGATGACCTCCTTTCTTATGAATTCATGAAGCTTTCAATTGCAACTTTGTTAATGAACAATTTGTTTAGTTGATCCACTGTCCAATCTTCGGCAAAACTTGGATCTAAACCTACAAAAAAAACGTAGAAGCTGTACAAGTCTTCTACGTCTTGGATGATTATTTTTGGTTGTTTCTTTTTGTCTTGCCTTTTGATTTTTTTGTTGCTCGTTTAAAACTTTGAGCCAACTTAGCATCAGCTTTTGCAGTTCCTCCAACCATCTGTGCAAGAATGTCGCCAAGTAATTCAAAATCTAAATCAATCTTTGATTCAAATTCATCCTTAGTCATGTGATCATCCTTATTAGCATTGATATATGCCAGCCATGCAGCATTCATCAAATAAGGTTCCATAATCTCAGGTTTGTCCTCAGCACCAACGAATGCCTGAAGTAATGATTTAGGCAATTCATCTTTTGCTTGAAAGTCGCGAAGTGTCTTCAATGTGATTCTTGGTTTGATAGAAACTTCCGTGCCATCATTCAATGTAATTTTGTCAGTCATTATTTTCCTCCTAAACTCCCTCATCGACAGCGCCTGCTACTACTAATTCAGGTGTGAATGCTGTTAACCACTTATCAGCCAATGCGGTATCAATTGCATCGCTACCTGTAGTCAATGCTTCGTAATAGAACTTGCTATTTGAATCTTTCATGGCAATGAATGATTGTTCGATTTCAGCAATCTCTTCGCCACCATTTTCAAGTTCCCACTTCAGTCCATCTGAAAATTGCATGTTAGGGAATGCACGTAGCATGTGTTGTTCTTCGTCAAGATCAAGAACTTCGAATGTTAAAATCCCTTTACCTTGACGTGAATCAGTACCATAGGCATAAATACCTTTTTGAAGCCCTTTGTTAGTCAAACCCCAAACTTTACGAAGATTTTCTACAGGGAAATGCCCTGTCCAAGTTCCATTAATTCGTGTAGGGATATCCTTGTGTTCAACTTCGTCACCCTCACACTTTTTAATTACAGTCTTGAGTTCTGTTTCAAGCTCAAGTTTTCCAGTACATCCTAATTTCACAGCGGGTGTAACGAACTTCCCTTCATCCCACCATTGAATCGATGCATTTGTAACTTTATATTCATCAAATGTTGTAAATTTTTCACCAGCCATTTAAATGACCTCCTATTATTTAAGTTCCATCGCTTCTCCAAGTGCCTTCATGACAGCATCGAAAATAAAGTTTGATGCGACATCGCCACCAGTTTCAAAGAACTTCTGAGCAATTGGATTATTCTTGCCAAGTCCATCATTAGGAAATACAAGATACCCAAAACCATTCTTGCCAGTAGCGCCACCTTTTGGAGTTATTTTAAAACCAAGGTTCTGCATCGTTGACTTCAACGGATTTGAACTCTTAGCATGCTTTTTATTTCTATCCGAAACAGGAATGAATTTGATAATATCCTGAATTGCTTCTTTAACTCCTACTGTTCGTAGGACATTATTGACGGCTTCTTCAGAACGTTCTGGAACCTTTGCCATTTCTGTTTCGATTTGTTTTGATTTAGATAAATCTAAGAAGTACTCAGCCATGACTATTCACACGCCTTTATGACATGAACGAATGTCATTGTTGTCATTTTTGTATCCTCATCAGTTTCAGCAAACTTGCCTTCTTCTGAATCTGAGTTTCTAAATATCAAGCGTGCTTTCGTGAGTTGATCACTCAATTGCAAAACGTTGACTTGAGCATTTTCTCTGGTAATGAATGCAAGCGTGAATTCCTGAAGATACTGATTGTGACTATCAGTACCCTTTTCGATTCTTCCTTCTTTTGAATAGATGAAGAACGACTTGTTATCAACAATTTCATCCTTTTCAGCATTAGTACCGAACCACGGATATTGCTGAGCATTCATAATCTCGATGAATTTATCCAAATTCAAAGTGTCATTGAATTTCATTAAGTGATCCTTTCTTCGTCAAATACCAAAACATCGTTTTTCTGTCGTTCGATGGATCAATATTTTTGACTTCGTAATAGTCATTCTTATAAACGACTTTCTGAATATTCTTATCAATTCCATCAATGTAATATGTTTGAACTTTTAAATTAGATGTTTGGTCTTTTCCAATGTCATAGATTTCTGTGTCTTCTTGACGAATCTGTTTGAAGTCAAAAAAAAGAAACCCAGACTCTACAAACTCAAGTCCGACTTTCTCTTTTAATGCGTTTCTTTTTGTTTTGATGGTGCCATAATGTAAAACTCCATCATTAAAATTGCTAAGTTTTCGCTTCATCATGATTCCTCCTAGCAATTCCATTCACTACTTGAAGATTTAAAATATCAGATTTGTAGTCACCTGCAAAAACTTGCCTATATCCATCCCAGTCATAACGACAGTAATTAATAAGCAAGTCATTAGCTAACAATGAAACTTCTGAATCTCCATTAAATTCAACATCTCCAACACGGCTGGTAATAAATGCCATGCCACGTCTTAAAGATTTTTCCAGCGATTTATCACGTTCACTAAAAGTAATTTGTAATTCTGATTTCAAATCATCAAGTAATTCAGTTGTAACTGTATATTCCATTAGTAACCTCCTTTTATTCAGTAGGTACTAAGGCAAGCAAGTCAGCTTTGACTGTTTTGCCAGTATGATCGATTGAATGAGCATCCAACCAATCAGTGATTTCAGCGACAGTTTGCGAATCTGTTGGTTTAGCATCTCCACTCACATCAAATTCGCCATCATTTTCAGACGGCGTATCTATTTTGACGCGTCGTCAGTAGCTTTTGCATCTTCAACATCGCCAATTTTACCAACACGTTGAACATCGGCTTCCTTTTCAAGTTCAGGAATAACGGCTGCTTCCATTGTTGATACATCTGCAACGAAGAATGCATTTTCGTTCTTAGCAACACCCATACCGAAGAATTTAGCAATGAACAAGTCCATATCTTCAATGGCAAGTGTTTGATCGTAGCTCTTCAATTCGACATTGCCTGAAACACCAAGCACATAGTTCTTTGGAACACCAAAGATAATCTTGTCTTCGGGAACGGCATATGATTGAACGATTGTATCGCCTGTTGGCATAGCAATTAAATGCCAGTTATTATTAGCGTCTTGAACTGCTAATTGTGGGAAAATCTTTGACCAATATGTCATAGGATTCATAATTGCACAAATTTGACCGTTGGCTGTCTTAGCCTTTGTTAATGCTGCATGAATTCCTGCAAGTGAAATTGGTTTCAAATCTTTCAATGCAATTGTGTCTTTGTCAGGATATACACCATCGACAGAACCACTCAATTTCTTGATCATACCGATTGGTTGTAACTTACCAGTACCGGCTACAACGGCGGTTTCAAGTGTTGCACTCATTGTTTCTTCCAAAAATGTAATTACATATTGTGATAACACTGATGGTCCAAGTTGGAAGAAACCTTTTGGAACTGCCATGAATCCTGAAAGTTTGCTTGATTCTAGTGACAATACCTTGAATCCATCTTCAAGAATTTGTTTGATATCTGATGGCACCTTATCCCAGAATGCGGTCTTCTTAGTTGGATCAGCATATACAAGTTTCATCAATGCTGTAACAGGTTGTGTATCAATCTCTGATAGTAATGGATGTTCTTCTTGAATTCTTGAAAGTACATCTGTAATAACTGTTTCAGGCAATACTTCATCAAGATTTTCAAATGATTGTTTTTGTGCTGCTTCCGCAAAGAATTTACGTTCAGATGAAGTTAATGGTTTTGTAATGCCACGCGATTCAAGAACCTTTTCATCTGTAATTTCTGCGCCAATTGTATCTAATTCTTCCTTGGCATTATCTGTAATTGAAGTTTGTAATGATGTTGCGAATTCTGCGAATGCATTATCTTGTTCTTCTTTTGAACCATCACGCATTGCCGCAAACATTTGAGCACGTGCTGTATCTAATTCTTTTGTGTTTAAATCTGAATTAATCATATTTATGATTCCCTCTTTCTAAATTAAATTAATAAGTTTTTCTGCAAAACTTTCTTGTGGTTCTTTAATATCTAAATCGATCACAGCTTCTTTTGAGCTATCTTCTGAAGTTGAGGTGTCTTCCTTAGCTTCAGCAGCAATTGGTTCTTTTGAATATTTACTGAATAATCTATTCTTGATATCAGCGTTTGACTCATCTGAATCATCTTCATCAGAATCGTAATCAACAATCTTATCTACGAATCCAAAAGCAAGTGCTTCGTCAGATGTTAAGAACGTTTCAGCATCAAGCAATTCACGCAATTCAGCTTCAGTACCTTTGAATCTTGATTCATAAGTTAAAATCATCGACTTATCCATTGCATTCAGTGATTGAATTACTTTTTCAAAGTCATTGGCATTGCCATATTCCAATGTTGATGCATGATGAACCATCAACTGTGCATTTTTTGGCATAAAAATAGTGTCACCAGCCATTGCGATCAATGAGGCGGCACTTGCGGCGATTGCATCAATATAAACATTCACTGTTTTATCTGATTCTTTTAAAACGTTATAAATTCCGATTCCTTCAAAAGCAATACCACCATAAGAATTGATATGAACGTCAACAGAATCACCATCAATCTGCTCTATAGCTTTCTTAACACCTTTGGCAGTGATAGATTGCTCATCACCAGACCATGGATCAACACCAACCGTTCCATATAAATCAATTCGTCCTGGTTCATCATTTGTCGGATTTACTACGTTCATTATTGTTTTGATTTTCTTCACTATTCTCACCTCCCTCCAGTTCTTGTTCTACAAGACTGTAATTCTTGCTAATAATATGTTGGTTCGCCCAGTCTTCAGCGATTGGTTCGTAATCCATAAAATCCAAGATGTCGTTAACTGACCAAACACCGATACGACTGATAAGTTCAGCAGAACTAGCGATTTTAGTGAGGTCATAATTACGAATCTTGTCAGTTCGAATCTTGCAATAAGTACTTTTAGCAACATTCCTTTTGCCATACATCTTTCGATTGATCTCATCTTCAATCTGCTCAGCAATTGGATTAATGCAAAATGAAATAAAATTGTCAGTCATTCCATCAATATCAGCGGTGTCACCTTTTAACAGACCTCTAGGAATCATAAATGCATCAGCACAAAGATTAATAATGTCATCAACCATTGCTGATATGTCACGAGTTGTCTTATTGGCCGCTGATCCAGAACTCTTACTATTACCAGTTGCATTCAAATCGACTAAATCAAGGCCGTCTTCAAGTGGTGTTACAGAATCATTATCACTAAATACACCTTTCAAACGATTTTCGAACATGTCATCAATCGCATAGTCATACTCTGTTTGCTGAATTCCATCTTTTAGGATT
This sequence comes from Companilactobacillus nodensis DSM 19682 = JCM 14932 = NBRC 107160, assembly GCF_000615905.1. Taxonomy (GTDB): domain Bacteria; phylum Bacillota; class Bacilli; order Lactobacillales; family Lactobacillaceae; genus Companilactobacillus; species Companilactobacillus nodensis. Next base: position 10,626 of record NZ_BAMN01000009.1, read on the forward strand.
GGATTACCATCGGCATCAACTAACGGCTTGTTCTTCAACTGTTCAAATTGAGTTTCAATATTCAGAGCATATTTAATTGCATTACTTCGATTATAATTTCGAATTGCTCCAGAAAGTAATGTGCCATACTCCACAAACAAGTTGTCAAATAAGGTTTTTACTCGTGAGTTATTCAATTTCAAATGCCAAACTTCATCTTCTAAAAAGCTCGTTTGCATCATGTAATTGCTAATATCAACGTTTGAATAAACATTCGGTTTGAATGCAAACTCCTTAACCGAATATGAATCAGCGACTAGCAATTCCCCTGTGACCCTTGATTGAATCACCAACGCTCCATCTTCGTTCATAACCATTTGATAGATAACCTTATTCCAAAAGTCAGCAGCATTCTGATTCTCATTCGGTTCAACATTCAACTGATACCAGATATCTCCCTTTTCTCTTTTACCTGAGGTCAATGTTTGAAAATCACACTTAACTAAGGCATTTGAAATTCGGTTGATACAAAGTTGAATGGCATATAACTTGAACGCCGTTTTTGTATTAGTTCGATTAATGTAACGATCGAATAGTTCATATTGCTTCTTTCTTAACGCCAATGCCTGTTCATCTTCACTAACTCGCACCGGATCAGATTTAAAAAAGTTAAATATTCCCAATCTAGCACCTCCTTTCTTTAATAAGTTTTATAAATCTCAATAGGTTCTTGTTCTTAATCGACTGTGATATGTTGCAACAGGAACATCAGCCAATTCCCTGAATTGATATGCCGTTAAGAACGCAAAAAAGCCGTCAGTCTTTCGCAACTTAGGTTCTATTTTTGAGTATTCAATATTCCCACGCATATCCCTGTTCTTATAAACATTATTTGTGTACCAGCGCATCATCAAATCATCGCCAACATAGACTAAATTATGATATGCGAACAAGTCATCGATGTTATTTTCAAGTTCAGTATGCGTTTTGATACCAGTTCTCGCTTTCAACAATTCAGGAAATCCATTCTTTGTGAATTCATCTTCAAGATATGTTCGTCTGAACGTATCAGCAGCAACACCTTTGATATCATATTTCTTAGCTTGTGCAAGTACCCAATCAACAATATATTTTGGTTGATTGGTTTCATCATCGATAATGGTTATCAAACCACGCTCTTTTGCAACATCCAGTGGTACTTTATATTTTCTTCCCTGCAATGCTTTGCAATTTATAAGTGAATGATGCTTCCAGTAATACTTTTCTCCAACTTTAAACAGTAATCCTAAACCACAAAAATCCATTGTGTCTGAATAATCAATTCCAACGACGCAAGGTCTACCTGTTAAATCAGGAACATCTTGATTAGTAGCCTTGATATTTTCCCAACTAGCAACAGGCGATTGAGCTTTGGATGCAGGAATATTCATTCGTTTGGTCATGAACTCAATCCGTGCTTGATCTCTGTCTTGAGCTTTTTCAAATTCTGATTCCATTTCATGCTTTAAGTTTGGAAAATATATCAATGATGGATTAGCTTTCTCCCACATCTGCTTGTCTGACCATTCGTCAGGACTATCCAATTTACAGATAAACGGGAACGTTCTTCTGTTTGGTCGTTCGCCATTCAAAATCATCTTTGATTCTTCTTTTAACTGATCCAAGAAACCATCGCGGTTATATCCATCAGTTGTCATGTAGAATCGTCTTGGATAAGGCTTCTTACCAAGTCCAGATGTAAAAACATTGATTGAATCTTCATCTTTATAAGCATGAATTTCATCAAAAAATACCGCACCAGGACGCCCACCATCTTTTGTGTTTGCGTTACTAGTACGGTATTTCAATTTAGAATTAGTTTTCTTAAATTTAATCAGCTTCTTAGTCCATTGAAAGCTCTTTTTGTATCGTCGTTCATCGGCACTCAATAGGTCATGAATCTCATTAAATGAAGTAGTCGCCTGTTCTTCAGACGTTGCAACAACATCAATATCATAATTTTTAACGCCTTGAACAGACATTAATAACCATTCTTCAGCGGACATGAATCCTGTCTTCCCATCACCACGGCCAAGAAGAACTAGGAATTCATCAAACATCAAGCTGCCATCGTCGTAATAAGCACCATGAACGAATGCCAAGATAAACTTTTCCCAAGGAAGTAACTTCCAATCGAAGTGCTTATCAATATTATTCAGAGCTTTATCAATTAAATCTCCTCTAATTACAGCATGTGGATCAGACAATCGCTTTTGTAAGAAGTGCATTAAATCAATTTGTTCTTTGCAGGCAATGATTTTCCCTGACAAAACATCATTCATATAGTTATCAATTGCAGGATGATATTTAATCGAAGTCATCGTCGCTGTCATCATCCCCCTCTAACGTCTCAATGTGTAATTGCTGTAGGATTTTCAACATCTGAGCATTCACTTTTACTAATTCAGATACTGAGTCATTCTTTTTTCGTCCTTTTTGAGTAGCTGAATTAGCCCATTCGATTGAAACGCCACGATCGTGAATATCTGCAATTAATTCATTCTTAATTTTGTAAAAACTAATGTAATCTTCAACCAAGTCCAAGAATGTGGCTGAATCAGAGTTCATTGACTTCAATTGAGAAATAAGTGAGTCCCTCAATTTAGGAACTGTTGTAATAGTCTTCTGAGCCATTTTTGAATAAACCTCCCTTCATGTGAGAATCAATCTGCGTGTTAAGTCTGCATCCTTCCCCGTTGCTTGGTTCCCTAAGGGATTGGCCGTTTGGTTCGACCCGGGGGATTGACTACCAGCGTTCTTGATTCTCAAATTTGTCTTTGTGGAACTCTTGTAATTTTTCAGGATGTTCCATGTTGTGATGCATCCTGCATATTGTTTCAGTATTTTTTAATTCTAATGCAAGCATTGGCTTGTCTCTCACGTGTTCGATGTGATGCACAGTAGTCGAATGAGTATGCTTACCTTGTGTCTTGCATACTTGACACTCGTAATGATCTAACCTAAGTCGTTCATGTCTAACTGATTGCCATTGCTTTGAATGATAGAACTTAATCAATGAATCATCTTTGATCTCAGTTCTTATCTGCTTCAGTATCTCAGGTGTCATCAGGTTCATAGTGACTTGGCATACTCCTTGCACCATATGCTCATCATCTGAGTAACATCATCAATACTTAACTTATGTGGATCAATACCTAACTCATTGAGTTGATCAGCGTTGTGTGACATCTGCATCATGTTACGCATGATAGATACCATAAGTGCTGCGGCTTCTTCATTGCTTACCTGATTCATTGTGAATGAATCAAGGAATGCCTGTTGTATCTCATCAAGGCTCATCTTATTCTTATCAAGATATTCTTTGATATGTTTCTCCTGAATGTTATTCATATGCATCACCTCCTATCTATTTCAGATGTTGGAATCGAACCAACTTAGCAAGGCAAAGGAAACCTGCGAGATACCAACCTCCCATCTGAGTAATCATATACAAAACAAAAGACCAATAGCGATTAAGCTATCAGTCTGGTGTGTGTCCATTATTGGGGAAAATGCCGAGCAGGAGTCGAACCTGCATACTAAGTGATCGTTGGCATCTTTGGCCTACACCATTGTTCTTCCGTTGCAACTATCAGCACCGTAACGTTACTATATGAATTCAAACAACGCGGAGCCGCGTCTGCTAATTCAATTGGATTGACTGGACTTGAACCAGTGCATAACAGAGTCAAAGTCTGTTGCCTTACCAACTTGGCTACAATCCAATGATGGTTTGAGATAGATTCGAACTATCACACCACCTAATACTATCAACCTTTGCGGTAACACGTCTGTCCCCTCATCATCACAATGTCCACTCACGTACGAATAGTGAGCTAAGTTTCACGGTTGATATGTCAGTGATAGGATTCGAACCTATTCAGGCATCGCCACCAGATTTACAGTCTGGCTCAACTCTCCCACTTTGACGCACTGACAATGTGCAGGATATCAACCTGCTGTATGTATGCATATCACTATAAATTGATAGTGTGAGCTGGAATCGAACCAGCATATCAACTAGTATTGCTCTACCATTGAGCTACCACACTTGCCATGACACTCCCGATAGAAGCTATCTATCACTCTTATTTATCCTATGTGACATGATCCCACCCAATTGTGACTTGGATACCAATAGTCTGATATCAGGACTAATTAACGTCAGCCACCTAACGTCGATGCTAACTGTAAGAATCGAACTTACGACCTTCTGTTTACAAGACAGATGCACCACCGATTGTGCTAAGTTAGCAAAATAGCTATATCAGGAATTTACTCCTGATCACGCGATTACGTGTCTACTTGAGAATAGCTATAAAAACAATTAAGGAAAAAAAAGAAAATTAACACCAACAAGATGTACTCGAAGAACTACCCGTTTTCAGCCATATTGACTGCAATGTGGATATCAGGAGTTGAACCTGAACCAATGCCAAGATATTGAATGAAATGTTGTAACAATATTTTTGTTTATCATTCAGTATCTCTCATAATCCACCATCCTTATTAATTTCAAAGAGCTGGTAAATAATTAAATTATCTACTCTATCATAATAAGATTATTAGGCCCTTCGTGCGTACTCACTTTGTACTTTATTTAATAGGGATCATACATGTTCAATCTCTTTGCCAATCGAACGAAAAAGTCAGCTTTCTTTTGATAAGCGGGATTTCTTGAGCAGTTAATCTTATGATTGATAATCAAGCCATCTATTGTGAATTCAGGATGTTCTTTAAAGTACACTTCCGTAATCATAGTGATAGTATCAGCATCACTCTCAAGAACAGTTGCCTCAATAGCTTTCTTCTCAGACTCCATCGCTCGAAGTCTTCTGTCTTCATCAATCGTAATGCTAATTGTTTCTTGTGGCCGTGATATCTTACTAGACTTCCCACCACCAACATTCTGATCAATAGAATGATATGGCACAGTTAATTCCTGCATTCTGTCATCGATATGTTTGGCCATCTTTGGATAATCCCGAAGTATTTCTTCGATGCGTTTCTTAGTTCCACGTCTGATAGTGATCACTTCCTATTTGATATTTAAAGTCCATCTTTGATGTCATCGATTACCATTGCAACTATCAGTAAGTCTGATACCACCATAATTGCAAGAATTGAATATTGAATGAATAATCCTGCATTCATAAGCAAAGCTAATTTGTAGAATCCGTAAATAACAATATTTGATATACAGCAATGAGTACTCCCGCCAATACGCTTAACCAACCATTCATTTTTCTTCACCACACAAATGCCAATTATCGGAAACCAAAACCTGATATGCGAACATTGGATCATCAGCATTCAACCGATCACAGTATTTTTGACAATTTTTTCTAAAACGATAAATGTGACCCTCGGTTGAAAGAACTTTACCATCACCTGTAATCTTTCCACATACGTATGCTTTGGGAATTATTTTACTCATCACAACTTCCTCCCGCATTTCGGACAAAACTTGATATTAGTAACACAAGTTCCAAAGTCACAATCATCAAGCATTAACTTCTTATCCATAATATTAACTGATGCACCGATTTGTCCTCGATCATATAATTCGGGTTCATCGTACAAAGTATGAACATTCGATAATAAATCTTTACCAGACTTGCAATAATCGCAACCTTCACTTTTAATGCCATAATCAAAGTTATAATGCAATGGTAAAGGCCATTCAGCAGTTCTCTTTGAAGTAGTAATACCGCCCTTTGATGAATTCTTAACAGGGATTGATACGATTACGATAATAAGGAATATCCCAATCAACCCAGCAATTGAAGCAATTAGATCTCCCATTAAACAAATCCTCCTGACATCATCCATTCTCGATATGGATATTTTTCATGCATATCTTTTCGTGAATAAGCGAAAAACCTCGTGCCATCTTTGCTAACGATAAACTCATCACCTAAAAGCAACTGATCCCCTAAGTAGCAATCAAACGAATCATCATTCTTTTCCACTCGCGTGATACCACATTCTTTTTCAATTACAGGATCAAATTTCGTATCAGTAAAGTGATAGGCACGAACTACATTACCGTCACTATCAGCATATCTTGGTTGCTCATACATGAATGCTTTGTGCCAAGTACCAAGCACTTTAATCTTGCCATCAACCAAGGCAAGCGGCTGTGTCCAAGTACGATTCAATGAATAATTGAATTCTCTTGAATTGGCAAACGACTTTCTTCCGGCATGAGCTTGATCGTGAGTACGTCTTTCAAGACATCTGAACTGATTTTCGTATTCAACAAACTTCATGAATTTCAGTGAATAAGATGTCTCATTATCAACGACTCTTTTTGTCCAAGCTGTCATGTAATCACTAGTTGCTTGAATTAAATCATCAAGTGTTAGATTTTCAACTTCTAATGGAACAGACGTTAGCATAATTCCCGAAGTATAAACGAAAACTTTCATTAATCAACACTCCAATCTCCGACTTGAATAACATAGATATGCAATACATATTGTGGAAATCCACCAATGTTAGGTGCAATCAACTGATTTTTAACATATTGTTGAGCACTTTCCAATCTACTAAATAGCTTTACCGGAATGTTAATTCCAGGTTCAAAACCATAATCATCAGGATCTTCGTTATCATCTCGAAGAACCAGAAACATACTTTTTCTACCCGGTTTGGCTTCCTCAAATTTAGCATCTCGGCAAAAGTAATCTGAAATGTCCTGCACAATGGTATTCTCATCTTCACAATTCAATATCATTCGGCCAATGTTCTTATATTCACCTGAATGACTATTGATTCGAGGAATCAAGGTCCAAGCTGTTTCTCCAATGTCATCTGCATGCTTAATTTCTTTAATGGCTGCTTCTGACCAATCCTCAATTATTCGTGTCATAGTAAGTTCTCCAATTCATATTTTTTTCATTCACATTTCCTCAAGTTGTATCCGACAGCAGAGTATCGACGTAGGTAATTATTAACAGTCTTTTTCTGAAATCCTAAGTAATTAGCAATTTCATTGATCGTTCCAACTTTAAGAACCACACCAGTTCGATACAATTCATACCTAACAGAATCAACTTCCAGTTTTTGTTGCTCCAGTAACTTTTTCCGCTTAGCACCTTTAATATTTCCTTTATAAACAGCATCTTGAATTGTCGAATAAGAAATACCAACTTTATCCGCAATCATTTTGACATCCATTCCATTGTCGTAAAACTTCTGTGCCAATTTAATATTCCAACTTCGGCCCTGCTTTAAATTAGATTCATGAGCTGTTGACTTGAACCATCTATGCAACTTTTTAACGATAGGATCATCAAAAGGAATTTTGTTATCCAAAACATATCTTGCTACAGTACTGGCATTTTCAGATGTTACTTCAATATCAGTCATCATCTAACCTCACTCAGTGACCCAATTGGATCAGGAGTCTCCATTGCAAAACTTATAGTTGTTTCTAAACCGTGTAACTTTTTAGAACCATGAGCAGTTTTCAATTCGATATGGTTCTTTTCAGCAGCACTTAGAATTCGATCATGCCAAGATTTATGAGATAAAGATGTCATTATTCTTTCACCTCAATTGCTTCAAATTGATCCAGTGTTAATCTTGAAAAACCACTTTCGAGTGCTTGTTCAGCTTCACGTTTTGTAAATTGAAATTCAGGCATTCGGCATGCACTTTCAATATCGATTGACCATGAAGTCAGGTATAGCTTATCCAAAGTACCTGCTAAGAAAATTGGAAAAGTGTTTTGATCGGTAATACCAATCAACTTATAAACATAAGTCTTTTCTTCAAACTCAGCTTCACCAGCAAAGAAGTCAGCAATGTCTTGAACAACAGCGACATCATTATATTCAGAGCCATTAGAACCAAAACGCATACTTAAAATTGGCGCGACTGTTTCAATATTGCCGATCGTATCGAAAATATTAGTATTCTCTTTTGCTCCCATTAGTTCTTTGATCTCCGCTTCAGAGTATCCGGTTAGTGTTCTCATAGTTAGTTCTCCTCATTTATATGTCATGATGTATATATGACAGGTTGTGTGTTTTTTAGTTTAATTCATGATAATTATTGATTTTAGGGTAGGGTTACATTATCAGGGTACAACTTAGAATCTCTCAATCCCTTGGCAGAGTAGCAGGTTACAAGTTACAGCATTTTTTGACCAAAAGTTTTTTAATATAGTAACGTTACTAGATACATATACCTATATATATATTCTTTTTTAAAAAGGGTTACTTGTAACCCTGTAACCTTGTTCCTGTATCTCCTCTGCCACAAGGGATTGCGTGGTTACAATTTTGAAAAATTAATTGTAACCATCTGTAACCTGTGTAACCTACTCGTCAAATTCAACGAATATTCGTTGTGACTTTTTGTTCCTTTTCTTAACTTTAAGCTCAACGTGAAAATTGGTGCATATAGTATCCTTGAATAATTTAGGACCTTGAACGTTATATCCGTTTTCCTCACACCAAACTTCATATTGTTCGTATATCTCTGGTGATCTCTTGCCAAGAACATCGTCTTCCTTGTTCAAATCCTGAGCATAAGCAAGTGCTGTGTTGTTATCTTCATGATATTGTTTGTTGAAATCATCAATCTTGCTTGAATCAGTGAACTTCTTAGTCTTGTAAAGTCTTTGGTATCCATCGACAATCAGCTTCAACCAATATTTCAACGCTTGATCATTAGTCACATCTGTGATAAATGTCCCTGATTTATGCTTTGGCTTATTATACATAGGCAACCACTCAACACGTCTTTGATATGAAACACCCTTTTCAAATGATTTAAGAATATGGTTCGACGTGAATATCAGTGTTGGTGTCAATTCAGTAGATACAGAATCGGCATACAATTTTCTCAGTGATATAAAATCACAACTTGAGATATTCTTGAGAATCTTCATCTTCTTATTGTCAATTGCTTCGTCTTCAACATCATCTCCAAGATTGGTTAACTTTCCTTGAAGCGAATTTAAGTATCTTTCATCCACCATGTTATCGATTGATAATGATCCACAGTTCTTAACATCAAGAATCTTTCTGATAATGGCAAGCAAGGTTCCCTTACCATTACCACCATCCCCAACAAAGAAGAAGAATTTAGCAAGCAATCTCTTAACTTCCTTATTAACGATTAGCGTATGACCAAGAACTTCCAAGATATGGTTTTGATATCCCGTATCGTGGTCGGATAACATATCAAGATAGTCATCAACCAATTTAACTGGTGTTGCATCAGGATCATACTCAAGGTTAATTGAGTAAGGTGTAAAATCGTCGTATTCAATTGGAATGAATTTACCTTCACGCAAGATACCGTTGTTCAATCTGATATCAAATACCTGCGATTCATCAACTGACTTTGCTCGGTAATCCATTTGTTTTAAAACTTCATCAACATATCTTGTCTTTTGGCCAGGACAATACTCATATATAATCGCTCTCAACTTCTCGTCATCAGACAAATACTCATGCCCCTCTTTGAAATAAAGTTGATGCGCATACTTAACGACTTTTCTTTCTTCCATTACTACGTCTGCGATCTTTGATTCTCCATCTTTTTCAGCTTTAACATCTACCGAATCACGTAGGATCTCAGACATCTCTTCAGCGGGTAGTGGTGTCGCAAATATTGTGTTGTTAATGAAGTTGATAATTTGCTTCCAATGCTTGGTATTACCAAGATGCATTCTTTGTTTGAATAGTGCGGGATTCCTACCTTCGCCTTCTTCAAGCCCTAGCAAGTTCGATGATTTTCGATCAGGCTTTAAGAAATCTGGTAACTCTTCGCGAACACCTGCATTCTCAATTTCACGTGCTTTTCCACGTTGCTTGACTGTAATCGATTGAGTATTACCACTGTGCTTATACTCAACCTCAAATCCTAGTTGAGTTAATGATCTCGCACCTTTAAACACTTGAGGTTTCTTAAAGTAGAAGTGAACACCTCTGTTTGTCCAAACTGTTTGAGTCTTGATATTAAATATCTGAATCATCTCTTTGATCTGATCAATACTTAATGCATCAATATCGACCACCAAGTCATTCTCAGTCAGGATATAACCTGCATCGGCAAAAGACTCTAAGTCTTCAGCCATATCTGCGCCCTTCGCGGCGTGCTTCTGGTTTGGTAAGTATTCAACATACAAGCTATTCCCACCTTTCTAGGTTTTTAGTTGTAAGTTTGTAATAGAAATTTAAATCAACTTTGTTTTTAAAATCAGTGAACTTATCAGTTTCATCATTCCAAAGCATCATATTTTCAGGCGAATCAGGGAACTTAACAAGTCCATCATCTTGACGGCGTTTGTACAATTTAATCCCTGAATCTTTTGTTGCGAATACTCTGTTGATGTTTTGATATTTGTTGCCATTCTGATCGAACGTACCTTTATAAGTGCGTCCAGCCTGTAGAATGTACTGGAATAAGTGTGGATCATTCAAGTTCTCTTCTAATGTAGTAACTACATCTTTTCCATAAACAAGCTTGTTTACGATTGCGATGTCTACAATACGAATTGAATTATTCTTGAAAGGTTGGTCTTTATAGAATCTTGCAACATCCCCACCCTTAACTTTCAAGTGATCGCCTTTTTTACCAATATAATTATTAACATCTTTCTGAATGAATTCATCGAAGTAGTCATCTTCAAGCGATAGATTAAACATCTTCTCCCACTCGGACTTGATCACTTGTAACTTCTCTTCATCAACTTTAGGAATGAAGCCAATACCATCGGTATTGATGTTTACCAATGTCGCATAAGGTGCAAGCATTTCGCATAATTTGTAAAGTGCAATTTGACCATAGAAACAAACACTTCGTGCGGCTTCAGGGTTGTAAAGAATTGAGTATTTGTTCTTCAAGTTACCGTACACCGAATTCAAAATAATCTTATAAGCTGCGGCTAGTTCAGGATTAGTCTTCTTTAATCCGATTCTGTCCTCAAGAATCTGCTTATATTTCTCTGCATGTGGTCCAAGAACTCCAAGAATCAAAATGATATGTGGATACATGGAAGTAACATCCCACTGTCTAACATCTGTAAACTTCTTCTTATACTTATGAGCACCATGCAATCCACCGAAGCCGAATTGAATCTCACAATCGAACTGATCTAACGTCTGAGTGCCTTTTTGACCTTGCCATAATTCTCGAATTTCTTCGGGAACTATCTTAAGTAATTCATAATCTCTATTGGCATCATATTTTCCCAGTCTGACGTCTGACCACTTTGGCAGTGGTCTGTTCATCAAAACATTGGCACTGATAGTTGTAGTGTTCCAATCTTCAATTGAGCTTGACGGGTTATCGATCATTGAAACAAGGTGTTTCTTGGCTTTGAAATAGTTATCATGTCGCATCTTGAACACGTCAACTGTAGTTTTGACATCATAGGTACAATACTTGATGACTTCCTGAATCTCTTCTTCAGTCAACGGTCTATCAATATCAAAGGGAACGTCTGATTCAAAAATCATCTTCCCTTGATTACCCTCAATCTTCTTTAAACCAGGTCTTGAAACGTCAATTTGCTGAAAACAGTCATAAGTACTTTTCAACTTACCTAACTTACCTGCGTTCTCGTTACCTGCGATGATCTCGTCATTCAAATCTTTAATCTGAGCGACTGATTCACCATCCATCATCTTTGGTATAACTCGATCATCATAGTAATGGTTATTGTATCCAACTAACTTCTTATCACGAATCAGTTCCCTGCATCCGTCATAGTCGTTGTGAAATATCTGTACCACATTTTTGTTCTCATCGAGGAAGACGGCGAAGTTGTCACATTTAAAAACTTCTAAATCGTAGAATAGTAGTTCTTCAGTCATTTTGTCCTCCTACTTTTTAGCTTTCTTAATTTTCTTAATTTCTCCATAAGGGAATTTTCCGAAGGCCATTTTAATTTCAACTTGAATAGGTTGGCCAATCAATTCATCAGCTTTGCTGAATGGCTTGCCAAGTGTATCTTCAAACTTTTCAAGTTTCTTAGTTTTGAGGTTTGGATTAGGAATGTACTTGTTTAAATCTTCAAAGTACTTGGAATAGTTGTATTTAGTTTGATGAAGTTCGTTTTCATAGTTATAGCGAATCAAAATCATCTTGCCGTTGTCAGTAATGTTCTCAATCTTAGTGTCGAAGATAGTACCTTCATCGTCTTTATCAAACTTGGCAACTTGATCGATATGATATAGTGAGCAGAACTTGTCATATACATAGACATCATGCTTTGCATTGATTTTGGTATCTAACTTATCAAAGCTAACTCCGAATTCATCTTGAGCAATCTTCTCAACTTTGGCTGCTTGTTCATCACTCGGATTATATTGATGTGAGTCATTGTCGTAGGCACCTTGATGAAGATTGATTTCACGAATTTCTCCTGCATAAGCATCCAAGAATGTTAATGTTGCTGTCGTGTTGTTATCCTTGTATTCGACTTGAACCATTGGTAGATCTTTTAAAATTTGTTCTGACATTTTGTATTACTTCCTTTTTAGTTAATTTAAATTTCTTTGTATTCGATCTTGTTTGCATTCATATAGCTACGAACCTTAGAGGCTTCCCCAGTGTCATAAATTACAAATGTGACAGGCTTTTTAGCCTTAGTAATATCATTGTTATAGTCTGGTGTTTCAGTCTTCTTAGTGGCTTCAGCGGCCTTTTGAAGATATTCTTTCTTCTTCTGAACTGTTGAGATTGCTTCAGTGACTGAATCAGGAAACATGATGTACTGAGCTAGAATTTCTTCAGCGTCATCCATTTTCTTGATCACGTCAATATCCTTTTGCTTGGTATCAAACCATGCTGCCATTAATTCTTCAGTCTTGTTCATTGATACTGACTTATTCAGTACATTCGATTGCGCTGATAGAAAGTCATTAAATTTGAATGGAAAGTTAGGATACAAGTTAAGTCTTTGAAGATATAGTGCATTGATATCATCTTTCTTATGCTGACGTTGAGCTTCTTCCAACTCACGTTCTTGCTTTTTAATGATTTGAGTAGCATTAGTGATTGATTTCAGAATTGAATCGGTCTTAACTTTCAGCTCGTCATAAGGTTTGTTGATCTCTTTCTTTGCATCTTTTCGGAATCGCTCAACCTTATCGATCTGTTTGTTGACCTGTGCAAGTAACTTCTTACTTGTCTTCAACGTTTCAGGCGTGACTTTAACTGACTTCAATCCCTCAGCTAAATCGTCAGCATTCTTTTTTAATTTTTCATATTCAGGGAATTCGATTTTCCCTGGAATGATTTTTAGTAAATTCTCATTAATGACTAATTCATTCATAATATCCTCCGATTAATAGAATCTGGCAGACTTATGAAGTTCGATCCAAGGTGATTCGGGTGTCCTTCTGTGCATGAAATAGAATGCTTTTGCTTGTTGCGTTGATAAGTGTCGCTTGGCACCTGCATACGCATCATATCCGAAGCTCTTGTTCTCAATTTGTTCAATTTTCTTTTCGTCATGATTCGATTCAACGAACAACCAATCAAATTTGATGTCAGGGACGTTTTCCAGCGAATATGTATCTGTAACGTATATGATCTGTTGGCCAAACCACTTCCAGATATATCCATACACCAGCACATTGTGTGGTGCTTCGAATGGCAGGAATGTGTATCCTCCTATATCAATCGGATAACCAGCATTAGCAATAATGTCACAGTGGAATCGTTGAGATACTTCCCAATTACCAACAAACTTGATGTTCGGGAACACCTTTCTGATCCGCTTATAGGTGCTTGGATTAACGTGATCACTATGAACGTGAGTCAACAGAATGTAGTTAACTTTGTATAATGCATCATGCAACTTGCTAAATGGCAATCCAATGTCGCAAAGAACATCGTTTATTCTTACTGAATTACCTTTTGATGAACTTCCATAAATCTCGTATTCAAATTTTTGTTCCATTTATACTTAACCCTTTCGTGTGATATAATTGAGTTAAGTATTTGTGTATAATACCTTGCCAAGAATTGAGTGCTGTCAACGCTCAGTTCTTTTTTTTATGCATAATAATCTTCAAATCTCGCATAGATTGCTTGCTCGTATTTTGATTTCATATCTTCAAGTTCAGAACGCTTTGACTTGAGATAGATATAAGCTGATTTTTCTTCGGAACAATCTTGATATCCCTGTTCCAAGTCCCAGATATCGTCGCTAATTTGATGCATTTGATAGTCAACTGATCCAATCTCTTTGTTAACTTTTGAGTAATCAGTTAGTGTTGATTCAATGCTTACTAGTTCATCATTCATCGGCTTCTTCCTCTGCCTTTTCTTCAAAGTAATTTGCAATATCATTTATAACTGACTTTCGGACGCCTTTTCGTCTTGAATTCAATTCTCCAAGTCTCAATCTCAGGTAGTTATAATCTGAAAGTTCGGCATTCCAACTCCTGTCGTTCTTTGATGCTTCAAACATCGCTTTCTTAACTGATTCAATTCGATATGTAACTTCCCCAATTTCTTCACAAAGCTCATCGTAGTCTTCGCTGTAATCTTCAAGCATCACTTCGTCAATCCAGTCATAGTCGCTTCTGGCCATTCATATCACCTCCTTTCATGGATTTTCGAAAGTCTTCATTCAATTGGTCTTTGATTGACTTTGAATAATGATGGCCATCTCTGAATTCAATCTTGTTAGGGTGGTAGCTATTGAGATATTTTGCTATTCCGCTAACAGCCTCAGCAACACCATTCAGTACCGATCGAACATGATATTGCGTCTTCCTCCGAATGTTTCTAATTTCCTTTGGTTTCAAACTGCCAAAAGTTATGGCGTTGATATTTCGTTCAACAGCTTGATTCTTGTGCTTCTTTCTAATACGTTTGTTTGGCATTATTCATATCACCTCCTCTCGTGGCAATTTATCGATTTCAAATTCCTTAGCAGTTTCTTCGTCAAATTCAAAATCGTATTGTCTGGTAATTCTTTCTGACGCATCAATACCCACACTGCATAATTCTCCATGCTTCTTATTCAAAGCATAGTAACTATTGCCGTACATTGGGTTGAATACAAACTTGCCTGGTACTGGTACTTTAAACTTCATATCTTTTCACCACCCTTCTTCAATATCACAATCTTCTGCTCCAACATGTGGTGCATCTGTTGATTCAGGTGTTTCAGGTTCATTCAACTTCCAATCATCAAAATTATCTGGCATGATTGTGTCACTTCGATACACTTTCAAAGTTTGACTTCTTTAATTTTTCGGCTCTATTTTCAGAAAACCTTGCCCACGCTCCTGATTCATTGAGCATTGATGAACATTTAAATATCAGGAACTTGCCTGACGCTACAACATCTATTACTGGTGGTAGATTCGAGATGAATTTGTTAATTTGTTTGTCTGATTTGTTGCTTGTATCTAACGCAACTAGTTGAAGAATGTCTCTCATGCTTATCTCCTCCCTGATATAAATCTCAAGAATCTATGGACCAGACTCTTATTAGTTCCAAGCGTTACTTCAAACGCCCCGGATATGATTGGTCCTTTGATCATTGCATTTTGAATCGTCAACTCATCTTCAAGTGAGTTGGCTTTTTTATTTAGTTTCATTGGTCGTTCTCCTTTTATTCATTTGTGAAAACTAATCTTTTCAGGTTTACCAAATTTAAAGACGCGATTTTCTTTATTGATAACAGTGCTTGTTTTGTACAGAACTGATTTAGTAACTCCAAAGTAATCCGCAAGTTTATTAGCAAGTAGTCCATCTTTGCCAAGTTGGCGTTTGCTAATTTCCATATCAATCTGATCAACTGTTACATTCAAATCTTTAGCTAATTTAGCTTTACTGATATGTCTTTCTTTGAGCAAGTCTTCAATCTTATTTTTCGGTGTATCTTCTGCAAAACTGATTCCGAAATCCATCATTATGAATTCCTCCTTATTCGAATAATGTAGTTACTAATCTTTCGAACCATTTGAATGGCTTGACATTCATATCAAACAATCCGTTGATACCAAATTTAGTAACAAGATATGTGATTAATACTGCTGTCACGATTCCAAAGTAAAACGTTCCAAAATCGACTTTCATATGTACGCCCCCACGGCTATTTTTTATTAATGTTTCTTTATGAATTCGTCAATTTCATCTTTGTTATACATAGTCATGCCTTCGACCTCATGTGATGGCAATTCTCTAAACTTTGCATCAAATGTATTATTAACCATAGGAAGATATGCAACTGTTTGTTTCTTGTTCATCCAAAGTCTTGGCTTGGATTCTTCAATAGATTGCTGAATCAACTTTTTGAGTTCACTTTTAAATTCAGGATCCATGGTTAGACCTCCTAATTCATTGATGACTTTCATAATTTCAGAGTCTGGACTGTCAATTTGTCGGTCCAGATAATTATTAGTATTAAAAGCTGTCTACGCCATTTTGGCGTACATGAACGGTACTAATTTTCTGTGTGCTCTTATCTAGTCTGTAATCAGACCTCCACCAATTGCTCAATTTTTGGATAAATGTTTTCTTGTTTCAGTAATTCATAGAGTCCCAAGCGCCCTTTTTGAGTCCACTTAGTATTTAATACAGCTTTCTCAGTGCCGTCAGTGCGTTTGATCATGGTTGTCTTGGAATGTGTCCAGCCGTTAGTTTGATACTTGGCATACAGCAACCACGTATTGCCTTGCTTGTATTGAACACCAAGTTCGTGAAGTAGTTTATTCAGCTTTCTTCCACTCATTCCATAGTCTTTAGCGATGACTGTGATTGTTACTAATGATGGATTTTGTAAAACTTGATCGTAGTATGTGGCTTTTGGTTGTAACTCATTGACTTGTTGTTCAGCAATCAATCTTCCTTCGCGTTCCGTTTTAAGCTGTGTGGCTAATTTAATTAGGTAATCTGGATCCGTTAACGTTTGTTCAATTGCTGAATCAGTTAAGTAAGCACCATGTTTTCGTATTGTTGGTAGAACCTCTGATGTAACCCAATCTTGAAACTTCTCAGCTGTTGGGTTGTTGGCTTTAATTGCCAACTTATAAAATTGTGGCTCAGTGATAAAATCGCCTTTTGAAACCTTTCTGCCACTTTTGGCAGAATTTAAATATTCATTAACTCGATTCCATCTAACATTGATATAGCCTTTCGAACTTGATGTAATTCCTAATCCAATAGCTGCCTTTTCTGCATCAAATTCAATGTCTCCGTTTTGATTAGTACGAACTGGCAATTTGATATCACCATTTGTAAATTCTTGTAAATTATTCATTACTTTTACCTTCTTTTTTTATAGATTTAAAACTCGTGCTACTTGCTCACGTAACTCACGTGACTTAGGTGTCATGTCGCCTTTAATGGCTCTATTCAATTGTTGTGGATTGGCATGAATCAATTCAGCTAACTCTTTTTGCGTCATATCTCGATTAAGCAATGCGATCTTAATTGAACGTTCAGTGTCATATGCTACCTTTGCTAATTGTTGTTCTGGCATGTAATCAGCTCCTTTCTATTGTTATAATTTGATTAATTCATATATATTCGAGGTGATAATAATGGAACTAGACTACGATTTTGTTAGAAAAACTTTAATTGAATGTGCAGAAAGTGAACATTTACAGGGACCAACTAATAAGGAAATCCGTAATTTTGCTGATGAAAATCATGTTTCCTTAAATGAACTAGCATTTACAATTGACAAAATGGAGGAAGCTGGATTCATCACAGGTAAAGTGACCTATAGTGGTGAGGGTCCATATGTCATCCTTATAGGTAATTTAACCTGGGATGGTAATCAATATTTGAATTCCATAAGAAATCCATTTATTTGGAAAGAAACCAAACAAAAACTCATCGATAAAGGTGTCACTGCCTCATTCTCTGTAATAACTGCTTTGGCAACCGCAATTGCTAAACAAAAACTTGGACTATAGTATTTTAAATATATGTCCATCAACCATTACATAAAGATTCTTGTTCGAAGGTAACAGCTTCGACAAGGATTTTTTTTCTGCCTCATCAATGAAAAAAATCATACTAAACCTACTTGTTCCACCAGTAAGAATAGGTATTCTGTCATTACCATCCTTATAAAAGTAAACGTACTCATGATTTTCCAAGGCTATATCTCCTTTAAAAATTTATTAACAAAATATGTTTGACCTTTTCCAGTAACTTTAGGAGTTTTAGTCACTCTTACAGAACCATCCGGGTTGCTGTAGGTACGTTCTTTTATTTCAAATATCTTTAAGTTCATTGATCGTTGGGTTCCATCTTCGACCAATCCGATCGTCTTCATCAAATGGAACCAAAATGAAACATGATGAAGTATTAGTTGGAATTATCGTTGCTGCATAGGGCATCCACTTCATACGTGTGATACCTTTTTGTTTGCTCTGATATCCTTTAACCGCTTTTCTAATATTCATATTTTCTACCTCCTTTACTGTTATTTTTTCATCAAGTTATTGCACATGTTCTTTGATAAATTTCAAACCTTCGTCAAAGTACAACCATTGTGGAACTTCTTTATCAGAATGCTGAGACTTACTATTTGACCAACGGCCATATTTATTTTGACCAGGTTGTTCTGCTTTAATTCCAAACTTATTAGCAATTCGTCCAACCTTATTTGATGTAATTCCTGCTTTGTTACCAACTTCTGTTGCCGAATATTCCTTCTTCCTCATGACCGGAATAGTCATTTCTCCAGTTAACTCTTTGGCTGCATTAGCTAGTAATGATTGTTTCGAAGAATTAGATTCAGTCGCCATAGCAATTCGGTACATCAAATTTGCTTTTCTAGTAGCTGCATTCTTCTCCATAATTTCCAAGCGCTTGTCTTTTACAATAGCTGGATTATTTTCCTTGATCGCAACTCGCATATTAAAGTAGTTATCAACCAATTGGTCATATACTTCCCAAGCTTTATCATCATCAAGAATTTTTAGTAATTTGCTATAACCACGTTCAGACAATAGATAAATATTCTTCGTAGCATTGATCTGATTTTGACTAAATCCGCTCTTGTTCAAAACAATAGCGAAATTACCAGCCTTTAAATCTATAATATCTATGCCTTTTTTGAATCTTTTAATATTGCGATTAATCAGTAAATTAATGTTTCCCACCGTCTGTCCGTGAATTACCGCAATATCTTTAACCAACATTGCTTTCTTATCTTTACCGAAGCCGCCTTCAATTCCTATAAATTCAATTGATCCAATTTTCTCTTTACCAATTACTTTTAAATTATTCATTACTTTCTTCCTTCTTCTACGTTCAATTTATCTCTAAAAGAGATAACATTTCCAAAAAAAATAGCATTCATCGGATATTTATATAATTCAGAGAATCGAGACATATATTTAATAGGCATATTACCAGCATCTTTTTCCCATTTAATTATTGTCATTCGATTGACTCCCATGATATTTGCAACATCATTCTGTGTTAATCCTTTTCTTACTCGTAAAGCTTTTAAAGTCATCATTTGTTCAAGTGGCATCATGTCACCTCCTTTCAACATAGATTAGTATATATCCCTAAAAGAGATAATGCAACATTTAATTCTCTTTTAGGATATAAGGGTGGCTTTTTGTGTTGATTATATGACTTTAAGTGATATACTAAATTTATAAATATTAAGTAGAAAGAAAAAAATAAAAATCATGACTGAAGACTTAAAAAATATTATTGGAAAAAATATCAAAAAGTATCGTGAATTGCATAATGAAACAACATCTGAACTTGCTGAATCTATCGGAGTTGCTCAAAGTGCTGTTAGCAATTGGGAAAATGGAAATAAGATGCCTAGAGCTGGCTCGATTGAAAAGTTGGCCGAACACTGGAATATCTTAAAAAGCCAAATACTAACATCTAGTAATGAACCTCAAGACTCTACCCCCGAATTACGTGCAATTCAACGTGGAGCTCGTCAATTATCTAAATCCGATCAAGAAAAATTAATTAAGATGATGAAAATTACATTTGATAAATTAGACAATAATAATTTCGATGAGGATGACAGTGATGACGACTTATAGAGATGCAAACTATGCTCTTGCCCAAAAATCTGCATATGATCTCTTGGAAACTTTAGGAATAAGCAATTTACCTATTTCAGTTAAAAAAGTTATTAGAGTATTTCCCAATTTGCATTTACAAAGATATGACCAATATGCAAAAAGCTTGCAATGTTCTGAGCAAGAAGTTGCTAAATTATTACAAAGCGATGATGGAGCATTATGGTATAACGCTGATGACAATGATTATATTATTTTCTATAATGCAAAAATTGATTCCAAAGAAAGAATTCGATTTACACTAGCCCATGAATTAGGACACTATATTCTCAGACATAATGAAGAATCTAACGAAACAATCGTTTCTAGATATTTGCTTCCAGAAGGAAAATATCGAATCTATGAGCGAGAAGCAAATTACTTTGCAAAACGATTTTTGGCCCCAATCCCAGTAATAGATGGCTTTCTTTCGTATAATAATTCTAGAATTGATCAGTTTGATATCGAGTCAATATTCAATGTCAGTTTTTCAGTAAGTGGTCATATCATTGACGATTTAAATAGACGTAAGCAATATGGCTTACATGGAGTCAAAACAAAATTAACAAATCAGTTTGATCTTTTAAATTTCGGATTAGCAAAAACGACTACGTGTAAAACATGCAATTATTTACTTCTTAAAGATACTGTCATTTGTCCAATATGTGGGACTAAACAAAATCCCCAATATATTAATTACTTATTTTTGAGCAAAAGTTGGAGGAATAACTTAATGAATTATAAAAAACCTTGCAGACTCGATAAAGGTGGAAAAGCAATTATTTGTCCCGTGTGTGGCAATGAAGAAATTACGAATGGTCCAATATGTCCAATATGTGGAACTTATTTGATTAATAAATGTTCTGGTTGCTCTGTAACTTCAGAATTTGATGATATCGACGATATTAAATATGCGTGTTTAGAGTCTCCAAATGGATGCAATATGCTTCTTCCAAGTAATGCTAGATACTGTACTCAATGTGGTTGTATGTCTACCTTTTACTTACAAGATGTTTTGTCAGATTATACTGAGGAGTTTAATTCGGAATCAGATTCAAAACTAAAGGCTATTTAGTACATCCTTTCTGATATACTTATACTGATTAAATATATATTTATGGGGGAAATTATGGACACATCTAATGAAATTTTTGTTAAGCATCCAGGTAAAACAATTATTAATTATGACAATGAGAAAGTTGTTATTACTAGAAAAGGAACTTTAAACTTTATGACCCAAGGGATTAAAGGTTCTAAGACTATTCCAATCAAATCAATAACATCCATTCAATTAAAGAAGCCTGGTATGACTAATGGCTACATTCAATTCGGTGTATTAGGTGGTAATGAATCTAATCAAGGTGTTTTGAATGCTACGCAGGATGAAAATACTGTTATGTTTTCTAAGAAATACTATAATGAAATGACCTCTTTAAAAGAAAATATTGAGAAAATCATGTTTGAAAATAATAATAAAAAATCTAATTCTTCGGAATCAGTAGCAGATGAACTCTTAAAATTAAAGCAGCTACTAGATTCTGATGTTTTAAGCCAAGAAGAATTTGATCAACAAAAAGAAAAATTGTTAAGTAACTAAAAAAAATAAACTAAGTCTCAAGTAGGCTTATTTATTTTTCAAAAATTTAAGGAGGTGATGCCTGTTTACTCTCATAATTTGCGCTCCCACGCTTGAAATGAGGAGTAATAATATGGCAACAATAACAAAATATACATTAAAAAATGGCAAATCAATGTGGAGATGTATTTATCCTAGTAGCATTGATCCATTAACAAATAAAGTAAAAAGAACCACAAAACGCGGCTTTAAAACTAAAGCGGAATGTCAAAAATTTCTAAATGCAAAATTATCTGAAATTGATAACCATGGATATTCTAACGACTCTGATCTTACTTATAAAAGAGTATATGAATATTTTCTTGAGTCCTATAAAAATACAGTCAAAGAGAGCACGCTAAATCGTGTTGAGGGGCTTTTTAAACACCACATCTTGCCTTCACTGGGAAGTTTCAAGATAAAAAAAATAACCACTCCTATGTGCCAGGAAGTGGTTAATAAGTGGTCTAATGAACTATCATCATTCAAAATGGTTAAATACTATGCGAATCTTGTATTTAAAGAAGCCATTAGATTAAAGATTATCTATGATAACCCTATGAGCTTAATTGTAATGCCAAAGAAAAAACAGCAAGTGGTTAATAAACCAGCTAATTTTTGGACTAAGGAAGAAACAGCTATGTTCTTTGACCAACTATATAAAACTTATTTCGACCATAATCAAAAAGCCATAGCAATGTTCAGACTTTTATTTTTTTCCGGAATGAGAAAAGGTGAACTCTTAGCATTGCAGATCAACGATATTGATTTTGATAACAAGACATTGACCATCAATAAAACTGTAAGTCGTGGAATAGATAATAAACCTATTATTTCTACACCTAAAACTAAAACGTCTGTTAGAACTATCGGTCTTGATAGTCAAACTTGTTTAGTTTTAAAAAAGTGGCTTAAAGAATTGAGAAAAGAAATGTTTGTCCTTGGTTATAATATTGATAGCTCAAACGATCAATTATTGTTCCCTAACACACACAACGAACTATTGAGCTTAACTAAAATCAATAAATGGTTACAGGTCATAATAAATACATACAATAAAAATCATGACGAAAAGTTAAAACGTATTAACATTCACGGAATCAGACATACAGCATGTTCCCTCATGCTTGAATCTGGTTCAAGTATCAAAGCTGTTCAACTTCAACTTGGACACTCTGATACATCCCAAATCATGAAAGTTTATTGGCACATATCTAATAAAACACAAATGAATACTGTTAACAACCTCGCAAAGTTTGTGAATTTTTAAAGTGTGTCACGAGTGTGTCACGAGCATATTTTAACAGGCTGTAGCCCTTGTACCTATTGCTATTAAGGCATTTTGACCATTGAGGGTATCTTCCTCGTAGTTCGCTTATAAAATAACTTTTCCCTCAAATCATAATGGTTTGAGGGATTTTTTTGTAAAGAAATAGCTATCAAATTACTTGATAGCTATTTTCTTAGTTCAATGTTTTTTAATTTAGGTGCAAGTTCATTGAATAACGTTCTTATTTCCTTGGGAGTGTTGTTTTTGAAAGTAATGACCTGAAAAAGATCATCATGGGGAAATTCAGTAGTATCGATCCAAGGCAATATCCTATTTGTAAATATTTGAATTTCTTCAGGTGCTTTTGCCATTATATCCATAAGATAGTATCTCCTTAATAAGTTTTATAAGATTCTTATCTAAAATTTTTGCTTCATCAACCTCAACTTCAGCGACTAGCTCATTAATAGAATTACTAAATAAAATTCCATTATAGGCGTCTAAACTTACATTCAACAAAAATGAGGGGTCAATACAATTCTGATTTTTTACATAATTTACCAAAGATGCATCAATCACCATCTTAGCTTCTTCAACGTTATTATACTTGCCCAAACTATTATTGTATAGATTTTTAGCAGCGTCCCAATGTCTCTTGTGTACCAACTCATGAATCAATATTCCTTTAAAATTCCTAGCTGCAAAGTAATCATCATTTAACATCTTTTCTACTTTTCCATATGAATCTAAATTATCATTGATAAAAATAATGTCAGATATCCGATCGTATGCTGAAAAACTATCCGTTGGCATTTCAAAGTCTCTAACAATTACTATTATAGGTATTTCATATTTATCAATACTCCGCAAAGTGATATTTAACATTTTAAGGATATTCCTGGAACGTTGATTATTTTTTTGCACCCAAATATTGTAATTTGTATTCACAGTCTTGTGCGCTCTAATTATTAATTTATCCAGCTTGAATACTCTAGACCTAGACATCATTTCAAATTCCACGTAATTTACTATCTCCTCAAATAATCACTCTTATAACAAATTACGCAAAAAAATAACGATCCATCTCAATAGATGAATCGCTATTCTTAATATTCAACTGTGGCGCTTGGACTCTCAGCGCTTAATTTTTGAATCTTACCATCAATCTTAAAGTAGCCATCAGTTAATTCTTTTAACTTCTTAATAGCTTCGTCAGCACGTTTTGCTTGAGTTGCATTGATTGATTCAATAACCATTACGGCGTTCTTAGTATCTTCAGTCAACATAGTTCTTTGTGCCTCCCGCCAGTTCAAACAACGGCAAATGGCACCAGTATTATCATAATAAATTATTTCACCCTCTAGAGCTGGTGAATCCTCGTCAGCACCAAGTGGTTTGAAGGACTCTCCACCTTTGGCCATACCTAAATGTAAATCTCCGTCCATTTTCTCCAAGTCTTCTCCACCACAAGGTACAGCAAACTCCAAAGAAATACTATTATAAATATCAACTAATGGATTGATCGGTGAGAATTCTTTTCCTTGGTCAACACGTTTTAACAATGCTTCGATTGATGAACGTGCACCTTTTTTAGTCTTAAATTTACGTAATGCTTCACGCCATTCGTCAACTACCGGATTCAACCTGAATGTATCATTTTGCAAAAATTCATGTGATTCTTTTGAAGCATCCTTTAGCAATCCTGCGAAATAAGGATCATCTTTCTCATCTACCGTATTGTCAATTTTGTTCAAAGTTAAAATATTGATTTGTCCATCTGGAAATAAATCCCAAAATTCTTTGTCTATAATTACTTGTTTCTCCAAAATAAATCCTCCAAAAATTTAATAGTTTCTTTTATGTCCAGCTTTCACGTATTCCCAATCTCCAGCAATATTCGATTCTACCTTTTGTAATAACTCACCTAGCTGTTTCTGTTCTGACTCTGACAATCCTTTTAGAGCAATTGAATTAGAGTATTCGTTCTCCCTAATAATAAAGGGATATACATTCTTTCCCTTATTGGTTGGAAAAATCAGCCTTATTTTTTTATTAGTCACATCGCTTCGTCGTTCGATCATGCCATTTCTTTCTAGCTTCTGAACCGCACGAGCTGCTGTGGTCTTGTCTACCTTAATTAAGTTAGCCAATTGCTCCAAGATAATTCCCGGATTCTCGCATATCCTCACTAAATACAAATACTGTCCTCGAGTCAGATCAACCTCTTTAAACTCAATATTGCTAATAGAATCTAACGATCTAGCGATTATACCAATTGGTCTCAAGATATCACCCAACGATTCACCCTCCATCTATTTACAAAATGAATATACTTATTCTAATTTATTTTTGTTGCAAATGCAACATGATTATAAAAATAAAAGTGTGAATCTCTTTTCACACTCTAATTTAACTCCATATTCAAAACGTAATCAGTTTGAGGTTTATCACCCATATGAAAAATATGCGAGCTAACCTTTTTGAATCCCATACTAGTATAGAAGCTTAACGCACGGTCATTGTGCTCCCACACTCCAAGACAGATGCTGGTTCTTTTTTTATCACGTGCTTCTTGAACTGCTTTATCGAACAATATTTTCCCGAATCCATGACGATAATATTCCTTCAAGACATAGATTCTCTGAAGTTCCATATTCCCTTCTTCAGCATCATACCCCAATGTATTCATACCAAAATTAAGTTTTAAGTAAGCCACAGGCTTGCCATCAAACATCAAAAAATAGAATTCTGAGTTCGATTCTCGTAGTTCACTTCCTAATACTTCGTCATTATATGATCTTTCCAAGTATTCCTTAATATGTTCATCAGTATTATATGGTCCAAACGTTTCAGCAAATGTCTGGCGACTAATCTCTTGCAAAGACTTCAAGTCTTCAATTGTGCATCGATGTATCTTCATATCTTCCATAACTACGCCTACCATTTAATTAATAACTAAATCTTAGCAGAAAAGTTATGAAATCGTCTAGAAAAAAAAGAAGCCATCAGCATTCACTGATAGCTTCGAGTAAATTTGTGTTTAACAGACTTTCAATTAGGCTTCTTGAAGTTTGCCAACAGCTTCTTCGATTGTCTTACCGTTAGCAAAAACATTTGTATTGTTTTTTTCATAAACGGTAAACAATTGAGTATCGGTATTTAAAGTTACTTGATATTTCATCTTGCTTACCTCCTTAATAGTTATTAGTACTTAATATTAACCGTTTTCATAAATTTGTCAAATAATTTAAGTCATTTTCCGTAAAACGGTTACAAAAATATTAATATATTTTATTTTAGGCACGTCTAAGCAAGCACTACAACGTTTTGAAAACAAATGTAACCTCATTATAAAATGATTTAATCTAAATGATTATTTTCATTCTGTTTATATTTTGTATTTCGACTGTGTCCATGCATTAAATCTCGAACAACATCCTTACCTGGATGCACCAGATGATGAGTGTCTCTGAATTCAATACTCAGTTCAGTATGTGATCTAAGATCCGCTAGTACCTGCTGATAGACTTCCTTATTATGTGACATTTCTAACAGGTCATAGCTGTGAATCAGCCTCTCACCGGACTTCTGAGCTTGCAAAAAGAATCCATAACAATGGAACAAATGATTATCAACGATCAGTAAATGATAGCGCCAATGGTACTTACGCAAAAAATATTTATCAAAGTTTTCAATTAGCTTTTTAGATTCTTTTAACAAAATATCACTACCTTATGCTCGATGTCCTCCAACCAATGAAGAACGACTGATCGCTGTTCCAGCCTTTGTTTTACTGTATCCACGTACAATTGACTTGTATCCATATTTACTTCTGATTTGATCAATTGTATGTTCAAGCTTTAAATTAGCTTCATGTCGTTTCTCGTCCTCAAATAAAGACATCTGAAAGTTATTCATCTTGCTGATACGATTGACTCTGACACTCAAATTACGCAGTGGTTCACCCTGCCACCTTTTCTCAAATAAATATTTAACAGCTCTAATAAAATCGTCTGTTGAATTGGTTGAATCAATTTTGGTTTGGGCACTCCATCCTCGCTGCCCCTTCTCATTTGATTCTGAAAAACCAACTTGAATACCAACAACTTCACCCAAGACTTTGTGTTCTCTGAGCCTTGTTGCTACTTGATCAGATATTTCAAATAGGACTGTCTCTATATCATCCCTATTAGCGTAATCACGCATCAAAACCTGGCCATTACCGTAACCTTTGTTTTCAGCTCTGGGAACATATCTTTTTGCTAAGTCAGAATAATCTATTCCCCAGCTGTGAAAGTACAGTGCATCACCTAATACTCCAAATTTTTGTTTAAGCTTCTTTCTATCCGCATGTGCTAGATCATAAATCGAATGAATCCCAATTCGTTCCAACTTCTCAGCTGTCTTAGTTCCAATTGACCAAAAATCAGTTAAATTATTTATCTTCCAAACAGTATTTGGAACATCTTCATAACTCCAATACGCTCGCCACGGTGCTTCTTTTTTTGCATCATTATCTAATGCTAATTTTGCCATTAATGGATTGGGACCAATACCGATAGTTGTAACAATCCCCGTTTCATTAAAAATCTTATTCTGAATCTTTGCGGCGATTTCCTCATTACTACCGAACAAACTGTGACTCTTAGTTACATCACAAAAGGCTTCATCAATACTATAAATAAAGCAATGCGCATCATCCGTAAACTGACGAACTATCTTATTGATTCGGTAATTGAGTTCAATATAATCGTGCATATGTGGCGAAACCAGCTCAATATCCATCTCCGGACGTATCTCATACTTCCGTGTTCCCAGCTTAACGCCATAATCCTTCTTCGTATCAGGGGAAGCTGCCAAAATCAAGCCGCCATCGGACTCTTCACGAGATAACACCGCAATCTTAGACGCTAAAGGATATTCACCACGCCTGATTGCTTCAGTACTGGCAAAGAATGATTTGCAATCAATACACATGATATCTCGAACTGGCAACCGGCTTGGATCATCAAACGGTGTAATCATTCATTCCACCACTTAATGTTTTGTTCCAATTTCACATAGCGAATATCTTCGACAAAAACCGACTTGACGCTACCATCATCTAAATACAAATAAACTTGGTCATTTTCGAATCCCGCAACTATACCGTGAATTTCGGGTACATAATTGTTATCCTTCAAAATATCTAATTGAATAACAATTGACTTAGAGTAATCCAATGATGATTGAAGGCTCTCATTAATAGCCATATCGTCCATTTCATCCTCAACTTGACGAGGTTGTTCTGATGTACGAACACTATCCAAAAATGCACTGTGATCGGATAACAGCCACCCCATCCACTTCATCATACCGCGGTCGTTATACAACCACTTCTCACGAGGAACGATCCGCTCCATATGAATCACCGTCCTTTATTTTTATTATACGAACATATGTTCTATTTTTCAAGATGTTTTTCTGCCACTCTGGATATTTGTTATACTTGCCTTAA
Source organism: Companilactobacillus nodensis DSM 19682 = JCM 14932 = NBRC 107160 (assembly GCF_000615905.1). Taxonomy (GTDB): domain Bacteria; phylum Bacillota; class Bacilli; order Lactobacillales; family Lactobacillaceae; genus Companilactobacillus; species Companilactobacillus nodensis. The sequence continues at coordinate 39,065 of NZ_BAMN01000009.1, forward strand.
AGACAGTGGAAAAGGGGCAAGCACTATGAAACTAGATATTAACTTGATCAATGGTGACTCTATCACAATTACTGATGATACTTATATTGCAGCATGGAAGTCTTCCTCATCACGTTTTAGTGACGACGGGGATAATTATTATTTGGAAAATATCTTTGAAGGTAATTTTGAGGATGGCAAAGTTACTGATGAAGATGAAATAATAAAAATTGAAGGATTGATTGGTGCTGCCGATTGGTTCACGATTGGCAAAGATAGCAACAAGACGTACAAATCGACTGCTGTTCTTAGTATCAGCAGAGACTAAAAAAAACGGGTATCTCAGATTAAACTGAGGTACCCGTTTTCTATATGTTTTTTGACACGCTCTACTTAAACGCGTTTACAAAAGACAACATCCTCCGCTTAGCTACAGATAATAAAGGATGCACAATTCACATCAATTATTATCTTATGCTAATGCTCAGATATTCCCGTCTTTTGACACGCTCTACTTAACCTTCTGTGTCGCCCACTTGGCTGAATACTGATTACCAGCGGTAATGTCATACTGAATGATCTTGTAATCATGCAATATTTCTTTTTGCTTAGCTGTTAATTTATCAGCCTTGATCTTCTTGCTATTATCAGTAATAAAGACTTGTGAACCATTGAAGGCATTTGATCCATTATCAGCGGTATTAGTCGTTGCAGCTGGTAATTCTTCAGTAACCTTGGTCATCATAGCGTAGTATGGACTGACCTTGATTCCTGCCTGCTTCATTGCTAGAGCCGCGAACTCATATGGCGAGATAACTTATACTGCACTCTGCTTAGTACGATCACGAATGTACTTATTGTTATAAATAAAGTAATCTGTCTGATGTAATTGAATACCATACTCATCCATTGAATCATTATCAAACAATGCCGCCAAATGATCTCCGTACCAGACCAAAGTTATTGGTTTATTGATTTTATCTAATTTAGCAAGGAAAGTCTTCGTTGCTTTATCAGTATAATTCAAACCTTGTGAGTAATACTCTACTCGTGGTTTGTAAACTTCGGGTGCGGCAGTCCCATCAATTGTATAATCATGCTTCTGATAATAATCATTAAACGGCATGTGATTTTGCATCGTTGATAATTGAATAAATTGTGTTTTATTTGTCGATTTATCAATGACATCCAACGTATCCTTGTAGGCTGATTCGTCACTAATATAAGGATTGTCGTCAATTTTGTCGGTATACTTCAGCTTATCTTTGCTTCCGACATAATAGAACTTCTGGAATCCAAACTTTTTGAAGACATTCTTACGATTATAGAGTGATGCCACATAAGGATGAACTGCAACTTTTTCATCAAATAAATTGGTGATATTCGGTGCAATATTCTGGTTATCAACTAGCTGAGTGTACGGAGTTGGTAGCGTTGGAGACAAACTACTTAAGTCCAACCCAGTCAATGATTCCCATTCAATGTTGGCAGTCCCGCCACCATAACCAGTCGACATCATCAAACCTGATGTCGTATTTTTTTTAATGTTTCGAATATTTGGCATTGGATCTGACGAAATCGTTTGATTAGGTACACGTGCAGGATCACTAAAACTCTCACTTAAGTTAAAAATAAATGTTTGATCCTTAGCCCATGAACTACGAGTTTGGTTAATCTTATCAGCATCGTTATCATACTTCTTCATAACACGATCAACCTCAGCCTTACTGTATCCTTCCGGCTTATTCATAACTTTTGTATCGACGTTATTGATAAATTGCACGATTGGTCCATTGATCTGTGCACCTAACTCTTGGTTATAAAAATAACGATTAATATTAGACATATTAAAAACAGTAAACGGAACTGAACCCTCATGATTAACGAAGAATGCTCCGGACAAGAAAACTGCTAATAGCACTGTTGAAGCAACTCTTCCCTGCCATCTCATCCTCAAAGTAGATTGCTGTTTGAATCTATGTTGCAAGAAAACAGCAATAACTATTAAAACAAATATCAAAGCAAAACCAATTATCAAGATGATCGGATCGACCATCCCCAAGATATCTTTCATACCACCTAGCATCTGCAAGTCAGATGGCAAAACTGGTTCGTTACGCAACGGTATCTTCAAATAATTAGCAATTCCCAATGCTAATTCAATAATCAAGGTTATTGCGAATGAATACCAAAAACGCTTGGTTATGACATAAATCAATAGTAAGAACGCCATAACAATAACGGTATTTAAAATAATTGCTGCCTGACGATTGAACGGAATAAACAGTATCGCTGGCTGCCAAGTAGAAACTCCAACTTTGATCTTAACTGGTGAAACAGAGAACATCTGAATCATCGTAACAATATAGAAGAACAAAGCTGAATAAAAGATTTTTTTACGTGCTGCGACCCACTTGCCAATGCCACGTAACTTAGCCATAAACTCATCAAAACTGCTAAATGACAATATCTTAGCAAGCTTCTTAAACCATGGAATCATTGATATAAGAACTAGAATGACCGCCATTGCGACCGATGCCACAAAAATAATTATCCCACTCTTAGTTAACTCAACTAACCACTGCTTAGTTGATGTAATCGTGAAACCTGTCAAATACTTTTCGATCAAAGTAATATTTGGTTCCCAATTAATAACCACCTGTGTTGAGATAAACAATGCTGCTACAACATTAGCTGAAGCTTTTATCCGTTTTGAAATAGCAATTCCAAATACAAAAATGCTCAACGTTAAATACATGGCAAAAACAGAATTAGGAACATTGAAACGTGTCATTGTCTCAACATTCTCACGAATCATATAAGATATTTGTTCCATTAAATATGTCATGCCAAAGTAGATAGCTGCACTGACGATCAAATGGGCAAACTTAAAGTGAATCTTGGACATCCAGTCAAATCGTTTAATGACGTATCCTAAAAGCATCAAATACAATAACCAGACCGGATTATTACCAGATGCAAAGAACCATAGATCTTTACTAAAAATTGTCGGCATAACTACAAATAGGATCGTAGTAACTGTTAATATCCTTCTAACAACAATATTTTTTTGTTTATTCAAATACTCAAACAGATACGGTGCTAACAACATAATTAAGACGATTGAGGCACCATACGCAAAAATATTAGAACTAATTGGAAACAATATTCCCCAGAAATTACGCCAGACCAGACCCACCGAACGTGTGACCAAGAACACATTAAACGCCAAAATTGAAATAATATAGTACAGAATGTACCTACCTATTCCACTGGTAAACCTGCCTTTTCTAAATGAGGATTCATAATATCCTAAATAAAGCGGTACTAAATTAAATCCTAAAATAGAAACTGAAACCAACAGCTGATATGCCAAGTAGCGTAATTCATTGCTACTGTAATCTGGCATTGTACTTGATGCCATAATTCTGTTAAGCATCATTAAAACTGCCGCAACTAAAACAATTAAAAGATTAAACTTTTTAGACTTTTTCACAATCAAAATAAAACCTTCTCAACAAAATATAATTTTTCCAAAATAAAAATTCACATGAAATTATATCATATAAAAAATATTAAAATCGCTGATACAAAAAAAGAGACACAACTTTAACATTGTGCCTCCACGTACCTTTGCTCTCTGGGGGAAAGCAGTAATCAGAATTTTGATTACGCCAAATATTAACATCTGAATCCCCGTCAAGTCCAGAAACAAGCACTCATATTGACAACTTGTCTCATAGTTATTAATACAATGGCATGTAAGTGTCACGTTCCCATTGTGAAACTGTTTGTTGATAACGAGCCCACTCTTCATTCTTAGCTGCAAAGAAGCTGTTTGTTAGTCCTTTGCCAAGTGATTCTTGAACGAACTCATCCTTACGTAATGCTTTAAGTGAATTGTGTAATGTTGAAGGTAGATCAACGATTCCTTCTTCACGACGTTTGTCTTCTGACATTTCATAAATATTTTCTTTTACTTCTGGCATCAAGTCATAGTTGTTCTTAATTCCATCAAGACCAGCATCAAGGATACATGCGATAGCCAAGTATGGATTTGTTGTAGGATCAACACTACGCATCTCAAAACGTTTTGACTTGCCTTTTGCAGCAGGTACACGGATAAGCGGTGATCTATTCTTACTTGACCAAGCAATATATGTTGGTGCTTCGAATCCTGGAACTAGACGTTTATATGAGTTAACTGTTGGGTTATTGATGGCTGTCAAAGCACGGGCATGAGTCAAGATACCACTCATGAATTGTTTGGCAACATCTGACAACATGTCGTTTGAATCACCAAAAATATTTTCATCACCATTGAATAGTGACATGTTGATGTGCATACCTGAACCATTGATTCCTTGCAATGGCTTTGGCATAAATGTAGCATACATACCATTTTCTTTGGCAATAGTCTTAACTACTAATTTGAAAGTTTGGATACTGTCGGCTGCTGAAAGTGCGTTTTCGTACTTGAAATCAATTTCTTGTTGACCAGGTGCTACTTCATGGTGACTAGCTTCAACTTCAAAGCCCATCTTTTCGAGCTTCAAAACGATATCCTTACGAACATTTTCACCTAAATCAACTGGTGAAAAGTCGAAGTAACTACCATCATCATTCAATTGAAGAGTTGGTTGACCCTTATCATCTGTATTGAATAAGAAGAATTCAGGTTCTGGTCCGATATTGAAGTTTGTATATCCCATACCGTGCATCTTTTTAACGATACGTTGTAAATTGACACGAGGATCTCCAGCAAATGGTTCACCATTTGTTGTATAAATATCACAGATCAAACGTGCAACTTTTCCATGTTCTGATCCCCATGGGAAGACCAACCATGTTGAAAGGTCTGGGTGCAATAGCATGTCACTTTCTTCAATACGTGTGAATCCATCGATAGATGAACCATCGAATGTAATCTTGTTAGCAAGCACCTTATCGATTTGGGATACTGGTACTTCAACGTTCTTGATGATTCCGTTGATATCTGTAAACATCAAGCAAATAAACTCGACGTTTTCATCAACTGTCATCTTTTTAATATCTTCAGCAGAATACTTATGCACAATAACCACTCCTATTTTGTATATACCATTTTTTGACGAGTTATTAACCAGCGCCATTCTCATGGTGTTTTTTAATAATAGAACGATAATACCAATTCCATTTGTTGCTGTCAAATCATTTATGGAACAATATAAATAAATTTAATTCACCTATAAATTGTACTAGAAAACACCCCCTGAAATAAAGGGGTATCACAGATTTTTTAATTGACATTTAGTACTTTACCAGTTAAGTTATATATGCGAACGAAATACAATATAAAAATAATTATTGTTCGTATTTTGGAGTGAATAAAAATATGCAAGTTTTTGATTATGAAGATATCCAACTAATTCCGAATAAATGTATTGTGGACAGCAGATCAGAATGTGATACAAGCATCAAATTTGGTCCACGTACTTTCAAAATTCCCGTGGTCCCTGCTAATATGCAAACAATTATTGATGAAAATTTGGCTGAAAAATTAGCAGCCAATGACTATTTTTATGTCATGCATCGTTTCCAACCTGAAAAACGAATCAATTTTATTAAAGATATGCAATCTAAAGGTCTATATACTTCTATCAGTGTCGGTATTAAGGATGAAGAATTCGACTTCATTAATACTTTAAAACATGAAGGATTAACACCAGACTATATTACGATCGACGTTGCTCACGGTCACAGTGATCGTGTAATCCAAATGATTAAGTGTGTTAAATCATACTTACCTGGATCATTCTTGATTGCTGGTAACGTTGGTACACCTGAAGGTGTCCGTGAATTGGAGAATGCTGGTGCCGATGCTACAAAAGTTGGTATTGGACCTGGTAAAGCCTGTATTACTAAACTAAAAACCGGCTTCGGTACTGGTGGCTGGCAATTAGCCGCGATCAGACTATGTGCTAAAGCCGCAAGTAAACCAATTATTGCCGATGGTGGAATCAGAAATGACGGTGACATAGCCAAATCTATCCGCTTCGGAGCAAGCATGGTAATGATCGGCTTACTATTCGCTGGACACACTGAATCACCTGGTGAACTAGTTGAAAAAGATGGTAAAGAGTACAAAGAATACTTTGGTTCTGCATCTCAATTCCAAAAGGGTGTTTACAAGAACGTCGAAGGTAAGAAAATGTTGGCGCCATACAAAGGACCTATCAGTGGTACTTTGAACGAAATGAAGGAGGATCTTCAATCAGCTATTTCATACGCTGGTGGTAGAACTCTGGATTCACTTAGAAAAGTTGACTATGTCATTGTTAAGAATTCTATTTATAACGGTGATTAATATAGAAGGTTCTGGATAATTCAATTTGTCTGGAGCCTTTTTTGTTGTTGGCCGCTTCCGGAGGGGAGTGATTGAGCCTGCTATGAGGACCGGTTTCAGCCACGGTCTGAAACCTCGCTTTTGAACTTAGCATAAATTGCTAATTTTAAAAGTCGCCCTGTGCTGTAAGAACGGAAGATCACCGTTCAACAGCACTGCCACAGCTGGCTCATCGCTTCCCTCCTCCAGCTAAGAACCTTTAGCACGTAGTTTATAAATATGATATCTATATATAAATATGTATAAAGCAATAAATCGAATATTTCTACTATAAGACATGGAGATTAAAAAATATTTAACCAGCCGTGAAGGTGGCGTTAGGTCGGTGATTTATCCGGCCTTACACCACAGGACGAGCTGGGGGATTTGCGGTCTATGTAAAGCTTCAAGTCGAGGTGACAGACCGCCTTTCGGCTGGCACCGGTCCCCACAGCAGGTTGAATATTTTTTAATCGGAACACACAAACAAAAAAGACAACAAAAAAGCCGACGACTGGGTTATCGTCAGCTTCTTCAATGAATGGGATAGTTCATGTTCAATTTGGTATTCAGTTGTCCTGTGACAATTGCGTTACCTACCAAATTTAACATTACTTTAACACATTGAAGTGAGTTTAAAAAGCATCTAAACTCAAATAATTCAAATTTGTTTCAACATGTCACTTTCTAAGCTAATTAAAGTTTCAAAAACCTTATGAGAGAACTAATCCTCACTTCCTTTCTTAAATTTATTCTTTTTTTTATTGTTACTAGCTTGATCATTACTGACATCTGTCGGTAAAAATAAAACTCCTATTACAACTACCAAACTAGTTACTAAAATTATCAAACGTATCATTATTTCTTCTTTTCACTAACTACGCATTTGTCTTGCATCTAAATGATGTATGCCCTTGTTGCGCTCCTGAAATCCTTCAGTCTCACTTACGATAAATCTAGGACGATCATTTACTTGATCAAGAACCCTACCTAAGTAACTTCCTAGGATTCCCACGGATAATAATAATAGTCCTAAAGTAAATAGGAGAATCGTCATCCCTACTGATGAAGCAGTATATCTTCCAGTTGCGAACAAGTATCCCAAATAGAATACTCCACTGACAATTGGTACAACTGAAAAGATATTTGCGAACTGTAGTGGTTTCATTGAAAAGGATGTGATCCCATCAAGCGCCAATTTGATCATCTTAGACAATGGATACTTAGTTTCACCAGCAATACGTTCTTGACGATGATACTTAACACTAGTTTGTTTGAAGCCGATCCAAGTAACTTGTCCACGAACAAACGGATCTTGTTCATGTAATTTTTGAAGTTGTTTAACTGCCCTTTTATTCATTAATCTGAAATCACCCGTATCGAGCGGCATATCGATTGTTGCCAAGTGCTTGAAAGTTCTGTAAAACATCGCCGCAGTGAACTTCTTAAAGACTGTCTCACCATCACGTTGCATTCGTTTGCCATAAACGATGTCATATCCTTCATGCCACTTCTCGATCATTTGAGGAATGACTTCAGGTGGATCTTGCAAATCTGCATCCATAACAACAACTGCATCCCCACTGGTATATTGCAGCCCAGCCGTAATAGCTAACTGATGTCCAAAGTTACGTGAGAACTCGACCAATTTGATATTAGAATGTAGTTCGATTGCATGTTTGATAATTTTGACTGATTTGTCCTTTGATCCATCATCGACAAAAATCAATTCGTAATCTTCTTTTTGTTGTTCCGTAAAATTTAATAGTGTATCGATAGTTGCCTGAATACCAGGCTCTTCGTTGAATACTGGTAGGACAATTGAAATTAATTGAGACATGAGCACTCATCCTTTCATTTAATGCTAATTATAAATACTTGATAAATCATAAAGTGTTCCCGAAGAACCACCAGGCCCACCTGTCATACCACCCATTCCTTCGGGTACCGTGTTTCCTGTACCTGATGGTTTCTTTGAAGGCTTCTTCATCTTCTTAGTGGATGAATTTGATGAACCACTTGGTGGTGTTCCACCCATTTCTCCTTGCATTCCGCTTGGAGCAGTTCCGGATGGAGGCGTACCCCCGGCATTACTTGGAGCACCGGTTGGTGCTGATTCATTAGAACTACCTGTCTTAGTACTTGTAGTAATTGATGACGTAGCTGATGTTGAACTGCTTAACTTGATCTTCTTAGCATTCTTCTTGATCCAGTTAACAATCGCTGTGTTACTTCCACCAGTCTTACCACCTGAGTAGTAATATTTAATTTTTCCTTCTTTGACTAACTTCTTAAATTGTTTTAGTGTAATAGCTTTGTCAGTACCATTGAATCCACCAATGGCCATAACTGCTTTACCGGTCGAAATAATATATGGTGCTGCCGTACTTGAATCATCTGTAGCAAATAGATACTCTGCGTTACCTTGGTGCTTCTCAAGGTACTTGAGTAGGGTCGAATCAGTTGAACCACCCATACCTCCGGCATTCATACCCATTCCACCGCCACCTTGTTGTAGTAGTGAAGGTCCAGCAGTTGGAATCTGCGCTGATTCACCTGCTAATGTTGGTGTTAATGACCAGAATGATGGTGCCAACATGACCAGGATCACACCAGCAATCGGCCAAACATGTTTAGATTTCAAATTGGTAGCAATCCAAGGTAATACGAATAATGGTATTGAAATTAGGACTCCCAAACCAAGTAATACCCATGCTAATACTGAATAATACTGTGCCACATACCATGCTTGTAATGCTGCCGTCGATAATATTGCTATCGGAAGCAACATTGACCAAATAGATTTTTCTTTCCATTGTCTGAACATCGTATAGATACCAACACCACCAAGAACAGCGATGGCTGGTGCCAACATGATCGTATAATAAGGATGGAAGAAACTGGCAACTGAGAAGAATCCATAAACCGGAACTAACCAGCCGGCCCAGAGCCATAATTCCTTACGCTGTGGTGTTAACGACCACCACTTCTTCATCCTTGAACCACGATAATAGAAGTAACTTGAGATCAATCCTAAAATAGCTATGATCAATAACCAACTGATCTGCGGACCTAAATCAAGTCCAAACAATCTAAATGGTCCGACAGTACCAATGCTAAATGCTCCACCACCGGCACCGCCTTTGCCACCTTTGTTGCTTCCACCAGGTCCACCTTGACCCCCAGCTTGCATACCTTCGGCACCATTTGGTGGTGTTGGTGCATTTGTGGATGATTTCTTAGAACTTGACGAACCACTTGGCTTAGCAGGTGGTGTATTCGATGAAGAACTTGCTGACTTTTTTGAAGTTCCATTTGGTGGCGTCATATTCTTTGAGCTAGAATTCTTTTTAGAACTAGAACCCATACCGGGAAACGCTCCACCGGTACCAGTTGTTTGTCCTAACAAACGTTGTGTACCATTGTATCCAAAGGCAAGTTCCAAAGCTGAATTAGTTTCAGATCCACCTTCGTACGGGCGATTTGACGAATTTGTCATGTCAACTGATAATGGCCAAATCAATGTGAATATCGCTAAAAATATCGTTGCAACTCCTAAATGTGCCAGCTTCTTCTTCCAACCAATATTGGTTGCGATCCAGTAGTAAAAATATAGGGCCGGTAAAATCATGAAGGCTTGTAACATTTTGACATTAAAGGCTACACCCATTAATGCGAAGCCTATCCATAAATATCTTTGTTGATTTTTAAAAACTGCCTTTTGAACAAAATATATTGACAGTAATAAGAAGAAAATTAATGTCGCGTCCATATTGTTGGTTCTAGAATCTGCAACTGCAATAGGTGTTAAAGTCATGATCAAAGCAGCTAGACGTGCTGGAACCCTGCCGAACCTCTTATGAACTAGGTTGTAGATCAAGTATACCGAGGCAATTCCAAAGAGAATCGACGGTAATACAACGCTCCAACCATGAACGCCGAATATCTTGGCACTAATAGCCATAAACCATAGTGCAACTGGTGGCTTATCAACTGTAATGAATCCTGCAGGATCAAAGCTGGCATACCAAAAGTTCTTAAAACTCTTGGTCATACTTACAATGGCAGCTGTATAGAAACTATTAGCTTCACCTGCTTCCCATATGTTCCATGCATACAAGAAGGCTGCCAAAATCAAAATAGCAATCAACCAATAATCATATTTGATTAATTTCAGTCGGACCCAAATACTCACCTTTTTATTTTTTGTGGTACGAGTCGGTTCATTTTCCATCATTTATCAAACTCCAATCCTTAAAAGGCAATATTAATTAGGAAACAAATGATCGAGTAAACGATGACTGACAACAAGATGGGTCTAAGCTTTGTAATTTTATCTCTCATTTGTTAAACATCCTTTCCTTACGATGTGAACAGATTATCCAAGCTAACTTAAATTAAGCTTAAAGTTAAAAAAATGCTTTATAATAAACGTATTGATTTAAGACGAGTACTAATGAGGAGAAATTATATGCAAAACATAAAAATATTAGTTGTTGAGGATGATGTGAATCTAGCTGACAATATTGCATCATTCCTAGCTGATTTTGCTGAAGTAGATATCGAAAATGATGGTTTAAGTGGTAAGTTTGCTGCAACAGAGGATGTTCACGACCTAATCATTCTTGATCTAATGCTTCCGGGAATGAATGGCTACGACATTCTAAAGAGTATTCGTGCCGATCAAATCACGACTCCAGTTTTGATATTGACTGCTAAAGCTGAATTGGACGACAAAGTTCACGGATTCGATTTAGGTGCTGATGATTACTTGACCAAGCCATTCCACCGCGAGGAACTTCAGGCTAGAGCCAAAGCACTGCTCAAACGAAGCGGAGCATTGGCTGATGATTCCATCTTAAAAATGAATAGTATTGAAATTAATCTGAATAATCACGAAGTGTCCGCTGGAGACCAATCAATTTCTTTGAACGGTAAAGAATATGACTTATTAGTTTATTTATTACAGAATAAAAATACTATTCTAACTAAAGATCAAATTTTTGAACGTATCTGGGGATTTGATTCCGATACATCTATTACGGTCGTGGAGGTTTATATGAGTAATCTCCGTAAAAAACTTCGTCCGTCAAAGAACGATTATTTGATCAAAACTATTAGAAATGTTGGGTATATTTTCCAAGATGAAAATCAAAACTAGACAAAACAAAATCACCCGTCGACAGCAAGTTCGTCTCTTTCTATCAGTCATGGCCACCTTTGCGATCTTGTTCTTCACACTAGGCATAATTATCTTCAACTTATTCCAGTCCTCAACTTACCGAAGTATCGACAAAGACATTAAGGAACAAGTAACAGCAATCAAAAGACAGCCAAATATGGATAACAAAGTTCAAACCGGTCCTCAAGGTCCTGGGGGCAGAACTGAAGATAAACAGCCTCAACCAAGGGCACCATTTCAAGCATCTATTTTGGTTTTTGATAACAACGGAAAACTTCTTAACAAAACAAGCCTTGGTAATCGATACTCACTTCTTAAGAACATTAATTTGAATAAAAAGAACCTCAATAAGAAACAAACGCTCACCATCAAAAAAATGAGTTTCCGCGCTCTATTGATAAAAGTATCAAAAAATAATAACAATCCGATGTACGCTGGACACTATGTATTGATAATGCAAAATATTGATACACAAATTCAGGCAACCGAAAATTTCCAAAGAATATTAATTATTACTTTCTTTATATTCTGGGTCATAGCTTTGATTCTCGCCTACGTCCTAACACGTATCAGTATGTTTCCAATCATCAAATCTTGGAAACAACAAAGTGAGTTCGTAAACGATGCTGCTCACGAACTTCGTACACCCTTGACGATCATTCAGGGAAAATTGGAATATATGCTCACAAAACCAAGTAACACAATTATCGACGAAGCAGAGTCAATTTCTGTTTCACTCGATGAAGTTAATCGTCTGAATTCATTGACCAATAATCTATTGATATTAGCACGTTCTGATCAGGCAACCACTAAGATGGACTTCGATATTACAACACCTGATTTTTTCTTAAAAGACCCTATCATGCCCTTCAAAGAAATCATCAATTCACAATCCAAAGTATTTCAAGTGAATATCCATCACAAAGCCGATGTCAATCTCAATGTTGACCGTGACAAGATCAAACAAGTTCTGATTATTTTATTGGATAACGCAACAAAATATACACCTGAAAATGGCACTATTAGAATTTATGATCACATCGAAGGTTCAAAGTATCAGATAATTGTTTCTGATACCGGAATTGGCATCAGCGATACTGATAAGAAAAAAATCTTTGGACGTTTCTACCGTGTCGATAAATCACGGAACCGTAATAGTGGTGGACATGGTCTAGGCCTAGCGATTGCCCAACAAATAATTAATACTCACCATGGAAAAATATTTGTACGCAATAATTTACCCACTGGTAGTGAATTCGTTATTGAATTACCTATTAAACATTGATAAATAATAAAAAACAGTCTGAACAATACCGTTCAGGCTGTTTTTCTAGTCTTACAAATAATTTCATATATCAGATTACTAATAATTTATTATCAAAAGTATAATTATATTTTCTATTTTTTAGATTGTGAAAGTCCTTTCGCCATGATAATCTGATTTAGCAATCAAAAAACATTCGGGAGGTTATCCCCCATGCGAAGACGGAAAAAATTTATACTATTTATTTTGCTTTTATTCATATCCAACTTTTTCACAAATGCTATTTCTATTCTAGCTGTTGCAGATGAAACGTCATCAGCTGATATTACAAATATAAAGTTTGATAAAGATCATTATGAGCCATAATTCATTACACTTTGAAAAACAATGAGGATTCACTTCTCATCAGTGCTAATGATTTCGACAGTATAAACCAAAAGGCTTTGGAAAAAGAACTCGGCCCAAAAAACATCCGAATCAATACAAAGGACAGAAATATTGAAGTTAATCTTCAAAAGAACAAAACTGGGCAATTCAAGATTAATGTTTTGAAAAGCGATCACACAATTTTATCAATTAGTGACCAAAATAAAAATGATTTGATCACTAAAGAATTAATTATTGAAGATAATTTAGCCAACCCACCACCTTCTTCAAACACTGAAGCTACTGGATCTGATATACCTCCTGCAACTGAAGGAATAGATCCAAATATAACTAAAGATACACCTGAAGAAGAAGATCTAAGAGCTAATGAAGCTGATACTGCATGGATTCGTTCGCGTAACTTAAGAATAAGTAAAGGACCAACCTTGAAACACAATGACGGTAAAATAACTGTTCCGTTTATATACTTTGGTGATTATAATTACGCCAAAATGAACATGCGAATTGCTGCCGCGTATGAACAAGATGAAAGTGGTGGTGGACGCATTGACAGTTTAACGGCTCCAAACTTCTGTCTTGTAACAGCTCCAGAAGGTACTAAGTTAGAACCCGACAGTAATTTTTCAAGTGAAACAACTCATATATTCGGTCACAATTTTGGTGATGCCCAAATGAAAGATGGTAAACAAGGCTCCAATGGTACCTTTGTTACCACCGACATTCATAACATTGACACTCCAACTGATAGGAAACATCACCCTTCTATGGCTGGACCTGACAAATTTGGAACAACAATTGGCATGTTGAGAATTCCGCAATTATTCTATCGCATTGATCCTAAAACTGGCATGGAGGAACAAAAAATGGTCTTCCAGCAGCGATACATAAAAAGAAATCGTACTTACGGGATTGAAACTTCAATTATTCAAAGATTCGATTTCTCTGGTGAAGTCTTTACTGATATCAATTACAAAAACATCGGTGATGTTGAATTCGATGATTTTATCGGCTTTGCCTTTCATGACTTAACGTTGACCAAAGATTACGGCCAGATCAAAAATGAAAAAGGCATTAATATTGGTGACTATGCACCAATGAGATCATTAGGAAACAATCGTGGTTTCTATATGCAATCAGATAACGTTGAATCTCGTATAAACTTCCATATGGATCTAGAAAACAGCCCTAGTGCTTGGGCAACTCGAACCATTACCAAATCACATCATGAATTCAAGGGCTTCACTAATGCCGGTGGTGGACTATCGATTGTCTTTGGTACTATCTTACAAGCCAAATTTACTGGAAATCCTTGGAAACACAGTATGCATGATCAATATCACGATAAGCGCTACAAACCCGGTAGTGTTCCAGAAAAAATGTTTAATGCTTTTTATTATGATTCAGATCCTGGTGATAAGGGGTTTGACCCCGGTGCTGGAAAAAGATTAGGCAAACTTCATAAAAAGAAAGAGTCTGACAAAACCAAATACATCAGTGAAAATGAACCTTTATGGGATTCCGGAATCACAATGCACACAGAACACCAGACCTTAGAAGTCGGTGATTCAGTTAAACTTAGTTATTCAAGAACTGTTGACTTGAATCGAGAAAACTTTGCCCCCGTAAATTACTTGGATCAAAGAGATACAGATGATAATCCTGATATTATTAACAATGACACATCAGAATACAAATTAAGCGGTGCCTGGTACGATTTTGACAGTAATGACGTAGATCTTTATGTTTCATTCGATAATGATAATTTTGAATCCGCTAAACAAATCGAATCATACAATCAAAAAGACGAAGAAAAAGTTGCTGGTGTCCCCCATGATTGGGAAACAAACTTGGATTTAACAGACAAGGACCCCGGCAAACACAGAGTCTATATCTGGTTCAAAGATAAAGAAGGTAATGTTTCGATTGTCGATAAAACCGTTATTTATCTTCCTCAAAAGGCCACTGAGGCTCCACAAATCAAAATTATCAATCCTGAATCTACAGAAACAACACCGTTCATCCCTAACACCGAAATATTCAAGGTCGATGGCATTTGGAATGACAAGGATAGTAAAACTATCAAAAGTATCAAATACTCACTCGATAATGAAAAAGAACTTTTTATCAATACTAATCTCAAGAACCCTGGTAACAATAACAACGTCAAATGGGAATTGTCTAAGTTTAATATGTCCAAAATCGGTGATACAAGAATCCACAAATTAAAAGTCACTATTGAGGATGCAGAAAAACATCAAGGCTCAGATATTCTCTACTTCAAGCGCTCACCAGGTGCCTTTGAGATAGTTGCCCCAGAATACATCGATTTTGGTCAACAAATATTGGCAGGTGAAGATTCTCCTCACCTGCATCCAAAATTCGATCAAAAAGTTGAGGTGAATGATTATCGTCAAAAAACATCCGTACCACTCAAAGTTTTCGTAAAAATGTCTGAATTTGAAAGTGTTGACTCCAAAAACTTGAAAGTACCCCATTCCGTCTATTTAGATGACCAGTTGAAGTCAAATGACGTATTCCTTGGTGAAACGCAAAGTCCAAACGATGATAATAACATGACCTGCACTGACTTCACTAAGAAGGTCAAAGAAGGAATTTGTATTGTCTTCAGATGTGACGGAAATGCCAAGACCGGTAGCTTCACAAGTGAGTGGACTTGGATAGCTCAAGATGTTCCTTAAAATCTTTTGCTCCATGGCAGTGATTACATGATATTATTTGTATATAATATTCGCTAACTTGGAGGTTGGCTTCATGAACAAAAAAATTATCAAAGCTTATTGGGACAAGTTCCTAGAAAACAAGAGCCCTCGTGAGGATTATCCTATCGGAGACATAACTATTTTTGGCGGCGATCCCCAAACTCTGGCCGAATTGGTTGATAATAATACCAAGACTGCGACTACTTCCGCATATGATCTATATACTGAAACTGACTATATGCCAACAGTTGGCGATTACAACATTATCCTCGACGCTAATGAACTACCAGTTTGTATCACCAAAACTCTTGTAACAGAAGTAGTTCCCTTTAATTTGGTCAGCGCAGAACATGCCTATCATGAGGGCGAAGGCGACCGCAGTTTGAAATATTGGCGTGAAGTTCATGAAGATTTCTTCACCAAAGAATATGCCGAAGCCGGCAAAAAGTTTACCGAAGATATGCCTTGCTTGTGCGAAGTGTTTGTTAAAGCTTATGATGAAGCTAACGGAGATATATGATCCACACCTGCCAATAGTTCTCTTATCGTTAAAAACGATGTATGCCAAAAAAATTATTGGCGGTGAACAAACGGTCGAACATCGTAAGAGATTCTTACATACCAGTTCCCAAGCAATTGTTTATTCATCCGGAATCGATAAGTCAGTAGGATTGTTCTTAAAACTAGGAATTCCTGTTGAGGTTGAAGATGGGTACGAAATACCTATTATCTCCCTTACCGAATTTACCAGTACTTCATTGGATACCCTCCAGCAGAAGTTTCCTGGTTTTAAGGCTCCCAGGTCCTATATTTACTTGGATAGACCAGATAAAAAACCATTGCTAGACTATTTCTTACGACAAGCAGTAAAAAAAGAGATATGACGACGTCATATCTCTTTTTTGTTACACTGGATAATTTCCATAGTTATCAATTTTTTGTTCTAAGTCATTCATTCTGACGGTGTTTAATTCTTTAACACGTGATGATTTGAAGTATAGGTTATCCCCAACTTGCCAAACATCCTTACCATCAACTGTAACTTTATTAGCCTTCCAATGTTGGATCGTTTTATTCTTACCATTACCTTTATTCATATTTACACGTTTGCCAGTATAAACTAACTTGTCATTCTTTAACTTATAGACACCGATAGTTTGACTGTCATTCTTAGGAGAAGCTGCAATTACAACTACGGCATTGCCACCCTCATATGTTGGTAGATCCGGAGTATAGTTAGCGTACTCGATCACTGGCTGACCTAATTTTTCCATTTCTTCTGTGTCAACTACTGCCACACGACCAGATTTGAAATACTTGTTGTCGGCAATTTGCCACCAAGTCTTCCCCTTGACCTCAACTGGATTAGCACGCCAATAGCGAATCTCATTACCTTTGGCCATATTCTCAGCCTTGCCAGTCTTAACCATCTTGCCCTTTTTCTTTGTATAGACATCATACTTATGTGAATCACTCTTGCGTGATGCTGTGATAACGATCGTGTCAGATGCTTCGAATGTATACGTCTTATCTGCAGCCTGAGCAACATTGACAGTACCAAACATTGCGATAGTTGCCAAAATAATTCCGAGAATTGCCTTCTTCATAGTAATTAACCCCTTTAATTATTCATTTCATTCACAGTGTATCATACAAAGCTGTGCAAACAAAAAGAGCGATTAACTCGCTCTTTTTTGCATCTATTTTGCCAAGTCAACTTTGGCTTGTTCGATTTGCATTTGAACCTGTTTGAAGCCTGTACCACCTAGTGAGTTACGCCTTTCAACCGCAACTTCAGGTTTTAACATATTATAGACATCATCTTCGATCAACGGTGAAATCTGTTTAAATTCTTTCATCGTAATATCTTGGAGATTATGATGTGTTTCAATCCCTTTCAGTACTAACTGACCCACGATACCATGGGCCTCACGGAATGGAATACCCTTAGTTGCCAAATAATCGGCTAATTCAGTTGCATTTGAAAAGTCATTTTCAGTTGCATGATACATTCTTTCTTTGTGAACTTTGATAGTTGAAATCATCCCATTGAAGACACGTAAGGCTGGTAGAAGTGTCTTGACGGTATCAAATGTGCCTTCTTTATCTTCTTGCAGATCCTTGTTGTATGCCAAAGGCAATGACTTCATCGTCGACAATAATCCCATCAAGTGTCCATAGACACGACCTGACTTACCTCTGATAAGTTCTGCCATATCAGGATTCTTCTTCTGTGGCATGATCGAACTTCCAGTTGTATATTGGTCGCTTAGTTCCAAGTAATTGAATTCATAACTGACCCACATGCTGATTTCCTCACAGAATCTCGACAAATGCATCATTAAGATCGAAGCATTACTCAAAAATTCTAGGACAAAATCACGGTCAGATACAGCATCTAATGAATTAGTATAGATATCTCCAAAACCTAATTCCTGAGCTGTAAATTCACGATCAATTGGAAAAGTTGTTCCGGCTAAGGCTGCGGCACCTAAAGGTAAAATATCTGTGTGTTTCATGTTGAATTCAAATCGTTCCACGTCACGTTTCAACATCGCATAATAAGCCATCAAATAATGACCATACGAAATCGGTTGGGCGTGTTGTAGATGGGTATATCCAGGCATGATCGTCTCAACATTATCTTCAGCCAAGGTTACCAAAGTTTTTTGAATCGTTTTGATCTCTTCAATTATCTTTGGCAGGCGATTCTTGACATAAAGATGAAAATCAGTTGCGACTTGATCATTACGTGAACGTCCCGTATGCAATTTACCGGCGACTGGTCCAATTTTTTCGGTCAAAATACTTTCAATATTCATATGAATATCTTCGTTTTCAACTGTGAATTCTAACTTGCCATCATGAAGTTCTTGTTGCAGTTCTTCCAATCCGGCAATTATCTTGTTACTATCAACTTCACTCAATATCTTGGTCTTCTTCAGCATTTTCACATGTGCCAATGAACCCTCAATATCCTCATCGGCCATCAATTGATCGAAGCTGATCGAAGCACCGAATTCATCGACCCATGCTTCTGCTTGAGCTTGAAAACGGCCACCCCATAGTTTCTTAGTACTCAATTATTGGACCTCGTGTGCTTCTTCGTTAGCATTTTTTTGAGCTACTTGAGCAGCGACTTGAGTTGAAAGTCCCCAAAGTTTGATAAATCCTTTGGCAGCGACTTGATCAAATGAATCAGATGATGTGTATGTAGCAAGATTGAGGTCATACAATGAGTTAGGTGATTTACGTCCTTGGATCCAAGTGTTACCTTTGAATAATTTCATCTTGATAACACCATTAACAGTCTTTTGACTTTCATCCAAGAATGCTAGTAATGACTTCATTAGTGGTGAATACCAGAGACCGTTATAGATCAATTCTGTAAGTTCTTTTTCAATAACTGGTTTGAAGTGAGCCAAACCACCTTCTTGAACTAGATCTTCAAGTTCTTTGTGAGCCTTGATCAAGACAGTCGCAGCTGGTGCTTCATAAACCTCACGTGATTTAATACCAACCAGACGGTTTTCGATATGATCGATACGTCCAATACCATTTTCACCAGCGACAGCATTCAATTCTTGAATAATATCAACCAGCTTCATCTCGATGCCATCAAGTGCAACTGGGATACCATGTTCAAAGGTGATTTCAACACTTGTTGGTGTATCCGGTGTTTCTTCGATTGGTTTTGTGAGTGCAAAAGCATCTTCTGGTGCTTCAGCCCATGGATCTTCTAGTACTCCACATTCATTGGCACGTCCCCAAATGTTGGCATCAATTGAATATGGTGAATCCAAATTAATAGGAATTGGAATATTGTGGTCTTTAGCATAGTCGATCTCTTCTTCACGGGACCAATGCCAATCACGAACGGGACTCAATACTTCTAGGTCGGGGGCTAGAGCATGAATCGCAACTTCAAAACGAACTTGATCGTTGCCCTTTCCGGTACATCCATGAGCAACAGCTGATGCACCTTCATTTTGAGCTACTTCTACTAATTTTTTACTAATCAATGGTCGGGAGAGAGCGGAGAGTAGCGGGTAAATACCTTCGTAGAGGGTGTGTCCTTGCAACGCAACAAGTGCATATCCATCTGCGAATTCTTCTAGTGCATCAATAGCGATTGCCTTAATGGCTCCTGCGTTGATGGCTTTTTCTTTGATGAAGTCGAGGTCCTTACCTTCACCAACGTTAATACAACAAGCGATAACGTCGTATCCTTTATCTTTCAGCCAAGGAATGGCTACAGAAGTATCTAAACCTCCGGAATAAGCTAGTACTACTTTCTTTGTTTCTGTCATAATGCGTCTCCTCCGATTAGAAAAAAATTAATTTGATGTACAAAAGATTAACACTTAATTAATTTTGAAACAAGAGAAAAATTGTGAAAACGTTTATGAATTCCTTTACAACGTGTCTAATTCGTTAACAATCACCAAAATACATTAGTTAAAGGAAAGAAAAAATCAATTAGAAATAAATTAATATTTACCCTTGCATTTTGATTTTTTCGTGTTTATAATTAGCACCAATAAATCAAAACAAACGTTGAGGAAAAAAGTAGAAATCTCAATTACGCACAGTGAGTCACGTTTAATGAGAAGTGGCCGTTACGAGAATCTTCGAAAATCATTTCTGAGTTCGATGTCGATATGTAGGTCATCGTGGTTGCCACCAATATCTGGCTAGTGGATCAATTGGTCCGCGATTCGAGTGAGCAGTTCTCTTTGAACTACTCAAAAAGGTGGTACCGTTCTTTAACTAGAGCCCTTTTCCCTATTTAGTGGGAAGAGGGTTTTTTTGGTTTTAGAGAATGGAGAAAGCCGAGAAATTCCGAGCACTGCCTAAGATAGTGAAAGTGCCAACGTAGTTGGTGCATTTACTATCTGTAGCAGGTACAGGAATTTGGCTTTCGCAACTCGTTTCAGATAAAAATAACAACGTTAAAAATTTAAGGTGGTGAGTATCATGGATTCTGATATTAGTGGCATTACGCAGATTAGTCATATAAATAATATTACGCAAAATTCTAGGGGGATTTTTTATGCAAAACGATTTATTGGAACCAAAGTCAAACAAGAGTAAGTTCTTACAACTATTGGTAGTTAGTTCACTTATCTTCGGGATGTTTTTTGGATCAGGTAATTTGATTTTCCCAGTTCATTTAGGACAAATGGCTGGTAACAATTGGTTCGCAGCCGCAGTTGGCTTTGCCGTTTCTGGTTCACTATTTCCACTTCTCGCCATCCTCGCCGTTGTCGTTACTAAGAGTGATGGATTATATGATCTAGCACGTCCAGTCGGCAGACATTATGCCGCATTGTTCCTTGTACTAGTTCACTTAACTATCGGACCATTCTTTGGTACTCCACGTACAGCCGCAACTGCCTTCGAAATGGCAGCCAAACCATTCTTACCCGCACAATTTAATCAATTAAGTATGTTTGTTTTCACAGCCGTATTCTTCGGTCTTGCTTATGCATTGAGTGTTCACCAAAACAGACTTGTTAAATACGTTGGTAAATATTTAAACACTATCTTCTTGGTATTATTAGCAGTTATCTTCGTAGTAGCGTTCACTAACCCAATGGGTGGCTTGAATCACATGCCTACTACTGCTTATCAAACAACAGCTACGATCAGTGGTATGTTGGAAGGCTACAACACAGTTGATGCCGTTGCTCTATTGGCTCTATCAGTTACCTTCGTTCGCTCGGTCAAAGGCCTTGGTTATCGTGACAAGCAATTATCATCCCTTACAGCTAAAGCTGGTACCATGGCCATCACACTTGAAGTATTCGTTTATCTAGGTTTAGTTCTATTAGGTGCTTTCAGTTTGAACAAAATGAGATTATCCGCTAACGGTGGTGACGCACTATCAACTATCGTCGGTGATTACTTCGGTAACTTCGGAGCCGCACTACTTGGTGTCTTAGTTACATTAGGTGTCTTCACAACCGCACTTGGATTAGTTGCATCATTCGCACAAGACTTCCACAAGTTGTTCCCTAAAGTAAGCTATCTTACATGGTTGCGTTTGACATGTTTCGTTTCATTCGTAGTCGCTAATGCCGGACTTGATACCATCATCAGTTACTCATTGCCAGTCTTAATGCTTCTTTACCCATTATCACTTGCTTTGATCTTAGTATCATTAACAGTTCACAACAAACCATATGCTGGCGTCGTCTACAAAATGACCATCGCCTTCACGGTATTACCAGCAGTTCTTGATATGTTCAACGCTGCCCCTGCTGTATTCCAAGTAGGCTTCGTCAAAACAGCTTTGAACGTCTATCATCAATACCTACCATTCGCCAGTCTTGGCCTTGGTTGGGTAACCCCTACATTACTTGGATTCGTCCTCGGATTAGTTCTTGGTAAGATGGGTGTCTTCGTTACAAATAACGAAACCGTTCCACAGGAATCAAAATATTAATAGCTAACAAAAATACGGAAGCCACATGGTTTCCGTATTTTTTAATCTTCAATTGTTTGAAAACTTACTAATTGATCAGTTGAAATCTGCTGATACAATTCATTTCCTAACTCTCGACTGTACTTATTAGAAGCAACTTGTGATTGAACAAAGTTATGTTCATGTTGGAATGCTTCAACCAATAACTCATTTTGCTGATCTTGTAAATCACGAGTACCAGACAACCGACGGTGTCGTTGATCATAGGCACGACGAACTAATCCTACTTCTACTTCATTTTCATCGGTCATATTTGAGGTTAGAAATACAATTACCCTATTATAGGCTTAGTCTCCATTTTACGGATATTCTTCCATAACTGCCTATTCCGGCTAATCATTTCTTCACGTGTACGATCACGATTCCTAACGGAATTTTGTCTAATCATTTTACGTCGTTTTCTAGCTTTACTACTCATCGACAGCCTAGTTATAATTTGAAACTTGAGTACATACAGCAGATGCTTACGAAGACCACCCGCATGCTGAACAACTGTTTGACGAATAAATTTGGAATATACAGCAAACTCTCGACTTGATATCTCACCGTTATGAAGCATTTGTTCAGCGGTCGAAGTTTCTATTTCAAACGTCTTATCGTATAAGGCAGAAAGAACAGCTTTGTTCGGACGTCCCTCAACCGCACGCTGGCTTTCAATGATCCGAATAACTTCCCCACCGGCGGGCGATGCACCAAATTGCGATTGAATCATTTGAACAGCATCACGGACCATGTCTGCTTTAGCATCACTTAGTTCACTTTCACCAACAGCGGATACTTTCTTAGGCAACATAAACGGTAAAACTAACGTTGGTACGATCAAACTTATTAAAATGACTACTGCGGCCACAAATATTATGTCATTACGATACGTGAAAGCTTGTCCACCAAGTGTTAGCGGTAATGAAAATGCCATTGCCAAAGTAATAGTTCCATGGACACCACTAAAAGCCATAACAGCACTATTCATAATTTTGTCATGTAACGTCCAAGCTCTGATTTCAGCAAAATCAAATTGCGTCCATAAGAATCTTAATAACGTCATTACGAGATATAGTAAAGCAGCTAATCCAACTAAGATGGCAACTGAACCAGTATCACGTTCGTGGAGATTCCTAATTACTCCCGGCAACGATAACCCCAGTAGGACAAACACTATTCCGTTCAAGATACTGGCAACAATTGACCAAGTCGTACTCATAACGATCTGTAATCTAGAAGTGGTCAATCGTAATTTGTTTTGTTGCAGTCCGTGAATCAATCCAGTCGCGACAACTGCTAGAATCCCTGAAACACCAATAGCTTCCGCTACTAGATAAACCGCAAATGGTGTCATCAATGTATATGGGACAATGACTGACGGCGTATCCACTCGCATATTGATCAACATAATACGGACTGCCACGATGACATATCCCAAGACCAATCCCAAAATAATTCCACCGACAAAGACGTACAGAAAGCTTTCGACACCACTAGCTATCGAGAACTTACCTGTAACTAGAGTCGCAATTGCCAAGTTAAAGGCCACGATACCTGAAGCATCGTTGAATAATGATTCGTTCTCTAACGTGCTCATGGCTTCTTTCGGAACCATTACTTTACTAGTAATGGAAGAAACTGCCACAGCATCGGTTGGTGTAATGATTGCTCCTAAGCTAAGGCCAGAGCCAATGAGAATTGTGGAATCAACCTATGAGTAACTGTTCCAACGATTAAGATAGTAATAATTGCCAGAACCACGGACATCGAAAGTGTGGTTCCCATCTGATGCATCAACTTACGAATATTAGTATTCTGACCATCGTTGAACATTAAAACAGCGATGATCCCAAATAAAAACAATTCTGGTTCCAATTCAAAATGCTTATATAACGGTACAAATGATAAAACTAATCCTGCAGCTATTTGTAAAAAGGCCACAGGTACTAAATTAAAACGGGCATAGATGGCATTGGCGGTAACAACAGCCAAAACTATTAATAGGACTAAAAAAATAGTTTCCAAATGATTTGCCCTCCCCTGATAGTTTTTTGACTTTTTAATTTTAACGCAATCAATTCGAAGTTGAAACAAAAAAGGAGATTAAGCCAAGTTGGCTAATCTCCTATTTGTGTTCCTTATCAACTGATTCTGAAATCTTCTTCAAATACATAATCATTTCATCTTCCTTAGAAGCTTCTTCTTCCTCTTCAGCATCTTCGTCAGACTTTCTAGCATTGATGATCGTATTCATTGCCTTCACTAAGAAGAAGACTACTAGCGCGATTATCAAGAAATTAATAATTGATTCAATGAATGCACCATATTTGAAAGTTGCATCCCCAACTTGGAACTTCAAATTAGTCAAATCAATTTTACCTAAGAATAACCCGATCAGTGGATTAACCAAATTACTTACTAATGATTGAACGATGGCGGTAAAAGCAGCACCCATAATGACACCAACTGCCAAGTCCATAACATTTCCACGACTTATAAAATCTTTGAATTCTTTAATCATAATGCATGACTATCCCTTCTATAAATATTGTCATATTTAATTATGCTATTTTTCATGTCGCCTCGACAACAAATAACTCCCTCTCAAACCGAATT
This sequence comes from Companilactobacillus nodensis DSM 19682 = JCM 14932 = NBRC 107160, assembly GCF_000615905.1. Taxonomy (GTDB): domain Bacteria; phylum Bacillota; class Bacilli; order Lactobacillales; family Lactobacillaceae; genus Companilactobacillus; species Companilactobacillus nodensis. The sequence goes on from NZ_BAMN01000009.1 coordinate 64,046, forward strand.
GTAAGACTTTTTTAAAGATTTACAAATAAAACGAGCGCAACAAAACACGCTCAGTGACTTCTATTTACGATACTAGTATCCTGCATCATAAATATAATCATTACCATCATCATAAATATCAATAAAATCTTCGTACTCATCATAGACTTCATCATCAAAGCAAGTCATCAATACTTCCATGTGATAATCTGAGTTTTTTTCAAGCCAATCACCGACTGCTACTAATGCGACTTCACAGGCATCTTCAAGTGGATAACCATATACCCCTGTAGAAATTGCGGCAAAGGCAATCGTATGTAGATTATTATCCCTAGCTAATGTCAAAGAGTTCTGATAACACTTCGTCAGCATTACCTCATCATCTGAACTACCAGAATAAATCGGTCCAACCGTGTGAATTACATGCTTGGCTGGCAAATTATATCCCTTAGTTATTTTGGCCTGTCCTGTTTCACAACCATGTAATGTTCGACATTCTTCAAGAAGTTTGGGACCAGCAACTCGATGAATCGCTCCATCAACGCCACCGCCACCTAGTAATGATTTATTGGCGGCATTAACTATTACATCGCACTTAACCTTAGTAATATCACAAACTTCAATATCGATCGTACTTTTTTTATGTTCATCAATAGTCATATCATAATCTCCTGTCGCAATTTTGGTTGTATTCTTAATTTTGTAGAGAATCTTTTTGTATTTATTTAGCAATACTTCAGACTTTGGACATACCCTGACGTTGATTACTGTAGCTTCTCGGGGATGATTGTTAGACCCAAACGGTACCATGACCACGTCACCGATATTAATATTTTCATTATCCGTCCAACAATACTTGCTATTACCACTAGCTTCTTTAACTTCACAAATAATAATATTATCAACTGATTCCACGTTACATCACCTACTATTACTTACAATATAACAGATTTTGTATGCTAAACTAACAGTATAATAACTGATTAAAAATATTTACGACAGCAGGCGCATCTAAAAATGAAAACCTTAAGATATCTCTTGATCAATTTAATTATTGCACTAGTTTTTTGCTTTGCTTACATCATAATCGATCCAACATCAATTATTCAGGAAACCTTCACGATCCATATTCCTAGATATATTATCTATATTATTTGGACGGCGATAACCATTGGATACTTATATACTCTTATTATCCGTTTGCCAGATGATGAACCAACTGCTAAGAAAGTTACTACACAAACAGTACAACCAGCTTCAGCAGTGGTGACTGAATCCAATCCTCTTTCTGAGGTTGATCAATTAAAAAAAGAAAATCAAGAGCTCAAAGAACAACTCAATCAATTAAAGCAGCCGACACCCGATTCCGTTCAAGAGGCAACATTTGACTTGATATACAAACATAAACCAATTCTTGAACAAAAATCATCAATTAAAATGGCAAATGATCAAATAAATAAACTTCACTTCATAAAAGCCAAAAAGCTCACCAATTATCTTAAGGATAAGTTATCCAAACTCGGATACGACACCAACGAACCATCTCGCTATCCTGTGACGACTATTATTGCTAAAAAAAATGGAAAAAGATATAAAATCATAAACGAACTCAACTCCCGTCAAAGCAACACATCCATCATTGATTCTCACATCTCATCGTTATCAACATTAAAAACTTTTGATGAATTAGTTATATTAGTCAATCGATGTGATAAAGCTGATATCGAATATGCTAGAACTCATGGTTTTACATTGTGCGATGAGGACATTGTTCATAATATAATCTATGCTGCATTCAAGAAAGAGAGCGTGATATAACTACATAAGTTACTAAATTTGCAGCGTAAACGCGCGGCAAAACACAACTTCTTCCGTTTAACTACAAACAACCTCGCATTTACTACGTAAATACGAGGTTGTTTTAGGTTATACTCAGAAGTTAAACGTGTTTTGCCACGCTCTCTTTTTAAATGAACTCAGTTTCAATAATATAATCGTTGTCACCTTCATAGTCATCAAAAAAATCATAATAAGAATCATAACTATTTTGATTATCACAGGCTATTAAGACATCTAACTTGTAATCCTCATTTTCATCCAACCAATCGCTTATTTCTTCCATGGCGTTCGCAGCTTTGGTATCTAATGAATTCTTAGACTCATAAAAAAGCACATCTGGAAATACTATACTATTCAATTCATTAGCTTTTGCCATCTCCAAACACTGCTTATATGGAGATACACCATCTTGCTTATCGACATAATGAATGACATTTTCTGCCGGCAAATTGTATCCCTTAGTAATAACTAAATCATCATTATCGTTAAACTTTTTGTATTCAGCTTTTAATTTGGGACCAGCCACTTCATTTATATCACTACTATTAACGTATTCTGTATCTTCTTCATAGACGAGTGCATCACACTTAATACGTGTCAGGTCACATACCTTTACTTGAATTGCACTGTCTTCGTCATAATTGACAAAATCCGTAATCGGTTGATCGTCATTATAGTAATCATACTTCTTAGTGACCTTAGCAATCACATGCTTCATCTTACTAATTGGGAATGACGAAGTTGTATCAGTATATTTACCAATACTATCAACCGTAACTTCTTTTTGATTACCATTAGCACCAACTGGAACCAGAACTCGATCGCCAACTTTTAATTTTTCATCATTAATTAAGTATGAATATGAGGTTCCGTAATCATTAAATTTAACTTTGCAGATTAAATATTCTTTTTCAGGAGGTTCAATATCAAAAATATTTCGACTTAAGTTTCCATTCTGAAAATAATATTCGATTCGCCTGGTAAAATCTTTCCAATTAGTTGGAAGTTCACCGTTATCTTTATAAAAATAAAATTCATTTTTACCATCAGCATAACTAACCTTTAATCGTAAAAAAGCATCCGGGACAATTTTGCTCTTTTTATCAAATTTGGATACTTCATCATCCAAATCATCTAATAAACCTTCTAATCCATATTCAGAATGGTAACTGAAATTTTGTGTTTGTCCACCATCTTTGGTGTTATATCCAATCGAATCATTTTCACCATCAACTACTAATCTCTCTATAGATTCAGACTTTAACGTAATAATCTTTTCACGGAATATATCATAATTATTTTGTGGAAGAATATAATCATGATAGTTTATTTCTAACTTAGTTATTTTAGAATGAGGTAATTTATTATCATCGTAATTAGAAATATTTTCCGAATCAAAAATATTTTTAGCCTCAAAATAATCGTTCAAAACCTTGTTCTTATCAACATTCGAACTAGAAATACTATCGATCAATCCACTAGATTCAATAAAATCCATTGTCTTGGGAAACTTCTTATTCAATTTTTTTCGATTGTTATTAAAGAAATTCAAACTAATATCATTAAAATCATTTGAATTGATTTCATTACTCAAAAGACCAAAGAATTTTTCCATCTTATTATCGTAGTCCATGGTTGCCCTCCATTCGAACGTTTGTTTGCTTTTAATATACTATATTTTGAAGATAAAAAAAAGAGTAGAGATGTAAAAACATCCCTACTCTATATCATCTATGCCGCTGGAAGATTCGAACTTGTACATGGTTGCCCATACAGCGACCTGAACGCTGCGCGTCTGCCAATTCCGCCACAGCGGCACGGTACCATATCTCACTGATATGGCTTACAATATTAAATGATACTACAATTGGAGGTTCTTGTAATGGAAAAAATCAATAAATCTATATTATCTAAAGTAATTAAAGCACGTAACCCAGAATCATATAAGGGTAACTACGGGCGAATATTGATCATTGCTGGATCTCTTCCATTTGGTGGAGCAGCCATTTTGTCTACGTCAGCTGCAGTTCATACCGGAGCAGGATTAGTCACTGTTCTAACGATTCCAGAAAAATTTACAGCTATGAATACCGCTGTACCTGAAGCTATGACGCTTGATTATAATGACAAAGAAGAAATGATCGATGCCATCGTCAAAAACAACGTGATTGTCGTTGGACCCGGATTGGGAACATCGCCTAAAACTGAAGAAATAATTGATACTGTCATTAAAAACATCAATCCTGATACCACCGTCATTATGGACGCTTCAGCTCTAACAGTTGCTGCGGAAAAGAGTATTGACTTAACTTCTATCGACAAATTGATTTTGACTCCACATCAAGGTGAATGGGCTAGACTATCAGGCTTAGATATACCCGAGCAAACCCCTGACAACAACTTATCTGCACTAAACAGAATTGCTCCAAAAGCTGTATTGATTCTAAAAAAACATCATTCAGAAATTTATTCTTCTGAAGAAGTACTCCAAATAGATGATGGTAACCCCGGTATGGCAACTGGTGGCATGGGCGATACATTAACCGGTATTCTAGCAGGATTCATTGGACAGTTCGGATTCTCACTCGAAACAATCTCTGCTGGATTGTACTTACATAGTTATATTGCTGATAAGATCAATAAGACTGACTATGTTGTCCTACCTTCAAAGCTGATCAGTAAGATACCAAAATATATGATGAAATTCTCAAATTAAAAATGCCGACTAAAAAGTCGACATTTTTTTTATTTTATATTAACTAAACGTCTAATACGTTCAACCTTTGAACCAAGTATCTTATCAGCCAGTTGTGTTTTCAACACTAGATAACCATAAATACCGCCACCTAGTACTGCTTCAACCATCAAGATAATAACACTTAGTATACGATCAGAATTGCCAACAAAATGGAATACTAACCAGTTAACAAGGATTACGACCGCAAACATTACAAGTGAAAACATAATGATCCCACTAATACGACGTGAAATTCTATTGGTATCGAATGGATAAACCTGATGTAATTTTCTAGTCATCAACCAACAAACTACGCCCATACCAATACTTGTTGCCACCAATGGACCAAACTCATGGAACAATCCAATCATTGGAATCTGTGCCAATACTTTGGCAATGAAACCATAGATGAAGTATTTAATAGCTAACCTGTTGTTATACAACGCCTGCAAAATTGCGGATAGTACGGTAAAGAATCCTAACAAGATTGAAATTACCGAACTGAATTGTAACATCAAAATACCTAATTCATCATAACGATAAAATGTTGTCCATAGCGGCTGCGATACAGCGTACATCCCTAACGATGCTGGAATCATGATGAAGAAGAACAATTCTAGCGTATTAGAAATTTGATCTTCAATATCTTTCTTAACACCCTTAGAATACAATCCTGACAAAATCGGAATTGCTGTAACTGCCATAGCAGCTGACAATGAAACAATAATCATGATTAACTTATTAGCCTGGAATCCAAACAATGAATAATAATTATCCAATTGATCATTCGTAGCCTTAACAAACATTCTCATGAATTGATTAAAAGTTGATTGGTCGAACAAATTAAAGAACGTAATACCGGCATCCAATATGATGAACGGCACGGCTTGTTCAAAGATTTCTCTCGTAAAGTTCTTATTAAGTTCCTCTGGCGCCTTCCCGTTACGCGACAACTCCCGCAACTTAGGCATCTTCTTCATGAACGCGAATAACAAAATTCCAATTGCAAATGCAGCACCAATGAATGCCGCAAATGTTGATTGAACAACGGCAGTAATATAACTACCGTTATTCATCTTCATAATCACATACGTTGCTCCAAGCATATAAATAACTCGGGCAATTTGTTCAATGAACTGTGATATAGCCGAAGGAGCCATGTCAGAATAACCCTGCATGTACCCTCTCATAATACTCAAAATTGGAATTATCAAAACCGCAATCGCTAGCGACTTGATAACGGGAATACTACGAGGATCCCCGTCCGCAAATAATGCCGCCATCAATGGTGCACCGAAGTACATCAATGCGGCAAAGGCAACACCCATTATGGTCATGATCCGTAGACCATGTTTAAATAGCCTGTTACCAGTCGAATACTCATCTAAGGCGTTATAGTGAGAGATTTGTTTTGAAATAGCCCCCGGAATCCCCGCCGTCGAAATAATAATAAATAAACTATAAATATTATATCCCTTCGCATACAATGCGTTAGCTTGTGGGTAAGCAGCACCCATCCACGCCATCCAAGGAATAATATATATTGCACCTAATATACGTGAAAAAATACTCCCTGCAGTCATCCACGCTGAACCTTTCAACATCGTATCTTGTGTTGAAGTTTCAGGATTCAAAACTGGGGTTATTTCTTCATCGTCACGGTTTTCGTTCAAGTCCTGCACCACCTTAAAAACTATCTCTTCAATTATAGCAAAGTTGTGAACTCAGAAACTTAAAAATACTCTTAAATTCAGTTAATTGCAATTAAATTCTAAAAAAGAGACTGTGATTTGTCCATCACAATCTCTTAGAATTGGAAATTTATTTTACTGTTTGTTTGCTTTATACGTCTTTCGAAACGAGTTGCGAAAGACAACCCCCTCCGCTTAGCTACGCTTAAGAAAGGATGCACAAACCGCATCAATTCTTAAGCTAGGCTATGCTCAGCATTTACCGTCTTTCTCCACTCTCTCTAAAACGCGCTTACAAAAGACAACCCCCTCCGCTTACTACGAATAACAAATGCACCAACTACGTTGGCACCTTCGTTATCCTAGGTAATGCTCAGGCGTTACCGTCTTTTGACACGCTCTACTTAACAACAACATTAACAATCTTATTAGGTATAACAATCACCTTAATAATATTCTTGCCTTCAGTAAATTTCATGATTTTCTCATCTTCACGAGCTAATTTTTCAATTTCATCTTTGCCCATTCCAACAGGAACTTCCATCTTATCTCTCAACTTACCATTAACTTGAACGATCAATTCAACAGTAGCTGAAACCATCTTGCTTTCGTCGTATGTTGGCCATGCTGCATAGCTGATTGAACCTTCGTGTCCATACTTGCTCCATAATTCTTCCATCATGTGGGGAGCGATAGGTGCAAGCAACTTAACGAATCCTTCAGCGTATTCTTTAGGCATAGTATCAACTTTGTGAGCTTCGTTAACGAAGACCATCATTTGTGAAATAGCAGTGTTGAAGTGCAAGGCGTCATAATCTTCAGTTACTTTCTTAACTGTTTCGTTATAAACCTTATCCAACTTGCCATCATTAGTGTCAACGACATAACCATCGCAAAGTGTACTGTAGTCATCATCATTGATAAATAATCTCCAAACACGATCAAGGAACTTGTGGGCACCGGATAGTCCGTTTTCTGACCAAGGAATTGAAGCATCCAATGGTCCCATGAACATTTCATAAACTCTCAAGGTATCAGCACCGTATGATTCAACAACATCATCCGGATTAACAACATTACCCTTCGACTTAGACATCTTTTCATGATTATCACCCAAGATCATACCTTGGTTGAATAGTTTTTGGAATGGTTCCTTAGTTGGAACAACACCCAAATCGTACAATACTTTGTGCCAGAATCTAGCATATAGTAAGTGAAGTACGGCGTGTTCTGCACCACCGATGTACAAGTCAACTGGCAACCATTCTTTTAGTAGGTCGTAGTCAGCTAATTTTTCATCATTATGTGGATCAATATATCTTAAGTAGTACCATGAGCTACCAGCCCATTGTGGCATTGTGTTAGTTTCACGACGACCCTTACGACCGTTCTTATCAACAACATTTACCCAATCAGTCAAGTTAGCAAGTGGTGATTCACCAGTACCTGATGGCTTGATATCTGCTTCAGCAGGCAACTTCAATGGTAATTCATCTTCAGGAACTAGAGTTGTTTCACCATCTTCCCAGTGAATAACAGGAATTGGTTCACCCCAGTATCTCTGACGTGAGAATAACCAGTCACGAAGTTTGTAGTTAACGAACTTCTTACCGTAACCTTTGTCTTCTAGATATTCAATTGCTTTATCAATAGCTTCTTTTTGATGTAATCCATCCAAGAAGTCAGAGTTGATGTGCGCACCGTCACCACCGAAAGCTTCTTTAGTAATATCTCCACCTTCAACAACTTGTTTAATTGGCAAGTGGAATTTTGTAGCAAAGGCAAAGTCACGATCATCATGAGCAGGAACAGCCATAACAGCACCTGTACCATATGTAGCTAGAACATAATCTGAGATCCAGATTTGAACTTTTTCACCATTTACAGGATTGATTGCATAAGCACCAGTAAATGTACCAGTCTTATCATGATTCAAGTCAGTTCTGTCAAGGTCTGACTTACGAGCAGCTTCTTCTTTGTATGCTTCAACATCAGCACGTTGTTCATCCGTTGTGATGATATCAACAAGCTTGTTTTCTGGAGCTAGAACAACATATGAAACACCGAAGATAGTATCAGCACGTGTTGTGAAGACAGTGATTTTCTTATCATCGTAACCATCGATTGGAAAATCAATATGAGCACCGATCGAACGACCGATCCAATTACGCTGCATTTCTTTGATGCTTTCTGGCCAGTCAATGTCATCCAAATCGTCTAACAATCTGTCTGCATAAGCTGTGATCTTTAGCATCCATTGACGCATAGGTTTTCTAACAACTGGGAAACCTCCACGTTCGGTCTTACCGTCGATAACTTCTTCGTTAGCGACAACTGTACCAAGATCAGGACTCCAGTTAACTGGAACTTCAGCTTCATAAGCTAGACCCTTCTTGTACATTTGTTCGAAGATCCATTGTGTCCACTTGTAATACTTAGGATCAGTCGTTTGAACTTCACGATCCCAATCATATGAGAATCCTAGTGAGTTGATCTGACGTTTGAAGTTTTGGATGTTCTTTTCTGTGAAGTCAGCTGGATTGTGACCTGTATCCATCGCATATTGTTCAGCAGGTAGTCCAAAAGCATCGAAGCCCATTGGATGCAAAACATTGTATCCTTGAGCACGTTTCATACGAGCGAGAATATCAGTTGCAGTATAACCTTCTGGATGTCCAACGTGTAGACCTTGTCCAGATGGATATGGGAACATGTCTAGTGCATAATAGTTCTTCTTATCCTTGTCATTAGTAGTTTTGAAAGTTTGATTTTCTTTCCAATACTTTTGCCATTTTTTCTCAACTGTATTGTGATTGTACATATTTTATCCTCCAAATAATTTGTCACGATAATAAAAAATCGCCCTATGAAATTAATCATAGGACGAAATTATCGCGTTACCACCTAAGTTCCGCTCAATGAGAGCGACTCTTGAATGCCTTAACGCGGACTATTCGTAATCACCTACTGTTAGTTCAGCAATTAAACTTAAATGGATGAGTTCAGTCAAAGAAGTTATACGTTCACATTAGCCACGTACTTTCTGAAATTCTTCCTTCACTTACTATTTCCGTTGATTTATATACTATACCATTAACTTCTGTCCGACAACCAATAAATCAGAATTTAAGTTATTATCTTGCTTGATCTGATCAGCAGTTGTATTAGCTTGAGATGCAATCGAATCAATTGTGTCACCATCTTGAACGGTTACAGAATTGTCAGTTGAATCATCTTTTGGCGTAGTATCATTATCAGCTGCGGCAGCTGGGGCTGAATTATCTGAGCTACCAGTCGTACCTGTAGTCAAAGTATTCTTAACTGATACTGCAACATTAGATGAACTGTTAGATGCATCGTACTTCTTAACTCCGTCAGTTTCATCTTGAACAATAATTGGTGCTTGGTCATTACCATAAACATCAGAACTTGTAGCGGTTGCTGAAGCATCAGTTGAACCAGTTACATTAGACATATTATTAACCGTTACAGGTTGTTGATTGTCACCATTGTTATTACCGATAACCTTTAAGACTGTCAAAGTCTTGCCAGGGTATACATAGCTACTTGTCTTCAAGTTATTAAGTTCCATCAATGTTTCAACGGTCATATTGAACTTGTCAGCAACTGATTGTAATGTGTCCCCTGATGCAAAGACATAAGTTTGATCTTGTGAATCAGTGTCTGTATCAAAACGAGTTAAATCATACTTTTGAATGATAGCATTCAATTTGTCAGCATAAGTAGTATCAGTAGCATAACGACCTGTCAAATAAGCTGTGGCATCTTTGTATGATTCAGTATTACTCTTCCATGCACCAGCGTAAATTTCAGGATTACCTGAAACGCCACCTCTGATCAATGAAACGTAATCTTCAAGTGATTCCTTGTAAGATGGATACTTTCTGAAGTTAGAACTGATCGAATACAAACTACCAGTTCCATCGTCTTCTTGAGTTCCCATGTTAACCGACTCACCATTGTATGAACCCTTAACACCGAACAAATTATAGTTAGGTGCACTAGCTAAACCACTAGTTCCCCAGCCACTCTCGACCATAGCTTGGGCAATCATAACTGATGCATAAATATCATTATTGTCAGCCAATTTACGTGCTGAATTACCAATGTAGTTAATGAAATTTTGGTCACCAACTCCACGCGGTGTGACCATCCCTGCTACACTAGTAGTTGAATCTGTTGAACCTGTGCTAGCTGAAGTTGCTTCCGCATATACTGGCACAGTAGTTGATACATCAGCTAATTGAGCAAATACTCCACCGACAACCAAACTACCGCCTAAGAAAGTAACATTCTTACGCAAATTTGCACTTTTAATACTTTTATTATTTAATTTAGTCAAACGATTTTCTTCACGAATGCGTTCACGACGTATAATAGTCATATTCATTTACCCCACATAAAAGCTTATACAACATTATATAATTTCTTAAACAAAATTTAAACAATAGAGAGTAAAAACAATGAAAATTTCTAAAAAAATGTCTTTTTTTAATTTAATCCTGCTGATTTGTTTTATTATTTGGAGCCTACTGGTTATCAAACAGACAAGTTTCATCAGGACATTTGATCAAGTCGTAATCGGACAAGTTTATCATCACAATGCTTTTTCACTCAGTATTTTTAGATTTTTAACTTCCTGTGGAAACACTGGCACAATTACAATTTTAACTATTATTTCTGTAATAATATTAGCTCTAATGAAATACTTTTATGCAGCTGGATTCGTTGCAATCAACGAAATTGCTATATCATGGATCAATCATACGATCAAGATGAACGTCCAACGTCCACGACCAGCACACCATCACTATGTTTATGCTGGTGGATACAGTTTTCCAAGCGGACACTCTGCTGGATCATTTGCACTATATATTTCATTACTGATAATTGCTCTATTTGTGTTCAAAAAGTTAAGCGTCAAAATCACACTAAGTGTCATCGCAATTGGATTAGTGATCCTTATCGGATACAGTCGTATCTTCGTTGGTGTTCACTATCCAAGTGATGTTGTTGGCGGCTACCTCTTGGCAGCAACCATTCTCACATTCACAACTCTATTATTCAGAGCCAAGAATCTTTCTATTCTTAAGCTCAAAGGCATTTAGAATTAAGCCTATAATCAATAATACTAGAGATGCGACGTACATATTGTGCAATCCAGAAAAAAGAATTTGTCTCATTTTGGGTAAAAGCTCTGTTGGCAAGGAACTGGCGGTTTGTGGATCAATTAATTGATTCATCATATCGACAGTTATTTTTTTGTTCTCAGCCGCACCTTTGATCAAGGCAGTATTAAGAATAATTCCGTAGACTGAGACCATCATTGATTGACCGATGGTACGCAACAATGTATTAAAACTAGTTGCGACACCGACGTTTTCAGGTGAAACGACTGTTTGTGTTGTAACGGTCGTTGTCGTGATGGTCAAACCAAACCCTAGTCCACCAACAGCTGCAAGGCCACAGAAGTAAATAAATGGCGTTGAAACATTTGCCGTCAATAAAGCGATATTCGCTAATCCAATGAAGAACAAACTAATATAAATAATTCTGTTTGGAGCCATTTTCTTGATTAATGAACCAGCCCAGAATGAACCGAAGATCCAGACGATTGAACTTGGTGTAACAGCAAATCCACCCATTGATGGACTCAAGCCTAAGATTCCTTGCATCCAAGTTGGAATGTAAGCTTCAAACCCAATTAAGAACCCACTGACTAATAGCGCAATAATATTCTGAATTACAAAAGTCTTATTTTTGAATAATTGCAGTGGCAAAATTGGATCAGCAACATGTTTTTCAACCTTAATAAACAAGAATACTGAAACAACTGAAACTAGAGCCAAACCAATTGGTAATAACATTGAACTAGCACTCAAATACTGTAAGGCAAGCATTAGTGGCAATAATATTAGAACTAGCAAAGCTGTTCCAGTGTAGTCAATTCTGACCTTGTCATGCTCACGCTTGTCTTCTTTTAAGAAGATCCAAATCAAGGCAATCGTGATCAAACCTACTGGCAAGTTGATCAGGAATACCCAATGCCAGCTTAATTTTTCAACAATGAATCCACCTAGTAATGGTGCAATAATAGCAGCGATTCCCCATGCTGATCCATTGAATCCAAGGATCTTAGCACGTTTATCCAATGGATAAATATCCGCAATAATGGTAAATGTCAAAGGCTGAATGGCTCCTGATCCCAATCCTTGAACAACACGTGCTAGAATCAGTGTAAGCATTGAATTAGACATGGCACAAAGTGTCGAACCAACAACGAATAACGCTAGACCAAACATCAAGACTGGCTTACGTCCGATAATATCTGACAACTTACCATAAATTGGCGTCGAAACAGCTGTCATTAATAAATAAATTGAGAAAACCCAGTTCATCAAACTAACACCGTGTAAACTACCGATGATAGTAGGCATGGCAGTAGATACAATTGTTCCCTCAATCGCAGTCATGAATGTAGCGATAAAGATTGCGACAGTTACAACAGCTACATTTGATTGATTTTTTTGTTCCATTAAAAATACTTCCCCCTCAAAAACTAAATAATGACATAAAAAAAACAGAGGTCCTTTAAAGTATTAGCTTTAAAGGAACGCCTCTGTAATCATCTACTATTCCTTGAAGAAACTCTTGATCTCATCAACCTTATCAAGTTTTTCCCATGGAAGTTCAATATCTGTACGTCCGAAATGGCCATAAGCAGCCGTTTGTTTATAAATTGGTCTTTGAAGATCAAGCATGATGATAATACCTAATGGTCTTAAATCAAAGAACTCATTAATACAATCAACAATTTGATCTTCAGAATAATTACTTGTACCGAATGTATCAACGTGAATTGAAACCGGCTTTGCTACACCAATGGCATAAGCAATTTGAATTTCAACCTTTTCAGCAATACCAGCAGCAACAAGGTTCTTAGCAATATATCTTGCGGCATAACTAGCTGAACGGTCAACCTTTGTAGCATCCTTACCTGAGAAGGCACCACCACCGTGACGAGCAAAACCACCGTATGTATCAACGATGACTTTTCTACCAGTAAGTCCAGAATCTCCTTCTGGTCCACCAATAACGAAACGGCCTGTTGGGTTGATCAAGATTTTAGTCTTGTCATCCATCATATCTTTTGGAGCTACTTCATCGATGACATACTTCTTGATGTCTCGTTGAACTTGTTCCAATGATGCTTCAGCCTTGTGTTGAGTACTGATAACGATAGTATCAATACGCAAAGGCTTGTCATGCTCGTCATATTCAATTGTTACTTGTGACTTTGCGTCTGGCATCAAGTAATCAATTGTCTTGTTCTTTCTAACTTCAGCAGTCTTACGCATAAGCTTGTGAGCCAATGAAATAGGAAGAGGCATGAATTCTTTAGTTTCGTTTGTAGCGAAACCGAAGACAAAGCCTTGATCTCCGGCACCAATTTGATCCAATGGATCGAAATCAGCGTCTTTACCACGCTTCTCAAGCGCATCATTAACACCTTGAGCGATATCAGGTGATTGTTCGTCAAGTGCAACAAGTACGGCACAACCATTACCATTGAAACCAGGATTTGAACCATCATATCCGATTTCTGTAATAGTCTTACGAACAACGTTTTGGATATCAACATAAGCTGTTGTTGAGATCTCACCTACAACTAATACTAATCCAGTAGTAACAGTTGTTTCACAGGCAACGCGCGCATTCTTATCCTTTGTTAGGATTGCATCGAGAATGGCATCACTAATTTGATCAGCCATTTTATCTGGATGTCCTTCTGAAACTGATTCAGAAGTAAATAAATAATTTTTTGACATAATTTTTCCACCTTTCGGTTACAGGGCTTCTCCTTTTATTAATCACAATAAAAAAAGGATCCCATCAGGAACCTCTTAATAGATTAACACAGATTTAATTTAAAACAAATTGACGAAGACAATTTTCTACATTAATATTGCTGTATATACCCGCAAGGAGCAGTCATGAACAACTCAACTTATAAAAAGTATAAAAAATTATTTGCTTCATTGATAGAATTTCTCAGTTATCATATATTTCCGTTCATATTCATCTTCGGACATAATCTAAACAACTACACGATCAATTGGTATCTGGCTATTATGATCGGTATGGTCGCTATCTATAAGGAATATATTAGATCATTAAAACCTAATATGTATTTCAACGGACTTTATAGCATAATTTACGTAATTTTAATTGTACTGTCATCCAAGAGTTTGAATCTTAACGTAATCATCTTGATTTTTGTACAATTAGTATTACTCTTCATCACCAAATACTTCGACGAAAAATATCAACTGGTACAAACCCTGATTGAAAGTTTTATTATCCCTAGTTTTATGTCGATTGCCATTGCCTATACGTACATGCACTTCATATCATTTACCTTTGTCGTGCCACTACTATTAGTCAACATCGCCGCTATTTTGATAGATTACTTCGAAGGAGCCAGATCAGATTACATTCAATTAGTAACACTATCGGGCCTAACTTTGATATTATTCTTATTGGGATACATCAACGCTTTAACTGCGATCACCATCGTTATCTTCGTGGTCGTTGCGGTGCTATTAAAGAAGTTCAGACATCTATCTACATCCAATTTGTTCTATCGAGTTATCGGAAACTTCCTATTATTAATTTGAGAAATGAGGTCTTAGATGGAAACAACCAAATCAAACTTTGATTGCTTCAACCCTGACTCCAACGAATACCCAGTCATCTTCAGTCTGCCGCACAGTGGGACGTTCGTTCCAGAAGAAATTCGTACTGTACTGAGGAGTGAGGCTGTGTTGGCAAACTCCGACTGGTTTTTGCAGGAACTATACAGTTTTTTACCTGAATTAGGCTTAACTGTGATTCAAAACAATATCAACCGTTATATTGCTGACCCTAACCGCAAGAGCTTTGCAATCGATGACGACAACGATTACCGTCATAATGTTGTTTATCAACACAATACGTTTGGACATGATCTATACGATGAACCACTTAGTAAAGCACAAATTGAGGACAGATTAACCAGATTTTATCATCCCTATCATGACCAACTACAAAAGCTGATCGATTACAAACTAGATAAGTTCGATGAAATCTATCTAGTGGATCTCCATAGCTTTGCATACTATCCCCGATTTGAAATGATGTCTCCAGCTGACTTCGTGATTGGCAATGATTACGATAATACTTCGTCTGACCACATCAGAAGCTGGCTGACCAACGAATTACATCGAAAGAGCTATACTGTATCTGATAATTTTCCTTTTACTGGTGGTCACATAACCAAGCATTACGGTCGACAAGCTAATATTCATGCCTTACAACTTGAAATACGTTACAACAATTACATCGAAAATCGAGAGTTCACAGAAGAAGAACTAACAAATTACAATTCAGAATTATTTGCTACAGCACAAAATGATTTGAAAAAAATAACTGACTTATTTATAGCAAAAATGGGGCTGTGACATAACTACATAAATCAATAAATTTGCAGCATAAACGCGTAACAAAACACAACTTCTTCCGTTTAACTACAAAAAGACATCGAATTTACTACGTAAATACGATGTCTTTTTTAGGTTATACTCAGAAGTTAAACGTGTTTTGTCACACTCTCGTTTTTAAATATGTTTCAAATAATAAAACTCTTCTTGTGTTAATTTACCTGTCTCAGATTTCTTGATATATTCACGAACTGTTTTTTGATGTTCAATTTGAAGTCTCTTCTTCAAACGACAGTTCTTCCAGAATCCATATGCAATGATCGATACTGGAATGATTTCTAGTAATACAGTCGAAGGTATCAACCATGGCTTATCGTTGATCAAAGTAAAAAACTTTTCTTTATCTTCTTCGGTAGCTCTTGGTGCGCAATGATGATTTAACATTTTATATCACACTCCTATTACCATTCTTTGAAATTACCACCATCATAACCTATTCTGTAAACTCTGTCATGAATTAAGAGTACAAAAAAAGCTAGGACAAAATGTCCTAGCTAACTTGGAACAACTATTCGATGGAGGATACAGGGATCGAACCTGTGACCTCCTGCTTGTAAGGCAGATGCTCTCCCAGCTGAGCTAATCCTCCAAATAGTGACCCGTACGGGATTTGAACCCATGTTACCGCCGTGAAAGGGCGGTGTCTTAACCACTTGACCAACGGGTCATAACTTCGTCAAGAAACCGTATATTTACGTATCCCTTTCTCAAGCACAAAAAATATTATATATTAGATATAAAGACGTGACAAGTCTTTTTTCAAGTTTTTATAAAAAAATTGCTGGAGGTACATTTTGAACGTACAAGATTACTTTGAAAATAACGAAACGATGGACATTGCCAAGGACATGCTTGGTCATACTTTTACCTATAATTCTGACCAAGGCAAGTTCTCAGGGATCATTGTTGAAACAGAAGCATACTTAGGACCGATCGATATGGCTGCACATAGTTACGATGGCCGCCATACACCATCTAATGACCCACTGTATCAGGCTGGTGGCACAATTTATATTTATTCGATCCACAGTTGGCTTGATATGGATATCAGTGTCCAAAAGGCTGGTACACCAAATGGTATTTTGATCCGTGGATTACAACCCCTCGACGGGATTGAAATGATGGAACAAAACCGTCACCAAACTGGCTTCAATATTTCTAACGGCCCAGCAAAATGGATACGTTCATTTGGAATTCTTGATAAAGAATTATCTGGCACGATGCTAAACTCTGACAATTTTATTTTTTCAGATAAAAAAGTCCAAACTCCCAAAAACATTTTGGCAACACCACGTATCGGTGTACCAAATAAGGAGCCTTGGACTTCTAAAAAAATGCGTTTTATTGTTGAAGGAAATCCTTATGTTTCCAAGATGTATAAACGTGATATGAATCTTGATACATACGGATGGCTATAGACGATCACTTCTAGCACGCAACGCATAGAGAATCGTAACTGTATCAACTACTTCTTGTAGCATGGCGCCAATAATAGTGGGAATTAATCCGAATCCCGCGATGACCATCAAGATAATGCAAATAAAGATACCGATCAATACCGCTTCACGAGCAACTTTCATCGTATCACGGGAGATCTTAACCACATCCCCTACCTTGCTCAGGTCATCTTTGAGGATAACCGCATCCGCGGACTCACTAGCGGCGTTAGCACCTTTATACCCCATCGCGATACCAGCATCAGCCAAAGCGAGTGCTGGGGCATCGTTAACACCATCACCGACCATGATACTTGGATGGTATTCTTTATCTAAGCCTTGAATTATTTTAACTTTATCTTCCGGCAAACTACTTGGAAAAGTTTGTGTGATACCTACTTCAGAAGCAACCAAATCGGCTGCTTCTTTTTTGTCCCCAGTAATCATCAATATATTGGAAATCCCGAAGTCCTTTAACCGTTGAATAGTTGACTTCGATTCAGGCCTAATCTGATCGATCAGACTGTATGCACCAGCATATTTACCATCAATTGATACATATACACCTGAACCCTTCACATCATCAACTTTTGACTCAGTGACAAATTCACCTTGTCCTACTTTGACAATATGACCATCGATCGTTCCGGCAATCCCTTGTGCAGTGTACTCCTTAGCATCATTAACGTTGATCAGTTTCAAACCCTTGTCAGTTGCATAGTCAATAACTGCTTGTGCCATAACGTGACTCGAATTCTGTTCGATCGAGGCCGCATATGATAAGACGGTATCTGAGTCGAATCCAGACTGGAGTTTGAACTTATCAATAACTAATTTGCCACGAGTGATCGTTCCAGTTTTATCGAAGGCAATTGATTTGGCTGACGAAATTTTTTCTAGTGCTGTACCGGATTTTACGATAATACCATTTCTACTAGTACGACTCATCCCTGATACGAAAGCAATCGGAGCTGCCAAGATCAATGGACATGGGGATGCGACAACCAATACTTGTGCGATCCTGACAGGATCCTTTGACAAGTACCAAGCTAATCCTGCGATCACATACGCAACAATAGTAAACGGAACGGCATATCTATCAGCCAAACGAACGAAGTGTGCTGGATTAGAAGCCGACTCCTTAACCAATTTAACAATAGCTTGATATTCACTATCTGCCGCAATTTTATCGGCTTTCATTTTGAATGATGTCTCACCGTTGATTGAGCCTGACATAACGTGTGAATCAAGACTAACACTGACCGGAACTGACTCACCGGTTAGCGATGACTCGTCGATTTCTGATTCACCTTCAATAACGATCCCATCAACTGGGACTTGTTCCTTAGGACGAATCAATAGAACATCCCCGATTTGAACATCATCGATATCTACGTCTTTCACATCGTCATCTAATAATTTGTGTGCCTGTGATGGTGTATTGTCGAGCAATGTCTTCAATTCACTCTTAGCTTTGTTGGCGGCATATTCCTCAAGAGTATCTCCACCTGTTAGCATTAATAAAACAATCCAACCGGCCCAGTATTGACCAAGAACGATGGTAGCAACGATGGCAGTAATAGCTAATAGATCAACTCCAAAGTCGCCGCTCTTGAGCACCTTGATCATATCTACAAACATGATCAAAGCTAATATTAATCCCAAGACACTAATAATCACCTGCGACAACAGGGGCTTATGGAACATAAATTCCAATACAAAAGCTACTGCACCAATTGATAACGTACTATATAGTTTTATTTTATCTGAATTCATAATGTACCCCTCCCTCTCAATTTAAAGATAACATTTAAGAACTTCATATAGTACATTCTTGTATCGTTATGCCAACATCGCATACCTGCAATATACTTTTGGTATAGAAAAAAGATGAGGATGCGTTTTGCCGCACTCTCATCATCTGTTATCGTACTATCATTACCGATATCGGCGAATACTTCGCCATGTATGCTGCCTGAGAACCAAAGTACTTTTTGATACCTTTTTTTGAGTTGGAACCGATTATTAATAGATCAGCTTCAGAAGACGGAATTATTTCTTTGACTATCATTTCTCCCGGTTCACCTTCATCTACAAACATCTCGACTTTTTTGACACCATATCGAAGAGCCACATCCCGATAATGTCTAATGTGCTCCTCTAATTCCTCGCGTTCTCCATGAAGATAATCTTTGCTCAAAATCTGATAGACACTCATATTTTGTTCTTCAAGTATTGAAGTAATTATCAAAGTGGCATTATCTCTAACACAACGTTTCATCGCATATCTAAATGCTAATTGTGAATCTTCTGAATCATCAACACCAACAAGGATTCTTTCATAAGAATTATCCTGCTTAGACATACTTACATCTCCTCATCAAAATAACCCTTGAATTGAACTCCAAACAATTTGTAAGTTCAGAATGGTCAATATCACGGTACATGACCATGCCAGAACGGTTATCCAAGTTTTATTTGCAAATCTTTTACCCATGATCTTCTTTGAGCTAGTGAATATCGTCAGCGGAATCATGGAGATTGGCAATGCAACTGACAAGAATACTTGTGAATTGACCAAGAGATTATCTAATGCTGTTTCCTTGCCGCCATAGATAATCGTGCAGATCAAAACCGGAATTACTGAGATGAGTCTTGTTACCAATCTACGAGCCCAAAGTGGCATCTTCATATGGATGAAGCCTTCCATTACGATCTGACCAGTTAGTGTGCCGGTAATTGTAGAATTTTGACCTGATGCCAGTAAGGCAACCGCGAACAAAATTGAAAGGATTGGTGAAGCTACTGATCCTGCCATCTTAGGGTTTTGCAATGCAGCATATAAGTTGCCGAACGTACCCAATTGTTCAGTTGGTTTGCCAAAGAACATTGCAGCACCGAGAAGTAATAGCAAGCAATTGACGATAAATGCACCACCTAATTGAACATTTGAATCCCATGTTGTGTACTTAACTGCTTTAGCAATATCATCTTCGTTGCTGTGATCAAACTTACGTGTCTGAGAAATTGATGAATGTAAATACAAGTTATGAGGCATAACAGTAGCACCAACAATACCTAGTGCCATTGTTAGTTCACCGGGATGCATGATCTTTGATTGTGGAATGAATCCAGCCATTGCTTCTGCCATATTGGGCTTTGCGATTGCTACTTCATACAAGAAGACCACCAGGATAACCATAATCAAGCAGACGACGATTGCTTCGATTTTTCTGAAGCCTAATTTTGTTAGTAACAACAAGATCAATACATCAAACACTGTTAGTGAAACACCAATGACCAATGGCAATCCGAACAATAATTCTAGTGAAATAGCACCACCGATAACTTCAGCAATGTCAGTTGCCATAATAGCTAGTTCAGTTGTTATCCATAATACGATGCCCAAGGTCTTGCCGGTATGAAGTCGGGTCGCTTGAGCCAGGTCCATTTGTGTAACTATTCCCAGTTTAGCCGCCATATATTGTAATAACATGGCGATTAAACTCGAAATCAGAATCACAGACATTAACAAATATCCATATTCTGCACCACCACCGATAGATGTTACCCAATTACCAGGATCCATGTACCAACGGCTACCAGAGCTCCTGGTCCTGAGAACTGCCATCAAATTCTTCCAAAAGTTATTACCTTTGGGGATATCGACTGTGCTGTTTATCTCTTCCAGTGAAGGTCCATTAGCATAGTGAATCAACTTTTCTTTCTTTGAAGCCATTACGATATCTTTCATCTTCTTTGCCTCCTATGCCCACATAATAGGGCGATTAATTGGGAAGTAAAGCATTTAGTTAGGCTATCCTAAACATCTATAAATATTTATATCAAATCAAAAATGGTCAACCACTTCAAAAACAAGCGGTTGACCATTTCTTTTAATTCACATTAACAATTATTTAACCAATTTGTCCCAAATGACGATTTGTCTATCAGCTAATGACTTCTGAACATCAATAATTCTCTGGTTGGAACTTCCTCGAAATTGTAATGTCAGATCCATTTTATCCTTGAGGAATCGTCCATCGACCAGGATGTCGATCAATGATAATAATTCCAACTTATCATCAGAATCCTTTTGTAACTCTTCCCAAGTATAGCCCGACCATGACCAAATATCTTTGGTATCGCCAAACTCTTGACGCACTCTCTTACATAACTTCAAACAAACTTGCGTATTGATGAATGGTTCGCCACCTAGAAGTGTCAGACCTTGAACGTAATCTTCACTCATGTCCGTTATGATCTGATCTTCTAATTCTTGTGTATATGGCTTACCATAGCGAAAATTCTGTGCAGCAACGTTATAACAACCCGGGCAATGAAACGGACAGCCGCTTACATACAAACTGCAACGAACGCCTTCTCCATCCACAAAGTTAAATGGTTTGTAATCAGCAATATACTGTTGACTAAGATTCTGTGCTAACCATTCTTTGGGAGTCGGATTGTTTGGTCTTCTCGTATCTTGCAGCATTCTTTATCATCTCCGAAGTCATATTTTTCTTACGTGAAGCAATTTCAACGTGTCGACCATGAATCATCGGACGTTGTTGCGGATTACCCAAGTAACCACATGTACGCTTAACAACATCACAGAATTGAGGATCATGATTGCCACATTGTGGACATTCAAATCCACGAGCAGTCGCATTGAACTCGCCCTTGAATCCACACTTGAAACATTGGTCGATCGAAGTATTGGTACCTAAATAACCAACATGATCATAAGCCCAATCCCAGACCGCCTCTAAAGCTTTGGGATTTTGTTTCAAATTAGGATATTCACAATAGTGGATGAACCCACCAGAAGCATAGTGTGGGAAGATTTCTTCAAAGCTTAATTTCTCAAATGGTGATGGATGCTTTCTAACATCATAGTGAAAACTATTCGTGTAATATTCCTTATCTGTAATATCAGGAATACGACCAAACTTCTCAATATCATCACGACAAAATGTATCAGTCAATGACTCAGCTGGTGTTGAATAGAGACTGTAATGATAACCACTAGCATCTGCCCAGTCACTACACTTGTCACGTAATGCACGAACAATACTCTCTGCGAAGTCATGAGCTTCTTGATTATCTTCCCATTGATTACCAAAGAATTCAGTACACACTTCATATAGTCCAATGTAACCTAGTGAAACGGTCGCACGTTGATTCTTGAATAATTCATCCACGCTGTCGCCAGCTTTAAGACGTTTACCGAAGGCACCATACATATACAATAGTGGCGCATTTTCTGGCTTGGCTTCTTTCGTACGCGCAACACGATATTCAAGCGCCATTTTACAGAGTTTCATTTTCTCTTCGAATATTTCCCAGAACAAATCCTTATCACCATGTGCTTCAAGCGCAACACGGGGAAGATTGACAGTAACAACACCTAAGTTCATCCGACCGGAATTAACCTCTTTGCCGTTTTCATCCTTCCAACCTTGTAAGAATGACCGACATCCCATTGGTGTTTTGAAACTACCAGTGATTTCTTTGATCTTGTCATACATCAACAAATCAGGATACATACGCTTAGTCGAGCATTCAATAGCGAGTTGCTTAATATCGTAATTAGGATCTTGTGGATCTAAGTTCAAACCTCGTTTTACGGTAAAAGTCAGCTTAGGAAAAATTGCTGTTCGATGTTCTTTGCCTAATCCCTTGATACGAATCTTTAAAATGGATTTTTGTATTTCGCGTTCGATCCAGTTTGTCCCTAATCCAAAATTAATCGTAGTAAATGGTGTTTGACCTTGTGACGAATACAAAGTGTTGATTTCATATTCAAGAGCTTGCATCGCATCATAAATATCTTTTTTGGTCTTAGCTTTGGCGAACTCTTCACGCTTATCTTCAATGACCCATTCCTTGGCATCCTTCATATGCTTGTCATAATTCAGCTGAGCATATGGTGCCAACAATTGATCGATTCGATTAGCAGAACATCCCCCATATTGTAGTGAGGCTACATTAGCAATAATCTGCGACATTTGGGCGGTTGCTGTTTGGATAGATCTTGGTGATGACACCCAAGCATTACCGATCTTAAAACCATTTGTCAACATTTCATCAAAGTCGATCAAACAACAGTTGGTTTCTGGTGTAACTGGTGAATAATCCAAATCGTGCCAATGCAAGTCACCTCGCAAATGGGCCTTGGCAACTAATTCTGGCAACATCTTGAGTCCTAGGGCGCGGCTAGTAACCCCTGCTTCAAGATCACGCTGTGTATTAAAGATATTACTGTCCTTGTTGGCATTCTCATGGACAATACGTTCATTATTACCGAACAACTTGTTGATATTGGCTTCGACATTCGTGGCATCCTCGAAGTTTTGCTGTTCGGCTTCAAAATACTCTTGATACTCATCAGCTTGGCTGGCTAGATGGTATTTTTTTAACAATCCGATAATTTCATCATGTAACTGTGATGTCTCGATAACAAAAGAGTCTTGATACTTGTAGACCAAGTCATCCTCGATTTTTTTGATTTTGTCTTGATCATCAATCAATTTGTTTAATACAAATTCAATTTTGTATGGATAGAAGTCTGTCTTCTCTCCGCATCTTTTTAGAATTGGAATACTCTTCAAAGTATCCAGTATATTTTGAGCTTTTACCTCGTACATATTACACACAACCCTTTTCAAGTGAATGGCTCTATTATATTGGGTAAATATTTTAAAATCAATATCTAGTGGTGGGCCTAATTTGTTTCACACTATATGTGGTATGTGATTTTTGATAATAAAAATATTTTTGATGAATGTTTCATAAAAACAGCCCTAAATTCATCTAAAAAATCAAGGATTTAATTTAGATAATTATTTTGGGTATTTTAATTTTTATGCCAATAATATATAGGAAAATATTATTCGTTTATCATAAGTTAAGTGAAATCTATTGACACGGTGTCACCTACTACATATAATAGCCTCATACATAAAAGTGACACGGTGTCACAAAGGAGGAACCATGGTTTCTAATACATTCAAAAATTTAGATAATAAAAAACAAACCCGTATATTAGATGCATTACTAGATGAATTTTCGCACCACACTCTTGCAGAGGCACAAGTATCACGCATAGTTAAAGAATCCGATATTGCCCGTGGGGCATTCTACAAATACTTTGACGATCTGCAGGATAGTTACGAATATCTTTATCATCATGCTTTAACAGAGATTCATCAAAATATCTCAACTGATACTCGTAAAAAATTAAAACCTACAGAGTATGTCGAACAAACTAGAGAATTTGTCGAAAGAAGTAGTGACAGCCGTTACTACCCCCTAGTAAAAATGCACATGCTTTACAATGAGAACTTTTTTATTTCCACTTTCAATAATCATTTGATAAGTGAAAATGAATACTTCTGGGCCACACAGATCATGATCCACGATGCTATTAAACAAATAATGATCGATCCGGAATCCAAAGAAATGATTTTAAAGAAACTGTCTAACGTCTTACACACATTAGCCAAAGAGGATGATTAAATGTTTTTATCACTTAAAGAAATCAAGAAGGAAAAACTTAGGTATGGATTGATCATTGGTATGATCGTGCTTATCTGCTATCTGATTTTTATTTTAACTAGTCTAGCAATGGGATTGGCGCAACAAAACACTGATGCCATCGACTCATGGAACATCAACAGTGTTGTGCTTGATAAAGATTCAAACACTAGTATGACGCAATCCCTGATCACCAAAGATGAAGTAAAAAAGACTAAGATAACTTCTAAAGAAGCTTATATTGGACAGGCGGCTGTGGTCGTTAAGAAATCTGGTCGTACTAACGAATCGGCCCAATTCTTAGGTCTAAAGGATAGCCAGTTTATCGCTAAGAATTTGGTACTGTCATCAGGACACAAAGTAAACAAGTCTAACCAAGTAGTTGTCGATGATAAATTCGAAACAGATGGATACAAGCTCGGTGACAAGATTCAATTCAATTCGATTGACAAAAAATATACGATCGTAGGATTCACTAAGAATGCCAAATTAAATATTGCCCCTGTCGTTTATGGTGACATCTCAGCTTGGCAAAGTTTGAAAAACATCAATGGCCAGTTTGTTGCAAGTACCATTGTTTCAAAGAATGCCGATTTCAAGGCTGGTAACAAACAACTCAAGACATACCCAACGTCTGCTTTTGTTTCTAAATTACCAGGATACTCAGCACAGAATTCAACTTTCACCTTCATGATTGCCTTCTTGATGATCATCTCTCTTATCGTTATAGCGGTGTTCTTATATATTCTGACAATTCAGAAGATTCAAAATTACGCTGTTCTAAGAGCACAAGGTATCCCTGCCAAAACACTTGTCGGTGCTACCATCTCGCAATCAGTAACGCTTGTTGTTGGTGGCTTGTTGATCGGTATAGTTTTGACGGCTATAACAGCCTTCGTAATGCCAGCTACAGTCCCAATGAGCTTTAATATTCCTATCCTGTCTGGCGTTGGTGTTGGATTGATCTTAACTGGATTATTAGGCTCACTAATTCCCATCAGAATAATCTTACACGTCGACCCAGTCAGTGTAATTGGAGGATAACTTATGACAACTTTACAATTAAATAATATCAACAAATACTTCGGCACTGGTTCTAGCCGTGTCCATGTTCTAAAGGATATCAACTTCACCGCTAAAAAAGGTGAACTTAATTTGGTAATTGGACCATCAGGGTCTGGTAAGAGTACCTTCCTAACAATTGCTGGTGGCTTACAAACTCCATCGACTGGTGAAGTTGAGCTAGAGGGACAAGCTGTCAAGTCAATGTCTAATAAACAACGTGACGCTATGCGTTTGAACAAAATTGGCTTCGTATTGCAAGCATACAATCTTATTCCTTACCTCACCGTTAAAGAACAATTTCAATTAGTCAAAAAAGTTAAGAAAGAACACAATTTAACCAATCTTTCCTTAGAAGCTTTGCTAAGACAACTAGACATTGAAGAATTACAAAACAAATATCCCGGTGAATTATCCGGTGGTCAAAATCAACGTGTAGCAATTGCTAGAGCACTATACACCCGACCTGATATCGTTTTGGCAGATGAACCAACTGCTGCTTTGGACAGTGAACGTGTGGCCGAGGTAGGCAAAATTTTTCAAACACTCGCTCGTGAAAAAAATACGGCTGTAATCGTCGTAACTCATGATCTACGTTTGATCGAATTTGCGGACAACGTCTATCAAATCATGGACGGACAAATGACTCTGAATAATAACATGAAAACTGCATAACGAAAGAGGCTCAAATCC
>NZ_BAMN01000008.1 GCF_000615905.1 Companilactobacillus nodensis DSM 19682 = JCM 14932 = NBRC 107160
CGTAATTGCTGTACCAATGGCTGCAGAAGAACCTAAGCCGCGTTCTATCGGCAGGCTGCTGTCAATACTGATTGCGTAACTTACATGTTCAACATTTAATTCTTGGTCTAGTAGGTTGATCAAGTATTTAACTCCGGATAATGAATCTGGGAGTTGGTGAATTTTACCAACGTAGTACTTAGATGATAAAGTACTTTCTTTTTGATCATTAATTTCATTGATGCGAACAATGACTGGAATACTGACCAAAGGGATGGCGATTGCGGGATATCCGTAGACTACGGCATGTTCTCCCATAATAATTGTTTTTCCATGACTTTTTCCGATTCCTTTAAGCATATGCACACCTCAGTTTCTCTAAAATTATATTTTATACATCTCAAGCTTTGATTTCCACTGTGATTACCTCAACTATGATAGAATTTTTTCAGGAGAATGATTATGACATTAAATTTTGTACTCGGTAAAAACAAACTCGACCATCAAAAGAAAATGATGGAATTATTCAAAGATGATTATCAAAAAATCCCAATGGACAGTTCTTTTTTCTAGTTCCTAACCATATTAAATTCGAATCTGAAATTAATACGTTAAAGGCACTAGGGCAGGATAATGGAAATGAAGATGAACTAATTGCGACAAGCAATGTTCAGACGTTCTCATTTTCACGTCTAGCGTGGTATTTTTTGCGTGGCCAAAGTATTTATAACACAGATTCCTTAACGGAAACTAAATCAGCCATGTTATTACGCAATATTATTTTACAACATAAAGCTGAATTAAAAATATTTTCAGGAATGGTCGGTAAACCTGGATTCATTGATCAATTGTCGACACAGTTCACTGAACTACTGAATGGACAGGTGGAGCCAGATGACTTGGAATCCGTTTTGAGTCAAGATGATCCCGAAGTATTTACAGATAAGATTCAAGAATTAGATATTATTTATCAAGATTATTTTAACCAAATTCAAGGTTTAGCAACTAATACTTTTCAATTGGATGCTTTAAGCCAGTTTTTTGATGAAGATTTACATACAAATAATTATTATTTTTATATATCCGGTTTCTCATCCTTTACCGCCGCAGAATTAAATCTGGTTAGATCGATGATCCTGAATTGTCAAAATGTGACGATTTCCTTTGCATTGGAACAACCTGCCATGAAGATGGATGAAGTTTCAGATTTTTATTATCGTTCAGCGAATACTTACAATCAGCTGTATCAAATTGCCCAAAAGGGACAAATTGTGTTTCATAATTTCTTTGCGGGTCGATTAAGAGTCTCCGAAGATATTGGCAAACTAGAAGATTATTGGATTCAATCTAGTGAATATAGTGAGAGAATTCAAAATACTTCATTGAATGATAAAAGTTCCGTGCAGATTTGGAAATGTACTGACAAACAAACAGAAGTTTCATCGATCAGCACTTATATTCGTCAATTAGTCGCTAATCAAGGTTATCGATATAAGGACTTTTTGATTTTGACGCGAGACTTAGGCCAGTACAGTTCATTTATTGAATCGTTTATGGAAAACAATGAAGTTCCATATTTCATTGATCTTCAAAACAAAATGACTGATCATCCCTTCAAGAAAATGGTCGATCTACTATTTGCCTGGGTCAATCGGGGAATGCAGAGTAGCGACGTTATTGCCTTGTTGAGAACAGAACTATTGATACCTGAAGTATTTGAAAAAACTGACATTTCGATTTTTCGTGAAGCAGTCGATTTAACTGAAAATTACGCACTCGCTAACGGAATTACTAGACGTGTATGGTTGGGTAAGAATTTCACTCCTGATGCCAGGCTTGATAGTAAGGTCGATGCTGAAAAAATTCGTAGTTATCGCTTAATGAATGCCATCAAGGACTATGTTTCAGCACTCTACACCGAGTTAAATGATTTCTTTGAACACACACATACAACTGTCGAAGCAGCTGCTTTTATTTATAACTTCTTGGTTGATCATGGAGTATTTAAACAATTAATTGAATGGCAAAAGTTGTCAACAGAGCATAATGATTTATCACAAGCAGATCAACCGCAACAAGTCGTCAATAAATTTAATGAAATACTGGATGAATATGTCAATGTCTTTAGGGATGCTGAATTCAGTAGTGAAGACTTCATTGAGATACTGGATGCTGGTTTTGAGACTGCCACGTATTCGCAAGTTCCGTCGACATTGGATGCTGTAAGTATTTCTGAAATTGGTATGATTCAACCTAATGATCGTAAAATCACGATTATTCTTGGTTCAACGGTCAATAACATGCCAGGGACATCCGTTTCAAACAATATTATTTCGGACGATGAACGACAAGCCATTTCTGGAGCATTGGGCGAGGGTAAGTATTTGAAAGATTCAGACGAAGTTGTTAATAATTCAGAGCCGTTCCTGCATGATGTGGTCTTCACCACGGCTAAAGAACGACTGATCTTCACTTATCCCAACTTTACCGACGATAATAAGCAACAAGAATTATCAAGCTACGTTGTTCGTATCATGAACCATTTTGAATTACCTGAACAAAATGTTCTACTTAATCCAGATTCTAAAGACGCTGAAGAGAATCAGGTCATCAGATATATTGGTTCGAAGACGTCTAGTCTTAATTATTTGATTCGTGTATCACGTTCAGCGTTGGATAATAAGATTGGCTTGTCCAGTCAATGGAATTATGTTCGCAATAGTTTGCTGAACGATGATCCTGATCAGACAAAGTTTGTTATGAGTTCGTTAGACTATAAGAATATTCCACACGATCTGCGTCCTGAGACAGTTGAACGTCTATATGGCAATGATATGAATATTTCTATTTCACGACTCGAGACATTTTATGAGAACGAATACCAGTATTTCTTGAAGTACGGATTACGTTTGAAACCGAGACAATTATTTGAGATAACACCAGCACAGACTGGTTCACTATTCCATGCTGTTCTGGATGGTTTGGTTAAATATACCAACCAGGAAAAGGTCAAGATTCAAGATTTGACTGATGAGCAATTGTCGAAACTAGTTAGTGATATTTTTAAGGAAAAAGTTAGTTATCCTGAAAATAAAGTATTTCTAGCTTCCGCAAGAATGGAGTTCATTGCCGGTCAGATCGAAAAGACTTTGCGTCAGCTGGCTTTGGCTATTAAACGTCAATTGTCACGAAACAAATTTATTCCGAGAGCTTCTGAAGTCACTTTTGGCCGCATCAATAACCAAGAGAACTTGCCAGGATTGTCGTTCAGAATTCTCGATAAGCATTGGATCAATGTTCGTGGTAAGATCGACCGAATTGATGAGATGCTGGTAGATGGCACTGATTATTTAGCTATTATTGATTACAAGTCTAGTGAGAGAGATTTTAATTTTTCAAACTTTCTTGAAGGACTAACGATGCAGATGCCAACGTATCTAGAGAGTCTCAATCAGAATTTGGACATCTTAAAGTCCGAAGCAGGTGCCGGTGAAGCCAAAGTGGCTGGAGCCTTTTACTCACAGATTTTAAATCCAAAATTAAAATTAACTCGTAGTGCTATCACCGACACAGACTTGTTAAAAGAATTTAAGCTCAAAGGATTAGTTATTGATGATGAACAGTTGCTTCAGAACATTGATACTAAGCTGATCGGTAGCGGTAAGTCACCAATCGTACCAGTGAAGTATAAGAAGGATGTCGGTGTGCTGGGTGAACCAGACAGCATCTTGAGTCAGTCGGACTTCTTCAAAATATTAAATTATAATCGTCATTTGATCACCAAGGCTGGTGAAAAAATCTATTCTGGAAAATTGAATCTTAATCCATATCGTGATTATCAATTGAAGACTGGTTTGACGTACAGTGATTACCAATCGATTTTCCAATTCGATGCGATGTTACCAGAAAATGATTATCATGAGATTATTAAATATAAAAAAATCGATGTATTAAAACGTATAGCAGATATCTTAGAGGATGGTGAAGAAGATGCCTAAATGGACTGATGATCAAAACAAAGCTATTTTTCATCATGGACATGATATTTTGGTTTCAGCCGCAGCAGGTTCTGGTAAAACGACGATTTTGATCGAACGAATCATTGAAATGTTAAAGAACGGTGAAAATATTGATAATCTCTTGGTGTCGACCTTTACTGAGCTGCAGCCATGGAGATGAAGGACCGTCTAGTCGCTCGTATCAAGGAGTTATTGCAGGATAAGGAATTGAATAAGGAAGTTCGAGAACATCTTCAGAAACAAATTTTCAAGATTCCTATCGCTAATATCAGTACGCTGCATGCTTTTTGCCTGAGCGTTATTCAGAAGTTCTATTATGTGATCGACCTTGACCCTAATTTCAGATTGATCAGTGATGATACTGAGAAGTCAATGTTGCAGGAACAGGCTTTTGATAATGTTAGAAATAAATACTATGAAAAAAATGACGAAGAGTTCATGCGAATGACTGAGAACTTCTCCGATGACCGAAGTGATGACGGCTTAGTTGATGTTGTATTTAAGTTGTATGATTTTGCAATCACTAATGCTAAGACTGACGAATGGCTGGATGGCTTGAGCTCAATTTACAAACTTGATGCGCCATTCAATCAGACTGAGTTTTATCAAAAGAAGTTTTTACCTCAATTCAATAAATCATTAGACCAAATTATTTCTATGTCACAAGGTGCTATCAATACAGCATTGGACGATGAATTAGGATCACTGTATATCAAAATGTTCAAAGAGATGATTGAGCAAGTTGAACTAGTTAAAAAAAGTGCAGCTGAAAAATCATTTGATGATCTAAAGGAAAGTGTATCTAAACTTAAGTTCACATCGGTTCCACGTGTCTCCGCTAAACAAAAAGAAGGATTGGATACTACTATTCTGGATTTTGTTAAAGGGGTTAAAGACAACATCACTAAGAGGATTAGAGATGGTCTGATCAATGATTACTTTATTCAAAATGAAACTGACACATTAGCCTCAATGAATACTTCTGCTAAGATCATTGATAAATTGGTTGAAGTTGAACGTCGATTCATGAAGGAATTCACACGAATTAAGTTAAGTAGTCATGCTTTGGACTTCAATGATTTGGAACACCAGGCAGTTCAGATTTTGTCAGCCAAAGTTGACGACAAACAAATTGCTTTGGACTACTACCAAAGTAAATTTCATGAAATCATGATCGATGAGTATCAAGATGTGAATGCAATGCAGGAAAATATCATTCAATTATTGTCGAATGATGACAATAATATTTTCATGGTGGGGGATATCAAGCAGTCGATCTATGGTTTCCGTCAAGCTGCACCATATATTTTTGCCCACAAGTATGACGAGTTTCAAAAGGACGATAATCCTAATGAATTGATCAATCTTTCGATGAATTTCCGTTCATCGGGATCAGTTGATACATTCGTTAATGATATTTTTAAGAAGATATTTGATCGAACAATCGGTGACATTAATTATGATAAGAATTCTCAACTGGTTGAAGGAACTGATTTTCCGGATGATGCAGATACGCAGAATGAGTTGTATATTTTGACCAAAGAACACAATATCAATCAAGTTACTAAACGTCAGTCACAGATTGAATTTGCGGCCAAGCGGATCAAGAAATTAATGGATTCTAAGTTTCAAGTCTATGACAACAAGCATAAGGAATATCGTGACTTGAAGTATTCAGATATTGCTATTTTATCGAGAACTAAAGGCAATAATACCGATTTAATCTCGTACTTTTCAAAGGCTGAAATACCTTTGATGGTTACGGATGCACAAAATTATTTTCAAACAACTGAGTTACAAATTATGATGGCGATGTTACAAATCGTTGATAATCCTCGACAGGATATTCCTTTGGTAGCTGTATTACGCTCACCGATCGTTGGTTTGAACGAAGAAGAATTAGCCAGATCCGTCTAGCTGATAAGGGTGATGATTACTACACTGCAATGAATCTTTATGTTGAAGCTGACACTAGTGATCAAAAACTAGCTGAACGACTCAAAGCATTCTTCATTCAACTTGAGACTTATCGTGACTTTGCTAATAAAAATAGTATTGCACGCTTGATTTGGAAGATTTATCAAGAGACTGGTATTTTGGAGTATGTTTCAGGGATGCCCGGTGGTAAGCAACGTGCAGCTAATCTTCATGCCTTGTACCAGAGAGCAAGTGGCTATGAAGAGACTAACTTCAAAGGACTACATGCCTTTATTGATTTCATTCAACGAATGGAAAAAATGAATAAGGATCTTTCACAGCCTAACAGTATTGAAGTTGTCGATGATACGGTCAAAGTAATGACCGTACACGCATCTAAAGGATTAGAGTTTCCAATCGTTATCTTCTTGGATCTCAGTCACGGATTTAATAAGCAGGATTATATTGGCGGGACATTGTATGATGTTGACCTCGGTATAG
The DNA here is from genome assembly GCF_000615905.1 of Companilactobacillus nodensis DSM 19682 = JCM 14932 = NBRC 107160. Taxonomy (GTDB): domain Bacteria; phylum Bacillota; class Bacilli; order Lactobacillales; family Lactobacillaceae; genus Companilactobacillus; species Companilactobacillus nodensis. The sequence continues at coordinate 6,417 of NZ_BAMN01000008.1, forward strand.
GTGTGACACTGCTCAACACTGACAGTCGAATTACGATTCCCACCATTCAGAGAGCATTGATTGCTACTAAGAAGAAAGTTGCAACTGTTTCTGAAGAAATGCGGCTATTGTACGTTGCATTAACACGTGCTAAGCAAAAGCTGATCATGATCGGCTTCGAAAAAGATACTGGCAAGATGTTCAGCAATTGGGACAGTACGATTGTTCAAGATAGTGGTGTGATCGATGAGGCCTCACGTTTGGGTGCAGGTACCTATCAGAACTTGATAGGGATGAGTACTCTATCAGATAATGAGCGTTTGCTGGCAGATGGAACAGATCATTATGAGAATCGTGATGCGCACGTTGAATTAAAAGCTGTCCAAGAAGATGAAACTCAAAAGACTTCTACAAATAACAAAGTGATTCAAATTGCAACGGAGCAGCCTTCGAAGCTATTCCGTGATACTGTCAACAATATTTTGAACTTCAAATATCAACATCAAGAAGCTGTTGAAACCACAGCTTATCAGTCAGTTTCTGAAATCAAAGGACTGTTCGCTGATCCCGATGACGATGAGATGGCAGATGACTTGTTGTCAGATAAGGGAAAATATATTCAAGATAGTTTTGCTAAGCCAAAATTCATGGCTGAAACTAAGTCAGTATCTGCTGCCGAAGTAGGTAGTGCCACTCACTTATTACTTCAAAAAATAAGCCTTGAACAAACACCAACGCTTGAAACGTTTGATAAGTTATTAACTGACTCAATCACTGATGGAACGATCGAAGAAAATGTCGGCAAACGAATTGATCTGCAAAGTCTGGCAGACTTCTATCAGAGTGATTTAGGACAATTGATTTTGGAACATCAAGCAACAGTTTCACGAGAATTTCCATTCTCAGTGCTGATGCCAGCAAAAAGATTGTTTAAAAACACAGGAAAAAGTGATTCGAGTGAGGATAAGATTTTGGTTCATGGTATTATTGATGGAGTGATTGAACTAGAGGACGGAATAATTCTCTTTGACTATAAGACCGACAATGTGAATAATAACAATCTCGATGAAGCAATCGAGAAATATTCAGGACAATTGAATCTTTATGCGCAAGCAATATCAGTTATCCGTCACAAGCCAGTCAAAGAAAAATATCTGTACTTCTTGAAAATTAATCAAGCAGTAAATTTAAGTAAAAATATTAACTAGGATTAGTGGTGAACTATATTGAAAAATTCCTACGCTGTTGTTGACCTTGAGACAACTAATGCCAATTGGCATGACAACGGGCGTATCATTCAATTTGGCTGTGCACTCATAGAAGATGGCGAGATCGTAAAGATCTATAATCAGAAGATCAATCCGCAGGTACCGATTCCAAGTCGAATCACAGCCTTAACGGGATTAAGCGACGAAGATGTTCGAGATTCACCCACTTTTGAAGAAATGGCACCAAAGATTTTTAAATTATTGAAAAACAAAGTATTTATTGCTCACAATGTTAATTTTGACTTTACATTTTTGAATCGTGAGTTTAAGCGGATTGGTATGAATGAATTGAATATCAAAGCAATTGATACGGTTGAATTATCACAAATACTTTTTCCGACTATCAGTAGTTATAAGCTACAGGATCTGACGGGATATTTGAGTATTCAACATGACAATCCGCATAGTGCCGATAGTGATGCTTTGGTTACAGCTAAGTTATTTTTGATAATTATTAAACGATTAGAAGAATTGCCAATTCAAACTTTGAAGTTGTTGGCTGATTTTGGCAAAGACACGATCCGTGATACGAATATGGTCTTCAAACAAGTAGTTCATGAAGTGGAAGGTAAGAATAATGTCTTACCGGATTACTTGTATGAACGAAATGGTTTGATCCTTCGTAAAAAAGATCTCCATGTTAGTGAAACTATTGATCGGACATCGAAGTATCCTGACACCAAACTTGATAAGCAAAAGATGCTGGAAGGTGTCTTGGATTATCGTAAGAATCAGGCTAAGTTGATGGACGACATTTATCAAACTAGTCAACATCGCAATAAGCATAAGAAATGGAACTTGATCGAAGCTCCAACTGGCTCTGGTAAAACGTTAGGTTATTTATTGCCATTGTCGTATGTGGTCAATAATAATCAGAAGTTAGTAATTGCGACAACCACGAAGGTATTGCAACAACAGATCATCGACCAATCGATTCCATTACTGAATCAGGTTACTGGTAATAGTTATCACGCTGAGGTTGTTAAGAGTAGTTATAATTTTATCGATCTCGATCGATTCTACGAAGCGTTAGATAATTATCGTATGCATAGTCACACAGCTATTCTAAAAATGAAGATCATTGTTTGGTTGACGATGACGACTACTGGTGATCTGAGTGAATTACATTTGACCAACTATAACAGTCCGCTGTTTACGATTATCAGACATCGTGGTGAACAAAAGGAAAATACACTATTCAGTCGAGATGACTTCTGGATGTATCAACAAAATCGTTATCAAGAATCATTGATACTAGTTACGAATCAATCCTATCTGGCGAGAAATATCGATAGTTCGATTTGGGGTGGAAATTCTTATCTTGTAGTTGATGAAGCTAATCACTTCGCTAATAGCTTGAGGGATGTTGCTTCACCAAGTGTTGATTTCTTGAAGCTGAATGAATATGTCAAAAAAATCAGTGACATTTTATATCAAAATCGTGTCACACTTCGTTATGCTTTTACGGAAGTAACGACACAGCTTTGGAATTATCAGGATCTTCAGGATATGGAGAGCCACTTCCAAGCGACTGATGAACTAATTGAGAGATTGGAATTCAATGTTTTTGAAAATTACGTTCAGGATAATGTTTCGTTTAAGAATCGTGAACAATTCGTCTCGATAATTGATAGCGGTCAGAAGTTTGGTAAGGGCAATTCTGAATTGATCGACTTACTTTCGGACCTGATTGTTGAATTGTCGCTGATCGTTAATCGAATCGATACATTATTTGACCAATATAATTTTCAGAAGAATTTTATTTCGGTTGAATTGTCAAAAATTATTTCGAATCTGATCATTGAGAACAGTAAACTACGCGGAATTCTAGCGAACGTCGATGAATTGCTACAGTCATTGCAAGGACAAAATCAAGAATTCGGTGTTGAATTGGAAATGCGTGATTACTACGAACCCAATACATTAAAAATCAGTTGGCGTCAATTTGACATTAAGAATCTCATCGATCAGGTAACCGAAAGATTCAGCCAAATCGTTGCAATCGGTGCCGCGATAACGATTCAAAAAGACTTCTCGCATTTCATCATGGATCTGCAATTAGATGAAGAACAGATCAATCAGATGAAGATCTTGCCAGATGCCAATAATATGGCTAGAAATAGTAAAATCTTCTTACCGTCTGATGTTCCGGATATCTTTTCACTTGAAGAAGACGAGTATTTTGATATGGTTACGCGTTACATTGTTGAAATCCTAGACAATTTGGATCATCAGACTATGATCCTTTTCAATTCCTTGAATACTCTCAGTAATGTTTATGATCGATTGATGAGAACCGATGTAAAAGAAAAATGGGAGATTCTAGCACAGGGTGTGACTGGAACTAATGAGAAAATCAAAAAGCGTTTTGCAATAGGTAAGAGATCTGTCTTACTTGGTGCCAATTCTTTCTGGGAAGGAGTCGACTTTCCTAAGAAGATGCTGGAAATCTTGATTGTAACCAGAATTCCATTCGAATCTCCAGAACAACCGGATGTGAAGATCCGCCAAGATATTTTACGCGAACGAGGTTTGAATATTTTTAAGGCAGACGCCTTGCCTAAGGCGATTTTACAATTGAGACAAGGCTTAGGTAGATTGGTCAGAAGCCTGAGGACAAAGGGGTTATTCTGCTATTGGATAATCGTATCTTGACTAAGAATTATGGTAAAGAGATATTGAATTCATTGCCTAAGGGATTGCAAGTTGTTGACGAAAACATAGATTTAATTAAAAAAGATATAAATGAGTTTTTGAATTAAGTAGTAAGTTGATATAATATTATTGCTGTACTATTTTAGTTGACTAAGACAAAGGAAGAATTATGAATAGAAGCACAAAAATTTTACTTGCAATATCACTAATTGCACTAGTTATCGTTTCGGCATTGACGTACATTAATCTTTCTGCTGCACCGAACTCAAGTGCTAAGTCACAAGCTGATAATATTGCAGAACAAAAAGCGGGTATTACTCAACCGGATTACTTTGGTAATTTCACTCGTGAGAAGCAATATTACTCAGTCGGTGGTTTAACGAAGACTGATAAATACCGTTACGTAATTATTAATGCAAAGAGTGGTAAGACCAAGACAATCAATTTGAATAATGCACCTGTTCGTAAGGATGTTATCCAAGGGGTCGCTGACAGATATAGTGCGACTAAGATTTTGCACATTAACCTCGGTATGTATAAGAACAAACCTACTTGGGAAGTGGCCTTCAAAAATAAGAAGGGTACTATTGGCTATAACTTAGTTGACTTTCATACAGGCAAGAGCGTTCAAATTATAAATAACTTATAAAATATTGTGATTAAAGAATAGCATTCAGGACGTTGTTTACTTGGTAAATGGCGTTCTTTTTGTACGTAACATTATTTACTACTTGATAGAAGGATGTGAATTTAATGAACGAGAATACTTTTGATGAATTTTTGACCAGTGGGAATACAAACATTAGTAATTTGATTATTCAAAATTACAGTAAGCTGGGCATGACTGAAAAGGACTTGATAGTATATTTGGAATTGTCTCTATATGCGCAAAAGGGAATTCAATTTCCAATGGCATCTAATATGGCCAACGACACAGGCATGGACGAATCAACGATCTATACGATTATCCAGGGTTTGATCAAGCTGGGCATCATTGAATTAAAAACAGTGATAGATCATCATCAGCAACGTGATATTTATTCATTGACACCAATTTTTAAGCGACTAGAAGTTTTACTGACGCAGCAATCAGACGAGAATCAAAAGAATCAGTTGATGTCTGCGACCGAAGAATTATTCAAAAAGATCGAAGTTGAATTTGGTCGTCCAATTTCTCCAATAGAACAGGATCAAGTGCATCAATGGATCGATGATGATCATTATTCGATTGAGCTGATTGATTTAGCATTGAAAGAGGCCATCCTCAATCAAGCCTATTCAATGAAATATATGGATCGTATCCTAATCAGCTGGGAAAAGAGTAATATTAAGACAGCGGAACAACTCCAAGAAAGACGAAAGAAGCTGGGATATTAATGTTAAAAGATGAACAGATTGTCTGGGCTATTCACCAGATGGAAGAAGATATCGGACCAGTTGGTCCATCACTGGATTCAAGAACACCATTTCAATATCTTGTATCGGTTATTTTAAGCGCACAAGCGACAGATGTGTCAGTGAATAAAGTTACACCTATTTTGTTCAAACTCTATCCAGACCCTAAGGATTTGATGAATGCGGACGTCGAGAGTGTCGAACGTGTTATTAAAAGTGTCGGCTTGTTCCATAATAAAGCCCGAAATATTATCAAAACCGCCAAAATCGTTCATGAGGAATTGAATGATGTTGTACCGACAGATCGAAAGGGTATCATGGCTTTGCCAGGTGCCGGACGTAAGACGGCCAATGTTGTGTTGAGCGATGTCTTCAATGAACCAACGTTTGCAGTTGATACACATGTTTCTGCTATTTCTAAGAGATTACATTTTGTAGATCAAAAGGCATCCCCACTACAAGTTGAGAATAAAATTGTTGGTGTAATGAAGCCCGAAGAGTTACATCAAGCACATCACACAATGATTGAATATGGCCGCAAGTATTCGATGAAGTTAGCTCCAGAAAAAGAAGTTTGCCAGTTAATCATTGATTGTGACAAATTAAATGAAGAAAATGAAGCTGAAATATAAAAAAACATCAAAATCGAAATTTCGATTTTGATGTTTTTTATTTGCTTATTTAGATGAAGCAGTACCGCTCTGGGTAGTTGTGGAACCACCTTGAGTAGTTCCACCTTGCTGCCAGTGTCACCACCAGTTGTACCGCCGCCATTAGAACTACCATTGCTATTGTTATCATTGCCAGTAGTACCACCACCGTTATTACCAGTACTATTATTGCCATTGCTGTTACCAGTATTTCCAGTGTTGTTATTATTGGAATTAGTGTTACCTTGATTGTTCTCATTAGAATTACTGTTACTGTCGTTGCCGGTAGTACCGGTACCAGTCGTAGTTGAATTGTTTTCGCTGGTATCGTTATTTTCATCAGTAGACTCTGAATTGCTACTTGATGGTCTAGTTGTTGTCACATCATTAGAACCAGATTCAGAAGTACTATTCGATGATGATGAATAACTTTCAGTACCTTTATAAGGATTATTTGGAGCGTATCCCTTAACGAACAATTCACTCGTTGCACCACTTGATGAAGGGGCAACTATGGCTGATGTCGATCCATTGTCGAGGATATTCAATCTGACAACGGAACTAGGTTTCTTCCAGTTAGGTTGGTACTATCAGATCTATCCTGGAGGTATTCCATCATTTCTTTGTAGACCTTACCTGGAACACTCTGGTATGTCATTGCAATACCTTCACTATTAGGTGAATCATATCCAGTCCAGACGCTCATTGAATAGTTCTTAGTAAATCCATTGTACCAAGCATCTTTAGCCGTTCCACTGAGTGCTGAATTAGATGAAATGGCACTGTCATCATAATTAGTTGTACCAGTTTTACCAGCTTGATGAAGTCCTGATATATTAGCATATGTGGCATACTCAGTTGGTACACCTTTGAGCATATCAGTAATCATGTAAGCCGTTGATGATTTCATGACACGTTTGCCTTTAGAACTGTATCTATGAGTAATACCGTCGGCAGTTTCAATCTTAGAGACGTAAGTTGGCTTGTAGTAAGTTCCACCATTTGAAAAGGCGGAGTAGGCTGAAGCACCTTGTAAACTAGATGCCTCGGCACCAATACCGACACTCAATGGATCACTGTTCTTGAGATCCATTCCAAGATTATTGGCAAATCCCTTGGCCTTGGATAATCCAACATCACTAAGGGTACGGATGGCTGGAATATTTCTGGAGTTTACCAGTGCGTCACGCATACTGATCTGTCCTTCATATTCCTCATCCCAGTCTTTCAATTCAATGTCAGTTCCAGCGTAAGTATAAGCAGTATCTTCAACTTGATGGTAAGTTGACCAATTCAAGTATTCGATCGCGGGACCATAGTCTAGAATAGGCTTCATCGTTGAACCATTGCTACGCGAAGTTTGAACCGCACGATTGAGACCGAATTGAATATTTGAAAGATTTCTACCACCGATCATTGCAATAACTTCTCCGTTATTAGGATCGACGATAGTGGCTCCAACTTGTTCTTTGGAATCTTGGAAACGAACATTTCCTGAATTAACGATGCTATAAAGTTTTCTTTGAGCAGCGTAATCCATATTGACTGTAATCTTTAAGTTATCACGATAGGGGTCGAAGCCTTTTTTCTTAACTTCAGTTATAGCTTCCTTGATATAAGGATCAGAGACGATACGTTTTGTATCGTTACTGTTGCTGACCTTTTTGTATGGTTGTAAGCCATCGTCGATCGGTGTGTTTAAAGCTTCAGTTTCTTCGGCTTTAGTAATCTTGTTATTCTCATACATAGCGTAAATAACGAGGTTACGACGATTCTTAGCTGCCTCAGGATGAACATATGGATCGTAGTTACTTGGGGCATTTGGAATACCGGCAAGCATTGCGGTTTGAGCAATTGTTAGCTGGTTCAATGATTTACCATAATAATACTTAGATGCGGTTTTGATACCACCGATACCATTATTGAAGTATTCCTTATTAAGGTAGAACTCAAGAATCTGTTGCTTGGAAAATTTTTGACTGACGCGCATTGCTAGATAAGCTTCTTGCATCTTACGCTTAAAAGTTTGATCCTTGGCATCAGTTGAGAAGACTGTTAATTTGATCAATTGCTGAGTCAAAGTACTAGCACCTTGTAATGTACCTTTAGTAACATTAGTTATTGCTGACTTGACAATTCTAACTGGATCTATTCCTAAAGGTTCGTTATAGAAGTTTTTGTCCTCAATAGAGATGACAGCATCTTGAACTCTTTGGGGAACTTTGTCGATTGTTACGTAATTTCTTTTATTGGCACCTAGTGAGGCGATAGTCTTGCCATTAGTGTCTACAATAGTAGAAGAACCACCACTTTGGAGGTTTTCTTGACTGACAACAGGAGCACTCATTGCATAGTAGATAAAGACTACAATGAATAATCCGACTAGCACACCAATGATTGCAAGGATCCATTTAAAAATAGATTTGCTGATCGAACTAGATGAAGGAGCGTTGTTTTTCTTTTTACTCATTTTTTCTCCCTCCCACTTTCTATAAGCTGTTGAACAGCGTTAATATAAGGTAAAGTAGGGTTATAATTGGGACTTATTTCAATTGAGCAATCAATGATCTGCTGCAACTGAATCGACTTGGCACCATCATGCCTTTGTCCATCCCAATATTCAAATAAATTATCTGCTGGCATAATGAAATACCGTTTCAGAGCAACGTACTTGATAATAACGAAGCATATTCCACCTTGCTTTTGACAAGCTTTCAAGTGGTCGATTTGATGTTGATGAAAGTTCTTCAAAGGAAAGGTATTCTTATGCTTCGTTTCCTTAGCCTCAAAGTCAACGTAATATCCTTGATAGACACCATTGTAATCAGTAGTTGAAGCTTGAACGAAATAAGCTTCTTTGATCACAGCACGGCTTCGTTTGGGATAATCTACTTTGACAATTTGTATAGGCGTTGGTTTTTTATAAATTACGGCAACGTCATGACTACGATAATATTTGTTGCTTTCATTTATTTCCTCCTCTAAGGTCATACCACGGTCACCAAAAATCAGTTTCTTTTTGGCGGAGGTATCAGCTGAGAGCTTGGATGATGCAGGTGATGATGGGCTGTTGAATTGCCGACCATCAGGGTAATTAAATTTCAAAATATCAACTCCTACTTGAGCATTATACCATGATTGAGTAGAGGAGAAAGACGGGGCGCCTTCGGTCTACTCTGTTTTAATTTAGAACATTATACAGCAATATATCAGTAACATATTCAAGGAGATTTATTTAATGATAAAAAATTTATGGATAACCGGATATCGTTCATATGAGATTGGTTTGTTCAAACCGGATGATCCCAAAGCAAAAGTAATTCAAAAGTTTTTTGCGGAACGATTAACCAACTATGCCGAAGACGGTATGAAATGGGTCTTGACCGGTGCTCAATTGGGCACTGAACAAATTGTCGGCAAGGCAGTCAAAGATGTAAAAGATAAAGGATATGATATAAAACATGCCGTCATGTTGCCTTTTTCTGAGTTTGGTGCAAAATGGAATGAGAATAACCAGCAATTACTAAATATTTTTTTAAGAAATGCTGACTATACTAACAAATTATCTAATATGAGTTATCATTCAAGTGTACAGTTGCGAACATGGCAAAGTTTTATGTTGAAACATACCGATGGTGCGATGATTTTTTACGATCCGGATAGCGGTGGCAAACCAAAGTATGATTATGAAGCTATCCAAAATTATCGATCTGCGGGTAATGACTATCAGTTAGAACTTGTAGATTTTGACACAATGCAGGATTTTGCTAATATAATGTTTGATAACTAGCCTAAGAGTTACTTCTTTTGGTATAATTAACTAACACAAATTGGGGTGTTCAATATGAATAATATGAATCAAATGAATGGATTTAATCAAAATCCACAAGGAAATGACAATAATTTTGTTTTAAACTTCCAACCAAATGATATTTTGCAAAAGGAATTTAAGACAAAGATGAGAGGATACGATCCAACCGAAGTTGATCAATTCTTAGATGGAATCATCAAGGATTATGAAGCTTATTCAAATGAGTTGAATCGTCTTCAATCAGAAAACGAAGGTCTTAAAGCTCAACTTGGTTCAAAGGGTCAACAACCACAACCAAAGCAAGCTCAACAACAGATGCCCAAGAATCGTGTTTCAAGACCACAAATGAATAATCAACCAACAACTAGTTCTATTGCTGAATCTTCAACAAATTATGATATTTTGAGAAGACTTTCTAATCTGGAGAACCGTGTCTTTGGTCATGACTTCTCAAAGGGTCTTCCTGACGAAAATAACCAAGAAGTAAAACAATTTGCTTCAGCAGCCGTTCCTAACAACATGGCTGGAAGCAGTGTGGAAAGCGGACATAACGAGATCAATCCTCGTATGCAACAACAACCACAAATGAATAATCAACAACAAGGATTCAATGATCCTAATCATTTCCAAGCTAATCGTCCAAACCAAAATATGAACGGTTTTAACGGAAATAATGGAAATATTAATAATAATGGTAATTTTAATCAATTTTAGTGTATAATAAGTTCATCGGTAAATTTTGAGTAATCGCGGCTTAGTTATCTAAGCTGAGGAAAGTCCACGCCCGCACGAGCTGAGATGCTTGTAGTGTTCGTGCTTGGCCCAATAAGCAAGGTACCTTTTGGTAACGGCAGCGAACGCACTAAAGTTTCGACCATGTGTTACTAGCTTGAAAGTGCCACAGAGACGTAGTATTACGGGAAACCGTAATAGTGGAACGAGGTAAACCCCGCGAGCGGGCAACCCAAACTTTGGTAGGGGCGCTTCATAACGAGAAATGAATCTACTGTGAAGGCGTAATTGTAGATAGATGATTACTAACTGTATCGGAGTGCCTAGCCGGTACATGAACAGAACGTGGCTTATAGAAATTTACTAAGGTAAGGGACGACTTGTTCGTCCTTTTTTTGTATAAAAATTTAACTCATGAAGAGGTAGAAATGAAATTAATTGCAACAATGTCAAGCGGTTTTGAAGCTATAACCGCACGTGAATTACAAGATTTAGGTTATGAGACTCAAACAGAAAATGGCAAAGTATATTTTGAAGGTGAATATGAAGATATTGCCAAGGCTAACCTTTGGTTGCGTAGTGCCGATAGAATTAAGATTCTGATCGGTACTTTCAAGGCAACAACCTTCGAAGAATTATTCGACAAAGTTTATGCAATAGATTGGGATCAGTGGTTGCCATTGAATGCGGCATTCCCAATAAAAGCTAGAACTGTTAAGTCTGCACTTCATTCCGAACGTGATATTCAAGCAATTACAAAAAAAGCCATCGTTAATAAGATGGCTGATATTTATATGCGTCGTGGAAGATTGCCAGAATCTGGCGCAACTTTCCAAATTGAAACACGTATTCACAAGGATGAAGTTGAAGTAACTCTTGATACAACTGGAGCATCCCTCTACAAACGTGGATATCGTGTCGAGCACGGTGCTGCTCCATTGAAGGAAAACTTTGCGGCCGCAATGATCCTATTAACAGTTTGGCATCCTAATATGCCATTCATCGATCCAACAACTGGTTCAGGAACGATTGCGATCGAAGCTGCTCGTTTAGCTAGAAATATTGCACCTGGTATTCAACGTCACTTCTTGTTCGAAGATTTCGATTGGTTCGATCCTAAGATCATCAGTAATTTGAAGGAAGAAGCTAGAGCCGGTGAAAAAGATGTTGAGCTAAATATCTTCGCCAGTGATATTGATGGTTCAATGATCGATATTGCTAAGCTCAATGCTCATGATGCCGGGGTCCTTCATGATATTCAATTCAAGCAGGTAGCTGTGAAGGATCTGAAGATCGAAGGTGATGACGGCGTCATCATCGCTAACCCTCCATACGGTCAACGTATGAGTGACATGGAGAATGTTAGAAAACTATACAAAGAAATGGGAGAAGTCTTTAGGACCGCTCCCACTTGGAGTAAGTATATTCTAACTAGTGATCTGGAATTTGAAAAATACTACGGTGAAAGAGCTACTAAGAAACGTAAGCTCTACAATGGTTCAATCAGAGCTGATTACTATCAATACTGGGCTACTAGACGTCACTAATTTGGTTACAAACTGTTGCGGCGATGAAGATCCCACAATATCATTAGAATCATGATTGCGGTAATTGCAAGTGAGAAGAACCATGACCACCACTTGTCAGCGACTGGTAACTTCATATTCATACCATAAAAACCCGATACGATCGTGGGAATACTTAAGACAATTGTGTAAACTGTCAGTATTTTCATGGTCGTATTTGTTTGGTTATTCAAAATATTGTTGTATGTATTAGATATTCTGTCGATGATGTCAGAACTCAAACTGGCTTGATCACGAATCTGTTCGATCTCAACGATCGAGTCGTGTAAATGTTCTTTTGATTTCTTAGATAAACTAATATTTTGAATTTTACCCGATGAGATGATTTCGATTTGCTTAACAACGTTGAAATTACCATTAATGGCAGTACTGATATAAGTAATCAAATCTTCAAGCCCAGCTAGTTCCAAAATTTGGTTTTTGGAAGAACGGCTGTGTTTGATGTGTTCTTGGATTTTGTTACGGTCTCGATTGATTTCACTCATACGGTCATTGTAGTCACTTTAGACCTGGTCAAATGTGTTGAAGATGATTTCCCATATGCGGTCGTCCAAGTCACCTGTGAAGTGGTTATCGGCCTTAGTAATGTAATCTATCAAATAATGAGTGTCGTTGTTGGTAAACAGAAATAGTTGGTCGTCTTTGATGGCAAAAGAAACAGGTAGGGTAATATCTGACAAACTGTCATCAATTACGGTTTCTCTTTGAACGTTGAAGACAATCAAGAAGGTATTAGTATGTTCGTCAAATTCGAGACGTGCACGTTCGTTGGTATCATCTGCGTAATCGAGAATCTCATTAGTTAATTCGTATTTCTCGATCAATTCAGTACGATCCTTGTCACTTAAGTTTTCTTTGGAATGAATGTCGATCAAAGTTAGATCTTGACTCAATAATTGTGAATTTATCATAGTTGTTCTCCCTCGGAAACAATAATAGCATAAAAGCAATTCTGCCTATTTATAAAATAAATTAAAAAATTATAATTTTTCTAATAATCCCTCTGGTATAGCACGTGCTTTAATCCTATACTAATAAGCAAAGAGGGAGTGAACGTAAATGAAAAATACAAGTTCTGATTGTACTGAAATTCTAGTTGGTAAAGCTGCTAGTATGGATGGTTCCACTATTGTCGCCCGTAATGAAGAGGTTATGGTCCAATCAATCCGATTAAGTTTGTTGTTCATGAAGCAAAAGATCAAAAGAATGCTGAGTATGTTTCAATAACGACTGGTGTTCATGTACCGCTACCTGATCACGCTTTTCGTTACACCGCTACACCACAGGCTGATCAAAGTGATGGACAATATGAAGAAGCAGGTATCAATGAATACAATGTGGGAATGAGTTCAACCGAGACAACCGCAACTAATGCACGAGTTTTGGGTTATGATCCACTAGTACATGATGGTATCGATGAAGAGGCAATGCTGACGATCGTCTTGCCATACGTTAAGACAGCTAAGGAAGGTGCTATTCGTCTGGGTGCTTTGTTAGAGAAGTACGGTACTGGTGAATGTAACAGTATTGCTTTCAATGATAAAGACGAGATTTGGTTATTAGAAACTGCTGGTGGTCACCACTGGGCAGCAATGCGCTTGCCAGAAGATACATATGCTATCGTACCTAATCAAACGGTTATGCAAGAAGTCGACATTAATGATACAGATAACTTCTTAGTAGCAACTGACTTAGTTGAGTTCGTTGAAAAACATCATTTGAACCCACAACCAGGTCATTTCAATTTCCGTGGGATTTTTGGCACACAGAGTGAAGCTGATGCTTATTACAACACACCACGTACGTGGTATGGTCAAAAGTTATTTAATCCTGAGATTGAACAAGAACCAACTGCTCAAGATATACCATTAACTAGACAACCAAGTAAGAAGATTGCGATCGAAGATGTCCAATACTTCTTGTCATCACACTACAATGGAACGAAGTACGATCCATTTGGTACTTTTGCATCTGGAACGGCTGCCGAGCAACGACAATTCCGTTCAATCGCAATGGATCGTAACCAAGCCTCATCAATTCTACAGATCAGAAATGATGTTGATGCTAAATATGCTGGTGTACAATGGCTATCACTTGGATTCTTTGCATACAGTCCTTATGTACCGTTCTACACGAATATTACTGATACACCGGTCGATTATAAGAACACTACTAACGATGTTGATGTCAACAATGTTTATTGGTTGGAGAAGACACTTTCAGTTATGATCGAACCACATTATCACGAATATTCAGATATGATCCACGCGTATTTGGATGACTGTCAATCCTATGCTCGTCAACGGATCGAAGATACGGATAATGAAGCCAAGTCTTTTGACGGGGATGTTGCGGAACTCTTAACTAAGAACAGCTTGGAAACAGCTGCTACAGTTTCTGGTCGTACGCATAAGTTATTTGATGCGATCGTTAAAAAAGGCTTGATGCTTTCTAAGACAACTTGGGAAAAGGGTCAAAACTTATAGTAAACAAAAAATCTTCTTGGTCATTTCTGATCAGGAAGATTTATTTGTTTACAGACATTTAGTTTTTATGGAGTAAAGAGATTTAATAATTCAGTTTGTGGGATGCCTTTGAAATAGTCATCTAAGTTGAATTTATCGAGTACAGCAAGAATATCATCGCGGTCAAACTTCGTACCGATTAGTTTACTCTTAATGTCAGTAACATCTTTCATACCGAAGTAGTCACCATAGATTTGAGCATCCTTGATTTTACCATCGGAAACATTGTAACGAACATCAACAGTACCATATCGAAGTGTTTTCTTTGTTTGGCAGTGAATTCAGGTGATTTACCATATACCCAATCCCAGTTATAGTAGTACTTCTCTTTGATCTTATCGATTTCTTTTTGATCTTCAGGAGTTACTACATATTCATGGCCTTTGATCTCATCCAATGAGTTAGCGTGGAATAGTTCCAATAATAATTTGTCACGGAATTGTTCTGTTGTAAGGTTTTGATATTCTGGAGCAAGGTAAGGGCGAACATTAGTTACACGACTTCTGATAGATTTGATACCTTTTGAGGCAATCTTGTCTTTTTGAACGTGTAGAGCTTTTGTTAAAACGTCCAAGTCAACATCTAGTGATAATGTACCATGTGAGAATGTCTTGCCATTTCTTGAGTACATAGCGTTACCAGAGAACTTCTTACCATCAACTAGTAAATCATTTCTACCTGAAACTTCAGCAGTGGTTGCGCCCATTTGGTGTAATGCGTCGATAATAGGTTGTGTGAATGATTTGAAATCACCAAAGTTCTTATCGTCAGAGTCAACCATAAAACTGAAACATAGGTTACCAAGATCTTGATATACGGCACCGCCGCCAGATAGACGACGAGTAACGGTAATATTATTGTCTTTGATATAGTCTGGATTGATTTCTTCCATTGTGTTTTGGTTACGGCCAACAATGATACATGGTCCTTCAATATAGAAGAGTACAAGTGGTTCGTCGAATTCAACATTGTTCATTAAGTATTGTTCTGTGGCCAAGTTGTCACGAATATCTCGGTCCTTCATTACAACGTAATACATGAAAAAGCCCCCTTGAGTATTTTTGTAAGCGATTTAATAATATCACATTTTTCACAAATCTTACATCAAAAACCTTTCACTTGCGCAATTTTATCAGCTCATGGTGAACTAAGCTGTGTGCGGATCGATTATCTTTGTCTGCGATATGTTTCACAAAGTATGAAGGAAAGTTTGTGAGTTGTTTTAAAATATCGTCTAAGATAGTTTGATAATGTTTAGAATACTTTTTGTCTATACTATCTGTTAGAATTTTACTATCAGAATGGATGAATAGTATGTCAGAGTTCCAGTTATGCTCTAAAAGCTCATCTAGTGCTAATTTTAATGCCAAGAATTCCAGATAGTGGTTATCAGTCGGATTTTGTGGCTGAACACGATTGATTGTTTGGTCATTATATTTTATAACATAGGCGGTAGCGGCAAGATTTAAATTAGAATTTAAACCGGCGTCGGTGTACAATTTAATCATCTTATTAAAAACCTTTCAGGAGTAATTATGTCAAAGAAATATTTCATTCAACCACGGGTTCATGGGGGATCATCATGTGGTCGCTCGCACTGAGTATTTTGTGCTTAGGCGTTGTGCTGCAATTAGAAGTATTTAGTTTTAGTATACTTCCATTTTTAGCGTGGATTTTAGGAATCGTTCTCGTAATTTATATTATAACTAATTCATGGGTAAAATTTGATAACGGTTCAATTATTATCAAAGAACCTAACTATTACAAAGCCAGAGTTTTCAAACAGTCTGACGTGAAGTTGAAAAACGATAGTAAATGGACACTCGAGTTCATTTTTGAGAATCATGATTATTTTCCATTAAAGATTACTTCAACCAAGAAGATTTTGAACAGTATTAAGAAAGAAGCGGGTGATGCAGATGTCATTTCCAAGTGATATTGAGATAGCTCAGATCAATGAGCATGACAAAATGAAAAACATTAATGAAATTGCCGCAAAATTAGGTCTGACCTCAGACGATGTAGAGCAATACGGTCATTTCAAAGCTAAGATTGCTTCTAGTGGTATTCGTAAAGCAATGAAAAATGATGATGGTAAGCTGATTTTGGTAACTTCGATCAATCCAACTCCAGCTGGAGAAGGTAAATCAACTTTAGCAATTGGTTTGGCAGATTCACTGCAAGCAATTGGTAAAAAATCTATTTTGGCTTTACGTGAGCCTTCCCTTGGTCCAGTTATGGGGATGAAGGGTGGAGCTACTGGTGGTGGCTATGCCAAGTAGTGCCGATGGAAGATATAAATCTTCACTTTACTGGTGATATGCATGCCTTGACTAGTGCTACTAATACATTGGCAGCCTTGATCGATAATCATTTACACCAAGGTAACCAATTAAATATCGATCCTCGCCGTATTATTTGGAAGCGTGCCTTGGATATTAACGATCGTGCTTTGCGTAATATTACTATCGGACTAGGTGGTCCCGCTAATTCGATCCCTCGTCAGGATCATTTTGAAATTACAGTTGCTAGTGAATTAATGGCTGTTTTGTGTTTGTCACAAGATCTGGACGACTTAAAGGAACGTATTGCCAACATTCTGATCGCCTATACATATGATAAGAAACCTATTTATGTTCGTGATCTGCATGTCGAAGGTGCAATAACGATGTTGCTGAAGGATGCTTTGAAACCCAACTTGGTTCAAACACTTGAGAATACACCAGCTATTATTCATGGTGGACCTTTCGCTAATATTGCCCATGGATGTAACAGTATCTTGGCTACTAAGTTAGCAATGAAGCTTGGTGATTATACAATTACTGAAGCAGGCTTTGGTGCTGATCTCGGTGGTGAGAAGTTCATGGATATCGTTGCTCCAAAGCTTGATCATGCTCCAAATGCTATTGTTATCGTGGCAACGATTCGAGCTTTAAAATACAATGGTGGTCAGGCATTGAAGAATCTTGAAAACGAAGATCTAAATGCTTTGAATCTTGGATTCAAAAATCTTAAGCGTCACGTACAGAATATGCGTTACTATCATGTTCCTGTAGTTGTTGCAATCAATAAGTTCGCTACTGATACTGATAATGAAATCAAGTTGCTGGAGACACTGTGTGATGAGTTAGGTGTTGAAGTGCAAGTTGCTGATATTCATCATCATGGTAGCAAAGGCGGTATTGAGTTAGCCAAGATGGTTGTTAAAGCTGCTGATAAGGATGCCAATTACACGAGATTATATGAAGACGCTCAACCAACGATTGAAAAAATCGATACGATTGCTTCTGAAATTTATGGAGCAAACAATGTTGGGTACAGTCCCAAGGCACAACGTCAGTTACAAACACTCAAGGATAACGTTTGGGATGATCTACCGGTCTGTATCGCTAAGACACAGTATTCACTAAGCGATGATCCTAAAAAATTAGGTAGTCCAAGAGACTTTACTTTACATGTCAAAGAACTCGTTCCTAAGTTAGGCGCCGGATTCATCGTTGTATTGACTGGAAGTATTTTGACGATGCCCGGATTACCAAAAGAACCAGCCGCATTAAACATGGATGTTGATAATGATGGCAGAATAAGCGGGCTGTTCTAGTGCCAGTCGTGTATGTCGTACTATTCGTCGCACTGATTGCCGGTGATCAAGCATTGAAGTATTATGTTGCTACCAACATCCCTACAATGAGCTTTCACGAATTTATACCCGGTATTTTGTCTTTGACACACATTACAAATACCGGTGCAGCGTGGAGTATGTTAGAAGGAAAAATGATTTTCTTCTATATTGTTACCATTGTGGCGGTAATCATTTTACTTTATTTGTTTGTTAAATCTGATAAAAAAGATTATATTTATCGCTTTTCTCTGTTATTCTTATTAGCTGGAACTATTGGAAATGCAATCGATCGTTTTACACGTCACTTTGTGGTTGATATGTTTAGTTTCGATTTCATAAATTTTCCAATTTTTAATTTAGCTGATACTTATATTACGATTGGCGTGATATTAATAATTATTTCCTTGATATTTATGACGGAAGGTGAAAAAAATAGCAAATGATCCCATACATTTAGTTTTCGACGGAGAAAAGAAGACTAGATTAGATAGTTTTGTGAATGATAGTTTAGAAGACTTAACTCGTTCACAAATTCAAAAGTTTATTAAAGATAGTAACATTTTGGTTAATGGCGAACCTGCTGCCAAAACAGGAATGAAATTAACTTCAGGAGACAAGATCGATATTACAATTCCTGAGGAAGAACCGATCGAAGCCATTCCACAAGATATTCCAATTGATGTTGTTTATGAAGATTCAGATGTGCTTGTTGTGAATAAGCCTCAAGGGATGGTCGTCCATCCCGCTGCTGGCCATCGTGACGGTACTTTGGTCAACGCTGTTCTCTATCATAGCAAGATCAATGACGACGACATGATTCGTCCAGGTATCGTTCATCGTATCGACAAGGATACTTCTGGTTTATTGATGATTGCTAAGAATAACTTAGCTAAACAGTCACTGATGGAACAATTGAAGGCTAAGACGAACTTGCGTGAATATCTCGCAATCGTTCATGGTAACTTCGAAGAGGTCAATGGTAAGATCAATGCACCACTTGGACGTTCAAAAATCGACCGCAAGAAACAAGCATTTGTTGATGACGGACGTCACGCAGTCACACACTTTACTGTTTTGGAACAATTTGAAAATTATTCGCTGCTCAAATTAAAATTGGAAACAGGACGTACTCATCAGATTAGAGTACATATGCAATATATCGGCCATCCAGTGGCTGGTGATCCATTGTATGGTCCTAAGAATACTTTAGCTGGTAATGGACAATTCCTTCATGCACAGACACTGGGATTTGAACATCCTCGAACACACAAGTGGATGGAATTTTCTGTTGAACCTCCAAAGATCTTTCAAGAAACATTAGAAAAATTGCGGACTAATCAGCTTTGACATTGTACTCTGGTCTAAATTTAGTTAGAATCTAGTACAGTGAGAAATAAATTAAGGCACTCACGTCGTGAGTGCCTTTTTTAAAGAAGAGGAGAAAGTTGTAATGGCTAAAGAGATAATTGACGGACAAACTATGACACGAGCATTGACTCGCATTACATATGAAATTATCGAACGAAATAAGGGAATTGATGATTTGGTATTAGTAGGGATCAAAACACGCGGTGTTTACGTCGCACACCGAATCGAATCACGTCTGAAGCAATTGGAAAACATCAGCATTCCTGTCGCTGAATTAGACATTACTCCGTATCGTGACGATGTGACACATGAAGAAAAGAACCCGGCTGATGTAGTGCCACAGCCATTAGGTGTTGACATCAACAATAAGCACGTTATCTTAACTGATGATGTCTTGTATACTGGTAGAACTATCCGTGCTGCCATGGATGCCTTGATGACCGTTGGACGTCCTAAGAAGATTTCTCTGGCTGTATTGGTCGATCGTGGACATCGTGAGTTACCAATTCGTGCTGATTTTGTTGGTAAAAATATCCCTACTTCTCAAAAAGAAAAGATCAAGGTTTCTATGAAGGAAATCGATGGTGAGGATAAAATCGAAATCGAGTAATCATCCAATTTGATTTATGGAATGATTTTTTAGGAGTTGCTTTTAATGAAGCGTTATTTAATTTTAGAAGACGGAACAGTTTTTCCAGGTGTAGGTTTTGGATCAAGTATTATTACAACTGGACAATTAGTAATTTCAAACAATCGTACCGGTATCGAACAATCAGTGACGGACCCCGACGCTGAAGGCCAGATACTGGCTTTTGCGATACCATCGATCGGTAGCTCAGGAATAAATCGTGATTTTTATGAATCCATCAATTCTCAATGCAAAGGTGTCGTCATTGGTTCATCAAGTCCATCGACAATTGATGGTTCGATTTCTTTTGGTGACTGGATCGCTAGTTTAGGAATTCCCGGTATTAAGAACGTCGATGTCCGAGAACTATCCAAGCACATTGCTGAACACGGTGAGATGAAGGCTAGTATTATGGACACGCATGATGAGCATGCTATTGACCAGATCAAAGCGTTAGTCTTGCCTCCAGATTTGGTTAAGCGCGTTTCAACTCGACAATCATATCCAAATCCTAATATGGGGATCAAAATTGTGGTTGTGGATCTGGGATTGAAGTATTCAATTTTGCGTCAATTATCATATCGTGATTGTAATTCCGTTATTGTGAACTACAACGCCACACCAGAAGAAATCGAAAATCTACATCCAGATGGAATTATTTTTTCAAATGGTCCAGGATCTCCGAGTGATATCCCGCAGACTATTAAAACAATCAAAGCACTACAAAAGAAATATCCAATTCTCGGTATTGGTTTAGGAAATCTGTTAATAGCATTAGCCAATGATTGCAAGATCATCAAGCTGGCACAGCCACATCATGAATCATCTCTAGCAGTTAAAGAAGTCGCCAGTGGTAAGATCGATTTTGTTAACCACAATCATTCTTATACCATCGATCAAAAATATATTGGCTCGTCTGATTTCATCGTGACTAATATCTGCGTTGCTGACGGAAGCATTGAAGGTATTCGACACGAATACTTACCGATCATGTGTGTCTTGTTTGAGCCAGAGGCTGCACCTGGACCTAATGATGGATATTATGTATTCGATGAATTCTTAGATTTGATCGATTCAATTAAGTTTCAAGATGATGGAGGTGTTGATCAGTGGTAGAAAGTGAACCACACAGTATATTAGTCATTGGTCCGACGACCAGTGATAAGAATGTCGATTTGTCGACAGCAATGTATGATACAGTCGAAATTTTACATCAATTGGGATATAAGACTTCTGTCATCGTTGAAGATCCAACATCGTTACTTTCTTCTGGGAAATACTTCGACCGTATCGTAGTTGCTCGAGTTACTGGTGAACATGTATTGCAATACGTACATGAATATCATCCAGATGCAATTTTACCAACGGTTGGTGATCGCAATGCCTTAGGAATCGTCTCAAGCTTGAATGGTAAAATTGGTAGTGTGAAAATATTAGGTTCAAATTACATGGCTTCCTTAGCAACATTCAAACGTGAGCTATTTATTCAGAAGTTAACCGAGAGCCAGTTACCAGTGATCAATTTTGTTTCGTCAGATGATGAAAAAGAAATCTATAGTTTTATTCGTTCAATTGGGTTTCCAATTAT
This sequence comes from Companilactobacillus nodensis DSM 19682 = JCM 14932 = NBRC 107160, assembly GCF_000615905.1. Lineage (GTDB taxonomy): Bacteria > Bacillota > Bacilli > Lactobacillales > Lactobacillaceae > Companilactobacillus > Companilactobacillus nodensis. The sequence goes on from NZ_BAMN01000008.1 coordinate 28,224, forward strand.
TGCAAGAAGACGTTATTCTAATCGTCACTCGAGTGGTTGGACTAACATCAACAACTTGTTTGAACTCGACAACTTCATGGCATTGGAAGATATTGAAGATTCTCGAATTGAGATCGAACGTAGTATTCGTGGGTTCAGTGAATATTCATTTACCGTTGTTCGTGACAAGTTTGATAATTCAGCTTTGATTGGAACGATCGAGGATATTGAACCTATTGGTATTCACCATTTGGATTCCAATTTGATTTCACCAGCGATATCTTTGAATGATTCCAAGTTACAAAAGATGCGCACAGCTTCATTGAAGCTCGCACAGGCTTTCGATATTGTTGGAGTCTGTACCGTCCACTTCGCTTATAATCACAAGACTAATGAATACTTCATTACCGAGTTCATTCCTCGCTTAAGTGAAGAGACAAAGTTCTTGGAATACGCGACAAGTTATCCGATTGCTACAGCGGTCGTTGAGTTAAGTTTGGGTTACCACTTGGACAAACTACAACTAGATGGTGGACGCGGCTTTAACGGTGCGTCTGAACCATTTGTAGACCACATAACATCACGTTTCCCTCAATGGTCAGCTAAGGGACAAAAGTACTTAGGACCAAGTAAGACGTCTGATTCAAGTATTGTCGTTAATGGTTTCAGTATTGAGGAAGTCTTCAACAAGGGTGCTTTGAATGATAAGTTGAATCATAATGTAGAGCGCCGTGAGCAATTAAGCAAGTTAGATGATGATCAGTTATTTGAAAAAATCATTCACCCAACTAACTGGATGCTGGATGTTTTAATAGAGGCTTTGAGACGTAAGTTTGAAATGCCGGTATTGTCAGAAATAACTGGTATCAATATGCCTTACTTGACTGTGCTAAAGAATCTACTTGATATTAGTAACTTGATTGATGGTGATGAAGTAAGTACTGACAACATTGAACGCTTGGTTGAAATGGGTGTAAAAGGCGTTGGTCAAAGCGAGTTGTTACTAGATAGCGACGACGTTGTTACGAAAACAGTCGTTAAGAGTAAACGTTCGATCACTGTCTCGAATCGAAATTATAATAATCAAAACTTTTTCGTTACTGCGGGTATCAAAAGTGACCTGAAGTTAAGTGATAAGAATAAAATCATTGTTAGATCACCGATTATTACCTCTAAGACGGATATTATGGTTCGCCAGTTTGTCCTCATGCAGTTGGTTCAATCAATTGCTCAGAATGGACTGGAAGCTATTGTCATCGGACGTGAGCCATGGACAGCACCGTTGTCTTCTAGAGAAAAGGTTATTGAGATAGATGATCCGTACATGGAGATGAAGTCACTTGATTTAATACCTGAGGAAAGTATTTTTAAAGTGATTGATTTTTCGAAGCACCTGAATGAAGATGACCAAGTTGATAATGTTTTTCAGATTAATGCTAAGCAATTGAAGAACGTTGAGATGCCTGGAGAGATTTCTCTTCGAGCAATGGTTGTGACTGACGGTAATAATTACTTAGTTCCGTCGGTTATTTATCGTCAAGAAAGTGATGGACATTCGTTTGAGATCAGCTCGTACAATAACTTCTTACCGGTTGCGGATAGAAGTGCTATTTCCAAGTTGATTGAACAAGAGTTAGAAGATAATAATGAAGTGAATGTCTTTAACTTCGAATTCGTTAGAAGTAATGATCATTGGGTCGTTACTAAGTCGTTTGAAGGGATGACTGATGATATCATTCGCCATGAGCTGGCAAGTTCAGTCCATGTGATCGATACGTTGGTCAAACTGATTCTTGGTAATAAGATTGAAGATAATAAGACTCTTGAAGAGATTTTCAATAATCAGGACAATCGTTATTTGTTGACGGTCGATGATAAGAGATATAATTTACTGGATTTTGAAAGTACCAAAGAGCAACTTGCAAAATTGCTCAAATAAAAAAAGAAGATTAGCCAAAGGGCTAGTCTTCTTTTAGTTTGTTCACTAAATCTCTGTCAGGATCGACAAGGATCGTTTTTTGACCCTCGAAAATAACGAAACCAGGTTTAGCACCATTAGGTTTACGAATATTTCTGATTTGGAGATAATCAACGGGAACCTTTGATGATTCACGTGCCTTAGAATAGTATGCAGCAATTGTTGCGGTCTCAGTGATTGACTGTTCGTCAGGATCACTAGTCTTCAGAATAACGTGTGAACCAGGGATGTCTTTAACGTGGAACCAGTAATGGTTCTTCTGTGATAGTTTCATAGTTAATTGATCATTCTCAAGGTTGTTCTTACCAACAACTATCTCAGTGCCATTAGTTGTCTTGAAAGGTTCACCGATCTTCTTCTTACGTTTCTTACGACCGTTCTTTTTGCGTTTCTTGATATATCCAGAGTCGATCAGTTCTTCAATAATTCCATCAACATCTTCAATATCAACGTATTCTAGGGATGCTAGAACAGACTCAAGGTAGTTGATCTCATTAGTAGTAATCTCTAGTTGTTCATTGATATGTGGGATGGAATTTTGTAACTTACGATATTTTTTATAGTATCTTTGTGCATTATCTGAAGGTGACAGCTCAGGATTCAGCTTAATGGTTACTTCCTCATTGTTGTAGTAGTTAGTCAATGTAACTGACTTAGAACCACGTTCAACTTGTGACATGTAAGTTGTTAAGAGTTCGCCATAAAGTTTGTATTCACTCATGATGTTAGTTTGTTCAAGTTGCTTGTTTAACTTTTTGACTTTTGACTTATCCTTTTTGAGGATTATGTCTAATCTATTAGTTATTGATTTGGTCTGCTGCTCAATACGATCGATTCTTGCACGATCAATATAATAACTATCCAACAGGTCACTTAGGGTAGGGTAGGTATTAACCACTTCGGATGTATTAGGGAAGAGGATAGGCATGTAGCCTAGCTTCTTGTTGGAATTCATCTTGGCTGTGTTTGGGTGAATATCATCGTAGTGATTGATGAACTCAGGGATGCTGTCAGACTTTGCCATTTCATTGGAAGTATCGATTCCAATACCTTCAAACTTCTGTCTGATATCCTTGGCGTCATTCAAACCTGAGAATTCAGAATCAGCAGCAGTGAAGGGATTAATTTTATTTTGTGCAGGTGGCAATTTATAATCATCACCTGGTAGCAATCCACGGAAACTATTGTTTTCTGGAGAAACTCGCTTAATTAGATCGACGATTTTCCCAGTTTCTTTGTTGATCAAGAAAATATTACTGTGACGAGCCATGATTTCAGTTGTTAATGTAAATTCATGAATATCTCCTAGTTCGTTTTTGGCACTTAAGTCAATCATCACAACACGGTCATTGTTCAACTGACGAATATCTTGAACAATGGCACTAGTAATATATTTTCTCAGTGACATTACAAAAGTAGAAGGTTTTGCTGGATTAGCAAATGGTTGCTTAGTGATTTGTACACGAGCGTAGCTGGGGTGTGCCGAAAGTAATAGTTGCTGATTCTTACGATTACTTCTGACAGTCAGTATTAGTTCGTTGGCAAAAGGTTGTTGAATCTTTGCAATTCGTCCACCCTTTAGATTTTGATTTAATTCGTTTACCATTGCATGGGTAAACATTCCATCAAATGACATATGTATGATCCTTTCTTATCTTGCAAATAAATGTAAGACTATTGTATAATTTCTGAAACAAATTTTGATTTTTTCATCGTAGTAAAAATTTCCCGAATGAATATGATATAATCAAAAGGTTATACAATCATTATACGTAAACAAACAAGGAATTGATAAATTTATGAAAATAGCCATTGTAACAGACAGTACATCATACTTACCACAAGAAATAGTCGATAAATATAATAATATAACAGTCGTACCGATCGAAGTAGTATTTGATAATAAAACTTATCGTGAAGATATTGATATTACTACATCAGAGTTCTATGAATTACTTCAAAATTCACCAGAACTACCATCAACTGCTCAACCTTCGATTGGTGAGATGATGAAATTGTACGATAACTTGGCTAAAGAAGGCTATGATACCGTAATTTCTATACATTTAGCAAGTACTATCTCCGGATTTGTTAATAATCTTAAGACAGCAGCCAAAACAATTGAAGACATTGACGTTGCCGTATACGACTCATGGATAACTGTACGCCTTATGGGCTACATGGTTCAAGAAGCAGCACGTATGGCACAAGATAACAAGACAAAGCAACAAATAATCGACCGCCTTGATATTTTGCGTAATTCTATGGGTGAATCGTTCGTTGTTAATGATCTTAAGAATCTTGTTAAAGGTGGTCGTCTTTCGAACACCTCTGCAGTCATCGGTACAATGTTGAATATTAAGCCTCTACTTGAGTTTGATGATAAATCACACAAGATAGTTGCCTATGACAAAGTTCGTTCCCTTAAAAAGGCTAAACTAAAAGCCGAAGAAAAGCTACAACGAGCCATTCAAAAGTCAAAAGAACCTCTTAGATTGTTAGTTATTGATGCTGACGACAGAAGATCTGGAGATGAATGGGCGGAACAACTACAGGTTGAATATCCTGACCTAACTATTGACCGATCATACTTTGGTCCAGTTATCGGTGCCCATCTTGGTAAAGATGCTCTGGCCATTGCCTGGATGCGTGATTTTGACAAATCTTAATTATAAAGGCCGTAAGGCTTTTTTATTTTATCCCAATGTTTTAAAATAATAGTATTAATTAAGTCTTTATTTAATTTTTATTTAGGGTAAAATTTAGTTTAGCTATACATGAAGAAAAGGGGATTATTATGTTTTCTAACACGAAAAAAGTAGCCTTACTTTTAGCAACAGGTGTATTGTTAAGTACTAGTTTCGGTGGCACCGTTGCATTGGCTGATACAACCTCAACCGATACAAATAGTGACACGACAGTATCTACCGCAACTAATAGTCAAAATGACAGTGATAATCAAGTTGTCAAAGATACTAATACAAATAGCACTGCAAACAGTAATACATCTACTTCTACAGCAAGTTCGACCGCTGCATCAACTAATGGATCTGCTACTGTTCAATCGGTTCAAGATATTGACCTTTCAGCTGTTAAAAGTGCCATGTTGACTGAACTTAATAGTTTACGTGCACAAAACGGCTTGAATGCATTGGCTTCAGTTGATGTTTTGAACACATACGCACAGACGAGAACTGATAGCTTCACTTCTTCAGGTGTTGATGATCACGCTGGTTGGAATTCAGCTAACATGTATCCATATTATTTGGATGCTGAAGAGAATATTGCTCAAATGCCATTTACTATGCTTGGCACTACTGATCCAACCGTAATTGCTCAAAAGATTACTGCAGAATTCTATAGTGAGAATTATGATCCACAACCAAATTATGGTCACCGTAAGAATATGCTTAATCCATATATCAATTTCGTTGGTATTGGTGTAAGTGTTGGTTCTAATGGTATGGTTTACTTCTCACAAGAAATGGGAAATGATGCTGAAGCACACAGCAGATATGCTGCCAGTGACTTATACAGTTATTACCTAACTAATGAGAATGACTACGCTAATGTGTCACAATACAACCTAGTTGATTCTAAGCGTAAGAGTGCCGACTACAAGGCTAGAGATGGTTACGTAGTTGCTGACTTACGTGGTGGTGTGACTACTAAGAGTACTCCAGTTTCTGTATATGATAGATATGGTCAAAAGACAGATTTAACACTCGCTGAGAATACATCTTGGGCATCAGATATTATTGCAATTATGGACAATACTTTTTATTACCATGTCAGCAATAATGGATTCGTACTTGCCGATGATGTAACACCTTGGGCAAGCTTCTTAGCTGGTACCGTAGTAACTACTACTGATAATGCTATGATTTATAGTGATAATGGTACAGCAACAGGTACAAGAGTTCCTACAGGTACAATGTGGAAGACAGATAGACGTTCAACGAATTCTAACACAGGCGTTAAAATGTATCGTATCGGTACTAACGCATGGTTGTTGAAGACCGATTTAACGGGTGCTTAGGATTTTACTCAACATTTGAATATTATTGAGAGATGTCTAAATAGACATCTCTTTTTTTATGGGGAAAAAGGGGAAACATATATGAATAACGATGATGAATTTTTTACCTTCATTAAAACTACGGTTAGGCTCGCTAGAGCAATTCAATCGGAAATGTATGTAGGAGCAAAGAATCAATACATAACTAAGCTGGAGGCCGATATATTAATGGTTATATGGGTGTCTGAGGGACATCAGTCAACACCGTCAACAATAATGGACTTTTTAAAAATCACGAAATCACAGTTGAGTAGATCACTATCGGCATTATGGGGGAAAGGCTTTATCGAAAAAAACAGAAATTCAAAGAATAAAAAGTTCTTGATCGTTACACTAACAAACGATGGGAAGAAATTAGTTGTACGTAATGCTGAGAATATTAAGTCAGCAATGCAAGATGAAATTGAAAAATTGTCTAGCAACGAACGTAAAATTTTAAATGAAATTATTAGTTTTTGATTCAGTTATAATATATGTTTTACGAAAACATAGCCAAAAGTAACAAAAAAAAACTAATACACCAAAACCGAGCAAAACGCAAAAAATAATCCAAATAATTCAAAAGAGTTTTTATTCCAGCAAAAGTAGTTATTAAACACGTAACCCAAGTTCACCCGTTGCTAAAGTGGAAAAACAATAAAACAGATGATCGAGGATTGTACAACGTATAGATCCCGAAACTACAACACCTCAAAGAATAAGACCAATAAAACTATCAAGTCCACAGATCAAAAACACATGCTTTAAATTCCAAGAAGTTCCGGCAGCATGCAAGTTAAGATTAGCAATCAGGATTTGAATTTACGTGACCACGTTTATTCAATTGCCACAAGTCACAAGTTTAAGATGAATAGAATCTTACGCAACATAAGAAAATATATTGCTGGATCTGAAACTTTAAAACTCATTCTTAATAGAACGTTCAATAGTTATTAATATAATTAGCAATTTAGTTTTTTTAGTACAATTATGATAAACAACAAAAAGAACCCAAATCTCAAAATTACACAATAATTAAGAGAGGAGAGTTCTTTTTTGATGATTAACTAGAATATTAAATCTAAGGTTACATAATATATATTATGCGAAGTGCTATTTTAAGAGTAGCAAAACGCATACTACTCAAAGTTCATCAATTGTTTATAGAATTTCATTGCTTGCGACTTATAATCATGCATCTTCATATATTTCTTCAACTCAGGTTGATTGTGCGTGTATGCAATTCCTTCAGTGAATAGCTTCTTATACAACTCAATGTACGGCAGATTCATATTTTTAGCTAACTCTAATTCATGATCGACATCATATGCGATCTTTTTAAACTCTATATCCGCATAACCATACTCATCAACATCAATAATTGCATACTGAGCACGTCTGTCAGGTCTAAACTTAATTCGTTCAGTATATGGTTGTCCAATTGACCCTGGGTTTATGACTAGTTGATCCTTGCTGCTGGTACGCATTATCTGGTGATGTGTATGACCGTATACAGCCAAGTCATAGTCTATATCACCGAACAGGTCGTCAAAATGCGCCTGTGATTGATATGGCAGCAATTCATGTCCAAAATTACGCTCTTTGGTATTGTGAGTCAAAAGAATCTTGCTGCCATTAATATCTACGGATTTATATATTTGGGCATTCTTCAATCTCTCAAGATATTCAGGTTTGGTCTTGTTTAGAGTATACTTCATTAACATTAGTATATAAGGTGTTACAGGGTCCTTTAGGTCACGTTCAGTGAGTTTGCTGACGTCCTCAAACAAGAAATTATCCCAGTTACCACGTAGCAATATAGTGGTATTCACTGAATCGAGCATTTCAAATAGTTCATTTGTACCAGGACCTGGCATTAGAAGATCTCCAAGGTACCATGATTCTTCAATTTTTTCCTTTTTTAAATCGTCCACGACTGCTCGTAGAGCAGTAATATCTCCGTGAACGTCTGATAATAGTGCGATTCTAGTCATTTTTTCATCTCATTTCACTTAAAAGTATAGAGGTCGTCGAACGTTTGGTCAATTGTGGTTGATTTTGTTTCTTATGTTTTCGTAAAACATTTAATTTTACAAATTATACAAAAAATCGGCTTTTAAATCAAAAAATAAGAGATTCTTAAATCTCTTATTTCGATTAATTTTTAACTTCATCTTGTTCATTTTTATAAGTTTTGATCAATTCAATAAATCGTTCACCATATCGTTCAAGCTTGGCATTACCAACTCCGTTAACTGCTAAGAACTCATTTGCATTCTCAGGCATTTTCTGTGACATATCACGTAGTGACTTATCAGAGAAGATAACAAATGGTGGCAGATCTTGTGCATGAGCAATATCCAAACGTAATCTTCTAAGACGTTCGAATAATTTCTCATCATATGTGCCGTCATTAGCAATTTCTTTAACTTGATCAACACGAATCGTAACGGTTTTACGTGCCACTGTTGCCTGTCCCTTGAGGACTTGGGCACCCTTTTTAGTTAACCTCAGCAATGGATATTGGCCACTGGTAGTTATCAAGTAGCCGTTAGCTGTTAAATATTCAATAAACTCATTGATTGACTTCAACGTCCAATCATGCAATATACCAAACGTCGATAATTTACCGAAATTACGCCAATCACTTGCCACATCAGCCTTCCCAGCTAACACTCTTCCTACTGTCTTCTTACCATACTTCTGTTCCATTCTAACAACACAGCTTAATACCTTCTGTGAATCGTCAGTCACATCAGTTGTTTCACGATTATCTAGACAGTTAGAACAATGGCCACAATTTTCTTCGGTTATTTCTCCAAAATATCGCAGAATATAACGCATTAGACATACTTCAGTCATTGCGTATTGATTCATTTCACGTAATTTTTCCGACAAACTCCGTTTGTAGTCATCGTCTGCTTCAGACTGCTCAATGAAGAACCTATGCAATCGTAAATCCGCTGGTGTATATAGCAAAATAGCTTCTGCTGGCAGTCCATCACGCCCTGCCCTACCCACTTCTTGGTAGTAACTCTCAATTGTCCCCGGAATCGTAAAATGAATGACATAGCGAACATTGGTCTTATTGATACCCATTCCAAATGCATTCGTTGCAACAATCACATTGACTTCATCAAATAAGAAGTCTTCCTGCTGCTGATGACGTTCTTCATCATCTAATCCAGCGTGGTAACGGCCAGCTTTGATGCCGTGTTCATTTAAATATTCATAAATAGCATCAACATCTTTACGACGGCCAGCATAAATAATTCCCGATTCATTCTTGTGTGACTTCACATAATTCAGAACATAGGGAAGCTTACTGACACCACGTTCGATTTTTAGAGCAATATTATCTCTAGCAAAACCAGTTTTGACAATATTATCATCTGGAATATCCAGAATCTTCACCAAGTCATCTTGAACACGACTTGTAGCAGTTGCAGTTAATGCCAACCACGCTGGTTGACTAGGCAATTGATTCAATGGGTCAATAATATTCAGATAACTAGGCCGAAAGTCATGGCCCCACGATGACAAAACATGCGCTTCATCAATAGCTACTAAGTCGATTGGTAATTGACACAGCCAACTGTAGAACTCTGGATTCTCAATTCGTTCTGGAGCAGCATACAAAAGTTTAACCGCACCAGACTCAATATATCGCATGCGTTCTTCTTGATCCCGATAATCGAGGTACTGTTAATAAAAGTGGCCGGTATATTCATTTCATTCAAACTATCAACTTGATCCTTCATCAATGAGATTAGAGGACTAACGACTAATGTTAATCCTGAAAACATGATTGCTGGAAGTTGATAGCAGACTGACTTACCGCCACCTGTTGGCATAATTCCTAGTGTTCGATCACCATTTAATACGTGATTAATTATTTTTCGTTGTCCTGGGCGAAAATGATCATACCCGAAGACATCTTTCAAAACTGACTGCGAATCCAATTTGAATGCTCCTCAATTAAAAAGTACATTTACTAGCATATCACGATATTGCATACCCGCAAACTAAGAAATATTATTTTGAAATCGAACGAATAACAGCAGACTCAATTCTCATGAGGTTTTGATCAATTTTCTCATCAGAAGTGCCTGGTAACAGCTTTTGAGTTTGAATGAAATAGAAAATCAATTGACTAGCAATCGTACGTAATACGAATAACAAATCAATATCATCCCTTAACTGACCAGTCTCTTGCATCCCTTTCCAGATTACATCAACGAACTGACCTTTCTTCTCATTCACAAATTCTAGTGCCATTTCCTTAATATCGTCATTTATCAGCAATTCTGAAATAAGAATCATAACTGCACTTTTATTGTTAACCAAGAAGTTAAATCTATCTCGGATAATGAAATGTATCATCTGTTCCAAGGTCGCGCTATGATCAGAGACATCGTTAATAAACTTACCACCGTATTCGGGCAAGAGATGTTTAATGACTGGCTCAATGATAGACTTGAGCAAAATATCCTTAGTCTTAAAATACTTAAAAATAGTCGCCTGACTCATCCCTGATTCCGTAGCAATTTCTGCCGTCGATGTACCATCATAACCTCGTTCAGCAAACAGTTTGATGGCGGCCTTCAATACATTACGCTTGCCATTTGGCATTTTACTATGTTCGATCCAATCATTAAGATCCTTAAATACTATATCTTCACTCATCCTAATTAACCTTCCTGTATCACATTAATATTGATTATTGGCATTATAAATGGCTTCCGCCTTTAAGAAAACTTCTTCGATCGAATTAACTTGATAATATTGCTTCAATGAATATGGATCACTATAGGCAATAATACTACCACCAAGTAAAAGGGCGACTTCGTCCACCAGCTCTGCCTCATCCATGACGTGAGTCGTGACCATGATCGTCTTACCCTGATTACGCAGATTCTTTAGCTCGTTCCATATGCTTCGACGAAGTGCGGGATCAACACCAACAGTCGGCTCGTCTAATATCAGTACATCATTATTACCCAACAAGGCAATTGCCAAAGAAAGACGACGCTTCATACCACCAGAATAGCCGCTAACACGCTTGTCCAGATCAGGTATCAGGTCCACTACTTGCGCCACATGATTGATCTGCATTGCTGCACTACGTTTGTTCAATCCTTTCATATCTGAATAGAATTGGAGGTTCTCACGTCCACTCAGTGACTCATACAGAGCATCTGACTGTGCCATATAGCCAATCCTACTCAGCAACTCACGATTGGGCATGGTTTTACCGAAAACAGTCGTACGGCCTGAATCTGCTAATTCCATACCAAGAATAACTTTGATAACTGTCGACTTACCAGCACCAGATGGTCCAATCAATCCGACAATTTGTCCAGGATATATCTGCATATTGACATGATTGAGCACCGTCTGCTTACCAAAACTCTTTACGACATTATTTAAAGCAATTACACTCATATTATTCATATATAAGTCTCCTCAAATTTGGTGAGTGAGTATTCACTAACTTAATAAATAAATTTTACTTCATGTTCATAAGGAAGTAAATAAAAAAACTCCAACATTAATTGAAGTTTTAAATCAACTCTAAATCTTTACAGGCATTCAAAATCCCATCATCATAAACACCAGTTGTCACGTAGTCAGCAACCTTCAAAACATCTGGATTGCCATCACCCATAGCTACCGAAAATCCAACCTTATCGAACATCGGTAAATCATTGACCTCATCACCAAAAGCAATTGTTTCCTCTGCTTTGATATCCATGCTCGTCAGTATTTCTTGAATACCAATAGCTTTACTTGATTGATTCATAGTTACGTCATAGACATTACGAGCAACTTTCAACATTTTAATTCCATCTACCGGAATAGTCTCTGGTACATCGTCATCATTCATAACGATCAATTGAATAATATTATCAGGGATAATTCCGTCAGGAATTTTCTCTAATTCCATGGAACCATCACCAATAAAATGTGAGCTTTCATAAATGTATAATTTCTCAACTGTTTCAAAACAAAACTCAATTTGGTTATCCATGAAATAATTTACCACTGCCGTTAGATGTGCTTCATCAAACGTATCATGTGCAATCGTCTGATGATCAAAGACAACATAGCGACCGTTATTAGCAATAAAACTATCAACATCTAGGTCAGCTAAAATGTCCTTGATCATTCCGTAGTTTCTTCCAGTGGCTATGACTGGCTCAATCCCAGCTCGACGCAATTGCTTTATTGCAACCTTAGCGGATTCTGGAATTCGACTCAAAATGGTATTATCCTCTGATGTCTTATGACCCGCTAACGTGCCGTCAATATCAAAAAAAGCTATTTTATATTGATTCATACTTCTGTACATCCCTCTCTAATTGCAACAAATCTGACTTCATAGCTAACCCACCGCGATAACCACCTAATGTGCCGTTTTTAGCAAGCACACGATGACATGGAATAACTAACGGCACTGGATTCCTGCCGATTGCTGTTCCGACGGCGCGCACCGCCTTAGGTCGATTGATTGCATTGGCTATCTTCGAATAATTGGATACAGCTCCATAAGGTATCTTGCTACAGCTTGCCACACAGATTCTTGAAACTTCGTACCCGATATATCTATCTTTAAATCAAATTTGGTCCTTTTACCCTGTAAGTACTCCATGACTTCATTCGCATATTCCTGAGTACGCATTTTATCTTCAACAAAATCGGCTTTGGGGTAAAAAACTGACATATCAGATAACGTCTCATCCCTCAATCCGACATACGCTAATCCCTTATCAGTTACCGCAATAATATATTTATGGTTTCTAAACTCAATTATTTGATAATAAAGTTCTTTCATAATTAACACCTACTTTTGTATATCCCTAGTATATGCTACAATTCACTTAAAAATCTTGCTCTCAAATTATTAGGAAGTCAAAAAATGAAAAAATATCCTCTAACAGAATATCGTTGGCAACAGATAATCCATAATGACGTTCACAGTGACTTCTACTATGGTGTAACAACTACGAAGATCTTCTGTAAGCCATCCTGTCATTCACGTGAGCCCTTGAAGAATAACGTGTTGATTTTCAAGGAAACCAACGAGGCAATTAGCGCTGGCTTTCGTCCCTGTAAAAGGTGTCAGCCGACTGGTTCAGTCACCAACACTGATTGGGTAGCAGAAATAAAAGCTTATTTGAACAATAACTACCAACAGAAGTTGACTCTCTCAACCATTGCGGCTGAATGTCACGGTAGTCCATTCAATCTACAAAGAACTTTTAAAGCTGAGAGTGGCTTGACACCCCGACAATACCTAACAGACCTGCGTTTGAATAAATCAAAAAAGTTATTACGAACAACCGATCTATCTATCAAATCAATCGCGTTAAGAGTCGGCTTTTCTAGTGATACTTATTTTATAACTGTTTTTAGAAGGCAATTTATGCAAACGCCAGACAGTTTTCGCTTACAAAAGTTATGATACTATAATCAATTGTCAAAATATATGGATATATTATTCAAAAAATAATATCATATATTTAAGTTAACGTTTTCACTAAGGAGGAGCACATGATTGGATTCTCTTTTTACCTGGACCAAACATTAGATGATGAAACTTTACGATACTTCAAGAGTATGAAAAATTACGGTTTTTCAGAAGTATTCACATCGGCTCACATCCCTGAAAAAGATCCACAAAAATATCTTCAAGCTTTCGATAAATTGATTACAACCGTTAATAGTTTAAACTTAAAATTGGTTATCAATATTGATAAGCCGTCATTACACATACTCCATAACAGATTGAACGATGCTGACATCGTCTTACGTCTTGACGATAGCTTCTCGTGTGATGATATCGTTGCACTAAGTAAGCAGACGACTGTTGCACTCAATGCTGGCACAATTGATGATGCTGATATTACTGAATTGAAGAAGTCGGATATTGACTTTCACACACTAGAAGCCTGGTATAACTATTATCCTCATCCCGATACTGGACTCGACCTCACCTGGCTCGCACAGAAGAATCGCTGGTTACATAAGCTGGGATTCAAGACTCAAGCTTTCGTTGCCGGCAACAAGCCATATCGAGGTCCTTTAATGGAGGGGCTGCCGACATTGGAACGTCATCGACGCACCAGTCCATTTATCTCGGCCGTTGAGTTAGATAAGCTAAATACTGACGGTATCGTCATTGGTGATTCATATCTCAACATTGACTTGAGAAAATCATTTAACGCTTATTTCATTGACGGGTACATACCACTGCACATATCCGATATTAAAATCGGTACACCGAGTTACTTATTCACAAAGGTATTTCACAACCGCAAAGATCCGGCTCGTGATGTGATTCGTTTGACTGAGAGCCGAGAAATGAACCATCGTAACATTGGTCCCACTAATAATATCGAGCGCGTCTTCGGATCCGTAACAATTGATAATCGTAATTACGGTAATTATATGGGCGAAATTCAAATCGTCTGCCGACACCTGCCTGCCAGTCAAAACGTTAATGTACTTGGTACGATCATTAAAAGTGATCTGAAATTACTATCATATATCGATTCTGGTTCAGCATTCAAAATCACCAGGATCCATAATCAATTTTGAAAGGAAGAGATTTTACATGGGACTTTTTTCTCATAAAAAAATCGAAACTATCGTTGCCCCCGTATGCGGTCAATTGATAAATCTTGAGAAAGTAAGTGATCCTGTCTTCGCCAAAAAAATGATGGGTGACGGTCTAGCCATCATCCCTGATGGCAGCACTATCGTATCTCCAGTTAACGGCATTGTCGTCACTATCTTCCCCACCAAGCATGCCATCATGCTTAAAAGTAAGCACGGACTTGAAATCATGCTGCACTTAGGAATCGATACCGTTGAACTAAACGGTGGACCATTCACCATGCCGTCCGAGAAGGTACCAAAGTCACCGCTGGCCAAAAGTTAGCCGAAATGGATCTAAAAAAGATCAAAGCTGCTGGCAAAGATGATACAGTAATGGTTATTATTACTGATACAAACGAAATTAAAAACAAGATAAGCTACACTGAAAGAAACATAACTACTGGCGATCCAGTCTTTGATATTGAATTATAAAAACGATCATTCATTTTTATGAATGATTTTTTTAATACACCAGAATACGATTGTATCAACATTTACGGTATAATTATACTAATATAAAGGAGGTTTCATATGTCAAAAATCCCATACTTGACTGGCTTTAATGCTACTTAAAAACTCGTCATATTTCACCACGAGCTCACACTGAATATATGAACTCTCTGAATGACTTTTTTTCTTACACGATTCAACACAATGATGAATACAAGATCACCGAGGATATCAAAGATGTTCACGAGATGGACGTTCGTAACTTCAAGAACTTTATGCTGGAGAACTTGCACCTCAGTCCCAGTACGATAAATAAGGTCATCAGTAATTTGAATGTCTACTTCAAATATCTCTTCAGTTTAAAGAGAACGCCAGAGATACCCACACTTAACATAAATAGTGTCGTTGTTCCCAAACAAAGCGACTTCCCGATAGAGGTATTCCAAAATCTTCCGAAATATTTGAATTCAGATCTCAGCATCTATACCCGTTTACTAATTCTAATAATCTCCAAAGGATTCAATTACAAAGAAGCAATGGAACCAGATTTTTACCGAACTTTTAATGACTTAAAATTTTCAACTTTGGAACAGAAGTTTATCGAAAGCTATCAAGCTTTATGATGCCATTAAGATCACAGTGGAACAATCAGAATTTGTTCCTCAGCCGCAATAAAGGTGCCAATTCACCCTTGTTGACAGTTCCTGCTCTACATCGTGATCTCAAACGTGACAGTGAAAGCACAGGTTTGGACTTAGCTCCCAAAAAACTCTACACGACCTTCATCTTGATGGCTTTGAGCACCAAAGATTTATCTGAAGATCAAGAACGTGCCCTTGATGCACTTGAAACTGCATCCCTTTTGTATTATCGTCGTTTAAAACGTGAATTGAACTTCATGAATGATTAAATAGAAAGCGTGACTTATTTGAAAAATATTGCTGTATACTGTGGTGCTGCCACAGGTAATGATCCCATCTATATTACTGCCGCCAAAAACTTGGCACATTGGATAACTCAAAACAATTATGGATTGACCTATGGAGCGGACGCTTTGGTTTAATGGGTGTTCTCGCCGAAACAGTTTTATCTGACGATGGCTACGTCCATGGAATTATCACTGAGAGCCTGGCATCACGTAATTTGTCACAGACTGATCTATCTAAACTAGATATCGTCGACAGCATGGATGCTAGAAAGCGAGCCATGTTAGATAATTCGATTGCCAGCATCGCCCTACCTGGTGGTCCCGGCACACTAGAGGAAATCTCTGAAGCTTACTCATGGACTAGAATTGGTGATAATAATAATCCTTGCATCTTCTACAATGTAAATCATTACTACGATGCACTCGAAACATTCTTTGATACGATGACTGAAAATGAATTCTTAACAAAAACTGATCGTGATAAATTACTATTTAGTGACTCACTAGATGAAATCAAAGAATTCATCGACACATATACACCACCAAAGTTGCGCTCATTTAAAAATGCTAAATAATAAGTTTCCTAAAGCCATCACTTGGCTTTAGGATTTTTTATTATCTTTAGTGGACAAAAGCCACTAGTTAGAATATAATGGCTTTTGTCCACTAAAGGAGATGCAACATGTTAAATAAAAACGAAATTGGTTTAATTAGAAAATTCAATCGTCAATATACAAATACATTAGGACTACTAAATAAGCGCGTCTTTAATACTGAACTCAGTTTTCCCGAAGCTCGCGTACTGATGTCCATTACAGATGGATCAACACCAATGAATATTGCTAAAAGGTTAAACCTAGATGCTAGTTACACTAGCCGCATCATCAAGAAATTAACCAAATTAAATTATATCGAAAAATCTGCTTCAGCTACCGATGCTAGATCCAAAGATATTTCATTAACAAATAATGGTAAAAAATTACTAGCAAAAATCGATACTGATTCAGATATTCAAATTCAAAATTTAATTGAAAGCTTGTCCACTGAAAAACAATCAGAGTTATACCAAGCCTTTGAAACAATCAATAATATTTTATTCGAAACCGATGGTGAGTAATATGTGGCACGTAAAAAGATTCAATGAATTGAGCGCACAGGAATTGTATGACTTAATGTATCTAAGAGTTAAGACTTTTGTTGTCGAACAAAACCGTGTTTACCAAGAAGTAGACGAAAATGACCTCCATGCAATTCACATCTTCAGATATGAAGACAAAAAGATAGTTGCCTATGCACGAATTTTTGAAGAAAATGGCCACATCACCTTCGGTCGAGTCGTCGCTGACAAGAATCATCGTGGAACTGGCTTAGGGGCAAAGCTAGTCGAAGAGATCATCAAAGTTATTAATGAAAATCATCCTCATCAAGAAATAGTCATTGAAGCGCAGACTTATGTTGAAGATTTCTATAAAAAGTTCGATTTTCATAGTGTCGGCGAACCATTTCTCTTCAATCACACCCCTCACATAAAAATGATTAGGAATTAATATAAAAAAATAAATACTCATTTCAAGACTTTTATCTTTTACTATTTAGCAAAAGGTACTATATTAACGGTGTCAGATAGAGGTAGCTAAGTACCTTCTACCTGATGGATATTTCCTTAGATTATCATTTTAATTGATTGTGGTTTCCCACTAATGAATATTAAATATGATACCCCTCCCAATTTTAAAATTAAATATACGATAAATTTAAAATACGATATAGATCAACTAAAAAATTCCATCAATTCCCTGATACGAAAACACGCCAGATTTTAATCTGACGTGTTTTTTATTACTATTTTTGTGCATCAATCACTGCTTGTCTAGCTGGTATTGAGGGAAACGCTCCTAATTTTTGAACAGTTAACGATGACGCTCTACTTGCATAAGTAACTGCATCAAACAAATTAGAAAAATCCGTTTCTAACACTGATGCCAAGGCACCGATGAAGGTATCCCCAGCCGCGGTGGTATCAACTGCATCGACTTTGAATGCCGGTACTATTTTACCGGTACCGTTGAGCGACACATATGATCCATGTTCACCAATCGTGATGATGACATTCTTGATACCAAATCTTTCGTAATATCTAGCTGAATCTTCCATCGATTGTTCATCCGTGATCTTAATTCCAGTGATCAATTCACTTTCAGTCTCATTTGGTACGATCAAGTCTGTCAGTGATAAGAGATCAGCTGGTATTTCATCATTTGCGGGTGCTGGATTCAGAATCGTCTTCTTCCCTGCCTGGTGAGCGAACTGAAAGGCGATGATTCCTGTGTCCATTGGTGTTTCAAATTCTGAAATAACAAAATCACTTGTCTGAATGGTCTCCATTGCATTTTGGATGTCAGTTTGGTTTAGTTCAAAATTAGCTCCAGCTTGAACGATAATTGAGTTTTGCCCAGATTCTTGAAGGAGGATATAGGCTTGACCGGTATTACTACCTGTGACTGTTCTAATGTTGTCAGTATTGATCCTGTTATCGTTCAATTGTTTGAGCATGAACTCACCGTTGCTATCATCACCAACACATCCGATGAAATAAGTTTCGGCATCTGATCTAGCTGCGGAAACAGCTTGATTAGCACCTTTTCCACCTGCAGCTTTAGAGAATGATTGCATCCCTATGGTTTCACCCGGCTGCGGTAATTGTTTTATATGTAGAATACTATCAACATTGATACTGCCAACTACAGTTACTTTATTCATAATAATAGATCTCCCTTACTGATAATTAAAAGGTGACTGGCTATTATTTATTCAAGCTTTCTGTAGTAACAAGTTTCAATGGTGATTCAATGCTCTTCTTAACTGTCTTACCATTGAAGTGATCATATGCAGCTTGAAGAGCCAATCTACCCATTTCTTCTGGTTGTTGGGCAACTGTAGCGGCCATCTTACCTGATTTAACAGCTTTAATACCATCATCTTCACCGTCAAATCCAACTATTGTTACTTCCTTACCCGCAGCCTTAACAGCTTGGACTGCACCAAGAGCCATTTCGTCATTTTGTGAGAAGATACCAACGATGTCGCTGTTACCTTGAAGAATATTTTCTGTTGTACTTAGACCCTTAGCACGATCGAATCCAGCAGTTTGTTTTGCGACAATATCTAATTTATCTTTAGCAGCATTGTCAAAACCTTTACCACGTTCACGTGTTGCTGAAGCTCCTGGGATACCTTGTAATTCCGCAATCTTAGCATCATTACCTAGCTTGTCGATCATGAATTTAGCAGCCATTTGACCACCCTTTGTTGAATTTGAAGCAACTAATGAAAGAACCTTACCACCATCAGCTGAACGGTCAACTGTAATAACTGGAATTCCTGCATCATTAGCATCTTTAACAGCAGGTGTGATAGCACTTGAATCAACTGGGTTGATGATCAAAACATCAACCTTCTTAGTAATTAAATCTTCAATATCATTGTTTTGTTTGGCTGTGTCGTTTTGTGCATCTGAGATTTGTACCTTAGTACTCTTCTTGTCAGCCAAACCTTGAATACCTTTTTTAACTGAAACGAAGAATGGATTTGATTGTGTTGAGAGTGAAACCCCAACTTTCAAATCTTTAGGACTCTTTTTCTCGACTTTGGAATTACCTGAATCTCCAGAGTCTAGTCCTGACTTACCACATGCGGCAAGTGCAAAAATTGCGATAAATGTAACACTAATAAGTGCAATGATACGTTTCAAAGATTTATTCATTGTATTTAATCCCCTTAAGATTATTATTTGTCGTTAGATTTGCGATCTAATAATACAGCGATAATAATTACGATACCTTTGACGATTTGTTGATAAAAACTAGAAATACCTAATAAATTCATACCGTTGTTCAATGTTCCGATGATCAAAGCACCGATCAAGGTACCGAAGATACGACCTTTACCACCTGCAAGACTCGTACCTCCCAATACAACCGCAGCGATAGCATCCATTTCGTAAGATGTACCGGCATCCGGTTGTGCCGAACTCAAACGTGATGTCAAAATAATTCCGGCAATGGCGGCCATCAAACCTGAGATCGTGTAGATCCAAATTGTGACCATCTTAGTCTTAACACCAGCGATGAATGCAGCATTCTCATTACCACCAAGTGCATAGGTCTTACGACCGAAGGTTGTCTTGTGTAGTAACAGATATAGTACTAGATAGACGATTGCCATAATGAAGATTGGGAATGGGATACCGAGAAGATAACCTCTACCCATGAATTGGAACAAGAAGCTATCGTTCATCTTAGCCCCAGTGATCGGATTACCATTAGTGAACACGTAGGTGGCACCACGGAAAATTGTCATGGTAGCCAATGTAGCAATAAATGGAGCTGCCTTACCATAGGCGATCAATAGTCCATTGACGAATCCAAGTAGTGAGCCCAATGCAATTCCGGCTAACAGCGCGATCACAGGTGAGATTCCTGCCGACAGTAATGTGGCGGTAACTGCTCCTGTCAAAGCTAAAATAGAACCAACCGACAAATCAATTCCACCAGTCAAAATTACGAACGTCATCCCAAATGCAATAACGGCATTAATGGAAACTTGACGCAACAAGTTCAATAAGTTGTTAGGCTGAATGAATCCTGGACTCAGCACTGTTACCAAAATCACTAAGACGATCAGTGCTAGCAGTGGACCCATCTTCCCAACAAATTTTTTAAAATCAAATCCTTTTGCTTTTTCAGCCTCAACTGACTTAGTTTGCTCTTGCATTATCTGCCCCTCCTGTCGCCAATGTCATTACTGATTCCTGAGTGGCACCTTTTGTGTCTACAATCCCCGAAATCTTTCCTTCATAAACGACTGCAATCTTATCGCTCATACCAAGGACCTCTGGCAAATCACTCGAGATCATGATAATAGCAACATTCCTATCAGTTAGTTCGTTCATCAAATCATATATTTCTCTCTTTGCTCCGACATCAACTCCTCTTGTTGGTTCGTCTAAGATCAAGATCCTTGATCCAGATCCGACCCACTTCGCTAAGACAACCTTTTGTTGATTACCACCACTCAAGCTGCCGGCAGTAACTTGCTCATTCATAGCTTTAACTGTCAGCCGCTTCATCAGCAGATTAGCAAAATCATCGACCGACTTATCATCGATCAAGCCATGCTTGACGAAGCCATTGATTGAAGGTAAGGCAATGTTGTCTCGTAGTGAATCGGCTAAGATCAATCCCTCATCCTTGCGATTCTCAGTCAAGAAACCAATTCGATGTTTAATAGCTGACTCAGGATCCTTGATCTTGACCTTCTTGCCATCGAGATATATTTCTCCGGAATTATAATGATCGATACCGAATATCGCACGCATAATCTCCGTACGTCCGGCACCCATCAATCCCGAGAAGGCAAGAATCTCTCCCTCATGCACATCAAAACTTACATCTTCAAAAACACCTTTTTCCGTAAGGTTCTTAACTGACAATATTGTTTTACCAAAATGAGGATCTCTATCCGGATAGAAGTCACCGATCTCACGACCAACCATATCTCGGACTAGCTGTTTCATATCAACATCCTTGGTCATATATTCATTGACCGAAATACCATCACGCATGACGGTGACCTTATCAGCAATTTTGAATATTTCTTCCATTCGATGAGAAATATAAATGAAACCTACACCTTGCTTCTTGAGTTCATTCACGACACCGAATAACTGTTCAATCTCATTTTCTGTCAAGGCAGCAGTCGGTTCATCCATGATGATGATCTTGGCATCGGTCATAATCGACTTGGCAATTTCAATCAATTGTTGGCGACCAACGCTTAAAGTACCGATAGGCTTATCAACGTCGATATTCGTACCCAATTTACTAAGATATTCACGTGCCTGCTTGCGCATCTTATCTTCATTGATCATGCCGAACTTATTCTTGATTTCTTTGTTCAAGAACATATTATCGACAACTGACATTTCCAAGAAGTTATTCATTTCCTGATGGATGAAACTAATACCATGTTGTTCCGCATCTAGTGGACCTGAATAACTAGTTGGTTGTCCATCAACTAATATTTCTCCACCATCATCACCGTATAACCCCGTCAGAATATTCATGAGCGTCGACTTACCAGCACCGTTCTCACCCATCAGGGCATGTACTTCTCCGGATTCAACGGCAAAATCAACACCCTCGAGAACTTTGTTAGCACCGAAGGCTTTGGAGATATTTTTCATCTCGATCTTCATTTTTTCACCCCCTCAGGTTTAAAATGTGACACCACTTTCTAGAATGATATTCGAATATGGAGTTACTTCGCCAGTTCTAATGAATGCCTTGTTAGTTGCTAGCCGCTTCTTCATTTCGTCATGTGGAACGAACTCGACTGGAACATCAATAGCTGCTTGAATATTTTTAAGTTGTTCTGGATTTTGGGATTTAATTTCTTCGGCTAAATAGATTTTTTGAACTTCAAGTTCAGTTAAAACATTCTTCAGAACGTCAATGAATTTTGGTAAGCCTTTTTCAACCGCCAGATCAATCTTCTTTGTACCAGCTGGAACTGGCATGCCAGCATCTCCAATTGATAAAGTATCAAAATGTCCCATGTCAGCGATAACTGCAGAAATTTGACTATTTAATACAGTTCCTTTTTTCATTTTCACATCTCCAATTTTTTTGTTGAATCCCGTATTTTTAATTTCACATCTAAAATCACCGATTGGTGTTCAGCAGTTGGATCAGTCATTTTACCGACTAACATTTGAACTGCCTGCTCACCGATCTTATCGATTGGCTGTTCAACTGTCGTTAGACGTGGTGTTAAGTAATTTGTTAAATTGATATTATCGAAACCAACGACTGAATAGTCGTCGGGAATACTTTTGTGATGTGCTGATAATCCTCGATAAATGCCGATGGCAACATCATCATTAATCGCAATTATCGCTGTCGCATCGGTCTCAACGATTCTTTCAACTGCATCGACACCGCCGCTAGGATCAAAATTCGACTGAAAAACTAAATCTAATGGAACCGCAACATGATGAAGTTTAAAAGCTAATTTATATCCATCAAATCTGTGTTTTAAATTTAATGTCAATCCAAACGGCAAAACAATAGCAATCCGTGTGTGACCCAGATCCAAAAGGTGACTTGCTATAAGCTCACCAGCCTTTAATTCATCAATCAATACCATGTCGTAATTACCACTCAAGTCAGCCTGGTCTGTCAGGACCATCGGCAAACTGTTCGAAATTGCCAGTTTATCGACGATTTCCTGCGAGGCACCCGGTGCCGCCAAAATCAGTCCTTTTTGAGTTCCGGAAATAAATTGCTCAATAAAATAATCAATATTCTCATGGAATCCATTAACACTAAACACCTGAGGAAATATTCCTTTTGGGATTGCAGCATTCTCTACACTTAGAACTAAACTGGCAAAGAAGGGATTCATGATATTGGGTATCACGATGCCGATCGAATTACTACGCTGTCCAACCAAACCACGAGCATAAAAATTAGGATGATAGTTCAGAACTCGTTGAGCTTCTTGCACTTTGCGAATTGTTTCATCACTGAATCTGTCACCCTTACCATTCAAAATCTGTGAAACTGCTGTAACTGATATGCCTACGTACTGTGCAACATCACGAATCGTTGTACTCTTACTTGCCCCATTCAATTCATCCCTCCTAATTGAGTAAAACGTTTTACCGCTCCTAACTGATTTTCATTATACATCCGTTGTGAAAGCGCTGTCAATATATTTTTTATGAGTGGTTTAAACATAATTATGAGTTATATATAAATATCAATATCGTTATATGATATTACCATGCCAAAATGGCAAAAAAAAATCACGTATCCTGAAAAAGGATACGTGATCAATTATTTTATAAATCTATTTAATGAAGGCCGTAACGATTCCGGCAACGACAACTAACAATAAGCCTGATAAAACAGCAATCATTTCTTTTTTTGTTTTACTTTCATGAAGAATATAAATTCCACCAAGAGTGGCAATTACAACGTTCATTTGTGAAAGTGTAAATCCTGTAGCTAATCCATTAACATCTGGTCTTGAAGAAATCAAGTATGTCAATGCAGCCAGTGCAAATGAAAATCCACTAATAAGATTAGTATAAGAACTCTTAGTTGCGAATGGCTTCGTTTTACGATTTGTTTTGGAAATCAATGCGAATAATGTTGAGAAAACTGCCATACCTAATGCTTGTGGCAAGAATGCTTCAAATCCATTAACTGTAACTGCCTGTGGAAAGGCTGAGTAACCTAAGTAACCCACTGCTGCAACTAACACTAAAAGAACACCACGTGTGACATCACCATTAGCGACATCAGTTGAACTTGTTTTTTTCTCACTATATGTTGTCAAATATACACCAAAGATAATCATTGCTATTGATAAGAATCCAACGATCTTAGCAACGTTTGAACTCCAGTTACCTAAGATAAATACTCCCCATAATGAAGTACTTACTAACTGAAATCCCGTAGAGATAGGCATTGTTCTTGAAACTCCCATTACTGAGAAAGCATAGAACACTAATACTTGTCCTAAGGACCAACTTGCACCTGATAAGAATGTGAAAAGAAATTCCTTACCACCAATCATAGGTGTCTGGTTGATCAACGCCACTACGATTGCCGCAATCAACGTACCATATGTAGTTCCAAGAATTTGGTTGACTGGTCTACCGCCGAATTTGCCTGTCAAGATTGGCATAACTCCCCAACCTATCATAGGCATAAGACCGATCAATAAGTTAACTGCACTCATTTGAAAAAACTCCCTTTTGTAATATAAACACCAATAAAAAACTGCCAGATCAAAAAACAACCCAGCAGTTTTGATGATGTAAAATATTATACCTGTTGACGGTAACGTTTTCAAGAAAACAGATTCATATTTCACAATTTATTTTTGCGTTTTCATAAATGAAACGCTTTCATAATTTTATCTTTAGAATTTTTCGTTTAGTGGTGGAACGATTTGCTTCTTACGTGAAACAACACCAGGTAATGATGCTTTATTATCTTCTACCTTAGTATTAAGCGCATTTTCGAAAACAGAGACAGCTTTTTCATCACCTAAAACCAAACCAGTAGTGTCACTTGTCAAAATATTAGTAATCAATAGTACAAACAAGTTGTAACCTTCAGCTTCGTTTTCAGCTTTGATGTCAGCAGTAAAGTCTGCTTCTCTCTTCAATGTTTCTGGAACATCAACAGTGTTTACTTGAGCAATACGAACACTATTGCCATTCATATCAAAGCTCTTAGCATCCATGTCAATAAGTTCTTTAGTTGACTTGCTATCAAGATTTGTACCAGCTTTTAACATTTCCAAACCATATGATTCATAATCGATACCGGCAGTCATAGCCAAGCTTTCAACAGCAGCCTTGTCTTGGTCAGTAGTTGTAGGTGACTTCAATAGAAGTGTATCTGAGATAATAGCTGATGCCATCATACCTGCAAGGTTGGCAGGAATCTCAACATCTTGTTCAGCATACATCTTCCAAAGGATAGTACTTGTACAGCCAAGTGGCTCTGCACGGTAGTACAAAGGATTAGCAGTTTCGAAATTAGCGATTCTGTGGTGATCAACAACATGTGTAACATTTAAATCAGCAATGTCGTCCAAGCTTTGTTGGCTTTCATTGTGATCAACAAGCATTACAGACTTAACTTCACCATTAGCAGCAGAGATAATTCTTGGGAACTTGTAATCAAACTTGTCAAAGACAAATTTTGTTTCATCATTAGGTTCGCCCAATGCAACAGCTTCAGTATTGAAGCCTCTTTCATTTTGTAGATGTGAATATGCAATAGCAGCAACAACAGCATCTGTATCTGGATTTTTGTGTCCGAAAACTAATTCTTTTTCCTTAGTCATTCTAAATTTCCCCTTTTTTAATTTATCTTGAAGACTTCAAACGATCGATATAATTCTTATCATTTAAGAAATTATCCCACTCGTCGAGAAATTCCTTGATTCGAGGAATCTTCTCTTTATCTTCCCGATATACAAATGATAATTCACTTGATACCGAAGGTTCAAGTGGTGTTTGATAAAGTTTAAACATTGATGCATGTGCAATACAAAAACTCAAAGGTAGGACCGTATAAATATCCTCTGAACCTTGTGCAAATTTAAGCAATTGATATGGTGAAGAGAATCTGGCAACCACAGTTGGCTGATCTACCAAAGCATTTCTAAATCTTTCTTTTAACAAGTCAGATAAATAGTAATCCTTTAAATAGGCAGCCCATGGTTTTTCGATGGCATCCCTATAACTAGCGGTACCCTTCTTATAAATCTTCTCGTCATTGTGTACTAAAACGATATTATCATTAATGATTTTCTTTGACTTGTAGATTTTCCAATTCTTAATATTCTTATCAGGCAAGTACATAATTGCCAAATCAATTCGGTTGTTCTCAATATGATCCCAAATTTCCTTACGAGTAAGGAGGTTAAGGTCAATTTCTACGTTAGGATTGATGCGATTATACTCAACAATAAAATCTTCAATGACTACTGATTCTGCAGTGGATAATAAACCAATACTGATCGTACCAGTCTTATCAGACGACTCTTGTTGAATCTTGTCTGTAACAGAGTTGATAACATCAAAGATCTCATGCGTTGCCTTCAAAAGTGATGTTCCTGCATCAGTTAGATAAATTTTCTTACCCATACTGTAAAACAACGGAACACCAACAACTCGTTCGATCTTTTTGATCTGCTGAGTCAACGCTGGTTGTGTAATACCTAATGATTGAGCAGTTTTTGTGTAGCTCATATTTTTTGTTAATTCGTCAAAATAGTTCAATGCTTTAGAACTAAATACGCGTCTTGATTTTTCGTCTAACAATAAGACGTCCTCCTAATCATTGTGAAAAGATATTTCTAATTCCATGGAACAATCATACTATACAAACTAGAAATAATCTTGTTGTATTTATTATTTTTCTATTACATTTTTCACAAATCTGATTGGATTTCCGTCAGTCTCTGGATCCATGACAAATGATCCGTTCGAATATCTATCGGCGTTTTGATGTGAACTCTCATCTAATGAGATTTCTTGATTAGTATCAGTAACAACAGATAACTGTTCATCACCTGAAATATTAGTTACCAATGAAACTCGGTGTGGAGCACGCTTTAATTCACGTAATGTTAAGACTCCTCGTCGAGCACGACTAGTTGATGGAATCTCTGATAATTTCATTTGTTTATACGATCCACGTTGTGTCAACAACGCAATCTTGTCACTTTCATCGGTTGATAAGAAATAACCGGCTAGTTTGTCATCATCTTTAAGACTGACAAACTTAACTCCGACAGCTTTACTACCGACAACTGGGACTTCACTAAGTGGAAAGGCTGAGGCATATGAATGCTCTGTGAAGACATAGATCTGTCCGTTGCCATCCTCAGGAATGTAATACACATCCATAACCTTGGCATCATCAGTCTTCAACTTGCTATAACGGCTGGCACGTGACTTATAAGTTCTACCTGGCAACAAGTCGCTAAAAGCAACTTGCTTAATGTAGTTCTCACTCGTACCGATTAAGAAAGTACCTTTTTCTTCCAAGTTCTTAAAGACGAACGCTTTGAGGATCGATTCGTCATTTGCCAAACCAATTTCTTGTGACAGGTGAGAACCCGTATCCTTCCAACGATTGTCATCGACTTCAAAAATTTGTCGATAAATCATATTACCATTATCAGTAAAGATAAATAAATGATCTAATGTATTAACCTCTTGATCAAGGATTGGATAATCCTCGTCCTTCAAGCCATTGTCACCAGCATCTGAAGCTTGGTATGAACGTAAACTACTACGTTTTACATATCCATCATGACTGACTAACAAACGAACATCTTCACTTGCAACTAGAACGCTTGTGTCAACTTCGATATCAGCAATCTTAGCTTCGATCTTAGTACGACGATCATCAGCGTATGTATCACGAACTTGACGAAGTTCCTTTTTGATGACCTTCATCAGAGTTCCGTGATCATTAATGATTGTGTCTAGTGACTTAATTTGATCAGTTAACTCTTTATCTTCTTTTTGAAGTTCAGTCACATCGGTATTAGTCAAACGATAAAGTTGCAATGACACAATGGCTTCAGCTTGATCTTCACTGAATTGATATTCCTTAACCAAATTATTCTTAGCATCGGACTTATTCTTACTACCGCGGATAGTTTTGATAACCTTATCCAAAATAGACAGAGCTTTGATCAGACCTTCAACGATGTGTAGGCGTTTCTTGGCCTTTTCCATATCAAACTTACTACGTCTTAAAACAACATCTTCTTGATGCTTAACGTATTCAGTTAAGATTTGAACCAGACCAACTTGTTGTGGGCGCATATCAGCGATAGCAACCATATTAAAGTTATATGATATCTGCAAATCAGTATTCTTAAATAAATAATTCAAAATACCCTGTGCATCAACATCTCGCTTCAATTCAACAACGATAGACAATCCTTGGCGGTCACTTTCATCACGAACTTCAGCGATTCCGTCGACCTTTTTAAGAACACGCATCTCATCCATTTTTTTAACCAAGAGTGCCTTATTAACTTCGTAAGGAATCTCAGTAATAACGATTTGTGATTTGTGTCCTCTTATTTCTTGGATCGATGTCTTAGAACGCAGGTATACCTTACCTCGTCCTGTTTGATAAGCCTCACGGATACCTTCAGCACCTTGCAGAATACCACCAGTTGGGAAGTCAGGTCCCTTAACGATTTCCATCAAATCATCCAGTGTAGCACTAGGCTTGTCGATCAACTTAATAGTTGCATCAATGACTTCACCCAAGTTATGTGGCGGGATCTCGGTCGCATAACCAGCTGAAATACCAGTTGCACCATTGACCAAGAGATTAGGAAATCTAGCCGGCAATACCTTGGGTTCTTTTTCGGTATCATCAAAGTTCCATTCCATATCAACTGTAGCTTTGTTAATATCACGTAACATTTCTGTGGAGATTTTACTTAACCTAGCTTCGGTATAACGCATGGCAGCCGGTGGATCACCATCCATTGAACCATTGTTACCGTGCATTTCGATTAACGGATCACGTAGTTTCCAATCTTGAGATAAACGAACCATTGCTTCATAAATTGAAGAGTCACCATGGGGATGGAAGTTACCCATGACATTACCGACACCTTTAGCAGACTTTCTGAAGCCTTTGTCAAAAGTATTTCCATCAACGAACATTGAGTACAAAATTCTTCTTTGTACTGGCTTCAAACCATCCCTAATATCAGGTAACGCTCTTTCTTGAATAATTGATTTTGAATATCTCTCAAAACGATCTCCCATTATTTTTTCTAACGGCAGGTCTTGAATTTTAGGAGAATTTTTAGCCAATATATATCACCTATTCCTTATTCAATAAATCATCAACGATTTTATTATCGATTGGATCAGTCTCGTCGACCTTTTCCAAAATATTGTCGCCCTCTTCTGTACCGTTGAATCGAACATTCTTCTCGATCCAGTCACGTCTAGGTTTAACTTTGTCACCCATCAGTGTTGTAACACGGCGCTCAGCTAGAGCAGCATCGTCGATATTGACACGAATTAAAATTCTTGATTCAGGATCCATAGTTGTATTCCACAACTGATCGGCATTCATTTCACC
This sequence comes from Companilactobacillus nodensis DSM 19682 = JCM 14932 = NBRC 107160, assembly GCF_000615905.1. Taxonomy (GTDB): domain Bacteria; phylum Bacillota; class Bacilli; order Lactobacillales; family Lactobacillaceae; genus Companilactobacillus; species Companilactobacillus nodensis. The sequence goes on from NZ_BAMN01000008.1 coordinate 57,992, forward strand.
AAGACCCTTAAATCGTTGTAATTCGTAGCCTTTAACCATTTCTTTGATAGCACTCTTCAACTCATCAGGAGTCCAGCAGTACTTCATCTTTGTCTTTTCACCCTTACCCTTTTGTAGCTTGTACAAAGGTGGCAAAGCAATATAGACATGTCCGGAATCAACTAATGGTCTCATGTAACGATAGAAGAATGTCAACAATAGAATCTGAATGTGGGAACCATCATCATCGGCATCGGTCATGATAATTACCTTATCGTAATTGCGGTCTTCTAGTTTGAAGTCTGCACCAACACCGGCTCCGATAGTATAAATCATTGTATTGATTTCTTCGTTTTTATAAATATCTTCAAGTTTTGCTTTTTGAGTATTCAAAACCTTACCACGTAATGGCAAGATAGCTTGGAACTTACGATCCCGACCTTGCTTAGCGGAACCACCAGCTGAATCACCCTCGACTAAGAATAGCTCATTCTTAGCAGCATTCTTAGATTGCGCTGGAGTAAGCTTCCCAGACAATAAGCCATCAGTTTTTTTGTTTTTCTTACCATTTCTAGTAGTTTCACGCGCTTTTCTAGCCGCTTCACGTGCCTCACGCGCCTTCAGAGACTTCTTTACAAGAGTTTGGGCCTGTTCCCCATTCTCCATCAAATAAAAGCTCATCTGCTCGTATACTAGCTGATCTACAGCAGATCTGGCTTGCGGTGTACCCAATTTACCTTTGGTCTGACCTTCAAACTGAAGGATCTCTTCGGGAATACGGACTGAAATGATAGCTGAGAGCCCCTCACGAACGTCGCTGCCTTCAAGGTTCTTACTATTCTCCTTCAACAATCCAACTTTTCTAGCATAATCATTGAACGCCTTAGTAAGCCCTGACTTCATACCAGATTCGTGAGTACCACCATCAGCGGTTCTAACATTATTGACGAATGAAATAATGTTCTCTGAGTATCCGTCGTTATATTGACCAGAAAATTCGATTTCCATATCTGAATTAGTACCTTCAATATAGAAAATACCGCCGATCGTATCTTTATCTTCGTTTAGATATTTAACGAAAGATTGAATACCATCTTCATAATGAAAAACATCAGTCTTTTCTTCCTCACCACGTTTGTCAGTGATAGTGAACTTAACACCCTTAAGTAAGAAAGCTGATTCGCGAAGTCTTTCGGCTAACGTATCGTAATTGTATTTAGTTGTTTGGAAGATACTTGCATCAGGCTTAAAGCTGATAGTCGTACCACTATCTTCCTTGGTCGTTCCAGTCTTCTTGAGTGTTCCAACTGGATGGCCACCATTTTCAAATCTTTCTTCGTATACTTTATGGTCACGTACAACACGTACAGTCATCCATTCGGACAATGCATTAACAACAGAAGAACCAACCCCGTGAAGTCCACCGGAAGTCTTGTAACTATTCTCGGAGAACTTACCACCGGCATGAAGTACCGTTAAGATAACTTCAATTGTTGGCTTACCGCTGGAGTGCATCCCTGTAGGCATTCCACGTCCATGATCGACAACCGTGATACTACCGTCATGATTGATCGTAACGTTTATTTCTTTTCCAAATCCTGATAGAGCTTCGTCAACCGCGTTATCAACGATTTCATAGACTAAGTGATGTAGTCCACGAGTATCAGTTGAACCAATGTACATACCTGGACGCTTACGAACAGCTTCCAAGCCTTCCAAAATCTGGATCGACGAATCATCATAAGATGATTTTGGCATTTATATCATTCCTTTTTTATTAATTACTAGCTCGACATTTTACTATTATATCACTATATTTTAACACCTAAGAATCTTTTTGAACATATGTTCGATTTTTAGACTTTTACTTTTTAGTCGTTTTAGTAGATAATGTCTAAGTTGGTATTTGTTATTCGAAATAAAAATACCTTAGAGTTACAATATACCAAAAAATAAAACATAGAGAGTGATTTTTATATGAAACTTCTCATTTGTGCAATTCTAGCCTACTTAATTGGCTCATTCCCAACCGCATACATAGTTGGTAAAGTATTTTTCCATAAAAATATTTTTAACTACGGTAGTGGAAACGTTGGAACAACTAACGCATATCGAGTATTCGGCCCATATGCAGGTACAGGGGTCTTAGTAGTCGATATCTTGAAAGGAACTTTAGGGGCACTGATGCCTGTGTTCTTCGGACTCGATCATCATTGGATCTTATTCATTGGAATTTTTGCCGTAATCGGGCATGTCTTTTCGATCTTCCTCAAATTCCGTGGTGGTAAAGCAGTAGCTACGAGTGCTGGTATTCTTCTAGCCTATAATCCACTATTGTTCGCAATTTGTTTTATCTGTCTAGCAACGATCGTCTATGTTACTAGTATGGTCAGTGTGGCAAGCTTAACAACTGTCTTATTCTTCGCCATTGCATCTATATTCCTGCATGACTGGATTTTGACCACAGCAGCGGTCATCGTCACTATTATCGTATATGTACGTCACATACCGAATATCAAGCGTTTGATCAAAGGAAAAGAAAATCTCGTTCCTATTGGATTAGCTTATAAACGCCAACAAAAAAACGACCAAAAATAATTGGTCGTTTTTTTTATGTCTACTTAATTGAAATACTGAAGTATGCCTCGAATTGTTCGCTAGGAGCCAATTTGTTAACGCCATACTTAGTCTTAAAGTTATTGTCACTGTCTTTCTTGTCAGCAAGTCCCCACCATGGTTCGATACACATGAAGTTACCTGCATCAGGATATGTTGACCACATACCGAAGTATTTGGCATTTCCTGTATCAAGAGTTAGCTTGTGTGCTGACTTCTCGCTTGAGATCGATACTACTGCTGGATCGTTTAAGCGATAGACAACAGCATCGTCTTTGAATTCATCACGATTCATTGCAAAGTTTTGATTTTCAACTTTGTGTTCAGTATCAAGGTCGATTTGGTGTTCTACGATAGGAATACTTGTTCTTGTTTCAGCTGGATCAACTTCAACATTGAAGTCCTCGAACTTAAGATTCTTGTCAAATGGAACTGAGAAACCAGGATGTGCACCAATATTGAAGTACATATCGTCTGATTCTTCAAGACTATCGACTAAGTAACTAACTTGTACTGTATCTTTAACAAGTTGATAAATAACACTCAACTTGAAGTGATATGGATACTTAGCAAGACTTGCTTCACTTGTTGTGAGTGTCAAAACAAGCTTTGAATCTGTTTGTGATTCAAGAGTGAACTCTTGATCTCTAGCAAATCCATGTTGTGTCATCTTATATTCTTTGCCATCAATAAAGTAATGGTCATCCTTTAAACGTCCAACAATTGGGAAGAGGATTGGCGCATGTCTACCCCAGAAGTTTGAATCTGCTTGCCAAATGAACTCAACGTCCTTGTCATCTTTGATGCTGCTTAATTCAGCACCTTTTGAATTGACTTGAACGGTTAAGAAGTCGTTCTTTAATTCGTACATTTCCATAATCTTTCCCCCTAGAGAATATAACGCGATAGATCCTGATCATCGGCAATTTTACCGACTTGCTCTTTGACGTACTCACGAGTGATCGTAATATCACCCATTTGCATATCTGGACCTTCATATAGAATATCTGCCAAAATCTTTTCTAGCACGGTTGCCAACCTTCTGGCACCAATGTTCTGATTAGTATTATTAAGGTTGAAAGCGATTTTTGCAATCTCTTCAACTGATTCTTTAGTAAAAGTTAAATGAATTCCATCTGCACGAGTCAATGCAACATATTGCTTAGTCAAAGCATTGTCAGGTTTAGTTAGGATTTGAATAAAGTCTTCCTCAGTCAAATCTTGTAATTCAACACGAATTGGAAAACGTCCTTGCAATTCAGCAATTAAATCACTAGGTTTGCTTTCAGCAAAAGCACCAGAAGCAATGAACAAAATATGATCAGTATTAACGGCACCATACTTAGTATTGATCTGTGAGCCTTCAACGATGGGTAAAATATCACGTTGAACACCTTCACGAGAAACCTCTCCAGAATTCTTCTTACTTCCGGCAGCAATCTTATCAAACTCATCAATAAAGATAATTCCGTTATTTTGAGTACGTTCGATTGCTGATTGATAGATCTCATCATGATCGACACGTTTTTGTGATTCTTGTTGAATCAACAATTCACGTGCTTCGCTAACTGTCAGAGTTCTAGTGATCATCTTCTTAGGCATCAACGAATCCATCATGCCACCCATATCAAGACCCATTTGAGCCATTTGGTCATTCATAGGGTTCACTTTACGTGATTCTTCAACTTTGATAGTAACTTCGTGGTCTTCAAGCAAGCCCTTATCCAATTGTTCTTTAACTGATAGTCGTTGGTCACGTACTTCGTCAGTTACATCCGCATTACTATCGGGATCGTCATCGTTATTATTTTGACCACCCAATGCATCTTGTAAGTTTGATGAGTTTTGAAGGTTGTTCAACATAGACATAAAGTCCATATTGTTATTTTCTTGACGGCGTTCCTTCTTGATACCGGGAACTAGTAACTTAACCAATTTCTTATCAACGTCACGACGAACTTCAGGACGAATCTCATCGAACTTTTCTTTTTCTTCCATCGTTACTGCAACGTCGACCAAATCACGAACCATTGATTCAACATCACGTCCAACGTATCCAACTTCAGTAAACTTAGTAGCTTCAACCTTTACGAATGGAGCTTTAACAACTTTAGCCAGACGTCGAGCAATTTCGGTTTTACCAACACCAGTTGGTCCAATCATCATCAAGTTCTTTGGAGTAATTTCTTGTTGTAACTTCTTTGGGACTTGCATACGGCGATAACGATTGTACAATGCAATCGCAACAGCCTTCTTAGCATCATCCTGTCCAATAATATAATTATCCAATTGAGCGACTATTTCTTTAGGTGTTAAAATGTTGTCCATTTATTACTCTCCAATTTAAAATTTGTCTGAAATAATATTATCGTTTGTAAAAATATCGATTCCTGAAGCAATTTTGATCGACTCACGAGCAATCTGTTCTGCATCCATATCTTGAGCATGGCGTTGCATAGCGATTGCTGCGGCTTGAGCAAAATTACCACCTGAACCAATCGACACTACATCTTCATCTGGTTCGATGATTTCACCACTACCAGAGATCAATAGCAGGTTATCCTTATCCATGGCGATCAACATAGCCTCAAGCTTTTGAAGAGTAGGATCTTTTCTCCAGTCTTGAGCTAATTCAACCGCAGCACGTTTAAGATTACCGGAATATGATTTTAATTTCTTCTCTAACCAGTCTTGCAATGTAATAGCATCAGCGACACCACCAGCGAATCCGATAATAACTTGATCATCGAAGATACGTCTGATCTTGTGGGCTGAGCCTTTCATAATGAATTTCTCACTTAATGTAACTTGTCCATCACCAGCAATAGCTGTATGGCCATCATGTTTAACTGCAACAATAGTAGTCATTTATTTACCTGCCTTACCTTGGAAAATATTTTTTATAGTCTTTTTGTAGATGTTCCATCGTCACATGTGTATAGATCTGTGTCGTCGAAAGACTCGAATGTCCAAGTAACTCCTGAACTGTTCTCAGATCAGCGCCATGATCCAACATGTGTGTGGCAAAGGTGTGACGAATCATATGGGGATGGATATCTGAAGTCAAACTAGTTTTTTGATAACTTGATTCAAGATATATTCAATCCCACGACTAGTCAGACCCTTACCACGGTTATTGACAAAGACAAATTGATGGTCCTGTTTACCAGCGGCCATCAATTTTTTTCTGCCGTCATCGATATAACGTTTTAGTGCATTAATGGAATAACTGCCAAAGGGAACATAGCGATCTTTGTCACCTTTACCATGTACGAGGACAATGCCATTAGTAAAGTCCAATTGCTCTAATTGCAAGTTGGAACATTCACTGACACGCATCCCTGTAGCATATAATAACTCTAACAAAGCTGAGTTTCTTTCAGAAAGAGGATCATCGCCCTTCACAGCTTCGAAGAGTTGATTCATTTCTTTTTCATAAAAGAAACGTGGAAGTTTTCTTCCCTTGTGGCGTAACTGAACTAAATCGAATGGGTTAGTCTTAATGAATTTATTGCGCAACATGAAATTATAAAACGACCGCAACGCAGAAATTCTCCTAGCCACTGTTTCGTCAGCATAATCTTTTTCATCCAAATAGGTCAAATAAGTTTCAACATCAACGCGATTGACTTTTGTGAATCCTTTGAAACCACCATTCTGATCCAAAAATTTCACAAAATTATTAATATCTTCTAAATATGAGCTCTTTGTATCTTGAGAATAATGGTGATTGATCATCAAATAATCAATGAACTTATCAATTAAATCTTGTTCTATCACTATTTTTGAACCTGTTCTTCATAGTCGCCATTTGGACAAATAACTTGACGACCACCCTTAACTTTCTTTTCAACTAGATAGTGACCATCCTTAGGACAATCACGGCCAATTGGTTTGTCCCATGAAACAAAGTCACAATCAGGATATCTTGAACAACCATAAAAAATACGATTCTTCTTAGATTTTCTCTCAATAACTTGGCCCTTCTTACACTTAGGACAAACTACACCGATTTCTTTAACGATTGGCTTAGTATTACGACAATCAGGGAATCTTGAACAGGCATAGAACTTACCATAGCGTCCCATCTTGATAACCATTGGGGCGCCACAGATGTCACAGTCCATACCAGCTGGTTCATCTTTGATCTGAACCTTTTCAATTTTGCTTTCGGCTGACTCAAGTTCCTTGGCAAATGGCTTGTAGTAGTGATCAACTACTTCGACCCAATTTTCCTTGCCTTCTTCGATCTCATCAAGTTCATCTTCAAGGTGAGCTGTAAAATCAATATTAACAATGTCAGGGAAGTAATCTTGAATCAAGTTATCAACGATCTCACCAAGTTCGGTTGGTTCAAAACTCTTACCGTTCAATTTAACGTAATAACGTCTTTGGATAGTATCGATTGTTGGAGCATACGTTGAAGGACGACCAACACCATTTTCTTCCAATGCCTTAACCAATGATGCTTCAGTAAATCTTGCTGGTGGCTGTGTGAAATGTTGTGCAGGGTCATTTGATTGAAGCTTGGCCTTATCACCTTCAGCCAATTCAGGAAGAATATTATCCTTCTTGTTAGATTCTGAAGTACTTTGGTAAACCTTGCGGTAACCTTCAAACTTGATCTTTGAACCATTGGCTCTGAACATTACGCCATTCTGTGTTAAATCAACTGTCATTGTGTCATAAACAGCTGGTGTCATTTGACTGGCAACAAATCTTGACCAGATCAATTCATACAAACGGAATTGGTCACGGCTAAGGATGTCTTTTAGTGACTTAGGTGTACGTAGGACAGAAGATGGACGGATAGCTTCATGGGCATCCTGGGCGCCTTCTTGATTCTTGTCCTTACGCATCTTAACAGCAGCGAATGGTTCACCATACTCTGCATGAATGAATTCAGATGCTTCTGTTTGAGCAACTTTAGAAATACGCTTGGAGTCAGTACGCATATAAGTAATTAAGCCTACAGTACCTTCTTTTCTACCAAGGTTGATTCCTTCGTAAAGTTGTTGAGCTATCATCATTGTCTTTCTAGTCTTGTAATTCAACTTACGGTTAGCTTCTTGTTGAAGTGAACTAGTTGTAAATGGTGCGGCAGGGAATCTCTTACGTTCCTTCTTAGTAACCTTTTCAATTTCGAAGTCATCAGTCTTGTTGATACGACCAAGAACATCTTGTACTTGATCATTATTCTTTAATTCAAGCTTTTTGTGATCGACTCCATAAAAATTAGCTTTAAATTTATCTTTACCATGTTTGAAAATGGATTCAATAGTCCAGTATTCTTCAGGTACAAACTTTTTAATATCTTTTTCACGTTCAATTACTAACTTCAATGCAATTGATTGAACACGTCCGGCACTCAAACCTTTTTTGACTTTAGCCCACAAAATTGGTGAGATAGAATAACCAACGATTCGGTCCAACACACGACGTGCTTGTTGTGCATCAACCAAGTTCATATCAATACTACGAGGTGTTTTGAATGCTTGTTTAACAGCATCCTTAGTGATCTCGTTAAATACAACACGGTTATCTCCGTCAACATCGAGTCCCAATAAATGAGAAACATGCCATGCAATAGCCTCTCCTTCACGATCCGGATCGGCTGCGAGATATACTCGTTTGGCTTTTTTAGCCTCTTTCTTCAAATCTTTAATGACAGGACCTTTACCACGAATAGAAATGTACTTAGGTTGGTAGTCATGTTCAAAGTCGATACCCATTTGACTCTTAGGTAAGTCACGAACATGTCCCAAACTAGCAACTACGTGATAATTACGTCCCAAATACTTTTCAATTGTTTTTGCTTTTGAGGGTGATTCTACAATCACCAAATTCTTTTGTTTCGCTGGCACGTAAAGTGCTCCTTTCTGAATGAATCAATTAAAACTGTTCAATATATTATATGATTTTTTAAAATTGTCAATTCAAATGATACATTTAATTACCGAATTGCGAAAGCGTTATCTACAATTCCTTAAAATTAATCAACGGAATTGCTCCTTCTTCGATCAATTTATTGCAACCAAGAGAAAGGGTATCTCCGATTCTCCCAGGTATGGCATAAACGTCTCTATTTTCTTGCAATGCGATTTCGGCAGTGATCAATGAGCCGCTTCTTTCCTTGGCTTCAGTAACGATCACTTTTTGACTGACACCTGCGATTATACGGTTTCGTTGCGGAAAATGCCACCTCATTATGTGACAACCAGGTGGATATTCACTGATCACCAGACCATATTCGAAGATATCATCTTGTAATTTTTTGTTTTTGGTAGGGTAATAATCATCCAAACAATTGCCGATCACTGCGATCGTTTTAGCATGATTATTCAAAGCGGCCTGATGTGCCCATCCGTCGACCCCTTTAGCCAATCCACTGACGATCGTGTACTGAGACTTGATTGTAGAAATAATGCCGTTAATGCAGCGATAACTGTATTCTGTAGCCTCTCTGGCTCCAACTATCGCTAGACAATTGGTCTTTAACAACTTTATATCTCCACGATAAAACAACAACGCAGGAGGATTATAAATTTCTCGTAAAATATCTGGATATTCATCACTAAGATAATTTATCGCCAAAATATCGGACACATTTTGTTGCCTAAATAATGGAAGAAACTGGTTAAATTTTTCTCCACGCCATTTATTTTTGAGAAATAAAAAAGCATCTTGTTCCAGATTATCACTATTCTGTGAAATTTTGATAATATAAAGCATTTCTTGATTTGAAATCATCATCGTTAATCTTGCTTTAATTAATAATTCTGTCAATTTATTTTTCATATAAAAAAACCACCTTCATAATAAATTACGAAAATGGTGTTTGATATACCTTTTTTGTATTGCGAACTGGTGAAAAACTCAAGCGATGAATCGGTGTTCGACCGAACTCATCCAAAGCATGAAGATGTTCTTTAGTACCATAACCATCATTCTTCAAGAATCCAAATTCAGGATAGAGCTTATCATAAGCGCTCATAAGTCTATCTCTGGACACTTTAGCAACGATACTGGCTGCTCCAATGCTCAACGACTTTGAATCACCTTTAATAAGCTTAGTCTGACCGATATTTACTGGAATAGTCATCGCATCAACTAAAATATGATCTGGCTTCAGATATAAACGGTCGATGGCATCCCTCGTGACAAGTTCTGTAGCATGATAAATATTCTCTCGATCGATCAATTGAGGGCTTCCCACACCAATGCTGATGTCAATAGCCTGCTCACAAATTTGACGATAGATTTTGTCACGTTTTTTGGCAGTTAACTTCTTCGAGTCATCAACTTCGTACAAGGTATTGTCGGCAGGCAAAATAACCGCGGCGGTGACGACTGGACCAGCCAACGGGCCACGTCCTACTTCATCCACACCAGCGACTGTTAAACCATGATCCCAATAATCCCGTTCAAGAAATTCTTTTTTATGAAATTTCTCGATGAGTTCAGATTTTTGCTGTTCTTTTTTGAAATATTGCGTTAATAATTTTTGAACACCGGTCCGTTTATCATCAGCCAACAATTCTAGATCATTCTGATCTACATCACCGGCTAATAACTCCTTAACGTCCTTGATGGTCAACTTATTCTTCATAGAATTCACCTGGAATATCAAAGGTGATCCGACCAACTTTAAGCTTACGAACGTCATCAATGATACGTCTTGAAGCCCGTTCATAATCTTCAATATAGCCAAACTTTTCCGTCAAATGCATCAATAATTCAGACGTTGTATGATTCAAAAGATCCGCTCTATCTAGCTTATATACATCTAATAAACGATCCAAATAATGAGTTTCTAAGAAGTTCAATGCATAGATGGCAACATCATCCGGAGCATAGATTTTATCCTTAATAGCACCTGAAAGTGCTAGTTTCATCCCTACTTTAGGATCGTCGATCTTAGGCCACAAAATACCAGGGGTATCTAATAAATCGATATCGTACTTTGTCTTCAACCAATTTTGATTCTTGGTAACGCCGGGTTTGTTACCAGTAACGGCAACATTCTTACCCACGATACGATTAAGGATCGTCGATTTACCAACATTAGGGATTCCAATACACATTGCCTTGATACGGTAGTTCTTAACACCATTCTTCTCATACTTGGCGATTTTGTCAGCAAGCTCCTGATGAATAAGTGTATTGATCTTACCTAATCCTTTATTATGTTTAGCATCTAACTCAACCGCTGGTGTACCTTCTTGTTCAAAGTTAAGTTTCCAATCAGCTGTTAATTTGGGATCAGCCAAGTCAGCCTTATTCAAAATAATAATGTGCTTCTTTTGATCAATAATTTGTTCCAATACTGGATTTCTTGAGCTAAAAGGCAAACGTGCATCAACGATTTCAAGTACGATATCAACCATTTTTAGTCGGTCTTGTACTTGATTCTTTGCCTTATTCATATGTCCTGGATACCATTGTAACGCCATATTTATCACCTATTTTCTGTCTGTGTCTTGGTACTTTTGGTACGCTTCATCAAAAATTGTCATGCTTGGTAAATACCCAGCATTCAATTCTAAATAGTTGGATATTCTTTCATAATCTGTTTCTTGTTTAGGAAAAGACTGATCGCGGTGAGCATTGGCAGCAAACTCTGCTTCTGGTTCAGTACTATCCGCGTTTCTTAACGTCATTAAAAACTCATAAAAACTACGCTTCATTACTCCTCCTCTGAAATACAATTATTGTTTACTAGTGATCTTTTCGTTCATAATATCAAATTTAAGTATATTGTTCTTCAAATCAATCTTTTTGGCACGGATTCCATATCCTTCTTTGGTCGTGAATTTAGTAAACTTCAGCAAGATAGTCTTATCCTTACTATTCACACTGACCCATTCAGGAACCTTAAAACTATTATTAATGTAATTCATAACAAAGCTGATCGGCAATGACAAATCGCCAATTTTAATGGCTTTAGCCTTCAATAATACATCACCATTGGTTTTGGCAAAGGGTGACATGACCAATGTGAAATGGATCTTTGAACCCAAGAAAGCAATGGCTCCAGTCAATTCAGCGTCACTTTTTAACTTCAATTGATATTCAGTTTTACCATCATTCAAAGTGTTCTTCAGATAGTATTGCGCCATCTTATTAGCTTCTTCTTTGTCCATATCAACCGAAAATACTTTGTTATTTTGTGATTCTATCTTAGATGATACTTGATAAGTTTCACTTGGTGAACTAAAAACCTTAGTCCCTAAAATTCCTAGACCAACTACTAAAACTGCTACTAAAGCGATAAATGCATATTTCCAATAATTTCTTTTCTTCATAACTATTTAATCAGCCATTCCTTCGATGTTTTACTTACTTCCTCAAAAACCTTAGCAGTCATCATATCATACCCGACTGCATTGGGGTGGAAATGATCTTCTGTATACAGGTATGGATTAACACCGTCTTTTTTAACCTTTTTCATTGCCTTCTTAGACATATAGAGATTATTGATATCGATGAAGTAAGTATCATTCACGGTTGCAGCAACTTGTGCTGAACCCTTGTTCCAATTAATAAATGCTGTCTTAGCATCTTTAATATTTGATAAATAGATACTAAACGGATTATAAATACCTATCAAATAAATCGGTGCTTCTTTGTTGTAACTTCTAATATCTGACAACAATTGTTTCAATCGTTCGTCGAATTTGGACTGTTCATTCGCAATATCAGTCGCTGTCAGGTCAATACCCTTACGCTTAAGTAAATGCATAAAATCATTTCCGCCAACGGTAACAGTGATGATATCAGCCTTAGGAAGGTCCTCGTGCATCTTATTATCATTTTGAATTCTAGTCATGATCTGATTACTAGTATCACCAGAAACTCCATAATTATACGCATTAGTCTTCACTTTATATTTGTCATGGACCTTATTCTTCAATCGAGTCACATATCCGCCACCAATTGACTTAGAATCACCTATTCCTTCGGTCAAAGAATCACCGACTGCAACAATATTAATCGTACTTTTCTTAGGAATGACTTTTTTCTTCTTTTTCTTAGTTACATTTTCGGTCTTATTAGTATCAGCAGTCTGATCACTGGTTTTAGATTGAGTAAAATAATAACCTAATCCGCCACCAATTACTACTAAAACAATCACAATTATTGTGATCCATATACTTTTTTTCTTCATATATTAATCCATCTTTCAAAAAAAGCTGATGTTTTCATCAGCTTTTACTCTGTATAAAATTCAATTGCGAAAGCTCCTGAACCAGCATGTGTAGCAATAACTGGGCTAGTTACTCTAATGAGTAAGGGAACATCCGGTACAATTTCTTTTAATTTATCTTTTAATTCATTTACATAATCCATCTTATCAACGTATGAAATACCAATAGCCTTGATATTCTCTAAGCTCTTAACTTCTTCCATAACGTTGTTCATGTATTTTTCAATTGTCTTGCGACCACGGCCACGTTTAGCAATATCCAAGCTGTTATTCTTCAATGTCAAAACAAGATTAATGTTCAATAGTGTCGACAAAGTGCTGGCGAATCTACTTAAACGTCCACCACGTAAGATGTTTTCAATACTTGTAACACCCATGTACAAATATGTGTGATCACGAACTACTTCAATTGCTTGCTTAATTTCATCGATCGACTTGCCTTCTTGTGCAAGTTGAGCAGCACGAATAACTTGGAACGCTAACGCACGATCAGTGAATTCAGTATCGACTACTTCCATTTTACGATCGGTCATTTCAGCCACTTGTCTAGCAGCGTTAACTGTACCACTAATAGATTCAGTCATGTTCAACGACAAAATATCAGTATAATCAGCTGGAACTTTGTCAATAATACTCATAAATGTTCCGATAGAAGGCTGAGAAGTCTTGGGTAATTCATTTGACGTATCCATTTCTTGAACGAACTCTTCACGAGTAATATCAACACCATCAGTATAAGTATTACCATCGATGTTAATTGTAAGTGGAACAACTCCAATATCGTACTTTTCGATTTCCTCTGGAGTAATTTGTACCGACGAGTCGGTAATGATTTTTACTTTGCTCATTTTATCCCTCTTTCATAGGGTTTTCATTATTATCGATTAAATTATAACAGATTTGAACTGCTATATTAAATGTTATTGATATATCAACGTTTTGAGATTCTGATAAAACAATAAAATTTCAAAAACATATTCATAAATTTTAACATCTTTTTCTATTATATTATACTTGCTTCAATTATTGAAAATAAAAATGAGCTTTCAATAGATTAATTGAAAGCTCCGGACAAACTAAGTTAGAATATAGACAAGCAACATGAAAGTAGGTTTTAAACTTGGCTAAAAAAGTTAAAGCATTTACTAGAAGATATATTATAACCAACGAAATATTCAGCGCCGTCACACACGGTATTGGTATCATTCTTGCAATAATCGGTGCGGTATTCCTATTAATCAAGGGATTCAAACAAGGAGATCCTTTAGAGATCACGGCATACTTTATCTACGCATTCACACTCTTCTTCTTGTATCTCAGTTCAACTCTGTTTCACAGCCTATACTTCACCAAGGCAAAGGTGTATTCCAAATATTTGACCACAGTTCAATTTTTTTGATGATTGCTGGTACGTACACACCATATTGTTTAGTAGCTCTTAGAGGCTCTGCATTTGGTATTATCATACTTTCAACAATCTGGATACTAGCGATTCTCGGTATCCTTTACAAAATATTCAATGTAGGTAAGTTCAAGTACTTAGAAACCCTGCTTTACGTCTTAATGGGTTGGGCAATCGTCATTGCGATGAAACCACTCTACCATTCAATCGGTGCAACTGGTATCTGGTTACTAGCTGCCGGCGGCATCGCCTTTACATTAGGAGCATGTTTGTATCTGATGAAAAACCTCAAATACATTCACGTTATCTGGCACATATTCGTCATGATCGGCACAGCTTTAATGTATTTTTCAGTTTATTTCTACGTCTAAATTTTATCGTAAGTTTCGAAGGTATATGGATAGATATTCTTATCATCCACAATACCTTCTTTTTTTTCACTTAATTTGAATTTGCTGTAATCCAGATCGATCATCTTAACATCACCGTCGAAGGCATGATCAATGCGTGTTAAATATAATCGATCCACATCATCTTTGAACATCTCAAAGATACCGGCACCACCGATTACCATAACTTCCGTGTCATCATCAACGTAATCTGACAGCTTATTCTTATCAGTCAGTAAGACGACTGATTCTGGAACTTGATAGTTTGGATTACGTGAGATCACAATATTTAATCGATTTGGTAACGGACCATTGGGAAAGCTCTCATAAGTCTTCCGCCCCATAACAATCGTGTGGTGCGCAGTCACGTCCCTAAAATGCTTCAAATCATTTGGCATTGACCATGGCAATGTACCGTCCTTACCAATAATGTGGTTCTTATCTTCAGCCCATACAAAACTAATAATCATCTGTCTTCTCCTTATACGGCAACAGGTGCTTGATTGCTGGTTCTGGATTATAATCTTTAACTTTGATATCAGATACTTCCAAATCAAAAATACTCTTATCTGAGTTGATTTCCAATTGTGGTCCTTCGTGAGGCTCACGTGATAATTGTGTCTTAACTTGATCTAAGTGATTCAAGTAGATATGTGCATCACCTAATGTGTGAACAAAGTCCCCAACCTCAAGGCCAGTTTCACGTGCAACTAGGTGTGTTAACAGTGCATAGCTAGCAATATTGAACGGAACTCCCAAGAAGAGATCACCACTTCTTTGATACAACTGACATGACAATTTACCATCATTCACATAGAACTGGAATAATGTGTGGCATGGGGGCAACGCCATTGAAGGAACATCTTCAGGGTTCCAAGCGCTAACGATCATCCTTCTAGAGTCAGGTGTCGTCTTGATTTGTTCAATAACATTCTTGATTTGATCAATAATCCCGCCATCACGTTTTTGCCAATGACGCCATTGTGCACCGTAGACAAATCCTAGATCACCATACTTCTTGGCAAAGTCATCGTTCTCAAGAATATTCTTATCAAACTGACTCTTTTGAATTTTGTAATCTTTTGCAAAATCAGCATCTACCAAGCTTCGACGACCGAAGTCAGTCATATCTGGACCTTTGTATTCATCACTTTCAATGTACTTTTTAAAAGCCCATTCATCCCAAATATGATTCTTATGTTCTAACAAGAATCTAATATTGGTATCTCCATGTAAAAACCATAATAATTCACTCTTAATGAGTCCAAATGGTACCTTCTTTGTCGTCAACAAGGGAAATGACTTCGACAAATCAAATCTCATTTGATAACCAAAAGTACTGATCGTACCAGTTCCGGTGCGATCACTTTTTTTATGTCCATTCTCTAATACATAATTTAAAAGATCCAAATATTGTTGCTCATTAGTATTTGTCATGATTTCTCCTTCAAGTCCTATTCAAATTGACCTAAATATTCCCAGCGTTCCATTAACTTATCTGCTTCAGCATTTTTTTCATCCAACTGACGTTGAAAGTCCATCAGCTCTTGATATCCATTGGAATCATCATTTAATTGATCCTTCAAAGTAGAAATTTCATCATCTAATTTTTCAATTTGAGGTTCTAACTTATCAAATTCTATTTTCTCAGCATAAGTTAATTTGGTTTTTTCTTGAACCTTTTTCTCAGCATCTGATTCTTCTTGTTTCTTTTCCTTAGCCTCATGATGCTTGGCTTGCTCTAAGTCATTCATCTTCTTGAGGTATTCAGAATAGGAATCGTAGCTCTCTTTGATCTTGCCGTTTCCTTCAAAAATCAAAAGTTTGTCTGCTGTCTTGTCTAAGAAGTATCTATCATGGGATACAGCTAAGACAGTTCCTTTGAAGCTTTCCAAATAATTTTCAAGGATAGTCAAAGTTTCAATATCCAAATTATTAGTTGGCTCATCTAGCAGCAACACATTTGGCTGATTCATCAAAATAGATAGTAGATACAAACGACGCTTCTCACCACCAGATAGTTCACGAATGAAAGCACTCTGCATATTGTGATCAAATTTGAACGTATCTAGTAATTGTGAAGCTGACATTCTTTCTCCATCAGTATTACGAACGTTTTGACCGATTCCTTCGAGATAAAGAATGACACGCTTGTCTGGATCCATATCTTCCGTGTACTGAGTATAGTAACCGATTTTGACCGTTTGACCAGTCTTAATCTCACCAGAATCCAGCGGGATCTTATTGACGATCGTATTCAAAAAAGTCGTTTTACCAGAACCATTTGAACCTGTGACACCGATTCTGTCACCTTTAGTTATCAAATAACTGAAATCATCAATGATGACTTTGTCATCAAATTTCAAACTAGCATCACGGATATCAAAGACATCATTTCCCAGACGTTGTTGGGCGATGTCGATCGACATATCTTGTTGTACATCTGGCTTGTCCTGTAGATCAGCCTTCAAACCCTTAAAGCGGTCAATACGGGCTTGTTGCTTGGTTCCACGGGCTTTAACACCAGCACGCATCCAGTTCAATTCCTGCTTGTACATTTGTGTCTTATGGTGTTGCTCAGAAGCATAAATTTCTTCTTTGGCAGCTTTTTGCTGTAGATATTTTTCGTAATTACCATCATATTCAGTCACATTACGATTCTCAAGTTCAAAAATCCGTGTAGCAACAGTATTCAAGAAATAACGATCATGGGTAACAAATAGAACTGATCCCTTGTATTTGTTCAAGTAGCCTTCCAACCAATCAATTGCTTCATAGTCCAAGTGATTAGTAGGCTCATCTAAGATCAACAGGTCAGAGTCAGAGATCAACGTTTGTGCAAGTGCCACACGTCTTTGTTGGCCACCTGACAGATCCTCAACTTTTTTATCTAATTCTGTAATTCCCAACTTGTTCAAAATCGACTTAACATCTGATTCCATTTGCCAAGCTTCAGCGGCATTCATTTGTTCTTGTAATTTGAAGAATTCATCTTGTGCCTTAGAATCATTCGAATCAGCGTTAAATTTAGTCAATGCACGTTCATATTTTCTGATCAGTTGAAATTTTTCACCACTACCAGCAAAAACCGAATCAATGACTGATAACTTTTCGTCCAACTCAGGTTGCTGAGTCAGATATGTGATTTTATAATTTTTAGGTTTTTCTATTCCAATCGAGTTTAAATCTTCAGGATTAACGATTCCATCCAATAACGTTGTCTTACCCGCACCGTTCAGTCCAAGTAATCCAATTCTGTCGCCTTCACCGATGGTGAAAGTCACATCTTTAAAAAGTGTTCTCTCTCCAAATGACTTATATGCATTTGTGATATTTAAAGTTTTCAAATAATTCACCACGTTAGTTTTAGTATAGTTGCTTCGTCGTCACTTTGAGACAGACGATATCCTACTAATTATCACATAAAATTAGGCAAAACAAAAACCCCACATCAATGTGAGGCATTTATTTTATAAATCTTTGCCGTATGTATCAAAGACAGTGTGTTCTTTATCAATTGAGATATAGAGATTACCTGTCTTACTTGAGATTGTAGAAGTTTGATATACGTTATCCAAACCTTCAGAATCCTTTTGCTTGAATGGGAAATAGATTTGCATTGGTTCCTTATCTTCATCATCTTCAAAGACAAGATCACATTTCTCAATGTCTTGATACTTGATTACACGGTTGAACATTCCTTCAGCCATTGCAGCTGTCGAAACATCAGCATCTTTAATATAATCAGCCTCTGGTAGAATTTCGATTCTGAAACGTTTGCATGGGTGAATCTCTTGCATACGTCCACCAGCGATACGTCCATAACTAGTAGTTACACGAGAAATCCAAACGTCACTCATTTCACTGTGACTTACTGTCCAAGTATCATCATTTCTGAAGTAGAATTTTAATTCTTTGAAAACATGTTTAGTCATATTACCACCCTTTCGAATACTAAATTACTTACTAGATTAATGATACCACAGCAAACCTATTCATTTAACAAATAATGTTCCAAATTATCAAAATTGTTGTAAACGGTTCCTTCCACGACCTTATGCTCTATTTCAGACATGTACTTTCCGATTTTTGGCCCGGGTTTTATACCTAATATCTTGATAATATCATTACCCGTAATTGCTAAATCTCGACTAGATTTTATCGGAATATTAAGAACTTTTTTTGTCAGGGCCTCATCATCGAATTCGATCTTGAATAATTTACATAGACTGATGACTCTAGCATAGTTATCAACTCCCAATGAGTATATCTTCCATAAGTCGAACTCGCCTTCACGGAAATTCTTCAGCATCTTATCGGTTGAAACACTGGCCTCACGTGATTTATTAGAAACTTTCCAGTCACGAAGCATCTTATTGAATTGCTTTGGTGTTAATTCCATCACATAGCCAATCGCCGTCCAAGCGGCTTCTTCATCAAAAAATTTCAAATTTTCTAATTTTAATAATTTTTCTAGATTATCATGCTTATTTTTGAATGCTGGACAGTATTCTGACAAATCCAGCTTCAAAAAATCCGCAAAGCCAGTTTGCCAAGCCTTGCCTAACATTAATTTAATGAACTCTTCTCTGATACGTTCAATGGCAATTTTTTCTAATAGATAAGAATTATCTTTGATAGCGACTGCCGTTTCTTCTTCGATGGTGAAATCCAATTGAGATTGAAATCTGACTGCACGCATCATACGTAGTGCATCTTCATGGAATCGTTCTTCAGCTTTACCAACTGCACGGATCACACGTTTATCGAGGTCTCCTAGTCCATCAAACTTATCGATCACGTCACCATTACGATCCACAGCCAAAGCATTGATCGTAAAATCACGTCGTTTCAAATCATCTTCTAGTGAACGTACAAAAGTGACTTGATCCGGTCGACGAAAGTCTTGATAACCTGACTCGGTCCTGAATGTCGTAATTTCATATGAGTCATCCCCAACAAGCACTGTCACCGTTCCATGTTGAATTCCAGTATCAACGGTACGTTTAAAGATAGTCTTGATCTCTTCAGGATAAGCACTCGTCGCAATATCAACATCATGAATTGGTAATCCTAAAATGTGATCACGCACACTTCCCCCAACAAAATAAGCTTCATATCCTGCTTTTTCGATTTCTTCTAAGACTGGAAGTGCTTGTTTGAAGTCCGAAGGAAGTTGTTCAATACGCATAAAATTACCTCACCAAATTAAATTTGATCCATCAAGTCTCGCATTTCATCATTATCAGGATCTTGCTTCAAGTACAATGTCAATGCTGCTTTCAAGGCATCCTTATCACCACTACTACGCAAAATTTCAATAACGTCAGTCAAGTAGTCAAGATTATCCTTGTATTCATCTAGAACTAAGAGAATATTCTCCTGAGCCTTAGCCACATCATCAGTTTCAAAGTATGACTTAGCTAAATTCCAAGTTAGTTTAGGATTACCATTGATATCAACTCCACTCAATAGATCCAAGTTATTCTTGTATTGTCCACGTGTAACGTAGAAGTCACTCAAGCGAATGATCAATGGCAATGGAGTCTCAACAGTCTTTATACCCTTTTGAATAATAGACATAGCTTCATCTGGTTCTTCTGAGACACCAGCATCAAAAGCAATTTGATACAATCTTTCATCTAATTCATTCAAGTTGATACCCAACTGTGCATACTTAAATGCTTCTTGATTCTTCTTAATATTCAAGTAATCCTCAGCCAAAATGGCATAGGCAGTTGGATAATCATGATTGATCTCAAGCAGTTTTTCTAAAGTACTAATGGATTTATTATAATCCTTTACTTGATTATACAAAAATCCTAATTGGTACTGAGCGTCTTCATTCAATTCAATAGCATTTAACTTCTCAAATTCAGAGATAGCATCTTCATATTGTCCATCTCCAGCCAATGAGCTGGCCTTACGAAGTACAATCGAGATTCCTGAATAATTGGTAATATCTTCATCTAGAAGCATGTCATAGTACGTCAAAGCCTTGCTGAAGAGATTCTCGTCAAAATATAATTCCGCAATCGCAAACTTGAAGACATCTTCATCGGGATAGTTTCTAATACCCGTTAGTAGCTTCTGCTCACTGACTTCATACAATCCTTGTGATTGATAAATATCAGCTGATACCAACAAGTTCTCAGCGTACGCCGGTGAATCTGGTCCTATTTGTGATATATAATCTAGCGCTTTATCCGAATCGCCATCAGATACGGCGATTTCTGCCAATCTAGAGAGTATTTGACCCTCATCTGGATAAAATACCAGTAAGTGTTCATAAATTGTCTTAGCTTGGACTGAGAGCCCGCGGCTCATCAATGTTTCAGCTAAAGAAAATTGTGTTTGATCGTCGTCTTGCTCAAGTGATTGCTTGATTAAACTATTTACATTAGTAAAATCACCTGCATCAATTGTGTCCATTACTTCGTCTGCTTTAGTCAAATTATTTCCTCCGTTTATTCAATAATTTCTTTCAAAACGAGTTGCGAGAAACAAATGGTTCTCTCCACTCTCTCAACAAAAAAAGACGGTCATCCGACCGCCCCCAAGATTAAAACTATTTAACTGAGTCTTTCAAAGCCTTACCTGGCTTAAATGCTGGAACCTTGCTTGCTGGAATCTTAATTTCTTCACCAGTTTGTGGGTTACGGCCTTTACGAGCTGCACGTTGACGTACTTCAAAGTTACCAAAGCCAATCAATTGAACTTTGTTACCTTCTGATAAGTTTTCTTGAATGCTTTCGAAAACAGCATCAACAGCTGAAGTAGCATCCTTCTTTGTTAGACCTGTCTTACTTGCAACACTATCGATAAGTTCTGCTTTATTTGCCATACATAATACCTCCGGAGATTTGTATAATTTTAGAACACATGAACGACGACCTGTGTTCATCATTCCATTAACAAAAGTACCATAGCAGTAGGGTTGTGGCAAGCTTTTACGCTCTAATTTAGGATAAAAATGTAAATCTTTACATAAATTATAATTATAATTATAAAAACGTTCGTTTTACCGCCGTTTGGGGCTTATTTACGCTTTCTAGGCAGAATTTTAATTGGAGTACCTTCAAAATCAAAAGTATCTCGCAATTGGTTCTTCAAGAATCTTTCGTAAGAGAAATGCAACAATTCATTGTCATTAACGAACACAACAAATGTTGGTGGTTGAACGGCAACTTGTGTCATGTAGTAAATTCTCAATCTCTTACCATTAACAACTGGTGTCGGTGCGATCGATGTTGCACGCAATAATAAGTCATTTAAGACAGCAGATTGAATTCTACGATCACGGTTATCATAAACTCTTGATACTAATTCTGGAATTTGATCTAGTCTTTGTCCCTTAACAGCTGATGTAAAGAGGATCGGTGCATAGGCCAAATATTGGAATCCATCCCTAATTTGATTTTCAAAGTCCTTCATCGTGTGGTTATCTTTTTTCAGAGTATCCCACTTATTAACGACGATAATAACACCCTTACCGGCATTATGAGCATATCCAGCAACACGTTTATCTTGTTCACGGATACCCTCTTCAGCATTCAATACAACACAGACAACATCTGACTTATCAATAGCGCTCAGAGCTCTCAAGACAGAATATTTTTCAGTATTTTCGTAGACTTTACCACGTTTTCTGATACCAGCTGTATCGATCATCGTGAAGTCCTTGTCTAACTTGTCATCATGATACTTAGTATCGATGGCGTCACGTGTTGTTCCTTCCATATTAGAAACAATAACACGCTCATCACCAAGAATAGCGTTCACCAATGATGATTTACCAACATTGGGACGGCCGATAAAACTAAACTTTATAGTTTCATCTTCTTCACTTGTATCTTCAACTGGAAATGCTTTGACGATTTCATCCAGTAAATCACCAATACCAGTACCTTGAGCACCAGAAATTGGATTAGGATCGCCAAATCCTAAAGTATAGAAGTCATAAATGTTTTCACGTTGTTCTGGATTATCAGCTTTGTTTACTGCCAAAATAACAGGTTTCTTAGTACGATAAAGGATTTTAGCAACATCCTCATCTTCTTTAGTAACACTGTTCTGACCATTAACGATAAAGACAATAACGTCAGCCTCATCAATTGCGATTTCAGCTTGGTTCTTGATTTGAACCGTCATTGGTTCCCCACTCATATCAATACCACCAGTATCGATCAAACGGAATTCTTTACCTAACCAGCTGGCACGTGCATAAATACGGTCACGTGTAACACCAGGTGTATCCTCAACGATACTCAATCGTTCATTAATGATTCTATTAAAAATAGTTGATTTACCAATATTTGGACGCCCAACTAAAGCTACTACTGGAACTGCCATAAATCTACCTCCCTACATTTCTATTTCTTTTGATTAATAATTTTTGTAATTTGTTCAACAACTTGTTCAATATTCATATTTGAAGAATCAACTTCAATAGCATCATCAGCTTTTTTAAGTGGTGAAATTTTGCGATGTGAATCCTTGTAGTCGCGCGCAGCAATTTCATCTTTTAAGACATCTAACGATGTGTCAATTCCACGTTCGATATTTTCTTTGTATCTGCGTTCTGCTCGAACAGCGACACTTGCAATCAAAAATATCTTGACATCGGCATCTGGCAAAACAGTTGTACCAATGTCTCTTCCATCCATGACAATATTAATATCTCCCGCCATTTGACGTTGCATTTCAACTAATTCAGTGCGAACTTCCTTAATTGCTGAAACCTGCGAGAC
Organism: Companilactobacillus nodensis DSM 19682 = JCM 14932 = NBRC 107160; assembly: GCF_000615905.1. Taxonomy (GTDB): domain Bacteria; phylum Bacillota; class Bacilli; order Lactobacillales; family Lactobacillaceae; genus Companilactobacillus; species Companilactobacillus nodensis. Next base: position 81,335 of record NZ_BAMN01000008.1, read on the forward strand.
ATTATTTGTGATTTCTTCAGTTCTGATGGCATCAGAAACATCTTCATCGTCAAGCATGACGTGTTGACCATCAGTTTTATTAATAAAATGAATTTTATGTTCATTCATTAATTTCAAAATATTGGAACTATCACCATAATCTATATTGTGCTTTTTTGCAAGTAAAGTAACTGTACGATACATTGCACCAGTATCACAATAGACAAAGTTTAAGTTTTTTGCAATCAATTTAGCAATTGTACTTTTACCAGCTGATGCTGGTCCATCGATAGCTATTTGCATGTTTCTTGTTCCACCCTCTGCTTAACAAAAGGGTCTAGGACATAATCGTCTAAGACCCTTCATAATATAATATTATTTAACTCTTAATTGTGTACCTGGTGTTAATGTTGAAATTCCACCGTTTAAGTTCTGTAATTGTGCTGTCGTCAAATTATGATTGTAGGCAATTCTGAACCAATTATCACCGGACTTCACAGTGTAATATGATGATGCACCATTATCACTGGCATTGTTTGCTGAATTGTTATCAGTTGTTGTACCAGTTGATGATGTATTAGAGTTACCTTGATTTGTCGACTGTTGGTTCTGTGAGTTGTCTGTAGTACTTGAATTATCATTACTATCACTAGCATTTGAATTATTCTCTGCATTACTCTTTGCGGCAGCGGCTTCTTGAGCTGCTTTATCATCAGCTGCTTTTTTGGCTGCGGCTTTCTTTTCAGCGGCGGCAGCTTCATCAGCCTTCTTCTTGTCAGCGGCCTTTTTGGCTGCGGCTTTCTTAGCAGCTGCTTTCTTCTTTGCGGCAGCAGCCTTTTTAGCTGCAGCTTTCTTATCTTTGCTCTCAGTAGAGTTCTCAGATTGAGTGCTACCCAAGTCACCATTACCGCTACCATGAACTGCGCTAATGACAACTGGAGCAAACATAATAACGATCAATCCAATTACTAATGTAGCAACCAATGTATGATTACCACGTTGCTTACCTTTGCTTACAGCACGTGATACATGTCCATCTTCGTCTTCATCTGAATCAAAAGTCTTTTCCCAAGGTTTTGCCTCTTCATTAGACTCTGAATTATCAGGTTCCTCTTGAGAACTAGTATCATCAGTTGCAGCTTGTGCTTGATCAGCAGATTTATCAGAAACATTATCACTAGGTGTATCTGCTGAATGATCTGCAGCCTTGCCAGCAACATATCCGGCCGCAGCGCCAACACCAGCCGCTGCAGCAGGTGAAACAGGTTTGCTTTCAGTTACTTCAGACTGACTCAAATGATCCCCACCATTTTGACTTGCTTGAAGATGATCGTAATTATCATCTTCAGCAGGTTGTTCAGGTTGAGCCGGAGTCTCATATTGTGTATCTTGATTATCAATATTGTCAGTACTGTTATCTGCGAAAGGTTCTGCTGGTTGAGGTTCAGAATATCCATCTTCGCCAGGAGTCTCTTCAACATTGTTAGTACTATTATTAACAGGAATCTCTTGACCGTCAGACGGTAATAGATTGTACTTTCTTAAATCTTCAGGACTAACGGAACCATCTAGACCGTCAGTGCTTTTAGGGATGCGAACACCACCAGAAGTATTGTTTTTGTTATTATCGGCCATTAAAAACCAACCTCCTAATTTCTATCCCTTAAAGCATATCATAAAAGTTTAAAATTTTTCTTTAAAGATTCATAAAAAGCCCTTAAATATACTACTTTTATTACAATTTTTTACTTAATAAAGAAATGACCCTTTAATCTAGGGTAAACAACTATAACTCCAGCCGAAATTATCAATGCCTTTACAACGTTGAATGGTACAACACCCGTTGCCACATAAGTCGCTAAACTCATGTTCAACTGCATCCCTACAACACCCATATATAGCGGCATGACAACAAAATAATTAAGCAATGACATAATAACTGTTAATGAGAGAGTTCCCATTACAACAGCCATTACCTTTTTATTCTTCTGCCAGAAATAATTAAATGGTAATAGTAAAGCAATTGCTCCGACAATACTTGCCCCGTCGCCAATAATTCCAGCAACGCCGGAACCAGTGATCAACCAATGAACGATACCCTTAATGAAGGCAATCAGAATACCTCCGACTGGTCCATAAGCAAATGTTCCAATGATCGTTACCACATCGCTCAAATCAATTTTGAGAAATGGTAGCCAAAATAGCACCGGAAATTCAAAGAACATCACAATCGATGCTAATGCCGAAAAAATTGCTACTCCTACTAAAGCGTGAAATTTGTACGTACTTCTTCCCATAAAATCAACCTTTCCCGCTGATTTCCAAAAGAAAAGAGGTCTGTGTTGGATACACCTAAATAGGGCACACCAAAACAGACCTCTCTGTTTTCTTTCATCTAGACTTTACTATCGGTATTGGAATCTAACCAATTCGGCCAGCTTGCGCTGGGTCGCGGACTATACCGCCGGTCGGGAATTACACCCTGCCCTGAAAACCAACTTATTAAATTTTTCACTATTACTATATCAAACTAATGTCTTTCTTTCAACTGTGCAACTTCAAGTCTTGTCAGATTTCTGTATTTACCAGAAACCAAACCATCTAATGTCAGAAAACCATACTTTTCACGAGATAGCTTCTCTACCGGGTGTCCAACAGCATCAAACATACGCTTAACTTGGTGATTATGACCTTCATGGATCACAATTTTCACGAGTGAAGTATTTTTCTTAGTGTCTTTAGACATCACATGAACTTTGGCAGGAGATGTACTGAACTCCTTCAACTTCATGCCGCCCTCTAACTTCTTGATTTGTTCTACTTCCATGAATCCACGAACCTTGGCAATGTATGTTTTCTCAACGTGATAACGAGGATGCATCAATAGATTAGCAAAGTCACCATCATTAGTTAACAACAATAAACCTGAAGTATCGTAGTCTAAACGGCCAATTGGGTAAACACGCTCTCTTACGTCATCTTCTAGCAAATCAGTAACAGTTTTTCTACCTTTGTCATCTGTAACTGCTGAAATAACACCACGTGGCTTGTACAACAAGATATAACGTTTCTTCTCATCCTGCAATGGCATCCCATCAACTTCAACCTTATCGCGATGATCAACTTTGATTCCCATTTCAGTAACGGTTTTACCGTTAACTACGACATGGCCTTCAGCAATTAGTTTTTCTGACGCACGGCGTGATGCAACACCTGCATCAGCCATAAATTTTTGTAATCTAACTTTCTCCATTAAAATCTCCTATGTTCTCTTCTTGTATATTTTCAAATTTTTCAATTGGTGGTAAATCTTTTAAACTCTTGATACCAAAGTAATCAAAGAAATCATCTGTGACAACGTACAAATTGGGATGTCCGGGAACATTCTTCTTACCATTCTCCATGATCAAACTTCTAGCAAGCAAGGTATTGATACTTCCCGAACTCTGTACACCACGGATCTCATCGATTTCAATTCTAGTGATGGGTTGACGGTATGCCACGATCGACAAGACTTCCAACGCTGCCTGACTCAATTTGGTACCTAGACCGGACTTGAAATACTTCGTCAGCAATTCACTGTACTCGCTCTTAGTGATCAGCTTATATCTGGAATTGAAATTAGCAAGTTTGATTCCTGATTCTTCGTCACTTGCCAGTTTAACTGCCAGTTGTTCCATCGTCTGTCTTAAGGCGGCACTATCGATCTCCAATAATTCAGCGAGATCCTTTTCTTTGATACCTTGATCTCCTGCTACAAAAAGCAGTGCCATAATTTTTGCTTGATACAATGTTAATTCCTCAATTCAATAAATAATTCACCATCTAAATCATCTTGTGTGGCAGTGATCTGTTGCTTACTAATCATTTCCAAAATTGCCATAAAGTCAGTAACAACTTCTTCAATGTCATTTTGCAACTTCAGTAATGACTTAAAGGTAGTTCGTTTCAAACTTGATAATTTGTTCAAAATATTCTCTTCAGCATCTTCGATCGACAAAACTTCATTTTGAATTATCTCAGTCTGTGGCTGACGATTCTTTGCTTGTCTCAACAATTCAGCATACGTCGATGCCAAATCATCCAACACAACTGAATCAGGTTTCAAAAATTGCTCCAATTGAACTTGAGGAACACTCATATCCTTATCAAATGAGAGTTTACGCATCTGTTCTTTTTCTTCAAAATATTCAGATACTTGCTTGAACGTTTGATACGTCAATAACTGCGAAACCAATTGTTCACGTGGATCTTCCATATCAAGATCATCATCAATTTCATCAGGTGCTTGTGGCAGCAACATCTTACTCTTGATCGACATCAAAGTTGATGCCATGACCAAATAATCGCCAGCAATATCTAATTCAAGAACTTTCATACTATTCAGGTAATCAATATACTGCTGTGTTATTTGAGCAATCGGAATATCATAAATATCAATCTTTGATTCTTTGATCAGATGCAGCAACAAATCAATTGGACCTTCAAAATCCGTTAAAACTAATTTCAATTTTTCCATTATTCTTTTTCCGACAACTCACTCTCTTGATCTGCCTTACTATCACGCCAATCTTTTAACAACTTACCCAAGTTGAAGTTTCCTAAGATCGTTTGCTCAGGGAATCTCTGTTGAATATCGTCAAAGATCTTAAAAATATTACTCTGTGAACGATACGAGGGGCTGAGTGAAATATACTCAATAAAAACAGTATGTTCAGAAAATGAGAGTGCCACGATCCCAGAGTAATCTTCAATATTGCTCTTCCAAAGATACAGTTGGCGATTCTCATCTTCCTTATAAAGCTTGAGTTCCTGATCCAAATTGGACATATCTTTCAAATCAGAAATATACGATAAAAAACCCATCGCTATTTTTTTGTTTTCATCACTATATTTATTGAGCATAATTATCTCCTCTATGCACGAGGATGTGAGTTCTCATAAACCTGCTTCATTCTCGTCTTATTAATATGCGTATAAATTTGGGTGGTCGAAATATCTGAATGACCCAGTAACTCTTGGACCACACGCAAATCGGCACCATTTTCTAACAAATTTGTTGCAAACGAATGTCGTAACGTATGTGGTGTAACATCCTTTTTGATCCCAACTTGCGCAATATATTTTTTGATCATACGCCAAATAGATTGTCTGGTCAGTTTATTGCCACGAAAGTTCAAAAAGACTTCCTTTTGCTCACCGTATCGTTGAACTAATTGTTCACGCGTCTCCGCAAAATATTTTTGAAGCCATTTGATGGCAGTATCTCCGATTGGTAACAAGCGTTCCTTATCACCTTTACCAAGAGTCTTGATCAAACCCAAGTCCAAATGCAGATCGCCCATAGCCAAATTAACTAATTCACTGACACGCAATCCTGTAGCATACATAACTTCAAAAATTGCTCGATCACGTATCCCCAAGGGTGTGGACACATCTGGCGATTCAATCAATGAATCGACTTCCTGCATCGACAATACTACCGGTAGATGTTGGCCTTTCTTAGGTGCATCCAACTCATTCATCGGATTGACCTGCACCTTATTCATCAATTCTAACCATTGATAAAAGCGTCTCAATGAAGAAAACATACGCATCTGTGTTGTCTTTGACTTACCAAGTTTGTCTTGGCTCGCAAAAAAGTTAGTGATCACAAAGTGATCTTCTGGATACTGTGACTTTTTATTACTCTCTAAATAATAACTGAACTCCAGTAAATCCTGTTGATACGAGGTGATTGTATTCTTCGAAAGTCCTCTATCAAGCCTCAAATAACGTCCATAATCAGAGATCGTATCGATCATCGCTTGATTATGAATGGTCAGCTTTTCAGTCAAATAGTTTCACCTCTATTTAAGATAGGTATAACCATCTTTTTGTTCGATTTTTCTTTGTTTCATTAAGTTACCTAAAGCACGTTTAAAACTACCCTTACTGATACCAAAGTATTCTTTGATGTCATCGGGATCACTCTTGTCAGTATATGGAATCTTACCATCACGAGCATGTTCCAAAACCGCCATGATCATTTGAGCATCCGGTGTGATTTCCTCAAAAGCACGAGTCTCATCGACAAATTCAAACGACGGTGACTGGAACCAATTGCACGTGCCTTAATGTGTTGACCGATGTGCATTGGACCATCTTGTTCATTAATGTGAATGAATCCCAAATAGTAATCTTCAGTGATAACAAAGGTTCCTGAATCTCTGATAGCAATAACCGTTGATTCTTCATCTTTGTTCTTCAAAGTATCATTAGCACTACGAACCAATTGCATGTAAAGGTTCAGGTCGGCCAACTTGCCCCAAAGACGTCCTTTGTGGTCGACTTCCAGCTTGACCATTACTCGGTCACCCTTCTTAGGCCACTCTGAATGTTCTAGTGGTAAGTCATCAAGTGAGACAACAATATCCTTATCAACCAAGCCAACATCGACGAAGACACCTAAGTCAGTTCTAATATTAGTGACTTCAGCATAATCCCAGACACCAGGCATAACAGTTGGTAAATCAACCGTCATACGATTCTTATGTGCTTGATTTTCGTAAACGAATCCAGCAATAGTATCACCAAGTTCTGGTGTCTCCTCGAGTTCTGTTAATTCTAGTGAAAATGTGTTTCCTTCAATTTGAACAAAGGCTTCATCCTTATTCAAATCAGTGACTGTACCAGTCATAACTTTACCGTACATATCTTTTAATTCCATAATTTCTCCATATTCCTCAATTAATAATTAACAACTATAAGTCCATTTAATATTTACTTTAACTAAGTACTATTTTAACAGTTATACTCAGAGTTACATAATTATTTCAGCTGAATAATTGTACCATGTTTTCATTCATTATCAGAAAAAAATCAAAAATATTTAAATCAGTTTAAACACCCGTTTTCAGCCTACATACATACTGGATTTCGCTTACATAAATTTATTGAATATTTCTATTTTTGTGTAAAGTCACAAGTTTTTTCAAATACAAGATTGAAATACTATTAATATTGTGAAATAATTTTCTTTGTGGAAAGCGTTTCCAAATATTTTAATACAGAAAGAAGATTTTAATTTATGAAAATTAAAGCTGCTGTTGTTGATAAAGTAAACGATCCATTCGTCATCAAAGATGACATTGAACTAGCTGACATGCAAGATGACGGACTTCAAGTAAAAGTCGTCGCATCAGGTATTTGCCATTCTGATGAAGCCTTGCGTAAGGGTGATGCTGGATTCAACCTACCTGCTATCTTAGGACACGAAGGTTCAGGTATCGTTGAAAAAGTCGGTAAGAATGTTCACAATTTTGAAGTTGGTGACCATATCATCATGTCATTCTACTCATGTGGAGAATGTGACAATTGTCTCAAAGGTATTCCAACACAATGTCGTAAATATGCTGCCTCAAACCTAAGTGGTACACGTCCAGATGGTAGTGATCACTTCACAGAAAATGGCAAACATATTAGTGACATGTTCAACCAATCATCATTCACAACTCATACTGTAATTAATAAGAGAAATGCTGTTAAAGTTCCTAAGGACTTAGACTTAAGAAAGCTTGGACCTCTAGGCTGCGGATACGTTACTGGTAGTGGTACTGTCTTCAATACTTTGAAACCAAGACCTGGTGACACAATCGCCGTCTTTGGTACAGGTGCCGTTGGTCTTGCTGCCATGATGGCTGGTAAGATTTCTGGATGCACACACGTTATCGCTGTTGATATCGTTCCATCACGTCTTGAACTCGCTAAGAAGTTGGGCGCTACTGATATCGTAAACAGTGCTGACGAAGATGCTGTTGAAGCAATCAAGAAAATCACAAATGGTCTAGGTGTCGACTGGGCCGTTGATACAACTGGTGTTGCCAAAGTTATGACAGATTCAATTGCTGCTCTAACACAAGGTGGTACAACAGCTACTATCGCCGTTACACCACACAATATCGATATCAGTACATGGAATGACCTATGTGTTGATGACAAAAAAGTCGTTGGTGTAAACATGGGTGATTCAATTCCTCAAGTTGACATCCCTCGCCTACTTGAATTCTACAAGATGGGTGTCTTCCCATTCGACTTAACTGAAAAATTCTATGACTTCGATCAAATCAATGAAGCCGATGCTGACTCAGTCAGTGGTAAGACTATCAAACCTGTTTTGATCATCGATAAAGATTACAAACCCGAAGCCTAATTGTATATTATCTGAGAGTCCAATCAATTGATTGGACTCTTTTTTTGTTCAATAATGTGACAAATGTCATAGAAACATATGACATTGCTTACTACCTGTTGATTGCTGAAAAAATTAAACTGTAATCATCAAGTAAAGGAGGCAATCAATCATGAGCACAATTATTAATGTTGAACACCTTAATAAAAACTATGGACAAAAAGAAATCTTACATGATCTTAATTTCAAAGTTGACCACGATCAAATAATCGCTTTAATCGGAGAAAATGGTGCCGGGAAAACCACACTGATAAATATTTTATTAAACTTAATTTCTACGAATTCTGGCACAGTTAGTATTTTGGATAATGCCAAGGATCTTAAAGAACGTATTGGTGTAATGATGCAATCAAATATTTCCATCACACGTATTACTGTTAAAGAAATTTTGAAACTAACTCAAAGTTATTATAAGAACCCACTTCCATATGAGAAGCTAATTGAATTAGCCAATTTAAAAAAGTTAGAAAACTCAAAAATGAATGAGTTATCAGGTGGACAAAAAAGACATCTTGCTTTCGCATTAGCAATTGCTGGTAATCCCGATTTACTTTTTCTGGATGAACCCACTGCCGGTATGGACAGCCAAAGCCGCACAAAGTTTTGGCAAACTATTTCTACCTTGAAATCCCAACACAAAACTATTTTTGTTACGAGTCACTACCTGGAAGAGTTAGAAACGATTGCAGATAGAATCATGATTCTTCAAAACAAATCGATTGATTTTGATGGATCAATTGCTGAACTACGTTCCCTAGAGGGCGAAAGTATGGTTGAATTCGATAGTGAACTCTTGCCAGACTTATTCAAATCCATTCCTGACATCATCGACTTCAAAAATATTGGTAACCACTATCGATTTACAACGAAAAATGCCGAATCATTAATGGAGAAAATAACCCCATATCTAAATGCCATTAGTAATTTAAAAGTTCAGCAAAATTCATTAGATTCATTATTCGTTAATTTCAATAAAGGGGATGCCAACCATGAATAGATTTATTTATCAGATCAATATTAATTTCAAAAGAATTATTCTCCGAAACAAGCGCTTCTTCCTATTTGATATGATGCTACCAATCGTATTTTATCTACTGTACTCCAAAGTATTAGTTACCGGTATCCCACAAACAGATTTGAAAACTTGGCAAATGAATTATTTGATCAGCATGATAATTTATAGTTGCTTATTAGGCTCAATCATCACTGTAGCCAACACACTCCTCGAAGATAAAACTAGTCATTTTGATATTTTATCTCAATTGACTCCCTTACCAAGATGGCAATACTATTTATCGAGAATTCTGATTTTCTTATTATTAAATTTGATTTCTTCAATTGGTATTTGTTTGGTTGGAATCTTCGTAAATAATTTAACATTGTCAATTACAACTTGGTCTCTAATAATCCTGATAACTATTATCGGTACCGTACCGCTTATATTTATTGGAATATTAATTTCACTTGCCAACAACCCAGCAACTGTTAATATGCTAAACAATCTCCTTGTGTTCCCATTAGCAATGATCAGCGGGTTATGGTGGCCAATAACTATGATGCCAAAGTGGCTCCAATCAATCGGCAAGTTAACACCAACTTTTGAGCTATCTAACATCGATCAATCGATTCTTCATGGTAAAATTATAGATAATCAATACGTCCTAGGAATCATTCTTTGGCTAGTGGCAATTGGAACAACAACCCTGCTCATAACTAAGTATCAAAAATACAAGGAGTTAGACATAGAATGAAATTCTTAGAGGATCATATCTTTTTCCCAAAAAGACTTGGTATTATGCCATACTTTTGGACATTCGCTTTAATTGCTTTATCCAGCCAACCATTATTTGGAAGTAATGGCTTTGACTGGATTTTGTTTTTACTATTAATAATTTTTCTCAAATTGTATCGAGATGGATACTGGATCAATCGCTTATTACCAATACAGATAATTGGTCAATTGATTATCACCACTTATTTAGTCTATGAGTACAGTTTAGGAACACTGTTTATTTTTACGGCTTGGGAAATTGGTTCGCTGCCCTTTAAAAACAAACAATTTTACGAGTATACAATTATTTACTTAGTCTTCAGTATTCTTTGTATCTCTGGAAATATAATAGTTAATTTCAAGTCTTATGGTGTTTACGGAATAATCATCACTACCTTATTCGCAATTGGTTCACCATTTGCCGCAAGATCACTTGGAAATAGTTATCGTAGAACGTACCGCTTGAAACAAAATAACAAACGATTAGAGACCATCATTAAACAAAATGAACGAGAAAGAATTGCCAAAGACTTACACGACAATCTCGGACAATCATTTTCACTAATAACCTTAAAGGCCGAATTAGCTGACAAACTAATAGATAAAAATACTGAACAGGCACGTCAAGAAATCAAGGATATCACTACCGCCTCCAGAGAAAACTTAAGTTTAGTTCGACAAATAGTTAGTGACTTAAATCAAAAGTCAATTGCGGAAGCCATGATCGAAGAAGAAACCAACTTGCGAATCGTAAATATCATTCAACAATCAAACAATGAAAAAATATCCGTTGCTTGGCCAATCAAAGTTCAAAACGTTTTGGCAGCAATTATTAAAGAAGCATCAACGAATATCATCAAGTATAGTAAGGCACACATAGCCACCTTTGATTTCGATGAAGACGATAATTACTACATCTTAAACATTAGTGATGATGGTATCGGATATAAGAAAGTTCGAAAAGATTCATTTGGCTTAACAGGAGTGTCACGGCGACTATCTGATATTAATGGAATCATTGATATTAGTTCAGACCACGGAACTATTTTAAAAATAAAAGTAAAAAAGGCAGACTAAAATGACTACAATTTATTTGGCTGAGGATCAAGAAATGTTAAACACCGCGTTGGCAACTTTATTAGGACTTGAAGATGACCTCAATGTAATTGGAACAGCAACTGATGGCCAAACTGCTCTATCAGAAATCATTCAAAAGAAACCACAGATTGCCATCCTAGATATTGAAATGCCCAAATTATCCGGACTCGACGTCGCTGAACAAATAAATCTACTGAATATTCCAACAAAGGTAATTATCTTAACCACATTTGCCAGGGCAATCTATTTCGAACAAGCAGTCAAAGCCAATGTTAATGGATATTTATTAAAAGATAATCCGACTGATCAGTTAGTCAAAACGATTCATGAGGTTTTGGATGGACAAACAATTTTCTCACCCGAATTAGTTACGACTATAATATCAGCTGAAAAGAATCCTTTAACCAAACGAGAATTAGAAGTTTTAAAAGAAATTAAAACTGGCAAAAACAGCAAAGAAATTGCGAAATCCGTTTTTCTATCTGATGGAACAGTTCGTAATTATATTTCATCCATTCTCAGTAAGACTGGTACCTCATCCCGAATTGAAGCATTAAATATTGCCGAAAAAAATAAATGGATCTAAAAAAGAAGCTGTTATCTCATATGTTTTAAATTACAACATGTGAAATAACAGCTTCTTTTATTTGATTTTACAGTAAGAACTAAATCAGTCGTAAGAACTGATAATGTTTGCCAGCTGTGAAAGTGGCGTTATGGCTTTAGCCATTACACCACCAGACGTGTTTATAGCCTTGTGAATTTTGCAAGGCTACAAACCGAGGCCCGAGACCGCACCACAGGCTCGGACCGATCTGCACAGCAGGTAAATATTCTCAGTTCTGAAGACAAAATTACAATTAATTTTTCACTTCATCACAATCAGCTTCATTTTTAAGCTTATTCAAAACATCAGCAGCAAATTTCTCCAAAGTATCTTTATTATCACGTTGTGGCAACTTATATCCCACAAAATAAGGAGATGCTACAAATCGAGGAACAATCTTGCAAATAATATCTCCACCTTCATCATAAAAGAAAATATTATATGAATCACAAGATCCATTATGAAAATCATTTAACAAATAGCGAACAGTGACTCTGGCAAATTCCGCCAGATCATTCAAATACTTAGCATCTTTAATTCTAATATTGAATTCAACAAATCCCATAATCGGTTCTTTTGAAATATTAAAATCAATATTCTCTGATTTCCAAATTTCATAACCAGTGAAATTATGCTTACTAATATACTGATATCCATCGACATTATTCAGACCAACAATTTGAAAATGTGGATGTCTAAGACTACCACCAGACATTGGTCCAAAATTCTTATACATCAAAACACTCTTGTACTTTTTAGTTTGTAACAAAGAATTCCAACAATTAAAAATAAATTGAAATACTTCGGAATTCTTCTGAACTGAATACTTTGAGATATCATCGTCATGTTTACTAGACTCAATCAGAACAGTCTGATACGTATCCTTCAAAGTTCGAAACTTATTTTCAAGCCAGATCATATCGTCCTTTTGTTTAATAATATTGGTCAAATTATCAGTATCACAAAACGGACAAACGGCAGCTTTCTTCTTGATATCTCTAGGTTTATCCTTCGCTACATCTAGCTGAAAAATTAATAAATCTTTTTCATCCAAAATAGTACTCCTTTACTGCGAGTATACAAAAATACTGAAGGGAATTTGATCAGAATCCCCTTCAGTATTTTTAATACTTGTTAATTAATATTTATTTACAAATTATAGTGAGCGTGAAGCACCCTTGTAAACAACACCACGTCTTGAATCAACTGTGACTGTTTCGCCATCATTGATCAAGTTTGTAGCATCCTTAGCACCAACAACAACTGGTAGACCCATAGCAATACCAACTACGGCTGCGTGTGAAGTCAAACCACCGTTTTCAACAACTACGGCACTAGCTTTTTCAAGAGCTGGAAGGTAATCCTTGTCTGTCATTTCTGTAACAAGAATGTCTCCTTCTTTAACCTTTTCATTAGCTTCTTTAGCTGAATGAGCAACTACTGTATTACCAACAACTGATTCTTCACCAACACCTTGGCCTTTAACTAACTTAGAACCAATTAATTGAACCTTCATAACGTTTGTTGTACCACTTTCACCAACTGGAACACCAGCAACGATAAGAATTAAGTCTCCCTCTTTAGCAAAGCCAAGTTCTTGAGCTTTCTTAGCAGCAAGGTCGAACATTTCATCTGTGTTAGCAGGTCTGTCAGCAACGATAGGTTGTACACCCCAGTTAACTGTTAGTCCACGTTGTGTAGTTTCATCAAATGTGATAGCAAGAATATCAGCACTTGGACGATACTTAGAAATCATACGAGCTGTGTAACCTGACTTAGTAGCTGCAACAATTGTCTTGATGTTCAATTCTTCAGCAGTTCTAACAACAGATTCACCGATTGATTCTGTAACGTTTGAGCCTTTGTATTCTTCGAAACGTTGGATAGCTAATTGGTTACTCTTGTCCAATTGCTTTTCTGTACGTTCGTCGATGTTAGCCATTGCAGCAACAGCTTCAACAGGGTAATCACCGTTAGCACTTTCACCAGAAAGCATAGTTGCATCTGTACCATCAAGAACAGAGTTAGCAACATCAGTAACTTCGGCACGTGTAGGACGTGGGTTTTCTTGCATTGAGTCAAGCATTTGTGTAGCTGTGATAACTGGCTTGCCTAATGCATTACATTTGCGGATTAAGTCTTTTTGAACGAATGGTACGTTTTCAAATGGAATTTCAACACCCATGTCACCACGAGCAACCATCAAACCATCAGAAACCTTCAAGATAGAATCGATATTGTCGATACCTTCTTGTGATTCGATCTTAGGGAAGATTTGTACTTGTTCCATGTGTTTTTCTTCAAGGATTTCACGAATATCAAGAACATCTTGAGCTTTACGAACGAATGAAGCTGAGATGAAGTTAATGTTGTTGTCACAACCGAAACGAATATCATCAGCATCTTTTTCTGTGATACCTGGTAGGCGGATTTCAACACCAGGTGCGTTAACACCCTTACGTGAACCGATCATACCATCGTTTTGAACAACTGTAACTAATTCACGGTTCTTGTCGTCTTTTTCTGTGATCTTAAGATCAACAAGACCATCATCGATCAATACGTGACCACCAACATGTGTATCATCGTACAAACCAGGATATGTAACGGCAATCTTTTCTGGGTTACCAGTTAATGAATCATCCATTGAGATACGGATAACATCACCGATCTTAGCTTGGAACTTGTTACCATCTTGAACAGTTGTACGGATTTCAGCACCCTTTGTATCTAGAACGATACCAACTGTCTTACCAGTAATCTTTTCAGCTTCGTGAACCATGTTCATACGTGATAAATGTTCTTCATGATCACCATGTGAGAAGTTGAAACGGAAAATGTTGGCTCCGGCTTCGATTAACTTTGTAATTGTTTCAACATCATTAGATGCAGGTCCAAGTGTACTTACGATTTTTGTTCTTTTCATCAAGAATCTCCCTTTTCTTTTGTTGTTCATTGTTTATTGTAACAAACTATCTGCTTAGTGATTGATTTAAATCATATAAGTCTAAATCAGGTTTGTGCTTATTATCAAATAGATCAAGCATGTTGTGATATGTCAACTTATTGTCTTCAATACCAATAGCAACGCCACCCTTGCCTTCTTCAAGAAGGTCAACGGCATAAGCACCCATCTTACTTGCTAGAACACGATCTCTAGCTGTTGGTGAACCACCACGTTGTACGTGTCCTAAAACAGTACTACGAACTTGGAAGTCACCATATTCATTAAGCTTATCTGCGAACTCTTGAGCGTGCATAACACCCTCAGCAAGAACAACAAGCATGTGTTTCTTGCCCTTTTCACGTCCCTCTTTGATACGTTGAGCAATATCAGCAATATCAAAGTCACGTTCAGGAACAACGATTTCTTCAGCACCACCGGCAACACCAGACCATAAGGCGATGTCTCCAGCTCCTCTACCCATAACTTCGATAACAAAAGTTCTTTCATGGGATGTAGCAGTATCTCTGATCTTATCGATTGATTCGATAACTGTACTTACAGCTGTATCAAAACCAATTGTGAAATCAGTGTAAGGAATATCATTATCAATTGTACCTGGTAGACCAACAGCGTTATATCCATGCTCTGTTAAACGCAAAGCACCGTGATATGAACCATCTCCACCGATAACAACTAATGCATCAATTCCGAATTTCTTAAGTTGTTCAATACCCTTAAGTTGACCTTCTACTTTGGCGAATTCAGGATATCTTGCTGAATACAAGAATGTTCCGCCACGTTGAATACGGTCAGAAACGTCAGAGGCTGTAAGTGGGAAAATATCACCCGCAACCAATCCGGCATATCCATAATTGATACCAAACACTTCAAGACCCTTATCCAAGGCCCTACGTGTGACTGCTCTAATAGCAGCGTTCATTCCAGGGGCATCTCCACCACTGGTTAAAATACCAATCCGCTTCATTTGTTCACACTCCAAATTTATTTGTTTCAAAAACAAAACCTAATAAAATATAACATTTTTATCGGATACTTTGTAGAGCTGAAAACGTTTTATGACAAAATTAATTATGTTTTTTCAGGAAAACGTTCTTTTCACCCAACAAACTCTCTAATTTCATTCTTACTTCATCTGAAAAGTCGATCCAGCGATTAGACTTTAAAATCACGGCTCGCTTATCTTTTTCCCGATATAAGATGACCGGGATCTTTCCAGGAGAACTTTCGATAGTTTCATAAAGCTTAGACAAATTGTCTTCATTATCAAAGGTTTTCATAATTTTCAGATATAACTTTTCATCAGGAAGTTGTACTGTATACTGCTTTGGATCATTAAATCTATCAGCAATAAACTCAATATCACCACGACGTCCATCACTTGAACGTCCAACAATCAAGAATATTTTACCTTCTAATTCAGTATTCTCAAGTTTCTGAAAAAGCTTAGGGAAAATAGTGACTGAAATCGAGCCTGTCTCATCTTCAACCGTCGCAAAGCACATTCTCTGTCCCTTCTTAGTTCGAATAACTCGGGGACGCTTGATCAATCCTAGGACATTGACGTCTTGATTCTTAACATTTGCTAAGTTCGAGATTTTAACAGTATTCGTATTCAGTAATTTCTCTCGATATTTTTCAACCGGATGTCCCGAAACATAAATACCAAGATATTCCTTTTCTTGATTCAACTTCTCAGTCAATGAATAATCATCGACTTCATGTTTCTTGGGATCAAGTACATCGAACAAAGAAAGATTACTGCCAGCGAGTTGAATACTTTCAATCAAATCTTTGAAGTCCAGCATCAATTCATGACGATTACGATTGAATGAATCAAAAGCTCCAGACAAGATTAGTGGATCAATGTAATCATCTTTGACAAATCTAATATCAATTCGCTTCAAGAAATTCTGTGCGTCAGTA
Organism: Companilactobacillus nodensis DSM 19682 = JCM 14932 = NBRC 107160; assembly: GCF_000615905.1. Lineage (GTDB taxonomy): Bacteria > Bacillota > Bacilli > Lactobacillales > Lactobacillaceae > Companilactobacillus > Companilactobacillus nodensis. Next base: position 97,911 of record NZ_BAMN01000008.1, read on the forward strand.
AACTCGCCCTTATTTTGACGTTCCTCAATAATATCCTTTGCCAAATCACGGCGCATCCCTTTAACACTCAAAAACCCAAAACGAATCCCACTACTATCAACCGTAAAGTTGCTTTCACTTTTGTTGATATCCACACTTTTGATTTTTAAATGTCGATCCTTGGCTCCTTGAACATACAATGAAATCTTGCCCTCATTGTTCAAGTTAGCATTCATCAAACAATTGAAGAATATTTCTGGAAAATGAACTTTGATATAAGCCAGCCAAAAGGCAATCATCGAATATGCGACTGAATGAGACTTATTAAAACCGTAATTACCAAAGGTCTCAATATATTGATAAACCTTCTCAGCTGATTCTCTATCATGTCCTTGAGCCACTGAGCCATCAACGAACTTCTTATGGTTTTCATCCATCAGAGTTTCGTTTTTCTTACTAATTGCACGCCGTAAAATATCAGCATCCGCCAGTGAAAACCCAGCCATCTCTGAACTAGCTTGCATGACTTGCTCTTGATAAACCAAGATTCCATACGTCGGCTTGAGGATCTTCTTCAAAGAAGCATCTGGATAAGTTACCGGCTCTTGTCCATGCTTTCTAGCAATGAACGTGGCAATGTTTTGCATGGGACCAGGTCGATACAAAGCGTTAGTTGCGACGACATCATTAAAGCTCGTCGGTTTGAGACGCCTTAGGACACTTCTAATGCCATCAGACTCAAACTGAAAAATACCGTCAGTATCGCCTCTCTGGAATAACTCTAAGGTTGGTTCATCATCTAAGGGAATTCTTTCAGGTACAAATTCTTTTTGATACTTCTCAGAAATCAACTTAATAGCTTGATCTAAGATAGTTAGATTTCTCAACCCCAAAAAGTCCATCTTCAGCAAGCCAACACTCTCAACGTTATTCTTAGTTTGCTGCGTCAAATTGATACCATCATCTTCCAATTGAACAGCGACGATATCAGTCATAGGTTTCTTACTAAGGACAATACCTGCCGCATGTGTTGAATAATGTCTAGGTATCCCTTCGATCCTACGGGCAACTTTGAAGATTAGTCGATTCTCTTCAGAACTGTCAACCAACCCTTGAAGTGTATTCGACTCATCAATTGCTTCCTTCAACGTAATATTGAGCTTACGTGGAATGGCGTTCGACCATTGTGTCAATTGAAACTGTGTCTGGCTAAACGTTCTCGAAATATCTCTCAATGCCATCTTAGCTGCGAGCGTACCAAAAGTAATTATCTGTGCCATATGGTCAGAACCATACTTGTCATGCATGTACATTACCATTTCGTCTCTACGGTCATCAGGGAGGTCCAAATCAATATCGGGCATGTTGACACGTTGAGGATTCAAAAATCGTTCAAACAGCAAATCATACTTAATTGGGTCCACTTGCGTGATGCCTAAGGTATAAGAAACTAGTGAACCAGCAGCTGATCCACGGCCAGGACCAGTCTTGATTCCAATTTCATGAGCATGCTTGATAACATCCCAAACGATCAAGAAGTAATCCGAAAAGCCCATCTTATCGATAACGCCTAATTCATACTTCAATCGCTGTGAATAGTTATCAGGAATATTACCATTAAGACGTTTTTTCAATCCGCGACTAGCTAAGCTATACAAGAATTCAGCTGATGATAAATTGTCTGGCGTTTCAAATTCAGGTAACTCAGTATCTTTGAACTCGATCTCAACATTACATTTATCAGCGATCTCGTTAGAGACCTTAACGTCATCTTCATATCCACCCGACCGAAGTCACTCTCAAAGACATCAGCTGTCCGCAGATAATGGTCACCTTCCTCAACAACTTGACTGATACTCTCGAACTTTTGACCAGTTCTCAAGTTGTTCAATACCTGATATGCCAAATGATCATCTGCATTAACGTATCTCACATCACCCAACGCCGCCATTGGTACTCCGATAGTGTTAGAGATTTCCTTCACACGTTTAACATTGTTGATCTGTTCCGAATACAAACCGACTCCCAAGAAAAATGAATCTGGATCTAACACTGAATTGATCTTAGCAAAATAATCTTGTACATTATCCGAAATAATAATTTCACAATCAGTCGCTGGAGTGATCACAAAAATATTATTCATAAATTGTTTAATATCATCAATATCAACAAACTTCTTTGTGGACATAACCACAGAAGATATTTTAATAAGATTCTGATAACCTTGATCATTTCTTGCTAATAAAATCAATGGATAGGAATTGTCTGAATCTTGAATTCCAGCAATTTCAATCGTTAATCCAATAATCGGCTTGATTCCAACTTTTTTAGCATACTTATAAAAATCGATTGAACCATACAAATTGTTAATATCAGTCAAGGCAATCGACGAGTACCCTCGTTCTTTTGCCTGATCGATCAGTTCTGGAAGCTTAACGGGACTATGCAGTAAACTGTAGCTGCTCATTACTTGTAGTTGCGTTTGCAATTTGTCGCCCCCCTTGGTTAAAATTATATCAAATTGAGTAAAACTTTATTGGGCTAAACTCTTTTTTGTGCTAAACTACTGGAGAAAGTGAGATGGAAGATATGAGATATGTTGCTGTAATTTTTTGGGCAGTTGTTTTAGGTCAAGTAGCTGGCTTTATCGGCGGTGCATTGAACCAACAAACTTTTAATTCCCAACAAACAATGATTGTTACTGTAGTATTTGCAATTATCTTCAGCATTATTCCAATGCTTCTAGATAACGATAAAAAGAATCGCGCTTAGTCATAAGCGCTTTTTTTGTGCTTTGGAGGAGAAAATTGAATCGGTATATATTCGTGATCCAGACATGAACTTGATTGAATTATCAAACTACAAACAAAAATGAGACTATCACGGCCAGCATGGCTGACATCATAGTCTCATTTTTTTATTTTGTAATATATAGATAGAAATCATTAGTTGCCAAATTGACGTTGTAATTTACACCCTTAGATGTAATTTGCTTCATAGTAGTTGTACCGCCATCTGCATCTTTTACTTCGTCACCGAGCTTTTTAACAACTTTTTTACCGTCAGCACCAACATATTGAGATATCAGAACCAAATCCGTTCCAAAGTCCTTCATGCCAGACTTGGACTTCATTGACTTGTATGTAATATTCATTGCAATACCCATCAATTGTCCGCCTTGAACATTCATTCTTAACTTAGTTCCATTGCTAGTCGTGTACTTAAAAATACCGTCTTTAGCAATCAAAGGTAATTGATCTGTTTGCTTACCCATCTTCAAATTCATGAAGTTGTACTGTTGCGCAAACGTCGTATAATCGATCAACGCCTTTTCTTTAGTTACTTTGACGATTTTTGTTTTAGTATCATTGCCCTTAGCAGCTTTGATCTTTACATTCTTTGATTTAGTAGCGACTGGAACAGAAATAGCAAAATGATCATCACTGACTTTGACGTTCTTAGTAACTCCACTAACTGTATAAGTTAATTTATCAAAGTCGGTTGCCTTACCTTTGACTACAGCCACTAATCCATCTGCTGAATATTCACTCTTAGTAGTTGAAAGGTCCAACTTTGAACATCCGGTCAGCAGTATGAAGAATAAAGGAACTAATACTAAAAATAAATATTTTATTTTTCTATTCATAATCATATGATTCCCCATGTATTAAAAAAAAGCCAAGCATAATTGACTTGGCTTTTAATTAAGCTTCTTTCTTGTCATCGATAACTTTTTCACCCTTGTACATACCTGATGGTGATACATGGTGACTTAAACGATATTCACCGTTAGCAACGTCGAATTGCATATTTGGTGTATCTAATTTAATGTGTCCACGTCTTTGACGTTTTCTTTGTTTTGATATTTTTCTCTTTGGAACAGCCATATTTAAAAACTCCTTTATTTATATTACTTAATCAAATCTAACGTTTAATATAATACTATCATAAAAACGTTTGAGCAAGCAAAAATACTATTTTGTTTGCTTTTTTACTTGATTTTCCTTCAAAGCGTCAGCAATTTGACTATCATTGGACACTTTTACGTTAGAAATTTGTTTCTTAGCACTACGTGATAATTTGTTATCGTCTTTCTTTTTGCCTGAACTTGCAAGCAACATTGTGATGATTGCTCCAAGTAATAAAGAAACAATAATCAAAATTATCAATGGTAATTTAACATGTGTAAATCCAAAACTGACTGTGACCGGATTAACATTTAATACTGCAAAAATAACAACTATCAATGCAATAATTAATCCAATTACAAATCTTGACTGTTTATTATTCATAAAAGTCATCCCCTACTTACGATTTCCTAATGTACCAGCTAGGTAATCTCCTACGCTTGGAGCAATCTTATAAAGAACTGCTGCTAATTCCATATAACGTGGACGATTAATCTCACGCTTGCTCTTATTGAACGTATTAACGATATCCCACGCTAACTTGTCTGGATCTAAAACAAAATACTTCACTGAATCTAGATAATTTCCACCATGATCAGCTACATCAAAAAAGTTCGTCGCAACCGGTCCAGGATTAATCGTTGTTACCTTAACATCGAATGGTTTAAGTTCCAAACGTAATCCATCGGAAAATCCAATAACTGCAGCTTTAGTTGCTGAATATGCAGCTGACTTAGGAGTTGTGATCTTACCAGCCATTGAACCAACATTGAAAATGTGGCCATGACCGTTAGTAATCATTTTTCCTGCAATCAAACGACTCATCAACATCAATCCTAATACATTAACTCGGAACATTTTTTCAACTGTTGCGAATTCAGTATCTAGATAATTTGAGAAATCACCAAACCCTGCTGCATTTACTAATATATCAATATTATCAGAAAATTCAAATGCCTTATCAACACCAGCAGTAATTTGTTTAGGGTCACTCATGTCGATCAAGATATATTCGTGGTGAGCTGTTTCAGCACCCACACGAGTACATTCATTCTTGACCTTGATCAGTTTATCTTCACTTCTAGCAACTAAAATCAAATTGGCACCAAGTTTAGCAGAATTAACTGCAACATCTTTACCAATACCAGATGATGCACCAGTTACCAAAACTGTTTGATTCAATAAATTATTCATCCTATTACCTGCTCTCCTATATTTTAAATGGTACCTCGTAGATATCGAAATCATTAACTACTTTAGTATTCTTAAAAACCTTTTGAGCTTCTTTTTGCAAAATCAATGAACCCTTGCCTGTATATCTAGCTGAAATATGTGTCAACAATAATCCTTTAGCATTACATTTTTTAGCTACTTCAGCGGCACTGGTTGCGGTTGAATGAAAATAATTATAAGCTAATTGTTTTTCATCATTTGAAAAAGTCGATTCATGAACGATCACATCTGCATCCTGTGACAACTTGTCGATTTCAGGAGTGTAGCGTGTGTCTGAAATAATCGTTACAACCTTGCTTGGCTTATCAGGTCCAATAAAATCTTGGCCATTTAATTCTGTACCATCTTCAAGTTTAACGATCTTTCCAGCTTTTAATTGTCCAAAGATCGGGCCATTAGGAATATTATATTTTTTCAACTCATCAACTAGCAGTTCCCCAGTACGAGGTTTTTCAACTACTCGATAACCGTAACAAGTAATTCGATGCTTCAGTTTTCCAGCGTAAACGCTGAAGGTCTTATCATTGAATACTTCTCCACCGGTTTTTAATTCAATGTACTTAATTCTGTAGTTTAATTTGCTGCCAGTGACCCTCAAAGAAGTTTCAACGAATTCTTTGATGCCGACAGGACCATATATCTCCAATGGAGAAGTGCCGCCCTGGTTGGCTCTACTAGCTAATAAACCAGGCAAGCCAAAAATATGATCACCATGCAAATGAGTAATAAATATCTTAGCAATTTTTCTTGGTCGAATTGTTGTTCTTAAAATTTGATGCTGTGTCGCCTCGCCCACGTCAAATAACCAAACTTCATTTCTTTCATCCAGCATCTTTAATGCTGTACTCGAAACGTTGCGGCCTTTTGAAGGGACCCCGGCTCCTGTTCCTAAAAATTCTAATTCCATATAAAAATCCTATTCTATTTTTTATCTAATACTTTCAAAATATCTTTTACTACAAATGAAGTATAGTACATTGATCCATCCGGATTTGGATGAACGTTATCATCATAGAACCAGTCTGTATGACCGTTAGAATAGCCGTTCCAATCAATCACATGCAAGTTCTTATACTTGTTAGTAGCCTGACTTAGAACACCATTAACCGTCTTCTCCCAAGGTCTAGTTGGTACATGAACGTTGATCCAGAAAACATTTCTGCTTGGACCGACCAATTTCATAATTTGATCGACTTGTTGAGCGCTGATTGGACCATTTGTACCAAGGCCAATCATAACATTTGGTGCTAATACACCTTGGTTCTTGTAATTTTGTAAAATATCGACACTGGCATCAACTTGACGACTGACAGCAGCATCAACGATAACCTTCTTATCATCGAACAACTTCAAGAAGTTATCCGAACCATCGGCCATAACTGAATCACCAACAGCAGTAAGTGGTATATCTTTTAATTGTTGTAATTGGATCTGAGTCAGACCATATTTTTCAAAGTCCTGGTTAACTGGATTATCTTTTGCAGCCTTCTTATATTTAGCCATATCAGCTGCACTGATCTTCCCATTTGCCTTCTTAGCTTTGTTTTTCTTCAAATTATCAATAGCTGCTTGTTTCTTTTTCTTATTAGCCTTTTCGTTCTTAGTAATCTTGTCAGCCAATTGACTGTGATTAACATTAGGATTCGGCGCACTGACAGCTTTAACAACACTATAACAACCAGTTATAGTGATCAAAGCAATCAACACTGCCAAGACCTTTTGATAACCCAATGAACGCTTGAAGAAATACTTAATTGAATCCCAATTAGCATGTGCCAATGGTTGTTCAACGTACCTGAACGAGAATTCAGTAACCAAAACAATCAAAATAACTTCAATTACTGGATAAAGAATCGGATGGTCAGCAATATTCTTGAATTTTGATTCAAAGAAAATCATTACAGGAAATTGGTATAGATATAATCCGTAACTTCTACTTCCAATATAATGGAAAACCTTGTTACTCAATACCTTATTCCAAAAGGCATCGGGATGTGCGACGACTGCAATTAAAATACATGTAACCAATGTAAAGATAAACATTCCACCACGATATAAGAATGGATCATTGTCCTTCACTGTAAATATCATCAAGATAAGCAAGGCAATTGCCAATCCACCGATAATATTCAGTTTGAACTTATCCTTCTTATCCAGACCACCTTTAAGGCGCTCGGCCGGCCATATCAAGGCCAATCCACATCCCATAAGAATAGAGAATAGACGAGTATCAGTACCATAGTAAATTCTACTTGGATCAACACCCGGCTGGAATAAAATTGCCATCCAAATTGCTGAAGCAATTGAAACAACCATCGTAAATCCAAATATACGACTCTTCTTCACACCAAACTTGATAAATAATAGCAATAACAAAGGCCAAACAATGTAGAATTGACCTTCAATTGATAAAGTCCAAAGGTGCGTGAATGGTGACTCGTTATTCGCAAATCTTTCGAAGTATGATTGGCCATTAAATATTTGCCACCAGTTATAAACATTCAGAACATTCGTTAAAACGATTTGATCTAAATGATAAAGCAGATTCTTCAAGAAGAAGCAAATGTAGGCCCCAGAAGCCAGCAGCACAAACAACATCCCTGGATACAAACGTTTAACACGTTTCCAATAAAAATTCTTTAAATCGAATTTCCCACCATAATCGGTCGTATTGAAAAAGTGATCCGTTATTAAATAACCAGAAATTAAGAAAAAAATTGGAACTCCTAAATATCCACCGGAAAAGACGTTAGGATTCAAGTGATACATTATGACACCTATAACCCCTAAAGTACGCAATCCGTCAAATCCGCTAATATATCTTCTTTTCGGTGATTTATTCATTATACTTATTTACCCCTAAATAAATTCAAACGTGAAATCAAGAATTGTTACAGAATCTCCAGATTGTGCGCCAGCCTTCATAAGGCCTTCTTCAATACCCATGCCTTTAAGCTGACGTGCAAATCTCATGATTCCATCTTGATGATCCAAATTACTTCTTTGAAGAAGCAATTCAACTTCATCACCCTTGACGATATAGCTGTGTTCATCTTCTTTTTCAATCGTGAACTTATCAGCTTTTGCTTCATAATTATATTCTTTGGTTTCGTCAGTTTGAACATCAAAGTGAATAGGTTCCGCTTTAGATAGAACTTCACTAGTATGATTCATCAAAGCTTTGACACCAGTATGCTGAATACTTGAGATTGGGAAAATATCAATATCCTTCTCATCCTTGTGTTCAGCCAATTGCTTCTTGAATTCTTCCATTCTCTCTTCCGAGCCAGGAATATCAAGTTTCGTTGGTACGATCACCTCTGGACGATTAAGAACGTTCTTATCATAGTTTCCTAATTCATTGCGAATAGCGACATAGTCTTCATATGGATCACGACCATTTTCAGGATCCATATCAACTAAATGCAAAATTACTCGTGTACGTTCAACGTGACGTAAGAATTGAATCCCAAGTCCAACACCATTTGAAGCACCTTCAATAAGTCCTGGTAAATCGGCAATAACGAAGTCTTGTCCGTTATCTAATTTAACCATTCCCAAATTAGGTGAAAGTGTCGTAAAGTGATAAGCCGCAATTTTTGGCTTAGCAGAAGTGGATACTGACAATAAGGTAGATTTACCAACAGATGGGAATCCAACCAAACCTACATCAGCAATCAGCTTCAACTCTAAACGAATATTCAATTCTTGTCCTGGTTCACCATTTTCAGCGATTTCAGGTGCACGGTTCTTAGAATTAGCGAAGTGAATGTTACCACGTCCACCTTTTCCACCTTGAGCAACAACCAATTCTTGATCATGTTCAACTAAATCACCGATTAATTTACCATTTTCTTCATTATATACAGATGTACCTGCTGGTACGGCGATATAAACGGGATCGGCTTTGTGACCATACATACCCTTGATTTGTCCGTTTTGGCCAGGTTGAGCCTTGAAGATACGCTTGTATCTGAAATCCATTAAGGTATTCATACCTTCATTAGCTTTTAATATGATGTCACCACCGCGACCACCATCTCCACCGGCTGGTCCACCTAGCGGAACATATTTTTCATGGCGGAAGGCGACTGCTCCGTCGCCACCCTTACCAGATCTAACGGTGATTTTAACGTTATCTACAAACATTAAAACCCCCCTTTCTACACATAGTTATCATTTTTAAATTTTAGCACAAAAATAGATATCATTATACGTTGAATAAAAACTTATCCATTATTAGAAACTGCTCAACGATGATACATTTTTAAACGCTTTTGAAGTTTTTTGAAAGAATTTGAACGATATTGGTTGATTTTGGCTGAATTTGTTGTATTATATTTGTCGTGAGGTGATATGAAAGTGCTTACCGAAGAGAGACATCAAATTATACTAGAACAATTAAAAGTTCATAATATTGTCAAATTGCACGATTTGATACCACTGACCGGGGCATCCGAGTCAACATTACGACGTGATCTACAGGATTTAGAAAATTGTCATAAATTATTAAGAATTCACGGTGGAGCTCAGAATGTGATTTCTTTGCACGAAGAACCAGCTTTATCCCAAAAAGCTTCGATTCATCTCGATGAAAAAAAAGCAATTGGAAGAGTAGCCGCGAGCCAAGTAAGAAACCAAGAAGTAATTTTCTTAGATTCTGGTTCAACGATTCAATTTATGATCCCCTATCTTATAGAGCATAAAAACTTATTAGTCATCACCAATAGTGTTGATAACGCCTCAATGTTAGCTGATTACGATATTGAAACCTTCCTACCTGGTGGTAAATTAAAATCTTCCACTAAGGCATTGGTTGGTTCCACTATGGTACAAACGCTAGAAACTTACCATTTTGATAAGTGCTTCCTGGGAACTAATGGATTCTCGATCGAATCAGGTTATACAACACCCGATCCAGAGGAATCATCCATCAAGCAACTAGCCATAAAACAGTCTAACCAAACATTTATTCTTTCTGACAGTTCAAAATACTGCCAAGTCAGCTTCAGTAAATTCGCCGACTTGAAAGATGCTACATTAATTACCAACGAATTGCCAGTAAAAGAATCAGTATTATTAAATAAGGAAACAAAAGTTATGGAGGTAAACTAATTGATTTACACAATTACAGCTAACCCTTCAATTGATTATGTATTGCAATTGAAGACTCTTACGACTGGTGAAGTTAACAGAACAACTAGTGATGTTAAGCTTCCCGGTGGTAAAGGAATCAATGTTTCACGTATTCTTAAAGAATTGAACATTGATTCAACTGCTTTAGGTTTTGTCGGTGGAGCTACTGGTGAAATGTTCAAAAGCCTACTAGCACAACATAATTTGAAGACAAACTTCACTACTGTTAAAGAAGATACGCGTATCAACGTCAAAGTTAACGCTGTCGAACAAGATGAAGAAACAGAGATCAACGGAATGGGACCTGCTATTTCATCTGATGAAAAAATGAATTCATCGATCAACTCAAATCTGTCGGTAACGGTGATGTCGTTATTATGTCTGGTAGTCTACCAAAACAATTACCAGAAACATTCTATCTAGATATTGCCAAGATGATCCAAGCACAAGGTGCTGACTTCATTATTGATACTACTGGCCAAGCACTATTAGATACATTGCCATTGCATCCCCTAGTTGTTAAGCCAAACAATCATGAACTAGCTGATTTGTTCCAAACAACTTTTAACTCTGACCAAGAAATTATTGATCATGCTAAGAAATTATTGGATCAAGGTGCAAAACATGTCTTAGTATCAATGGCTGGCGACGGTGCTTTGCTTGTAACTAAGGGCCATACATACAAAGCTAATGCACCTAAGGGAACTGTTATCAATTCAGTTGGTGCTGGAGATTCAATGATTGCTGGTTTTGCTGGAACATTCATGAAAACCGGTGATCCAATCGAAAGTTTCCATATCGGAGCTGCATGTGGTTCAGCCACTGCTTTCAGTCAAGATATCGCTGTTAAAGAAAAGATTGATAAAGTTTATAAAGAAATAAATATTTCAGAATTAAGTTAAGGGAGGGACTTATTCATGGATCTAAAACAATTATTACTTAAAGATGCCATGATCATGGATCTTAAGGCTACTACTAAAGATGAAGCTATTGAGGAAATGGTCGACAAGTATTACCAAGTTGGAGTTATTAATGACAAAGACTTGTACAAAGCAGATATTCTAAAACGTGAAGCTCAAACAAGTACAGGTATTGGTGATGGAATTGCCATGCCACATGCTCGTGATAAGGCTGTACAACGCGCTACCGTGTTATTCGCTAAGAGTGCCAAGGGAATCGATTATGACTCACTTGATGGACAACCAGCATTCCTATTCTTCATGATTGCTGCTCCAGATGGTGCTGACAATCTTCACTTGCAAGCACTTGCTGCCCTATCATCACTATTGATCAACCCAGAGTTGGTTGCTAACTTGAAGAAAGCAACTACTGCTGATGAAGTTCAAAAGTTATTCGATGATGCAATGGCCGCTAAAGAAGCTAAAGACAAAGCCGATGAGGAGAAACAAGCTGCTAAGGCTGCTGCCGCAAAAGCTGCTGAAGCCGCAGGTTCAACTGAGGATCAAAAGCCTTACGTTGTTGCCGTAACTGCTTGTCCTACTGGTATTGCCCACACATACATGGCTGAAGCTGCTCTTAAAGAACAAGCTGAAAAAATGGGTGTTGACATTAAAGTCGAAACAAATGGTTCTGAAGGTGTTAAGCACAAGCTAACAGCTGATGAAATCAGACGTGCTACTGGTGTTATCATTGCCGCTGATAAGAAAGTTGACATGCCTCGTTTCGATGGCAAGCACTTAGTCAACCGTCCAGTTTCAGATGGTATCAATAAAGCTGAGGAACTTATCAACTTAGCTACAGAACAAAAAGCCCCTGTCTTCCACGCTGAAGGTGGAGCTGCTGCAGATGAAGAAGAATCTACAGAATCAAAATCACTTTGGTCAAAGATCTATGCTGACTTAATGAATGGTATCTCAAATATGCTTCCATTCGTTGTTGGTGGTGGTATCTTGATGGCTATCTCATTCTTACTTGAAAACTCAGTTGGAGCACATTCACAATGGTTCTTATTCTTCAACAACGTTGGTAACTATGCATTTAGTTTCTTGATTCCTGTTTTAGCCGCTTATATCGCTGTTTCAATCGGTGATCGTCCTGCCTTACTACCTGGTTTCGTTGGTGGTTATATGGCATCACAAGCTACTGCATCAGTTGTTTCATCTAAGAGTCCTGCCGGATTTATCGGTGGTCTACTTGCTGGTTTCATCGCTGGTTGGACTGTTGTTTACTTGAAGAAGGCTCTTAAGAACCTTCCTAAGTCACTAGATGGTTTGAAACCTATCTTGCTCTACCCTGTTCTAAGTCTTTTGATCGTCGGTGCAATCATGTACTTCGCTGTCGATCCTGTCTTCGCCGTAGTAAATCATGCTATCACAGCCTTCCTTGAATCAATGGGTACTGGTAATGCCGTTATCTTGGTACATTGCTTGGTGGAATGATGGCTGTAGATATGGGTGGCCCATTCAACAAAGCTGCTTATACATTCGCTATCGGTACATTTACTGCAACACAAGATGGTGCCTTGATGGCCGCTGTTATGGTCGGTGGTATGATTCCACCTCTAGCAATCGCTATTGCCACAACATTCTGGAAGAACAAGTTTACTGAACAAGAAAGACAAGCTGGTCTATCTAACTATGTTCTAGGTATCTCATTCATCACTGAAGGTGCTATTCCATTCGCTGCCGGAGATCCACTTCACGTTATCGTATCAAGTGTTATCGGTGCCGCAATTGGTGGTGGTCTAACACAACTATGGGGTGTTAACGTACCTGCACCTCACGGTGGTATCTTCGTTACACCACTTGCTAACAAACCACTAATGTACTTGTTAGCAGTTGTCATTGGTGCTGTAATCTCAGGTGTTATCTATGGATTATGGAAACCTGCTAAGAAAGCTGAAAAATAATTATTAACCGAAGCACCTGCATAATTGCAGGTGTTTTTTTTGTACATTTGAACTTCAATTGTCGGTTTACCTTCTATTACTGGTATTATAAAATTAAAGTTATATAGCAATCAGGGGGATTTTATAATGAAGAATCAAGTTACAATGAGCCGTTCACAATATCGCACTCAAAACAAAAAGAAAAAGCGTTTCTTCAAAAAGTGGTGGTTTTGGCTACTAATAGTTATTTTGGTTGCAGCCGCTGGAACTGGATATTACTACTACCAAAATAATAATTCAGATACAAAAACCGAATCCTCCTCTAAAAAAAATAAATCCGCTAAGAAAAAATCCTCCAAAGTTAAAAAGACTAGTGGTATCAGACTTGATAACTACAATGGAATATATTTGAGCCAAACTGATGGACTCTCCTTAGCTAATCTTCAAAAACTATTCGGTAACTACTCATCAAGTTCAGACAGCACGATTGGTGACGTTCAAGCTACCTCTTACATTTGGAAGAAGATTGCTAACGGCGACCTGGGAGCATCCCTCATTGTCGGATTCGTTAACGATCACGCTATCAGCAAGTCAATCTCTGGATTAAAGGTCTCCCGTAATAAAAAAATCACTCTCGATTTGTACAACCAGATTCAAAATGGTCAGTCAGAACAAGATGTCATTAATCTGCTAGGCAAACCAAATGGCTATTCAGAAACATCTGTTGAGAATACCGCATCTAAGGTCTACTCATACACCTCAGATGTCAAAGGTGATATTGGAGCCAACATCGTTATTACCTTCACAGACGGAGCGGTCAGCAGTAAGAATCAGTTGAGTGTTCAATAATATTAGATACCAAAAAGGATTCGATCATAATGATTTTGATCGAATCCTTTTAAATTTACTTTGTTGAATCCCGCTCATAAATATGAACTGGTATGAGCTGTTGATGATCTTTTGATGCGGTTTTATTAACTACACTTTCCTCAATGCGCTGAACACCAACTACACCCATCTTATAAAAATCTTGTGACACACTAGTTAGCTGTGGTTGAACTATTTGACACATCTCAGTTCCATCAATACTGATAATGGACAAGTCGTCAGGAACACGCAATCCTAAGTTACGTGCCTCATTAAGAGCACCAATTGCTGCCATATCACTAGCGGCCACGATCCCCGTTAAGTCAGTATCCTTACCATAAGCTTTCATTGCTGATTCACCAGCTGTATAACTATAATCTCCAGATTGAATCCACGAATTATCCGGAACTATGTTCGCCTCATTAAGAGCCTTACTATAGCCGGCCAATCTTAATCTTCCAGTATAAGGATACTTATCAATAGCAGCTAGACCAATTTTTCGATGGCCTTTATCGATCAAGAACTTAGTAGCTTCATAGCCTATTTCCATATCATCAGAGCTGACAAATGGCCGATCATCATCGAATCCCATTGACAAGAAGCAATACGGAATATCTGATTCTTTTAACATCTTCAAATTGTCATCAGACAAAGCAATCGATAATAACAGAATTCCCATTACTGGGCGTTCAATCACTGTCAGCAAGGCTTTTCTTTGCTCTTCAGCACTGGCACTATTTGAATAAACGACAATCAGATTATAGCCGTGTTTGGAAGCTTCTGACTGAATCCCATCAATTATTTGGCCAGCAAAGTTAGTCTTAACTGAACTAACGACAGCCGCAATAACATTACTCTGCTTCTTTACTAATTCCACGGCTGCCTGATTCTTTTTATACCCTAACTCACGAGCAGCCGCCTTCACCTTCTCTGCTGTTTCCGAAGTATAATACTTTGATTTGTTCGATAAAACACGAGAGACGGTTGAAGGCGCCACTCCGACTTTACGTGCTATATCCTTAATCGTTGCTGACATTCGACCGTCTCCTATTAATTTATTAACTACAATTCTATTTACCTTCGTGAACAATTGCAACTGAGAAACCACCGATAACCATTGCAACGAAACCGATGATCATCATCATACTTTGGCTGCTTCCAACCATTGGGAAGATAATAAAGCTGGCTAGTGAACCAATGATCTGTGGCAAACAAACCGCAATATTGAATAATCCTAAGTATGAACCATTGTTCTTACCATCTAATGAAGTTGTCAACATAGTAAATGGCAATGTGTTGATCGTAAAGTTACCAATACCATACAATGCAAAGGCTAATAATGCGATCCATTGACTGTGTGTTGTGGCAACGATAATAATACTGATTGCATCTGCGAATAATCCTACTGAGTACCATAACTTACGTTGGTTGGCCTTGGTCTTAGCATAGAACAATCCCCACAATAGAGCTGCAACACTATAAAAGGCAGTCATAACACCATACCAATTACCAGCAGCTTGGAAGCCGGCTGATGAAGGATTAGTTGTATTCCAGATATTATTTGCCATAGCACCTGTTGCATAAGTCCATGTGTACATAATTCCGATCCAACTGAATAGTTGAACAATTGATAATTCCCAGAATGCTCTTGGAGCACTCTTTAATAATTTCCATAAACTAGGTGTTGCTTGTTTCTTAGTTGTATCTAACTTGTGATACTTAGCATATGTTGCTGGATCATATTCTTTAACTTTGAAAATTGTTACCAAACTAGTAACTAATAGCATACCGGCACCAATTAAATATGCCAGATAACAGTAGCTGGAACTTGTCCTTTAGGCGCAGTATTCGTCATACCAAACTTTGTAAGAATAAATGGTAGTAATGCGGCTAAAATACCACCGGCATAACTAAAAATTTGTTGCCATGACCATGCAAGGTTCTTTTGATCTTCGTTGACCATATCACCAGCAAGCATCTTGTATGGTGCCAAACAAACATTACTGAATAGATCCATTAACGCAATGGCGATGGCCGCATATACAAGTGCTGTCATCGACCCATATCCGAAGCCAAAGGACCCTGTGAATGGCAATAATACCATTACGATAACAGTGATTGGTGCTCCGACGATCAGGTAAGGGATTCTTCTTCCCCAACGTGTCCAAGTACTATCAGAATACTTACCTAATAGTGGTTGAACGAACATTCCTAATAGTGGAGGCAATAAGAAGAACCATCCTAAACTGTTGGGGTTAACACCAATAGTTTGAGTAATTCTACTCATTTGTGATCCCTGCAATGTAAATGCCATATTGACACCAATACAACCAAAGGTCATTGCAAAAATCGTACTCATCGGTAATTTTGGTAATGCATTATCGAAGCCAAAAGATTTCTTTTTCTTAGGTGTGTCTAATGCATCAGTCGACTTTCCAGTTTCGGCTTTCATCATAATAATTCCTTCTTCTATCTAAAATTGATAAACCTTAGCTTCGTATGGACGAATTTCATCACCTAAATCATCTGAATAATTACTGATCAATAGCTTGGCACTGGCTGGCACTTCATACGATCTGTTTAGGTTCTTATCAGTATAGTTAAGGACAACTAACAATGTAGTATCCTTATCTTTTCTTGTGTATGCATATACTTCTGGATCTTTGTCATTGCCTTCAACCAATTCGTACTTTCCATCAGTAATTACAGGCATTGTATGACGTAATTTAATAAGTTCTTGATAATAATAGAAAATTGAGTTTGGATCCTTTAATGCTTGTTCAACATTGATTTCCTTATAACGAGAATTCATATTTTCCCAAGGCTTACCAGTCGAAAATCCAGCGTTCTCGGTAGCATCCCATTGCATAGGAGTACGTGCATTATCACGACTGTGCATACCCATATACTTCAACATTGTTGGTCCATCCAAAAGATGTTGTTCATCAACGAGTTGGTGATATGAATTGATTGAATCTAAGTCTACATAGTCACTCAAGTTCTTGAAGTAAGCATTAGTCATTCCAATTTCTTCACCTTCAAAAACAAATGGTGTTCCTTGTTGGAAGTGCAACATTGTAGCTAGCATCTTGGCACTCAAGACACGATATTCTTCAGTTGTATCATTACCAAATCTTGATACAACACGTGGTTGATCATGATTGTTCCAATACAATGAGTTCCAAGCTTCACCATACAATGACTTCTGCCACTTAGTAAGATTGTCTCTCAAATCGCTCAGTGCAACTTTACGATCAGACCAACGACCTAATGCAGGATTCTTGTTGCCATCTAAGCCCATGTGTTCAAATTGGAAGACCATATCTAGTTCTTTACCACTAAGATTTGAATATCTCTTTGCTTCATCCGTTGTAACTGCAGGTGCTTCACCGACTGTCACCATCTTATGCTTGCTCATGACATTTTTATTCATTTCTTGCAAGAATTCGTGGATTCGATGTCCATTCGCAACTAGTGGTTCTGGATTAGCATAAAGTTCATCCTTTTGTTTCAAAGCATCAGGTAATCCTTCAGGCTTCGAAATATAATTGATAACATCCATACGGAAACCATCAACACCCTTATCAGCCCACCAATTCATCATGTCAAAGACTGAATGACGCACATTAGGATTCTCCCAGTTCAAATCTGGTTGTTCTGGGGCAAACAAGTGCAAGTAATATTGACCAGATTGTTCATCATACTTCCAAGCAGGTCCCATGAAGGATGAACCCAATTATTAGGAGCCTTACCATCTTTACCATCACGCCAGATATAATAATCACGATATGGATTATCTTTGCCTTTGCGTGATTCTTGGAACCATTTATGTGCATCTGATGTGTGATTTACCACAAGATCCATCATGATTTTGAGTCCTAAGTCATGAGCCTTCTTAAGTAGCTTGTCAAAGTCTTCCATGTTACCAAAGTCAGGATTGATTGCTTGGTAATCAGAAATATCATAACCATTATCAACTTGAGGAGATTTATAAATTGGACTTAACCAAACAATATCAACTCCCAATTTTTTGATGTAGTCTAATCGTTTGGTAATACCAGGTAAATCACCGATTCCATCTCCATTACTATCCTGATAACTAGCTGGATAGACTTGATATACGACTGCGTTATTCCACCATTTTTCCAAAATACATCTTCCTCTTCTATTTCAACTTTTTTTAATTTCGCAAGTTAAGCAAACGTTTGCGCAATTAGAATGTAACCCCTTCCACTTTTTTTGTCAACGTTTTCTTTGAAATTATTTTGTTACCGCATACAAAAAAAAGTGCCAAATCAGATAAAACTATCTGATTCGACACTACTGTTTATACGATTTTTAGCCCTTAGAATATTTTTTGTGGAAGTCAGTACTTGCTAATGTAATTTTAATTGTCTGCGCAGTTGTCTTCGAAATGCCCAACGCTGTCAATTCTTCGACCGAAGCATCTTTCATCTTCTTAACCGATCCAAACTTCTTCAGAAGTTTATTACGAGTCTTAGGTCCGACTCCTTGAATGCCATCAAGCCTTGATGACAAAGCATTTTTACTTCTAGTTTTACGTTGAAAGGTAATTGCAAATCTATGAACTTCATCCTGAATCCTTTGAAGTAAATAGAAACCTTGACTCTTACGATCAAGTGGGACGATCTCACCTTCTTCACCAAAAATCAAATGCGAAGTATTATGGTGATTATCTTTGACCATCCCCGCAACAGGAATATGAATACCTAATTCATTCTGCAGAACGTCCATAACAGCTCGCAGCTCGATTATTCCACCATCCATAAGAATCAAGTCAGGCAGGTTGCCCTCTTCCTTAAGAACTCGAGAATATCGACGATAGACTACCTCACGAGTATTAGCGGCTTCATCTGCACCAGACTGATGCTCCACCTCGCCTTTGATCTTATATTTACGATAATTGCTTTTTTCTGGTCGTCCATCCAAGAATTGGACCATCGCTGACACTGGGTTGGTGCCTTGAATATGCGAGTGGTCAAATGACTCGATCACATGTCCATATGGTAATCCTAGAGCCTCAAATATTTGTTTTTGAGCACCGTAAGTTTGACGATTATCGAGTTCCATCAATCTGAACTTCTCTTGCAAGACAAGTTTAGAATTATCAGCAGCCATGTCCATCAAATCTTTCTTTTGACCACGCTGCGGCGTTCTAAATGGGACATTCAAGACTTCTGAAAGTGTATCTTTATCCAAATTACTTGGAACAAGAATCTCTTTTGGCATGACTTGATTTCTTCGATTATAAAACTGCAAAATAAACGTCGATAATTCTTCCTCAGGAGAGTTGATACAAGCAAATACTCTCTTTTCACGTTTCATCAGTCTTGCCTGACGAATAAAGAATATCTGAATTGAGATCCAGCCTTTTCAACGTAATAATTAAAAATATCACGCGGTGTGCTGTCATTAGAAATGATTTTTTGCTTTTCAACAGTCGTTTCAATATATTTGATTTGATCGCGTAATTCACCGGCACGCTCGAACTCAAGATTATCTGATGCCTTTTCCATTCTAGTTTCCAGTTGAGATTTTATTTCACCAACATTTCCACCTAAGAACTTTTTGATCTTTTCAATTTGCTTATTATATTTTTCTTCAGGAACTTCTTGGAAACAGGCACCTAAGCACTGCCCCATGTGGTAATACAAACAAGGTCTCCCCATATGTCCTTGGCAACGACGAAGTGGATAGACTTTCTGTAAAAAGTTCAGTGTATTTGAAGCAGCCCAGACATTAGGATACGGACCGAAGTAATAGGCACCGTCTTTTTTGATTTGACCAGTTATTTCCAGCTTCGGATCACGCTCATTTGTGATCTTGATATAAGGATAACCTGTTCCACGTTTCAGCTTAATATTGTAGTATGGTTGATGCTTTTGAATCAGAGTTATTTCAAGCAAGAATGCCTCTTTATCATTAGAGGTAATAATTGTCTCAAAATCCCTGATTTCAGATACTAAACGTTCAGTTTTACCTTCGTGTGAACTCTTGAAGTATGAACGAACACGATTTTTTAGGTTTTTAGCCTTACCAACATAAATAATTTTAGAATTTATGTCCTTCATCAAGTAGCAACCAGGACGTGCTGGTAAAAGGCTTAATTTATGTTCAAGATATTCTGTTGCCAAAAAATATCTCCTTTCAAAGTCACAATAATAGTTATAATAGCTCTTTCTATTTTACCTAATCAAAAAAAAGTTGCAAGAATTTGAGATTTTGTGCAAAAGGTCTTATAATGTAGTTAATTAAAAGATAAATAATAAATAACCTGAAAGGGGCTGATACCGATGGGCCTAACAGTGAAACGCGAAGAGAATTTTGGTAGCTTATTTGACAAATTTGCTTCACTTCCCGATGATGTCAAAAAAAACGTAGATCGAGTAGATTCTGCGGACAAGAAATCTTCTAAAAACGATAAAGATTCTAAAAGTAAAAAATAACTTCTCATATTTTCAGCTCTTCATCCTACATTGAAGAGCAAATGCCATTTATATTACCGTCCGTTACAAATATAAAAACCCTTTTGATAGTTAAAACACCTGCCAACATTAGTTGACAGGTGTTTTTCTGTTCTCTATTTTTAAGAATTAGTAACTCGAATAAATTTGGCATTTATAACAGGACGGGTCATGACCCTGCCTTTCTCATTCGTATAATTCTCAACATCACTAAATTTGCCAAATACTTGAATCCGATTGCCAGTCTCAAGTCTAGACATTCCTTTTGATAATGTGCTTAAATCATAATTGATTTTTACATCTTTTGAACGATCCTTCAAATCGAGAGAAACGATCGCAAAGTCTTCATCAGATTCAAGCACTAACCCTTTTTGGTAAATTTTAGTATTTTTATAAATTTGCGGATTCTCGTACAAATTATCGAACGATACATAGCTATAATTATTCTTTTTAGTTTTGAATTCAGTCTCAGTCAGCTGACTCGAAAGTTCATGTGAATCTTGCTTAACTTTCTGAACTCCATCCCCAACAGTATCTATATTCAAAATAAAAGCCCCACAAAGAAATAAAAACAGTAAAATCAATGTAATTCGCTTTACCATTAAATTCCCCCAATATTAAAAACTTTATCAAACGAGAGCCGTCATTTCAACATTTCTTAT